>NZ_BRCX01000001.1:0-1847604 GCF_023708025.1 Planococcus sp. NCCP-2050 | reverse complement strand
ACATCTTATGCACAGTTTGTGGATAAGTATTTTGTGAATAAAATTGTCAACAAGTGAAAACAAGTTAATGTTAACAAAAAAAATGAGACATTACAAGAAGTTCTTGAACTTATCCACATTTCTTTTCTTGTACACACGGAAGCTATCCACATGGGGTTCCTATGTGAAGAAGTTGTAGATAAGGGGTGTGGATAAATATTTTTGAAGAAAATTTGCTGCACATGAAATTTTTCATTTTGGGAAACGAATGTGGATAACTTCTATAGAGGGATTGGAAGGCTAAACATCCTCTTTTTTAATAAGACATTGACATTTCATACAAGAGGGCTTTATAATAGTCAAGACTGTCTTTGAGAAAAGAGTTACTTTTATTCAGGAGGTGTCACTACATGACATTACGCACATACCAACCAAATACACGTAAACACAGCAAAGTACACGGCTTCAGAGCACGTATGAGCACAAAAAACGGACGTAGAGTAATTGCTGCACGCCGTCGCAAAGGAAGAAAAGTACTATCAGCTTAAGTCCACTGACCGCATCAGTGGTCTTTTTTTCTTTTCTGCCTATTTAAGAAAAGGATTTCAGTGTTTATGGAGTGTTCATGCCACTCATTGGACGATCACTCCAGCTTTTTCTTAACGAATAGAGCGGAAATGAACCAAAATAAGCAGGTGAAAAGATGAACAAGCAGCAACGTATCAAGAAAAACAAAGAGTTTCAGCGAATCTTTAAAAAAGGGAAGTCTTTTGCGAATCGCCAGTTTATCGTCTATGTTTTGAAAAGTGATCAACCGGAATTTCGCCTAGGCTTATCTGTCAGCAAAAAAGTAGGAAATGCAGTTACAAGAAACCGTATCAAACGCTATATCCGGCAAACTTTCTTGGAATTGAAAGATGATTTAAAGCCGAATACCGATTATGTTATCATCGCCCGGCAACAGGCGGCCGAAATGGATTTTCACGAAAGCAAGAAGAGTTTGGAGCACGTTTTAAAAATTGCGCGCGCTTTGACCAAGAAGTAGAAAGCGTTTGCGAATCGATGTTATTATAGAAGTAATCGAAAATTAGTTTGGGGGAAGAAGGTTGAATAAGCGAATAGTCATGCTTATTTCACTGATTGCAGTTGCATTGCTGCTGGCGGGTTGTACGGAATTTGATCAGCCGATCAGTGGAGATAGCGAAGGATTTTGGAATGAATTTATCGTTTGGCCCTTAGTCTCAATTATTACGTATTTTAAAGGCTTACTGGGGACTTACGGGCTTGGAATTATTGCTGTTACGATCATTATCCGCTTAGCATTATTGCCGTTGATGGTCAAACAGACAAAAAGTTCAAAACGGATGCAGGAAGTGCAGCCGCAACTGAAAGCTTTACAAGAAAAATACAAATCCAAAGATGCAGTAACCCAACAGAAATACCAAAAAGAAATGATGGCGCTGTTCCAGGAAAAAGGCGTCAACCCAATGGCTGGATGTTTGCCGGTATTGATTCAGATGCCGATTTTAATCGGTTTTTACCACGCAATCAGCCGGATGAACAGTACACCGTCGATCGATCTCGGGACCTTCCTAATATTCCCGCTTGCTGAACCAAGCATTATCTTGGCAGTGATCGCCGGCCTTATGCAATTTGTAGTGCTTCGCACAGGTCCAGCAATGGACAATCCGCAAATGAAAATCATGATGTATTTCATGCCGATCATGATTATCGGATTTGGTATCGTATTGCCATCTGCATTAACGCTTTACTGGGTAATCGGAAATATTATTTCCCTTATCCAAAACATGTTTATTTACCGTCCGTGGGAAAAGAAAGAAGTGCAGCAACCTGTTAAAACGAAAGCAGGAGGGGCTAAAAAGTGAAACAGATCACGCAAACGGGTACAACTGTTGAAAACGCGATCTCAGAAGCATTGAAAAAACTTCAAGCCACACGTGAAGAAGTAAACATCCGCATCATCCAAGAAGAGAAAAAAGGTTTTTTTGGCTTCGGAGCAAAGCCTGCAGAGGTGGAGGTTGAAGTTAAGGAAATAGAGGCTGCTCCAGTTGAAGAGGCAGCATTTGAACAGAAATCTCCAGTAGCCGAACCGGAAGCGATTCTGGAAGAATTGGCAGAAGAAGCGCCTGCGGCAACGAATGAGCGGGCGATTCAAGAAACAAAGGATTATCTTCAAGCGATTGCCAAAGGAATGACGATTGAAGATCTGACCATCACCCATAGCCAAAAAGGCAAACAGATCCGCTTTTATTTAGAAAGCGAGAAAGTGGCCATGCTGATCGGAAAACGAGGGAATACCTTAAATTCGCTTCAGCAGCTTGCCCAGCTTGTCGCCAATAAATACTCCAACCAGTTCATGATGGTGGAATTGGATGCGGAGAACTACCGTGAACGGCGCCAGGAAACGCTAGAACAGCTGGCAGACCGTATGGCGGATAAAGCAATCCGGACAGGAGGGCGCGTTCAATTCGAACCGATGCCTTCCTATGAACGGAAAGTCATTCACCAAGCATTATCCCGCAGAACAGATATTGATACGTATTCTGAAGGAAAAGATCCAAATCGCTATTTAGTAATTGAACCGCTGCGCTAATAAAAACGGTATGCATAAATATGCATACCGTTTTTTTACGTATTATAGCCACCAAAAAGCTCCACAAATATTATACAAAACGATACAAACCGTTATTGCAGTTATTGGTGGCTGTTCAAGGCTGCAAAGATCTTTGCAAATAGATTATTCCAGCTTAATCGGCCTAAGCTTTACACCTTTCAGATTGAAGCAATTTGTGCTATTGTAATATGTTAGAAAGTCATGTGCATTTACTGGTTGTCCACATGTGGACAACTTTTTTAAAGCGAGAAAATAATTTCAGTTCAAGATGAACTTGTGGATAGATTTTAAGTTAGTCCATGACAAGCTGCGACGGCCGTTCTGCTTTAGACAAACAATTTAGTTTGGCTTCGCAGGGTCCGTTTCTGCTTTTCAATAGAAGGAGGCAATATCATGGAGTTCGATACAATAGCGGCGATCTCTACGCCAAGCGGAGAGGGAGCGATTGCCATCGTCCGTTTAAGCGGACCGGAAGCAATCAGCATCGCAGACAAGCTATTCCAGGCGCCAAGCGGAAAGAAATTGGCTGAACAAATTTCCCATACCATCCATTATGGACATTTAGTGGATCCGTGGACGGAAGAGACAGTAGAGGAAGTCATGCTGTCGTTTATGAAAGCGCCGAAAACATTTACACGCGAAGATGTCATTGAGATCAACTGCCACGGCGGCATTGTGTCAGTCAACCGCGTATTGGCTTTGGTTTTGCGGGCTGGTGCAAGACTCGCTGAGCCGGGAGAATTTACAAAACGGGCATTCTTAAACGGCCGCATCGATTTATCTCAAGCAGAAGCCGTGATGGATTTGATCCGTGCGAAGACGGACCGGGCTATGGATGTGGCGCTTAACCAAATGGAAGGGCGTCTGTCGAAGCTGATCGATACTTTGCGCCAAGCATTGCTTGAATCGATTGCCCAAATGGAAGTGAATATCGATTATCCGGAATATGACGACGTGGAGGAAATGACGCGTCCGATCATGCTTGAAAAGTCGATGTGGGTGCGCAGTGAAATTGACAAGCTGCTTCAGACTTCTTCTCAAGGGAAAATTCTGCGTGAAGGTTTGTCTACGGTGATTATCGGAAGGCCGAATGTCGGGAAATCTTCCCTATTAAACAGTTTGGTCCAGGAAAATAAAGCGATCGTCACTGAAATAGCGGGAACTACCCGTGATATAATAGAGGAATACGTGAATGTCCGCGGAGTGCCGCTTCGCCTCGTGGATACTGCAGGAATTCGGGAAACAGAAGATATCGTCGAACGGATTGGCGTTGAGCGCTCTCGAAAAGTTCTCAAAGAAGCGGATTTGATCCTTTATGTGTTAAATTATTCTGAGCCGCTAATAGCAGAAGATGAACTATTATTCGAAGCGGTCAAAGATATGAATTATATCGTTGTGATCAATAAAACCGATTTGCCGCAGAAAATTGACTTGGAAAAAGTCCAAGCTTTAGCCGGCAGCCGGTTATTGGTCACCACTTCGTTAATTGAAGAAGAAGGCATTGACCAATTGGAAGAAGCAATTGCGGATTTGTTCTTTGAAGGGGAAATTGAGGCAGGGGATATGACTTATGTATCAAACGCCCGCCACATTTCGCTGCTCCACCAAGCGCATCAGACCATCTCAGACGCCATTGAAGCGGCAGAAATGGAAGTGCCGGTGGATATGATTCAGATAGACGTCACTCGAACTTGGGAAATACTTGGGGAAATCATCGGCGATACGGCAGATGACGGACTCCTCAACCAATTATTCTCGCAGTTCTGTTTAGGGAAATAAAACTCGAAGGGAATGAACGAACATGCCACAATACGAAGCAGGCACGTTCGATGTCATCGTCGTAGGAGCAGGGCATGCGGGAGCTGAAGCTGCACTTGCTTCTGCCCGCATGGGTGCAAAAACACTTGTGTTGACGATGAATCTGGATATGATCGCGTTCATGCCATGCAATCCGTCAATCGGCGGACCGGCAAAAGGCATCGTGGTACGCGAAATCGACGCACTTGGCGGGGCCATGGGACGCGTCATCGATAAAACACATATACAAATGAGAATGCTGAATACAGCTAAAGGGCCAGCTGTCCGCGCACTTCGCGCACAAGCTGATAAAGTGCTTTACCAACAGGAAATGAAGCGCCTAATGGAAGAAGAAAAGAATTTGACGCTCCATCAAGGAATTGCTGAAAAACTGTTAGTGGAAGACGGAAAAGTCCAAGGATTGATCACGCAAGTTGGCGGAATTTACCGTGCAAACTCAGTTGTCATCACTACTGGAACGTTCTTGCGCGGAGAAATCATCATTGGCGACCTTCGCTATTCAAGCGGACCGAATAACCAGCAGCCATCGATCAAATTGGCCGAAAACCTGGAAGAACTCGGTTTTGAAACTGTGCGTTTCAAAACAGGTACGCCTCCACGGATCAACAGCAATTCGATCGATTACAGCCAAACTGAAATCCAGCCAGGCGACGACGTGCCGCGGGCATTCAGCTACGAAACTACAGAATTTATCATGGATCAGCTTCCATGCTGGCTAACCTATACAAATGAAAAAACGCATCAAATCATCGATGCCAACCTTCATTTGTCCCCGATGTATTCAGGGATGATCAAAGGGACAGGCCCGCGCTACTGCCCATCTATCGAAGATAAAGTGGTGCGTTTCAACGACAAACCGCGCCATCAGATTTTCTTGGAGCCAGAAGGCCGAAATACGCGTGAAGTTTACGTACAAGGGCTTTCAACCAGTTTGCCTGAACATGTCCAAAGACAATTGCTCGAATCGATTCCAGGGCTTGAAAAAGCGGAAATGATGCGTGCCGGATACGCCATCGAATATGATGCCATCGTACCGACGCAATTATGGCCGACACTCGAGTCGAAACAAATCGAAAATCTTTATACAGCTGGCCAGATCAACGGAACTTCCGGCTACGAAGAAGCAGCCGGCCAGGGTCTTATGGCAGGCATCAATGCAGCTGCGAAAGTGCTGGGCAAAGAAGAAGTGATTTTAAGCCGTTCTGATGCTTATATCGGTGTACTGATCGATGATTTGGTGACAAAAGGAACCAACGAACCTTATCGTTTATTGACTTCACGGGCGGAATACCGCTTATTGCTGCGCCATGACAATGCAGATATGCGTTTAACGGAATTAGGGCATCAAATCGGTATGGTCTCAGATGAACGCTATGCGAAATTCCTAGCGAAAAAAGAGCGTATCGAGGAAGAAATCAAACGCTTGAGAAACGTCATGATCAAGCCGAACGAAGCAACGCAGCAAATGATCCGCGATGCTGGCGGCAGTGAGTTGAAAGACGGCATCCGTGGGGCAGATCTATTAAAACGCCCGGAAATGGACTATGACATGATTCAGCGATTGACGGCATCAGAAATAGAATTGGAAGATGAAGTGAAAGAACAAGTCGAAATCCAGGTTAAATACGAAGGATATATCGAAAAATCACTTCAGCAAGTGGCGAAGCTTAAAAAAATGGAAGACAAAAAAATACCAGAAAACATCGATTATCATTCGATTTCTGGGCTTGCAACAGAAGCACGCATGAAATTATCGGAAGTGCGTCCGCTTTCCATTGCACAAGCTTCCCGAATTTCAGGCGTAAACCCTGCTGACATTTCCATTCTTTTGGTGTATATTGAACAAGGTAGAATCGCAAAAGTATCCGTTTAAACAGGATAAACATAAATGGGCTGGCGCTGACCAGCCCATTTTTACATAGGAGAAACTAAATAGGCTTTATAGCCGCACATAACCCAAAAGGCATTGCATGAAAAAAAGAGGGAGGAAGAAAAAATGAACGAACAGCAATTTAAAGAGGCCCTCAGTGAAAAGGGGATCCACTTGACGGATACCCAATTGCAGCAGTTTCGTGTGTATTTCGAAGAACTCGTTGAGTGGAATGAAAAAATGAATTTAACGGCAATCACCGATCAGCCGGATGTCTATTTAAAGCATTTCTACGATTCGATTACAGCAGCTTTTTATTTGGACTTCAGCAAACCGTTAAAAGTTTGTGATGTAGGGGCAGGTGCTGGCTTCCCGAGCATTCCTCTGAAGATCTGCTTCCCTGAAATCAACGTGACGATTGTGGACTCACTTAACAAACGCATTCAATTCCTCACGCATCTAAGCGAAAAACTAAATCTATCAGGTGTGGAATTTGTCCATGCGAGAGCGGAAGACTTTGGCCAATCGGCTCAACGCGAAAGCTTTGACCTTGTGACAGCACGAGCAGTAGCCCGTTTGTCGGTACTCGCGGAATTATGCGTTCCTCTTGTTAAAAAAGGCGGGGTGTTTGCCGCAATGAAAGCAGCTTCGGCTCCAGATGAACTGAATGATGCAGAAAACGCTTTACAAAAATTGGGAGTAAAAATTGAAGATGTCTACTCTTTCAAACTGCCAGTAGAAGAAAGCGACCGCTATATTCAAGTGTTTAAAAAGTTCAAAGATACTCCGAAAAAGTATCCGAGAAAAGCAGGCATGCCAAATAAATCGCCAATCAGCTAAATCGATTTCAATGTTTCACGTGGAACATTCATCAATAAAGGTATTTTTGTATCGCACAGCGAATAATGAACAAGTGAGCTTTTAAAAGGTGGTGCTTGAGGATGAAGAGTCCTTTTTCCCGTTTCTTCGGAGGTGGAGATAAAGAAGAACCGGTGAAGGCAGCAAATGAAGCGACAGAGAATGTCGTGAAATTGCCGATTGAAAAAATAAGCGCAAATAAATTTCAGCCGCGAACGGTTTTTGACCAAGAGAAGATCGAAGAACTGGCAAAAACAATTCATATACATGGTGTGATCCAGCCGATTGTCGTTCGCACAACAGGCGACGATGGCCATTATGAAATCATCGCTGGAGAGCGTCGTTTCCGTGCAATGAGTTCACTCGGATGGGAAGAAGTTCCTGCCATTGTCCGAGAGTTGAGCGATAAAGAAACCGCTTCGATCGCTTTGATTGAAAATTTGCAGCGGGAAGAACTTACGGCGATTGAAGAAGCGAATGCGTATCAGAACCTTTTGGGGATACACGGCATTACGCAAGAAGCATTGGCACAGCGGCTTGGCAAAGGGCAATCGACGGTAGCCAATAAGCTGCGTCTGTTGAAACTTCCAGCTGAAATCCAGAAAGCCTTGCTGAACCGATTAGTGACGGAGCGGCATGCACGGGCTTTATTAAAGATAAAAGATCCTGAACTTCAGCAAAAACTGTTTAATGAAACCCTTGAACTAGGGCTTAATGTTAGCCAGTTGGAAGCGAAAGTGGCAAAGCTGTTGACCGATGAACCGAAAAAGCCGAAACAGCGGAGAAAAACGGTGAGCCGGGATGTCCGCATTGCGATGAACACGATCAAAGAATCGTTGAACATGGTGACGAAGACGGGAATCGAATTGACAACAGAAGAAGAAGACCACGACGATTATTATCAAATCACTGTAAAAATACCAAAGAAAAAAACGTAAAAAGCTCTTTCTGCTTACAGAAAGGGCTTTTTTAATAGGAATGTAATCATAAAAAGTACAAAGGTTTGCTACAATAGATAAAGAACTATCATTATTTCTAGGTTTCTAATGGTATTAAGCGTGTTGCCGCAGTAAAATGGAAGAAGTATGAAAGAAAGTTGGTGCAAGTGTGGGTAGAATTATTGCGATCGCCAATCAAAAAGGCGGCGTAGGAAAAACAACCTCTTCAGTGAACTTGAGTGCCTGCCTTGCTTATTTAGGCCAAAAAGTTCTCTTAATAGATATCGATCCCCAAGGAAACGCGACAAGCGGAGTAGGGGTTAATAAAGGCGATGTCGACCAGTGCATTTATGAAGTGCTGATTGATGACGTTAACATCAAAGACACGATTATGGAGACAAAAGTTGAAAATCTTCATATTGTGCCTGCCACAATATCATTGGCAGGAGCAGAAATCGAGCTTGTATCGACGATTTCAAGAGAAGTTCGGCTAAAAAACGCTATAAATGAAGTAAAAGACCAATACGATTTCATCATTATTGATTGTCCGCCGTCATTAGGGTTATTGACCATCAATTCGCTTACAGCTTCTGATTCAATTATTATCCCCGTGCAATGCGAGTATTATGCGCTTGAAGGGTTAAGCCAACTGCTAAGCACGATCCGCTTAGTCCAAAAACACTTGAATCACGATCTCATGATTGAAGGCGTATTGCTTACGATGCTGGATGCACGGACAAATTTAGGAATACAAGTGATTGAAGAAGTGAAGAAATACTTCCAAGACAAAGTGTACCGGACGATCATTCCCCGTAATGTGCGTTTAAGCGAGGCACCGAGCCACGGCGAACCGATCATCATTTATGATCCGAAATCTAGAGGGGCAGAAGTCTATCTAGAATTAGCGAAGGAAGTGATTCGTAATGGCTAAAGGATTAGGCAAAGGAATCAATGCATTGTTTCCGGGCGAATCAGTCAGTGAATCCGAAAAAATCAATCAAATCAGCATCAGCCAATTACGGACGAACCCATATCAACCTCGTAAAATTTTCGATGAAGCAGCATTGCAGGAATTGTCTGAATCGATAAAAGAACACGGCATTTTACAGCCTGTAGTCGTTCGGAAAGTGAACAACCATTTTGAATTAGTGGTAGGGGAAAGACGGTTCCGGGCAGCAAAACTTGCGAAAATGAAGGAAGTTCCAGCGATTGTAAAAGACTTAAACGACCAGCAAATGATGGAATTAGCTATATTAGAAAACCTTCAACGGGAAGATTTAACGCCGATTGAAGAAGCGGAAGCTTACCAAAAGTTGATGGAAGCCTTAAGTTTAACTCAAGAACAACTTGCTTTCAGGCTCGGAAAAAGCCGTCCGCATATTGCAAACCATGTCCGTTTATTGGCTTTGCCGGAACCTGTGCGCCAGATGATTTCGGACAAGAAATTAACAATGGGCCATGGCCGTACTTTGCTTGGATTGAGAGCGAAAAAGCTGATTTTAGAAACGGCTGAAAAAGTTGTGAAAGAAAATATGAATGTGCGCCAACTTGAGAATTTGGTGCAGCGACTGAATGAAGATGTTCCACGTGAAACAAATGAAAAGAAAAAGGATTTATTTATAGAAGAAAAGCAGTCCGAATTGAGAGACCGTTTCGGAACGAATGTGCAAATCAAGAAATCAAAAAACAAAGGCAAGATCGAAATCGAATTTTTCTCAGAAGAAGATTTGGAACGGATACTTGAACTTTTAAACTGACAAGCACCTATTTCCTGAAAAGGGAAATAGGTTCTGTTTTGTCGGAAGAAAAGCGGAGGCTCCCGTATAGGCTCGACAAGCTTAAGGCGCATGGCTTAGGAAATCTCGATTTCCTAAGCCAGGTGACTTAAGACCTCGAGAGCCTGGGAGCTGCAGCTGGACAAGAAAAGCGGAGGCTCCTGTATAGGCTCGACAAGGAAAAAGAGGAAGCGATTGAAAATTACATAGCACCGGGAAGGGGAAGTAAAGCGATGGTTCTCTTAGGAACATTGGTTAATGCGATTTTGATCGTAGTGGGAACGCTGATCGGCAGGGCGCTTCGGAATATTCCCGAGAAGATGAAAGAAACGGTCATGTATGTGATTGGCTTGGCTGTAGTGGTATTAGGGCTGCAGATGGGGTTAGAGAGCCAAAACTTCATTGTCGTCATCATCAGTTTGGTGTTTGGTGCTGTAATCGGTGAATGGATGAATTTAGATAAGAAGCTAAATGATTTTGGACGCTGGATCGAAGTGAAACTGGGAGCTAAAGAAAGCAAAGACAGCATAGCCCAAGGATTTGTAACCGCTACGTTGATATTTGTAATTGGGGCTATGGGGATTATCGGGGCGCTTGAAAGCGGCTTGAGCAACGAACATGGCGTCTTGATATCAAAAGGTTTGATAGATGGCTTCACATCGATTATACTGGCGTCTACCCTTGGAATCGGTGTGCTGTTAGCAGCAATTCCGGTATTTGTTTACCAAGGATTAATCGCTTTATTTGCTACTCAAATCAGTTTGATCGTTCCGGAAGCGGCATTGGATATGTTCATTACGGAAATGACCGCAACCGGCGGCGTTATGATTGTTGCCATCGGATTGAATTTGATGGGGCTAACGAAAATGCGCGTGGCGAATTTATTGCCGGGTGTCATAGTTGTAGGGCTGATTGTCACGGTGATGTTTAAAATGAACTTAGGATAATTGTGTGCAAGGAAGGTGAAAGAGTGGCTGTAGATACAGAGGCTGCAGTAGGTGCAGTAAGTACATTCACAGAAAACGTGAAGGATATTTTGACCGATGAGGAAATGTGGGTAGGTGTCGGTTTTGTGGCCATTAAAGTGATTTTGATCATTGTTGCGGCAGTGATCGTAGTGAAACTCGCCCGTCCGTTAATCCGGAAAACTTTTTCAGTGCGGATTAAAGGGCCGCTTCATTACAATGAACGCCGCCAGCAGACGTTATCGAAATTGCTTGAAAACGTGGTCGCTTATGTTGTTTATTTTATGGCTATAATTGCGGTGTTGTCCGCTTTTACAATCGATGTCACCGGACTGATTGCCGGGGCCGGGGTACTGGGTCTCGCTATCGGTTTTGGTGCACAGAACTTAGTGCGTGATGTGATTACCGGGTTTTTCATTATTTTTGAAGACCAGTTTTCAGTAGGCGATTATGTCCGGGTGGGCCAAGCGGAAGGAACCGTTGAAGAAATTGGCCTTCGGACTACAAAAATAAAAGGATTCACTGGAGAGCTGTTTATCTTTCCAAATGGCAATGTAACAGACGTTGTGAACTTTTCCATCCATAACTCGATTGCGGTGGTGGATGTGAACATTTCCTATGAATCGGATATTGCGAAAGTGGAAAAATTGATCCAGGAATTTCTTGTTGATCTTCCGGAGAGATACGAGCAGATTATCAAACCGCCTGAATTGCTCGGCGTCCAAAATATTACGACGACAGAAATCATTATGCGAATCACGGCAGAAACTTTGCCGATGCAGCATTTTGCCGTTTCCCGCGGCATCCGGAGAGATTTGAAAGAGTATCTGGATCGAAAAGGTGTGGAAATTCCGTATCCACGGATGGTTATGGTGCAGCGTTCGCCGGAAGAATCAAATCCTTCTGTTATTGCAAAAAAATAATAAAGGAGACTCCCAACGATGGAAATGAAAGAATTTGGCTTAAATGATGTGGTGGAAATGAAAAAAGGGCATCCTTGTGGGGCCAACGCTTGGAAAATTATTCGCATGGGGGCAGATATCCGTATTAAATGTGAAGGCTGCCAACATAGCGTGATGATTCCACGAGTCGAGTTCAATAAAAAGATGAAAAAGATTTTAGTCAAAGCGGAAGTTCCGGAATAAGCGGTTCACTTTGCAAAAGCTTTGAGGAATGGACAGATTCGTGTTTCATTCCTATAATGGAATGGTTGCATAAAAATAATTCGTTTTATATAGAGGAAAGGTCGTGAATCCTATGGCATTAACTGCAGGGATTGTAGGATTACCAAACGTGGGGAAATCCACATTATTTAACGCTATCACAAAAGCGGGGGCTGAAGCAGCCAACTATCCGTTTTGTACAATAGACCCGAACGTCGGGATCGTAGAAGTTCCAGATGAACGGTTAGACAAACTGACGGAATTGGTCGTACCGAAAAAAACCATTCCAACAGCATTCGAATTTACCGATATTGCCGGAATCGTTAAAGGCGCCAGCAAAGGTGAAGGGCTTGGAAATAAATTCCTTTCGCATATCCGTGAAGTAGATGCCATTTGCCAAGTTGTCCGTTGCTTCGCTGACGAAAACGTGACGCACGTATCCGGAAAAGTAGATCCGATTTCAGATATCGAAGTCATCAACTTGGAATTGATCCTAGCGGATATGGAAAGCATCGAAAAGCGCATTGCGCGTGCTGCGAAACTGGTAAAGCAAAAAGACAAAGATGCTGTTGCTGAAGAGCCGGTATTGATGAAACTGCGTGAAGCATTTGAAGCAGGGCATATGGCGCGTTCAATCGACTTCACAGACGATGAATTGCAAATCGCGAAGAACTTGAACTTGTTGACATTAAAGCCGATGCTTTACGTGGCTAACGTTTCTGAAGATGAAATTGCAGATGCAGAAGATAACGAATACGTTCAAAAAGTGCGTGAATACGCAGCGGAACAAAATTCTGAAGTAATCGTCGTTTGTGCGAAAATCGAAGAAGAAATGGCCGAGCTGGAAGACGAGGAAAAAGAAATGTTCCTTGAAGAGCTGGGCATCCAAGAGTCGGGGCTTGACCAATTGATCAAAGCTTCTTATAATTTGCTTGGATTGGCTACTTACTTTACTGCTGGCGTTCAAGAAGTGCGCGCATGGACCTTTAAAAAAGGAATGAAAGCTCCGCAATGTGCGGGCATCATCCACTCTGATTTCGAACGCGGATTCATCCGTGCCGAAACAGTGGCATACGAGGATTTAGTTGAGCTGGGTTCCATGGCTTCAGCGAAAGAAGCAGGGAAAGTACGTCAAGAAGGCAAAGAGTATATCGTAAAAGACGGCGACGTTATGCTGTTCAGATTCAACGTCTAAAAGTTAATTTCGACACCAATGATGAGAATATAAGGTCGCAGCAGCGATAAAAATAATAAAAACCGGATGCCTCAACCGCATCCGGCTTTTTTTCGGGGAGGCATATCAAATTGTTATTATTTGTATACGGAACATTGAAACAAGGCGGCAAGTATCATGCGTATTTGGAAGAAGCGAATCTAGTTTCTGAGCATGCATCAGCAAAAGGATCGCTTTATGACACAGGGCTTGGCTATCCAGCTTTTAGTTTGGCTGGAAGCGATGATGTCGTGGGAGAAGTTTATGATATTCCAGACGTCTTATGGCCGGCCCTCGACTTTTTAGAAGATTGTGTGGGTGACGAAAGCGATCTTTATGAGAAAAAGACCTTAACTGTCCAAACGGAAAACGGGACGCTAGAAGCGGTCGTCTATTTGGCAAGACAACAGGATTTATTGAAAACGAAGATTTCTTCAGGCAACTGGGAAATCGTCTATGCCTAACAAAAGCCCCGAGTGGAATCACTCGGGGCTTTTAAATTATCGAGAAACTAGGGGATTTTAACATCGTTTTTTATAGATCGCACTTCGGTGCTAGAGAACTCTTAAAAGATACAGAGCGAAATAGCAGAGACATTATTCTTAAGCCGTACAGCTTTTAACATCGTGCACTTCGTCGCTGTTTTACGGAATAAGGTGATCATGAAAACAACTTAATTTTGGTTTCACTTTTTTAATAAACTTAAAGCCCCGAGCACATTCACTCGGGGCTTTCGTTTATCGGTTTGCTGTTATATAGGTGAAGGCGCGGAAGTTCCGGATCGTCAAGCACCCAGATATCTTTCTTTTCTTTTAGAAGTTCACGGTACATGATGAAATCACCGGCAGCACCGGCAGCAAGCATAGCCCCGAGCAAAACAAGAACTTGGTCCTCCATCCAAAATCCAATGAGGGTAGGAAGGACAGCCGTGGTCCAAAACGGCAGCAGCAGCGCTTTTCTCATGGCCGAACTTGGCAGAGGGGTGCTGGTCGTGGCATAGGCGATGCCCAATTTTAAATTGAGTCCGTATTTTAAAGAATCAAAAGAAACTTTTCCAAAGAGCAGGAAGCCGATTAAATGGAAAAGTTCATGCAGCACAATCAATACGGCATAGCCGATGATGAAATAGAGAATAGCAGAAAAGGAAAAGCCAAAAGATAAAGGTTCTGCGAAAAAATGATAGGCAGCGGCGAAAATAACCAACAGAAAAATATTGATCCATAAAAGTTTAGGGGCAATCTCTTCTAAATTTATATCGATGACGCGAGAAGGTTTCATTTGTTCACTTCCTTTATTATTTTCTATCTTCACTATAGCTTACGGGAATGCGAAATACACTTGCAGAGGCAATGGCATTGTGATACAATACAGTGATGTGAGTAATATTATGAATTGCTTGCTCCTTGCCCGCTGGAAACAGCAGGGCCCAAGTCCATGAGGAGGTGACAACACGATGAGAGAATACGAATTAATGTATATTATTCAGCCTGCAATTGAAGAGGAAGCGAAAAAAGCTCTAGTTGAGCGTTTTAACGAAATCCTAACTTCAAACGGTGCTGAAATCATCGAGTCGAAAGAGTGGGGTAAACGTCGTTTAGCTTATGAAATCAACGATTTACGTGAAGGTTTCTACCAAATCGTAAAAGTTAACGCTGGTTCTGAAGCTATCAACGAATACACACGTCTTGCGAACATTAACGAAGACATTATCCGTCATATCGCTATCAACAAAGAAGCGTAAGCGTATAAACCTGTAAATATTGACTAAAAGGGGGTTGAATTCTGATGATTAACCGAGTTGTTTTAGTCGGAAGACTGACAAAAGATCCTGATCTTCGTTATACGCCAAGCGGAGCGGCAGTAGCACGCTTTACACTAGCTGTAAACCGTACTTTCTCCAATGCGCAAGGTGAAAAGGAAACGGATTTTATCAATTGTACGGTTTGGCGCAAGCAAGCTGAAAACACGGCGAACTTCTTGAAAAAAGGAAGCCTCGCTGGTGTAGAAGGCCGCATTCAAACTGGCAGCTACGAGGGACAAGACGGAAAACGCGTTTACACGACTGAAGTAGTAGCAGACAGTGTTCAATTCCTTGAACCTAAAAATTCTGGTGCTGGTGCAGATCGTTCACAAGGGCAGCCATCTTATCAGCAGAACCAATCGCCAAGTCAGCAAAACCATACCCGTGTAGATCAAGACCCATTCTCAAGCGGCAGCGGCCCGATCGAAGTATCGGATGACGATTTGCCATTCTAAGACAGGCTTGAACTGACGGACCAAAATTTAGTACAAAGGAGGTAATTCGATATGGCACCACGTCGCGGAGGCAAAAAACGCAAAAAGGTTTGTTATTTCACTTCAAACAACATTACGTACATCGACTATAAAGATACTGACCTATTGAAGAAATTCATTTCTGAAAGAGGAAAAATCTTGCCACGTCGTGTTACAGGCACAAGCGCTAAATGGCAACGTAAGTTGACAATCGCTATCAAACGCGCTCGTATCATGGCACTTCTACCGTTTGTTGCGGAAGAAAAATAAATAAGAAAAGCGGAAGCACCTGATCAGCTCCGACAAGCGCTGGAGGGCTTGAAGTTAATGGCGTTCTGTGCCATTAGCGGCAAGGCCGAAGCGACTCGAGGAGCCAGGTGCTGGAGTCTGGACATAAACATTCTCCTTTTAAGCTATTTTCATATTATAAGAAAGGCCGGGAAACCGGTCTTTTTTTATTTGGTTTACTTAAAGAAAGCCAATCAAAAATTTTTTTATCCGTCTCATCCAAGTAAACTCTTCTTTCAGCCTTCTTCAGCTTTGCTGAAGAGGCGTTTTTTGTTCCTGCACTTCAATCATGTTACAATTACAAGGATGAAATAAACCCGAAAGAAGGGGACAAATACTCGAATGCAGAATCAACAAACAAGACAACTTACACAGGGTGCCATGATGGCCGCAGTCTTTACGGTGCTGCTGGCGATTTCCATTTATGTGCCTCTTTTACAGATTGTCAGTTCGCTATTTCTAGCGCTGCCAATCGCTTGGTATAGTGCAAAATACGGCGGCAAAGCCTCGGCTCTTTTTACAGCAGTCTGTCTGGTTTTGACCTTTATCATCGGCGGAATATTGTCGTTGCCGCTTGCGCTTATCCACATCCCGCTCGGCTTGGTCATCGGTTTGTCTATTTATAATCGAAAAAGCAAGCTTTTTATGTTCATGGGATCAAGCATTGTCATTCTGATATCTCTAGTCGTGCAATATGTAGCTTCGATCGCATTGCTTGGCATCAATGTTTTGGAAGAATTCATGACTGAGATGAAGAGTTCATTTCAACAGACAAGTGCTATAATGGAAAATTTCGGCACCTTGCCGGAGGATTACACAGAAAACATGAATCAGCTATTGCTGTCCATGGAAATCTTAATGCCGACATGGCTAGTATTGGGTGTATTTATGGCCACTTGGGTCATGCTCCTTCTCTTGCTGCCAGTGTTAAAACGGTTGGGGATCGAAGTTCCGGCATTTCCTCCTTTCCGGGAGATGAAATTGCCGAAATCCGTATTATGGTATTACTTGATCGTCATCGTGGTTTCTGTGTTCACTGAATTCCAGCCGGGAACCATGCCTTATATGATTTTGATGAACGCAACCCTCATGCTCCAATTCCTATTGTTCTTGCAAGGGATTTCGTTCTACCATTACTACATCAAGCAAGAAGGCTGGCCAAAATGGGTGACGGTCATCGTGACCATCCTAGCCATACCGCTGCAATCATTTACGAGCATCGTTGGAATCGTGGACCTTGGATTTGATATCCGGGGCTGGGTGAAGCGGGCACACGAGTTTAAAGGAAAATAAGGAGCTGAAGAGAATGTCGGCTTTTTTTAGGAAAAGAAAACTTCGATATCCGCTTATAGCGCTGCTAGTGTTAGGGTTAGTGGCGGCAATTCTGATTTCACTTTGGTCGGAATGGGCAGCAGGAGGTTTTGTCCTGCTTTTTGCGGCAGCATTTGCCGCTGCCTGGATGACAGAAAAAAGAGTGTACGAAGAAACGGAAAAGCATATCGAAACGCTGTCTTACCGCGTCAAAAAAGTGGGCGAAGAAGCGCTGCTAGAAATGCCGATCGGGATTTTGCTCGTCAATGAAAATTTTGATATTGAATGGGCCAATCCGTATATGACAACTGAATTGGAGTACGATACCTTAATCGGCGAATCGATTTATAGCTTATCCGATGAATTCCACACAATGATAAAATCGGAGGAAGCGAAAGAAACGATCATCACGCTTGGTGAACGGAAATACCGGGTTTATTACAAAGCGGATGACCGGTTATTCTACTTATTCGACATCACGGAGCAAGTGGAAATCGAAACGCTTTATTATGCCGATCGGACCGTCCTTGGAATTCTCTTCATCGATAACTATGATGAGTTGTCTCAAGGGATGGACGACCAGACGCGAAGCAATTTGAACAGCTTGGTCACATCGCTGATCAATGAATGGGGCGCCGACCACGGAATTTTCGTGAAGCGGATTTCTTCGGACCGGTTTATGGCCGTGTTCAACGAATCCATTCTAAAAGAGCTGGAGCTGTCGAAATTCGCGATTCTGGATAATATCCGGGAAGTGACATCAAAAGACAATTTGGCGTTGACTTTGAGCATCGGTGTCGGTGCGGGATCGGCGTCCTTAGTGGAGCTTGGCAGCATGGCACAATCCGGGCTGGATCTGGTTCTTGGGCGCGGCGGCGACCAAGTGGCGATCAAACATCCAAGCGGCAAAGTGAAATTTTACGGCGGCAAGACCAACCCGGTCGAAAAACGGACACGGGTTCGGGCACGCGTCATTTCCCACGCATTGCGCGATTTGATGCAGGAAAGCGACCAGGTCTTTGTCATGGGCCATAAAATGCCCGATATGGACGCCATCGGAGCGGCAGTCGGCGTTGCCAAAATGGCCGCGATGAATAAGGTCAACGGCCGCATTGTTTTGGATTTCAATGAGTACGACCGCAGCGTCATGCGCTTAATGCAAGAAATCGAACAAGATCCGGATTTATTCGACCGCTTTATCACGCCGGAAGAAGCGCTTGCTGATATGACGGACAATTCACTGCTCGTCATTGTCGATACGCACAAACCTTCAATGGTTATTGATGAACGGCTGCTGCAGCGCATGGAACGGATCGTCCTGATCGACCACCATCGCCGCGGCGAGGAATTCATCACCAATACGATGCTCGTTTATATGGAGCCTTACGCATCTTCAACGGCGGAACTGGTGACCGAATTGATCGAGTATCAACCGAAATACGAAAAACTGACGATGCTTGAAGCGACGGCTATGCTCGCCGGCATCATCGTCGATACGAAAAGCTTCACGCTCCGCACAGGGGCAAGAACGTTCGAAGCGGCATCGTATTTGCGATCAAATGGCGCTGATACGGTGCTGGTGCAGCGTTTACTAAAAGAAGACCTGGATACCTACGTGGAACGGGCGAAAATCGTCCAGACCGTCGAGTTTGTCGGGGACGGCATCGCCATTGCGAGAGGCGAACCGGGCCGCATCTACAGTCCGGTGCTGATTGCCCAGACGGCGGACATTCTGTTGACGATGAAAGACGTCAATGCGTCGTTCGTCGTAGCGGAAAGAAGCGAAGGCGGCATTGGCATCTCGGCACGCTCCCTTGGAGAAGTGAACGTGCAGATTGTCATGGAAAATATGGGAGGCGGCGGACATTTAACGAATGCCGCAACGCAAATCCCCGGCTCTACGATCGATGAAGCAGTCGACCGATTAAAAGAAGTAATTACCGAACAATTTGAAGGAGGCACAACTTAATGAAAGTGATATTCTTGAAAGACGTTAAAGGAAAAGGCAAAAAAGGCGAGATCAAAAACGTGGCGGATGGCTACGCACATAACTTTTTATTGAAAAACAACTTAGCAAAAGAAGCCGATCAGGCAGCGATCAGCCAATTGGCTGGGCAGAAGAAAAAAGAAGAAAAAGAAGCTGAAAAAGAATTGCAGGAAGCACAAGAGCTGAAAGCGAAGCTAGAAAACCTGACAATCGAATTAAAAGCGAAATCAGGGGAAGGCGGCCGTTTATTCGGTTCGATTACAACAAAGCAAGTGGCAACAGAACTTGAGAAAAAACATGGCATCAAAGTGGATAAGCGCAAAATGGAATTAGATGATGCAATCCGTGCACTTGGCTATACGAACGTGCCAGTCAAATTGCATCACGATGTCACAGCTACTCTTAAAGTCCATGTAACAGAAGAAGCGTAAGGTGATGACCCGATGAACGAAACACTGGATCGTGTCCCTCCGCATAACCATGAAGCCGAGCAATCGGTTATTGGGGCCATCTTTTTAGAACCGCAATCGTTGATCACCGTAGCAGAAATCGTTATGCCGGAAGATTTTTACCGCCTCGCCCATCAAAAGATTTTCCAGACCATGCTGACGCTGTCAGACCACGGAAAAGCAATTGATGTTGTAACGGTAACGGAAGAATTGTCGGTCAAAAAGGAACTTGAAGATGTTGGCGGCTTGTCGTATTTAACGGAAATCGCCAATGCTGTTCCGACGGCTGCAAACGTTGCGCATTACGCCCATATCGTGGAAGAGAAGTCGCTGTTGCGGCGCTTGATACGGGTTGCGACTTCGATTGTGGAAGACGGTTTTACGCGCGAAGATGAAGTGGAAGCTTTACTTTCGGAAGCTGAGAAGAAAATGATGGAAGTGTCGAACCGCAAGAATGCAGGCGACTTCATCCATATCAAAGATGTACTCGTAAAAACCTATGATAATATCGAATTGCTCCATACCCGAAAAGGAGACGTTACAGGCATTCCTACAGGCTTCCGTGACCTGGATAAGGTAACAGCAGGGTTTCAGCGCAACGACTTGATCATCGTCGCTGCACGGCCTTCTGTCGGTAAGACAGCCTTTGCATTGAACGTCGCCCAGAACGTGGCAACAAAAACCGATGAGAATGTCGCGATTTTCAGTCTGGAGATGGGGGCCGAGCAGTTGGTTATGCGTATGCTCTGTGCAGAAGGAAACATCGATGCGCAAATCATGCGGACCGGAGCTCTTCAGAATGAAGATTGGCGCAAACTCACTATGGCAATGGGAAGCTTGTCGAACGCAGGAATCTTTATCGATGACACGCCGGGGATCCGGGTCAACGATATCCGTGCCAAATGCCGTCGTCTAAAACAGGAATACGGCCTTGGCATGATCATGATCGATTATCTTCAGTTGATCCAGGGACCTGGCCGTTCCGGGGAAAACCGGCAGCAGGAAGTATCGGATATTTCCCGCTCGCTGAAAGGCCTTGCCCGTGAACTGGAAGTTCCGGTTATCGCCTTGTCCCAGTTGTCGCGTGGCGTTGAGCAGCGGCAAGATAAACGTCCGATGATGTCCGATTTGCGGGAATCCGGAAGTATTGAGCAGGATGCTGATATCGTATCCTTCCTGTACCGTGAAGATTATTACGACAAAGAGACCGAAGATCAGAACATGATTGAAATCATCATTGCCAAGCAGCGTAACGGCCCGACCGGTACGGTGAAATTGGCATTTGTGAAGGAATACAATAAATTCGTGACCATTGACTGGAGCCAACACGAAGGCAGTCCGGATTTCTAAAAAAACGAACGATAGATGCAGAAATGCATTTATTGTTCGTTTTTCTTTGGGATTTTATTGACGAAAGGGCATTTCACTGCTACAATAGAGACTGTTTGAGATAGGGCAGAGGCCTAACGGAGGTGCGGACAATGACATCAGTCGTAGTAGTAGGAACGCAATGGGGAGACGAAGGAAAAGGGAAAATCACAGATTTTCTATCTGAGCACGCAGAAGTGATTGCGCGTTACCAAGGCGGAAACAATGCTGGACATACCATCATTTTCGGCGGCGAAACGTATAAATTGCACTTGATTCCATCGGGGATCTTTTATAAAGACAAAATTTCAGTAATCGGCAACGGAATGGTAGTGGACCCGAAAGCGTTAGTAAAAGAGCTAAAAGCTTTGCATGAGCGCGGAGTCACTACTGAGAATCTGCGCATTTCCAACCGTGCACACGTTATTCTTCCTTACCACATCAAGCAGGACGAAGTGGAAGAAGCGCGCCGCGGGGCGAATAAAATCGGAACAACGGGCAAAGGCATCGGGCCTGCTTATATGGACAAAGCAGCGCGTGTCGGCATCCGCATGGCGGATCTTTTAGACCATGTTGTGTTCGAAGAAAAACTGCGTATGAACTTGAATGAGAAAAACCGGATGTTCGAGAAATTCTACGAAACAGAAGGATTTACAGTAGAAGAAATTATGGAAGAATATTATGGATATGGCCAAGAAATCGCCAAATACGTAACCGATACGTCGAAAGTATTGAATGATGCAATCGATGATGGCCGCCGTGTCCTTTTTGAAGGCGCACAAGGCGTTATGCTCGATATCGACCAAGGAACTTATCCTTTTGTCACTTCTTCTAACCCGGTAGCCGGGGGTGTAACGATCGGCGCTGGTGTTGGACCGACAACGATCCAGCACGTAATTGGTGTATGTAAAGCTTATACATCACGCGTTGGAGACGGCCCGTTCCCGACTGAACTTTTTGATGAAGTCGGCCAACAGATCCGCGAAGTCGGCAAAGAATACGGTACGACTACTGGCCGTCCGCGCCGCATTGGCTGGTTCGACAGTGTAGTCGTTCGCCATGCAAGACGCGTCAGCGGGTTAACGGACTTGACGGTTAACTCAATTGACGTATTGACAGGCCTTGAGACAGTGAAAATCTGTACAGCTTACCGCTACCAAGGGGAATTGATCACGGAATATCCTGCGAACTTGCGTATGCTTGCTGAGTGCGAACCGGTATACGAAGAACTGCCAGGTTGGTCAGAAGATGTAACGAAATGCAAATCCCTCGATGAACTTCCGGATAATGCCCGCCATTACTTGGAGCGCATCGCCCAATTGACAGGGGTACAGATTTCGATTTTCTCGGTCGGCCCAGACCGCAACCAAACGAATATCGTAACAAGCGTTTGGCGTTAATTTGAAAAGCGAAAGCGCTCAACTAACGATCGAATAGGATAAAAGAGCTGAAATGAACTTTCATTTCAGCTCTTTTTTTATGTTTTTTTATTATTTTAACAAAATGTACACATTTGTTGCTGTTGAAAACCCTTCCTATGTAACAAATATGACAATAAACGCGCATTTTGATAAAAATATATTAGAAAATATTTCTATTAAAGCGGGAAAAAGATGAAAAATCGTATAAAAATAACCAGTAATTAGAATTTATTGCCAAGAATACGACAGACTGTTTACAAAAAAGCGATTGGTGCTATTTCAAAATAAGAATGTGCTAGAGTAATGGAAGCTTAGAAAAAGAGTAGAAAGCAGCAGCGAAAATGCTGTCAATAAAAGCAGGGGGAAAACAATTAAAATGAAAGAAAAAAAGAAAGCGGGCCAATCGACTAAATTGAAATTGGCGGCTGCATCCATTCTCTTAGTGACAGGCTTTGGAATTAATACCGTTTCAGCAAAACCTATTGAAGAATCAGGGCTAGAGCCCATTTACCATATATACAATAACGGCGAATACTTAGGGGCCGTCAGTAATAATGAGTCGCTAAAAGCGGCAGCAGAAGAAAAAATCGACCATACACAATCGGCTTACGAAGAGTTGAATCTCCAGGTAGACCGTCGAGTGAATGTCATTGAAGAGAAAGTCTTTGCTTCGCCTATTTCCAATGACCATGAAGCACTCGACCGGGTAGCAGAAGCTTTGCCAATCAAAGCAGCAGCTTTTAGCTTGTCAGTAGACGGCGAAGCGGCAGTGTATGTAAAAGACCGGGAAGCATACAACGAAACCATCAAGCAAGTGAAGCTGGCATTTGTGTCGCCAGAAGAGTTGGCGGAATGGGAAGAGCGGTTAGAGACGGGGAAAGCACCTGCCGATATCGGTGTCGGTGAAACCCGGCTAATGGATTTAGCCATTGCCCAGAAAATCTCAGGTGCTTCGCAGCAAGTGGATCCTTCGGCCGTAATGACAGTTGACCAAGCAGTGAGCTACTTGCTGAAAGGCGAACGTTTCCACAGAGCAGCAAGCGGGGAATCGGCACAACTGATTGCGGAAGAATTTGATATGACTGTAGAAGATTTGAAAAAAATGAACCCGAACTTGAATTTAGCTGCGTTTGAAGTAGGCACTTCCATAAAAGTCGCAGAAGAAGGACCTAAAGTGACGGTGCAAGTTCAACGTGAAGAAAAGACGGCTAAAGCCATCGCGAATAAAACCATTACGAAAAAAGACAAGAATGTGTTGATCGGCGAGAAAAAAGTGAAGAAAAAGGGCGAGCTGGGGAACGGCATGTCACCTACTCCATCCGGGAAGAGAATGGACAGCGGACCGGGCGTACGGTGTCAGCAGAAGGCGTGGCGAAAGATCCAGTTGACCGCATTGTCCTGGAAGGCACGAAGCCATTGCCGAGTGTCGGGACCGGAAAATTTGCTTGGCCTGCTGAAGGCGGCTATATCTCAAGCGGCAGAGGCGAACGTTGGGGACGCCTGCATAATGGCATCGACATTGCCCGCCCAGACGGACTTGCGATTAAAAGCGCCGACCACGGCGTAGTAAAAGCAGCCGGGGCGGCCGGCACTTTTGGCAACCGCGTCGTTGTAGACCATAAAAACGGCTATGAAACCATTTATGCGCACCTTTCATCCATTGATGTCAAAGTGGGCGAAAAAGTCCCGAAAGGCAAAAAATTGGGCGTCATGGGCTCCACGGGACGTTCAACTGGCCTCCATTTGCATTTTGAAGTTTCCTATAAAGGCGTCACTAAAAACCCGTTAAATTATATTAAATAAACTTTTGAATCGATCCATTCACGTGGATCGATTTTTGTTATTTTATTGGCGCTTCGGAATTAGCGGAAATACAGCCGGCAGTATTTCCCGGGGAATAGTGGAGAGGGAGTCAGAGATGCGAAACCTCTTCAACAATGATAAAGTAAAGGGTAGAAAAGAATGTACAGCGAAGGAAATTCCATCGAAAGCTGGAATAAAAAGGGGAGAAAAACTGATGAGTAAAACGATTTTGGTTGTAGACGATGAGAAGCCGATTGCGGATATACTGCAATTTAATTTGAAAAAGGAAGGATTCAATGTCGTTTGTGCCTATGACGGAGATGAAGCAGTGAAGATTGCAGAAGAAATCCAGCCGGATTTGATGCTTTTGGACATTATGCTGCCCAACCGTGATGGCATGGAAGTATGCCGGGAAATCCGCAAGAAGTTCGATTTTCCGATTATCATGCTGACGGCAAAAGACTCGGAAATCGATAAAGTGCTAGGGCTTGAACTGGGAGCGGATGATTATGTAACAAAACCATTCTCTACCCGTGAATTGATTGCGCGTGTAAAAGCGAATTTGCGCCGCCAGAATGTCACGCCTGCAGATGAAGAAGGGCCAAGTTCAAATGATATTGAGGTAGGTTCTTTAACCATTCAGCCAGACGCATATTTGGTCCAGAAACGCGATGAAACCATCGAGTTGACTCACCGCGAGTTTGAATTGCTTCATTATCTCGGAAAACATATTGGCCAAGTGATGACCCGCGAGCATTTATTACAGACGGTATGGGGCTATGATTATTTTGGAGATGTCCGTACAGTCGATGTAACGATTCGTCGCCTGCGTGAAAAAATTGAAGACAACCCAAGTCACCCGGCCTGGATTGTGACCCGCAGAGGAGTAGGTTATTACTTGCGGAATCCTGAACAGGAGTAGGTTGAATGCACAAGGTAGGTTTTTTTAAATCGATTCATGTGAAATTTGTGCTGATCTATATTCTGCTCATTTTACTGGCGATGCAGATTATCGGCTTGTATTTCGCACAGCAACTGGAAGATTCATTGAGTAAAAACTTCAAAGATTCGATAGAGGACCGGATGAATATTGTGGAGTTCAGTGTCCGTGAAGAATTGATCAAGGACCGGACGGATGAAGATTTAACGCTTGAACAAAGCTTGTATTCCGTCCTTTACGGATTCCAATCGGAAGATATTGACGAAATTCGGGTCATCGATTCGAGCTACCGGATCCTGGCTTCTTCAGAGATTGAAAATCAATCATTGGTAGGGCAACGGTCAACCGATGAATTGGTCATGCAGTCGGTTGTCGGGGAAACACCGCTCGACCGCACGAAGATCAATCGCCAATCCGAGCGGCGTATATGGGTCCGGACGCTGCCGATCATCACATCAGGCGGTGAAGTCCTCGGTACGTTATATATGGAAGCAGATATTGAAAATGTTTATGAACAAATGAATGAAATCAACTCCATTTTAGCAGTCGGAACCGCCATTTCCATGGCAATTACGGCTATTTTAGGAGTGCTGGTGGCGCAGACCATCTCAAAACCGATTTCTGATATGAGAAGGCAAGCCCAAGCGATGGCTAAAGGAAATTTCTCACGGAAAGTCCGGGTTTACGGAGAAGATGAAATTGGCCAGCTGGCAAGGGCATTTAATAATTTGACGAACCGGTTGCAAGAATCACAGCAATCGACTGAAAGTGAACGAAGAAAACTGGCATCGGTCCTGTCGAATATGACAGATGGCGTATTATCGACCGACAGAAGAGGGCGCGTCATCCTGATCAACGATCCGGCACTCCGCCTGCTAAATGTTTCACGTGAAACGGTTATCAACCGGCCCATCACTTCGGTTCTGAACTTGGAGTCCGAATATACATTTGAAGATTTGATCCACATAAAAGAAGCGATTACGCTTGATTTCAGCAATTACGAAGAAAGTACGCTGCTCCGGACAAGCTTCTCTGTCATCCAGAAAGAAACCGGCTTTGTAAACGGCGTTATCGCCGTCTTGCATGATAACACCGAGCAGGAAAAAATCGATATGGAACGCCGCGAGTTTGTGGCGAACGTGTCGCATGAATTGCGGACGCCGCTTACGACGATGAGAAGTTACTTAGAAGCTCTCGCAGACGGTGCATGGGAAGATCCGGATTTAGCTCCGAACTTCTTGAACGTCACCCAAACCGAAACCGAGCGCATGATACGCCTCGTCAACGATTTGTTGAAACTATCGAAAATGGATTCCAATGAAACGGAATTGAACAAAGAAATGGTCGAGTTCAATGTATTCTTTAACCGCATCATTGACCGTTTTGAAATGTCGAAATCTCAGAACGTCCATTTTGAGCGCCAGTTGCCAAAAGAACAGTATTTCGTGGAGATTGATCCCGATAAACTTACCCAAGTTATCGATAATATCATTTCAAATGCATTGAAGTATTCTCCTGAAGGCGGGAAAGTCCGTTTTGACATGATGGAACAAGACGGCTTCATCATGATTCGCATCAGCGACCAAGGAATGGGAATTCCGAAAGAAAATGTCGATAAGATTTTCGACCGTTTCTATCGCGTCGATCGGGCGCGTTCTAGGGAAATGGGCGGTACGGGCCTCGGCCTGGCGATTTCAAAAGAGATGATCAATGCTCATGGGGGCGTAATCTGGGCAGAAAGCCAATACGGCCGAGGGACGACGATTTATTTCACCTTGCCTTATGAACTTGATGATGGAGATGAGTGGGAATGAAATACATTGAACAAATCAAATCCATTGCCTTAGCATTATTGATTTTTTTGAGTTTAGCCCTGACTTTTACCATTTGGACCTTTACACCGACACTTGAAACAATTGAGACGACTTCAGCAGTAGAAGTGGAACTGGGAGAAAAGAAAGTCGTGGACCAAGTGGTACAGCCGCTTAATGTGCTGTACCAATTCAGCGATGAAAACATCACGGGGACAAGCGACCAGGAACAGATTACGCTGCTGCTTAGCGAGATGGAGCAATGGCAAATCCATGACTTGGCGATTGTGGTGGAAGAAGCGCCTCTTGAAACTTTAAGAGCCTATCTTCACGGGACAAACCGGGCAGTCCTTTACTATCCTGCGCCTGTTCCGTTTCCTGTCTATGACGACATGATGGATATCACGGATAAGACCATTCCAGAAGCGTCTTTTGACCGGATTGTCATTGATTGGGGCAATACGAACGCTAATAATTTTAATCTGTATTTCGTTAACAGCAAGTCGAAACGAATTTACACCGGAAGCGTATCAGCGATTCAATTGGAGCGGTTCGATTCGACGATTGTCCAGCGGGCTTTCGAGTACGCCACTTATGTGACGAATGAAAAAATAGGGGAATTGCCGATCTACATCCAAAAAGATGCAAAAGATGTAACGACTTACCGTTACTTGCAGGAAGACATTCCGCCGCAGCGCTTTGTCGATGGGCTTTTTGAAAATCCTGGCAGCGTGCAATCAACAGGCGCGATTACCAATAAAGAATACAGCGATGAATCAGAGGCGATAATGGGCGTAGAAGATACGAATAAGAGCATCACCTATGTCCAGCCAAAAGCGGAAACATCCGATCCCGCGATTCCATCCGATTTGATCTTTAAAACGGTGGATTTCATCAATAGCCATAGCGGCTGGACAAATGACTACCGCTATTTCAATATGGTGCCGTTGAATCAGCAAATCGAATATCGCTTGTTTGTCGATGGGGCACCGGTCTTTGGGCCGCTTGCCACGGATTTAAAGCTGAATTGGGGGATTGAGTCGGAAGTGGAGCAGATTTTCCGCTATGAACGCCCATTTTACATCCTGGAATCTTGGGGAGAAACCGGCACGACGAAGATGGAAGCCGGCGAATCCGTTTTGAAAGCTTTCAATCATCTGGATGAAAAGGATCTAGCGACCATTACAGACATCGTGCCCGGCTATGAATTAAGACGTGATGACCGAGAGCCCGAGCGGCTATTGAGCTTGGAACCGGCTTGGTACTTTAAAGCGGACGGCAAATGGCATCACCTTTCCAAAGAAATGCTGGGAGGTGGCAAATTTGGATTGGAGTAAAACAAAATCCATCTTTATCATTGTCTTTGCCATATTGAATATCTTTTTATATTCTTTGTACTTGGAACGGTATAACGCTGGGCAGCGATTGGAAGAACTGACCATTCCGTCGATTGATGAAAAGTTGGATCTTGAGAATATCACTTACGAAGAACTTCCGGAAAATATAGGGAACCAAGCCTATATGACCGGAAAGAAGAAATTATTTGTAGCGAATGATGTTCCGGGTGTAGACTTACAGATGAACACGACGAATGAAAATGCGTTAATCGTCACATTCGACGAACCGCTGCCACTTAGCGGAGACCCGGACGAAGAAGTTCTGACCGAATTCGTGGAAGGAACCATCTACGAAGGGGAAGATTATGTCTTCTGGAGGATGGATGAAGAAGAGCAGGAAGCGATATTCTTCCAAGAGATAAACGGAAAACCACTGTTTTACAGTGACAACGGTTTATTGACGTTGCATTTTAATGAAGATGCGAAAGTCACTCATTATGAACAGACCTTGTTCGAAAATGTGGAAGAAGCCGAATTGCAGAAAAAAGTGATTCCGCCGCTTCAAGCCATTCATACCCTATACCAGAAACAAGTATTAAAGCCGGATACCCATATCGATTCGGCAGCGCTTGGCTACACGGAATATGTCACGGTTTCCGAAAACACAGTGATGTTTTTGCCGACATGGCGCATTCGGGCTACGCTCGCAGATGGCAGCAAAGATGAATATTTCGTCAATGCCATCAAAGACGGCGTAGTGGAAGTTAAGAAAGATGAGATGGAGCTCGAAGAATAAGGAGTTTTTATTATGCGTTTTAGTGTATTAGCAAGCGGCTCAAGCGGCAATGCTATCTATATAGAAAACGATCAGCATTCATTTCTTGTGGATGCGGGGTTGAGCGGGCGGAAAATGGAAGAGCTTTTCGCTTCGATCGGCAAAAGCATGAGCAACCTGGACGGCATCTTGGTGACGCATGAACACAGTGACCACATCAAAGGTCTCGGCATTGTCGCAAGAAAACATAAAGTGCCGATTTATGCGAACGCCAAAACATGGGAAGCCATGGACGGCCTGGTCGGTGCGATTCCGGTGGAGCAGCGTTTCCATTTTGATATGGAAACGGTGAAGACCTTCGGTTCGATCGACATCGAATCGTTTGCGGTGTCCCACGATGCGGCAGACCCGATGTTCTACGTGTTCCATGAAAACGGCCGGAAGCTTGCGCTGATTACCGATACCGGCTACGTCAGCGACCGCATGAAAGGCATCATCCAGGCATCGGATGCTTTTGTTTTCGAAAGCAATCACGATGTCGGGATGCTGCAAATGGGACGTTACCCATGGTCCGTTAAGCGGCGCATCCTGAGCGATGTCGGGCACGTATCGAACGAAGATGCAGCTGTGGCGATGAGTGAAGTGATGGCGGAAAAACCGACGCGCATCTACTTGTCCCACTTGAGCAAAGATAATAATATGAAAGACCTCGCACGGATGAGCGTCGAACAGACTTTGCAGACAAAAGGCATCATCGTCGGCGAATATGTCGACCTGCTCCATACGGATGCGAACATCCCAACCGAATTAGTGATCGTGTAATTGATAAAGCCGGAAGCGCAGCTGCTTCCGGCTTTTTTTAGTTTGAAGAGCGTATTTTGCCGGCAACCGGGCGTATTTTAGGAATTGCTGTGCGTATTTCAAGCGTTATAGAGCGTATTTCCGAATCAACTGTGCGTATTTTAAAAAAACGGAAAAGCTTCTAGCTTGCCGACTCGATATTGCTGCCATTTTTTCCTGTCTAAAAACGAACTATCCAAGTTTCTGAAGTATCCGTGAAGCGGCATTGCTGCAGCTTGCATTGTCCGTTTCGGATTCTTAAACTAAGGTTATATAAAGAGTAGTTGAATTGAGAGAGAGGATGAATGCGATGGGATATTATAATAGCCCACAGAAGCAGAGCCGTGCAGGAACGTTCCTGGCAGGAGTAGCGGGTGTCGCAGTCGGTGCGCTTCTTGTGTGGCTTTTGTTTTATTCGGTGCCGGGTTTAGCGCCTGACAATGAGGAAGAATCGGCGAACACGTCAGAAGCGGTAAAGACAAACAGCTCCACGGAACAGTCGTCAACAGCAGTGGAAATTACGACAGATGTCACGCAAGCTGTGGAAGAAGTGGCGGATGCGGTGGTCGGAATTACGAATTTACAAGCGGGGTCTGATTTCTGGTCACAGACGCCCGGACAGGAACAAGCTGTCGGGACCGGTTCAGGTGTCATTTATAAAAATGAAGGCGGCACAGCTTACGTGGTGACGAACCATCACGTAATTGAAGGAGCCAATGGCATCGAAGTCACGCTCGCAGATGGCTCGAAAGTGGAAGCGACCCTTGTCGGAAGCGATATCTGGACCGATTTGGCGGTTCTTGAAATGGACGGTGCGAATGTGCCGGACGTAGCTGAATTCGGGGATTCGGATGTATTGAAGCAAGGCGAAACCGTTATCGCGATCGGCAATCCGCTAGGCCTTGATTTTTCAGGATCGGTTACGACCGGCGTAGTTTCTGGAACGGATCGTGCGGTTCCCGTGGATTTGGATGGAGACGGACAGGAAGATTGGCAGGCTGAAGTTCTTCAGACAGACGCAGCGATCAACCCCGGGAATAGCGGCGGCGCGCTTGTGAATTTAGCCGGCCAGCTGATTGGCATCAACTCGATGAAGATTGCGACTTCCTCCGTGGAAGGAATCGGTTTTGCCATCCCGATTAATTCAGCGATGCCAGTGATCGAATCGCTTGAAGCGAATGGTGAGATGGTGCGGCCAGCGATGGGCGTCACGCTTCTCGATCTTGCTCAAGTGCCGCAGACTTATCGCCAGGAAACCTTGAATTTGCCGGAAGATGTCACAAAAGGCGTTGTAGTGAATTCAGTCGTGGCTGATTCGGCTGCCGCAAAAGCGGGAATGGAGCAATTTGACGTCATTGTTGAAATGGACGGGGAAGCAGTCGGTGACATCATCGAACTTCGCAAACATCTATACAATGAAAAAGAAATTGGCGACACGCTGGCAGTAAAAGCTTACCGCAACGGAGAACTCATGGACTTCGAATTGGAGCTTGTGGACAACTCTGCTTTATAATTTTTGAAAGAAGCTGTTCTTGCGACAGCTTCTTTTTTATATGCGGCAGGAATTCAAACCTCCATACCGAATAAAACACCATAACACATTAAATTTTTTGGAGGGATTCTATGTTTGCAAGCATTGATGATTTTTTGCGGGAATGGCAGCCGGAAGCGGAAGGCACTCAGAAGGTCTTGGATAACTTAACAGACGCTTCACTGTCGCAGCAAGTAACAGCGGATCACCGGACATTAGGACGTCTTGCTTGGCATTTGACGACCACTTTTGATGAAATGGTTGCTGGGCACACGGGACTCCAGTTTGAAGCGGCTAAATTTGGAGAGCCGGTTCCCGAAACAGCTAAGGAAATTGCGGACGCTTACCGACGGACAAACGAATCCATGATCGGAGCTATCCGCCAGCAGTGGACGGACGAAACCTTAACAGAGGAACGGGATATGTACGGAGAGATGTGGACGATCGAGACAGTTTTGAAAGTGCTCTTTACCCATCAAATCCATCACCGGGGGCAGATGACCGTATTAATGCGGCAAGCGGGTTTGAAAGTTCCAGGGTTATATGGCCCTGCAAAAGAGGAATGGGCGGAGTTCGGGGGACAAGCGCCCGAAATTTAATAAGGGAAGTTACACCATCTTTCATTCTGCGAATGGAAGGTGGTTTTTTAGTGGATAAAAGTTTGTAATGTTATTGTAATCTTTGTAAAGAATTTTAAAGAAAAGCGCAGCAACGTTCGTGAAAGCATAAAAATGACATGTGGATAACTTTTTTAGAAAAGCCAATCTATTCACAATCCACAGGCATTTAAAACCCCAGCTTTCAGTAACCGTTTTCTTCTGGTAAAATAGCTTGTGGATAAACGTGAACGAATTGTGTATAACTGTGTGGAATATTCGGAAATTAAAGGAGGCGAAAAAAATGGAGATCAAATCATGCAAAACCCATGTAGAGCATGCGTTAGACATGTTTGTGGCGGAGACAAAAAATTATCCTATTCTTACAGAATTATCAGATGGAGAAAAGTTATCCACAAAATGTGATTACTGCGAAGAGGCTGCAACGTATCTTGTGGCGAACGAATGAGCGGGCACAAGATATAGAAAATACTGTGGATATGTGTATAACTTCTGTTAGTAAGTTGTTTGTAAAGATTGCGTAAAGGGGGGATAAGTTGTGAATATCTCAATTATCAGTGTAGGAAAGCTGAAAGAGAAATACCTGAAATCGGGAATTGAAGAATACACGAAACGGCTGGGAAGCTACGCAAAAGTCAACGAAGTCGAAGTGGCAGATGAAAAAGCGCCGGAGCAATTGAGCGAAGCGGACATGGAAATCGTCAAAAAGAAGGAAGGCGAACGGATCCTGGCTAAAATTGCACCAGATGCCTACGTCATCGCTTTAGCCATTGACGGCAAAATGAAAACATCCGAACAGCTCGCAAAAGACATCGAATCGCTGATGACTTACGGCCGCAGCAAAATCGTCTTCGTCATTGGCGGATCGCTCGGCCTCCACGAGGAAGTGTTGAAGCGGGCGGATGAGAAGCTGTCGTTTTCAAAAATGACGTTTCCGCATCAATTGATGAAGTTGATTTTGGTGGAGCAGGTGTATCGGGCTTTCCGGATTATGAAGGGAGAACCGTACCATAAGTAAATAAGCTTGCCGCGCCTATTAGAATCACTCCATCACCAAACCAAACGGGTCTGTTTTCCTTTCTCTTTTTTTAAAAAGCTATATAATGATAAATGATAAATTTTTTAGCTGGAATCTTCTCGTAAGGCGTTTTTACACATAGAGTTAAGAGAAAGCTTGAAGCAGAGAAGGCGGGACGGAAATTAATGAAAAACATTGGATTTGATTCGGAGAAATATTTGCAGGAACAATCAGCTTACATCCTGGAACGGGTGCAGCAGTATGATAAACTTTATTTGGAATTTGGCGGGAAATTGATCGGCGACAAGCACGCGAAGCGTGTCTTGCCCGGATTCGATGAAGATGCCAAAATCAAACTTTTGCACACATTGAAAGAAAATGCGGAAATCATCATCTGTGTCTACGCTGGAGACATTGAACGGAACAAAGTCCGTGAAGATTATGGCATCACTTATGACCAGGATGTCTTGCGCTTAATTGATGAATACCGGGCATATGGCATTTCGGTCAACAGTGTCTTGATCACGCGCTACCAAGGCCAGCCGACCGTTAAAGTGTTTATGACAAAGCTTGAGAGAAACGGCATCAACGTCTGCATTCACCGCGAAATCGAAGGATATCCGACAAACGTGGACGCGGTCCTTGGGGAAGAAGGATTTGCGACGAATCCTTATATTGAGACGACCAAGCCGATCGTGGTCGTGACGGCTCCTGGTCCGGGCAGTGGAAAGCTTGCCACGTGCCTTAACCAAATGTACCACGAGAACAAACTGGGGAATGAAGTCGGCTATGCCAAGTTTGAAACGTTCCCCGTTTGGAACTTGCCGTTAAAGCATCCGGTAAACATCGCTTATGAAGCCGCTACGGTCGATTTAAAAGACGTGAACATGATTGATAATTACCACTTTGAAGCATACGAAAAAGTAGCGGTCAATTACAATCGCGATATTGAGACGTTTCCGGTCATCAAACGGATTATCGAACGGATTACCGGCAAAGCGTCTGTTTACAGCTCACCGACGGATATGGGCGTGAATCGCCTGAAATCGGGCATCACCGATGATAACGTTGTCCAGGAAGCGGCCAAGCAGGAAATCATTCGGCGCAGCTTTGTCGTAGAGAACGACTATAAAAAAGGGCTTGCCAACGAGGACAGTGTCCGCCACATGCAAGTGATTCTGGAAGAGACCGGTTTAAAGAAAGAGGACCGGGCGCCGGTATTGCCGGCCCGCAATTATGCGAAAGCCATCCAAGCACAGCTGGACAGCACGAATTTACAAGCCGTCATTGCGCTTGAACTGCCGAACGGCGAGATGATCACGGGCCGGACGACTACGTTGATGGATGCTTCGGCAGCCGCAATTTTAAACGGGTTGAAGAAACTGACCAATATTTCTGATGAAATTGATCTATTGTCGCCGATGATTCTGCAAACGATTCAACGGTTGAAAACCGAGGACTTGAACAGCCGCGTCCCGACATTAAGCGCCAATGAAGTGCTGATTGCACTGGCGATCAGTGCCGTCACCAATCCGACTTCCGAGCTCGCTTATAAGCAATTGCCGAATTTAAAAGACACGCAAGCGCATTCCACGGTGATATTGAATAGAGAAAACGAACAAACCTTTAAGAAGCTTGGCATCGACATCACCAATGATCCGGTCTATCCGACTGAGAACTTGTATTACAACTAAAGTTTAGGAAATCATCGCTTCTTCAGGCTGTCGAGAAACTTTCTCGACAGCCTTTTTTTAATGTTATTTATTTTGAAAATTTCAACCGCTAAGAAAAGAAAGGATAGTGTAAATAAGAAACTGCATGCTAATATTACGATTAGGTAGACCAAAACTAAATTTCAATTTGCATCCTTTCCCAGTCATCTGCAGAAGCTATTGAAAGACATTATCGGGGGAATTCACATTATCAGCCTTAATTTTATCCTTTCATCCATTTTATTTCTCTTTACTTTTTGCTACATGGTGCTGCTCCATTACGCATGGCAAAATAGAGCCACCCCTATTTCCATTAGTTATGGCTTAGGGGTCATGGCTGCTTTTTTCTACACCTTTGGCTACGCGTTTCAGCTTTTAAGTACGACCGTGGAGCACATGATGTTTTGGATCCACATTCAATATTTTGGCATCGCTTTCGCTCCGTTCGTTTGGATTGTGATGGTCCTGCAATTCACTGGAAATCGCCGGTTTTTGAAGAAAAAATGGATCGCGTTATGGCTTCTTGGCCCGATTTATACATTAAGTGCCCATTTTACAAACGAATGGCACCATTTGTTTTATAGGAGTGCAGGCTTGGACGGTTCCCTCGGATTTCCGCTGATCGATCTCGACAGGGGACCGTTGTTTTACATCCATATCGGCTGCATTTACAGCTACCATTTAATCGGCATCGGTTTGCTGGTTAACTTGTATTTGAAGGCGAATAAAGAAAGGAAAAAGCAGGCAGCCTTGATGATGATCGGCTCATTATTTGTATTTGGTGTGCCGTTCATCCATTCCATTGGCGCGGTCAAAGTGGCAATCGATATTTCTCCTTTTGGGCTTGTCATTTCTTCTTTGTTTTACTTATGGGGAATTAACCGATTTAATTTGCTGAAGCTTTCTCCGCTGGCCATGAAAAAAGTTTTTGAATCCATTAACGATGCGGTCGTTATTTTTGATACGGACAATCAGCTAAAACTCTATAATAAATCTGCCAAAAGATTGTTAGCCCAATTGCCGGACAAAAAGTTGATTGGCCACCCGGCTGCAGAAGTGCTGTCCCAATTCCCATCCCTCGTCCAATTTATTGAGCGCTCAACGAAAACCAGTGCAGCTGCCCAATCCATGCAACTGAAGGATAAGCATTATACGGTTCACTTTTCATATGTGGAAGGAAGCAATCATCAGCCGATAGGCAAAATGTTTATACTTCATGACATTACGGAATCTATAAAGTATGAGAAAAGTCTGCTCGAACAATCAAAGCAATTTGAATATTTGGCCCACCATGATGTTTTGACAGGGTTATACAATCGCACTTATTTTGAAGAGGAAGTAAAACGAAAACTGGCTCAGCCCGGCAAAACAAATGCCGCAATGGTGCTATGTGATTTAAACTTTTTTAAAGAAATCAATGATGTATATGGCCACCTGACAGGAGACCATGTGCTGATGTTTACAGCCAATTGCTGGCGTGAACATTTGCCGGAGCCCAGCATCCTTGCCCGTTTAGGGGGCGATGAATTTATCATGTTTTTTGAGCATATAGCATCCAAAGAAACGTTTATGAAGCAAATCCATGAGGTGCGCTCCGCTTTTCAAGAGAATTTATTCAGGCAAGACGGAATCGAAATTGAAGTGGTCCCGAGTATTGGCGCAGCTTTTGTGGAAGAAGACGGCAATGATTATGAGCATCTCTACCATACGTGCGATACGCGCATGTATAAGGATAAAAAGAAGACAAAAGCATTCTATGTATAAAAACATCCAGTTTCCGGAATTGGCTCGTATGAACTCATATTTTATTTGGAGGGAACTTCGATGGAGACAAAATTCAGTCCAGCTAATGCCGTAGTAAAGCTTTGCATGAAGGGAATGGCTCAAGAAGACGGCGGCAACAGAGGAGCAGCCGCCGAAATTTTTATGCAAGCCTGGAAGGAAGCCACTGATGACTTTGAACGGTTTATCGCAGCTTACCACTTCGGCCGTGTCCAGCAGAACCCTGCCGAAAAATTGGAGTGGACGGAAAAATCCCTGCAATGTGCACGGGCAATCAACGATGGGAACGTCAAAAGCGCGTATTCCACGCTGTACCGAACCATTGCCGAATGCCAGAGGGAGTTGGGTGATCAGGAAAGCGCAAAAAGACAGGAAGAATTGGCCAAATCATTTGAAGGGCCGCCAACAGATCAGGGCCCGTTTTATCACGGAACGAAAGCGGATCTCTCAGTCGGTGATTTATTGACTCCGGGCGGCAATTCCAATTACCAAGACGGGCTGAAGATGAACCATATTTATTTCGCCGCGAATCTTGACGGAGCTGGGCTTGCAGCGGCACTTGCGGCCGGGGACGGAAAAGAGCGCGTTTACCGAGTGGAACCGACAGGCGAATTTGAAAATGACCCCAATGTAACAGACAAAAAATTCCCTGGAAACTTAACGCGTTCTTATCGCTCGAAAGAGCCGCTGCGAATCATTGGAGAAGAAACGGAATGGACCGCATTGCCCCTCGCTCAACTGCAAAGGATGCGGGAAGGTTCTGCGAAGAAATCAGGGGAGATTATCAACTAAGCGGTTGTCGGTTAATGCGGCGAGGAGGTTCGAAAAGTGGAGACAGCACCGTTGTTCAACTCAGAAAGATGCTTTGTCCGTCCATTTCATGCGGATGATCTGGATGATTTCATGTCCTATCGCAACAATTTCGAATGGATGAAATATCAATATTTCAAAGGCCGTACAAAGAAAGAATACGAAGAAGCGCTATTGGCAGACTCGTCCATAGAAAGCGGGGCGCAGTTTGCGATTATCCGAAAAGCCGACCAGCAGCTGATTGGAGATGTCTACCTCAAAAAAGAAGCGGACACGTTCTGGATCGGCTATACGGTGAGCCCGGCCTTCAAAAGACAGGGATATACATATGAAATCGTCCGTGCGCTGATTGATTGGATCCGGCAGCAAGGAGATTGCAGCATTCGGGCCGGGGCCGCGCCGGAGAATGTCGCTTCCATTCGCTTACTCGAGAAATTGGGGTTTTCAAAAGTGGAAGCGAACGAGGTGGAAGTGGTTTATTGCCGAGACTCTAAAGCCTTCGGCAGTTAACCGAAAGTCATTAAATAGAACGAATGAGACGGGAGAAGATGCAAACATGCTAACTGAAACGGATTTAAACCATCTGCGGCGTTGTGTGGAACTTGCAGAAACCGCGTTAGAAAAAGGGGACGAGCCATTCGGTTCGGTATTGGTGTCTGCTGAGGGGGAAGTGCTGTTTGAAGACCACAATCATGTGGCAGGCGGCGACTACACCCAGCATCCGGAGTTTGCGATTGCAAGGTGGGCTGCCAGCCATATGGCGCCTGACGACAGAAGGAAGGCAATTGTTTATACATCGGGGGAGCATTGCCCGATGTGTTCAGCAGCTCATGGGATGGTTGGTTTAGGGAAGATCATCTATGCGAGTTCCTCAAAGCAATTGGCCGCTTGGCTCCGTGATTTTGGGGTGGAGCAAGGGCCTGTCTACAATCTGGCCATTGAAGAAGTGATCAGAGACGCCCAAGTGGAAGGGCCGGTTCCCGAACTGGCAGAGCAGGTCCGCGAACTGCACCGCCGGCTTCATGCGGCAAAAGGGTGAAAATAACTATCCATAGCAAAAGGAGCGTCTTTTACGGGTGAATATGAAAACTTTTTCTTCCTATATCATGCTGATGGGCACTGTAATCGTGGCCTTAAGCGGAAATTGGGTGCTGAAACATTACGATACTCTTTCCCTTTATCCGAAACCCCTCTCCATAACGTTTGGAGTCGGCTGGCTCTTGATTGTATGCGCCTACATCTTAAATATCCGTTCCCCTTACCACGAAGTTCCGCCTACGGACAAAAGAGACAACCGGGACGTGATCAATCAGTGGGAACGGCATAGGAAACGGCTGGAGAACGGATTCGTCGGCATCGCACTCGTGACGCTGGTGCTCGCTGCTTTCTCCAGCTGGTCGCTTGTGTTCGACTTGTTCTTCCTGTATTTTTTCATTGGCATGGTGGCGGCCGGTTTTCTTTTTGTCATGCAAGGCGATCGAGTGGAAGGGCCGGACGAATTGAATTTTAAGGGAAAAACGAAAAAATTTCTGGATGTCATTGACTACCGGCGGCATCCGTTCAGCCTTTCCCTGATTTTATTTACCTTGATCGTGGGAAGTTTTGTAGTGAGCAAGGAATTTGGCATTCCTTTCTATATGGAAGTTAGCGGCGATCCGCGCTACGCCACGGATTTGCCGAATTTCGCTTTTTCCCTCTCCAGCCTATTAGTCGTCAGTGGCTTTATCTACATCATAAACAACGGCGACCTGTTTGGCATTCGCAAAGCCAAGCAAAATGGGATGAAAGTCTTGTTCATTCATTTTTTCGAAATCATCTTTTGCGGTGCTTCGTTGTTTATCTGGTTGTTCATTGTGATTGAAGCACTGGTTTTGCATTATTAGCCGGACGGAATAAAAGAATTTGAAAGTGCAAGATAAAGAATGGTTCTGAAGGAGAAGTCTATGGAATTTACAAAAGCTGCGGAAATGAAACATGCCTTTATTCAAATGTTTAATCTTTATGCCCATGAACTTTCGGCGCACAACCCTTGGATCGGAACACAAATCGATAGGGAGGGGAATTATTTATCAGAAGCTGTAAGCCAATTGTTGACGGGTATAAGCCAGGAAGCGTTTTGCATAACAGAAGACGGGAAGCCGATTGGCATGGCCGTATTTTCCTCTTCTGAAAAGGAATGTTCTATCGATGAAATTTTTTTGGTGCAAACAAGCAGGGGGAAGGGAATAAGCGAAAGAATCTGCACAGAGTTTTGGAACAAACATACAGGCATCTGTACCTTGCATGTATTGAAACGAAATGATGCTGCAGTGAAGTATTGGGAAAAACTCATTCCACGATGTGGGTATCGTTATAAAAAGCGTGAGGAAAATGAACAAATGTGGCGTTATGAAGTTGAACTTGAATCAGGCAGATAAGGGGAGGCAGCCCCGCTCCGCTTATTTCAAAATCGAAATGGCAGATGCGTGTATAATGGGAGTGAGCAAAAGATTCATAGGAGCAGGCTATTTGGCGCTATAGCCTACACGAGAAAAGGGAGGGACCTGTAATGAAAATCATCGTTTTCGGCGCAACCGGCGGAGTCGGGCAAGCGGTTATCAAACAAGCAGTGGAAAGCGGACTGGAAGTGACGGCATTTGTCCGGACTCCGGAAAAATTGAAAACGTCTCATGAAAACTTGACAGTAGTCCAAGGAGATGCCTTTAAACCGGCAGAAGTGTCTGCAGCCATTGCCGGGCATGACGCCGTGGTTTCTTGCCTCGGTTCGAGCCAAGGCATGAAGAAATCATCGGAACTGGAAGAAATGACGAAGCACATTGTCGCAGGGATGCAAGAGCACGGCGTAAAACGGATCGTCTATACGGCTTCAGCCGGCATCAACAATGAGCTTCCGGGTATGAGCGGCAAGCTGATGATGGGCATGCTGAAGAACGCGCTTATCGACCACCGGGCGGCCGTAGACTGGATTGAATCGCATGGATTAGTCTATACGATTGCCCGTCCGATGGGGTTGACCAACGGCGATTTTACAGGCGTCTACCGCGAAGCAAAAGAAGGCGTTCCGGAAAAATCCAGAACCATCCCGCGTGCGGATGTGGCGCACTTCCTCTTAAAAGCCTTGAAAGACCCAAGCTATGAAAACACATCGGTTGGGATCGCCACTTAAAAGGCAGAAAAGGTGAAGCCATTCATTTACCCAAACTATTGGTATACTAAAAGAGCGCCAAAAGCCGGAATTTCGCTTTGGCTGCTCTTTTTTTTGCACCATACGGATTTTATGAACCAGGGAGTTGGAATTGAAAATGAATAATAAAGATATAGCCGATATCCGCAAACGATTTAAGCTCGATACGGACCTCTTAAAAATCGCGGAGATATACAATGTCTACATCCAAGGGGAAGCGACGGAAATTTTCCACGAAGACAGCCGGTCGTTTTCGCTGCTTGACCGTGAGCAGCAAGAACTGTTTCTGGCCAATTTTAAAAAGGTATTAGGTGGGAAGCTCGATGCCAAACTGTTTGAAGTGAAGTTTTTGCCGCAGGAAGAAGGGCAGGCAGACCATACTCAGCGCTTATTGTATGAAGGGCTTGAAACGAAAGATGCCGCGGAATGGCAAGAGAACATGCAGCGCATCGCGTTAAAAATGATTGAAGAAAAACCGTTTGAGAAGGACATGGTCATCACATTTATCCGCGGGACGTACTTCAAGACGACGAAGCGCGAAGCGGATGAAACCGAAATCGACATGCGCGATGAAGTGTACACGACGCCGTTCATCCTCGGCAGCATGAACCAGACAGAGTTGCCGAAAAGCTCGCTCGTGTTTGATTTTGCCGAAAAGGAATTCAAATCGAATATCCTGCTCGATCCGATGATCAAATTAACTTCACCAGTGGGAGGCTTCCTGTTTCCGGGCTTCACGGACAATGCCGCAGACATCAACCACATCGTCTACTCAGCGAGCAAAGCGAATAAGCCGGATTTCCAGTTTATCGAAAACGTGCTGAACGGCGACGAAATCGTCACGGCGGAGGAAGACAAAGCGGTGTTCGAGGAAATTGTCAAAGCGGTGATCGGCGAAGAAGTGAATTCCCGGACCTTAGCTGGCCTCTATGATGAAATCAACCTCATGCTTGAAGTGGAAAAAGAAGCGGAGAAGGAAGACGTGGAAGTTCCTGTTTTGGATACGGTGGAAGTGACGCGGGTGCTGAAGGCAAGCGGCGTGAAAGACATCAGTGCCGAAAAAGTGGAACGCGCTTTTCAGCAAGTCGTGGAAGATAAAAACTACGAAATGAAAGCAAGCCATGTCGTGCCGAGCTACGCATCGAAATCCATCAAGATCAACACGAAAGTCGCGGAGATCAAAATCAGTCCGCAAGACTTGCGCTATGTTAAACAAGTCAATTACAACGGCAAGCGCTGCATCTTGATCGAAGTGGAAGAAGACACGATGATCGAAGGCTTCAAGCTGCTGGAAGAAGAACAGCTGGATTAAAAAAAGAAAATCAACCAAACATCTCTTAGGAGGTGCTTGGTTGATTTTTTTATTACAGCAAGATTTGGATAGCAGGAGGAAGCGGTTCGCCGCTACATTGGAATTACCAAAAAAGAAAGGAGCGGCAAGCAAACTGGGGTGAACATCAAAAATCCGAATCGATCGGCAGTTTCTTGATCGGGGCATAGATTTGATAGTCGGATTCAAGGTGGTGGACGTCGTCGAAGACTTGAACGAGTTCGATTGTCGAGTCTTCTGTTTCCTGCTTGGAAATTTTTAAAAACCGGGCGTAGTCGCTTTTCAGGACATCGCCGATATCGAGCAAATCCCCTGAGTAAGTGAATTTGGCGCAAAAAAGCGGGGGAAGGTCGACTGTGAAATAATAAGGTTCATCAATTTTTATCGCAGAGGGAATTCCGAATAGAACTTTAAAGCGCGTGGAATCGGGCTGGCAGTTGGAGTAGACCACATAGCACGGGCCGCTCACGCTTTCGTCAAGATGGCTCAACAGTTTCTTGGCATAGGAGCGAATTTCCGCTTTATAGGCATCCGTGATCAAATCGACTTCAAAAGCGATGCCGCTGAGCTTCGTGTGCTCGAGTTCAATGAGGCTGAAATTCGCCACCACATCGCCATTGATGTTCTTTACCGCTCTTTTGACGACCGTAGGCACTGGCGTTGCAGAAATCCGCCTGCTTCCTGTTCGTAAAGCTCCTGGAGCAATTTGATACTGGCGCTTGAAGGCCCTGTTAAAAGAAGATTGAGTGCCGAAATTCAACCGGTACGCAATTTCGGTTAACGAATCCTTTTGGTTTTGGATGAAATCCAGTGAAGCATTCAGCCTTCTTGCCAGAAGGTAGTCATTCAAAGAACAGCCGATCATCGCCGAAAATAATCGATGGAAATAATATTTGGATAAATTGGCTGAAGCGGCTACAGAATCCAATGACAAGGGCTGCTCAAGATTCTCTTCAATATGCATCAGCGCATCTTCGATGATTTCATAATGATTCATCCGGATTCCCCTTAAAAAAGACTGTTTTTTCAGTTAATTATATCATTCTCCTACTGGCTTGAGGCAATACAAAAATGATTTTACTTTTATTCAGAAAGGGAGGAATAGCTTATGGCAACACTTTTCACGACTACCGAAGAAAGAAAAACCATTTCAGCTGACGGTTTAATCCGCTGGATGGGATTATCAGCGATTCTAGCCGGAAGTTTATTCATCACAATCCAACTGATCCATCCGCCGGATCAATTATCCTCGGTTCGAACAAGCTCCTGGCTTGTTGTTTCAGGGCTAACCAGTCTGATGTCTTTTTCGAGTTTGATTGGAACCGTAGGAATTTACACAAAGCAAATAAAGGAAAGCGGCTGGCTCGGACTGGCGGGAACGCTCATCTTTAGTCTGTTCTGGCAGCCTCACTGATTTTCAGCTTTATTGAAGCGTTGGTTCTGCCCGTGCTCATCGACGAGGCACCTGAATTTGTCGAAGGATTCTTGGGGATATTTGGCGGCTATTCAACGGGCGCAGATCTCGGATTTCTGCCGCTTTTAGCGCCTTTGGCTGGAGGAATGTATATTCTTGGCGGCGTCTTGCTCGGTTTTGCCATCATCCGTGCCAAAGTGCTGCCGCGCCTTGCCGGTGTTTTCCTGGTCTTTAGTGCCGTCGCTACCCTTGGAGCTTCCATCATTCCGCATCCATACGACCGGGTGCTGGCAGTACCGATGGGGCTGACCTTAATCTGGTTGGGCTATCTCCTTTGGTCCGGGCGGAAAAAGAACATGCTTCTTTAAAGCCCGCTGTAGTCAGTGATACCGTAAAGGCTGCCGAAATCATCTGGCAGCCTTTTCTCGTGTTAATAATCAATCAAACGTCCGTTATCATGCCACTGGCCATATAATTTATTTTTCTTCGTGTTTTCGATAAACTTCTCCAATCGTTTATTGAAAAGGTCAGGATCGCTTTTGGAGCTTTGGATGGTATCGATGCGAATTCTTTTGTAGGGTTCCGGAAAGTGGAGGAAATGTTGCCAGACTTGCTCGTCTTCTTTCAAGCGAGCTTCAATTTCAGAATCGATGATAAAAGACTCCGGACGCATATCCGGCAAGATGCTCCGGCCACGATCTGTCATCAAGCCCAATTTTTCGAGCCTCAGCACACGTTCTTTGTTCAACTCTGTGAAATTGCTCTTTTTTTGCCGCGGGGAAAGCCGTTGGGCAACTTCGGTATCGGATACCCTCTTTTTGGTGCTGTCGATCCAGCCGAAGCACAGCGCCTCTTCGACCGCATCTAAATAGAGGAGCGTTCCGGGCTGCTCTTTTATGCTGACGACCACCCAACAGAACTTTTCAGTTGCTGCGTGTTCCTCCAGCCAAGTTCTCAGCTCTTGACGGGTTTTCACAGGTATCAAATTCTCGATCTCCATAAATGGCTCATCCTTTCGGAAAATAATTGCCTTTAGTATAACCGGTGGAAAAGGGATACGGAATGCTTTTCCACGTATCCAAAAGAATCGTCTTGAATCGGAAACCAAGCGCTTGTAAAAACGTATACAAGTTAATAAGGATTTTGGCGAAGTTTTTAATTTTCGAAAAGGGGATGAAGAAAATGAAGCAATTCTACATCAAACAGAAAGTCTTCAGTCTGAGCGGCAAATTCACGGTAAAAGATTCAGCAGAAAACGATGTCTATTATGTTGAAGGCAGTTTTATGCAAATTCCTAAAACCTTTTCCATCATGAACCCGGCGAGAGAAGAAGTGGCGCTTATCACAAAGAAGACATTCAGCTTCCTGCCTAGGTTTTTTGTGGAAGTGAATGGGCAGGAGCGGTTGACGATCCAAAAAGAGTTTTCTTTTTTAAAAGCCCGTTATACGATTGAAGGCACGGGCATCGATGTTCAAGGAAATTGGTGGGATATGAATTTTCAAATCCTGCAGCACGGAGAAGTGGTGGGCCAGGTCAGCAAGGAATGGTTCACTTGGGGAGACAGCTACAAAGTAGAGATACTGGATGAAGAAATGGAAACTGTGGTGATTGCTATCGTTGTGGCCATTGATTGTGTCAAATCGGATCAGTCTGCTGCCGCTGCCGGAGGAGCGGGGTAACGACTGACGATACGGCAAGGTTTGAAGCTGTCGATACTCGGCAGCTTTTTATTTCGGAAACTTGCTCTGAAAAAAGGAAATTTTCCCTTTCGAATGGAATCATAGAAACAGGAAACGATTTAAATTAAACGGGCACAAGACGAGAAAGAAGTGAAAACAGTGAACGAAACGATATTAGTGGTTGAAGATGATCAGCAAATCCACGAAATGGTGGCAAACCACTTGAAAAGGGAAGGCTATGCCGTTACGTCAGCGTTTGACGGTGATGAAGCGCTGCGCCTATTTGCGAAAGAAACGGTGGATTTGGTCATCCTGGATTTGATGCTTCCGACAGCAAACGGACTGGATATTCTGCAGGAACTAAGAAAAGACAGCATGCTGCCAATTTTGATCATGTCTGCAAAAGGCAGCGATGTGGACAAAGCGCTTGGGCTTGGGTTCGGGGCGGATGATTATATCGCAAAGCCATTTTCATTGATTGAAATGACGGCACGCGTGAAAGCGGCGCTGCGCCGTTCCAAACAATACAGCCATACGGCAACGGGACATCCCGATCAACTGGTGAAAGTGGATGAGCTCGAAATCAATCTATCGAATTTTGCCGTTTTGAAAAACGGCAGTGAAATCAACCTGACAGCGAAGGAATTTCAAATCCTCAGTTTGCTCGCGACCAATCCGAACCGCGTCTTCACGAAAGGCCAACTTTTTGAAAGCGTGTGGAAAGAGGCATATTACGGAGACGATAATGTCATCAATGTCCACATCCGGCGGCTCCGTGGGAAGATCGAAGAAGATGCGTCCTCGCCGAAATACATAAAGACCGTTTGGGGAATCGGCTACAAGATGGAGATGGAGAAATGATTTATGTGAGCGCTGTCCTTTTAATTTTGCTGCTGTTTGTAAGCTACCGCTATTACAAGATAAAAAAAGCCATCACAGAAGACCTTCCGTATATTTCCCGGAAAATAAATGAAATCATGGATACGCAATCGACTGAACGGCTGCGGATCGTTACTGATGAAAAACCGCTCCGTGAGTTGCTGGCGAGCATCAATTCCCTGCTTGATTACCATCAGGAATACACAGCTGACGGAGCACGCATCCGAATGTCGATGAACCGCATGCTGTCCAATGTCTCCCATGACCTGAAAACGCCGTTAACGGTCATTCTGGGCTATATTGAAACGATTCAGCACGACAAGCGCTACACGCCTGAAGAACAGGAAGAGCTGCTTTCGAAAGTGAACGGAAAAGTCATTGAAGTCGGAAACCTGATCAGCAAATTTTTTGATTTGGCGAAGCTGGAATCGGATGATTGGCCGATTGAAATTGAAACGGTCGACATCAATGAAGTATGCCGTAAAACCATCCTCGGCTTTTACGATACCTTGACTGCGAAAGGCTTTGAAGTAGCGGTTGAAATCCCGGAAGAATCGATTTATATCCAAGCGGATTCGGAAGCCCTCACGCGGGTGTTGGAGAATCTGATATCCAATGCCATCCGGTACGGAAAAGATGGGCAGATACTCGGGCTCAAATTAGAGCGGAAGAAGGATGAAGTGCAGATAGAAGTCTGGGACCGGGGCAAAGGGATCAACGACAAAGATCTCCATAATGTATTCGAGCGCCTTTACACCTTGGAAGATGCGAGAAGTTCCTCCGCTGAAGGAAGCGGGCTCGGATTGACTATTGCGAAAAGGCTCACGGAACGCATGAAAGGAAGCATTGATTTTTCCAGCGTCCCTTTCAACAAGACGGTTTTCACCCTGAAATTCAAAGCCCTAACAAACGTAAGGAATTCGTAAGGATTTAGTAAGTGAAACGACAGTTCCCTTTGATAAAGTGTATCTAAGAAGCAAGAGAGGAGATGGCGGAATGGTTTATATTCTTAGAACGCAAGGGCTGACGAAAACTTATCGCGGGGAAGAAGTGGTTTCCGAAGTGAGTATGAATATACGCAAAGGGGAGATTTATGGCTTTCTTGGACCGAACGGCGCAGGAAAAACGACGGTCATGAAAATGATCACCAATTTGGTGAAGCCATCTGGAGGCGAGATTGAAGTGTTGGGTGAGAAAGTCCACGGAACTTCTTACGAACTGCTGAAAAGAATGGGAAGTATCATTGAATACCCGATTTTCTACGAAAAGCTGACAGCGAGAAAAAACCTCGAACTTCATTGTGAGTATATGGGGTATTACGACAAAAAGGCGATTTCCGAAGCTTTGGCACTTGTGAACCTGATCAATGTGGAAGACAAGCCGGTCAAGGAATTCTCGCTCGGCATGAAGCAGCGGCTCGGCATTGCAAGAGCAGTCATGACAAAGCCAGAACTTCTGATTCTAGATGAGCCGGTGAATGGGCTCGATCCGGTTGGCATGCATGAATTGCGCGATCTTTTTATGAAATTGAGCCGCCAATACGGCATCACTTTATTGATATCGAGCCATAACCTGGCAGAAATTGAACATATCGCCGATACAGTCGGCGTCATCCGAAAAGGAAAACTCATTAAAGAAGCTTCCATGGACGAAATCAGAAACTCGCACGCCAATCACTTGGAACTTTTTGTTGAAGATTACCCAAGAGCGGCTTTCGTACTGGAAAACGAATTGAAATTGAAGAACTTCCGAGTGAAAGAAGAAAAAGGCTTGATCAATATCTACGATGAACACATTTCGCAAAATGACATCATCCAGGCAATGGTCCAAAGCCACGTCGCCATCGGGGCCATCAATCATAAACAGCAGCCTCTCGAAGATTATTTCCTGCAGCTTATAGGAGGAGATTCCCATGCTTAATTTGATTAAACTGGAACTGAAAAGAATGAATTTAACGAGTGTCGCTTTGAGTTTTGTGTTCATCAATCTAGCCATTCTCAGCATTTTGATGCTGCTCGGTCTTGAACCGGAAGCGGCACAGGAATTTCTGGCCAGCGGGCAAGAAATCCGCCTGCTGATTGAACTGCTGGTCGTTGCGGCATTTGTGATTTATGCGTCGGTGCTGCTTTCCAATACCATTATCGAAGAGTTTAAGAATAAAACCATTTCTGTCCTGTTCATGTATCCGATCAGCCGGAAAAAGCTGCTGCTCGCTAAACTGATCATCATCAGCGTGCTCACTTTTTTTTTCATCATCGCCTCAATCTTGATCGTCTACTACAGCTTTTCCTTTATTAATGGTTTTTACACCGTCACGCCCGTTGATCTGCCGGCTGCATTACAAACCGATTACCTTATCCATCTCGTTGTGTTAGCCATTGCTTGTGCAGGTATGTCCTTAATCCCGCTGTTTTTCGGCATGATGAAATATTCAGTGCCGGCAACGATCACTTCGTCCATCCTCATTGTGGCGTTATTGTCTTCATCAGTGGATACGATCGGCACCAACCTGCTTTCCTTTACAGCCGTTCCGGTCCTGCTTGGTGTTTTTGGCTTCATTGTCGCCAATTTAGTAGTAGGAAGAGCTGTTCAGAAAGATTTCTAAGTAGTGCAGGACGGAGCGAAAAAGAATCTTCATTTTCTAAAATGAAAGCTGCCTTAAAAGGCAGCTTTTTTACTTTGTTGAATTGCTGCCGTTCGCCCAAAGAACGCGGGCGTCAATTTGGCGATGGAGCCGGTAGGCATAAGGTTTAAATCCGCGCCTTGGCAAAAAGTTGGAGATGGGGAGATTCGCCATGCGCCAGTCGGTCTCGAAAAATTCGAATCCGGATTGTTTTGCCTCGTTCAAAACAATCGATAATAGCTGGCTCGATAGCCCTTTTCCGCGAAATCCTTCTCTTGTGGCGACACAGCTCACTGTGCTGCAACGTTCCGGTATGCGCATATTCGCTTCAGACGCTTCGTCAGGCCAGGCAGCGATGCAGCTGGCAATCGTCCCGTCTTCTTCAAATGCCGCCCAAAACCGCACATCTTCTTCATCCAATAATTCCGCATAGCCGTCATTCAAATCCGGCAGCATTTCGGGCAATGTAGCACCCCAGGAAGGAGCGGAAGCGACTTGGGACGGTATCATATTCGACATTTCCCGGACAGCCGCCTCGTCTGACTTTACCGCTAAACGAATGGAAGGATCGTAGGAGTCGAGCGGCTGAACATTTTTCAAGTCCAGCAATCCATGGACTTGTTCGTAGGCAAAACAAACTCTGAACCAAGCATCCATCGCTTTTGGATTGCCGCAAGGCGTCAGCACAAAATGGCTGAAATAGCCAAGCTGCACCAATTGTTCACCTAATTCGCAATAAAGTTGGCGGATCAGTTCTTCTGATGCATCCAGATCCAATGCATATCCGGCATAATCAATCCAGGCATGGCGGCCTCTTTGCGGTTCGTTTAGAGTTTGGGCAATCATGTAACCGACCATTTTTTCATGCCGGAAAGCGGCTACTCCTACAGACGGCGATTTTGCTAACAATCCCCGGATGGCTTTTTCCGCATGCTCCGATTTCTCAAAGCGGGCAGGCAATTCGGGAAAAAGGGCTCTTTCGGTTTGATGGCGGCCTGCAAGCAAAGCAGCAGCCTGAGAAGCCATAGCCGCATCGAAATTTCTGATTTCCATGAAATTCCCCCTCTCAATTCAGACATCTATAGTATTCCATGTAGAAAAAGGAATTCCTTTCAACAAAAATTATTTTCATAATCAGTTTCATACAACCTATGGGAAAATTGTGCTAATTTGTTTAAAAATATCTTCTACTTTCTATCTACTTTTTCTGTAACATGTGCTACATTATAAGAAAAAATTTAAAGTTTGAAGAAGGTAGTATGATGAGTTCTCAATTAACGACCTATATTACACTGATTTGCACATCCGGTGTATTAAATTTGTATTTAGGCGCATATGTCTTTGCCAAAAGGCAGCAATATAAGAAAATCGCTAATTTTTTTATGATCTATACAGCTTCTATCACCATCTATTGCTTCGCTTCCGCCTTTAGTTTAACCGCGGATACCATCGGGCAATTGAAGTTTTGGAACACCTTGCTATACATTGGCATGGCGGCTTCGGCGCCTTTAGGATTGCTGTTCATCATGCATTATTTAGGGATAAAGCTGACGAAAAAAAGAATTGCAGCGATGCTTGCTATACCCGCCATCAGCTTTCTGATGGTAGCTACAAATGATTTTCATCATCTGCATTACAAAGTGTTTGAAATTGACCCTTCGCTAGGCGCTCCTTTCGTTCATCAAGAAATCGGTCTCTGGTACCTTATCCACGGAATTTATACCTTCGGCTGTATGTTGGCTGCTTTCTTACTGGTGCTTTTCCGCTGGAGAGAAACGGCGAAAGCTTACCGTCCACAAATTTTTGCTTTATCAATTGGCCAATTGATTCCCATGTCCACTGCATTTATTTACTTGATCGGCTTAACGCCTGAAGGAATTGATCCGGTGCCGATGGTTATTTGCGTTTCTTCCATTCTCTATCTATGGGTGATCAACCGCTCGCAATTATTTGCGGTTATGCCGATTGCCAAAGATGCGATATTCAATAGCATAAGCGATGGTGTTTTTGTGCTGAACGAATCACTTAATCTCATTGAATTTAACCAGTCGGCTGAAAAGATGTTTCCTTCGCTCGATGCATCGCTATTCGGTGTACATTTTGAAAATGTATGGAAAGGGTTGTCTGAAACAGCATTTCCATTTGAATTAAAAGCGGCAGAGTCGCTGCAGGAAATCGAGTTGAAAAACGAACTTTTGGAACGTGTTTACCAAGTGCGCATTTCTCCGTTGCGGCATGGCAGCGAAAATAAAGGCTTGCTAATCATCTTCACGGATATTACAGAATTAAAGAGCTTGCAGCGAAAGCTTGAGCACCAAGCCTATTACGACGAACTGACCGGGGTTTTCAACCGGCGGGCATTCTTCCAAATAAGCGAGCAGCAATTTGCCAAAGCCAAACGAGTGGAAGCTCCTTTCACTGTGATGCTGATTGACATCGATCATTTCAAACAAGTAAACGACACATTTGGGCATCAAGTAGGCGATCAGCTGCTGAAACATGTGGTCGACATTTGCCGAGCAGAGTTGAAAGAGAAGATGTTGTTCGCGCGCTATGGCGGCGAGGAATTTGTATTAGCGTTAGACGGAGGGAATATTGAAGAAGGGGCAGCAGTGGCAGAGCGGCTGCGCCGCCAAGTAGAAACCAGCTTTTTGCATGTGGACGAGAACCGGATCTCCGTAACCATAAGCAGCGGTGTGGCTGAAGCTTCGGCGATGCCAGAAGAAACCCTCTATCAGCTCCTGAACAAAGCGGATCTCGCTTTATATGCGGCAAAACACGAAGGGCGCAACCAGGTGAAAACCTATGCGGCTGAACAGCTCCTATAAAATCACTAAAGAGATAACGGAAAGTATGAAAGCCTTCTCCTTAAAAAAATGGGAAAAGGCTTTATTTTTATGCAAATTGAAGTCTTTTTAACGGACTTTTCTCTTTAAAAGGCTTATAATAGTAATGTTTTGAATTGTAAATAACTACGAGCCAGTATGATATAGTTAATAGTAAAGCAGAAATCAGCATTCTTCGGCGGTGTTTGACACCAAGAAAGCCATGCCTTGAGTTTTCTGCAATAATCGGTTAGAAAAGGAAGGTTATAATGGGCAACCTACAGAAGAAAACAGACGTTATTTTAATTGGTGCTGGAGTCATGAGCGCGACTTTAGGGTCAATGCTTAAAGAGGTAGCACCTGAGATGGAAATCCAAGTGTTTGAGAAGCTTCCAAGCGCAGGGGCTGAGAGCTCTAACGAATGGAATAACGCGGGTACAGGACATGCTGCATTATGCGAGCTGAACTATACTCCTGAGAACTCTGACGGATCCATTGATATCAATAAAGCGATCAAAATCAATGAACAGTTCCAGTTGTCGCGGCAATTCTGGTCCTTCCTTGTGAAAAACGGACGGATCAGCAACCCGGAAGATTTCATCAAGTCGATTCCCCATATGAGTTTAGTAGAAGGGGAAGACAATGTGAAATTCTTGAACAACCGCTTTAAAGCATTGGCTGATATTCCGTTATTCAAAGGAATGGAATACGCAGAAGATGCAGAGACATTGAAGAAATGGATTCCACTCATCATGGAAGGCCGTACATCAACTGAGCCATTGGCAGCAACTAAAATCGATACAGGTACAGATGTAAACTTCGGCGCGTTGACAAAAATGCTTTTTGAACATTTGAAAGAGCAAAATGTCGACATCAATTACAAACACAGCGTGAAAGATATTAAACGCAACAGCGAAGGCAAATGGGAAGTGAAAGTGCATGATCTTGAAAGCGACAAAATCGAGTATCATACAGCAAGCTTCGTATTTATCGGCGGCGGAGGCGGAAGCTTGCCATTGCTGCAGAAAACAGGCATTCCGGAGTCCAAGCATATTGGCGGATTCCCGGTAAGCGGCTTGTTCCTTGTCTGCAACAAACCCGAAATCGTTGAACAGCACCATGCGAAAGTTTACGGAAAAGCAAAAGTCGGAGCTCCTCCGATGTCTGTTCCGCATCTTGACACACGCTTTATCGACAACAAAAAATCATTGCTATTCGGTCCATTTGCCGGTTTCTCTCCAAAATTCCTGAAGACCGGTTCAAATATGGATCTAATCGGTTCTGTAAAACCGAATAACGTTTTCACAATGCTTGCAGCAGGTGCTAAAGAGCTTTCTTTGACGAAGTATCTAGTGCAGCAATTGATGCTTTCAAACGAACAGCGCATCGAAGAATTGCGTGAATTCATCCCGACGGCAAAACTTGAAGACTGGGATGTTGTGGTAGCAGGACAGCGCGTTCAAGTGATCAAAGATACCGATAAAGGCAAAGGGACGCTTCAATTCGGTACGGAAATCGTAACAGCAGCTGACGGTTCGATTGCAGCATTGCTGGGCGCTTCTCCTGGTGCATCGACAGCAGTCCATGCCATGCTTGAAATCTTTGCAAAATGCTTCCCAGAACAAATCAAAGATTGGGAGCCGAAGATCAAAGAAATGGTGCCATCTTACGGCAAATCATTAAACGAACATCCGGAACTTCTAAAAGAAGTCCACACTTCAACAGCTAAAACATTGGGATTAGTGGTTGAAGAAGAAACAAAATCAGCTGTATTGACGAAGTAATTCCAAAAGAACCATTCCTCCCGCCACAGGGAAGAATGGTTCTTTTTTTGATGGGGAAGTTATAATAAAGGCATCATCCATAAATCGGAAAAGGGGAATCTGTGTTATGAAAAAGACAAATGCCTATATTGATGCTGTATTTAATACTCAAGATGCTCTATTGGAAGAAGTCGTAGCTTCCATCGCAGAAAATGGCATGCCAGCCATTTCAGTTTCACCCTCTTCCGGAAAATTGCTGACCATGTTAGTGGCGATTTCTGGAGCGAAGAATATCTTGGAAATAGGAGCGCTTGGCGGATACAGCGGAATTTGCCTGGCTCGTGGATTCGGCAGCGAAGGAAAGTTAACGTCCTTGGAGCTGGAAGAACGTTATGCAGAAGTTGCGGAGCGAAATTTGACCAAGGCCGGTTTTGAAGAACAGATTAGCTACCTGACAGGCCCGGCGCTGGAAAGCCTGGAAAAGTTGATTGCGGACAAGAACACATTCGATTTTTTCTTTATCGATGCCGATAAAGAAAACTATGAAAATTATTTGAATGGCTGTCTGCAGCTTGCAGAACCAGGTGCATTGATTCTTTCGGATAATGTATTGGCAGCGGGAAGTGTCGTTGACGATCTAGCCGAGCCAAAACGGTATACGGATATCATGAAAAAATACAATGACTTAGTAGTCAATCATCCACGATTGGAATCTTTATTAATTCCAATTGGTGATGGAGTAACTGTTTCAAGAGTCATAAATTGATTGGAATGAAAAAGAGGATGCAGCAATTTCGCATCCTCTTTTTTATGTGTTTATTTGAAAAATGGGGTTTTCTTTAATGCTGCCACGACTGGAATCGCCACAGCGAGGCCAACAATATTTTGAACAAGGTTGCCTGGGATAGAAGCCAGTGGAATAATCCAACTGCTGAAGAGCACAGCTTCGCAAACATAATAGCCAGCGAGCATAAACGGCAGCGAGACAAGAGCCGCCAGAATATTAAAGCCGATGCTTCCGCCATTCCGCCCTTTAGCCCAAGAGATTTTGCCGACAATATAGCCTTGCAGGCCGCGCGTCACGAGACTGAATGGCGCCCAAAGCGTCCATCCGGAAAACAAATCGAACAATCCCATCCCCACACCGCCGGCAATGGCTCCTTTTTTAGGGCCGAAAAGGGTGGAAATGATAAAAAGCATAGCGGTTCCTAAATGGACCAATCCGCCATTTGCAGCGATAGGAAGTCGGATATTTAACAAAAGAGTAGCCACAAATACGAGAGCGATGGCCATAGAAGTTAAAATCAGATCAAAAGTGCGTGTACTCGGGTAAGTAGTTGTTTTTTGCATGGTAACCCATCCTTATCTATTGTTTCGGTCCATTGCAATGCTGTAACGGACTGTTACCATACATTATCAAAGGGATGGCCTAGTGAAAAGTATCAATTTAAAAGAAAATGTAGAGGTCAGTTATAAAAAATAGAAATAATAACTGAAAAAACTAATTTTTATTTCCTATAAACGTCAATAGATAATTAGTATGAATTTTCAAAATTGGGTATTTCTATTCTATTAATATTGATAGCACATTGGTATAAATAGGAGAAGGCCTTTATTACAAATATTACTATAATATTTAAACAACTGGGAAATAAAGGCGAGAATGAACCCATTTAAGAGGAGGAATTAGTGAATGAAAATCGATTCGAAAAAATTCAAGTATTTCGCAGTAGCAGGAGCTTCGGCTGCATTAGTAGCTACTGCAGTAGTGCCAGCGGTTGCAGCTGATGAAGTGAAAACAGCAGCTTTCACTGATGTATCCGAACGTTATGCGTTGCCAATTACGTATTTGGTGACAAATAATTTATCAAACGGTTTGACGAAGACTTCATTTGGCGTAAATGAAACGATCAAACGCGGCGATGCAGCTATTATTTTGGCACAAGCATTGAACTTGAAGGATCCTAAAGCTCCGGCATCTGGATTCAACGATGTACCAACTCGCGGTACCCTTGCGATCAATTCATTAAAAGCAGCTGGAATCATTAACGGGAAGACATCTAAAACTTTCGGTTTCAACGACACGATTACACGTGGAGAAGTCGCTTTAATGATGAGCAACGCTAATGCGTATAACTTTAAAGGCGATGTATCGAACATGACGTTCACCGATGTAAACAGCCGCTATAGCCAGGCAGTAGCCGGCTTGATGGCAAATGGCATCACGCAAGGGGTTTCTGCTACTAAGTTCGCTCCCGATAATTCCATCAAACGCGGAGATTTCGCTATCTTCATTTACAGAGCAGAAATGCTTGAAGTGGAAGAGTTGAGCGAAGACTTCCGAGATGCAATGAATGGATTTGCTTCTCTTGGAGCAGAATATGGCTACGATGTAGTTGTAGACGAGTCCCGAGTGAATACATTTAATATTGAGGGATCTGGAGATCTTCCAGCACCTGAATCAGGTACAGGGTTCTTCCAATCGTTAGCAGACCAAGGAATTGAAACAGTCCTAGTCAATAACGTTTCTTATGAAATCTCTAATGGCAATGGCACAGTTGCTGCTGGCGCTCAAGATGCAAAACAAGCAATCATGGTTTCATTGGCAAGCAAAAATACGGTAGATATTACATTCAACCTTCCGTATAATGACGAATTCCGTGGCATTACTTACACATTCAATTTCTTCCCTGAATGAAGAAAGTAAATGAACACTTATAATTTTTCCTCTTAAAGAAAAATGCCTGCAGATATTAGGGTTGTCCTAACATCTGCAGGCAATTTTTTTGTGCAAATTTAAAAGGAACACTTTGCTCAGAACCCCTATCATTTAGAAGATAAGAAATGTTTCACATGAAACAATTTATCGACTGCCTTAGCCTCATCCAAATATTTCCTTCCCTATATATACATATTTCCACTATCGGTAAAAAAAGATGGATTGATTTGTTGAACTTCAAAACAAAAGAGAGTAGAATGCTAACTAGTTTAAAAATAGTACTCTAATTAAAGTACTATTTAAAAAGTGAATTGAAAAGAGAAAGAAGGAAGCAACAGATGAAGTTTACACAGTTCTTAAAGAACAAAGGCGCAATCGCCGCCATTTTTATGGGGATTTTCTACGCGATTGCTATGCTGGGCATTTTCATTCCCGGTTACTCGGCCATTCCGAATAATATTGATCAAATGCCGATTGCAATGGTGAATGACGATGCCGGCGAGTATGGCAAAATGATTTCCGAGCAATTATCGGAAAAACTGCCATTTGAAGAAATTGAAACGGGTCTAACAAATAAACAAGCGATGAAACAACTGGAAAAGAATGATTTAGCATTAATCATTCACATTCCGGAAACTTTTTCTGCTGATATGCAAAACGGGGAAGCGGCATCAAGCATCGACTTCACCACGAACGGTGCAAGCGCAACCGTCGTATCTTCAACGATGACCTCCATCGTAAATCAAATCAATAACCAATTAAGTACACAATTTTCTACACAGACGGCACAAGGTGTATTAATGAACTTGAATATACCGGAAGAACAAGCAACGGAAATAGCGCAAATGATTGAAACGTCTTATACAGGCAATATGGTGACGATCAACGAAGTGCCGGCGGGCATGAACAATAACATGCTGCCGATGTTCTTGACGATGGCTGGATATACCGGAGCCATGATCGGAGCCATGCAGTTGGTGTCAGCCTTTAAAGACAGCCGCGGCAAAGCAAGCAAAACCCGCTTGTTCATCTATCTTCAATTGACTGCTTTAATGATTGCTGTTGTATCTTCGGTTCTTGGCGTGGCGATTTCTTATTTCGTCAACGGCTATGGAACGGAATTGCTGCTGGGGCTAACCGCACAGCAAATCTTAAACTATATGGTCTGCTTTAACTTCACTGCCATTTTGATCTTCTTGGTAGGCGAAGGCGGCATGGTGCTAAACTTGCCGATTCTATTGATTCAAACGCTTGCGAACGGGGCGACTATGCCTCGCGAAATGATGTATCTGCCATATGAGTGGATGAGCTATATTTCACCGATGTATTATTCGGTCCAAGCTTATTTTGCTACTTTGTATGGCAGCGTCAGCGCGGCGCCTAATCAATGGATGATGGCAGCCATCGGAGGAGCAGCGCTGCTGATCAATATCTTGATCGTGGCATTTCTTCACAAACCGGTTCCGATTGAAGCGCCGGAAGCACAAGAAGCAAAACTCCAGAACGCTGCTGAAATCACAGCGTAAGTTTGCTACAATGAAGTCAGTTCTTGCCAAAGGAGTCTAAAAGATGGCAATCCAAATTTATATATTGAGCAAACTGATCGAAGGCAATAATTATCCTTACGAATTGAAGCGGCAGCTTTCTGAACCGATCCCGTTTGACGAATTTGCGGGATTAACGGAAAGCAAACTTTACTATCATTTTGAAGCCCTTACGAAACAAGGCTTAATCGAAGTCGTTGAAGTGATTAGAGAAGAGCATCGTCCGGACAAACAAGTCTTTGCAATCACTGAAAAAGGCCGGAAAGAGTTGCCGAAGAAAATCTATAGCTTATTTGAGAAGTCGAAAGCCGTAAATGAAATGATCATCGGTTTGGCAACCTTGGATTATGTGGATCGGGATAAAGTTGTGCTGATCTTAGAAGGAAAACTGCAAAAACATAAAGAGCGTTGGGGACATATGGCCACTTTCCGGGAAATGATCGACGTGGACGAATCAAGAACGAATTTTGTTGATTTCATGAATGATTATTTTAACAGCAAAGCGGAGCATACAGCGCATTGGATCGAAGAGACGATCAAACGCATCAAAGAAAGAAAAATCTAGCGAACTGAAAAGCTTCAGGCAAGACACTATTAAGGTGGTCATTGTCTGAGGCTTTTTTTTATAAATTCTAGAATCGAGTAGCGGAGCCGACTGGTACTTTGGAAGGTAAAAGTTTAACTTTGAGAAAGAAAGGAATGAAGAGAAGTAAGGTCTGTGTAGAAAATTTGAAAGGCGTGGATACCTTGCTGGCTCATCAAATTTTACTGCTCTTATTGATTGGGTACATTGTTTATACAATCGATATCAAAAAGAATTACTTTCCGGTTCCTGTGGTTCTTGTACTGATCGGGATCGGTCTTTCATTTCTTCCATTTTTCTCAAATCTGCATATCACCAAAGACATCATTTTCACTGTTTTTCTTCCTGCTATTTTGTTCACATCGGCCTATCAGTTTCCAATCAAGCAGCTGAAGGAAAATGCAGGGATTATTGCGGCACTCAGTACATTGGGGCTGATGGCGACCGCTGGGCTTTTAGGGCTTGGCATCTACTGGATGAGCGGATTGTCGATATCCATTTCACTGACGGCGGCCTTTCTTTTGGCTGCGATTCTCATTCCGACAGATCCAGTTTCGATAACAGCTATATTGAAGCAAAGTAAAGGAGAAGAGAAAATTGCAGATGTAGTAGAAGGGGAATCGATGGTCAATGACGGAACGAGTGTTGTCATTTTCACTATTTTTCTTGCGATGTTCCAGACAGAGGATGGCTTTTCAGCAGGAAAGTTCATTTCCGAATTTTTGGTGGTGTCCCTTGGAGGGATTGCGGTCGGCTTGTTTCTTGGCTGGCTCATGAGCAAAATCATCCATTACACGCATAACCGGCATTATCATGTCATGCTGACGATTATCGTAGCTTATGGGGGTTTTTATCTGGCAGAGGCGATAGGCGTTTCCGGCGTTTTGGCAACCGTAGTTGCAGGTATCGTATTAACTTTTGAATTCGATGAGGATAAAGACAATAGCCACATCCAAGAATCGCTTGATGGCTTTTGGAATATTGTCAACCCGACGCTTTTAGGGTTGCTGTTCCTATTAATCGGTATTCAAGGCGCTGAATACTTGGCCTTTTCAAAATGGGGACTAGCAGTGGGGATTTTCCTGTTATCCATTTTCGCCAGGTTTATTGTGCTGGCCGTGTTTATTTACGGGGTTCCAGCCTGGAGAAAGGAATTCACCAATGATTTTTCAACCACTTCGCTGCTCACCTGGTCGGGCATCAAAGGCGCAATGTCGGTTGCGTTGCTGCTCTGGCTTGAAAATGAAGTAGGAGAGAAAGATGATTTGTTGGTGTCGCTGGCTTTTGCGGTCATTCTTTTATCACTTGTAATCCAAAGCATTGGAGTTTATCCATTAACCAAGTTCATCAATAAACAAGACAAATGAGAAGTGTAAAACATTGACACAGTTTCCGCCATGCTCTATTGTTAAAGACGCGATGAGCTCGTTTGCGTAAGACGGACAAGCATTCCTTTATGGAACACGTTGTGGAGCGTGGCTTGATACGCCGTAAACTATCGAAAACCCCCATGCCTTTTGGCATGGGGGTTTTACTTTGTCCATTAACTTATTCCAGGTATCTTCTAGCTCCAGAGTAATTCTTCAAATAAACTCCGGAATTCAACGCCTCAATTCGCACTTTAGAAGAGGCATTCGGCGCATGCAGCATTTTGCCGGAGCCGATATAGAGCCCCACATGATAGACTTTTCCTCTTCCGCCGTTATAGGCGAAGAACACCAAATCACCAGGCTGCAAATCTTTCTTCGCTACCGCCGTGCCTTTTGTCGCTTGATAGAACGAATCGCGCGGAATCGTGATTCCGAAGTTTTTGTAAACAGCGTAGATGATTCCGGAACAATCAAAGCCGTAAGCGGAAGTGCCTGCCCATAAGTAGGGAAGATCCAAGAACCTTTTCGCTTCATTGACGATGTTTGCTTGTGATGGTTTAGGAACGGATTTATAGTTCTTATACGATTTGGCATCCGCTTTCCGCAGAAGTTTGATGCCATTAGCTGGTGTTTGCACATGGTACCATTTATTGTCTGATTTGATGACCGGCAAGATGGTTGAATAGCTGATTTCCATGAACTGCTTTTGGTCGTTCGTATTATACAATGGTGCGAGTTTTGCTGTAACGATGGCAATGCCGCAATCGGAATAATCTTTTGTCACTTTCGCTATATGGGATTTTGGGACCCATCCCGGGTAGCCTTCTTTTTGATAAGGTACATATTGATCGTTTGCTGCAATCTCAACCCAATTGCTGCCGGTTGTGAGCAAGCTGACTTCTTCACCGAACACCGCTTGAGTATCGGTTTTTTCAACTAGCCATTTCTTTTCATTCAAGGTCATGCCATTGATCCATTTTTTCATGTCAACGGGCTTGGACAGGGAAGGCTTGTCGACAGTCCGGGTTTTATTTGGGTTTTTCCACATATTTGTTACGGAAACATTCACTTTATAAGTGGCTGTTTTGCTTGGCTTTTCACATGAAGCTGGCGGAACAGGAGTTGGCGCCGGTGGTGGTGCCGGCGGTTTGGGATCCGCCCGGAATGCCGGATTCAGGATCCGGGCTATAAATACGGCAAAATGCGATTTCGTTAAATACGTATAAGGCTTAAATGTGTAGTCGTTGTAGCCGGCCGTAATTTTATTGGCAATCAGGATTTGGATCGCTCCGTAAGCTGCTGAACTAGGGGAAACGTCTTTGAACACGGTAGTGGTTTTGCCGGATAGTTTAAAGGCTTTTACAAGAACGGTAGCCATTTGGGCGCGCGTCAGTTTTTCATAAGGATTGAACTGGCCTTTGCCATTTCCGACCATGATTTTCTCATCGACGATGGTGGCGATGAGCGGGAAATTCGGGTCGTCAGCTTTCACATCGGTGAAAACAGGGGCCGGCCTATTCGTGGTGTCGAGCTTTAAGGCCTGGATCAAAATGCCAACCGCTTCGATGCGGGTGATTTCTTTGTCTACACCAAAATCTACCGCTGGATCTGCAGTCAAAATCCCTTGTTTCACTAAATAATCGAATTCGGCTTTAAATTTGTATGGGTCCTGGACATCTTTATAGACGGGAGCGGCAAAGGCAGTGTGAAATGGCGTCAACAGGATGAGAAATGCCAGCAAAACCATTATCATTTTTTTGTTCATGTAGTTTCCCCTTTTGAAATTGTCATTTTATGCTAACTATACCTTAGAAAAACAAGGAAAGTAAGACTAAATATTTAGAAATATGAAATTTTATAATTCCATTTACTCTATTAACAAATGAAAAAAGAAGTGCAAGGCGATTGCCTCTACACTTCTTTTTTCATGATAAAGCCCATATGCCGTCCGCTTTTCTTGTCTTGGCGATAAGAAAAGCCGGAAGGGTCTTGGAACGTACATGTCCGGTCAATGGTGATTTGGCTGGCCGGAATTCCAGCCAGCTCACATTGCTTTTGAACGGTCAATTGATTGTCGATATGGTACTTTTTGGTTTCGGCGTTAAAGGAAATAAACTCATCGGCATAACCCAAGTCTTTGAATTTCAAAAATACATCTTCGTCCACTTCAAATTTCTGCTGGCTGAGTGCAGCACCGATTTGTACGTGGAAATCAGTTGGATCGCATTGTTCCTGCTGCTTCAAGTGTTCAAAGAGTTTCAAGGAAATTTCTTTGACCGTCCCTTGCCAACCGGAATGGATTGCACCGACAACGCCGGAAACTCCGTTGTAAAAAAGGACAGGCACGCAATCAGCGGCAAAACTGCTCAAAATAAGATTCGGTTCGAATGTGTAAAGCGCATCCGTATTTTTAATCGCAGTGTCTTTTGTTTCTGCGCCGCGGCCTCTATCTTGCGCTATGACCCGGTGGAAATTTGCGCTATGGGTTTGTTCGGCAGCGACGAAATCGGTCAAAGGCCGGCCAAGTTCAGCAGCGAGTTTTCTGCGGTTTTCTACGATTGATGCCGGATTTTCACAGACATGCAGCGCCATATTATTCTGTTCAGCTTCTGCGGGGTCTTTGAACGTCATCCCTGCGATAAATTTTTCATTGTCTACATATAATTTCTTTTTCATCTGCATCACCTGCTTACAATATAGCGGAAATCATCCTGAATGTGTAGCTACACCTTTGAACTTTGCAGATTTGGCGGAACGATGCTGTCAGCCGCAAATTTTTTCGTTTTAAAATAGCTGAAGAAATAGCACCCGCTGATGACAATGAGGCTCCCGATAATTTGGACAGCTGTCATCTTTTCGCCAAGCAGCATAAAAGCTAAAATCGCTGTGAAGACCGGATTGAAATTCAGGAAAAGGCCGGAAGTCGTTGCGCCGAGCTTTTGAACGCCCAGATTCCATAAGACAAAACAGAGCACAGTCGAAATGACGCCGGTGTAAAGGATGGAATAGACAAATGAGGCGTTGACGTCCACTACGGCAAAATCCGTGATATTGAACGGCAGCAGGAAGGCGAGCCCGAATACGCCAGAATACAAAGTCGCCATCGCAGCACTCGTATTGGCCATTGCCCATTTGCTGCAGACGGAATAGATGCCCCAAATACTGACAGCAGCGAGCATGTACAAATCACCTTTATTGAAATGAAGCGACCAAAGCAGGTGGAGCTCGCCTTTCGTCAAGACGAGCAAAACACCGAGAAAGGAAAAGCCCATCGCAGCCATCTGCAAAGAGTTGATGCGTTCTTTTAAGAAAATCACTGAAAATAAGGCAATGGAAATCATGTTCAAGGTGGAAATCAAGCCCACGTTGGAAGCGGAAGTCTGCTCCAATGCCAGGAATTGAAGAATATTAAAAAAAGCGACGCCTGTAATTCCCATCAAAGCTAACGGAAGGATCGCTTTTCGCGAAGGTTTAATTTTTTTCTCTGTCAACCAGACCAAAGGCAGAAGGCAGAGAATGGCGATGAGCCAGCGAAGACTAGTTAACGTCATCGGAGAAGCATGGCCGACTAGCCATTTTCCGACGATGAAGTTTCCGGCCCATAAAAAGCTGGTCAATAACAGCAATAAGAAGTACAAATAACGCATATGCAGACCTTCTTTCGATTTGATAATGAATAATTTTATCATTTAAACGAAATTTTCCGTATATTATTCTGTTTATTGCGCTATATTTAAAATAAAATAAGAAATATGAAATAAATACTTTTATTTATTCTGTTTAGGGATAGCTAGAGCAAGTTATTTGGAATGATTGAAAGGGGCAAAAAAATGGAATCAATCGTCAATAAAGTGTTAGACCAAACCGATGTACAGATTTTGGATATTTTGCAGAAACAAGCGCAGCTCAGCAATACGGAAATCGCCAAACAAGTAAATTTGTCGCCGCCGGCTGTCCATTCCCGGATTAAGCGTTTGGAATCAGAAGGCTATATCATCGGGCACGTAGCGATTCTCAATCAGGAAAAGCTCGGCTTTGATTTGCTGTGCTACATTTTTATCAGCACGGATATTCATCAAGCGGAAGAATTGAGTAGACTGGAACTTGCCTTGGTGGAGATGCCGGAAGTGCTGGAATGCCAATGCTTGACCGGGGAGTATGATTATTTGCTGAAAGTGGCCAATAAGAATCGGAAAGACCTGCAGGATTTTATCCGAAAGCTCAATAAATTGGGGATTACGAAGATCCAAACAAGCCTCGCACTCCGGGAAGTCAAATATTCCACGGTGCTGCCAATCAGAGGAGATTGAGGCGAGAAAGTCCAAATTTCCAGGGAATGGGTGTATACTTAATAGAGGAAAAATCAACTTAATTGGTCTTAAGCCAGTAAAATCAGGGGAATTCCCCGGTACTATAAAGCGTTCAGCAAGCAGAGCCTTGTGATCATGCTTTTGGAGGAAAAAATGTTCAGCAATATCCGAGTAGAAGAGTTAATGTCCGGCAATCGAAAAAACGAAATGACGCTAATTGATGTGAGATCGCCTTCTGAATACAAAAGTTTCACGATTCCAGGAAGCATTAATATTCCTTTTTTCAATGATGCAGAACGGGCAGAAATCGGTACACTCTATAAACAAGTAAGCGTCCATGCGGCAAAAGAGCGGGGCCTTGAAATCATTTCTGCAAAACTGCCGGATTTTATCCGCCAATTCAAAGAAGTGGAAGGCGATAAAACGGTCTTTTGCTGGCGCGGAGGCATGCGCAGCAAAACGACTGCGACGCTTCTCAGCTTAATGGATGTCCACGTCAGCCGTTTGGAAGAAGGAATCCGTTCTTATCGAAAATGGACAATTGATCAGTTGGAGCATATCGAAGCTCCTAAAAAAGCGATTGTGCTAAACGGTTTGACCGGCACCGGCAAAACCCGGATCCTAAAAGCTCTTGAAAAAGAGGGTTATCCTGTTATTGATTTTGAAGGGATGGCCAATCACAAAGGATCAATATTCGGCCAGATCGGCTTGGAGCCCCACAATCAGAAAACCTTTGATGCATTATTAAATGAACGCCTGATTGAACTCAAGGATTCGCCTTATGTTATTTTTGAAGCGGAAAGCACCCGAATTGGCCGAGTCGTCATTCCACCGTTTCTCAGTGATTTGAAAAACACCAGCCTTCATCTGATCATCGACTTGCCGATGGAAGAGCGCATCAAGGAAATCATGGAAGATTACACGCCTTCAAAATACCAGGAGGAATGCTTGGAAGCTTTCCATCGCATCCAGACGCGCATCCATGTGCCGGTTGCGAAAAAAATCGAAGAAGATCTCCAAACGGGTAATTTTGAATCCGCTATTCGCCTGCTGCTGGAGTATTATTACGATTCCCGGTACAAGCACACCGGCCTGCAATACCCGGATTCCCAAAAACTGCATTTAGACGTCAAAAATCTTGAAGAAGCCATTCAGGCAGTCAAAGAGCAATTGCCTGAAACGGAAAGCAAACTGTCGAGCCCGATAAATTCATAAATGCGCCCAAAGCCAGCTCTTTAAACCGAGCTGGTTTTGTTTTCTTTTACCGCCGTCGGAAATTTTGACCCTTTGTTGAGCGGGTGGTAGGGTGAAAAGACAAGAAAGTTAGCTTGATCTGAAAAGCTAGGAAAGGATGGCTGAATGAACTTTGCATTAAGTGAACAAATGATTAAAGAACTGTGCGGAATCGCCGCTTATAAAAAAGGAAAAGCATATTTCGAAGCAAATAAAGTAATATTGCATGCGGGCTCCAAAGAGGAAGCAACGATTAAAGCTACAGTAAAAGCTGGGGAAGATTTCACTGTTTTGATTCGCCAAGGCGAGCACAATCAGCTTGTCGCCGAATGCAGCTGCCCGCCTGTCGGTTTTATCAAAACCCATTGCCAGCACATTGCAGCCGTACTGCTTGCAGCAAGAGATGTTCAGGCTGTTGGCAGTCCATTGGCTGACCAGATGCTGAGTTTGTTCAGCAATCCATCCGGGCGTCCTGCCGGAAAGCAGCTCCATTTTGATACGCGCCAAACAGTAGCGGTGGAGTTTACCTGCTTTCCTTTTTTGCTGGAAAACGCGGAATATGGAATTGGCCTTCGTTTGCAGGCAGGAATCAGCGAACGGCATCCCGTCCTAAGGGTTTTAGAGTTCTTGAAGAAAGTCGAACGGAAAGAACCGGCGGAAATCACCAGTGATTTTACCTATAATCCACAATGGCATAATTTCAACCGTGAAACCGATGCGGTCCTGCAGTTCCTTATTAAGAGCTCCCGCATTCCAAGTTTGCTGACGGACCGGGAAGGCATGATCTTAGTTTCGGTGTCGGATTGGCTGCAGCTTCTGCCGCTATTGCAGCAAGCGCCCCACGTCAGCATCCAGCAAGGAGATCAATTATATAAAGAGCTGCGGTTAGCGGAGCGGCTCCCTGTCCGTTTTGAAATTGAAGAAGGGCCGTCGGGGAGTTATGTACTGGAAGCAAAAGGCCTGAATGGCATTTTGGTATTAAGTGCTTACGGCTACGCGTTTACTGGCGGAGAGCTTGTGCCGCTGCCCGAAGAAAGCTGCAGGCAGCTGATGGAACTGAAGAACCTGCTGGAGTTGGCGGGAGAACCGCGTTTAACGATTCCGGCAAGCCAAATGGAGCATTTCATGAAAACGGCCATTCCAGGACTGATGAAGCTTGGAAATGTGAAAATGGATGATGGCGTAGCCAGAAGTTTAGGCGAAGTGCCGCTTCGGGCAAAATTATATCTGGATCGCGTCAGCAACCGGCTTCTCGCAGGCCTTGAATTTCATTATGGGCAATTGATCATCAATCCGTGTGAAGAAGAGGAAGCAGGCCTTGAACATTACCCGGGGCTTCGCCGGCATATCGCGGAAGAGCAGCGCATCATGCAGATGATGCACGACAGCTTGTTCAACCAAACAGACGGCGGCTTTTATATCCATAACGAAGAGGCGGAATACGATTTCCTTTATCACTGGATCCCGAAATTTGAAGAGGTGGTTGAAGTATATGCCACCACTTCGGTAAAGATGCGCCTCCATACTGGCTACATTGGACCGAAAATCAAAATGGATTTTGGCGAAAGGACGGACTGGCTTGAATTCCGCTTTGATTTGCAGGGGATTCCGGAGAAAGAGATCCAAAAACTCCTGAAAGCTCTTGAACATAAACGAAAATATTACCGGATTCCGAATGGCCAGCTGTTATCGCTTGAAACGCCGGATTTTCTTGCATTCAACGATTTTATGAATGAAGTGGAACTGACAGCGCAGCAATTGGATGAGCAGGAATTCCGGATTCCGCTGCTGCAGGCGATGAAAATGCTGGATGTGGTGGAAGGCGGAGAAGTGATTGAGCCAGGCGAGAATTTTGCGCAGCTTCTCAAGAACTTGAATCATCCGCTTGACCATGCTGCGGCTATTCCGAAACGTTTGGAAAGCATTATGCGGGACTATCAGAAAGCGGGCTACAGATGGCTGAAACTGCTCGCGAAATATCAATTCGGCGGCATTTTGGCAGATGATATGGGACTTGGGAAAACCTTGCAGAGCATTGCTTATATCGTGTCGGTGCTGCCGGAAATCCGTGCGCATAAACGGCCGGTGCTCGTCGTTTCACCGGCCTCGCTCACCTACAATTGGCTTAATGAAATGAAAAAATTCGCACCCGAGCTGAATGTCCGCATCATCGACGGGACAAAAGCAAAAAGAAAAGCCGTCTTCGAAAGTTCGGTGGGTACGGATATCTTCATCACCTCTTATCCTTCACTGCGCTCAGACGCCGCTTTTTACAGCGGGAAAATTTTTCATAGCCTGTTCTTGGACGAAGCCCAGGCATTCAAAAATCCATTGACGAAAACCGCCCGGTCGCTGAAGTCGATAGAAGCGGATTATAAATTTGCATTAACGGGAACACCAATAGAAAACTCCATCGATGAATTATGGTCGATTTTCCATGTGGTTTTTCCAGAGCTGCTTCCGGGAAGAAGGGCATTCAGTGAACTTAGACGTGAAGAAATTGCGAAAAGGGTTCGTCCTTTCATTCTCCGCCGCTTGAAAAAAGAGGTATTAACCGAGCTGCCAGAGAAAATAGAAACGATGCAGTATTCTGATCTGCAGAAAGAACAGAAAAAAATCTATGCCGCTTATTTGGCTGAACTCAAACATGACGCGTTGAAGCATTTAGCGAAAGGCAGCCTGAAGAAAAACAAAATCCGGATTTTAGCCGGACTCACGAGGCTTCGCCAAATCTGCTGTCATCCTGCGCTCTTTGTAGAGGGCTACACGGGAAGTTCTGCGAAATTCGAGCAGTTGCTTGAGATTATTGAAGAAAGCCGGCTAGCAGGCCGCAGGGTGCTGATTTTCTCGCAGTTTACCCAAATGCTTGGACTCATCGGCCGGCAGCTTGCACGCCAAGGCCAGCCGTACTTCTATTTGGATGGACAGACGCCTGCTGCAGAACGTGTAGCGCTTTGCGACCGCTTCAATGAAGGGGAAGGCAATCTCTTCTTGATTTCATTGAAAGCGGGAGGTACGGGCTTGAATCTGACAGGGGCTGATACGGTGATTTTGTACGATCTTTGGTGGAACCCTGCAGTTGAGCAGCAGGCAACAGACCGTGCCCACCGGATGGGCCAGCAAAATACGGTGCAGGTGATTCGTATGGTGGCCAAAGGAACGATCGAAGAAAAAATCAACGAACTTCAGGAGAAAAAGAAGAACCTGATTGATGAAGTCATCCAACCTGGAAGCGAAGCGCTGACGGCAATGACAGAAGAAGATATCCGGGAAATCTTGATGATTGAATGAGGTGATGGAATGGAACCGGAAAAAATACTCGAAAAGATAAAAGCGCATGACCCGGCTGTCTTGGGCAGCAAGGATTTCTCGAAGTACGCCATCTTGTTGCCGCTGTTGGAGCGGAACGGAGAAATCCACATTGTTTTTGAAGTCCGGGCCCATACATTGCGGAGGCAGCCGGGAGAAATCTGTTTCCCGGGCGGCCGGATCGATGCGGGAGATGCGACCCCGCAAGCTGCGGCGCTTCGGGAAACAAGAGAAGAACTTGGCATCCGTTCAGAAGAAATTGCCGCTGTTTATCCGCTCGATTACATGGTCTCGCCGTTCGGCATGATCATTTATGCTTTTGCAGGTACAATCGACGCAGAAGCGGAATTTAAACCAAACCCTTCCGAAGTCGATAGCCTTTTTAGTGTGCCTTTGTCTTTTTTCTTAGAAACCCGGCCGGAAATTTACTATATGAATTTTAATATACAGCCAGAAGAAAATTTCCCATATGACTTGATTGAAGGCGGACAAGATTACAGTTTTCAGCCAAGGCAGATGGAAGAGTACTTTTATTTATATGAAGACAAGGTCATTTGGGGGCTAACGGCCCGTATATTGGCACATTTTATGGAGATCATTCGCTGAATGGTCTCTTTTTTATGAAAAAATGGTTCGGGTCTTTTTTCTTAATTTTCACTAAGTGGATAAAAATAAACTTGAAATTAATTTAAGAGAATGTATAATTATTCAAATACCTGCAATTATATTGTTTAAATGAGAGGAGTGCCTCACAATGGTGAATACATATCAATTGGAAGTTGTAGAAAGCACAAATAAGAAGGACAAGCCTTTGCATGACCAAGTGCCGTTTGGCACCATCTTCACGGATCACATGTTCACACTGGAATATGAAGAAGGAAAAGGTTGGCATGAACCGAAAATCGTTCCTTATGGCCCGATCACATTGGATCCGGCAGCAATGATTTTCCATTATGGGCAAACCGTTTTTGAAGGCATGAAAGCTTACCGTACAGAAGATGGCCGCGTCTTATTGTTCCGTCCGGAAAAGAACTTTGAACGTTTGAATTTATCAAGTGAACGTTTAAGCATTCCGCCGGTAGATGAAAAAGCGATGCTTGACTATTTGACGGAGCTGATCAAACTTGAGAAAAATTGGGTACCCGCCACACAGGGCACTTCCTTATACATCCGTCCGTTCATCATTTCGACAGAAGCGAACCTTGCAGTAGCCCCGGCAAAAGCTTACAAGCTGATGATCATCCTTTCACCGGTAGGTTCGTATTTCACAGGCGGATTGACGCCTGTCATCATCCATGTTGAAGACCAGTTTACAAGAGCGGTAAAAGGCGGCACAGGAATGGCGAAAACGGCCGGGAATTACTCTTCCGGCTACCAGGCACAAGCGAATGCGAAAAAAGCTGGGAATGCCGATGTATTATGGCTTGATGGAATTGAGAAGAAATACATCGAAGAAGTCGGAAGCATGAATATTTTCTTCAAGATTAACGGAGAAATCATAACACCGGAGCTTAACGGCAGCATCTTGAATGGCATTACCCGGACATCGATCATCGAATTGCTGGGTTCATGGGGCATTTCAGTCACGCAGCGTAAAATATCGATCAACGAAATTCATGAAGCATACGAAGCGGGACAGTTGGAGGAAGTATTCGGAACTGGAACGGCTGCTGTTATTTCGCCAGTCGGCGAATTGAACTGGCAAGGGAAGAAAATGGTCGTCAACAATCACCAAATCGGTGAATTGTCTCAAAAATTATATGACACGATTACGGGCATCCAGACAGGAAAAGTGGAAGATTCGCTTGGCTGGACTGTGGAAGTGAAATAAGAAAAGAAGGTGCGCATCTGCAATGGATGCGCGCCTTTTTTTGTAAACGTGAAAGTTAGCCATAAATGACTGAAATAAAGGAATTACACGCAACCTGGAGAATCAATAAACGAGTGATGGTGAAAAAGGGGGAGAAAAAACAATGAATGACGTAACGGAAGGGTTTATTCCAGTCAATGGCGGGAATGTCTGGTACCGCATTACGGGCAATGGACGAGGAACACCGCTCCTTCTGCTGCACGGCGGCCCTGGAGGGAAAAGCAGTGATCGAGATCCGCTGCGCTCGCTAGGACAGGAACGTCCGATTATTCAATATGACCAATTAGGCTGCGGTAATTCAGGGCATCCTCGCAATACCGAACTTTGGACAGTCGAGCGCTATGTGGAAGAACTGGAACAGGTTCGAAAAGCGCTTGAGCTGGAAGAAGTCCATATTCTTGGCCATTCGTGGGGAACGATGCTTTTAGCAGCCTTTCTTTCGAAACAGCCGAAAGGGGTAAAAAGCGTCATTTTTTCAGGACCGGCCCTGCAAGCGCGAAGGTGGGAGCGAGACCAGCGAAATCATTTGAAAAAAATGCCTTTGGAGCTGCAGGCAGCCATTGAAAAAAATGAGCGTCAGAAGACAACCGATTCCCCTGAATACCAAACGGCCATGTATGGCTTCTATCATCGTCACCTTTGCAGGCTCGATCCGTGGCCGCCGGAAGTAAGCGAGGAATTAGAGAATATGAATCAGCAAATCTATAATTTCATGTGGGGGGCTTCAGAATTTACAGTGACGGGTACATTGCAAGATTATGATGCTGCAGAATGGCTTCGAGAATTGAAGATGCCGGCCCTTTTCACTTGTGGCCGCTACGATGAAGCGACACCGGAAGCCACTGCTTATTACGCGAGTCTAGTGCGGGATTCCCAATTTCATGTATTTGAAAACAGCTCCCATATGCCAAGTGTGGAAGAACCGGAAGCCTACACGAAAAAAATCCGGGAATTTTTAAATCACCAGAAAACATAAATGGACTCCATGCCTTCATTCTCAGGATGAAGGTTTTTTATATGGATTAAAAAAGGCATTTCATGCGATGCAGGAATAAGAGAACGAAAAAGTCAAATAAATTCAAGCCGGCAAAGTTTTATGCTACTGTATAAAGATGTATTTCAAGTCTCGAAATAAAAAGCAAGATTTCATGTTTTTTATGCAGAAAGGTTGTTGCACGAATGGAAACACTGGTTGGCTTTAAACGTATCCGCTTCATTCTTTTATTAGGAGCCCTTACTTCTTTGATCCCCTTTACCATCGATATGTACCTGCCGTCTTTTCCCGTCCTGGCAGAGGTATTTGAAACAAATGCTTCATCTATCCAATTAAGTTTGACAGCTTGTTTGCTTGGACTTGCCGTAGGACAGCTAGTCGCAGGGGCTTTAAGTGACGTGCATGGACGGCGCAAGCCTTTGGTGATTTCGCTGTTTGTATACGCAGCAGCTTCTGCAGCTTGTGTATTTGCTCCCAACATTTATATTTTTGTCTTGCTTCGTTTTTTGCAAGGCTTTGCGGCTTCTGCCGGCCTCGTTATTTCCCGGGCAATAGTAAGAGATGTGAGCAGTGGGGCAGAATTGACTCGGCTGTTTGCACTATTAATGGTGGTAAATAATCTTGTGCCCTTATTGGCACCATCTGTAGGCAGCGGCGTGTTATTGTTTGCCGACTGGAAAGGGATTTTCCTGGCCCTAACGATTTTAGGAGTGGTTCTATTATTGATTACCGGTTTCCGCCTTCCTGAAAGCTTGCCGGTAGAACGGAGAGTGCCAAGCAATTTAAAAGCTACATTCTCCAATTTCGCTTCCATATTAAAGGACAAACAATTTACGGGGTATGCACTGGCACAAGGCTTTTTAATCGGCGGCGTGTTCGCCTATGTTTCCGGAACGCCTTTCATTTATCAAAATATTTACGGCGTGTCCCCTCAAGTATTCAGTTTGCTTTTCGGTATGAATGGCATCGGCTTGATTGCCGGCAGTTATGCGGTAGGACGGTTCAGCCATGTATTTTCCGAAAAGAAATTTCTTGAAACCGCTCTTTACGGGGCGACTCTTGCCGGAGCTGTGCTGCTCTCCGTAGTGATTTTACAGGGGCCATTATGGGCAGTCGTAGTGCCGATTTTCTTTTTCGTTACATCGATCGGAATTGTCAGCACGGCTTCCTTCACATTGGCGATGGAATCGCAAAGCCAAGCGGCCGGTAGTGCTTCAGCGTTATTGGGGCTTTTGCCGTTTGTTTTGGGTGCGTTAAGTGCGCCGCTCGTCGGGATTGCTGGAGAAGAAACAGCGGTGCCCATGGGCTTGACCATTTTTTCCATGTGTCTGATTGCTTTAATGGCTTATTTGTTCTTAGTTAAGAAGACGGCGAAAAAAGCCGCAAGTTTATAAGTAAAGCAGGAATTAATAGGAACGAAATGCAATGTGGAATTGGCTCTTTAAGGGGCCAATTTTTTTATATCCATAAGTATATTTAAATTATCAGATTATTATTGTTTTATTTTTCATAATAGTGTATGATACACAGTATAAAGGTGTACGTCGTACAGTATAGCTAGGGAGGTGTAAAAATGGACAATTCCTTATTTAATAGCTTATCCACTGAACTGCGAAGAGGAACTTTGACTTTAGCCGTGTTAAGCCAGCTCCAAACTCCGCAATACGGTTATTCGCTTGTTCAGTTATTGGAAAGCAGCGGAATTTCAATGGAACAAAGCACCTTGTATCCGCTGCTCCGCAGGCTGGAAAAACAGGAACTTGTCACAAGCAGTTGGGATACGACCGAAAACCGTCCGCGGAAATATTATGTTTTGAGCGATTACGGGACAGAGATTTTTGGCATGCTGAAAGAAGAATGGGAAAAGACGTCGCGTGAGCTCTACACTTTACTTAAAGGAGCGGAGACAAATGAATCTGATTGAGCTGTACATTGGAGAAGTGACGCGCAGGCTGCCTGAGAAGAACAGGGAAGACATTGCCTTGGAATTGCGATCGACCATTGAAGACATGCTGCCAGAGGATTATACGCTGCATGATGTAAAGGAAGTGCTGGCAAAGCTCGGAAATCCTGCGATTCTCGCCAGCGGCTATAAAGAACGGCCGATGCATTTAATCGGGCCGCGATTCTATGATCTTTACATCGATTTATTGAAACTGATATTGCCGATTGCCGTCCTTGTCTCACTGATTGCCGTCGTCATTACGTCGATTTTCACTGCAGATGGAGGCGCTACGATTACAGAAACCATCACGGCGCTTGTGGGGGATGCCATTTCAGCGAGCGTAAATGCAGCCATCCAGGTGTTTTTCTGGCTGACGATTGTTTTCGCGATTATCGAAAGAGCCGATCATTCCACATCCCATGCGCCTTTGACGTCGAAATACCAGGAGTGGACGCCGGATGATTTAAAGGAAACGATCCATATTCCAAAAGAAAAAAAGATCACCAAGTATCAAATTGCAGGAAGCTTGATTTGGACCGCCATTTGGTCTGTGTTCTACTTTAATGCGGATGACTGGATAGGGGTTTACCAAAACGGTGAACTGATCACGCCGACGTTCAACCAGGAAGTTCTCGTGTCCTATTGGCTGCTCGTGGCACTTGTCATCGTATTGGAGATTGCATTATCAATCTATAAATGGCGTGAAGAGCAGTGGACAGTGAGGTTGGCCGTGTTGAATGCTGCTGTCCAAGCAATTTCGACCGTTGTTTTCGTCATCATTTTCACAGATGCGACATTATTCAACGAGCGCTTCCTAGTTGAAGTCAACGCCATATTCGGCGCAGATTTCAATATGAACTGGGTGATTGGCGGTATTTTGCTGCTTGTCATCGTGACAGCTTTAATGGATATTGTGCAAGGTTTCCAAAAAGCCCGTATCCAAGAGGCGAAAAGAAAAATTTAAAAAGTCGAGAAATCGCTGGTACAGCTAAGCTTCATCTGTTGAAAAATGACTGCGCCATAATTTAGACAAATGTGATGATTCATCGTGTTTAAAGAGATGCTATACTAACCGTACAACTCAATAGACTTTGACTTTATGTCAAAGGGGAGTAGCTATAGGGAAACCTATTTCACAGTCGTCATTACATGGTTCGTAGCCATCGGTTGTGATAGCAAACAATTTTGCTTAGCGAGACCTTTGCCTTTTATTAGGCAAGGGTCTTTTTTGTTGGCAAAAATTAGGAGGAGGATGAAAGATGGAAGCAATTTTATTGGAATATTTATGGGTGCTGCTCGTACTGGTAGCATTGGAAGGGTTGTTGGCGGCCGATAATGCGGTGGTCATGGCGGTCATGGTGAAGCATTTGCCGAAAGAGCAGCAGAAAAAAGCGTTATTTTACGGGTTATTAGGAGCGTTCGTTTTCCGTTTTGCCGCATTGTTCATGATCACGTTATTGGTAGACGTTTGGCAGATTCAAGCGCTTGGGGCAGCGTACTTGCTATTTATCGCCTTTAAGCATATTTACGATCAGCGAAAAGGGAAAGACCACACGATTGAGCCGGAAGCGACAAAAGGCTCTGGTTTCTGGATGACGGTATTGAAAGTCGAATTGGCGGATATCGCTTTTGCGATCGATTCCATGTTGGCTGCAGTTGCTCTGGCAATTACTTTGCCGCATTTGGATTTATTCGGCGTCAGTGAAATTGGCGGCATCAACTCCGGGCAATTTGCAGTGATGCTAGCGGGTGGATTGGTCGGACTCGTCATTATGCGATTTGCTGCTCATAAATTCGTTAAACTATTGGCGAACTATCCGCAATTAGAGACGACGGCCTTTGTTATTGTCGGGTGGGTGGGCGTCAAATTGACTGTCCTCACTCTGGGACATAAAGAGCTTGAGATCATCCCTTATGAATTTGCCCATTCGACAGAATGGAAACTGATTTTCTGGGGAGTCCTACTCGGAATTGTAGCAGTCGGCGCATTGATCAGTGTGAAAAAGAAAAAACAGGAACAAGCACAATAAATAACTGTATAAGAAATGAAAAGAAGGCAAAGTCTCCTGCAGACTTTGCCTTCTTTTCCGTTTAAGAAACCAATTTCAACCCCACAGCTGCCCCCAATACCAACGCAATGAAGAAAATCCGTTTCCAGTCTTTTGATTCGTTGTAAAAAAGCATTCCGAGAATAGCGCCGCCGGATGCACCGATGCCGGTCCAGATGGCATAAGCGGTTCCCATCGGCAAAGTTTTCATCGCGTAGGCCAAAAAGACAAAGCTTGCCCCGAACCCTAAAACGAGTAGAACAGCGGACTGCCAATTGCGGTCCTGATGCAGTTTATTGATCATTGCGACGCCGAACATTTCACAGATGCCAGCTAGTATTAGTGCTGCCCAAGCCATTACGCATCGCCTCCTTCCGGTTTTGCATCAGGGGTGACGAGCTTCAGCCCGATGACGCCAGCCAGCAAAACGCCGACCAAAATTAATTTTTCGATTTTCAGCGGTTCATTGAATAATAGAATGTCTGAGAGAACCGTCCCAGCGGTGCCAAGCCCGACAAATACCGCATAAACTGTTCCAACCGGCAGTTTTCGGCCGGCCATAATCATCACGGTAAAACTGATGATGATCGCAATGACCGTAATCGTCCATTCCAAAAAATTATCCGCATGCTTTAATCCGATGACCCAAACCACCTCAAAAACAGCTGCTAGTATGACTTTTAGCCAATTTAAATTCACGATTGCTACCTCCTTTTGGATAATAAAAATAAAAAGCCTGGGAGAACTGTAAAAACAGTTTCTCCCAGGCTTTTGTCCTTCCGTGGCATAGCAACAAGCTATGAGTTTTCTCTCGGACCAGGCCAGCACGGAGGCTGCGGAACCCTAGAAAACATTTCCGATATGCAGTTAATTCAAAGCTTACTTTATTTAGAGCGATGTTTCAATCCAAAAGGGTCAATGGACAGAAAAAGCAGCGCTCAACGTTTCTTTTCCATCACACGCGCCATTTCCTGAGAAGCAGCAGGCTTTTCTTCCTGCAATTTTTGAACGATGTTCCGGTAATCCGCTTCATTGCGATTTTGGCTGAGTTTATTGGCAGCTTGGATTTCGGTCACGCGGATCTTGAAACCGACGATGCCTTTCAGTTCTTTTTCGAGCAATTCAGGAGATAAGTTTTCCCAAAGTACAGCGTGTTCGCGGTGTTTCTCGTAGTTATTCAAAAACTCCGATAAGTCGTGCTCCAGTTCTTGTCCGGATAGAATTTGCGGCGTTCCGTAAATGTGGACGGACTGATAGTTCCAGGTTGGCACATTTTCCTGTTCGTACCAGGAAGAGGAAATATAGGCGTGCGGCCCTTGGAACATGACGAGCACTTCTTCCGTATGTTCGAATGTTCGCCACTGGGGATTTCCATAAGCCATATGCCCGGTTAAATAATAGTCTTCCTGTTCTTTTGTAAACTGGAAAGGGAGGTGGGTGGCAATGGGCCGCCCTTTTCTTGTGGTGACGAGCGTTCCAAACGCGTGCTGCCGGAGAAACTCACGGACTTCTTCGAAATCGTTGACTTTAAACTGTTTTGGAATGTACATAGCGTTCCGCCTTTCACGAAAGGGTTTTGATCATGATCAAATCGATTTGCTCGTCATCGCCCATAAAGAATGAATGCGCACCTGTCTGGACGAATCCTTTGTTCTGATAAAAGCCGATGGCATTTTTGTTATCTTCCCACACGCCAAGCCAAATTTTCTTTTTCCCTAATTGCAGCGCAAGGTCGATCGCTTTTTGCAGCAATTGTTTGCCGAGCCCATATTTATGGAATTTTGTTCTGACGTAAATCCGCTCGATTTCAAGCGCATCCTCGCCTGATTCTTCTGTCTGGGCTGATCCGGTATTGATTTTCAGATAGCCGGCAATATCCTGGCCGCTGTAGACGAAAAAGAAGTGGGAGAGCGGATTCGCCAACTCCTTTTTCAATTGCTCTAAATTATAGGCTTTTTCCAGGTAAGCCTGCAAATGTTCGGGCGAATTCTGCTCCTGGAATGTATCCGTGAAGGTTTCAATACTGATTTTCTGAAGTTCCTGCAAATCTTCTACGGTGCATTTTTGTATAATTGCTGTCATCGGGCCGCCACTCCTTTTCCATCTTAATAAATTCGTTTATGTCCTTTTTTCACGAATTCCCAATCTTTTTCTACATTTTTTCGGATACGTTGGAGTAAGGAAAATGCCATTTCCTTCTCTTCTTCTGAAAATCCATCCATAGCCATACGATCCGAATGGACATTTTCCTTTTTGATAAAAGGATAAGCTGCTTTCCCTTTTTCAGTAGGAAACAGCTTTTTCGTTTTTTTATTCTGCGGGTCTTCGCGTTTCTCGATAAAACCGTTAGCTTCCAGCTTTTGAACGGCCCGGGCTGCGGTGGAACGGTCAACTTTAATCAGTTCCAGCAACTTCTCCTGAATGATGCCGGGATGTTCACAAATCCGGACCAGATAGAGGTATTGCCCTTTTGTCAGATTCAATTCCTTGAATTCGATATTGCTGATGGAATCCAATGCTCTGGAAATCATCCCAATTTCCCGAAGAATTTCTTTCATGGCTGCCGCCTTTCTTTTTGTTGCAAATGCAACAAAAAATACGTTAGATTCAATTTAATTCATTTTAAGATCAATTGCAATCGTAATCGTATTTTTTATGAATTAATAATCAAGCAAAAAATCCAGTCAGTCTTCCCAATAAAAGAAAGCATCAAGTATCAAGTAATCTTTCGGCTTGCGATAAAGGGTGGGAATCCGGCTCTTAAATGGGAGAAGTTCACCAAGCTTTTCGGCTTCCATTTCTTCGTAGCCAAATTCTTTCAATGCTTGGACCAATTGAGAAGCAAGAGGCTGTAATTTCTCCGGCACGTTTAATCGTTCTGGTCCGTCCAGAAGGGAGCCGTATGCTCCACTGATTTCTTCGCCTGTCCTTCTGTCGATGGTTCGATAACGGACATCTCCACCTAAAATGGCTGCGGGGGCCAATCGGCATATATCAATAATCAAGCCTTCTCTTTTTTCCTCACGGATCGTTGCTTTTTCTTGAATGACAGAAACATCCTCGTTTCGATAACAGAAAAACTCCACAAAAGAAGCATAGCCGCTGCCGAAATGATTCCATTCGGCTTCGCACACCACATTCGGAATTCTGCAGATCCGGTGGAACAAGCGGTTAATATGGGCGCTGACTTCCTTTTCGTCCCGAGTATCGTATGGGAATTGATCGCTGATGATTCTTCCGGCAATCAATTGTTGCAAGTCGTCGTTCGAAAACATAAACAGCCTCCTTAAAAATAAGCCTTGATCCCTCGTTGGTTGCGAAAGGATTAAGGCTTCTGATTTATCTAGTTGTTTTAGTTGTTCAGTTTTCCGTTAGCACCCATCACGGTTTCGATCGCTTGCTGAACGGTCGAGAACGTCCGAAGGGAATGCTCAGGTGCTTGCATGCTGGAGATTTCGATAGCAGTCTTTGGTGTGATGCCGGTAATATACAAAGTTCCGCCCATTAGGCGAAGGACATCCTGAATCATTAAGAGCCGGACATATAAGAAGCTTTCTTCCCAAATGACGCCGGAAATATCAATAATGATATGGCGGGTTGCATTCTTTTGGACGTATTCACTCAATTTTTCAGTTAAAACAGTAAAACGCTCTTCATTCATTTTGCCGACTAATGAGACAGCACCCAAGTTTTCGTGGATGGGTAAAATCGGCAGCAGCAGACGATTGATTTCGTCCTCTTTTTCTGCAAGCAAAAGGCGCTGATATTCTTCAGTTGAAACATCTGTCTGGGTTCCGATGAAGTATAGATGGTCTTCTATAGTTATAGGTTCAATATTCAAACGGTTCCAGAAAGCTGTACCGTCTTTACGGAAGTTCTTTATGGTCACAGTAGTTTGCTCTTTGTTGGCAATGGCATCTCTTAATTGCTGAATCGCTGCTTGATCCGTTTCCGGCCCTTGCAAAAAGCGGCAATTGTGTCCGATTGACTCTTCACGGGAGTAGCCGGTCAGTTTTTCAAAAGTTTTATTCGTATAAATAATCGGGTTATCTTGCTGCTGCGGATCTGTCACAACAGTCGCTACACGACTGCCATTCAACATTGCTTCAAAAATAGCAATTTGTGTTTCAGGGGTTAAATTTTTCATGAAGATTACTCCAGTCTATTATGGATTCGCATACTGTTTTCAACTATTTCAATTTTATAGATAAATTAAATTCTACAGAATATGAGAGGTTTCAGCAAACTGGAAACAAGGGATTGTGAATGTTCATCATAAATTCACATTTATCAACAAGAAGTACTAGTTCTTTCATAGCCTTTCTTTTAAGATGAAACTTAAGAGCAAAAATTATAAATGAGAAGAGGGACAAGCCATGCTTCCTATTGAACGGCAGCAACAAATACTAGACTGGTTAGAAAAAGAAGGGGCATTAAAAGTTTCCGCCATCAGCAGTCGATTAGGCACATCAGAAATGACAGTGTACCGGGATATACAATCACTCGTCGAAGAACAGAAAGTGGAAAAGACATCGAACGGGGTAGCGTTAAAAGCAGCGATTTCCGCAGCGGCAGATACGTGTTCTTACTGTTTTAAAAAAGCGGATACGCGGTTAGCGTTCCAACTGATCAAAACGAATCATCAGGTAGAACAAGCTTGCTGTGCTCATTGCGGGTTGCTGCGTTATCGCGACATCGCTGATGAAGTGGCCTATGTCATCGGCAAAGATTATTTAACAGATACAACCTTCAATGCGAAAACGGGGACTTTCTTGATGAACGCGGAGATTAAACTCAATTGCTGTGAACCACAATTGATCCCGTTTGCAAACAGCAATCAGGCAACTCGCTTCCAGCTTGGTTTCGGTGGTGAAAGTTACCCCTTTGAAGAAGCGGTGGAACGCTTAGCCAAAGAGATGGGAAGCGGACCATGCTGCAGCAAAAAAGAGATCTAAAACTGGAGTTCTCCCGTTAGATAAAGTAAAAGATCAAACTGCAGGGATTCACCGGAAATCTGTAAGTTTCTGAAATGAGGCAAACCAAATGGAAGAAAACAAAGAACAAAAGGGTATTGCTGGCACAAAAAAAAGTTCGAAAAACAATCAGCTCCATAAGACCATTTGGCGTTGGCATTTTTATGCGGGCATTATTTTTGCGCCGATTCTCGTGCTATTGGCAGTAACAGGATCCATTTATCTATTCAAGGCGGAGATTGAGAATGTACTATACGCGGATTATTACCAAGTGGAGCCTCTAGGCGATAAAGTATCTGTATCGGCGCAGCTAGAGGAAGTGCAAGCTTTGCATCCAGGGGCAATTGTCACCAAATACCGTCCCGGAGAAGATGAAGCGCGATCCAACGAAGTGACGGTCAGTTCAAATGGAGAATCGCTTACGGTATTCATGGATCCTTATACGGGCAAATCAATAGGTGAATTAAAAGATGACGACCGAATCATGGATAAAATCGAAGAAATCCATGGGGAGCTGATGGCGGGTACGCTTGGCGACCGCATTGTAGAGTTAGCTGCCTGCTGGACGATTGTGCTGATGGCGACCGGCTTTTTCCTGTGGTTTCCGAAAAAGCGGAAAGGCCTCGGCGGCGTATTATTCCCCCGCTTTGGAAAAGGCAGCAAAATCCTTCGTCGCGATTTACACGCTGTACCGGCTTTTTGGGTAACGGGCGGTCTTCTGTTTTTAGTAATGACCGGCTTGCCGTGGTCCGGCTTTTGGGGAACCAATTTCCAAGCCATCATCACAAATTCCGGTGAAGGCTATCCGCCATCAGTATGGATCGGGGACGCTCCATCTTCAGACATCGAGACCCAGGAAATTGCAGAAGTTCCATGGGCAGCAGAAACATTGGATGTCCCGCTTTCGTCTGTGCAGGGACTGATTCCTATGCCAATAGATAAAGTAGTGGAAATTGCAGATCAGCAAGGAGTCTATCCGGGATACTCGATTTTCATTCCGCAAGAGCAAGACGGGGTTTATACTTTGTCAGTCTTTCCGCCGAAAGCACAGGATGAAGCGACGATGCACATCGATCAATACTCAGGTGCTGTTTTGGCCGATTACCGGTATGACAATTACGGCATCATCGGAAAAATAGTGGCATGGGGAATTACGCTTCATAAGGGGTCGCAGTTTGGGTTGGTTAACCAGTTAATCAGTTTAGCCATCTGCCTAGGGGTGATTTTCACCGTTTTCACCGGTATTTATCTTTGGTGGAAACGCAAACCGAAAAAGGGGTCAGGCGCTCCGAAAGTACCGGCCATCTTCAAGACAAAACCATTCTTGGCGCTAATAATCGGCTTGGGGATTTTGTTCCCATTGGTCGGATTGTCGATCCTGATTGTTTGGCTTGTGGATTGGGCAATCATCCAGCGCGTGCCTGCAGTTAAGCGATGGTTGAATGCTTAGTGAAAGGGGGAGATTCAGATGAAATCAATTCGTTTGCTGCTGTTGCTCTTTAGCAGTTTGTGCATTCTCTCCGCTTGTTCTGCAAGCGAGGATGCGGGAGACTTATATAAAAAAGAAAAGCCGCTTCAAGTGGAAGTCGATATGCCGGAGTCGCTGTCGGCAGAAACCACACAGACAGTGAAGGCTATCTTAAAACAAGACGGAAAACCGGTGGAAGATGCCGGGTTTGTCCATTTTGAAATTTGGAAACAAGATTATTCAGTCCGTTACCCGATGGAAGAAGCGGCAGAAGCCGGAAACGGCGTCTACCAGATGGATGTCCGGTTTAAAGAAGATGGCCTGTATTACCTGGAAGTGCATGCCGGAAACGAAGGTTCGCTGATCAGTCCGGTCCGGCAATTCATCGTTGGTGAATTGTCCGAACAGGAGATGGAGAGCTTGAAGCAAGGTGCTCCAACTCAGCAGGAAGTTCCGGGACACCATCATTGAAGGTGTTTTGCTGCGAATTCAACAATTCCATTTCTACGAAAGCCTGAGAAAGTCATTCTCGGGCTTTTATTATGCATTGAAAAAGAATAAATATACATAACAGGTAAATTGAAATTGTCGAAAAGCCAGAAAATAAAAGAAATAATCCGAAATGATTTCTAGTATAGTGTTGACTAAAAATTCAATATAACGCATAATAATGCTATTATTCTTTTTCAGAAAAGTCTCGGAATACAAACAGGTGGTGTCGGTGCGTGAAAAAGAAAAGAATCGTAGTGAAAATCGGCAGCAGCTCGCTGACGAACAAAAATGGGGGCCTGTGCCTGGAGAAATTGCAGGAACATGTCGAGGCGCTTGCCCGGTTAAAAGAATTGGGCCATGATGTAATTTTAATTTCGTCTGGGGCGGTTGCGGCTGGTTTTACCGATCTTGGCTATACAACGCGTCCGGTCAGCATTGTTGGAAAACAGGCAGCAGCTGCTGTCGGCCAAGGGCAATTGCTGCACGCTTATTCGCAGGAATTCAAAAAACATGAAATCGTGTCAGCCCAATTATTATTGACGAAGCAAAACCTGCTGGCCAAAGACCTTTATCAGAATGCGACAGCGACTTTAACCGAATTATTAAAACGCAATGTGCTGCCGATCATCAATGAGAATGATTCGGTATCCGTAGACGGCCTTACATTTGGAGACAACGATATGCTGTCGGCGCTTGTCAGTGGATTGGTACAAGCACAGATGCTTATTATTTTAACCGATGTAAACGGAATTTACCGGGACGACCCGCGCGTGAATCCGGAAGCCGGAAGATATAATTTTTTGTCGGAAATTCCGGATGAGCTGATCAAAGCCACGTCCAGTGAAGGTTCACTTGTGGGAACCGGCGGCATGAAATCCAAAGTTGAAGCGGCACAAACCGCTTTGGCCCTTGGATCGCAAATTTTTATCGGCACCGGTTCAGGCAGCGAAAAACTCGTGCAGATTCTTGAAGGCAATGGCGATGGCACCTATATCGGTGACGATCCGCAGGCGACGGTCAAGAATTCCAAACAATGGCTGGCGCTCCATTCGATGCCAACAGGAAAAATCGAAGTGGACGACGGAGCAGCGCTGGCAATTTCAGCGCAAGGAAGAAGTTTGCTGCCGGTAGGCATTACAAAAATTGGCGGCCGCTTTAAAGCGGATGATGTTGTCGAAGTCCTAAATCCAGCCGGCGAAGTAATCGGCAGAGGACAAGTGAATTTTTCTTCGGAAGATTTAGCGGAAATTAAAGGGTTGTGCAGCGAGGAAGCCCGAGTCATTACAAAAACAGGAAAAAGGCAAGTCGTCATCCATCGAGACCAGTGGTTCAGCGCTACCCGAAAGGAGCAGTTGTGAATGAGTGAAATTCTTCAGAAAACCAATGACCTTTTAGAAAAAGCAGCGCTTGCCAAAAAAGCGGCTGCTGAAATGGCCAAACAGTCCACTGACGCAAAAAATAGGGCTTTGCTGCTGATGGCGGATCAACTGTTGGAGGAACAGGATTTCCTTCTGGCTGAAAATGAAAAAGACATCGCTGCCGGTAAACTGGCAGGAATGAGCGATTCGCTGATTGATCGGCTCCAATTAGATGCAAACCGGTTAAAAGATATAGCGGATGCGCTGGTTTTATTAACCGAATTAGAGGACCCGGTTGGAGAAGTGTTGGAATCATGGAAGCAGCCGAACGGTCTCGAGATGACCAAAATCCGTGTGCCGCTCGGTGTCATTGGCATGATTTATGAAGCGCGCCCTAACGTAACAGTCGATGCATCGAGCCTTTGCCTGAAGACAGGGAACGCTGTGGTGCTTCGCGGCAGTTCAACTGCCATCCATTCCAATAAAGCTTTGGTTGCCGTCATTCACCGGGCGCTGAAAAGGAGCGAACTGCCGGTTGAGGCGGTTCAATTGATCGAAGATACCAGCAGGGAAACCGCATCCGATATGTTCAAGCTGAGTTCTCACTTGGATGTCTTGATCCCAAGAGGCGGTGCTAAATTGATCAAGACAGTGGTGGAAAACTCTACCGTTCCCGTTCTGGAAACAGGAGCGGGCAATTGCCATGTTTATATTGATGAAACGGCGAATGTGGAGATGGCTATCGCCATTGCACTGAATGCGAAAACGCAGCGTCCATCCGTCTGCAATGCGTGTGAAACGATTTTAGTGGAAAAAAATTGGGCAGCTGCCCATCTTGGAAAGCTAATTGAAGCCTTGCAGAAAAAAGAAGTCGTGATTCATGGCGATTCTTTTGTGCAGCAATGGGAGCATGTGATTCCGGCAACGGAAGAAGATTGGGGGACGGAATACCTCGGTCTTGAAGCTTCGGTGAAAGTGGTGGATACAGTGGGAGAAGCGATCCGGCACATCAATTCATACGGCACCAAGCATTCGGAAGCCATTATTTCAGAAGCCCCTGGAAATGTTGAAAAGTTCTTTATGGAAGTAGATGCAGCAGCAGTCTACCATAATGCGTCTACGCGTTTCACAGATGGCTTTGAATTTGGTTTCGGCGCAGAAATTGGCATCAGCACGCAAAAATTGCATGCACGGGGCCCCATGGGGTTGCCAGCTTTAACATCGACGAAATACTTGATTAAAGGCAATGGCCAAACAAAATAAGTGTATGAAAAAGGAGTTGTCCCAAAAGTAATTTGGGACAACTCCTTTTTGCGATGAAGCTAGCGCAGCGATGCAATTTTTTTCATGTCTCGAAGCTAGCATAGCGATGCAGAGACAGGAGCAATAGTATAATCACACGCTTTATTAGAAAAGAAGGGGCTGTCCAATAAGTCTTTATTTGACTTATTGGACAGCCCCTTTTTAATTTGCCGCTTTCGTGCGATGATGCTTCCACATCATATAGCGGTAGCGGATGGTACAGCCAATGCAATATCCGAGGAGTGCTACGCCTGCTGCAACCACGACCATGATGCTAAAAGCATAGCCTATTATGGTAAAGCCAAAAGCGAAAAATGCCAGCGACAAGCCAAGGCAGATTGTCGCAATCCATTGGTTGAACAATTGCTGGTCTTTGTCTTCCTGAATATAAGACATGGGAGGATTTTTCAAGAATCGTTTGCTGAACCGGATGACCGGATTGGACTTTGTAGCCAAGGTATAGACGCCGACTGCAAAAGGAAGGAGCAAAATCGCTTTATGGAAAATAAGCGCTATTATTACAGTCAAAACGATAAAAGCTTGATTGGTTTGCACAAGCGGTTTTGGAATGGTCAAGAAGAGCCCTCCTTTTTTTATTATTATACCAGGTTGTTTACTCGGGATAAAAGAATTCCATCCTATTTATCTTCTCAATAGTAAAATATTTTGCTTTAAATAAATATTTCCTGCAAGTTAGGTACAAAATACTTTGTTTGATTAGGTATTTTGAAGTAGACTCAACTTATACAAGAAAAAGGGAGGCTTCCTAATTTGGAATGCAATAATTGTTCCGTTAATGAACTGAAGTTTGAAATTAAAGTTGAAGGCGAATTGAATCAGTCGATTTTGCCGCAAGTCATTGACCATTTAATGAGAAGAGATATAGAAGTAAAAGAAAAAGAGCAAGGCATCATTATCCCGGAATCCGGCGCGAAAGAATTTATGGATTTTTGTGAGCACTTCATGGTGACGGAGCAGGTCGAATTCCGTGTCAACAAAGAAGAGTGGAAGCCATTTTCTCAAATTGAAACAGTCATAGATATGCAATGGATCGACAACGTCATTAAAAAAGAATTGATCACGTGCCATTATCAGCCAATAGTTGATGCTAGAGGTAATGTGTTCGCTTATGAGATGCTGTCGCGTTTTAAAAACGAAGACGGTTCGATGATTTATCCGAATGAAATTTTCCCGGCTGCGAAAAGCCGTGGCCGCTTGTACGCGCTTGACCGGGTGTGCCGGATGACCGCTGTGAAATACGCAGCTAAACTTGAAGATAAAAAAGCATTCATCAATTTCATTCCGACATCAATTTATTCTCCTGAATTTTGCCTGCGTTCTACGACGCTTTTGGCAAATCAATTGGACGTGGATCCTAAGCAATTGGTATTTGAAGTCGTGGAAACGGAACAAGTCGACGATTTGGATCATTTAAAGAAAATCCTTACCTACTACAAAGAAAAAGGCTTTAATTACGCCTTGGATGATGTGGGCGAAGGGTTCAGTACGGCGGAAGTATTGGCTGAGCTGAAACCGAAATACATGAAGCTTGATATGCAATATGTACAAGGCGTCGCCGAGGAAACTGGCAAGCAAAAAGTTGCCTTGTCATTCCTGGAAAAAGCGCTTGCTGTGGGTTCTGTGCCACTGGCTGAAGGGGTGGAAACCGAGGAAGACTTCAATTGGCTGAAAGAAAAAGGCTATGAATTATTCCAAGGCTATTATTTCGGCAAACCTGAAGCGGAACCGAGAACGGAACTCGCATTTGCATAAAATCGAAAAAGCACTTGGGAAGCAGCCGCTTCCCAAGTGCTTTATTTTTTAAGCAATAAATACATAAAATACGGTGCACCGATCAGAGCAGCGACAATTCCAGCTGGAATGCCCGTAGGTTCTAAAACATTCCGGCCGATCGTATCTGCCAAAAGCAGCAGCCAGCCGCCGATTAAAATAGCGAGCGGCAGTGCCAATTGATTGCGCGGACCGATTAATGATTTAGCGATGTGCGGTGCCATCAGTCCGATAAAAGCAATTCCGCCCGTAACCGATACAGCAGAAGCTGCTAAAGCCACAGCGGCAAGCAGCAGCACAATCCGTTCTTTCTCGATGGAAAGGCCAAGGCCGATGGCGACAGGTTCGCTAAGGCTCAGCATATTCAGCTTATTCGCTTTGTATAAAGTGAAAGGGATCAAAATGAGCAGCCAAGGCAGTAATGCCCAGATAAACGGCCAATCGGCCCCCCAGATATTGCCGGCAAGCCAGCTTGCGATGAAGTCGACTTTTTCCCGCTCGGTAGAGGATATCAGGACAATCATGACACCTGACAAAGCTAGGGAAAAACCGATCCCTGTCAATACGAGGCGAACAGGCTGCAAGCCCGTCTGGCGGCTATAAGAAAACACATAAATCAGTACAGCTGTAAGCAAGGCGCCACAGAATGCCACAACCGGCATCAAGTAAACGAAAGAACCGGCTTCAACTGGGATGAACAAAAAGAACACAGCAATGGCAACACCAGCACCGGAGTTGATGCCGATAATGCCGGGATCTGCTAAGTCATTCCGCGTCACACCTTGAAGGATGGCACCAGATAACGCAAGGGCCATACCTGCGAGCAAAGTGATGAGAATGCGCGGCAAGCGAATAGAGAATAAGATGAAATCCTCTTTAAATGTTCCGTTTCCAAGAAAAGCGGGCAACAGTCGGTCAATCGGGATGGAAGAATAGCCTAAGCTGAGTCCCAGAACAATCGTGGTAAGGATCATAGCCAAGAGAATTATCATAAGTATGCGTTGTTTTCGCAATAAGGCAGGTTGCATCATGAGAAAGCTCGCCCTCCTTTACGGACAATGAATAAGAAGAACGGCAAGCCGAAAATGGAAACGATGGCAGCGACCGGCGTTTCGAAAGGCGCATTGATCGTGCGTCCAAGCAAATCTGCAAACAGCATAAAAATAGCACCGGCAATGGCAGACATCGGGATGATGAAACGATAATCGGTTCCGACAATCGCACGGACGATATGCGGGATCATCAAACCGATAAAGGCCATATTTCCTGCAAGGGCCACTGCGGCCCCGGCTAAAATGGTGATGCCAAAAAACAGCACGGCTTTGATCAAGCCTGTTTTTTGCCCAAGGCCGATAGCTGTTTCTTCGCTTAAACTTAAAATCGTCAATTGTCTGGCAAGGATCATGGCGATAATCAATCCAACGGCGATAAACGGCACGACGATCTGCAATTGTCCCCAGGAAGTACCGATTAAACCGCCTGCAGTCCACATGGAGACGTCTTTTGAAATTTTAAAGTAAAGGCCGATGCCTTCCGCAATAGCGGCAAGGAAGGCCGACACAGCGGCTCCCGCAAGGACAATGCGAAAAGGCGAAAAGCCGCCGCGCTTGGATGCACCAAGGCCGAAAACGATGCCGGCGCCAGCCGCTGCTCCGATAAAGCAGGCAACCGTAATCCAGAAATAATTTGCCGCAGGGATGAAGGCAAGCGTTAAGGCCAAAGCAGCGTTAGCGCCCGCTGTAAGTCCGAGAAGTCCGGGATCCGCTAGGGGATTCCGGGTCATTCCTTGCATCATGGCACCGGAAACCGCAAGAGCGGCACCAACAACAATAGCGGCTAATTCACGCGGCAGGCGAATTTCCTGGATAATGGCAATGCTGTCATTCGAGGCATTCGAGAAGAGGGCAAGCCAAACATCTTTCAGGCTGATATCTGCTGCACCAAAGACGATAGAAGCAACGAACATGATGATGAATACAGCGAGGCTGATTATTATTTTGATTGAAAAAGACATTTTCCCGGGCATAGTCTACCATCATTTCTGTTATAGAGTGAAAAGAGGGATTCTCATAAGCAGAATCCCTCTTTTTTGTATGGTCCAGATTCTAAAATTACTTGCCTAAAAAATTCTCCAAGAAGAACTCAAGCTGATACTCTAATGAAATGGGGTCATTAAAGTAAAATTCTTTTGCATTGGCTTCAAATACTTGGCCGTTTTTAACAGCAGGCGTATTTTTGAACAAATCGGTTTCTTCAAATGAATTATCTTGCTCGCTGTCTTTACTGAAGATGACATAATCACCCATGTATTCAGGAAGCACTTCCTGAGACAATGCATAGAATCCATCAGCTAATGCCATTTCTTTTACTTTTTCAGGCATTTTCAATTTCATTTCCTGATAAAGGATTTCTGTGCCACGGCCCCAGTTATCCCCGAAAACGTATAATTGCTTATCAAAATTTTCGATGACCGAAACTGTAGCGTCTTCGCCGATTTCAGCACGGACTTCTTCTCCAGCTTCCTGAGCGCGTTTTTGGAAATCTTCAATCCACGTTTTTGCTTCTTCTTCTTTATTCAACAGCTTGCCAATCTCTAAATGCTGATCAAGGTAGCTGAGTTTGCCGTATGTGAATGTCACGGTTGGAGCGATTTCTTCTAGTTTATCGATATTGTTGATCGTAGACAAGCCGATAATCAAATCGGGATCCAATTCGATGATTTTCTCAAGGTTCTGGTCGGTCACTTCTTCTACGCCTTCCAGATCTTTATCGAAACGAGGGTTCATCTTTGACCAAGAATCAACGCCAACTAAAGGCACGTCAAGCGCCATAACATCACCGGCGTATGTAGACAGCACGATGACACGTTGAGGATCTGCAGGTACTTCGACAGGTCCGTTTTCAGATTCAAATGTGATGGTTCCAGATTCTTCTTCCGGTTTTTCTGCCGCATTTTCATCTTTTGCTTCATCATTTCCGCATGCTGCCAGCAGCATGACAACAATCAGTAAAAATGGAAGGATTAATTTCTTTAACATGATTCAGGCCCCTTTTATTAAGTTATAAGTAATGCACATTGGTTTTTGCGTTCGCGGATCCAGGCCGATTTCTGCGTCGATTCGGAACACTTCTTTTAACACAGGTTGTGTGATGATTTCGTGGCAATTTCCTGCTTTCACCACTTGGCCGTCTTTCATCGCAATGATATGGTCGGCGAAGCGGGCAGCCTGGTTTAAATCATGGAGCACCATAACGATAGTGCGGTGCTGTTCGCGGTTCAACTTTTCAAGAAGTTCAAGGATTTCCAATTGATGGGCCATGTCCAGATAAGTGGTCGGTTCATCGAGGAAAATCATTTCCGTTTCTTGGGCGAGTGCCATCGCAATCCAAACACGCTGGCGCTGTCCGCCCGATAAAGCATCTACCGGGTGGTATTTAAAGAATTGTGTGCCTGTGACATCCAATGCCCAATTGATGATTTCATAGTCTTTTTTCGAAAGGCGGCCGAATCCTTTTTGGTAAGGGAAGCGTCCGTAAGAGACCAGCTCTCCAACGGTCAATCCATTGGCGCTTTCCGGCGTCTGGGGAAGAATCGCCATCTTTTTCGCCAATGCTTTGGTGCCTTCCTTGGCAATATTGCCGCCATCCAATACAACAGAACCTGATTGATGGGAAATAATGCGCGTAATCGTTTTCAGAAGCGTCGATTTGCCGCAGCCATTCGAGCCGATAATTGTTGTGATTTTTTTATCCGGAATTTCAATGCTTAAGTCTTTTACGATTAATCGCTCACCATAACTTACATTCAAATCCTCTGTAAAGAGACGAACCATAATGAAGGCCCTCCATTTCTCAAAAATTTATTAACAAATCAATTGATAATGATTATCATTTTCGGTACAATACATACTATAAGATGAAATTTTTTCAATGTCAATTGAAAATATGTGAAACGGGAGTGATCACGTGAGGGAACAAGAGGTTTTCGACGTAACGATTATTGGTGGGGGTCCGGCTGGATTGTATTCAGCTTTCTATAGCGGGTTGAGAGAGATGAAAGCGAAACTGATTGAATATCAACCGCAATTAGGCGGAAAGATTCATGTCTATCCTGAAAAAATGATTTGGGATGTTGGCGGCCAAATGCCGATTCAAGGAGCGAAGCTCATTGACCAACTGGTTGCCCAAGGACTGACTTTCAATCCCGAAGTCGTGCTGAATGAAAAAGTTGAAATGATTTCACGCAATGAAAAAGGGCTGTTCGAATTAACAGGCTCTTCAGGTGAAATCCATCTCTCAAAAACCGTAATCGTTGCAGTCGGCGGCGGAATCTTGAACCCTCAGAAACTCGAGATCAAAGGTGCAGAACGTTTCGAGGTCTCAAACTTGAATTATACAGTAAAATCCCTGGAACGGTTTAAAGATAAGGTTGTCTTAATTTCCGGCGGCGGCAATTCCGCAGTGGATTGGGCAAACGAATTGGAGCCGATTGCTGAAAAAGTTTTCGTCACATACCGAAAAGGTGAGTTGGCTGGCCACGAAGCGCAAGTTAAACAATTGATGAACAGCTCAGCCCATTGCCTCCTGAATACCACCATCACAAAATTGATCGCTTCGGATGGACGGGATGCGATTGAGTTGGTGGAACTGACAAACCAGGAAAACGGCGAGGTTTCCTTATTGCCGATTGACGAAGTAATCATCAACCATGGCTATGAACGGGATGCCACCTTATTGGAAGAAAGCGATCTGGATATTGAAATTGCTGACGGCTATTACATCTCAGGCAACGCCAACAGCGAATCATCGGTTCCAGGGCTTTACGCAGCAGGCGATATTCTGCAGCATCCAGGGAAACTGAACCTCATTGCCGGCACTTTCCAAGATGCAGCGAATGCGGTCAATAAAGCGAAGAAATACATCGAACCGGATGCAAACGGCATCGCGATGGTTTCCTCGCACAACGACGTCTTCAAAAAACGCAATAAAGAACTTGTCAAACAAATGATGTCTTAATATAGAAGAGGTTCCTCGAAATGAGGAACCTCTTTTTTTATTTATTGAAGAATGGTTGTGCGGTTGGCTCGGTGTTCTTTTATGCCGTGCAGGAAGTAATACAGAACGGCAAAACCGAGCGCTGCAAAAGCTAGAATGACATACATGGAACTATAGCCGATCAACGGAATGATGAAGCCCAAAACATAAGGCCCAAAACCGAGTCCGGCATCCATAAAGATGAAGAAGGTCGAAGTTGCCAGCCCCATCCGATGCGGCGGCGTCAATTTGACGGCCACGGCTTGAGTCGTGGACTGCATGTTACCGAAGCCAAGACCGATCAATGCACCTGCCAACAATAACGTAACGCTATTGCCCGCGGTGCTGAGCAATAGCAAGCCGGCGGCGAAAAGGATAAAGGCCGGATACATGACATAATTAGCTCCTTTGATATCCATCAAACGCCCAGTAAAGGGACGGGAAACCAACACCGCTAATGCATAAACCACAAAGAAAAAGCTGGCGGCGTCGACCAGGTCAATTTCAATGGCATAGAAATTGATGAACGATAGGACGCTTGAATAGCAAAGGCCGACCGCTAACGTAATGACGGCAATTGGAACCGCTTTTGGTTCCAGGAAGTTCGAAAGCTTAAAGCCTTTAGAGTCGTCTCCTTTTGGCGCTTCTTCTAATGGCGGAACTTGCACTAATAAGGAAATCAAGAAACTGATGACGCCTAAAGCAAGGCAAAGCGCAAAGATGGTTTCGAAGCTGGTGCGCTGGCTCATGAACAGCCCGATAAATGGTCCGATGGCCGTTGCCATGGTGGCGCTCATACTGAAATAACCGATCCCTTCCCCTTTGCGCGACATCGGAATGATTTGCGCGACAATTGTTCCGGCAGCGGTGCTCGCTAAACCGAGTGTCATGCCGTGCAGCAACCGGGTGACGATGAGGAACGCAGTACCGAGATGCACGAAGTACAAGAGACTGGTGGCTGTAAATAGGATGAGCCCGATGATCAAGGTCCGTTTGCGCCCGATCTTATCGATATAGCGTCCGATAGCAAGACGCCCGATTAATGTCCCGATGATGAAGATGCCGGTTACGAGGCCGGCTTCACTTGTAGTGGCACCGTATTCTTTAACTGCAAAAGTGGCAATGGTGACCATCAATAGATAGAAGATAAGAATGAGGAAAAAATTGATTCCGGAAGCGGCGATAAAGTTTTTTGTCCATAATTTAGGTTTGTTTTCGTTCATTTCGTTGACTCCTTATTGATTAAATTCATACGGATCGCTTTCATCGATTCGATGATCAACTGTTGAGTGTCTTCAGGAATTCCTTCAAGAATTTCCTGTTCGAACTTATCGATGGTAATCCGTACTTTCTTATAGACCTTAGTGCCTTCAGCTGTCAGCTGCATGCGTTTTTCCCGGCGGTCTTTGCCAGGGAGATGCTCGACATAGCCCAATTCTTCCAAACGGCTGACTGTGCGCGTCATGGTCGGTTTCTCGACGCGTTGATAATGGGCAAGTTCAACAAGGGTGGATGGGCCTTCATTGACCAAGTAATAAAGAATCGTCCATTGGGCTCTATGTAAACCATGCTTGCCAAGCTCCTGGTTCAGCTGGCTTTCGAATGGGCGGTACATTAACATGTATTGCTGAAAAAATTCCTGAAACGTTTTGATCGGACTCACTCCTTTAGTTAGTTTAGCTAATGGTTAGCTTGGATAACTAAATAACAATAACAAATTAAAATAAAGTTGTCCACTAGACAAGACCAATAAAAAAAACGATCCGCCTCTTACAAAAGCAAGAGGCGGATCGTTTTTTTCGTCTTATTCAGCTGGTGCTGCTTCAATTGATGAAGCCACTTTTGTGATGACCAGTTCGCTGCCAAGCATTGGAGATTCTTTTGGAGCTTCGCTGGAATCGGCTTCTGGGCGTTTATGGGATTCTTTGAAAGCGTCGCTGTTTTTCCAAGCGTCAAAACTTTCAAGGTCTTCCCAATACATGTTCACATTCAGTTCATCGTATTCAGTTAAGTTTTGTGTAATCGTCACTTCGACTTTTACAAAACCTTTCATTTGCTGCAAAGCTCCTGGGCGAGTGAAGTTCGGCGCCATTCTTTCGGCAAAGCCGGGTTTCATTTTAATGCGGTTCGTTACGATATACATGAGGCAGATCTCCTTTAATATGATTTGTTTTCGTTTTTCTATTCGTTTCTATTATAACGAAGCGATAAATAGGAATCTATTATTTGCATGAGGCCATGTACCAATAACCGGTACGTGCCTTATAATTGTAAGAATATTGTCACGGGGAGCTGCAGATATGAGAAAAGTTGAAGAACGTATCAAGTGGACAGGCAATGAATATTCTTTCGTTGATGAGCCTGATGTAACGAAGTTTAACGATCTGGTTCTTGGGCGTTTTGGCGGCAACTCGTCGGCAGGGCAGTATAAGAACGAAGACGGCTGCCTAATATGGGCAGATGGCGACAAGCAATGGGAATTCGTTCTGCTTCTGGATGCCCATAAAACAGCGGAGAGTGCAGAACTTGTTGCAAATTGGGTACAGCAGGGTGAAACAGATTTGCATAAGCTATTGAATCATAAAATCCATAGCACCTATTTTAAGGAGTTGGAAAACTATTTCGTCTCCCTTTTTGAAGAAACGCGGTTTTTAGATGCATGCCGCAGTGTTCAAGGAGAGACAGCTTGTTTGATTGCGGTTCGAAAAGAAAAGTACCTCTGGTGGTTTTCTGTCGGTGATTGCCTGCTGTACTTATTTCATCCGGAATTGATGAAGCTTGGCCAATATGCGGTAAATCAACGCCAGTTTTTTGAGTGGGTCGGAGCAGTCAATACTTTCGGGCAGGCCGTTCCTTGTTACTCCAGCGGCACACGTGAATTGCGACAAGGGGAAAACCATGTGTTCCTTACTACAGACGGTTTGGTTGAATGCCCCGGTCTTCCTTTTGCTGACCCAAAAGCGATTGTAAAAAGCTTTGAAGGGGCAACAAACGAGCAAGGCGTTGAAAAATTATTGAAAACGATACAGGAGCATGGTGTCAGAGACAGCACGACGATTGTATCCTGGAACATTAAGAGGAAAGAAACAGCTGCGATGCCGAGTGATCAATAGGAGGAGAGCGAATGGACGCTGAAAAGTTTTATGGAAAAATGCCAATTATTGAAACGGAAAGACTGATATTGAGGAGTTTAAGAGAAGGGGATGCAGAGGATTTGTTTGACTATGCTTCAGAAGCAAAAGTTTCACGTTTTATGCCTTGGGAAGCCCATAGAACCATTGAAGATTCCAAAGAATTCATCGCCTTTGTATTAAATGCGTACAAGCAAAAAAATAAACTGACATGGGCAATCGAATTGAAAACGGATGAGAAAATGATTGGCACCATCGATTTTGTAAAATGGCTGCCGAAACATTCACGGGGGGAAATCGCCTATACGCTATCGCACCGGTATTGGGGAAAAGGCTTTACAGCAGAAGCTGTAAAAGCACTGCTTGAATTCGGTTTTACAGAAATGCAGCTGAATAAAATTGAAGCACCGATTGTACCGGATAATTTCCAATCGCAGCGTGTCCTTGAAAAAGCGGGAATGAAATTTGAAGGCGTAGCGAGGCAGCATTTTCGGATAAAAGGGCAACTCGTCGACTTAGCGCAGTATTCGATTTTAAAAGAGGAATTTTGAAATGGTCTGAAGAAAGCACAAACGGACAGGAAAAACGCAAAAGATGCCGATAAGATGGAAGCAAGGGGTGAGCAATATGGGGTGGGTAGAATCTTTGCAGCAGGCAATCGATTACATGGAAGCGAATATAACGGAATCGATCAGCATGGAAGATATTGCACGCGAAGCGAATAGTTCGGTGTTTCACTTTCAACGGACATTCTCGATTTTGACCGATATGTCAGTAGGCGAGTATTTGCGGGGCAGGCGCTTGACTTTAGCTGCACATGAATTGGCGAGTACAGACCATAAAATCATCGATATCGCCTCCAAATATGGCTATGACACCCCCGAGGCTTTCACGAAAGCTTTTCGGCGACAGCACGGCGTCACGCCGAGCGGTGCGCGAAAGCATGTAGGAGAGCTGAAATCCTATAATCGCCTGGGAATCCAGGTGAATCTGAAAGGGGCAAGTCCGATGAAGTACCGTATTGTGGAAAAGGAAAGTTTTCAGGCAGTGGGCATCAAGGAAGAGTTTTCACTGGTAGACGGAGAAAATATGCAAGGCATCCCGAAAATGTGGGAAAGAGCCAATGCCGACGGGACAAGTGATTTGTTAGCCGGCTTGAACAATGGAGAAATCAAAGGGCTGCTCGGGATTTGCGATGGCAATGCGGATGGCCAAAAAATGGACTATTGGATTGGTGCAGAGTCGACTGAAAAAGCACCGGCTAATCTAACGGCCCTTGAAATACCCGCTGCAAAATGGGCGGTATTCGAAGTGCACGGCGCCATGCCGGAAGCCATGCCTATTGTATGGAAGCAAATTTTCTCGGAATGGTTTCCGTCAAACCAGTATGAACATGCACCGTCTCCTGAGTTGGAAGTTTATCCGGCTGGCGATGCTTATCGAGATGACTATTACTCCGAAATTTGGATTCCGTTGAAAAAATAAGAAAAGAAAAGCGGCTGGAGTTTCTCCAAGCCGCTTTTGCCATTCAATTATTTATAGACCACATATGAATTTGCAATGTAATCGTGAAGTCCGCGCTTCTTTTCGGTGAAGGCAATCATGATATAGCCGAAAAACAGCAAAAAGCCGGACGGGATATAGCCTAGATATCGGTTCGCGGAACGAAGAAAGCCCATACGCTGGCCATTTGCATCTACAACTTTAATGCCCATCGCCATTTTGCCGAACGTCGCTTGTTTTTTAGACGAGGTCAGAATTCCGTAGTATAGGATGCCGGCTAAGGTAGTGAAAAGGAAACTGTACCATAGATAGGAAGGCGGGGCACCAGCTGTCGAAAGTTCATTTAAAGCATAATATTGTTCTTCGGTCATCCCGGTTACTTGTTTAAAAATAACTTGATCGACTATAAAAATAGGTATGCCGAGAATAATGCCGTCGATCAAGTTCGCGATGAAACGAATCCAGAATCCTGCATAATCTTTAGTCATGAGATGCCCTCGCTTCCACTCGATTTCTTTTAACTTTAACATGAATTTTTAATTTTTTGTTTACTTTCCATTCTATCAAATGCTATTATTAGCAAAATCAAATGCAATGAAGAGAAGAGTAAGTGAGGAATTTCTTCAAAGAGAGCCTTGTATGCTGAAAATAGGCAAGAACCATTCACTGAACCAAAACTCTGAGCAGCGCATCGGAACCGTTTTTCGGAGGTGATGCGACAGGAGCTCCTGTTATCGGGCAAGAGTATAAGCAGTGAGAACTGCCGTACTTAATGAGCTTAATATGGCGACATATTAAAGGAACTGGAGTGGCACCGCGATTTTCGAATCCCGCCTCCAAGACAAACAGGTCTTGGAGGTGGGATTTTTTGCGTTTTATGAAAATCGAAAGGGTGGGTGCACATGGCTGAAACACGATGGAGAAATCCAGTAATTTTATTGATGAGCATTGGGATTGCGAATATCGGTGCCTGGATCTATTTAATCGCTTTAAATCTAACGGTGCTGGAAATGGCAGAGGGCTCCGCTTTGGCCGTTGCGGCATTATATGCCATTGCCCCTGCTGCGATGTTAGTGACGAACGGCTGGAGCGGCAGCGTAGTGGATCGAATAAATAAGAAGCGGCTGATGATCGGCTTGGATATTTCCCGGGCAATACTGATCGGGCTGCTGCCATTCATCCACTCACTTGAGATGATTTATTTATTCGTATTTTTATTGGGGATATTAAACGCCATTTTCGTACCTGCATCCATGGTGTATGTCACCATGCTGCTGGCGCCGGAACAACGCAAACGCTTCAATTCCTTTCGGAGTCTGGTGGATTCAGGAGCCTTTTTACTAGGTCCGGCAATTGCGGGAGTATTATTCGTCATAAGCACACCGGAAATAGCGATAGAGATAAATGCAGCCGCTTTGTTGGCATCCGGTCTGCTCGTAATGGCTTTGCCGAATTTAGAAGGAAAGAAAGCGAGAGGAGAAAATGCCGAATCGATCTCTTGGACTCTATTAAGGAAAGATCTTGCGATGGTCTTTGCTTTCAGCAAATCTAACCCTAACGTTGCGAGAGCGTATTTGATCTTCAGCGGAATGATGGTAGCTGCCACTGCTTTAGATTCAATGGAAGCGGCTTTTTCCACTGAAGTCCTGCAGTTGGAAGAGGATGAATACGGATTTTTAGTCAGCACCGCGGGAGCGGGAATCATCGCCGGCTCCATTACGACAGCGATTTTTATCAAGAAGCTCGCAGTATCATCTCTTATGCAAATCGGTGCAGCGGGTACGGCTGGCGGATATTTGATTTATGCATTTTCATCGTCTTTCTGCGGTGCTGCAGCCGGTTTCTTTGTGTTGGCATTTGCCCTCGCATTTGCCAACACAGGCTTTCAGACTTTTTATCAAGAGCAGATTCCTGCAGAAGTATTGGGGAGAGTATCCAGCATCTATGGTCTTGTAGAAGCGATGGGCATTATTGTCCTGACAATGGGATTCGGTTCGGTGTCTTATTTCTTTTCCATCCGGTTGGCTGTCATTATCGGTTGTTTCGGGATAGCAGCTATTGCACTGGTTCTTTGGCGGTTGGACTTTCCAAACAGTAGGGTGCAACAATTGAATGCGGAAACTTCTTTGAAAGAATCATAGAAGCGGAAGGGCTTGTTATTTCAAAAATCGGCCTATAAACCGTTCGTAAACATGTGTCGGAATCGGCGGACGTTCGTAAAGTATTTTGACACGTTTACGAACGCTCTTTTCGGTCATTTTCGGCCCTTTTTAAAGCGTTCGGAAACGTGTACTTTTACGAACGGTTCACGAAATTCTTATATAGCTAATAGTATTTCAATTATTCATATTATTTGATAAGATAACTGGAAGAGTTTGTATAATAGCAGATGCCGAACATAGTATTTTTAAAATATATGATATGGGGTGTCCAATGGAAAAAACGAGTAGTTATACTTATTTTGGAATTCAAAGTAACGGTACGAGTGATAGAGGGTTCGTTGCGTATGAAAAAGGGATTTTTAATCCGGAAGACATTACGCGTCTTCTGGAAATTCATCCATTTAAAAGCTGGGCTTATGGAGATAAGCGAGTCGACGGATCTGAGTATCTTTTCTCCAGATGGAGTGCTGAAAAATCTGAGGTTGGCCGATTGGATGTGGAAGCCCAGTGCAGAGACACCATCAAGAATCTCAAAAATAAAATCCCTCAACTGAATCAAATAAAGGAACAATATGACGTGAGCTTTGTCCTTACGATTGTTCCGACTATTCATGGAGAAGAACAACCTTGGATATCATTTGATAAAGAGATTATTGAGTTTTGCTATTTAACAGGCACAACCATCGGAGTGGATATGTATATTTATCCGCTGGAGAATGAAGACAAAGAATTGCTGTGAGCGATGAATTCTAAAAGAAAAACCGACACCCACAGATTCGGTCTTAAAACAGAATAATCAGCTGGATGGAAGTTTACATATCATGAATTTATCGGAAGTTTCTTTTAAAAAAATACAAGAAAGGAAGAGGGAAGCCAACTTATCAGCTTTTCCTCTTCCTTTCATTTAAAATCACTTATGATTCAAAGCTTGATTGATAAATTGGTATAGCTCGCCATCTATTTCATATTGCAGTTCGTTCCCTGGGTTTTCGGCGTGGAAATGTTCGGCTTGCTTGCGGAAAGTCCTATCGTCTTCGGAAAAGGCATTCACGATGTCATTCCATTTTTTCGCTAAATCTTGTACTTTTTCATCGGAAGGAGAAGCGCCTTTTTCTTTTTCCAAACGTATTTCCTTGATAAGATCGTTAAACTCTTGCTCGGCCTGCTTTAAGAGTTGTTTATCAGCATTCTCATATCTGCTTTCCATGGTATCCAATTGCTGCTTCGAAAAGTATTTTTCCTTATTCATTTTCAGCGCCTCCATTAATTTAGTAAGTTCTGGAATCGACATGGTCCGATTGCTGCGCGCAGCCGATAACGCATTTTCCAGCTCTGCTACTAGTTTTTGCTGAACCTCTATCTCTTTTTTGACGCGGGAAATTTGGGTTTGCAAAATCTCTGCAACGGTTTGTTCCTCCGGATTAGACAACAGAAGTTGTATTTCTTCTAACGACATGCCCATCTGCTTTAAGGACAAAATTGGCTGAAGACGGACCAAATCTGCTTTCGTGTAAAGCCGATGCCCTGACTCCGTATACTGAGAAGGTGAAAATAAACAGATTTGATCGTAATAGCGTAAAGTTCGAATCGTTAAACCCGCCAATTCGGCAACTTCTCCGACTTTCCAATGTTCCTTCATTCGCTTAGCCTCCATTTAACAACATTTCTATTCACCAACTAAAACCGAGAAATTCGAAGTTAGAAGAGTTGCTGCATCTCCTTTTGCTCAAACGTGTAGGTTTTCCCGCAAATATGGCAAAAAGCTTCAATGTCTTCCTTTCGTTCAATGCTCCGTTTGATTTCCTCTTCACTCAATGAATAAAGCATGCCATAGAACATTTCTTTACTGCATCCGCAGAAAAATTGACTGGAGCTATGGCCAATAATTTTTGCATCCCCAAACAACTGGGTTAACGCTTCTTCGCTGTCACTCGCTTCTTCAGCGTTTAGTTTACTGAAAATATCCGGATTGGCTTTCACAATCATTTTCACTTCTGAAAGCAGTTGTGGTGGTGCACCGGGAAGCAGTTGTGCATATAGTGCATGGCTGGAAAGAAGGGAACCTCCCTTATCCAACTGAATGTCGGAATAAAGATAGGTCGGCGTCTGATCACTCTGCACAAAATAGTTGGCGATATCATCCGTGATATGTTGATTTGGCATATCGGTAATGCTGGTGAATTGATTCATCTCAGAACCCTTTATGACACGGATCATCCCAGAAGGTCCAATCAAATCTTGCATCGACTTTTCTTCTATATTAGAAGATCTCAAAAGTTCCTCGTTCAGGTATCCTCTGACATTTCCATTGGCTTCGGCTTCCGCAAAAATCTTATGGCGAGTGTTGCTCAACGTTACCTGGAGGCTCATTCGCTGGTTCCCTTTGAGCGTACCAGAGAGTATGCTCATTGCTGATATCGTTTTGCCTAACAGTAGTTTAAGCGGTTTAGGAAGTTCCTGGTTTAAGGCATAGATATCGCGAAGCAACTGGGAATTATCAATAAAATATAGACGAATCTGTTCTTCTTTAATTAATGCCTTAACAATGGCATTTTGCACAACGATTCCCCCTTTGCAAAAGTAAGCTAGTTTCACTATAAAACATTACCCTACGTAAGGTTCAAGGGGAGAATGAAATTTTCACGATATTTATTTTTAGTTAACATATGAGGGCTTATCGGAAGTTTATATACGAAGTAAAGAACTTGAAAAGCTAGTGACCTCTTTATTTAAGGTTATTGGTCTTTCAAATTTTATGCAGATTAAATCCTGAATTGATACAATTTTTATTTAAAAGTGACATTCATATTTATACAAGCAATTATCAAATAGCTACATAAATTTCATAGAGAAAAAAATACTCGGTAGCCAGTCGACTGGATTACCGAGTATTTTTTAAGTCACAGCCGCTTTTGGGACATCGCTTCGCGCATGCTTTGAAGAGCTTTTTTGCCTTCTTCTCCGCGTGCAATCATCAAGTTCGTATAAAGGGCATCGATCAAGGTGAGCTGAGCAATGCGGGAAGAAAGTGCCTCAGAACGGAAATCCGTTTCTTCAGACGAGGTGTATAAGGCGATATCCGCGTCTTTAGACAGCGGGGACTTGCCGAAATTGGTGATGCAAATAATGGTCACACCTTTTTCTTTTAAGATGCGCAGAACATCAAGGACGTCATTGGTTGATCCGGAATGGGAAATGACAATGGCCGCGTCTCCTTGCTGAAGCTGGGAAGCAGCCATCAGCTGCATATGGGCATCAAGGTTGATGGACACTTGGAGGCCGAGCCGGATGAACTTATGGTAGCCGTCCATGGCAATAGCCGCCGAGCCGCCGTTCCCAAAAAACTCGATTCTTCGTGCCGTTATGACTGCATTGACCGCTTGCTCCATCGCAGAAGCGTCCACGATCTGCAGCGTATCTTCTATCGTCTTGATATTGGAGCGGAAAACTTTTTCCGTGACGCGCTCGACGCTGTCGCCTTCTTCGATTTTTTCATGGATGTCTTTCAGCGGCGCTACTACTTCAGCGGCTAATGAAATTTTGAATGCCTGAAAACCTTTAAAGCCGATTCGCTGGCAGAAACGGAAGATGGTGGACTCAGCTAAGCCGAGTTCATCGGAAATTTGGTTGATGGTCAAATGGATAATATTTTTAGGATCGTTCAAGACATAGTCGGCGATCTTTTTTTCTTTTTCGCTGAAGTGGCGGTAACTGCCCCGGATGGCAGCCAGCGCAAATGCCTGTTCTTTCATAAATTCGCGCCTCATTTCTTTGGTGAGTTTCCTTTAATTATAGAATAACATGTTGTGTATGGAAAAATATTTGATATAATATTTTTAATACGGAAAAATATTCTTTTATTCATAGGAGGTTTTATTATGCAAATCGGTGTAATCGGTTTAGGCAAAATGGGATTGAACTTGGCCCTTAACTTGGTGGACCACGGACATAAAGTGATTGGCTACGATAGCCATGCGGCAATTGAAGAAAGCGGTTTCAAGAAAACTTCTTCGATTTCAGAGCTTGTGGAGAAATTGGAAACACCTCGCACAGTATGGCTAATGGTGCCGGCAGGGGAAATTACGGAGTCGGTGATTACGGAACTCACGCCGCTATTGGAAAAAGGCGATTCGATTATTGACGGCGGAAATTCCAATTACAAAGACACGGTGCGCCGTGCTGAGCAATTAAAGGAACAGGGCCTTTACTTTTTTGACTGCGGAACAAGCGGCGGAACAGAAGGGGCACGCAAAGGAATTTGTTCGATGATCGGCGGAGACGCTGAGAAGTTCAAGGAAATCGAGCCTTTGTTCAAAGACATTTCGGTAGAAGACGGCTATTTGTATACGGGAGAACCGGGAAGCGGGCATTTCTTGAAAATGGTGCATAACGGAATTGAGTACGGCATGATGCAATCGATTGCCGAAGGATTTGAAATTCTGAATAAAAGCAATTTCGATTTCGACTACGAGAAAGTGGCGGGCGTTTGGAACAACGGATCTATCATCCGTTCGTACTTGATGGGCTTGACGCAAAATGCATTTTCAAAAGACGAAAAATTGGATGGCATCCGCGGCGTCATGAACTCATCAGGTGAAGGCAAATGGACAGTTGAGACAGCTTTGGACTTGAATGTTCCGGCTCCGGTTATCACATTATCGCTGATGATGCGCTACCGTTCGTTGGAAGATGACACCTTCACAGGAAAAGTTGTGGCGGCACTCCGCAATGAATTCGGCGGGCATGCAGTAGAAAAAAAGTAAGATAATAAGGCTTTACACAACGAGGAGGGACGAAGATGTCAGGTTCAACATTGATTTTGGTGGCGGTAGCCGGTATTTTTCTTTTATTGTTTTTGGTTATGCGCACGAAATTGCATGCGTTTGTGGCATTATTGCTTGTCAGTTTATTAGTCGGCATTGCGGCTGGCATGCCGCTTGGCCAAGTAATTGAATCGGTTCAAAATGGTATGGGCGGTACGCTCGGATTCGTCGCAGTCGTCGTCGGACTTGGTGCAATGTTCGGTAAAATGCTCGAAGTATCGGGTGGCGCTGAGCGCTTGGCAGGCACGCTGATCAGTAAATTCGGAGAGGAAAAATCACCTTGGGCTCTTGGGCTTACCGGATTCATCGTTGCCATTCCCGTTTTCTTTGATGTCGGTTTTATCATTTTGGTGCCGATCGTCTATGGTCTGGCCCGCAAAACCGGAAAGTCGCTTCTTCATTACGGAATTCCGCTGCTCGCAGGTCTTGCCGTGACGCATAGCTTTATCCCCCCGACTCCAGGGCCGATTGCCGTTGCGCAATTAGTCAATGCGGATATGGGCTGGGTTATTTTATTCGGCGCAATTGCAGGGGTGCCCGCAATGATTTTAGCCGGGCCGCTCTTTGGCCGTTACATAGGAAAGAAAATTCACGTCGCCATTCCGGATTACATGGAATTGGAACAGAAAGAGTACGATAAGGAACTGCCGAGTTTTGGTTTGATCACTTTCCTTATTTTGATTCCGCTTATCTTAATTTTGATGAATACGGTTTCAGGGGTTGTTTTAGAAGAAGGAAATACAGTACGGGATATTTTGACATTCCTGGGCCATCCATTTGTGGCTTTGACAATTGCTACATTATTGACTTTCTATATTCTTGGAACGAAACGCGGCTACACACGCCAGGAAGTTCAGGATATCGCGACGAAATCGCTTGAGCCAGCAGGAATCATCATCCTTGTTACTGGAGCCGGCGGTGTTTTCAAGCAAGTTCTGATCGATTCAGGCGTTGGGGAAGTGCTTGGGGATATGATGGCGGGTTCACCGCTGCCGCCAATCGTTCTCGCTTTCCTAATTGCCACAGCTGTCCGGGTAGCGCAAGGATCGGCAACAGTCGCTATGGTAACTGCAGCCGGATTAATTACGCCGCTTTTGGAAATGGTCAATATGACGGGGCCGGCACTCGGTTTAGTCGTTATTGCCATCGCTTCAGGTGCGACGGTTCTGTCGCATGTCAACGACTCGGGGTTCTGGCTAGTAAACCGGTATTTCGGGCTTGACGTGAAGGATACACTTAAATCATGGACCATTATGGAAACTATTATCGGGTTAACCGGATTCGTGGTCGTTTTAATCATCAGTTTCTTCATTTAAACAACTTCGAAAAAGAAAAAGGGGAGATTCCTTTTTCTTTTTCTTGTATCTAAAGGAGGGCTACCATGCCTGAACAAGCATATTACTTAGGAGTCGATATCGGCACGACGTCGACAAAATCGGTTTTATTCAATAAAAAAGGAAATGTTATCGCAAGCGACACGATTCTTTATCCGCTGGATACACCAAGTCCGATTATCGCAGAGCAGGATCCGGAAGAAATTTTCCGCGCTGTCCTGGGGACGATAAGAGAAACGATTCGAAAAAGCGGCATCGGTCCGGATCAGTTGAAGTTGGTATCGTTCAGTTCGGCGATGCACAGCTTGATCGCAATCGACAGTGAAGGGGAATTGCTGACGAAAAGCATCACGTGGGCGGATACGAGAAGTTCAAGGCATGCGAAAAAAATCAAGGAACAGCACGATGGACACGAAATTTACTTGCGCACCGGAACGCCGATCCACGCAATGTCGCCGCTTGCGAAATTGGTTTGGCTGAAAGATGAAAAGCCGGAAGTTTGTGAACGGGCGGCTAAATTTATCGGCATCAAAGAATACGTCTTCTTTAAGCTTTTCGGCGAATATGTCGTCGATCATTCCATCGCTTCTGCTACCGGCTTATTTAACCTGGAAAAGTTGGACTGGGACCGGGGAGCACTCGAACTGGCCGGTATTTCACCAAACGAGTTGTCGCGTCCTGTGCCAACAACCCATCAGATGAAGGGAGTCTTGCCGGAGTATGCCGCGTTCATGGGGATTCCTGAGCAGCTGCCGTTTGTAGTAGGGGCGAGCGACGGCGTCTTAGCGAATCTCGGCGTGAACGCCATCGAACCTGGCGTCATTGCTGTCACGATCGGCACAAGCGGGGCCATCCGCACCGTTTCACCTGTTCCGAAAACAGATCCAAAAGGGCGGACGTTCTGCTATGCTTTGACGGAAGACCACTGGATTATCGGCGGTCCCGTCAATAACGGCGGAATCGTGCTGAGGTGGCTGCGGGACGAGTTCGCATCCTCTGAAGTCGAAACGGCCAAACGCTTAGGAATCGACCCTTACGATGTGCTGACCAAAATTGCATCGACTGTCAATCCGGGATCGGACGGCCTTCTGTTCCACCCGTATATGACCGGTGAACGGGCGCCGTTATGGGATGCCAATGCACGGGGATCGTTTTTCGGCCTCAGCATTCACCACCAAAAACAGCATATGATCCGTTCGGTTTTGGAAGGCATCGTTTACAATCTGTACACGGTCCTGCTCGCGGTAGAAGAATTGACCGGTGAACCGCTGCGCATTCAGGCATCCGGCGGCTTTGCACGCTCTGAAATGTGGCGCCAGCTGATGGCGGATGTGTTTGATAAACCGGTAATCGTGCCGGAAAGCTTCGAAAGTTCTTGTCTTGGAGCTGTCGTGCTTGGCATGTACGCCCTCGGTGAAATAAAAGATTTCTCCATCGTTTCGGAAATGATCGGAGAAACCCATACCCACTATCCGGAAGCTGCAACGAGTGAAATCTACCGTGAATTACTGCCGATCTACATTCGCTTGTCACGTTTGCTGACGGAAGAATATGAAAGCATTTCTGAATTCCAGCGAAAGCATTTGGAAGGATAGGAAAAAAGCCGAAACCGGTTGAAGGTTTCGGCTTTTATTGTTGATAAGGGAGTGATGGATGGGAATATTTTCTATTATTTTATTTGAAAGCTGCATTTTCTTCATGGCTATGAATTTGCGCGCGTTCAAATGAAAATGCGCGCGCTCACTGAAGTTTGCGTGCGTTCAGACAGAAATGCGCGCGTTCAAAATCATTTGCGCGCGTTCGTCATAGATTCGACCGCTTTTCTCAAAAATTTTTATAACAACAAAAGAATATTCCAATATAAACCAAATCCAAAACGAAATAAATTCATCGTCATTCCTGCCTTACTACGCAATCCGATTAATTATCAGAAAATATCTATAATTTACCAATCGTTTCTGCTACGATGAAAGAAGAAAGAACAGCGGACTGCAAAGGGGATGTCGGCGTGGGATATGATGCGATTATAGTGGGGGCAGGTTTAGCCGGATTGGTGGCAGCAGCGGAAATTGCGGATGCGGGAAAAAGGGTTTTACTATTGGATCAAGAACCTGAAGCATCTTTTGGCGGCCAAGCGTGGTGGTCATTTGGCGGATTGTTTTTAGTGGATTCACCTGAACAGAAACGCATGGGGGTCAAAGATTCGAAAGAGCTGGCATGGCAGGACTGGCTTGGGGCAGCCGGTTTTGACCGCGAACAAGACGAAGATTATTGGGGAAGAAAATGGGCGGAAGCCTACGTGGATTTTGCTGCGGGTGAAAAGCGGGCGTGGCTAGCGAGTATGGGCGTAAAGTTTTTTCCTGTCGTCGGCTGGGCAGAACGCGGCGGCTATTTAGCGGAAGGCCATGGCAATTCCGTTCCGCGTTTCCATATTGTTTGGGGTACTGGCCCAGGGATTGTGGCACCTTTTGAACGCCGTGTACGCGCGCATATGAAAGCAGGATTGGTCGACTATAAGCCGCGCCATCAAGTGGATGGACTGGTAAAAGAAGGCCATGACGTTACGGGAGTGTTCGGTTCGGTGCTTGAGCCAAGCGAGGCGGCAAGAGGAGAAGCGAGTTCCAGAAAAGCGGTCGGGGATTTTCTGTATCACGCAGAAGCGGTCGTAGTGACAAGCGGCGGAATTGGCGGGAACCATGAATTGATTCGGAAGAATTGGCCGGAGCGGCTAGGGGCAGCTCCTGAAAATATGCTGTCGGGTGTCCCTGCCCATGTGGACGGGCGCATGCTCGCCATCACTGAAAAAGCAGGCGGGCGGCTTGTGAACCGGGACCGGATGTGGCATTACACGGAAGGCATTAAAAATTGGAATCCGGTCTGGCACAAGCACGGCATCCGGATTTTGCCGGGACCGTCATCGATGTGGTTCGATGCCACAGGCAAGCGTTTTCCGGCGCCGAACTTTCCGGGATTCGATACTTTAGGGACATTGGAAACGATTCAAAAGAGCGGCTTCGATTATTCGTGGTTCATTTTGACGCAGGCGATGATCGAAAAGGAATTTGCTTTGTCCGGTTCGGAACAGAATCCCGATTTAACCGGCAAAAGCATTCCGCAAGTGCTATCGCGCGTGCGAAAAGGGGCGACTGCACCGGTTCAGGCGTTCATGGACAAAGGGGAAGATTTTATTGTTGCCGATTCGTTAGAAGAGCTGGTAGCCGGAATGAACCGGTTGACCGGCGAAAATCTGGTGGATGTTAAAGAAATCGAACGCCAAATCATGGCAAGAGACCGGCAAATGGACAATGCTTTTACGAAAGACCTTCAAATTACTGCGTTGCGCGGCGCCAGAAATTACCGGGGCGACCGGCTGATCCGGGTAGCAGCGCCGCATAAGATGCTCGATCCGAAAAAAGGTCCGCTCATTGCGGTCCGTTTGAATATCGTCAGCCGCAAAACGCTTGGCGGTTTGCAGACAGATTTGTCAGCCCGTGTCCTTGATGAGGCCGGCCAACCGATTCCCGGGCTTTATGCTGCAGGGGAAGTCTGTGGTTTTGGCGGCGGCGGTGTCCATGGCTATCGCTCGCTTGAAGGAACGTTCCTCGGCGGCTGCCTGTTTTCAGGAAGAGTGGCAGGCCGTGCAATAGCAAACAAACAAAAATAACGCTAGAAAGGGGGAGATTGATTTGAGTACTTATCCGAGCGGCTTGCCGCCTGAATACACTTCTCAGTTCACTTCGGAATTCTGGTGGAGCATGGCATTTTTCTTGATTGGGAGTGCAGTGGTGATTTTCCTTTTGAACATGCTATTAAGAAAAATGTTAGGCGTCGAGAAAAGAAAAAGATTCTCTAATAATTATGTAAATGAAAAGCATCAAAGAATCGATTGGACCATTCGGATGGTGGCGGTATTTGTGGTTGTCATCACTGCCATTTTTGCGTTCTATTCCATTCAGATTTACATGATGTTCATCTTTGTCATCTTCGGTGCCATACAGGAAACTGTCCGGGCCGTCATGGAGAAAAAGTATGCTAAAAATCCGAATGATTATCTTTTCACTTTGATTCAATTTCCATTGTCGATCATCGTAATTTTCACTTTGGCTTATGCGGCGTTTCCTGAGGTTTTTGGAGAGTTGCTAAGCGCCTAGGAAGGAATGCGGAGTGAATAAAATAGTAAAGGAAGAGGAGCATGACCATCAAACAAAGCGATTTTTCAATACGTCCATATAAAGAATCCGATTTTCCAGCCATTCACCAATTAAATCAAAAAGAAGGCTGGACGAATCTGGCTGCTAAACAAGACGAAACGAAATCAGCCTGGAACCATTCCCAAATCGCTTTTGTAGCGGAACGAGATGGAGAAGTCATCGCCTGCATAAGAGGGTTGACTGACGGATCGATTAGTTTGTATATATGTGAACTGCTAGTCGATGAAAAAGAACGCGGAAAAGGCATAGGCCAAGCGTTGTTGGCATATGTGCATAAACTTTATCCAAAAACACGGATGGAGCTGCTCGCGAGCACGACTTCACAAACATTCTATGAAAAACAGAAATTCCGTCCCTTCTATGGATTTCGGAAAACACTAGAGGAATTGGAAAGCCCCATTGATTCTAATGAAGCATAGGGGAATACGGTTGCTCCTATCTCTGTCTTTGCGCTAGCTTCGCCACAAAAGGAGTTGTCCCAAAATTATTTGGGCCAACTCCTTTTTGTACTTTTCTAGTGAAGTGGTAAAAAATGCGTTTACAAGGGTCCGAAAAAAGGGAAATCTAAGACATTACATGACGAACAGCTCCTTTTGAAAGCGTAAGGTTAAGAAAATGGGAACTATAGCCGATAAAAAGAGGGATGAGCATGAGCCAATTTAAAATTTATCTGTTGCTGGTCGCTATTATGTTTATTTGGGGCGTTAATCTTCCAGCAGTAAAATATTTAACTGCACAAATGGGACCGGTCACCATGACTTCACTCCGTATTTTTTTAGCGGCGTTAATGGTCTTTGGCGTCCTGTTTTCATTTGGCATGGCCCGAAAACTCACAGCTAAAGAGTGGCGGTACGTAGCGGTCGGATCGCTGCTCAATGTCGTCATCCACCATTACTTTATTTCGGTTGGACTTTCTTTAACTTCCGGAACAAACGCCGGATTGATTCTCGGGACCAGCCCTATCCTGACGGCTATCTTCAGTTTGGCGCTGCTTCGCATGCGGCCGTCGAAACTGCAGTGGATTGGCCTGATGCTCGGGTTTATCGGCGTATCCGCGACCGTATTGTCCGGAAATAGCGAAACGAGCCGAGTATCTATAGGGGATGTATACATATTACTCGCCATTCTTGGCCAGGTGTTGAGCTTTTTGGTCATCAGCAAAGCTTCTGAAACTTTGGATCCAAGGCTGCAGACAGGCTATATGTTTCTTGTGGGCTCGGCCGGCCTGTTTATGATCAGTTTGATCCAAGAGCCCGGGGAATGGCGGATGTTCGCTGAAATGAATGCAGCATTTTGGCTATTGGTGATTGCCTCCGGTGTGATTGCGACGGCACTTGGCCATATGCTTTATAATTATTCACTGGGCCAAGTCGGACCGCCAAAAGCCGCAGTTTTCATTAATTTAAATACATTATTCGCTTTGCTCGGTTCTGCGGTTTTTCTTGGGGAAACGATTACAGCCGTACATTTGGCAGGATTTGTCGTCATCATGTTCGGTGTGCTTTTTGGTTCAGGCGCTGCAGAAGAACTCTGGCGGATGAAAGCCAGAAATGCGAATCGGAAGAAAACGGTATAATTGAGCAGCACAAGTTTTTTTGAATGGAGTTTGAATAGATGAACATTCATCGCGTGAATGGAAATTATATAAGTGAGGCTGATCGATTGAAGGCTCGTTTCTACAGTTTAATCGGGTATGTCATCGGTTGGGGAAATATTATAGGCGGATTGGCGTTTGGGTGGTTTGTAATCGCCGATGAACAGGGTGCGACTTTTAGCGAATACCCGGTGCCTCTCGCCATGCTTATTTTAGGCGGATTTTCGCTATGGCTTGGGAAGACTACGATTCAAGGTACGGTTAAAGAGCATTTATACGCCATAAATTCCGTTTCGATTCCGCTTATTTTGTTTTATTTTATTGATGAAGTGGCGGTTTCGATTTGGGCCGTCGTCTTTTTATATTTGATGGTGGCTTTGATCCTTCAAAGTTTTTTGCTGGTTTCCTACGTGCTGGCGGTTTCACTCGCTGTATTAGTGAGCTTGATCGTCCTCGTGCCGGAGGAGCTAATGGTCGTGATTGGTACAGATCATCATCTTTTCCGCTTGGCTTTAATGATTTTGGCTGCAGGGCTCGCCTATTGGGGGCTGAAATCGATGAACAAACGGGAAAAGATGCTTTTTCACTATATGGATCAAGCGGAAGAGATGGCTTATCAGGATCCTTTCCTGAAAATCCCGAACCGGATGGATTTTAACTTATACATAGATTACATGCTGAAAGAAAAGCATTTCATTGTCGGCAAAATCGAAATCAATCATTTTCAATCGGTTTATGATGTGCTGGGGCATCAAAAAAGCGATGAATTGCTGAACTTAGTCAAAGTTCGCTTGGAGGATAAGCTGACCGGACATTCCTATTTGGCAAAAGCGGAAGGCAGCACATTTTTGATTGCTGTAGAAAATAGTTTTGCAAAAGAAGAAGTCGTTTCCTATTTTCAAGATATTCTGCAGGTCTTGTCAGCACCTTACGAATTGAAAAATCACAATTACATGCTGACATTCAGCATTGGGACGAGCTGCTCCAAAACGGATGGCCAGACCAGCGATGAATTGATGCGGCATGCACAATTTGCACTGGATAAAGCGAAAGATTCGGGCATCAACCGCTGGGTGTATTGTTCTGAAGAAATCAAACGCGATAGCATGAACCAAGTAAGAATTTCTGAAGCTTTATACCAAGCGGATTTGGAAAAGGAATTCTGTGTTGTCTATCAGCCTCAAGTTCAATTGGAGACAAACCGCATGGTGGGAGTCGAAGCGCTAGTGCGCTGGCAGCATCCGGAAATCGGCCCCATCTCTCCAGGAGTCTTTATCGAGATTGCGGAGAAGAACGGCTTCATTGTCCCATTGGGCAATTGGATTTTAGAGCGGGCATGCCGGCAAGTACAGGAGCTTACGGGGGTTTCCGAAGAGCCGCTGAAATTGGCGGTCAATGTCTCCTTTATCCAGATTCAGCAAGAGCATTTTGTGGAAGAAACGCTAGCCATCCTGAAAAAAACGGGATTCCCGCCGGAAAATCTGGAAATTGAATTGACGGAGCGGTCGCTGTTTGAAAACCGGATGGAAGATCTTCAAAAAATCGAAGAACTGAGGTCCCATGGCATCCGCATTGCCATCGACGATTTCGGAACCGGCTATTCTTCTTTCGGCATCTTAGCTAAGGTCAAAGTCGATAAAATCAAAGTGCCGCGCGAATTCATCGACCGGGTCGACAGCAACCAAAACAGTCAGCGCATCGTAGAGACCATCACCTCGATGGCAGAGCGTTTCGAGTTGACTTGCCTTGCCGAAGGCATTGAGCGGGAAGAGGAAAGTACGTTTCTCCGTCAGCTCATCTGCCAGGAAGTCCAAGGCTATTATTACGCTAAGCCCGTTGAAATCCATCAAATCAAGCAATGGAATAAACCCAAAGAAGAATTTTCGATCGAACTTCAGTAAAAATAACCATTCAAGCCGGTCCATCAAAGGACCGGCTTTTATTTATCCGAAATGAAAGTTTCATGTGGAACATGGAAGTTGGGGAATTATGATAAAGTTGAATGACAAGATGATTCTAGCAGAAATGGGGAGAAGTATGGAGAGCGAAAAAATTGTTTTGCGAAAATTGACAGAAGCGGACTTGCCGGATATTTTAGCAGTGGAAATCAAGAACAAGGACTTATTTGAACAATTTTCAGTAACGCGGAGTGCGGATTACTACACTTTAGAAGGACAGGCAGCGAGGCTGCAAAGGCAAGAAGAAAACCGTCAAAAAGACAAAGAGTATAATTTCGGGATCGTCTTAAAAGACGGGACTTTGATCGGCAGCATCAACTTGGTTCAAGTGGTTCGCGGCCCTGTTCAAAGTGCCATCATGGGCTATACCGTAGACCAGGACCATAACGGCAAAGGCTATGCCACAGAAGCCGTGAAGCTGCTCGTCAACTATGCATTTGAAGAATTATTGCTGCACCGCATCGAAGCAGGGGTGAAGCCGGATCATATCGCGTCCATCCGGGTTCTGGAGAAAGCAGGCTTCCATAAAGAAGGGATCAGCCAGAAAAACGTTCAGATCAATGGTGTCTGGGAAGACCATCAAATGCTTGCCATCATCAATCCGAACGATTAACGAAAGGCGTGCAGGTCAACTTCTTTGACAGGCTAAAGGCTGCGTGATAAATTACTCTTTGTCAACTTACTAAAAGTAAGTGTAAACAGAGGAGGCATTTCCATGTCAGTAAACGTAGAATCACCCTTATATAAAGTAATGAAAGAAAGAAAATCGGTGCGTATTTACGATCCGAGCTTCAAAATCGAAAAAGAAGAACTGGAAGAAATGCTGACACTTGCAACAAGTGCTCCGTCTTCTAGCAATCTTCAAGCTTGGAACTTCATCGTGATCCAAGATCAAGACGTTAAAAGAGAATTGCGTGCTATTGCGAATAACCAAGCGCAAGTCGAGCAATCATCAGCTGTTATTGCGATACTCGGCAATATCGACGCATACAAAAACGTTGAAAAAATCTACACGCAAAATGTAGAAGCCGGACATATGGACGAGTCCATTAAAGAACGGACTGTCGCTAATACGTATGCAACGTACCCGAACGCTCCTGTAGAAGCGAGAATGAATATCGCAGCATTCGACGCTGGGCTTGTCTCCATGCAATTGATGCTGATTGCAAAAGAGCGAGGCTACGATACAATCCCAATGGGCGGTTTCGACAAAGCGAAATTTGCTGAGAGATTCGAACTGCCGGAACACCTTTTCCCGATCGTCTTGATCGCTGTCGGAAAAGCGGCGGCTCCAGCTTTCGGAACAACGCGTCTGCCGTTAGAAGAAGTAGCAAAATTCATCTAAACCAAAACCTGAACTGCCGGCCGGCAGTTCAGGTTTTTTTATTGGATCGCGGCCAATCGGCGGAGTTGGGCGTATTTATAGAGAAGTTGGGAGTATTTCAACTAAAGTTGAGAGTATTCCAGTTAAAGTTGGGAGTAAAAGAAGGAACCGCCATTTACGGACGGAAAAAACTGCGAACTTCCGAGCGAGGCAGGGGAAACAGCCGGCCGTGGCGAAAACAGGTAGATGGATTCGTTAACTCAAGGAGGCAATCTAATGGCATTTCCTATATTTGAAACGGAACGATTGAATTTAGTACATATTACACAGCGCTACAAAGACGAGTTTTTTGATATCATGTCACGGGATGAAGTGACAAAATACTACGGGAGCGAAAGTTTAACCGATCCGGAAGAAGCAGCCCGCATCATTGATGCCTTTCAGTTTGGATATGAAAGCGGACGAGGCATGCGCTGGGGAATCATCTGGAAAGAGAGTGGACAATTTCTGGGGACGGTAGGATTGAATAATTTGAATGTCCGTGCGAAGAAAGCGGAGGTCGGCTACGAATTGCATCCGGACTTTTGGGGGAAAGGAATTACGAAAGAAGCAGTCAGTGAAATCTTGCGGTATTGCTTTGAAGAACGTGAGTTGTACCGTATCGGAGCCGTGACTTTCCCGGAAAATGAACCATCTAGCGGGCTCTTGAAGAAACTAGGTTTCAGCGAGGAAGGACGTTTGCGCGGCTACCTCTATCAAAAAGGCGAATCGCATGATGCATTGATTTTTTCATTGTTGAAGCCGGAATGGGAGGAAAGAACATGAAGCAAATTATCGCGCTTGGTGGAGGCGGCTTTTCCATGGAGCCGGATAACCCCTTATTGGATCAATACATTCTTCAGCAATCTGGAAAAGCAAAGCCCAAGATTTGTTTTATCCCGACAGCGAGTGGCGATTCGGAATCTTATACGCAGCGTTTCTATGATTTTTTTGAGAAGCAGGAATGTTCGCCTTCGCACCTTTCTTTATTCAACCCGCCTGCCGGAGACCTTGAGGAATTTGTGTTGGATCAGGACATTCTCTACGTCGGAGGCGGCAACACAAAAAACCTTTTGGCTTTATGGAAAGACTGGGGATTGGACGGCATCATTCGAAAAGCTTGGGAACAAGGAACGGTACTTGCGGGAATCAGTGCTGGGTCTCTCTGCTGGTTCGAAGATGGAATCACGGATTCTTACGGGGAACAGTTGGAGCCGATTCACTGCCTCGGTTTTTTAGCAGGCAGCAATTGCCCGCATTACGACGGCGAAGAAAATCGACGGCCGGTATATCAGCATTCAATTGCATCGGGAGCGATAAAAGGCGGAATTGCTGCAGATGATGGAGCCGCTTTGCATTATATCGGAACGGAACTCCATCAAATCGTCAGTTCAAGGCCGGCAGCAAAAGCGTACCAAGTTTCTTTTGATGGGGCTTTGCAGGAAATGGAATTGCCAGTCGTTTACTTGGGCAACCGGAATGACTGAGGAGAAAAAGATGAAAAACGAAGAAGATATTTTACGCGCGATCCAAGCGGACGCCTGCATGATGGCTGCACTCGAGACAGCGGGGCGACTGAATCTGCCGGATTGGTGGATCTGCGCAGGCTTTGTCCGGACCAAAATCTGGGATGAATTGCATGGCTTTAACGAACGGACGCCGCTTGAAGATATTGACGTGGTTTACTTTAATCCGGAAGCGGTGGATGAAGCGGAAGAAAAGCGCTTTGAAGAAAAGCTCCTTCAGCTGATGCCGGATTTGCCTTGGTCGGTGAAGAATGAAGCCAAGATGCATCACATCAATAGCCTTCCGCCATACGCATCTTCTATTGATGCCATATCGAAATTCCCGGAAACTGCAACGGCGCTTGCCGTTAAATTGGACGAGCGAGGGCAATTGGTTTTAGCAGCTCCTTGCGGATTAAACGATGTATTGAACTTAATCGTGAAACCGACACCGCATTTTATTGAAAATAAAGAACTAAAAGCGGTTTACGAAAAACGCTTGAAGACAAAGAACTGGCTTGTAAAATGGCCAAAATTAACGATTGATCGGATGGACAAAAACAGTTAGCGAAAGGACCTTTCACCATGAAAATACAGACAGAACGATTGGATTTCCGCTTCTATCGCGACGAGGATTTCGAATTCCTTTATTCCATGCTGGCGGACCCGGATGTCGTTCGCTATATCGGCAACGGCCAGACGCGGACTCGTGAAGGCGCAATGGAATTTTTGTACTGGATTTACCGCTCGTACCGGGAAGATCCGGATTTTGGTTTGCGCGTGCTTGTCCGGAAAAGCGATGGACAGCCCATCGGACATGCAGGGCTTGTCAGACAAACAGTCGAAGGGCAGCCGGAACTTGAAATCGGCTATTGGATCGCCAAGGAATATTGGGGGCAAGGGTATGCAAAAGAAGCAGCAAACGGCCTCCGCTATTACGGCACCCATTACCTTGCCAAAAAACGCTTCATTTCCCTCATCCAGCCCGGGAATATCGCTTCGCAAAAAGTAGCTGAATCGATCGGCATGGCGTTGGAGAAAAAAATTGTCATGAATGAAAAAGAAGTATGGGTTTATGCGTTGAAAGTTTGAGGATATTTTTCTGTAAAATTATGCTAATATTTAATTAACAATGAAAGGTGGAGATTGGAATGAAACAGGCAAGATTAAGTAAAGGACAAACAAAACGAGGACAACAGCGCACCAACTGAAGAGTGGAGAATACTCTCGGTTTGGTTTAGCTAACAGGAGGAGTATTCAATGTTAAACAAGCAAGGTTTTGATTTATGGGCAGGGCAGTATGACAAAACGGTTCAACTGAGCGAAGAAAATAACCAATACCCGTTTGCCGGTTACAAGGAAATCTTAAATACAATTTATAACGAAATTAGAGAACGGGAAAATTCAGAGGTGCTGGATATCGGTTTCGGAACAGGGATACTGGCGAGCCAGTTATATGAAAACGGCCACCAAATCGACGGCATCGATTTTTCATCGGAAATGATTGCCATTGCGAAAGCGAAAATGCCGGAAGCGAATTTATTGGAATGGGACATCACGGAAGGCTTGCCAAACGAGCTGGCAGGCAGAAAATACGACGCGATTGTCAGCACTTACGCTTTGCATCATCTTTCGGATGAACAAAAAGTGGATTTCCTGAAGAATCTTCGGCCGCTGCTTAAGGCAGAAGGCAAAATCTATATTGGGGATATTGCGTTCCAAACCCGTGCAGACTTGGAGAAATGCCGAAAAGACAGTGAAGGTTACTGGGATGAATCGGAGCATTATTTCGTCTACGAGGAAATAAAAAACAGTCTGGAAAATCTTTTCCATTGTGAGTTTTATCCGCTTTCACATTGCGGCGGTGTCATTGTACTGGATCCAGAGGCGACTAGATGAAAACGGTGAAAATCGGACCGTGGACAGTGAAACTCGATACGGAAAAAACACGCGATTTTTATAAAAAACACCATCGCATCACCGAAGATTGCAGCTGCCATCACTGCGAGAATTACAGTTTGGCTGTGGACTCATTTCCGGAACAAGTGCAAACTCATTTTGAACGGCTCGGCATCGATCCGCAAAAAGAAGGCGAAGTTTTTGTAGGAGAAGATGACGGGAAGGATATGCTTCTTTATATGGGGTTTTACCACGTGGTCGGCGAACTGGTCGAAGGGCCAAAACAGGCAGTGGCTGAAGAAGATGGATTGAGATTTTATTTTTCAGATCAAACGGATCTAGTGCCGGAAGGGTTTCCGGAACCGGTCCTGCAATGGGAATTTGAACTGGAAGTGCCGTGGCTTCTTGAGAAAGAGAAAAGGGATGCTTATGAATAAAGCGCGAATGGACGGCTTCACATCCTTCATGGATAGCCATTTTCCGGATTTGACCTTGTTGCCTGCCTTGTTTTATTCGTGGCCAATCGGCATTCGTTTTGAACTGGGCACTCACTGGAACAAAGGTTTAGGCTATGAAGGCAGCCCTTACCTTGAAAAAGTCTATAGCCGGGCCATTCGTTTATTTGAAGCGGGGCACGGCGAACAGGATGAATTGTACATCGTTACGCATCTCCCGGATTTTGGCGACTTGAAGCGAAACTGCAAAAAGCTGCTGATGACGCGCTATGTGAATAAGAAATCTTTGCGTTACCGCTTGATGCATCAAGAACGGCTGTACGTGATTCCGGAAGACAACGAAGAAGGACATTACAAAAGCCATTTTTTCGTTTTGCCGTGCCGGCGAAGCGAGATGGATTACACGGGTTTATTGAAGGAATGCTGCAACGAAGACATGGGATTCAAAAAAACGGTCTACCAGGAGATCTTCATCGTCAATAAAACCCGGAAAACCGTTTTCCATGTGTACGACGACCGAGGTTGCGACTTGATCGCCGCGTCTGTCGAAGCTATCCGGCCGATGTATGAAACCTTCAACGGCTGGATATTGGATTACGACCGCTTGCAAATCGATCAAGTTTTCAATGGAGGGAACACGATGAAGCCGGTAATGAAGAGAAGCGAACTGCAAAGCAAAGAGGACATCTGGAATGCCGTAATCTCAGCCATCAGCAATGTGGATTTTCCTTCCGGAGATCCGGCCGCCGATGAACTTTCCATCCTTTTTCAGTATTATTCCGAGAATGAAAGCGGCGGGCATGAAATTTTGCTGAATTGGGGCAGTGAATCGATTGAAGAGCAGGGCATTGATGCTTATCTCGAGAAACTCACATCAATCTTGGAGAAAATTGGAGCGGGCGAATACGCAGCAATCGAGCAGCGCTACTTGAAGGGAATCTGGCAGCTCTACAAGGAGCTGGAGCAAGACGAACTAAAAGAAGACGCTTTTCTAAAAGCGGTCGAGCAGGCCGATCGAGCCTACCAAGCCCTTGGAAAGCAGTTGGAGAACAAGATGGAAGCGTATTTTGTGGATGTTTATCCTAAGTTAATTGAAATCGTCGAATGATCGACAAGAGGCAAAGGGGTTGTCCCAAAAGTAATTTGGGACAACCCCTTTTGCGACGAAGCTAGCGCAGCGATGCAGGAGCAATAGTATAATCACACGCTTTATTAGAAACGAAGGGGTTTCTTGGGTGCGGACAGTAAAACAGCGAAAACGGACAGTATTTGGACGCGAATGGACAGTATTTTGAGGTGAACGGACAGTATTTGGCGCTTCATGGCAAGTAAGTTTACTATTAGACTGTACACCAGCCAAAAAGTTCATGGGGAAAAATAAAAAATTTCACCAGAAATAGCCGTTTGTCAGACTATTGCCATTTCTGCTATAGTACGAGTAAGGGCGGTATCATTGTTGAACTGCACCTGGCTATCCCATTTTCAACAAATGAATAGTTCTGCCTTGATCTTAATATGACAGGGACGGAGAAAACCAATTAACGTAAATTTCTGTCCGTCTGTCCATTTTTGGATTAGACGGGCTTTTTTGTCGGTTTTCCTCCCGGAAGGAGAGAAAAAAATGAAGAACACTGCATCATTCAGCAAAATGAAAACACAAAGCGAGAAAATCGCCATGCTGACAGCGTATGATTATCCATCAGCAAAATTGGCGGAAGAAGCTGGCATCGATGTCATTTTAGTAGGAGATTCGCTCGGCATGGTCGTGCTTGGCTATGATTCCACGGTGAAAGTGACAGTCGAAGACATGATCCATCACGGCAAAGCTGCACGCCGGGGTGCACCGGATACTTTCCTTGTCGTCGATATGCCGTTCGGTTCATTCCATGGCAGCTTGGACCGCACTCTTGAAAATGCTATCCGAATCTTTCAGGAGACAGGGGCAGAGGCTTTGAAACTCGAAGGTGCCGATGAAGTGATCGACGTCATCCGTTTACTGACGCGCACCGGTATCCCGGTAGTTGGGCATCTGGGACTGTTGCCGCAGACAGCCGGCGTTCTCGGCGGTTATAAAGTGCAAGGCAAAACAGCAGGTGCAGCTCAGAAATTGATCGAAGATGCCAAAGCCTGTGAAGCGGCAGGTGCTTGCATGGTCGTACTTGAATGCATCCCGTACCAATTGGCACGTGAAGTCACGGCGGCTGTATCAATCCCAGTTATCGGGATTGGCGCCGGCGCCGAAACAGACGGCCAAGTGCTGGTTTATCATGATACGTTGAAATACGGCTCGCACCATTTGCCGAAATTCGTCCGGTCCTATGCAGAAAGCGGAGAAATCATGAAAAACGGTTTGACGGCTTATGTAGAAGAAGTGAAATCAGGGGCATTTCCTGCCGAAGAACACCGCTTCACGATGAAAGAGGAAGAACTCCAGCAATTATATGGAGCCGGAAAATAGTAAAAAGCCCTGCTTGAAGGTTCAAGCAGGGCTTTTGTTTGGTTTATCTGATGTATGGAGCAGGGTTTACTGCATTTGAACGTGCACCGTTCCAAGATCCGATATGGATTTCAAAGTGAAGGTGAGGACCGGTTGAACGTCCTGTACTGCCGACTTCTCCCACTTTTTGTCCTTGGGAAACAGATTGGCCGACAGAAGCGCCAATCGAGCTCATGTGTCCGTAAACTGTTGCGTAAGACCGTCCGTTAATGGAGTGGGTCATGATGACAACATTGCCGTAGCCGTTCATATAGCCGGCATAAGTGACATAGCCGCTTGCTGCAGCGACAATCGGTGTGCCTGTTACATTGGCGATATCCATTCCAAGATGCGATTCCGCGCCTGCACCGATGTCGCGTCCGCCGAAGCCAGATGTAAATCTTCCTGGAGCCGGTTGGATGAAGGTTGCGCTGCCTGCCGCCGGTGCGACATAAGAAGAACCGGAGCTTGCGCTCTTAGCTGCTGCCGCTTTACGGGCAGCTGCTTCTTTTTTCTTGCGCTCCGCCTCCGCTTTGCGTGCAATTTCAGCTAGACGGGCTTGTTCTTTCGCAATTTTCTTTTCCAAGCTTGCGCTTAAGTTAAGTGCTTCATCGCGTTGTTTCTCCAAAGTGGATTTTTCTTTAGCCAAGCGGTTTTGTTCAGCTTTTAAATCTTTCTCAAGCCCAGCTTGTTCTTGTTTCTTGGCATCAAGCGAGTTTTTCAATCCGACCAATTCGGCTTTTTGCTTTTCTTGTTCGGCTAGTTTATTTTCAACTTCCGCTTTTTGCTCAGCCAAAAGTTTTTTATCATCCGCTTGTTCTTTCATGATTTGGCGGTCAGCTTCGATTAAGGTATTCACTGCTGAAAAACGGTCGATAAAATCGATGAAGCTGTTTGCTCCAAGCAATACATCTATGTAATCCACAGAGCCGCCGCTCAATTGGATGGCGCGCGCCCGGTCTTTCAATAATTCTTCACGTTCGGCAATTTTCCGTTCCAATTCTTCGATGGATTTTTTCAGTTCGTCGATTTCAACTTTTGTTTGATCGATTTGTGCTTGGACCCCGTCGATTTTCGCTTCGGTTTCCTGGATTTGCTGGTCCAATTTCTCGATTTGGCTGATGATCTTTTCAAGTTTCGTCTGATTTTCTGAAATCTCGCTCGCTTTTTGCTGGATTCCGGAATTCAATTCGTTTTTCTTTTGTTCGGCTTGCTGTTGCTTTTTCTCTAGGTCGCTTAATGCATCTGCATTCGCTGATGGCATGATAAGCGTCAAAGACAACACCGCGGCAATGGCCGTCGCAGCCCATTTCGATAATTGCTTCATGTGTTCATTTCCCTCCTGCATAACTGGTTCTCTCTATAAAATATTTTACTTGGATAATAAATTCATTTAATGGCTGGTACTGAAAAACAGCAACGAACCTATTGTAACATGATTGAAAACTGTTTTTTATTACAGTTTTGTATCAAAATTATGCCGATATACTTTGCGTGAAGAGACCTAATGCTCATAAAAGAGGAAAACCCCTTCCTTTAAAGAAAATGTAAAGGAAGGGGTTTTGTATCCTATATGAAAGTTTACTTAAAGGATTACGCTTCAATGCTTTCAGGATCCTCGGTTCGGACGACAAGTACATCACAATGGGCAGAGCGGATGATCCGTTCGGATACGCTTCCGAGGAAGATGCGTTCTGCTGCATTCAAGCCGGTAGCTCCGCAAATAATCAAATCGATATTGTATTTCTTGACCAAATCGACGGGAATCAACTTTTTAGGCGAACCGTACTCGATCACGACGTGGACATTTTCTGCTCCAGCGGAAGCGGCTGTTTGCTTATAGCCCGCCATCAATTTTTCAGAAGATGCCATCGCTTCTTTTGCGATTGCTTGGCTGTAAGCCTCCACTGAACCAAAAGATTGATTGTCGATAATATGGACAAGATACAAGTGGGATTTATTGCGGGCAGCGATTCCGATCGATTTTTTGAAGGCAAGGTCTGCTTCATTCGAACCATCCACCGCAACTAAGATATTTTGATATTGTAAGGGCATTTGAATTCCTCCTGTCTATATTGTTCTCTTTCCACATCCGTGCTGTAAATTCCTTTTTTATTTCATTATTCTTACATTAAAGTATGTCGATAAGGTGAAGAGCTGTTGAGTTTAACCCGGGAAGGGAAGAGATTTGTTTTGAGAAGCAATGTTCTATATATTGACTATAAGAGAAACTGAAGATTTGGGTGAAGATGATGGCGATGGCGGAATGGATTTTTATTGGAATTAGCGTGGTTTGGATCGGAGAATTCATTTTCTTTCGAAATCGGGGCGTCGGAGAAGGCGATCCTTACGAAAAAAAATCTTTCTATTATATTTTAGCCGCGCTCGGAGCTACGATTGCTGCGGCATTATTGCTGCAGGAGATCGGAACAGACACAGAAATTGGCCAATTTATGCGCTGGACTGGCCTCGTGCTATTTGCTATGGGTGTATTCTTGAGGTTCTGGGGAATCCTTCATTTGAAAAGCCAATTTACCCGGCATGTCACAGTCCGAGAAGGCGATGAAATCGTCAGTTCCGGCCCTTACCGGATGCTGCGGCATCCGCTGTATACGGCCTTGCTGCTGATTGGTATTGGCATGGCTTTATTTTGTACAAGCCTGATTGCGGCAATTTTGGGCGGAGCCGTCGTCATTTGGACTTTGCTAAAGCGCATCAGCTACGAAGAAGAGCTTTTGATCGAAAAATTCGGTCCGGAATATGTTCGATGGATGAAAAAAAGAGCAAGACTGGTTCCCTTCATTTATTAATGCCACAGCTGCCATAGTTGGCAGTTTTTTTATTGGGAAATTACATTTTTTGCTTCCGAAATATGATAATCTTTACATACAGGGAACAATATTCTGAGGAGTGAGGGTTCAATTTGGAACGGACGGCAGCAACTCAAAAATTCACGATAGAAATGGACCTGCATGCGGGCATTAAAAAAATAGAGAAGTCTTACTATAAAAATAGTTATCTTTTTCGAGAAGGCGATGATGTTGAAGGAATCTACATCATCCAGTCCGGAAAAGTCCAGATCGGAAAAGTGACGCCGGACGGTCGCGAACTTACATTGAAAATTTGCGGTCCGGAACAGATTGTCGGGGAAGTCACCGTGTTTTCCGAAGCTGCGAAATACATGCTGGATGCAAAAGCGATTGAAGATGTTGTTTGTACGAAAATCGCGATAGAAGATTTGGAAGAAGGGCTTCTGAAGAATCCTCGATTATCGGCGGCTTTCATGAAATGGATGGGCATCGATCAGCAAAAGACACAGACAAAATTCCGCGATCTTCTCCTTCACGGCAAAAAAGGAGCGCTCTACTCTACGTTAATTCGTTTGAGCAATAGCTACGGAATCCAGCAGCCTGAAGGCATTTTGATCGATATGGTCTTGACCAATCAGGAACTTGCCAACTTCTGCGGAATGACCCGTGAAGTGGTGAACCGGATGCTCAGCGACTTGAAAAAGGAAAAGATGATTTCGATGGTGGGTGGAAAAATGTTGATCCACGATCTTTCCTATTTAAAAACCCAGATCAATTGCGAAAATTGCCCAATTTCATTTTGCAAAATCGACTAGGAAAGTTAAACCAAATTATTGAATCAAAAAGGAGCTGTCCAATAAGTCGAGTAAGGACTTATTGGACAGCTCCTTTTACTTCTAATAAATCGTAGGGGAAAAATATTGCTCCTGCATCGCTTCGCTAGCTTCGTCGCAAAGGAGTTGCCCCAAATTACTTTTGGGGCAACTCCTTTTTTGTCTAAAATTCGACAGACGCCATAAAAAGGGGGGCATGTGTGAGAAATATCACAATGTTCGAAGGCAGAAAAGATTACTTTAGGAGTAAGAGATTGATAGAAGAGGTGAAGGGAAATGAGAAAAAAAAATGATCATGCGAATATAGACCTCCGCGGCACCTTGATCAGTGTATTTTTTGTGGGTGTTGTGATTGTGGCCATGTGGGTCATCGTCTATTCCATGTATGTGGCAAGGTGAAAAAGGAACAAAGAAAAAGGAGTAGAGGAATATGCATCTTCATAAATTCGAAAAAATTTGGCTGGCGTTCGGAATTGTTGCGTTAGCAGTGTTTCTAGGTGTCGTCGGCGTGAGCGCATTTTCACAGGACCATACCCCAGCAGGCGGGATGGACACGATCGATCCGAAAAAAGTGAACGAGACAGCGCCTTTCGATAAACCGGGAGTGACGCAATTGGATGACGACACATACCAAGTGGCAATCGTCGCTATGGCTTTCGGCTATAATGCGCCGGATCTGCGGGTGCCAGCCGGAAAAGAAATCATCTTCAAAGTGACCAGCACCGATGTGGTCCACAGTTTTACGATTGATGATACAAAAGTGAATATGATGGTCGTGCCGGGGCGCATCACGACAAAATCCTATACATTCGATAAACCCGGAAAATACTTGATTCTCTGCAATGAATATTGCGGAACAGGGCATCATATGATGTTCAATGAAATAGAGGTGTATTAAACATGATTGCTGCACAAGATCGAAAAATAGCTTTATGGAATATCGGCGTTGCGTATACGGCCTTTTTAATCGGGACCTTATGCGGGCTGCTTCAAGTTTTTATCCGGAATGATGCACTTCAATTGCCGGCTTGGCTGGATTATTATCAAATTTTAACGGCACACGGTGTGCTGCTCGCACTTATATTTACGACCTTTTTCATCTTTGGATTTTTCATTACCGGCATGAGTAAAAGTTTGGGGACGTTCGGCCCGAAAGTCCGTCTGTTTTCATGGATCGGCTTCTGGGTAACTTTGCTTGGCACGGTGATGGCGACAGTCATGATCGTTTCCGGTGAAGCTTCAGTCCTTTATACATTTTACGCACCGCTTAAAGGCAGCGGCTGGTTTTACGTCGGCTTGGCATTGGTCATTGTCGGAACATGGATCAGCAGTTTCGCTTTAGTCGGCCATTATGTGGTGTGGCGCAGAAACCATAAAGGGGAACTCAGCCCTTTATTCGCTTTTATGACGATTACGACGATCATCCTTTGGATTATTGCCTGTTTAGGGGTTGTGGCAACGGTCTTATTCCAATACATCCCGTGGGCATTCGGCTGGACAGATACCATAAATGTTGAATTGAGCCGTTCCCTGTTCTGGTATTTCGGACATCCGCTTGTCTACTTCTGGCTGCTGCCTGCTTATATGGCTTGGTATGTGATCGTACCGAAAATAATTGGCGTCAAAGTTTTCAGTGATTCCTTGGCACGCTTATCGTTTGTCTTATTCATCCTATTTTCCATTCCGGTCGGGTTCCACCACCAGTTGACGGAACCGGGGATATCGAACTTCTGGAAATTTCTTCAGGTAGTTTTGACATTCATGGTTATTATTCCGTCTTTGATGACGGCATTCTCCATGTTCGCCAACTTTGAGATAGCGGGACGCAAAAAAGGCGGAACCGGTCTATTCGGCTGGTTCACAAAACTTCCGTGGAAAGATGTCCGCTTCACTTCCATCTTTATCGCCATGGCATTCTTTATTCCCGGTGGTGCCGGGGGAATTATCAATGCAAGCTTCCAGTTGAATGAAGTTGTTCACAATACCTTATGGATTGTCGGCCACTTCCATATTACGGTCGGTACACCGGTAGCGATGACTTTTATGGGGATGACGTTCTGGCTCATTCCTTACTTGACCGGCCGTAAATTTACGAAGTCAATGCAAATTCTCGGATTCGTCCAAATCATCACATGGTCGATCGGGATGCTTCTGATGTCAACAGCCCAACACGTCCTAGGGCTTCTCGGTGCGCCGAGACGGACCGCGTATTCAGGCTATAACGGGCACGAGTCCGCTCTTGAATGGTTCGATGGCATTTTAACCAATCATGTAACGATGGCAGTCGGGGGAAGCATCCTCTTCCTCTCCGCCATGATTCTCATCTATATCGTCGTCATGACGATGTTCTTGTCGCCGAAAGCTGTAAAGCCGGAAGATGTAGTCGAATTTCCGCTGGCAGACAGCGACAAAGAAAATACACCGAAATGGCTGGAGAATTGGTGGATTTGGATCGGAATCGCTGTCTTCCTGATTGTCGCAGCTTATGCGATTCCGTTAAGCCACATGATTCACCATGCACCGCCTGGATCGGAAGGATTCAAAACTTGGTAGGAGTTGAGTGAAATGTTGATCACCGCGTTATCATTAATGATTATCTTCATCGTTTTTACTGCCATGCTGATTGAAACGAGTATTTCTGACGAAGAATAAAACGAAAACTGCCTTTCCGGACAACGGAGAGGCAGTTTTTTTCTTTCCAATAAAAAAACAGACTATTCAGCAATGAGGCTTCATGCCTATAATGAATTACTACAATAAAAATTACTTAAGTCGGGGAACAGGAAGTGGCAGGATGGAAATATTTTTAGAACAGGCTACAGCAGAAGATGCAGCGGCACTCCATGGATTGCAGAAAGCGGCTTTTCAGCCTTTGCTGGATAAGTACCAGGATTTCGAAACCAACCCTGCCAACGAATCCATAGAACGGCTGTTGCTGAGAATCGAACATCCGGCAGGGCGCTTTTATAAAATCATAGCAGACGGAAAGTTGGCTGGAGGTATCCGGATCCATTGGAAAGACGACCGTCAATACTGGATCGGGCCGTTATTTGTCGACCCTTCGTTTCAAGGTTGCAGCATTGCCCAGAAAGTGATGAAGCGAGTGGAAGAAGATTTTGCACAAGCGGCTACGTGGGAATTGGCCACCATTCTGGAAGAGCGGGGCAACTGCCATTTGTACGAAAAACTGGGGTATGGACAAACAGGAAAAACCGAAAAATTGAATGGGAAAACGACGCTCGGCTATTTCAAAAAAGAAGGGGCTGCCAGAAAATGAACTACACCATTAAACCGCTTCAAGGCTTCAGCGAAAAAATCGGAGAATTGCTGTTCCAGCTTGACCACACACGTTCTCTTACCAAAGTTGAAGTTGCTGGGCTTCAAGTATGCGAATTGGATTATGTGGAAGACGCCGCCAGCAATTCAATCGGGGCGCTTCTATACCATATGGCAGCGATTGAAAAAGTCCATCAAGTGATTGCGTTTGAGAAGCGTGATTTGACAGAAGAGGAGTTGGCAGATTGGTCGGCGGCTCTTGAGTTGGGGGAAAGCGGACGAAAAGAGATTCCTGGAAAATCGGTGGGCTTCTATCTTCAGCTGCTTGATGACACACGAAAAGAAACCTTGCGCCTCTTTAAAGAAAAAGAAGACCACTGGCTTTACGAAGAAGGCGTTTGGCCGAACGGCGTTTCGTTCAATCATTATTATTTATGGTTCCATGTGATGGAAGATGAAATTAGCCACCGCGGACAGATCCGGCTGCTTAAACGAAAATTAAAAGCGGAGACGACAGCCGATGAATGAGCCGATAGAGAAAAGAATTCAATTGCGGGAAATCGTGGAAGAAGATTGGGGAAGTGTCCATGCTTACGCATCTTTGGAAATAGTTTCTCGCCATCAAGCCTGGGGACCAAATTCAGAAGAAGACAGCAGGGCCTACGTGCATGAGGTGTTGAAGGAAGCAGAAGCCATTCCGAGAAGGCAATTCGTTTTCGCGATTGCAGTCGGAGAAACGAAAAAGATGATAGGAGCAGTTGAATTGAATATCCGGGACGAAGTCAATCGGACTGGTGAGATCGGCTATATTTTGCATCCGGATTTTTGGGGCCGGGGCATTGCGGGAAAAGCAGCTGACCAGGTTTTGCAATTCGCATTTAATGGCCAGAAACTTCATAGGGTGTTTGCGACCTGCGACCCTAGGAATACCGCTTCCTATAAAGTGCTTGAGAAGTTAGGCATGTCAAAGGAAGGACGGCTCCGGGAAAATATTCAATTGCGGGACGGTTGGCGGGATTCCTTCGTCTACAGCATCTTAGAACAGGAATGGAGAGAGTCAAGGCAATGAAGAAAATCCAATTAGTGAAACACGACTTGAAATACGCGGAAGACATACATACATATTCCTCAGCACCTCCTGTGAAAGATGCATTAGGATTGCCGGATGGCACGGTTGAAGATACAAAAGCTTTTATTAGAAGAGTGCAGATAGAAGAGCAGGAAAAGAAAACGGTGCCTCGCGTCATTTTAAATGAAAATGGAGAACTGATTGGACTGACCGATCTGATGTTCATCGACAGAAGCAAAAAATCCTGCCATATGGGCACCTGGATTGCCCATCCGTTCTGGGGGCAAGGATACAATAAGGCTTCTAAAATCGCCATTTTGAAAATCGCATTTGAAGAGTTGGGCTTGGAGCATGTGTTTGCCGGTGCGCGGAAAGTGAACATCCGGTCGCAAAAAGCTCAGGAGAAATTGCCGTTCATCCGCCTTAACGCAGAATCGGCTTTCCCGGAGGAGCTGGCGGCCCTGGAAAAAAAGGAAAAACAGCCATGTGTATTAAATGCCTTTTATCGCGAGGATTTCTTGAATTTCGTCAAGTATCGTTAATTTCCATTAAGAAAATCAAAAAACTGCCGATAGTAAAAGAAAAGCCGTTTTCGTAAAAACGGCTTCAAAACATCACGAAGATTTGGGAGAGACGATATGACACTAAAGATGAAGACTGCGGGAACAATTGGACTCACGATGGCAGCATTTATCGTATTGCTTTTCCTTTTTATACGTCCGGTTCTGCTTGATGACGCCGAGTTGTTGGATGAACAATCCCTTGAAATCGATATGGAGAGAGTGAAGAGCTATATCCAGTCAGAAAAATCGGATTTACAGCGGCTGAATAGGGACTGGGCCATTTGGGATGATTCGTATACATTTGTACAAAACCGCAATGAGGCATACATCGATTCTAATTTGATGAAGGAAACCTTTGAAAACAATGCTGTCAATTTAATTATCTATACAGATAGTAAAGGAGAAATCGTCTACGCTGAAGGATACGATTTAACGGACGGTTCGGCATTGAATCTGAACGACAGCTTGCAGAATATTCCTGAAATCCTCGAGAAAACTAAAAAAGAGGATGGCCTGGCGATTATAAGAGACGGAAACTATAGCCATGTATTATTTAGCGCGGGAGAAATTTTGACGAGCGAAGAAGAAGGACCGCCAATGGGCCATCTGATCATGGGGATTTTTATGGATGAAGCTTTTTTTGAAGCGATGCGCAATGAATTGGCGATAGACGCTCAGGCAGTGAACGAAGAATCGGTAAATCCAGGTATCCGGGAGCTCGATAACGAGATTTTAATCGGCTCAATCGCAGTCGGCGATGGATTAAATCTTGAGGTGCTGAAGGAAAGAAAATATTTTCAGCAAAAATCAAACAGTATGAATGATCTGTTCCTTGCTTTATCGGTAGCTACAGTATTGTTGGTCATCCTTGTCTACTATTTAATGGATATGCTGGTCTTATCACGGATTTCGTATCTTTCCGTGCAACTGAAAGATGTAGATTTCGACAAAGCCCAATCATTGGAAGTCGAAAATTCCAGAAATGTGGAAGATGAAATCACCGATCTGGAAAATTCGATCCAAAATATGCTGACAAGTTTGGAAAAAGCCCATGCCGATGTATCAAAGCTGGCCTTTTTTGACCAACTTACCGGCCTTCCAAACCGATTCAGCTTGTATAAAGATTTCTTAAAGCGCATCGAAAAAGAACAGGCTTCTTTTTCCGTCCTGTTTTTCGACTTGGATGGCTTCAAGCGGATTAACGATTTATATGGCCACAATAGCGGCGATGAAGTATTAAAACAGATTGGCCGGCGCCTGAATGCCAAGTCTTTGCGGAAAGGAAGCCGCTTGTATCGGATCGGCGGCGATGAATTCATTTTGATTTCAGATACTGCCGAAAGGACGAAATTGACCGGTGAAATCACAGAAGTGATGGCAGCGATCCAGAAAGTATTCAATCTAGGCAAAGTGACCACCAGCGTTTCGGCAAGCATCGGGATCAGCTTTTATCCGGCGAACGCCAGAACTTTGGATGACTTGTTGCAATACGCGGATGTCGCGATGTACGCAGCAAAAAAGAATGGCAAAAACAATTACGTTTTCTACGAAGACATCACAGACAAGCATCTGTACAAATATTTGTTGAATCTTAAAAATGACTTAGTGGATGCCGTTGAAAATAATGAGTTTTTCTTGGAGTACCAGCCCATTATGGACAATAAAGGCGAGCGCATCCAAGCTGTAGAAGCGCTCATCCGCTGGAATCACCCGAAAGAAGGACTGATTGCGCCTTTGCGTTTCATTCCGTTGGCAGAAGAAACGGGAATGATGAAAGACATCGGCGATTGGGTCATTCGCAATGCGGTAAAGGATATTCAAAAATGGAACGAAGAAAATGGACAGGCGCTTTCACTGGCGATCAACGTTTCAAAAGCCCAGCTGAGATTTAAAAGCGAATTGATCGAACTGATTGACGACGTCCTGGAAGAAAACGATTTTCCGGCGCATCAGCTGCAAATCGAAATCACGGAAAGTGATACGGTAGCAGAACATGAAGAAATCGTGGCTTTCATCAATGAGTTGAAGCTGCGCAATATCCAAGTTGCCTTGGATGATTTCGGCGTTGGGACTTCCTCGCTGTACCATCTCCTGGAACTGGATGTCGATATCGTGAAAATCGACCGCAGTTTCCTTCGGCAAGTGCCTGCCAGCGAAAAAGACACGGCCTTGCTGAAAGGAATTTACAGTACCTTGTATGACTTGAATATTCAATTGGTGACGGAAGGAATCGAAACGGAAGAGCAGCGCGATTTCGTTTCCGCAAAAAACGGCTCGTATCTGCAAGGCTTCTATTTCAGTAAACCGGTTCTTCTGAAAGAGTTGAAGAAGATGCAGGAGAGTTGGGAAAAGACTTTATTGTAAAAGGGAGCTCGTCCATATTTTTAAGAAAGATGTGAAAATGGCAAAAACCTGTTATGATAAGAGGATTCCCAGAAAGTAACGGAGTGATAACATGACTAAAAAAGCGAAAGCCAAAAGCGGCGTAGGCCAAGGGACCGGAAAAAAAGGCTGGAACCGTTGGAAAACCGGCGCCAACAAAGCGAAAAGCTTTAAGCCGTATACGAGCAAAGCCAACAAAAAATCTGATGGATCAAAATCTGATCAATCGGCTAACAACGAGCCGCCTGAATGGATTGACGGTTAAATACAGAATGATGAAGCTGCCCTTTAAAGGCAGCTTTTTTTGATAGGAAATAAAAGCGGGATGAGCAGATTCGTTTACATCGTGCGCGATGCAGTTTAACATAGATCGTGTAAGATATAAAATATTGGAGGGATGAATGATGAAAGCACTTTATGAAACAACCATCATCAACACTGGCGGAAGACAAGGGGAAGTATATTCGGAAGACAATATCTTCTTCATGGATGTAGCGAAACCGAAAGCACTTGGAGGAGAAGCGACAACTGCTACGAATCCTGAACAATTATTTGCAGCAGGCTATAGCGCTTGCTTTAACAGTGCCTTAGAATTAGTACTAGAAAAAGATAAAGTGGAAGTTGAAAAAAGCGAAGTCAAAGCTACAGTTTATCTGATTGGCGATAAAGAAAAAGGCGGCGTGAAGTTAGCTGCGAAGTTAGAAGTCGACATTGCCGGCATCGATCAAGAGAAAAAACAGGAATATGTGGCAAAAGCGCATGACTACTGCCCGTATTCAAAAGCGATCAAAGATTCCATTGACGTGGAAATCGTCGTCCTGTAAAACGCTCTTGGGTGCCGGTGAAATATAAAATAGGTGTGATGGAAATGGAAAGAATGACTCAACTGGATCAGCAATTATGCTTTGAAGTCTATAAAGCTTCAAGCAATTTTACGAAAATGTATGCGAGGGTCCTCGAACCGTTCAATCTGACATTCACGCAGTACTTGGTTTTGCTTGTCCTCTGGGAAGAAGACCGGCTGCTCACAAAAGATATCGGTGAGCGGCTCGGCCTTGGAACCGGAACGTTGAATCCGATCATCAGCCGGATGATTGCACAAGGCCGGCTCAACAAGGAGCAGTCAAAAGAGGATAAGCGTGCCTACATTATTTCACTGACCGAAAAAGCGAAAGCAGAACATGAACCGATTGAACAGGCAGTTGCAGAAAAGCTGATTAGCTGCAATTTCATGGATGTGAATGCCATTACGCTGATGAAGAATTTAAAAGAGCTGAATGCCTTCTTCAGTGAAATGGATTTATAAAAGCGAAACGAAGCGAAGAACGGGAGTGATGTGGGATGAGTATTTATGATTTGACGGTTCCAAAAGCAGATGGGGATGCCTATTCTCTCAGCGAATACAAAGGCAAGGCTATGCTCATCGTCAATACGGCGACAAAATGCGGATTGAGCGATCAATTCGACAGCTTGGAAAACCTGTATTCCACTTACAAGGATGACGGCCTGGTGGTGCTCGGTTTTCCTTCGGACCAATTCAAGCAGGAGCTTGGGAGCGCAGAAGAAGCGGAGGAAGCGTGCCGCATGAGCTATGGGGTCACTTTTCCCATGCATGGGATTGTCAAAGTCAATGGCAAAGAAGCGCATCCGCTTTTTAACTACTTGACGTCCAACAGTAAAGGCTTCTTGTCGAAGAGCATTAAATGGAATTTCACCAAGTTTCTAGTGGATCCTGAAGGAAATTTGATTGCGCGCTATGCACCGCAGGAAAAGCCGGAAGCATTTGAAAAAGACATAAAAAAAGTTTTGGGAAAATAATCACCCATCCTTGCTTGGAAAGCTGCTGCAGCTTGCCAGGCTTTTTTTATTTTCAAAGGAGTTTGCGCTTCGAAAACAGAAATAACTACAGACGATGGTATTCAGGAAAGGAAGATTCGGATGGATAAAGGAAAAACGGCATTATTGATGGTTGATGTGCAGCAAGCTTTTGATGATGAATCGTGGGGAGAGCGAAATAACCCGGAAGCGGAAGCGAAGATGGCTGAGATTTTGGCAGCATGGAGAAACAACAATGGATTCGTCCTTCACGTTCAACACCGGTCTGACAATCCGGAATCGCTGTTCTATCCCCACAAGGAAAGCTATGAAATTAAAGAGGACCTTCAGCCAACAGGCAAGGAAACGGTCATCACGAAGAAAGTGAACAGCGCCTTCATCGGCACCAATCTGGAAGAAATCTTGCGCATGAATGGAATCACGACAGTAGTGATTGTAGGATTGACCACACCTCACTGTATTTCCACTACTGCGAGGATGAGCGGAAACCTGGGCTTCTCGACTTATGTCGTCTCAGATGCAACGGCTGCCTATGAACTAAATGATCCGAATGGAAACCGGATAGATCCGGAAACCATCCATTCGGTTTCGCTCGCAACTTTGCACGGGGAGTTCGCGCATGTCGTGACAACGGCAGAATTAATGCATGAATTTACTTCTCAGCCTTCCAGAAGTGAGGAGGAGAAATGAACGAAGAACAATTTTATGAAGCGGTCGGGAAAGTGAATGGCTGGGATTTCAGCCGTCTGCGGAGCCGGACGGAAGGAGAGCTCTGGGATTTCTATAAGATTGTGGCGGAAAATGCAGAAGGAGCCGCCGCGCTACTGGATCTTGGGACAGGCGGCGGTGAAAAAATGCTGGAAATCGCCTCTTCCTTTTCAGCCGTGACAGCGATTGACCGGTCAAAAGCCATGATTGAAACGGCTAAGGCCAATTTGGCTAAAACCGGTTATGCACATGTGCGTTTTCTGGAAGCATCTTCTGAAACACTGCCGTTACCGGATAGTTCTTTTAATCACCTATCGAGCCGACATGCTCCGTTTGATGCCAAAGAAGTATGGCGAGTATTGAAAAAAGGCGGGACTTTCTATACACAGCAAGTCAGTGAGGCGGATAAAGCAAATCTGAAGGCCGCATTTGGACGCGGCCAGTCGTTTGGAGAGCAGGACGGCACATTACGGGATGCTTGCAAAAGCGAACTGGCAGATGCCGGGTTTTCGAACATAGAAATTCGTGAATACGATGCAACGGAATACTTGGAGCGCCCGGAAGATTTGCTTTTTCTTCTCATGCATACACCCATTATTCCGGGCTTCGGGGAACAAGAAGGAGATTTCGCTCGCCTTCAGGAATTCATCGAGCAATATCAAACTGACAAAGGAATCCAGACGAATTCAAAGCGATTTCTGGTGATTGCTAGGAAGTAAGGAGATCTGAACAGAATGGAAAGCCGCTATCTATCAATTGAACCTTTAATTGAATATAAATCAGGGTTTCATATAGTGCTCTATCATGGCTGGGGCACTTCTACAGAAAGTTTTAACTCATTGGGGCGCCGGATGGCAAAAGCAGGCCACCGGGTTATCATTCCGGAAATTCTCTACCACGATTCCAGAAATCGGCTCAAAAATCCGTTTACAAAAGAAGCCATCCAACGCCACTTTTGGGAAACCATTTTTACGAGTATAGAGGAATTCAGCGATTTAGCGACGGCTGCTGATTTGCCGGTTTCGAGAACAGTCGTAATTGGCAGTTCAATGGGTGGTTTTATTGCCAACGGAGTATTTTCAAGAATGCCAAATTTAGCCGGAGCGGCCAGTATTAATGGCTCCGGTTCCTTTTTATTCACTGAAAAACGCTTCCGGGAAATGGATGGCCGGCCAAAGCCGACTGAAAAAGAAGAGGCCAATCTCAGAGAATTCGATCCGAAGGGAAAGGGGATAGGGGCTTCTCCTGTCTTACTGCTTCATGGAAGCGAAGACCGAACCATTCCGGTAGAGGGACAAAAAGATTATTACGGTTATTTGATTGAAAGTGGAAAGTCCAATGTTGAATTGAAATTATATGAAGGTATTAACCACCAATTTTCCGAAGAGATGGTCTTGGATTTAATCGGTTGGTTAGCAGATTTGAGCATAGAAGAGATTATTTCCAAGAGCCTGCATCCAGACATCCGTCAACTTCTGGCCTATGCCACATCAGAGGAGCGGATAGAAGTGGAATATGCAGCCTATCAACACGATCCAAACCGGAGATTGTACGGCTTGAAAAAAGAAGGGAATTTTATAGGCTGTATTGGAGTCGAGCAAAAAGGACTCGGGCAGCTTGAAATTATCCATTTAGCTGTTTCTCCGGTAAATCGGAAAGCTGGAGCTGGAAAGAAGCTTGTGGAGTGGGTTTTCCGCACATATTATCCGAAGGTCATGATTGCTGAGACAGATAGCGAAGCTGTCGGTTTTTACCGCAAGTTGGGATTTGAGGTTCACAGCCTAGGTGAAAAATATCCAGGGGTTGAGCGTTTTCTCTGTAAACGAAGTTCGGCCAACTCTGAAGAACAAAATAAATGATTTTAATGTCTATATACTAAGAGCCCTTACTCATGGAGTAAAGGCTCTGTCTGTTTTTGAAGAAATTCTTCTTTGAACGATTCCGCGCTTTGTTCACCTTGTTTACGAGGCGGGCTCGCAAGGAAAGCGGCGAACATGCCAAGCAGCGGAAACAGCAAGATTCCCCAAAGAATTTCCGTATAGCCGCCGAACAGATCATACGCGATGCCGAGCGGCAATGGGCCGAGTGCTGAGCCGGTCACGATCATCGCCATTGAAATGCCGCTGATGCTGCCAATGTGCTTGCGCCCGAAATAATTCGGCCAGACGACAGCCATGACAATGCGTTCAACGCCCATGCTGACTCCCCAAACAAGACCGAACACAATGGCCATTGCTAAGGTGCTAGTGTTTTGAAGCAGCAGCAAAGAAATGATTTCTCCGAAAAACAGCAATGCCAGCATATATTGCACTTTCACTTTCTCAAGCAGCATGCCCGTCAAGAAAGTCACAGGCAAACCGATCAAAGCAGTGATACTTAAAACGCTGGCAGCTGTTTCAAGAGATAATTCTTTTTCTTGGAAAATCGAAACTAAATGAAAAGTAAGGCCGGTATTAACAATGCCCGGAATGGCTGCACAAAACAGCAAAAGCCAAAACGCTTTTGTTTTGGAGGCTTCTTTCACCGTCCAGCTGATTTCTTCCACAGTCTTCTGCATCTTTCCTTGTTTTTTGGCGTCTCCATTATCAGGCAGCAAGCCCATGTCTTCCGGTTTGTTCTGAATCAGGAAAAAGGCCAGCGGGGTAAAGCAGATAATAATGATAGCGCCGAGGATCAGCCAAGAAGCGCGCCAACCAAAAGAACCGATCAGCCACACGTTCAGCAGCGGAAATGCGGCCGAACTGACCAAGCCGCCGATTGCTGCGATGCTGATGGCTCGGCCTCTTTTTTTCACAAACCATTGGGGGATCAAGGAGCTGGAAATCAGCGCCATCGATCCTTGGCCCAATAAGCGGATGAAAAAGAAACCGATAAAGAGCATGACAAGGCTGGTGACAAAACTATTGAACATACAGGCAACCGCAAGTGCCAAAGAAACAATGACGGCCATTTTGCGGGATCCGTTGCGGTCGATCAAACGGCCGATAAAGAATAGCAGAAATCCGGAAGCCAGAGTGGCCGCTGAATAGATGCCAGAAACCGTTGAACGGCTCCATCCAAATTCATCTATGTAATAATCAATGAAAATTGAGTTGGAATAAGTTTGTCCGGGACCAGAAAAAAACTGGGACAGCGCTGCAAGCGCGATAATCACCCAGCCGTAATGAAAAGAATATCCTGTAATTTGTTTCATCGTACATCTCCATTTTTAGCGGAAAATTAATAAGTTAACGCCATTAATATATTGAAATCACAATTTATTATCATACCATCATTTTTTATTATTAAAAGGTATTAATATCAAAAGACAAAAAGAAAAAGGATTCAGAAATTAATTATTATGGAAAAACAAAAAAATCTTCTTAAACTTAGGATGAATAGATTAGAGTTTTTCTTTTTAATGGTTTCGAAGCAAAAAGAAAGGAAAAAAGGTATAAGATAAACAAAGCCATTGCTTTCTGGAAGCGGAGAGTAAAGAAACGTGCAAATAAGCACTTCAGCGCTGCTTGACTTTATAGGGCACAGTCGAGTTAAATGAAAAAGACTTCTTTTTTAGCTGCTCACGACATGGAAGAGAAATTAGATAAAATAAAACGAATCGGACAATATGAACGATTTTAAGGAGAAAGAACAGAATGGATTTGTGGGAAATTTTTGTTGCGATTGTACTGGGAATTGTGGAAGGTTTAACAGAGTTTGCGCCAGTTTCTTCAACAGGGCATATGATCATCGTTGATGACATCTGGCTGAATTCAAAAGAGCTGTTCAGTGAACCGGTGGCGAATACGTTTAAAGTCGTCATTCAGTTAGGTTCTATTTTAGCGGTAGTGATCATCTTTAGAGACCGTTTCAAAGACTTGCTTGGTTTAGATAGAAGCAAAACGGCTGAGAAGAAGCAGCGTTTGAGTTTGACGAAAGTAATTGTCGGGTTAATCCCGGCCGGAGTGCTTGGTTTGGCTTTCGAAGATTACATAGATGAATACCTTTTTTCGGTTGAGACCGTTATTATCGGCTTAGTGCTGGGTGCAGTGCTTATGCTAATTGCGGATTACTTTACCAAAAAGAAACCGCATATCGATACGGTTGACCAGATGACTTATAAACAAGCGCTTGGCATGGGGCTTTTCCAATGTCTTGGTTTATGGCCAGGTTTCTCCCGTTCAGGATCGACCATAGCCGGCGGGGTTCTTTTGAAAATGAGCCACAAATCAGCAGCCGATTTTACCTTTATCATGGCAGTGCCGATCATGCTTGGAGCAAGCGGCTTGTCGTTATTGAAAAACTGGCAGTACATTACGGTGGACGCTCTTCCATTCTTTGTGGTCGGATTCATCAGTGCTTTTGTGGTAGCTTTAGTTGTTGTTAAATTCTTCTTGAAATTGATTGATAAAATCAAATTGGTGCCATTTGCGATTTATCGAATCGTACTTGCGGCCTTGATTTTCGTTGTTTACCTGTAATCGCTTGTAAAATTCATAAAGCTGGATTATAGTAAATAAATACAATAATTAGTGTTTAGATTTATTTTTGAACACTATATATAGTGTCGCCGATAATGATGGTGCCTGAAAAGGCTTAATAGGGAATCCGTGAAAACCGGAGCTGTACCCGCAACTGTAAGTGCTGACGAACTATGGAAAACCACTGTCCAATGGATGGGAAGGCCGTAGTGTAGGTGGAAGCACAAGCCAGGAGACCTGCCTCGTTATAAGTTTATGATCTTCTCCGGGAGCTGGGAGGTATAACGAAGGTACTCTGCAAGGAACAGTGGTTTTCTGCTGTTTTCCGTTGGATTATTTGCGTTTATATACCCGTCTTCTCTCAGAGAAGGCGGTTTTTTTGTCTTTAAAACAAGTAATGGAGGATTGAGCTGCAATGGAAAAACAAATTTCGGCAAGCATTTCACGGACGGTGCAAACAAGACTCGTGCTGCCGCCTGACACAAATCATATGGGAACTATATTCGGCGGGACGGTACTTGCCTATATTGATGAAATTGCGGCAATTACCGCCATGAAACATAGCGGAAAAGCAGTAGTGACCGCTTCGATCGATACGGTCAACTTTTTATCTTCCGCTACAGTCGGGAATGTTCTTCTTTTGGAAGGAGTTGTGATCTCGACAGGCCGGACATCAATGGAAGTCTATGTAAAAGCGGAATGCCAAAACATTGAAACAGCCGAAAAAACCTTGACCACAACAGCCATTTTGACAATGGTCGCGGTAGATGACGCTGGCAAACCAACGCCGGTGCCCGCAGTGGTGCCGGAAAGTGAGAAAGAAAAACAATTATTTAAAAGCGCACAAGATCGAAAGCAGCAGCGCATGAAAATCAATGAATTTGCAAAGGAGCTGATTTGATATGAATACCATCAACCAGTTGGAAAAAGACACAGTTGAAAAAGCCATCCAACGGGCAAAAGAAGTCTATAACTTGGATACAGCACCTCTTCTCGATAAACTGGCAACACTTGAAAGTGCAGCGAAGGCGGAGCAGTCGCTTATCTATGCCCTCAACCGGATTTCCATGGCAGAACCCGATTGGACATTTGTAGCGGCGGAGCTATATTTGGAAGAATTGTACAAAAAAGCTGCAAAGAACCGAAACTATCCGCCGCAAGATAAATACGGCGATTTCTATAAGTTGGTGAAGAATTTAAGTGAAGTCGGCATCTATTCGAGCGACTTGATGGAAAGCTATTCCGAGGAAGAAATCAAGGTGTTGGGCAAGGAAATCGATGCTGAGCGAGACTTGCTGTTCAATTATATCGGCCTGTTTTTATTGGCAGACCGCTATGTAGCGAAGGATTATGAAGGAAATATCCACGAATTGCCGCAGGAGCGCTTCCTGGTCATCGCGATGACTTTGATGCAAAATGAACCACGAGAAAAACGGCTAGATCTGGTAAAAGAAGCTTATTGGGCGATGAGCAACCTTTATATGACAGTGGCAACACCGACCTTATCCAATGCCGGCAAGAGCTTCGGGCAGCTGTCTTCCTGCTTTATCGACACGGTGGACGATTCGCTCGACGGCATTTACTTAAATAACTGGGATATTGCCCGCCTGAGCAAAGACGGAGGCGGCATCGGCATTTACTACGGCAAAGTCCGCGCTCTAGGATCGGACATTAAAAAATTCAAAGGCAACTCATCCGGAGTCATTCCATGGATCCGCTTGGTCAATGATACAGCAGTCAGTGTGGATCAGCTTGGACAGCGCCAGGGTGCGGTAGCTATTTACTTGGACGTCTTCCATAAAGATATTATGAACGGCTTCCTGGACTTGAAAACGAACAATGGCGATGAACGCCGAAAAGCGCATGATATTTTCACGGGAGTTTCGATACCGGATCTATTTATGGAAAAGCTGAATGAAAAAGATGAGAATGGCCGGAGCATCGGTGAATGGCATACCTTCTGTCCGCATCAAGTTAAAAGCGTTATGGGCTGGAAGGATGAAAACGGGACGGCACTTGGACTTGAGGATTTCTATGATGAAAACGATGTAAAGCATTTTACTGAAAAATACGAGGAAGCGGCAGCGAATCCGCTCTTGCCGCGAAAAACTTACCGGGCGATGGATATCATGGCGCGCATCATGGTGTCGCAGCTTGAAACGGGGACACCTTATATGTTTTATCGCGACGAAGTGAACCGGCAAAATCCGAACAAGCATATGCGCGGAAAAGGGCGTACGTCGATCTACTGCAGTAATTTGTGTACAGAAATTGCACAAAACATGTCAGCGACAACGATTACAAAAGAATATACCGACGAAGACGGCAACCTGGTCATGATCCGGAAACCGGGCGACTTCGTTGTCTGCAACTTGTCGTCGATCAACTTGCCGCGTGCGGTGAAAGCGGAAGTGCTGGAGCGTCTCATTCCAATCCAGATGCGCATGCTCGATAATGTCATCGACTTGAATACGATTTCTGTCGGGCAGGCGGATGCGACGAATAAAAAATACAGAGCGGTAGGAAATGGGACTTTCGGATGGCACCATTTGCTCGCACTTGAAGGTATCCACTGGGAATCAGAAGAAGCCGTAACGTTCGCTGATAAGTTATATGAAGAAATTGCCTACCATACGATCCGCTCTTCTATGGAACTTGCCAAGGAAAAAGGTGCTTACCGCGAGTTCAGCGGCTCGGAATGGCAGACAGGCGAGTATTTTGAACGCAAACAATACACAAGCGGCCGCTGGACCGATCTGCAAAAAGAAATCACTGAGAACGGCGTTCGCAACGGCTGGATGATGGCAGTCGCGCCGAACTCGTCAACAGCAAAAATCGGCGGTTCAACGGACGGCATCGATCCATTGTATGCAGTCGAGTATGCAGAGGAAAAGAAAAACTTCAAATTCAAAGTGACAGCACCTGACTTGAACCACAATACGTACGATTACTACCGCCGGGCCCGCCATGTCCTGGACCAAAAATGGAGCATCCGTCAGAACGCGGCACGCCAGCGCCATATCGACCAAGGCATCAGTTTCAATTTGTATGTTCCGCATACGATCAAAGCAAAAGATTTGCTGGAAATGCATATTGAAGCCTGGGAACAAGGGTTAAAAACGACTTATTATGTCCGCAGCACATCACAGGCGGAAATTGAAGAATGCGAAGCATGCCAAAACTAAGGAGGAACGAATATGTCCATACATGCACCTTTATCCAAAATTAAGCTGCTTAATCCGGAACATCCGAATAAATCGACAGGTATCCTGAATGGCCAATCTTCCGGTTTATTGAATTGGAACGACATTGCCTACCCGCAAATGTATGATCTTTACCAGACGCTGCTATCGAATTTCTGGAAAGCCCAGGAAATCAATATGCAGGATGACATCAAACAATGGGATAGCTTAACTGCAACCGAACAGGATGTATTCTTGCGGTTGAATACACAATTAGCATCACTCGACAGCCTGCAGACGCCGACGATGAGCCAGGTGATGGACTACGTGACCGACTCGAGCTTTAAAGCGATATTCGCTGTTATTGCCCAACAGGAAGCAGTCCATACGGAATCATATTCCTATATCCTCAGCTCATTAGTGGCGGTAAGTGAACAAAATGAACGCTTCAATCAAGCCAAAAGCGATCCGATCGTCCGCAAGCGCAATGAGCTGATCTTGGATGCATACGAGGAATTCCGGCAAAATCCGACTGCTCAGAACCTCTTCAAGCTAAGCGTCAACTCCATTAACTTGGAAGGGATTTATTTCTACGCCGGCTTTGCTTTCTTCTATCATTTGGCGCGCCAGCAGAAAATGCTGAAAACCAGTACGATGATCAGTTATATCCAACGCGATGAAATGCAGCATGCTTATTTCATCGCCCAATTCATCCGGATCCTGTTGACGGAAAACCCGGAATTGAACACAGATGAAAATATTGCTTATGTCTATGAAGCAATTGACAAAGCAGTTCAGCTGGAAAAGGAATGGGCTCACTATATTCTAGAAGGCATTGAAGGGCTCGACCTTCAGGAGTTCGAAGGCTACGTGGAATATTTGGCGAACAAGCGCCTGCGGCAGCTCGGGCTCGATAATCTTTACGAAGAACGCAGCAATCCGATGCCGTGGATACAAGTATTCGGTGATGACATGATGAATGACACGAAAACCGACTTTTTTGAACAAAAATCCCGGACTTACTCGAAAGTGTCGCAGTCCAATGGATTCGACGAATTATAAGCCGAAAATCGCCATTGTCTATGCGTCCATTACCGGCAATACAAAAGCAAGCGCAGAAATGCTCGCGGAAATCTGCCAGGCGAATGGTTTAGAAACGGAGCTTTGGGCCATCAACGATTTCCCTTTAACTGAACTCTTACGTTGCGATATTGTCTTAGTAGGCACCTATACTTGGGGAAACGGCGAGATCCCAAAAGAGCTGTACAGCTTGTTCCATGCCTTTGAAACCTTGGAGCGGAAGCATCTCGTAACGGCAGTTTTTGGCACCGGCGACAGTTTTTTCGCAGAATTCTGCGGAGCTGTAAACCGGTTTCGGGATATGCTATTTGTCCAGACCGCTTTAGCGGCTACCTTGAAAATCGAGTTGCAGCCGCAAGAAATAGATAAAATCCGCTGTGAAAAATTCATTGAAAGTGCATTGAAAAAGCATATAGAATTAAAAACAGAAAATACATGAGAATGTAGTATGAGAACAGATCCCTTAAATTTAAGGGGTCTGTTTTTAGTTAATCCGAGTGAAATTATCGGAAAAGTCATTGAAACTGAATTGAAAAATAATTTGAAAAAATACTACCATACAAGTATGCTAATGTGGTAACATGAAATCCAAGCAAAGGAGGGATTAAGTGCTGAACATCGATTCAACTAAGAAAATCAAAAGTTTTTCTACTAAAGACTACGTTTATGAAATATTGAGAGAAAATATCATTTCATTGGCTATCGAACCTGGCCAACAAATTTCTGAAAAAGAAATTTCGGATTTGCTGCAAGTAAGCAGGACGCCAGTTCGGGAAGCATTTGTTAAATTAGCGCAGGAAGAATTACTGGAAGTTTTCCCGCAGCGCGGCACGAAAATCGCTTTAATCGATTTATATCATGTCGAAGAAGCACGCTTTATCAGAGAACATTTGGAAAGAGCTACTGTACGAGTGGCCTGTGAAGATTTCCCGGAAGAAAAGTTGAAGGACTTGGAAGCCAATCTGCAATTGCAAAAGAAATGCGTGGCTGAAAAAAACTTTACCCGGCTTTTTGAACTGGATGAAGAATTTCATAAAATCATTGCTGAAGGAAGCGGAAAAGAGCGGATTTGGGCATTGATCCAACAGATGAATGCACATTTAAACCGGATTCGGATGCTGAGCTTGGCAGCCAACTATAATTGGGAATTGATCCTATCGCAGCACGAAAAGATCTTTACTGCCATTAAAGAGAAAAATGCCGACCTGGGAGAAAAAGCCATGGAGGAACATTTGAAAAAGCTTCTTTTCGAGCAGGAAAAACTGAAAAGCGAATACCAGCAATATTTTAAGCAATAAGCTTTTGGGACCAAATGTAAGCGCTTTAAATAAACGGATTAAAAAATTTTGCTATCCAATAAAACCAAGGGGGATTTACGGATGAAAAAACGCAGTATTATGTCAGCATTAATGATTTCTTCAGCTTTATTACTAGGGGCTTGCGGCGGTGAAAGCGCTGCCGAAGGGGACGACAAAGTCTATACACTGAAAGTCGGAACCGCTTTAGCTGAAACAGATCCGATTTATGAAGGATTGGTGGAGTGGAAAGACAGCGTAGCTGAAAAGACGGACGATAAAGTGAATATCGAAATTTTCGGCAACGGTTCGCTTGGGGATGACAAAGATATCCTGGAACAAGCAAAAGTGGGCACGAACGTGGCAGTTATCGTAGATGCTGGGCGTCTTGCTGAAATGGAGCCTGAAATGGGCATTTTGGCTGCTCCTTACGTAGCGGACAGCTACGATGAAGCGAGCAAAATTGTCCAGTCGGATCTATTCAAAGGCTGGGAAGAAGAACTTGCACAAAACCATAACCTGAAAGTGCTTTCGTTCAACTGGTACCAAGGCGACCGCCATCTGTTGACGAATAAGAAAATTGAAAAGCCGGCCGATCTTAAAGGTTTGAAATTGCGTACACCGGGAGCGGAAATCTGGACAGAAACCATTTCTGCAATGGGAGCAAGCCCTTCAGGCATGGCCTTCTCAGAAGTTTATCCGGGGATCCAACAAGGAGTTATTGACGGAGCGGAAGCGCAGCATCCGGCCACTTACGGGGCGAATCTTCAAGAAGTCGTTAAATACATTACGAAAACGAGCCACTTCCAATTGTTGACGGGCATTGTAGCAGGGGCTGACTGGATGAATGGCCTGCCGGAAGAATATCAGGACATCGTCATTGAAGAATCGTTCAAAGCGGGAGAAGAAGCTTCAGAAAATACGATCGGCATGCTTGATGAATTCGAGCAGAAGATGATTGACGCAGGCGTAGAAGTCAATGAAGTGGACATCGAGCCATTTAAGGAAGTAACCAACACAGTTTATGAAAAATTCGACGGATACACAGAACTTCGTGAAGAAATCAATAAAATCCTAGGAAAATAAGTGAGTGATGAAAATGATAAAAAAAGTAGCTGGCGGCTATGCAAAATTCGAGAATTTTATTACTAATTTATTGATGATCGGTGTTGTAGCGTTTGTCTTTATCGCCTCAATCATGAGATGGGTGGGATTCCCCCTCTCATGGTCTGTGGAGTTTGCTCAATTCTTATTTGTTTGGGTCATTTTTTTAGGTGCCAATCGCTGTCTCCGGGAAGACCGCCACATTGGAGTGGATTTTTTCGTGAAAAAACTGCAGCCGAAAACAAAGGCTGTGCTAGAAATCATTATTAACGTATTGATTATGGCCTTCCTGGTTTTCCTGATCAATTTTGGAATCCAGTTAAGCATCGAAAACTCAGTGCGCTTAATCAGTAACCTTCCACTAAGTTATTCCTTTATCACAATGGCTGTGCCGATTGGAAGCATCTTAATGTTGATCACCCTGATTTTTAAAGTGGCACAGAAAATCAACGTTTTAAAAACAACATCTGTATAAATTGAATAAACGTTACGGATAGTCCGCTAAACTGCTTTGAAGTTATTGGCCGAATTCAATTCGGCCGATGGCTTTTCTTCGGGAAAAGCCTAAAGCAAAGAGCGATTTCTTTCGTTCAATTTTTACAGTCATTCAGAATAAGAGGTGGAAACCATGTTACTTGTCGCTGTTATATTTTTCGTTTTGCTCTTTTTGAATATGCCTGTGGCTTTTGCCATCGGTATTGCAAGTTTGTCATTCTTTATCTTGGAACCGAATTTGCCGGTTGAAATTACAACACAGCGAATGGTAGCGGGGACGCAGTCATTTCCGTTGCTGGCTGTGCCTTTCTTCATTTTAGCCGGAAACTTGATGAACTCTTCTGGGATCACAAAACGGCTGATCCGTTTTTCCAATGCGTTAACAGGACATTTAGTCGGAAGCTTGGCGCACGTTTCCATCGTACTTAGTACGATCATGGGCGGTGTTTCTGGATCTGCCAATGCGGATGCAGCGATGCAAAGCCGGATCTTAGGACATCAAATGATTGCTAGGGGCTATTCAGGCGGCTATTCGGCTGCAGTTATTGCAATCAGCTCATTGATCACCGCAACAATCCCGCCGAGTATCGGTTTGATCCTCTACGGATACGTTGGCCAAGTGTCTATCGGCAAGCTCTTTTTAGCGGGAATCATTCCCGGTATTCTCATGATGATCGTATTGATGCTGGTTTCATACCTCGTCGCTAAAAAACGCGGATATGATCAAGATGAAAATATCAAACGAGCCACATTCAAGGAAGTGGCTGTTTCTTTCAAAGACAGTATTTGGGCGTTATTATTCCCGGTCATTTTAGTCGTGGGAATTCGTTTCGGCATTTTCACTGCTTCAGAAGCGGGCGCTTTTGCCGTAGTCTATGCACTTGTAATCGGCTTCTTCGTTTACAAAGAATTGAACTGGAAGAACTTTATCGAATCCATCGAGCAATCGGTTACCGATAATGCATCCATTCTCTTGATCATTTCAACATCATCCATTTTAGGATTCTTGATTACATACGACCGTCTTCCGCAGAACGCAGCGGACTTCCTGATCGGCATTACAAGCAATGGCACATTGATGCTGCTGTTGATCTTGCTGTTCCTGGTCATCGCAGGGATGTTCATTGAATCCACCGTATTGGTTTTACTATTAACACCGATTTTCCTGCCGATTGTCACCCAAGTGGGCGTAGATCCTGTTCATTTCGGTATTTTGATGATGACAATCGTTACATTCGGAGGCATGACGCCGCCGGTCGGGGTAACGATGTATACGACAACTTCCATTATGAAAGTGCCGATTGAAGAATACATCAAAGAAGCCCTTCCATTTATCGGAGGCGTGGTCGTATTGGTTCTGATCTTGGTATTCGTACCGGAAATTGTGACATTCATCCCTGATTTATTGATGTAATGCGTAAGCTTTGAATAGAGTGGAGGAGCATTTTATGTTTTCTTTTGAAGGAAAAGTGGTTTGGGTTACAGGCAGCAGTATGGGAATCGGAAGAGCGATTGCTGAGAAGTTTGCAGAATGCGGAGCAGATGTCGTCGTTCACGGAAATTCCAACGCGGCAGAAGCTGAAATCACATTGAAAAATGTCCAGGATAGAGGAGCGAAAGCTCATTTGGTTATCGGCGACGTGACGGACCGCAAACAAGTGGATGAAATGGTTGAAGACATCAAAACCAAATTCGGCCGAATCGACATCCTCGTCAATAACGCCGGCACGATGGTCAAGCGTGCCAAAATTGAAGACCTTGAAATCGAAGCATTGGAAAAAATCATCAACATCAATTTCACTTCCGTATTCCATGTGACGCAAGCGGTCTTGCCGCTTATGAAGAAGAGCGGGCAAGGCAATATCATTAACATGACGTCAATTGCTGCACGAAACGGCGGCGGTGGAGGCGCAGTGGCTTATGCTGCTGCTAAAGGAGCGGTCAGTACATTTACAAGAGGGCTTGCAAAAGAACTGGCTGGAGACCGTATCCGGGTGAACGGAATAGCGCCGGGAATCATTACGACGCCGTTCCACGACCGCTACTCCACACCGGAATTGAGAGCATCGATGGCACAACAAGTGCCGCTTGGCAGAGAAGGCACGCCTGAAGAAATTGCCGGTACTGCCGTGTATCTGGCTTCTGACATCGCGGGCTACATTACGGGTGAAATCATTGAAGTCAACGGCGGATTATTGACGGACTGATCCAACATTCGCCAGAGGAGGATTTGTATGAAAGCATTCATGGATGAAGATTTCCTACTGGAATCCGAAACGGCTAAAACTTTGTATCACGAATTTGCAAAAGACATGCCAATTTTTGATTACCACTGCCATTTGACGGCTAAGGAAATTGCAGAAAATAAAACATTCGCCAATTTAGCGGAGATTTGGCTGGACGGAGACCATTATAAATGGCGCGCATTGCGCAGCAATGGCGTGCCGGAAGAATGGGTGACCGGGAAGGCAGACGACCGGGAGAAGTTTCAAAAATGGGCGGAAACCGTTCCTTTTACATTAGGAAACCCGCTTTACCATTGGACGCATTTGGAATTGAAGCGGTATTTCGGCATTGCTAAACCGCTCAGTCCAAAAACAGCCGATGAAATTTGGGAAACGTGCAATGCATTGCTTCAAACAGAGGAGTTTACGGCGCAGCAGCTGATCAAGCGATCGAATGTCAAAGGCTTGTGTACGACAGATGATCCGTTGGACGACTTGGCGTATCATAAGCAAATTAAAGAAGATGAGTCGTTTGATGTCCATGTCTTGCCGACATTCCGGCCGGATGGTGCGTTGAATATCGAAAGCCCGTCGTTCAAGGAATGGATTTCCAGAATGGAAGAAGTCACGGGCGTAAAAGCCGAAAACTTCGCCGGATTGGTGGAAGGCTTGGAAGCACGAGTCCAGTATTTCCATGAGTCAGGCTGCCGTTTGTCCGACCACGGATTGGATTCGAATTTTTATCTCGAAGCAAGCGATGACGAACTAAATCGTGTCTTTGCAAAAGCTTTGGCGCAGGAAACTTTAGAAAAAGATGAAATCGTCAAATACAAAACGGCTGTCATGAAAGCCCTAGGCAAAATGTATGCGCAGCATGGCTGGGCGATGCAGTTGCATATCGGAGCGCTAAGAAGCAATAACCAAAGGAAATTGGAATCTGTCGGACCGAATACCGGATTTGATTCGATTCACGATTTTACTTATGCGGAAGATTTATCGAACTTGCTGAACGCATTGGATTACGAAGGGGTATTGCCGAAGACCGTCATTTACAACCTCAATCCGCGGGACAATCATATGGTGGCATCCATGATCGGCAATTTCCAGGAAGAGATTCCGGGAAAAATCCAATTCGGTACGGCGTGGTGGTTCAATGACCAGCGCGACGGCATGGAAGAGCAGATCAAAGTGTTGGCCAATCATGGCTTGCTTGCCCGGTTTGTCGGCATGCTGACGGATTCGAGAAGCTTTTTGTCCTATACAAGACATGAATATTTCAGAAGAATTCTTTGCAATATTATCGGGAAATGGGTTGAAAACGGGGAGTATCCTGCAGATTTCGACATTTTAGAGATTATCATAAAAGATATTTGCTACGGCAATATCGAAGCGTATTTAGCAATAGAGTCCTAGGATGATTGGGTGATAGACATGCAAATGGTATTTAGATGGTTTGGAGAAAACGATGATCATATTCCGCTTTCAAATATTAAGCAGATACCAGGCGTGACAGGCATCGTCTGGGCACTGCACGACCAGGCGGCGGGCGACAGATGGCCGCTGGATAAAATTCAAGCGATGAAAACAGAAGCTGACAATTATGGATTCAATATAGATGTAGTGGAAAGCGTGAATATCCATGAAGATATTAAGCTCGGGCTGCCTTCGCGGGAGCAGTATATTGAAAATTACAAAGCGACGATCCGAGACCTGGCTACAGTAGGAGTCAAAGTGATCTGCTATAATTTCATGCCGGTCTTTGACTGGATCCGCACGGATTTATTCGGGGAAGTGGGAGATGGCTCGACGGCTTTGTTCTATGAGAAAGCAAAAATCGATGCAATGCAGCCGGAAGAATTGGCGGCAAGCTTCCTTTCAAACGATGAATTTTCATTGCCGGGCTGGGAACCGGAACGGCTTGGGCAATTGGCAAATTTGTTTGAAGCTTACAAGAACGTTTCAGAAGAAAAGCTGTGGGACAATCTTCAATATTTCCTCGAGCAGATTATTCCGGTAGCAGAAGAGAACGGCATCAAAATGGCCATCCATCCGGATGATCCGCCGTGGCCGATTTTCGGTTTGCCGAGAATCATCACTAATCAGGACAATATTAGACGGTTCCTAAGTCTAGTGGATAGCCCGTCGAACGGCTTGACGTTTTGCAGCGGCTCACTCGGCGCCAATCCCGAAAATGATTTGATCAGCATCGTTAAAGAATTTGGCGAACGAATTCCTTTCGCGCATATCCGGAACTTGAAGCATTTCGACAACGGAGATTTTATCGAATCCTCCCATAAAGCGAGCGATGGGTCCGTAGACATTGTAGGCATTGTCAAAGCCTTTCATGAAATTGGATTTACCGGCTATACAAGACCCGACCATGGCCGCCACATTTGGGGCGAAATCTGCCGTCCAGGATACGGTTTATACGACCGGGCGCTTGGCATCATGTATTTATGGGGAATTTGGGATAGCCTGACTCAAAGCAGGAAAGTGAACTAAAACCGATTTAGCCGAAACCACTAAGGGATTTCCCCTTAGTGGTTTTCTTTTGGAAAAATATCCTATAACGCCATAAACTCCAGCCGCTTCGTGTAATATAAAGGGTAAGGATTTGTGAAGGAGTCGATTTTTAACTTTATGAAACGCTATATCATGCTTATGGCATATGTTCTTATTTTTGCTGCATCGCTCCATTATTTTACAGACCAATCAGCCGGTCCGACTGTAGAAGACCGCAGCCGTCTATTGCCAGTGAAAATGAAGGCAGTTAAAGCGGGCGACAGCCCTTCCGCTATCCAGCAGATTGTACGGGATGCGAATGCTGCAGATGACGAGATTGCGATTGCCGGCATGCAGCATAGCCAAGGCGGCCATACGGAATACCCGGATGGAATTCTTTTGGATATGAAACCGTATAATGAAATTTTGGATTTTGATGCTGAAAAGAAAACCATCACGGTCCAGGGCGGAACTACGTGGGCGGATATTCAAGAACGGATCAATCCATACGGACTGGCCCTGAAAGTTAGCCAGTCGCAAAATATATTCACAGTCGGCGGATCCATCAGCGTGAATGCCCACGGCCTTGATATACGAAACCACGGTCTGATCGATACGATTGAATCCATGCGCCTGCTTGATGCAACAGGAACTATCCTGGAACTCAGTGCGGACCAAAACTCAGAACTTTTCAAAGCGGCCGTCGGTGGCTACGGTTTAATGGGTGTAATTTTGGACGTGACGTTAAAACTGACGGACGATGCCCTTTACCAAATCGAGTCGGAGCAGCTTCGTTACGACGAGTATAGTGATTACTTCAAAGAAAAAATTAAAAATGACCAAGTGAAAATGCACTTGGCCCGCATCTCCATTTCCCCGGAATCTTTTCTGGAAGAAATGTATGTGATGAATTACAGCGAAGTGGCACAGCAGGACCTTTTAACAGAGCCTCAGAAACTGAAAGAAGAAACACTGATTGCTGTGCCGAAATTCTTTTTAGGTCTCGCCCGGTTGAATGATGAAGGGAAAGAGGCCTTCTGGAAAACCCAGAAAACGTATGCCGAGTCGGTTGATGGGAAAAAGATTTCACGGAATAACGTCATGCGCTCGGATTCCGAGTTTATGGAGTACAGCCATCCGAAAAACACCGAAGTGCTGCAAGAATATTTTGTCCCCGTGGACAATTTTGAAGCGTATATCGATGATTTAAGAAAAACCTTAGCCGAGGAAGAGTCGTTTAATCTATTGAACATCACGATACGGTATGTCGAAGAAAATGAGAAAGCAGTGCTGTCCTATGCAAAAGAAGATATGTTTTCCCTTGTCCTCTTGATCAATCAAGGAACAGATAGCCAAAGCATTGAAGATACAGGAAGAGTCATCCGCAATATGATTGACGTCACACTCGATCACGGGGGAAGCTACTACTTGCCGTATTATGGTTATCCGACAAAAGAACAAATGGCGGAAGCCTATCCAAGAACAAAAGAATTTTTTGAGCTGAAAAGAAAATACGATCCAAAAGAGCGATTTATGAACCTTTTCTATGAGGAGTACAAGCAATGAACTACAAACGATTTATCGTCTATCAAGGTGCAATTGGCATGGCTTCAACTATGATTTTTCCATTCTATATTTTATTGATCAATAATGTCGGCAATTCGTATTCCCAGTTTGGCTGGGCGTATGGACTTTTTGCATTGACTGCTGCTATTTGCTATCCATTTATCGGCAAAATGGCAGACAAAGTGGGTGATAAATGGCTGCTTGGCGTTTATTCGTGGGGGATGGCGCTGACGCTCTTATTCTTTCCGCTGGCCAATGAAATCTGGCACGTTTATATTCTACAAGTGATTATGGGTGTCTTCGGGGCAGTGCAAAGAAATTCAGAGAAAACGGTGCTCGCGCGGCATGTCATCAAAGAAACGGCAGGAAAAGAAATTGGCAAATACCATATCTGGACCTCCATTGCGGCAGCTGCGGCTGTCATCGGAACCGGTTACCTTGTAGACTTTTTCACCATCTCCAGTATTTTTTATATCGCTTCCGCTGTTTTTGCCTGGAGCGGATTTATCGTCATGAAAAAAGAAAAGCAATTCTCCGGTTTATCCGAATAGGCGGTTCTGGACGAATTTCTTTAGATAAGAGGAGCCGATTGCCAAGAGCAGTCGGCTCTTTTTAATTAAATTTGATTGCCTTAATATATCACGTCGTGATATAGTCGTGGTGTGACATAGTAAAGGGAGAAGGAATTTCAATGAATGCAGATAAAGTGATGAAAAAATATATTCCGATGACAGAAACGGCTTACTACATCTTGCTGTCGTTGACAGAGCCGCGGCATGGCTACGGCATTGTAAAGCATGTTGAAGAGATTTCAAGCGGCAGGCTGCGCCTAGGGTCAGGGACTGTCTACGGCACATTGACGAAAATGCAGAAAGATGGTGTCATCACAGTGTTTGCCGATGAAGAAAGAAAGACCCTGTATGAAATTACGAATCTTGGCAAACAATTGATCCTTGCGGAAATTAGCAGGCTGAAGGAACTTCATCAGAATGCAGTGAAATACGAGGGGGATTTTTTATGAAAAAAGCAATGAAGCTATTTTGGAGCTATGACGTTGAACAAACAGAGAACTGGCTGAAAGGTATGGCTAGTCAAGGATACATTCTGAAAAAATTAAAAAGAGCATCACGGACTTTCTATTTTGAGCAAGCTACGCCGCAGAAGCTTTCATACCGAATCAGCTTTGATCGAAATCAGGGGCCGGTGCTCGCATCCAGTTTGACGGAAAACGGCTGGGAAATTGCTGCAGCGAGCGGCAAATGGCAAATCCTTAAAAACAGCTATTCCGAAAAAGACATCAAGACAGCGCCAGTCCGCCAAGGTGTCATCACCCACAACCGGAATGTTTCCTTCGTTTTCTTCGGCCTTCTGTTTTATCTGTTAGGTGTGCTGTTGGCGAATGTGTCGACGCTTGCTTCTTCCTGGTTCCAAGATGGAACAATCGCAGTGGAACCAAGTCCGTTATGGGCCATTACCTATCTTTTCCTGGCTTTAACGCTTGGAGCCATTGGTTTGGCAAGCTACTCAATTTATAAAATTAAAAAATCCAATCAGGCGATGCTGCGAGAAGAAGCGGGTGCAGCAGCTGCAAAACAGAAGCATCATCAGCCAGTACCTAAAATTCCGCAGCCCTCCGGTAATTTTGTAAAAAAGGTCAAGCTTGGCTGGATGTATGCTCCTGACCGCTTGGAAAGCTGGCTCGAAAAAATGGAGCAGCAAGGCTATCAGCTGCATCACGTCGGAACGATCGGTACGGTATTTTACTTTGTGAAAGGTGAACCCCGGCGCATGAGCTATCACGCTGAATACATGAGCACGGTTGAAAGCAGTTATTTCTCGATTTATGAAGACGCGGGATGGCTGAAAATTTTTGAATCCTGGTCGGCAATGGAAAAATGGGTGATTTGGAGCCGGGAATATGGAGAAGGCGAAGAAAAGCCGCGTATTTATACGGAAGGAAGCAGCCATTTAAAACGTGCGCGCCGGATGGCCAGCCTCTATACAATTCTGTTTTTGCCAATGCTTTTCATTTATGCGTTGAATGCCAATAGGGAATTTCAACAGTTCATGCATGAAGGCACTACGCTTTCTTTGTTCGGAGTGCTGCCGGCAATTGCCTTTGTCTTATTTCTTAGCTTTATTTATCGGATGTGGGCGTATTACATCCGATTGAGAAAACATTACTCCGTTCTGAACAGTTAAAGGACAAGCTGTAAAACTCGCTCTCATCCTTGAAATGCCCGTATAATGGAGCTATCAACGATTCTTAGAAAGAGGTCAGCCATGATAATTGTCATCGATAACCATGACTCCTTTACGTATAACCTAGTTCATTACCTGGAACAATTCGACCCCGAGCTTTTGGTTTTTCAAAATGAACAAGTGACGGCAAATGAAATAAAGAAACTGGTGCCTGATTTGATCGTGTTGTCTCCAGGACCTGGGCGTCCAAAACAAACCGGAGCAACAGGAGAGATTCTATCGGGATTAAGTATGGAAGTCCCCATTCTTGGCGTATGTCTTGGCCATCAAACCATCATCGAATATTTCGGGGGGAAGGTCGTGAAAGGGCGGCAGCCCATGCACGGAAAGTCTTCCTTTATCAACCATGACGAAACAGGAGTGTTTGAAGGGGTTGCTTCGCCGACAAGCGTAGCGCGTTATCATTCGCTGGTTGCTGATGCGGCGGCCTTGCCGGACTGCCTGGAAGTCACAGCTAAGACAGAAGATGGCGTCGTAATGGGCGTGCGCCATCGTACGTTGCCGGTTACCGGCATCCAGTTCCATCCGGAATCCGTGAAGACTTTGGAAGGGTTTCAGATGCTGAAAAACTGCTATGAACAGGCAGTTGCTTGGAAAAAAGACCGACAGGGAGAATCATCGAATGAATCCATATTTGCTGTATGAATTTCGCAATAGCGAGGGAAAGATAGAACCGAAAGCTTTCAAAGACCCGGTAGAAGTTTTGCAGACGGAACGTTTGGAAGACATCCCTGCAATCATGGAAGCGATAGAAGCAGCTATCGACAAGGGATTTTATGTGGCGGGCTATTTGTCTTATGAAGCAGCACCTGCATTCAATCCAGCGATGAAAGTAAAAGGTTCAACCGAAATGCCTCTTGTCTGGTTTGGAATTTTCGATCAGGTCCATATCCAAAGCGAAGAATTCCCGGAAAAACCGTATCAAGTATCCGAATGGATAATGGCGAGTTCGAAAAGCCTTTATAAAGAAGGCATTAGCCGGATTAAAACGGCTATTGAAGAAGGGCATACGTACCAAGTGAACTACACCGAACGGCTGCATGCCGATTTTACTGGCAGCCACCGTTCTTTTTATCGTCAATTGGCCCGCAATCAGCAGGCAGATTACGGCGCTTATTTGGACTTAGGAAAGCATCGGATCCTGTCAGCATCGCCCGAACTGTTCTTCCGTATAAAAGACGGAACAATCGAAGCAAAGCCTATGAAAGGAACGGCTAGAAGAGGACGTACACTAGCAGAAGACAAAGTGAAATCCGAGGAATTGCTGGCTTCCGAAAAAGAGCAGGCTGAAAATTTGATGATTGTTGATTTGCTGCGAAATGATATGAGCCGTTTGGCGAAAAAAGGAACCGTCCACGTATCGGACCTGTATAAAGTGGAAACATACCCTACGGTGCACCAGCTAACTTCGACAGTTAAAGCAGAGCTGCAAGATGCACTGACAGTTTTTGATTGGTTCAAAGCCTTATTTCCTTGCGGATCGATAACAGGAGCACCAAAAGTCAGTACGATGGAATACATTGCAGCGCTCGAACAAACTTCGCGTGATGTGTATTGCGGGGCTATCGGATTTATCACACCGGAAAAAGAGGCAATATTCAATGTGCCGATCCGGACCGTTGTCATCGACACTGAAAAACAGACCGCACGCTACGGTGTCGGTGGCGGAATTACATGGGATTCCACTTCTGAAGGCGAGTATCAGGAATTGGTTGCAAAAGCGGAAGTGCTGACAGAGAGACGCCCTGAGTTTCAACTGCTCGAGTCGTTGAAATTGGAGGATGGCCAATATCCTTTGATCGACTACCATATGGAACGAATGAAAAATTCAGCTGCGTATTTTTATTTCCCGGGAAATGAAAGGAAGATTCGCAAGCAGTTGAAAGAATGTGCGAAAAAGCATTCACAAGGTGTTTATAAAGTGCGCTTATTGCTCAGCAAGACTGGGGAAATAACAGTGGAAGCGCAGAAAATCACGCCGATAAAAGAGCCGGTCCTCTGTAAATTGGCCGTCGAACCCGTAAACAGCCAAAACCCTTTTCTTTTTCACAAGACGACGCACCGGCAAGTATATAAACAGCATGAATCTGAAGTGGAGGGTGTATTTTCAGTCCTTTTATGGAATGAACACGAACAACTGACGGAGTTTGCCATTGGCAATCTTGTTGTGGAAATGAAGGGCCGCCTGTACACACCGCCGGTAGAAAATGGCTTATTGGCAGGTACGTACCGGCAATTTCTACTCGATACCGGAAAACTTGAAGAAAAAGAGATTTACAAAAACGATTTGGAAGATTGTGAAGCTGTCTGGTTTATAAATGGTGTACGCGGATGGCTTAAAGTGAAAATTATTCAATAATCGATCGAAAAAAGCTGCAGAAGTAAAATTCTGCAGCTTTTTTATCGTTGCAGTGAACCGAATAGCCGATTCTTCGATAGGGCAAATTTTGCTATAATTTTATTATTGAGAAAATACAAGCAAGAGAAGAGGTCATCACATGGCATTGGCATTTATTGATGCAGAAAAGCATAAAAACGATGCGTTGGTTTTTCCTGCGTTCAATTTATCCTTAATTGCAGGGGAAGTTTTGGCAATTTATTCGAATGTGAACATTCGATCCCAATTGATAGAGCTGCTTTTACAGAAAAGTTCTTTATCGCGAGGCGAAATTCAGTTGGCGGGTCAGGCCTTAGCCAAAAAATCAGTGAATATGGGCTTTCTATTCCTAAACGATGGCGTATACAAAAGGCTCACGGTTTTAGAAGCTCTGCGCTTTTATAAAAAACTTCATAATTCCCCTGATAAAGTGGACGATATCCTTCGGAAAGTCCAATTAGAGCTAAAGAAAAATACCAAGCTTGAAAAATTGACGCTCTCCGAAAAAAGGCGAATCCAATTGGCAGCTCTGTATATTCAAAACCCTGACGTATGGGTGATGGAAGAGCCGGACCAAAACCTGGATATGGAATCGAAGCGGATTTTACTTTCGCTGTTAACTGAACTCCGAGCAGCCGGCAAGACCGTTTTCATCTTGTCTGGAAATCTGGAAAACGCCGTAATCGCAGCAGACCGCGTATATCGGCTTGATGAAAATGGGCTTTATCAAATTCAAACTTTAGAAGAAGAACCGGCAGTGGAAGAAGAAATCGAAGAACCGGAAGCAGCAGAAAGTATCCAGCCCATTCGTTTTGAAAAGATCCCGACCAAAGTGAATGAAAAGATTGTTCTATTTGATCCGCCCGAAATCGATTACATCGAGAGTTCCGAAGGGCAATCCTTTTTATACATTAAAGGCGAAGCCTTCCCGAGCTATTTTACATTGAGTGAACTTGAACAGCGATTATTGCCTTATGGGTTTTTTCGCTGCCATCGTTCCTATATCGTTAACCTTCAAAAGGTGCGGGAAGTAATCACTTGGACGCGAAACAGCTATAGCCTTGTTCTTGAAGATGCAAAAAAGTCATCGATTCCTTTGTCAAAAAGCAAAATGGCAGAGTTAAAAGGAATATTGGGCATGAAATAAGCTCCATTCACCCCAGAAATGGCTCCTTTCATCTGAAATATGATGTTTCACCTGTCTTTTCCCTTTAATCTGTAATTAGCAACAGGCAGAAGCCGAAACAGATTCAGGAGGAATGACAAATGGAAGATATCATCGAAGTAAACGCAATGGCAAAAATCTTTGCCAACCAGCCAGCAATTGAAGATTTGAGTTTTACGGTAAAACGGGGAGAGATTTTCGGTTTTCTCGGACCAAGCGGATCTGGGAAGACCACAACGATCAAAATTCTTACCGGGCAATTGGAGCCGACTGCAGGAAGCGCGACTGTCTTCGGAGAATCCATTTCTAAATTAAAGAAGCCCGAATATCGCCAACGATTTGGTGTTCTTACCGATAACAGCGGCTTGTATAAAAGAATGACCGTTTATGAAAACCTGAAATTATATTGCGAACTGTACGGCATGCCCCTCAGTAAGATCGATGAAGTGCTGGAATCGGTCAATTTGCAGGAAGACCGGAAGAAAAAGGTTTCCACCTTATCGAAAGGCATGACGCAACGTGTGCTTTTGGCACGTACCTTGCTCCATGCACCGGAGCTGCTGTTTTTGGACGAACCGACGTCAGCGCTTGATCCGGTCAACACCCGCCATATCTACAAAGGGCTTCGTGCACTGAATGAAAAAGGGACGACGATTTTCCTGACCACGCATGATATGGAAGAAGCGGATACTTTATGCGATCGGGTGGCTTTCCTGAACAAAGGGAAAATCCAGTTGATGGATACACCGGATCAACTGAAGAAACGCTATGCAGACGGCACGATGACAGTCGAATTGAAAAATGAAGAAAAAGTGGTGCTGTCTACAGGCACTGAAGATGCGCAGGTGTTATATGAGTTCATGAAAAATGGACAAGTAGCAACCATCCATTCAAATGAACCGACACTCGGCGATATTTTTGTAAAAGCGACAGGGAGGGTATTAGCATGAACGAATCAATCAAACGGGTAAACGCAATTTTTCAAAAGGATTTCAAGGATTTTTCACGGAATATAGCGGTTTCAGTCGTCCTCTTTATGCCATTATTTGTAGCGGCACTTTATGGGCGCATGGGAGTCGACACGCTTGATGCACATTATATGATTATCAATTTGACGTTTGCCATGGTCGCAACCTTTGTCCAATGCTGCTTGATTGCAGAAGAAAAAGAACAAAATACGCTTCGCGGTTTGATGCTTTCACCGGCCAGTACGTTCGAGATCCTTAGCGGCAAAAGTTTGCTAACGTTTGTATTGACCATTTTGGTTATAGTAGCCGGTGCCCTATTGTCCGAATATCAGCCAGCGAATCTACTGATTGTGTCACTTGCGATTGTCTTGTCTTCGTTTTTCTATATTGCGCTTGGGACGCTGCTCGGCTTATGGGCAAAATCCGTTATGGAAGCTTCCGTCATTATCTTGCCGGTTCTTGGCATCTTCTCGTTCGGTTCATTCTTATTGCCTTTAGCAGAAAAGTATTCTGTTTTAAAAGTGGTGGAATACCTTCCGAGTGTGCAGCTTATTGAAATTGCATCGAAAGTTGAAAATGGCGCCGGTTTTAGTGAAACGGCTATGCAATTTGGCATCATTTTCATCTGGACGATAGCTGCAGGCGCGCTAACTGCATTGATTTACAAAAAAAGAATGGTGGATTAAAAAAGGTTTAAGTGAAATACATAAGGGGAAATGATAAACTAAAGGCCCCTTAACATCAAAAAAATGATATTTAGGTAATTAAAGTATAACTTACCGGGACTAACGACTTTACAAACCCTAAATTTTGTATTAGTCTGAAAGCAGCTAAAAAACATCAATTTGTTGTTTGGCCTCAAAGTTGCTGAGGATAAACAATTGGATAAAAAGGCAGGATGGAACAGACAATAGTGCTGTAAACAACGCCGCAAAGAATTACGTCAAATTCTTTTCGGTGTTTTTTTGCGTCTTTTATTAACTAAAAGGGGCTTTGTTTATGAATTATTTCATTGATCATCGAAAAAAAAGTATCCATCTCCAGAAGTTTGCCGGTGACCGTTGCGGATTTGTCGGAACCCCAGCTGCATTGAGAGAATTTACGAATTGTGTCAATTACATCAATCAGTTAATCCAAGCGAAGCGGTACAAAAAATGCTGTTATTGTGAAACGTTTCATACGAGCTTAGAAGATTAAATAAATGAATGGAGAAAAGAATCAATAGGAGCTGATGGAAATGGATCGGTTAGAGCAAATGTGCGAAAAAGTCGGAATGGTCATGAATGCGGAGATTGAATGGTTGGGTGAAGAATGCACAGTCAAAAAACAGCGGACATTAGAAATACGGGCAAGTAAGTCTTGCTTTTATTGCACATTGGACCTTGATATTTCTTTCCGCCATTTGAGAGATGACGGTTCTGCTTTCAACAAAGCGGAGATTTATCTCTTGCCAGAAGAATACCCGGCTTTTTTAAATCGATTAAGAAAGCATCAGAATCCGTTGCCGACGAATTATCGGCAGAGATTGGTTTCTAATCCGAATATTGTGTGCGTTTATATGGAATCGAAAGAGCCCCCTGAATTTTTTGCAGAGCGGCTGGCGGCAGCTTTGGAAATTATTGATCAATTGGACGGACGAGTTTACATGAATTGACCACCAACAGGATCTACGAATCGAGGATGTGCTTATGTTAGTCAGATACAAGAAATCATGTGAAAAGATTGCTATGGGATTACTGTCGTTCATGCCTCAGGAGAAAAATTTAACTAATTTGCGCCATACCATGCGCTGCTATGAAAAAAACCCGTCCTGGCAATTGTATTTGCTGAAAGTCAGCGAGCGTTATGTCGGGCTGATCGGGATTGAAGTCGAAGAAGATTATTTTACTGTCCACCACGTCTCGGTTCTACCTTCGCATAGAGGAGAAGGATACGGTCTAATGATGGTGGATAAACTTCAGCAAATGATATTGAAAAAAGAAATGAAAACCACTGAAGAAACAGAAGAATTTCTCGCTAAATGCAGAAGTAAAATGGCGCATAGCGGAATTACTGGACTTGCACATACTGGATTAAACCATTCATATAAGTAAACGAGAAGACGGGTGACAGTTCATGTCACCCGTCTTCTTATTATTTCCGGATTATAAAATCTAAATATTCTAAATTTTATTGTATTTTAGTAAAATTCCATTTATACTTAAAAAAATTCCATACCAAAATAACCTTTCAAAATATTTACAAAAAAACTGCATGTTTTATGAAGTGTCTGATTCTGCTGGAGACGGCTTACAAGGAAAGGGGAATGACCATGGAGCGGATTGAAAGAGAGCTGCTGGAAGCAATTTCTGAAAATCAACTGCAATCATTTAAGAACCAGTTTATCAAAGAAACGAGTTTTCCTGTTGCAAAAAAGGAGCTTCGCAGTTTCCAATATGCCAAAGAAGTGCTTGAGATTCTAGGCGTAGAAGCGAAATTGAGTTTCCATGACAGCTTTATCAGTTTACCGATCCATGCCCGTTTATCCTTGCATAGCGAAGAATTTCTTTGTTCGGCACATTCGATGTCAACTTCTACGGGGGAAATCGGATTAAACGGTAAGCTTCGCTACGTTACATGCTGGCAAGAAAACATCGCACCTTCAAAAGAGATTTTTGTAACTGAAGGGATCGCCTCTTCAGAAATTGTCAAGAGGGCTGAAAAGGCAGGAGCCAAAGCAATTGTTTTCATTGAAGGCGAATCGGTTCGGGAAGCCTTATCTCTAAAAAGACAAGAGGCCAAAGTCGACTTTGACTCAAAATACTTTGCAGGCATCCCTGTTCTGTCCATGAGCGAGAAAGAAGGAGAGAGATTGAAGAACGGCTGGTCTGCAGCTCCAGAAGAAGCGTGCTGTTGGCTGATGACCGAAGTGGAAACGGGCTGGCGGGAAATTCCAACGCTTACAGCCGAAATCAGGAGCCGAGTTTCCCCGGACTTTATCCAAGTCAGCAGCACCATCGATTCTTCAGAAAGTGCTGGAACTAATGCACTGCTATTAGAGATGGCACGTGTCTTGTCATTGCAGAACCTCTTCTTGGATAAATCGGTTCGTCTGCTCTTTTTATCCAAGCACTATCAGGCTTCATGGGAAGAGCAGCAAAGTGAATGCCTGCTGCATCTTCATTTGGATGCCGGACATCACGAAGGCTTCGAGCTAAGAAAGGGCAGCCTCCCTGCAACTGCAAGGGCTTCGATTCAAGCAGAACGAAGTAACCGAAAGACGGCAGCAGAAGATTTAAGAGCAGATTGCCTGCAATATATGACCATTATTTTCGAAGCTTGTACAGATCAGTTGCCATTTACGATAGAAACGGATGAAGAAGGATTTAAAGAAGCGAAATAATAAGGTGAGGAAGAATTTTATTATTCTTCCTCTATTTTATTGCAGCTAAACGGGTATACATCAAGAGAGTGGGTTTTAGCCGACAGGAGGAGTGGATTTGATATGAAGACTTTAGGATTGGTCGGAGGCACTGGCCCCGAGTCGACCGTTGAATATTATCAGGCGATTATTTCAAAATTCCAGAAGAAATCCGGAAATCCGGAAAATCTGCCTGAATTTCTGATAAACAGCATCAATATGTATAAAATTTTCGAGCTGTTGGAAAATGACAAGACGGATGAATTGATCGATTACTTAGTAGGGGCAGTGCATCGATTAGAAAAAGCAGGTGCCGACTTTGCTGTCCTTGCAGCAAATACGCCTCATATCGTTTTTGGCCAAGTCCAGGAGAAAGTGGGCATTCCGCTGATCAGCATTGTAGACGAAACAGCAGAAAAGGCGCGCCAGCTCAATATTAAAAAAGTAGGGCTGCTTGGAACAAAGTTCACGATGGAAAATGACTTTTTCATCCATCCTTTTGAAGAGAGCCGCATCGAAGTGCAGATGCCGAATGAAGAAGAGCGGCAGTATCTCCATGAGAAGATCGTCAAGGAATTGGAGAAAGGCATTGTTGAGCCGGACACGAAAGAGCGGTTCCTGGACATTATCTCCAAGATGGAAAAGCGCAACGGGATTGAAGGGATTATTCTCGGCTGCACCGAATTGCCGATGATCATCAAGCCGGAAGATACAAAGATGCCTCAGCTGAACACCACTGACATCCACGTGGACGCAATTGTTGCCGCCATTTTAGAAATGAACAAATAAAGAGGCCTGGAACTTTGAAAAACACAAAGTTCCAGGCCTCTTCGGTTGAAGAAATCCATTAAGCATCCAGTAATTTGAACGTATAACCTTGCTCACGTATCGCTTGGATCAATTTTGGCAGCATCTGAACGGTATGCTGAAGTTCATGGAGCAGAATAATCGCGCCGTCTTCTAAATTATCAACAACAGTGGGCACTAGATTTTCCGGGTTCTTTTGAAGCTCCCAATCCATAGAGGCCACCCGCCACATGACGGTTTTTAAATTCAATTCACGTGCGGCCTTTAAGGTGTCATCATTAAATTGACCAAAAGGAGGACGGAAATAAACAGGATCTGCTCCAGTGATTTCACTGATTTTTGATAGGCTGTTTCGGATATCCTGATACTGTTCCTCGTAGGAAAGAGCCGTCAGGTTTTTATGCTTTACCGTATGGGTTCCAATTAAATGGCCTTCATCCAAAACTCTTTGCCATGGACGTTTCGGGTGGAGAAGGCGTGTCTGCCAAAAGAACGCAGCGGGAACATTTTCTTGTTTCAAGATATCCAGAATTTCCGGCAGCACCCGGCTCGGGCCGTCATCAAACGTAAGGGCGACCGATTTTACAGCTGGATCAGGCTTTAGGCTAGTTACAATTTCAGGGTTGGAAGAGCCGTACACGACTCTGGTGTAATCCACTGCTCAAGGGCTTTTAATCATCAAAAAAACTCCTTTTGATGTCAGATTTCGGCGCCAAAGTATGCATCTGCCGATTGGGATTCGTAAGTTTCCTGGTACTCGGCTTCCTTGAAATCTTTCGGAAGCCCATCAAAAATCACTTTTCCGTCTTTTAATGCCACAATACGTGTCGCGTAGCGCTTGGCCAGTTCAATGTCGTGGACATTGATAATGGTCAACAGTCCAAGGCGTTCATGCATTTCTTTCAATAGCGTAAAGATGCGGTCAGATGTTCCGGGATCTAGACTTGCGACCGGTTCATCGCCGAGCAAAACACGCGGCTGCTGGACAAGTGCCCGTGCAATGCCGACGCGCTGTTTTTGGCCGCCGCTTAGATTTTCAATCCGTCGAGTGGCCATTTCAGCCAATCCCACTTCGGCAATGACGCTTTTAGCCCGCTTTAATTCTTCTGCCGTAAACATGCCGAAAAGATTTTTAAAAGAATTGCGGTAGCCGAATGTTCCCGTCATGACATTTTGCAAAACGCTGAGACGGGGAATCAAATTGAAATGCTGAAAAATCATTCCCATTTCCCGGCGTATTTTCCGCAGATTTTCTTCTTTTGCATAAGTGATCGTTTTCCCGTCCAGAAGAATTTCTCCGCCGGTCGGTTTTTGCAAACCATTGATGCAGCGGATAAAAGTGGATTTCCCGGCGCCGCTTTTTCCAAGTACGCAGATAAAATCTCCTTTTTGAAGAGAAAGATTCACATCCGAAAGCGACTCTTCGGTATTTCCGGCATAAAGCACCGATAAATTCTTTATCTCAATCATGGATCCTGCCTCCTTCATATAATCCGCTTCCGGATGGAGCTGGCCAGAAAGTCGATGATAATAACCATAATCATGATGATTAGCACATCAAGTGAAACGGAAGAGTATTGGAAGGTCTTGAAATCATTGAACAGCCGTTGTCCGATTCCGCCGCCGCCGATAAACCCGAGAATCAGGGAAGTGCGGATGGCCACTTCGAAGCGATAGAAAAATTGAGACAGCACATTCGGCCAGATTTGCGGCAAAATGCTGAAAAGATTGGCTACCCAAGTTTTCGACCCGACCGCTTTCATCGCTTCTTGCGGACCAGGATCGGCAGCTTCGATCAATTCCGAAATCAGTTTTCCGAACACGCCGATATTGTGGAACATAATCGCGATAACGGCTGGGAATGGTCCAAGGCCTAAAGTGGTCAGCAAGATCAAACCGAACACAATTTCCGGAATCGAGCGTACAAAGCTCAGCGCGATTCGCGAAAATTGGAAGAGAATCGGTGAAGGTGATGTGTTGCGGGCAGCCAAGAAGCTGATCGGCAAGGCAATGAGCAAACCAAAGACACTCCCGAGAAACGCCATTGCCAAAGTTTCAAGCGTATCTTGCACCATATTCGGGAGCAAGGAGAAGTCCATCGGGAACCATTGCGATAAGAAGTCGATCATATTGCGGAAATCCTTGAATTTCGACAAATCGAATTCCGTCAGCCGCATGCTGAAGAACACCAGTAAGATCAGTATAGCTAATGTAAGGAAATTGCTTTTTTTAAACCACACACGGATCAACTCTATTCTTTAATGATTCCCTGCTGAATTGCTGCCTGTTTAATGCTTTCATAATCTTCGTTTGAAGCTTCAGTAAACCCGCTCGCTCCGAATGCACCTAAAATTTCAGGGTCTTCGATAGCTAAGAAAGTTTCCTGTAAAGTCTTGATCGTTTCGTCATCTGTGCTTTCAAGGACTGCCCAAGGGTATTGGAACAATTCCTCAGATTGCCAGATCGTTTTAAACTGTTCGCCGTCCACTTTGCCGGATTCAACCAGCTGATCATAAATGGCGCTGTCAATCGCTGCTGCATCAACTTGCTTGTTCTGTACAGCTAAAGCTGTCGCATCATGTGAACCAGTGAAGCGCACTGAAGCAAATTCGTGGTCGTCTTCTGATTTGTAGACACCTTGCTCCTGCAATTCAATCATCGGGATCAATGCACCGGATGTGGAGTTCGGGTCACCAAATGCAAAATTTGTTTCCCCTGCACTTGCCACCAAATCTTCCATTGAAGTCAACGGGCTGTCTTTATGAGTCACGATGTAAGAATGGTAATAAGGTTTGCCATCGATCAGCTGGGTAATGATCGCTTTCGCATTGCTGCTCGCTTCAGCGATAACGTAAGTAAGAGGCCCTAAATAAGCCATATCGATTTGATCGTAATTCATCGCTTCTACAACACCATTATAGTCTGGGTAGACCTCAACAGAAACTTCGCGGTCAAGCTCTTCGCTTAAAAGCGCTTGAAGCTTTGTCATGGCTGTATCCATTTCGCCTTCTGTTTGAACGGGAATAACGCCGATCGTGAAGGTGTCTTTCGCTTCTTTTGTATTGCCGGATTCTGAACTTTCATCTTCTGAAGCATTGCCGCAGGCTGACAATATCAATGCCAAAACCAATACGAATGCCAATAAATTCCACTTTTTCAACTTGCACACCTCATTTTTAGTATGGTTCCATTAAATTGGAAAACAAGGGCTCTGCATGAGCCCTTGTGGGTTAATTGGTCTGTTCCCTATAAATCTTCGGAGATCAAATGACGCGGATTCTTCCGGCATTCTCGCTTGTCACTTCTCCAACAATAGAAGACTGGACATTACGCTCCAACAAGTCGCGCTGCAGCGCATCCGCTTCATCAGCAGGAACAGAAATCAAGAGGCCGCCCGAGGTAACAGCATCGCAAAGGATCAATTGATCGAGTTTGCTGATATCACTGCTGTAATCGATGTCTTCGGCTAGCCAACTATGATTTTTGTATGTGCCGCCAGGAATCACGTGTTTTTCAGCAAGCTCTCTTGCTTTGGATAAGACTGGAACATCTTTATTGGAAATCGTGACACCGACGTTTCCGCCTTTTGCGATTTCCATCGTGTGTCCAAGGAGCCCGAAACCAGTAATATCGGTACAAGCGTTGACCTGGTAATTCTCCATCGCTTCTGCCGCATCCTTGTTCAAAGCAGCCATGACGTTCATGACTTCTTCCAGATCTTCTTTTTCCAAAATGTCCTGTTTGATGGCCGTCGTTAAGATGCCGACGCCGATCGGTTTCGTCAAAATCAGACGGTCGCCCGGTTTTGCGCCCGCATTCGAACGGATGCGCTCTGGGTGGATCGTGCCTGTGACTGAAAGGCCAAACTTCGGTTCCTTGTCGTCGATGGAATGGCCGCCGACCAAAGTAGCGCCGGATTCTTTCACTTTATCGGAAGCGCCGGCTAAAATATCTGCCAAAATGCTTTTATCCAAGGTATTGATTGGGAAAGCAACAATGTTCATGACCGTCAGCGGTTTTCCACCCATGGCATAAACGTCGCTCAATGAATTTGCGGCACCGATTTGCCCGAACATATAAGGATCGTCGACAATCGGTGTGAAAAAGTCCAAAGTCTGCACTAGTGCGACTTCGTCGTTGATTTTATAGACACCTGCATCATCAGCGGTATCCAACCCGACAAGCAGGTTAGGGTCTTGCACATTTCTCGGTAAATGGCGCAGAACCTGCGCCAGGTCCTCAGGACCAATTTTGCAGCCTCAGCCGCCTTTCGTTGATAAAGTCGTTAAACGTACATTTTCTTTTTCAGCCATTTTTTTTCTCTCCTTTAATAAGTCAGTTTAAAAGCCTTTTGTAAATTTCGAGGAACTTTTCGGCCTCGTTCTGGCCAGAATGCTGTTCAGCAACATGCTTTTGGGCATTCATCCCAACTTTCTGCCTCAATTCACTATTTTCCATCAATCGCCTTGCGTATTCTATGAATTCAGATTTGCTCTTATAAAGCAAACCCGTTTCCAAATGAGACACAATGCCATTATTGCCTTGGACATCTGAAACCAATACAGCGCATCCATAACCCATTGCCTCTAAAATCGCAGCGGGCTGGCCTTCTGAAAGGGAGGTGTTGAGCAAAACATCTGCTTGGCCGTAAAGGGATCCCATGGAAGAATGGGGCAGTTGGCCAAGGTAAGAAACCCAGCCGCTGTGTTTTTGTGCAAGCCCCAAAACAGTTTCGCCTTCGTCCTCTTCAAGGACCGGACCCACAATCCATAGCCGCAGCTCCGGCTTCATCTTATGAAGTTCTGCCAGCATTTCAATCGCCGCCGGTACATTCTTCACTTTGCGGATGCCTGCCGGAAGAATGAAGAGAAAAGTACCTGGCTCTTTCAATGCAGGAGAATCCGAGTCAGAAAAAACACTGTTGCCTTGAGCGATGACCGAAATCTTCTCGGCGATTTCAGGTAATTCTTCTACTAGTATGCCCGCAGCCTGTGCATCAAAAACATGGACAGCTGAAGCGCCTCTTAAAGAAGAAAGGACATCATTCCGCTTATCCTTATCGAATAAGTCGAGATTCAGATCAGTTCCGGTCAAGGTGACTACATATTTTTTAGGCGGAGCTGCTAATTTCTTCATAAACTGATAAAACTGGTAGGCATGGAACCCATGCACAAGATCAGCTTCCGGAAGCGACTGTGCGGAAAGATCATCTGTTGTAGAGATGATCGTTGTTTCAACCCCGAGCTTCTGCAGATTATCGGAAATTCGCTGCACGGTTACCGTATTTCCGCGGGGCTGAGGAAAATTAGGTGAAGCCAAAATAATTTTCATGCTTTTCAGTCCTTCATCTACTCGATTTTGAGTATGGTTGAGGAAATACAGAATAGAAATTCCTCTTTCAATTATCATGAATTCATGCTAATTTGTCACTTTTAATGCTTTAGTGAACTGAAAAGGAAAAATTTTGAGCGCGCCAGGCGGATTCAAGACAAAAAATAAAAAACCGCCCGCAGGCGATTTCCAACAAATATGTATGGCGGGATTGTGTGGGAATCGAACCCACCGAGCCTGGCACGCAGGCCCCTCAGGGTTTTGAAGACCCAGGAAGACACCAGTCACCCATCCAACCCCATAGATGAACCTGTTCCAGTTTATAACGAAAAAATCAGGAGTGCAACAAAGCTGTTTTCCAGATGGATTCCTTTCCTTGAATACGCACTCGCCAAGGATTAAAGTAAAGATACGAATCACTCAAAGAAAGTGTGTGAAGGCAATGGCGGAGACTTATTATACGATTGGAATGGCAGGGCATATCGATCATGGGAAAACGACTTTGACGAAAGCTCTGACCAACGTCGATACGGACCGATTAAAAGAAGAGAAAGAGCGGGGCATTTCCATCGAACCGGGTTATGCGCCATTAAAAACAGAAGAGGGCACCCATGTTTCGATTGTCGATGTGCCAGGGCATGAAAAATTCATCCGGCAGATGATTGCAGGCGTTGCAGGAATTGACTTAGTGGTTCTTGTCGTAGCGGCAGACGAAGGGGTGATGCCTCAGACAGAAGAGCATCTCGAGATCCTTCAGTTTCTTGGCATCGAACGCTGCATTGTAGCGATTACAAAAATCGACCGGGTCGATGAACTCATGCTCGAACTAGTTACTGAAGACATTCGGGACCGGTTAACGGGCACCATCTTTGAAGAGGCGCCGTATGTCCTGGTCGACAGCGTGTCGGGCAAAGGCATCGAAGAATTGAAAACAGCGATATTCCAGGAATTGAAACAAGTGCAGATTCGCGACGCTTACGGGTCTTTCCGATTGCCAATTGATCAGGTTTTTTCGGTTCAAGGACAAGGCACCGTAGTAAGGGGAACGATTTACGAAGGGGCTGTCCACAAAGGAAGCCAATTGACCGTTTTGCCTAAAGGACTGAGCGTGAAAGCACGGCAAGTTCAAGTTCATAACGAAGAACAGGAACTGGCTCGGGCGGGCCAACGAACCGCCATCAATCTTGGCGGAATTGAAAAAGATGAAGTTTTACGCGGAGACGTACTCGTAACGTCCGATCATTTCCTTGTGACGGATACAATGGATATCGCATTGAAACTTGTCGATAGCCCGTTTGTTCCTTTGAAGCAGCGGGCTCCGGTCAAAATTCATACGGGAACCTCGGAAGTGATGGGCAAAATCGTCTTTTTCGACCGCAACGAATTGGCAGCAACAAAAAAGGAAGTGCTGTGCCAAATAAGGCTTGATGAAGAAATCGTCGTTCGCCGCGGCGATCGTTTGATCTTGCGCCGGCCAACACCCGTGGAAACGTTAGGCGGGGGGTGGGTAATTCAGCCGAAAGGCGGTAAATACCGCTTCGGTGAAGAAACCATTGCCATGCTGCAGAAGATAAAAGAAGGAACACCGGAAGACCTTTTGGTGGATATGCTGCAAAAACACATTGTTCTTGATTTCAAAGAGCTGATCCAACATACTTCGTTGGACGAGTCGGTATTGAAAGATACAGTGAGCAAAGCGTTAAGCAAAGGAACAGTACTTGAAATTGGCGGCCAACGATACAGCTTGCTTAAATCTTTTATCAAATTAGCCGATGAAATAAAAGAACGGCTAAAAGAGTATCATGAAGAATACCCGATGAGACAAGGATTAGGCAAAGCTGAACTTGTTCAGTCATTCAGTGCCGTTTACCCGAAGCCGTTTATCGAGTACACATTGGATAAAATGGCGGTAGAAAACGAGCTGAAAAAAGCGGATCAATTTATCGCTCTTGGTTCTTTTAAGCCGCATCTTCCAAAACAATGGAAGGCGCGGATGGATCAGATGGTTGCCGCCCTCCAGAAAGACGGGTTGCAAGCAGAGAAATGGGACAGTTATTCAATGGGGACGCCTATACCGAAACAAGAGCTGTTGGATCTGACATTTCATCTTCTGCAGACAGGGCAGGCATATCGCCTGACAGAGGACGTTTTGATCCATCATACTGCTTTGGATCGTTCTATAGCTGAGCTGAAAGAGGCGACAGGGGCAGCATTCACTTTAAAAGAAGCGAAAGACGTCCTTGGTGTTTCAAGGAAATACTTAATCCCGTTTTTGGAATTGCTGGATCAATTGAAATTGACGGTCCGAACAGACGAACAGAGAAAATGGACTGAATCATAGAAAAAAAGTAAGTGGGAAATGAGGAAATAGGATGAGAGATTATCTTCGTGAAATTCCGCCTGTCCATGAATTGCAGAAAGACGCACGATTTGCTGCATTGCTGGACGAACAACAATTGTCTGCAGGGCAGGCGACGAAATTCATCCAACAGGAAATCCAGGCACTTCGTGAAAGGCTGCTTTATGGTAAATTGCCATACGAACCGGAAAATCCGGATTTTCCGGAAATGATTTTTGCAAATGCCCAGAAAAAGGCGGCAAAGTGGAATGAAGATCGGTTAATGCGCGTCATTAACGGCACAGGCACGGTCCTTCACACAAATTTAGGGCGATCGAAATTGAGTGAACGCGCAGTGGAGCACGTGGCAAGAGCAGCCAGACATTATTCGAATTTAGAGTACCGAGTGGCAGATGGAAAGCGCGGGTCCCGCCATGAACTGATTGAAGAATTAATAAAGGAAGCGACCGGGGCAGAAGCGGCAATGGTCGTAAACAATAACGCTGCAGCAGTGTTTTTGGTCTTGGCTGCACTGGCAAAAGGCCGTGAAGTCATTGTTTCTCGCGGACAATTGGTCGAAATTGGCGGTTCTTTCCGTGTATCTTCCATCATGGAAGAAAGCGGAGCACATTTGGTGGAAGTCGGTACGACGAACAAAACACACCTTGCCGATTACGAAAAAGCGTTGTCTGAAGAAACGGCGATGGTGATGAAAGTCCATACAAGCAATTTTAAAATGATCGGCTTTACAGAAAGCGTAGATACACAGAAACTCGTAGAACTAAAGAACAATAACGATGGGTTAGTGTTCTATGAGGATTTAGGAAGTGGGGCTTTATACGACTTTAAAAAGCACGGCATCGGCGATGAACCGCTTGTTAAAGAAGTAATCGAAGCAGGAATGGACCTGGTGTCTTTTAGTGGAGATAAACTGCTTGGCGGTCCGCAAGCAGGCATCATCGCAGGGAAAAAAGAATTGATCGATCGATTAAAAAAACACCAATTGGCGCGTGTCTTAAGAGTAGATAAAATGACGTTTGCTGCCTTGGAGGAAACGCTAAAAGCGTACCTTTCAGGAGAAATGAAAACCCGGGAACTTCCAACTGTGCGGGATATCATGAAACCTTACGAGGAAATCCAGAAGCAAACTGAAGATTTTGCAGCTGAAATGGCTCTTCAGGCAGACACATTCCAAATCGACATCAAAGAAAGTGTTTCACAAATAGGCGGCGGAACGATGCCTGGAGTAGAATTGCCGACTTGCATCGCAGCTATATCGCATGCGCGCTACTCTGCCCAGCAGCTTTCCAATAAGCTGCGGAACTGCCGCCCGCCAATCATTGCCCGGATTGAAGGAGAAAAGGTCTGCTTGGATTTTCGGACAATTGATCCAGCAGAAATGACGGAAATCGTTGCCGGTTTTCAAAAGCTTGGAGTATAAGCATCTGCAGATGCAGTTAAGCAATAGTACTGCCAGTACTTAGACAGCAGAGTGAAAATGTATGGGTGATAGAAATGAAAAAAGAGGGTCCAGCGATTGCTGGTCCCTCTTTTTATTTGGTTAGTTATACGTAAACAGGCCAAGGGCTCGAACGATGGCCTCCCATCTGGATTTTCAAACCGTATACGCCAGTTCTGTTCTTATCTACCTTCTTCAGATTAACAAATGTATAAATATTCTAATAAATTCTATAGGATAAATAGAGTCTCATTGTATTACAAAATTTGTTTTTATATTCTAGTTCTTTAAAATGTTTTTTTATGTACAAAAAGGGGCATGGAGCACAAATAAGCAACTTGATTTAGCCAACCTACGCCGCCATAGATAACTTAAATTGAAAGGGTTGAAGACAATGGCGATTGAAAAACAAAGTGAAGTTAAGTGGGGATCCTTATTGTTGTGTTTAGCTATTGGACTTACTTTATGGCTCATTCCTGAACCCGCTGGTCTGGAACCGGATGCATGGCAGCTGTTTAGCATTTTTGTAGCAACAATTATCGCTTTGGTGATAAAGCCGATTCCTATGGGAAGTACAGCCATCCTCGCTTTGACGTTTATTGTATTAACGAAAACTCTTACTTTGGAACAATCGCTGAGCGGGTTTCAAAATACAACGATTTGGCTGATCGTCATTGCGTTCTTCATATCGCGCGGATTCATAAAAACCGGTCTCGGCACTAGGATTTCTTATCTCTTTGTCTGGCTGTTTGGCAAAAAAACTCTCGGCTTGTCGTATTCAATGCTCCTAAGTGATTTAATATTGGCTCCTGCGATGCCTTCGAATACCGCACGCGCTGGAGGCATCATCTTCCCGATCATCCGATCGCTCTCAGAAACCTACGACTCAAGAGTAGGGGACGGGACAGAACGCAGAGTTGGTGCGTTCTTGGTAAAAGTTTCTTTCCAAGGGGATATGATCACTTCAGCGATGTTTGTTACGGCGATGGCGGCCAATCCGCTGGCTGTACAGATTACAAAAGAAATAACAGGAGAAACGATTACTTGGGGCGGCTGGGCACTTGCAGCACTTGTTCCGGGTTTGATTAGCCTTGCGCTCATCCCATTGGTCATCTACAAACTGTATCCTCCGGAATTAAAGGAAACGCCCAAAGCGGCAACAATCGCCACCCAAAAGCTGGATGAGATGGGGAAACTAAAAAAGACAGAGTGGTATATGATTGGCGTCTTTGTGCTTTTGCTTGCCCTTTGGATTTTTGGGGGCAGTATCGGGCTTGGGGCAACTGAAAGTGCTTTTGTCGGCTTGAGTGTTCTCTTGCTAAGCGGCGTTCTGACATGGTCTGATATTAAAAAAGAGCAAGGCGCATGGGACACGCTTGTCTGGTTCGCAGTTCTTGTGATGATGGCCACCTATTTGAATGAACTGGGCATGATCCCCTGGTTCAGTGACTTGATGGGCAATGCAGTAAGCCAGCTGTCCTGGACCCTCACTTTGGTGATACTAGCCATTGTCTACTTTTACTCGCATTATTTTTTCGCGAGCAATACTGCACATGTCAGCGCGATGTACGCAGCGTTCCTGTCGGTAATTGTAGCAGCCGGAGCTCCACCGCTTTTATCGGCCTTGATTTTGGCCTTTTTCTCTAACTTATTTGGATCCCTTACCCACTATGGTGCCGGTCCTGCACCCGTCTTTTTTGGAAGCGGCTATATCTCCCAACAGAAATGGTGGATGCTGGGCTTTATTATTTCAGTGATCCATATCATTGTATGGTTTGGAGTTGGCGGCCTTTGGTGGAAAGTTCTTGGCCTTTGGTGAGATAATTCGATTAAATGAAGTCCCTGGATAACGGACAGCGCTGTCACGGTTCCGCCAATTTTACTTCGAAGCTTTATATTCTAAAATGCTATACTAGCGGTACATTTGGAGGCGCTTTTATCACGTGCTGAATCCGGTAGTCGATTCGCGGGAATTTTTATCTTGAAAAGTGTCAACGGTTCTAATGAACACTGTTAGGCTGAAACGAAAAGAGAATAGTGGGGACTTATGGGACATACATGGCAACATTTAGCAGATGCTTTAGAAGATGTAAAAGTCATTTCAAATCCAGGCAATGAACCGGTTACGATTGAAGGGATTGCAGCGGGGATGCGGTGTGTCGGTGTTGGAACGGATGCTGCTGTATTTCAATCGATGGTCCTGCCGCAATTTGCTTTTAAACTGTTTGCTGAAGGCAAGCAGACTAAGCTGCAGGCAGAAGCAAAAGTATATAAAATACTTGGCACAGCACCTGGTTTTTCTCGGTGCTACGGTGTTTCAACCCGATTTTTAGTTTTGAAATTTGAAGAAGGCCCCACTTTTTTTGATTGTCTTCTGCAAGGGATTCATATTCCCGAGGAAGCTGTCCGAGATGTTGAAAATGCAAGGGAATTTGTACGCCAAAAAGGATTGAATCCGCGGGATATCCATTTGAAGAACATCGTGCTGCAAGAAGGGCGTGCAAAACTGCTGGATGTTTCAGAGTATATTAAACCCGGCAATGACTTCAGATGGGATCACTTGAAAATGGGATATACGGAATATTATCACTTGATTGACAGCAAGCCAATGCCATTTTGGGTGCTTGATACGGTACGCAAAGGCCATCATCGCTGGCAGCGGTATTTCACGTCCTTTGACGAATTCATGTCTATCATATCGAAGCAAATTGGATACAGGAAATGAGGGGGTGATCGCTTGGTAGATAAAGAAAAACAAATCAAAGTTTTGCTATACGGAGATCCACGTCCATTCCAATTTGCTTGTGAGATACTTGGCGTGGAAAATATGTATGATCGCCGATATTCGGAAGTTTTTACCGTCAGCAAAGAAGAGGTATTGGCATACACCGCTTTCCATGGTCTCCCGCATAGTGAGAGAACAGGCAAAGAGGACCGAAACGAAGGGTTTCACTTTTATGAAGAAAACGGCGAATGGATTACTTTCTTCAGAGAGCGGGGCCAAATCTATGATGAAAAGAAGTTTAAAGATAGTAAACTTGCCCATCACTACATTGTCGAAACGTGGCTGAAGCTTGATGGGACTGGATTGTACTAGTCTATTAAAAGAACATAAAATTAATCTTGAATATCGATGTGTTATTGAAGGGGCAAGAGCATATGGAAGAAGAACTGAGTGAAATCGTTAAGAGAATTCCGAGAGTCGAACGGGGAAAGCGAATCATCGTCGGAATAGACGGACTAAGCAGATCCGGAAAAACCACCATCAGCATACGATTGAAAGAAGCCTTTCTGGAAACCCAAGTCTCCGTATGCCTTTTTCACATCGATGATTTCATTGTCGACCGAAAAAGGCGCTATCACACGGGACATGAAGAGTGGTTTGAATATTATCAGCTGCAATGGGATGTCCAGTGGCTGAAGGAAAATTTTTTTGAGAAATTAAAACAGGCACAAGAGTTGCAGCTGCCGCATTATGTACCACATGAAGATAAGATGAGGGTGGAAAAAGTTAGAATTCCAGAAACCTGTGTGATTCTGGTCGAAGGCGTCTTTTTGCAGCGGCTTGAATGGAGAGGGTCCTATGATTTTCTGCTATACATAGACAGTCCAAAAGAGAAAAGGTTCAATCGCGAAAGCGAACTGACGCAAAAGAATCTCGAAAAGTTCAGCCGGCGATACTGGAAAGCTGAGGACCATTACCTGGAAACGATAGAACCAATGCATCTAGCGAACGCTGTTATTCAAAATTAATCAGTTCCTTTTGAAGGAACGATAGCGGTTTTGCCAAAAACAAAAACGAATCCAATGGCTGAAAAAAGAAGAAAAGTAAAAGGATAGGAAGTCGCTTCGATCAAGTTGCCGGCGATTGCTGACCCCAGTGATTGGCCGATGCCTAGCGAGAAAAAGGAAATGCTTACGCCGACTGATGGCGTTTCAGGAAACTGGCGGGTGCCCCAGACGATAAATAAACCGGTCATAAAGATGAAGGCGATTCCGAAAAGGATGGCTGAAAAGTAAATGGCCGTGTTTTGGGAAAGGGTTAATCCGGCAATGGATAAAGCGATCGCCATCACACCGAGCCGGTAGGAAAGGCGAAGTCCCATAGATTGAATGATAGAACCTGCGATGCCGCCGAAGACGCCGGATGCCCCCATGACTATCCAAAACACGACACTTTCATTCAGCGACAGCCCATGAATTTCGGTGATATACGTTCTCGAGAAAGTCCAATAGATAGAGGAGCCGAAACCGATGCCGAGTGACGCAGCGATTAAAAAAAGCGCTTTTTTTAATGTGCTGCTGCTGAAAAGGCGTTGGACGGGCGGAGCTGATTTCTCTTTAGCTTCTTTAATGGCAACAGCATTCCACCAAAAGACCAATAAGGTGAGAAGCGCAAACAACCCGTAGCTCCATCGCCACTCTTCTGCAAGCAGCAAAGCCGAAAAGCCAGTGAATACAATTCCAAAACTGGTCCCGGTATTGATCCATGTATTTCCTTTATGCTGAAGTTCGGGTCTCATCGATTGGGCTACGACTTGGCTGAATGCCGGAGAAATCCAGCCGCTCCCAAGGCCAGCCACAAAAGCACTAAAGGCGAGCGTATAAAATCCTTGGGAAAACGCCATCCCTAATATCCCGACGAAGGCGGTCATACCTGAACAAAGCACGATGCGCCGGGCGCCGTATTTCCGAATCCATCCAGAAGAAGCAAGCAAAGCAAGCGTGTAAGCGGCATAAGCGGCTGAACCGACCGTTCCAGCTTGGCTTTCGGATAGGTTCAGCGATGCACTGATATCCGGCAAGAACAAACCGAAACTATACCGTGCGAAAGCGTAAGTCACAGCGATCATCGCAATTCCAGGCGCTATTAATTTCCACATTTCTATTCCTCCTTTATAGATAGAACGATCACTCTAATTTTTGAAAAAGTAAGAGCTTAGCTTACTTTTAGATGGTTAACTAGTGCAGTTAATGTATCTTCAACTTCCTGAATCGAAGTGGTTTCTGCGAGAGCCGTACTTCCTTCGAACAAGAGCGAAAGCCGAAGAGCTTCAGCATGCGAGAGTCCATGGGCTTGGAAAAAACGAAGCATATTTTCTTTATGGTTTTTCACGGTTTGCGCTATTATTGAAGATTCCTCGCTTCCGAACTCTTCTTTCGCGCGTAAAAACATGCAGCCGTTGGAAGCATGGTTCTTCAGCCAAGTTAAATGGGCGGCGGCCAACTCCTGTTCGACGGAGCCTGATCCGGTTTTTACTGTTTGCTCCAATAAATCAAAATAGGTTTGTTCTCTTCTATTCAAAACCTCTAAAATCAACGCCTCTTTCGAATCAAAATGGTTATATAGCGTCATAAGAGCGATGCCGGCTTCTTGGACAATGGCTTTTAATCCGATTGCATGAAATCCGTGGCGGTAAAAAAGTTTTTCTGCAGCAACCAGCAAATCTTCTTTTTTTGAGCTCATAAAATTCTCCTTTAAGATATAGATATAACGGTCACTCTAAAACTAACACGTTTTGAGATCTTTCACAATGAAAAAGCAGGGTTCCGGCTTTACGGAATCCCTGCTTTTTTAGTTTGATATTCATGAAAGAGAAGCTAGAACCAGCCCGATAGAAGCGTAGATGATGACTGTAGAGAAAATAACCATCATATGGATAAGAGAAAATAGGAACATCTTGTTTGCCCAATCTTTTACCTTCATTTTGCGTGAGCCGAACAGGCTGAGGCCCAGCCAAATCAAACCTAACAGCAAGGAAACCAGAGTCAGCCCCAAGCTGAGCGGCAGAAACAGGAAGCTCGATAGCACCAGCAAAACCAAATAGATATTGCTTTGCAGGAAAGTGCGTTTTGCCCCTTTTGCGACAGGGAGCATAGGAATTTTCGCAGCAGCATAGTCATCATGTTTGCGGATGGCAATCGCGTAGAAATGCGGCATTTGCCAAATGACCATGATCAAAAACAATGCCCAGCATGCTGGGTGCCAAATGTCGGGTGCAACGGCAGCCCAGCCGATTAAAGGCGGCATTGCTCCGGAGATGCTTCCTACTTCCGTATTCCAGATCGTATGGCGCTTTGTCCACATCGTATAAGGGACGACATAGAAAAATACCCCTAAAAAGCCAAGGAAAGCGGCTAATGGAGAAGTGAAATACAATAGCGTCAAGCCAATTACAAGCAATAGGCTAGCGACGATGGCAACTTTCTTAATGGAAATGGTGCCGGTTACAGTTGGACGCCCTTTTGTGCGGGCCATCACAGCGTCGATATCCCGGTCGTATATATTATTGAAAGAACCAGAGGCACCGATGATAAGAGCCGTTCCGATAAAGGCCAGAACAATGTCGCCGATATGATCGATAAAGCTGTACTCGTATGTGTATAAAGCGAGCATCAATCCTGCCACCATTGGAATCAGATTCGATTTGATGATTCCGGTTTTCACGACTTGAGCCCATAATGTTTTCTGTGATTGCTTTTTCATTATTTATAATATCTCCTCTTATAGCTACGAAGATTACTTTAACCTAGCCGATGCTGAATTTCCATCCTTTTCGCTTTTTGTCTTATAACTTTCATTATTCAAAGACAAGTTTCTGTTCAAAAAGTCACAAACGATAAAAAAAGCCATTGTTTTCCGGCCAGTCGGGTGATAAAGTAATAAAAAAACTTATTAAAGAAGTTTAATAAGTTGGGGGAATGGAGCGGGAAATTGAATGGGTGACTTGATAACAACACCAAAATCCATAAAGCAGACAATTTCGACAAGCATTCGCTCAACCCTTTTGGAACTTGGAAGCGCCACGAAAGCAGAGCTGAGCGAAGCGTTGGATATCAGTTTTCCGACTATCAGTAAATTCCTTGGACAAATGGAGAAAGAAGGCGAAGTTTTAGAACTTGGCCAAGACGATTCAAGCGGCGGAAGAAGAGCGAAGCGCTATGCTTACAATCCTGAATATAGCTTGGGACTGGCTATTTTCTTAGAAAAGTCTGCAACGCATTATGTCCTATTTAATTGTGCCGGAGAAGTAAAAGAGCAGGGAACAGAAGCAAGCGTTCTTACAGGGAACAGCATTGAATTATTGGAAGCTCTTATCACCGCTCGTTTGGAAAAACGCCCCAAAATCAGCTCGCTTTCGATAGGGGTCCCTGGAGCGGTCAACAATGGACGGGTCATTTACATACCGGATTACGGCCAGCTGCAAGACTTCGATTTGAAAACGCATCTTGAGAAGCGCTTTTCAATGCCGGCAGCAATTGAAAATGACATGAATGCAGCAGTGGTCGGCTACCATCGCCATCAAGGAATGACAGCTGAGCAATCGCTAGTCTACATCTATTTAGGAGAGAATGGTCCGGGTGCTGGAATTATGGTGAATGGTGATGTAGTGCGCGGAAGCACATTTTTTTCAGGGGAAATTTCGTTGATTCCGCAATATGACCAAGCGAACTTCTGGCAGGCCTTGAAGCTGAAAAACCAAAATGATGCATTAGGACGCATGGTAGCTTCGATTTCAGCCATCCTTAATCCCCATCAAATAATTTTCAGCCATGAAGACATTTCTCAAAGTGAATTAAAAGAAATTACCGAAGCCAGTTCGCAGTTTATCCCTCCCGAACATTTGCCGGAGCTTATAAGCAGTGACTGGAAACAAGATTATTTGCACGGACTCGAAAGTCTTGGGCTTCGTTTGATGCTCAACCAAAATTGAACTGTTGATAAATGGAGGGACTGCCCGTGGCTGTATTGTTTCTGATCATCATCTATTTAGCATTTATCAGCCTTGGCTTGCCGGATTCACTTCTTGGGGCTGCTTGGCCTGCTATGCAGCCTGCATTCGGCGCGCCGCTCGAAACAGCCGGGTTTTTGTTTATGGTCATTGCAGGAGGCACCATTCTTTCAAGCTTAGTGAGCGGTACGCTGCTGAAACGTTTCGGCACGGGAAAAATCGCCTTCGCAAGTTGTTTGATGACGGCTGCGGCCTTGCTCGGCTTTTCTTTTTCGCCTTCGCTTTTCTGGCTATTCCTTTTTGCCATCCCGCTTGGTTTAGGTGCCGGATCAATTGATGCCGGCTTAAATCATTATGTAGCGGAAAACTATAAAGCCCATCATATGAGCTGGCTTCATAGTTTCTGGGGAGTCGGGGCTACGCTTGGCCCGATTATTCTCGCCTTTTCATTAGCGGGCGAACGGTCCTGGAGAAACGGATATTTGATCATTGCCTGCATTCAATTCGCTTTAGTGGTGATTCTGTTTTTTGCCCTTCCTTTATGGAAGAAAAACGAAAAGCCCAAACCGGTTCTAGAAAAACAGACAAAAGAGGACGCATTGCCTGTAGAGAAAAAAAAGCTTAAAGAAACAAAGCCGCTCCGGATCAAAGGCGTGAAATTCGCTTTGGCCACATTTTTGTTTTATTGCGGTGCTGAAGCCACAATGGGCTTATGGGGCGGCAGTTTCCTCGTTGAGATGAAAGGGCTTGAAGTCGACACGGCAGCACGCTGGGTTTCATTTTACTTTGGCGGAATCACGGTAGGCCGATTCATCACCGGATTTGTGACGTTCCGTGTCAATAACCGAACCTTAATCCGAATGGGCCAATTAATCGCGCTAACCGGCGCTTTACTGCTCGTGCTGCCTTTGTCGATCGGAATTTCACTGGCTGGATTTATCCTGGTCGGTTTAGGCCTCGCGCCGATTTTTCCGTGCATGCTGCATGAAACGCCGGCACGTTTTGGCAAAGAGCATGCCCAGTCGATTATGGGGTATCAAATGGCTTTCGCTTATACCGGCAGCACGTTTATCCCGCCATTGCTTGGGGCGCTCGCAGCTTATACGACACTCGGCATTTTCCCGATTTTCGTGACAGTTTTGATCGCAGCAATGTTTTTAGGAGCGGAAAGGCTGAATACATTGATGAAAAACAAAAAAGAATTGCAGGGAAAAATAAACTCTTCTGTAACGTGATAGTATTAATGACGATGAAAATCTAGGGGGAAAAGGATTGGAAACAGAAAAAGACACAGTTTACGTTTCAACAGGCGAACTGGCAAAACGATTAGCAGTTTCTGTCCGCACCATCCGCTATTACGATCAGATTGGGCTTGTGCAGCCGGCAAAAAAAGAAGCGGGCGGCAAGCGGTATTATTCGGATGCGGAAATTTTGGATCTGGAAAAAATCCTGCTGCTCAAATCGCTGGACTTATCGCTTGAAGACAGTCGGAAAGTTCTTTCGGAACAATCACTGTCTGCAGTATTAACTGCCCATAAAGCGTTGCTGGCAGAAGAGATGGAACGCCTTCAGCTTTCAATGGACCATACGCAATCGCTGCTGAATGTACTGGATTTGGAAGGGGCGCTTCACTGGGAAGACCTGATTGAACTGGTAGCGAAGTCTAAAAAGGATAAGGATTGGAACCGGTATTTTTCTGAAGCGCAGCAAGGCCAGTTGAAACAGGCGTTGCCAAAACTTGAAAGCGCGGATGTTTCGACAAAAAAATGGATCAACCTCATCAAACGGATTGAGCTTTGTCTGGCGAGTGGTGTTTCTCCTGAGTCCGTGGAGGCACAGTTAATTGTGGAAGACATGGATTTTCTTTCAGCGGAAACGTTCGGAAATGATCTCCAGTTGGCGGATGATTTCTGGGAAGTCCGAAAATCAGCTGAAGCATCCGAACAATTAGGTTTGTATCCCATTGATTCGGCAGTCATTGAGTTTTTGGAAAAGGCGGCAAAAAAATAAACCCTTCGAGGCAAGAATCATTCTTGCCTCGAAGGGTTTTACTTTTAGGCGAATGAAGTCAGGATGACAGCCAGTCCATTGAAAGCACCATGTATGATGATGCCAGGGATGACTGAACCGGTTTTTTGGAAAGCCCAAGCAAAAATAAGTCCGGAAACAAAATTCACAGGCAAGGTATTATAGGTTGGAATGTGGACAATCGTGAAAATGGTTGAACTGATTAAGAGTCCACCAATGATGCCGAAGCGGCTGCTGAAAAAGCGATAAAGGAACCCCCGATAGAAAATCTCTTCATAAACAGGCGAGATGATCGCAGCCGAAACAAAGGCAATCGCGAAATTTAGAAGCGTCATCTGCGACTGCAGGCTTTCCGTTTTGCTGTTAGCTGTTCCGATGCCAAGGAAGGACATGCCGACGACAATTAATATACTGGCAACAATTAAAATAACAGTCCACCAAAGGATAAACTTCCAATGCTTAATCGCAAAAGATTGCACGCCGAGCGCTTTCCAAGATTGATGATTTGGCTTCAGAACGATCAAATACAGTCCGCCCAAAAAGATGAGGGACATGGCAAATCCGGTGGCAGTGCCTGCGTATAATTCATTTTCAAAAAAGCCAAGTAAGTAATGGAAAAGTCCGTATTCAATAACAATAGGTACAGCGATTAAAGTTAGAAACAATACGTACAGCAGTTCTTTCCAACTCCAGAGATTCATTTTTACATTCATTTTCATTGGTTAATTTCCCTCCAAAATTTATCTTCTTACTCTCAGCGTAGCGGGTGACGTAAGGTCACCTGCAAGCGTTTTTTTAAAAATAGCTATTAATTGGCCAAAACACTTTACATACTATAGGGGGGTATTGTATATTATTGGTGAAGCAACGAAAGGTTCTTTAATAGCGCGGGCAGCCAAACTTTTCATCTCGTTATCAAACAGCAAAGGAGACGATCACCTTGAAATTCTCAAATCTTCTCATGTATGGTCTCATGTTGGCTATTGCCATTGCATTAGCTGCCTGTTCCGGCAACGAAAGCGGGAACCAGGAAACGATGGACCATGAGAACGGGCATATGGAACATTCAAGTACAGGGGAGCTGCCGGATGGCTTGGAAAAGGCCCTAAACCCTAAGTATGAAGAAGGCAGCAGCGTTCTTATGAGTACAGAGCATATGGAAGGAATGCAAGGCGCCGAAGCAACTGTTGCGGGTGCATTCGACACAATCGCCTATGCCATTTCCTATACACCTGTAAATGGCGGAGAGCGAGTCGAAAACCATAAATGGATCATCCATGAAGAAATCGAAAATGCCGGAGAAGAAGCCTTTCAGGCAGGAGACACGGTGACGGTCGAAGCGAGCCATATGGAAGGAATGCAAGGTGCTGAAGCCATAATTGAATCTGTCGAAAAAACCACGGTCTATATGGTGGATTTCACTCCCGCTTCAGGCAATGAAGAAATAAAAAATCACAAATGGCTCGTCGAAAATGAGCTTTCAGCCGAATAAAAGCAACAATCCGCTTTTTTGACATTTTTACGGATTTGCTCTACAATACGGGTATAGGGTATTATGATTCGGGAGGTTCATTATATGGAAGAGACAATCAAATCGACAGTGCAGCCAAACAAACAGCAGCTTTTGAACCGGCTGAAGCGGATTGAAGGGCAAGTACGGGGAGTCCATCAAATGGTGGAAAACGACCGTTATTGCGTAGATATTCTTCATCAAGTAAGCGCCATTCAGTCTGCGATGAACAAAGTGTCACTTGCGTTGCTGGAAGATCATACACATCACTGCGTATCAAAAGCCATCAAAGAAAACAAAGGCGAAGAAGCGATCAATGAATTGATGGATGTTATGAAGACGATGACGAAGTAATCAAAGCAAAATCATTGTATACCCTTTAGGGGTATGGTAAGTTGAAGGAAATCAATCATTAGGAGGAATATCAAATGAATGAAACATTAAAAGTTGAAGGCATGTCTTGCGCGCATTGCGTGAATGCAGTGGAATCAAGTGTAGGAGAGCTGCAAGGCGTTTCATCTGTAAAAGTGGACCTTGAAAAAGGAGAAGTGGCAGTTGCGTTCGATAACAGCCAAACTTCATTGGATAAAATCCAGGAAACAATCGAAGATCAGGGATATGACGTCGTATAAGAGTGCTTTTCAGCACTCTTTGTTTTTAATGAAAATATACCCCCTGGTAGTATAAGAGAGGAGGACTGACGATGGCAGTAGAATCTAAGCAAGCAAATTTCCAGATTACGGGCATGACTTGTGCAGCTTGTGCGACCCGCATTGAAAAAGGCATTAGCCGAATGGATGGCGTCGAAAAAGCCAATGTCAATTTAGCGCTTGAAAAATCGTCTATCCAATACGATCCATCAAAGCTTAGCGAAGCGGATTTTGAAAAGAAAATTGATGCGCTCGGCTATGGCATCGTGAAACAGAAAGCGGAATTTGATATTACGGGCATGACGTGCGCAGCTTGTGCGACCCGTATCGAAAAAGGCATTAGCCGACTTGACGGAGTAGCATCAGCCAACGTCAACTTAGCGCTTGAAAGAGCGACAATTGAATTCAATCCGTCTGAACTGGCGATTGGCGATATCATCAAAAAGGTAGAGAAATTAGGGTACGGTGCTCATCAAAAACAGGAAGACCACGAACAAATTGATTACCGCGAAAAGGCGATCCAGGACCAGAAGCGGAAATTTATCATCTCAGCTATTTTATCTTTGCCCTTACTCTGGACAATGGTCGGCCATTTTTCATTTACGTCGTTTCTCTATGTTCCGGAATTTCTGATGAATCCATGGGTGCAAATGCTGCTGGCAACTCCGGTTCAGTTTATCATCGGGAAACAATTCTATGTGGGAGCTTATAAAGCCTTACGCAATGGCAGTGCCAATATGGACGTGCTTGTGGTGCTAGGAACATCTGCAGCCTATTTCTATTCGGTCTATCAGGCAATTGTGATGGCAGGGACGCATCACGGGGCGCAATTGTATTTTGAAACAAGTGCGGTTTTAATTACATTGATTATTCTTGGAAAGCTCTTTGAAGCAAAAGCGAAAGGCCGCTCTTCAGAAGCCATCAAAAAACTGATGGGACTCCAGGCGAAAACGGCAATGGTTTTGCGCGGCGGCGAAGAACGGGAAGTTTTGTTAGAAGAAGTTGTCATCGGCGATACGATTTTCGTGAAGCCGGGAGAAAAAATTCCGGTTGACGGAGAAGTGCTGGAAGGGTCGACAGCGGTGGATGAATCAATGCTGACTGGAGAAAGCCTGCCGGTCGATAAAACCGAAGGCGACGCTTTATACGGTTCAACGATCAACAGCAATGGATCCATTAAAATGAAAGCCACTAAAGTAGGACGGGATACCGCACTCGCGCAAATCATTAAAGTGGTAGAAGATGCGCAAGGAACCAAAGCGCCGATTCAGCGAATGGCCGATAAGATTTCGGGCATTTTCGTGCCAATCGTCGTCGGCATTGCGATTCTGACTTTCCTCGTGTGGTTTATCTGGGTGGAGCCGGGCAATTTTACGCCAGCACTTGAAGTGTTGATTGCAGTGCTTGTAATCGCTTGTCCATGTGCGCTCGGACTGGCGACCCCAACATCGATCATGGCAGGGTCTGGCCGGTCAGCCGAAATGGGCATCCTTTTTAAAGGCGGCGAACATTTGGAACAGACGCAAAGCATCGATACGGTCGTGGTCGATAAAACAGGCACTGTTACGCACGGGAAACCGGTACTGACGGATGTTCTCCTTGCAGATGGACAGGAGCAAGAAAAGTTTCTGGCACTCATTGGAGCAGCGGAAAAACAATCCGAGCATCCGCTAGCACAAGCTATTGTTCAAGGAATTCAGGAAAAAGGCATTGAACTTGGACAGGTGCAATATTTTGAAGCGGTTCCGGGCTACGGGATCCAAGCAACAGTTTCAGGGCAAGGCGTGCTCGTCGGCACCCGGAAATTGATGGAGCAATATGGTATTGACGTGTCAGCGGTAATGCCGCAAATGGAAAGTTTGGAGAGCGGCGGCAAGACAGCGATGCTTGCAGCCATTAACGGAGAATATGCCGGGCTGGTTGCTGTAGCCGATACCATTAAAGACACATCTAAAGGGGCCATCAAGCGCCTTCAGGAAATGGGCATCCGCGTCATTATGATGACCGGTGACAATGAACGGACCGCACAGGCAATCGGCAAACAAGTCGGTGTCGATGCGGTGATCGCAGAAGTGCTGCCCGAAGGAAAAGCAGACGAAGTGAAAAAACTGCAGCTCGAAGGCAAAAAAGTGGCGATGGTCGGCGACGGCATCAATGATGCACCGGCACTGGCCACAGCCGATATCGGGATGGCAATCGGCACCGGTACGGACGTAGCGATGGAAGCGGCAGATATCACGCTGATCCGCGGCGACTTGAATAGCATTGCCGAAGCGATTCTCATGAGCCGGAAGACAATGCGCAATATCAAACAAAACCTATTTTGGGCATTTGCTTATAACACAGTAGGGATTCCGATTGCTGCGATTGGCTTGCTGGCTCCTTGGGTAGCAGGCGCCGCAATGGCTTTCAGTTCCGTATCTGTCGTTTTAAATTCATTGCGCCTGCAGCGGGTAAAATTAGGCAAAAACTAAATCTTTACGAAAAAAAGCCGAAAGCATATAAAAATGCTTTCGGCTTTTGCTTAAGATAAAAAGTTAGTAAACCGCATGATTCGGTTCTATGAAATGTGTTTCTACAGCGGCAGCGACTTTTTTCAGGATTTCTGTCTTTGTAGCGGAGGTCTTAATCTCCAGAGGCAAAACAAAGGCTTCCGGTTCTTTCGCAGGGAGATGCTCAACCAATAGGGCTTGGCAAGACTCATTACGCGAGCCACTTGAAGATATCAGAAAAACCGAATACAAGCTGGTATCAATAATTTTAGATCTTACATCTTGTTCCTGGTTGAGGGCAAGGGCATCAATCACGCGGCTCACTTTCGTGTCATGATTTTCATCTCGTGTCGGCATAGTTATCCAGATCCTCTCTTTGTATCTGCCTTTTCTTTTATTTATAGTTTCCCTTTTCGTTTGGATATTAATCACTAGTGAAAATTATTTTTCGAAGGTCAATTCACCTATATTTTATCAAATGAAAAATCCGTGCTGGCTTTCGGCACGGATTTTTCTGTTCTATGAGTATCGTCTAAACGAATGATTAAGCAGTTATAGAAGAATAGAGCGCTTGGTGGATAACCTCTGCCGCCTCTATCACCGATTGATATTGTTCAATGGTTCCGGTGTGCAAGTAAGTCAGTTCAAGTATTTGGGTATTGGGTACACATTTTACAAGAATCTGATCTACGTCATCTTTTGTAAACGTTTGAGTGATTCGAACATTATTGTATTCGCAAATCGTTTCTAAAAGAGCGCGGATACTTTCTTTTTTCATAAGGCATTCTCCTTTCGCATCGGAAATTGACTAAAAAAAGTCTGGAGAATCCAAAGCTATGCTTTTGTTCTCAGTATAACACCTTATTTTCTTTCGATCGGCGAAATACAAAAATGATACAGCAATGAAATAATTGTAGTTATCAATAATTGTATTGCTGATTTTTAGAGAGAAGGTTGAATGCTGTGCTGGGACTCCCTTTTCCAAGTTTATTGAAAATCCAATTGAAGTTGATCGAACAAAAAAGGGGAGAAAAAGAAAATTCCGCTTCTATTGACAGGCAGCGGAAAAGTAGAAAATAACCTAAGATATTGAAAAAAGCCGGCGAAAAATGCTAATTTTCACCGGCTTCTTCATTTGTAGAAAAGGCTGTCTTTAACGATAGAAGCGGTATTCGTTGCGATTCGATTTTTTCGCTTCATACAAAGCCATGTCAGCGCGTTTAATCAATTGTTTTTCAGTCGTCGCGTGGTCTGGATAAATGGCAATGCCAATGCCGGCACCGATTTGAATATCGACACCATTATAGCTAAGCGGGGCTTCAAAGGACTGGATGATCCGTTTGGCCATATCTTCAGCGGCCAGCATAGAATCGATCGCCGGAAGGATGACGCCCATTTCATCTCCACCGAGCCTTGCAGCTGTCTGGCCTGGCCTCATGGAACCTTGCAGGCGCATAGCCATTTCTTTGATGACGGCATCTCCAGCATCATGTCCGAAACGGTCGTTGATTTCTTTGAATTTGCGTCCATCAAGCATCAGAATGGCTGCCTTCTTGCCGGTTTGATTCGCTTCCAGAACCGCTTTTTCAAGCCGCTCGTCAAAAGTTCTCCGGTTCGGGATGGCGGTCAAATGGTCATAAAAAGCCATTTTCGCAATTTTATCCTGGAGTTTCCGGCGCTCTGTAATGTCGCGGGCAATCGTGAAGAATTTCTTCACTTTTCCATCTTCGACAACAGGGGTTGGCGAAACTTCCATCCAGATATATTGGCCTTCATGGTTCAGGAAACGGACTTCAATCGTTGCCGGTTTTCCGCCTTCAATGACGGAGGTCACAGTACTGAGCAACAGTGCCCGGTCTTGCGGATGCACATTTGTCGTAAAGGGTTTACCGATAAACGAGTCGTTATCAAAACCCGATACCCGTTCGTAGGCAGGGGATACATACTCAATCTGCCCTGAAAGGTCGACCAAAGTGATGATATCAAATGTACTTTCGGTGATCAGTTTGTATTTTTCCTGACTTTTTTGAAGTTCGATTTCAGCTTTTTTCAATTCCGTCACATTTTTGTAAATGATCGTGGCTCCGACAATTTCCTTGTCTGCATTTCGGACAGGCGAATACGAAGAAATGATATTCAATGATTTCCCGGACTTTGTCATGCGGATGGTATCATGGGAATTCACCGTTTCCCCTTTTGAAATCCTTTCCACAATGGCAAGTTGATCTTCTAGCATATACGGTGGAATGATGGTGCCTTGTCCGTTCACCATTTCTTCTTCCGTAAAGCCGAAAGTTTCTTCAAATGCTGGATTTACTCTTACAATATCTCCGTTCATATCAATAAAGAAAATAGGGTCAGCCGAATTATTCCAAAAGACTTCGAGATTTTCTTTCGTCTCATTCAGCGCGTTATAGGCATGTTTAACTTCTGTAATATCCGTTGCAATTCCGTGGATCCCCACCAATCTTTCGTTGACGATGATCGGAATATTCATGGCCTGTAAATCAATGAGCTGCCCGTTTTTATGAAAGAAACTCAGTTCATAGCGCTGTGGCTGCTTTGTCTTGACGGTTTTAAAGAAAAGTCGCTTCACTTTATCCATTTCAGGAGGCATAAGGGCGGTTTTAAAGTACCCGTCTTTCAACTCTTGGATTGTATATCCCGTTATGTTTTCAGCGCCTGCATTAATACTTTCTAAAAAACCGTGGCGGTCAAAAGTGAAAATGCCATGCGGGTGATTGGCATACAAGGATTTATAGCGCTGCTCACTTTCCTGCAGCAGACCCATCATTTTTTTCTGTTCGGTAATGTCTTTTGCAATTATGTAGACCCCAATCACTTCGTCGTCGACAACAATCGGAATGGTATTTACATAAAAATTAATGATGGCTCCGTCTTTGTTATAGATGGCAGTCTCAAAGTCAATGGCGTGCCCTTGAAGAGCCTGGTCAAAATGGTAAAGCGTATCTTCCAGACAGGATTCCACCACCATGGCAACAACGGAATGGCCAATCAGCTCTTCTTCCGTCAACCCTGTCACTTCGGTGACTTTTTGATTGATGCGGAGGAACTTTTTCTGCTCATCAAATTCGAAGACGGCATTCGCATTATTTTCAACGATGGAATCGAGCCGTTTCCGTTCAATTTCAATCTGTTTTTGGGTTGCTTGAAGGTCTTTTTTCTTATACTCCCGTTCTGTCACATCCCGAATGATGGATAAGATATGGCGGCATTGCCCATCTGCGGAAAATATCGGATTAAGCACAGTTTCACCGATAAACTCCCCGTCTTTTGTATCCACTTTTTCAAGAAATTCAACAGATTTTCCAGCAGTAATCACTTCCTGGTGATAGCTATTGATATTCTGGCTTTGTTCTCCGTTTAATACGTCTTCTATTCGTTTTCCGATGAGATCCTGCGTCGGCATAAGTGCTAAAGCGGAGGGATTTACATAGAGGTAGCGAAAAGAACCGTTATCTTCTTCCATGAGGAATACGGGGTCTTTGACAACATCAAAAAGAGCGGTAGAAGCCAAAATGTCTTGCCCCAATTTCATTGATAAATCCTTCATATAAATTATCCCTCCCTCCCTTCATTAAAACCTTCTAGCTTCATCATCCTAAAGTCGATTTTCAAAAATAGAAGGCTTACATTCTCCAAACTTTCTTTATTTTACATGACCGTCAAAAAAAACTCACCGATTCTTTTCTAATTGTTTGAAATAAAAAGGATATAATTACCATTGTGACTATTCTACTGGGTTGCTTCCAAAGAAGATAGTACCGAATCTGGAATTTTGAATTATTTTAATTGTACATAGAATAGAAACAATATTCTCCAATTAAGCAAACACATATACTAAAGACAGTCCCATATCTGCTAAAATAGACGTACAGAATGAATTTCTGCTGAACAGCTCAGATTCAGATTCATCAGAACGAAAAATTGAAGGGGGATTCCTGATGTTAAATTTAAAGTATTTGGATTTGCTGGCGCAAAAATACGATAGTGAAGAAAAAGTCGTCACCGAAATCATCAATCTTGAAGCCATACTTGATTTGCCAAAAGGAACGGAACATTTCGTCAGTGACTTGCATGGCGAATATCAAGCATTCCAGCACGTATTGCGCAACGGTTCCGGCAACGTGAAAGTGAAGATCCGCGACCTTTTCAAAAACGAAATGCAGGAAAAAGAGCTGAACGAGTTTGCGACTTTGGTTTATTACCCGGAAGAAAAGCTGCAAATGATCAAGAGCGCTTTCAGCAGCAAACAGGAGTTGCGGGACTGGTACATTGAAGTTATCGAGCGAATGCTGAAACTTATTTCCTATGCTTCTTCGAAGTATACCCGTTCCAAAATCCGTAAAGCCTTGCCGAAGCAATTTGTTTATATTATTGAAGAATTATTATATAAAACCGATGAATTTAAAAATAAAAAAGATTATTATGACAAAATTTTAGAACGCATCATCTCCCTAGGCCAAGCCGATAAATTGATTATCGGCCTTGCCTACACGACACAGCGGCTGGTAGTGGATCATCTTCATGTCGTAGGCGACATTTATGACCGGGGCCCGGATCCGCATAAGATTATGGATACGCTCATCGACTACCATTCCGTCGATATCCAGTGGGGGAATCATGATGCATTATGGATCGGTGCTTTTGCCGGATCGAAAGTCTGCTTGGCGAACATCATCCGCATCTGCGCGCGCTACAACAACCTCGATATTATCGAAGATGTCTACGGCATCAATTTACGGCCGCTTTTGAATCTGGCGGAGAAGTATTACGAGGACAATCCGGTATTCCGTCCGAAGCGCATCTCCGGTGAGAACTTGACCGAACAGGAACAGCTGCAGATTACCAAAATCCATCAAGCGATTTCAATCATCCAGTTTAAATTGGAAGCGCCGATCATCAAGCGCCGCCCGTGCTTTCACATGGAAGACCGTCTTCTATTAGAAAAAGTGGATTATGAGAAAAACGAAGCGACCATCCATGGAAAAACTTATCCCCTTGAAAATACATGTTTTGCGACCATCAATCCGGAAAAACCGGATGAATTATTGGAAGAAGAGCAGCAGGTGATCGACAAATTGCTATTTTCAATCCAGCAGTCGGAGAAATTGGCGCGCCATATGAAATTCCTCATGAAAAAAGGCAGCCTTTATTTGAAATACAACGGCAACCTGCTGATCCACGGATGTATTCCCTTGGACGAAGACGGCAGCATGAAAGCGATGGAAATCGAAGGCAAGACCTATGCAGGACGTGAACTCTTGGATGTATTCGAACGCTATATGCGCCATGCATTTGCACATCCGGAAGAAACGGATGACTTTGCGACCGACATGATTTGGTATCTGTGGACAGGCGAAAACTCCTCGCTTTTTGGAAAACGCGAAATGACGACGTTCGAACGTTATTTCATCAAAGATAAAGAGACGCATAAAGAACGCAAAAATCCGTACTATTACTTGCGCGAAGACGAAAATGTATGCCGCCGCATGCTTGAGGAATTTGATTTGAATCCAGACCAGGGCCGCATCATCAATGGGCATACCCCGGTCAAAGAGCGGGACGGAGAAGATCCGGTCAAAGCGAACGGCAAGATGCTTGTCATCGACGGAGGATTCTCAAAAGCCTACCAGTCAACAACAGGGATTGCCGGCTACACGCTGCTGTATAATTCTTACGGCATGCAGCTCGTCGCCCATCAATTGTTCAACTCGAAAGAAGAAGTGTTATCGAAAGAGACAGATGTCTTATCAGTAAAGCGTCTCGTGGATGAAGAACTTGAACGGAAAGTGGTCCGCGAAACGAATATCGGTGAAGGATTGCTCCAGCAAATTGAAAGCTTGAACAGTTTAAGAGAACATCGGTATATGGACTGATTTACAGTGCAGCCAACGAATGAAGTCAGGAGGAAACCTCAAATTGGTTTTTTTCTGGCTTTTTTCGTTTTATATAATTGAAATAATGAGAGCATGTTTAAAAAGTAAAAAAATGAGTGGAATTAAATGGACATCGATAAAATCATTTCCAGCTAATATGATATATTGGTTTTATCTTATATGAAGTGAGAGATGGGGGATTTATTATGCAATTGACGATTCGTGCAACGGGTGAAAATGTGAAGTCGATTTCTCATCTGTTGTCTAAAAATCCAAACAATCTATATGAAAGAAATCAAAAAGGCCACTTAGTGCGCTTTTTCTATAGCAAGTTCACAGAAGATGAACTGGAGGCAACAATTTTTGTCACGCCGGACCCGATTGGACTGATTCAAAATAAAACAAATTCGTATGACATCACCCATTATATAAACGACCGGGAATTTGCAGCGAGCAGCATCTTTTTATCCTTAATCCGTTCTGCGTTGGGGACTGCTTTAAATGGCCAGCCTAAAGAAGAACAGATGGAATGGGTGGAGCATCCCTTCGCCTTTACGCTCGAACTCGGGCCAGTAAATTCAACGCTTTCAGACCGCCAACTAAGAGAATTGTTCGAACCGCTGGGCTATGGAGTGGAAATTACCCAACCGGAGCTTCACTATTCCTTTCGTTTAAAAGAAAGCAGCCAAGTACGCATGATTTCTTTGGCGGGAATCCAAACTTTACAAAATTCCTTGCGTCATTTATTTGTCCTGATTCCAGTAATCGACGACTACAAACATTATTTCATTGACGAGAAGGAGATTGAAAAGCTGGAGAGGTACGGCGAAGGATGGCTGGAAAAGCACCCCCTGAGAGAAGTGATATACCGCCGAGCCCTGCGCTTTAAGGAAGTATACAGTCTCGTTGAAAATACCACTGCAGAAGCTCCGAAAGCGGAACCTGTGAAAAAATCACGGTTAAATGAATTGCGGTATGAAAAAATTGCAGAAACTGCAGAAACGCTGCACCCCAAAACGGTCGTGGACTTTGGTTCAGGCGAAGGGAAACTGGCTGTCAAATTAGGGTTTGTCAGCGGGGTCAGAGAAGTTCTTGCAGTTGAGCCCTCTGAAGTTGAAATTATCAAAGCGAAAAAACGTTTTGAAAAAGCGAAAGGCCAAGAAGCTTTCGTTGAGCCGGAAACCTTATGGGGTTCTTTGTTCTATTACGATGAACGTTTAAAAGATAAAGATTTGATGATTCTATGCGAAGTGATTGAGCATATTGATGAAATGCGGCTTCCGAAAGTATTTGATACACTTCTTCATTTATACAGCCCGAAATCCTTGATTGTCACGACTCCTAACCGTGAATACAATGAAATCTATGATATGGCCGAGCATTTCCGCCATGATGACCATCGGTTTGAATGGACACGGGCGGAATTTCGCAGCTGGTGTGCTGAACGCAATACGAAAGGAATCTATGAACTTGAATTTACAGGAATTGGCGAAGAACACCAGGAGCAGGGAGCGCCGACGCAAATGTGCCTATTTAGAAGGAAGGTGAATGCAGGATGAGAATTGGCTTGCCGCATGCAGGAATCGTTTTGCTGATTGGTCCGTCCAACAGTGGAAAATCTACGTTCCTAAAAAGACAAATTGAGGAAAAGGCTGTTCTGCCATCTGAAGTGGTCAGTTCTGATGACTTCCGTATGAGGGTTGGCGATCTGGAATTCATTGACTGGAAAAACCGGCCGCAAGATGAAGCGAATGGTTTGATGGATGAATATCAGGAGCTGTCAAAAGAGGCATTTACCTTGATGGACAACGTGATTAAAGCGAGATGCCGCTTAAATAAACTGGTTTTTGTCGATGCAACGCACCTTCGTTCTGAGGACCGTAAAAGATACATTGAACTAGCGAAAGAAAATCATGTGCCCATTCAAGCAATCGTCTTTGATGTAAATGAACGCATTCTAACTGCCCGCGATGAAGTACGCGACAACCCGCGAGGAAAGCGTCGGATTAAGCAGCAGTACCAGATCTTCAGAAATGAAAAGCGTTTTATTAAAAAAGAAGGCTTTACAGCCGTTCATACACTGAAGGAAGAAGAAGTTGAATTCTTCCGGAGAACAAACCCGATTGAACTGGATATCGATAAAGGCATCGATGTGATTGGCGATATTCACGGATGCTACGAGGAGCTAATAGAGCTGTTAACCAAACTTGGGTATGAAGAAAATTCAGAAGGGTTTTACATACACCCCGAAGGCCGCCGGTTCGTTTCCGTCGGTGATGTAATGAGTCGAGGGCCTGAGTCGCTTAAGACAATGATGTTCTTTTATCAGCATGTCCAAAAAGGACTTGCGCTGATGGTTGACAGCAATCATGGCTGGAAGATTGCCCGGTGGCTGGATGGGCGTCAGGTCGTATTGAGCCATGGGGATGAAAAAGTGGAAGAAGAATTCCGTGTATACGAACAAAAAGTGGGAATTGAAAAGCTTCAGGAAATAAAACAGCAATTAAAAGACTTTCTTTTAAATGCTCCCTCCCATTACGTCTTTCAGAAAAACGGCGTACCGGTGGTAATCGTCACACATGCAGGCATAAAAGATGAATTTATCGGCAAACAATCCCAAACCATCAGTGACTTCTGCCGTTATGGAGATTCCGACGGATCCCGAGAAAATGGGCGGCCAGTCCGGAAAGACTGGACAATCGGCCATCACAAAAGTGTATTGGTTGTCTGGGGGCATGACCCGAAACCGAAGCCGCTTTTGGTCAATCAGACGATCAATATCGACCAAGGAGTTGTTTTCGGTGGTCAATTAACGGCATATCGATACCCAGAAAGGGAATTTGCAGCAGTCGAGGCAAAGCGGGATTACTCCGGACATCCTGATAATCCGCTTATAGAATGGGAAAAGAATCGATTGAATCCTCCCGATATTGCCAAATTCCTGAAAGGTTATTCAGTTTTGACGGAAGAGTTGGGGGAAGTGCGGATTCCGCCAGAACTGGTGAAACCGGCAATTGATACAGTTTCGCATTTTACGGTTCCGATCGAGCAATTGGTTTACATTCCGCCAACAATGAGTCCAACACCAAATCCTTCTGCGATGGAAAACTATTTGGAGCATCCAAAAGAAGCAATCGAGTATTTCAGAGCAAATGGAATCCATACCATGATTGCAGAAAAGAAACATATGGGCAGCCGCGCTATTCTGTTTTTATTCAAAGACGAGGAAGCTTCCGAAAAGCATACCGGTATCCGTTCTTTAGGGACAATCCATACGAGAACCGGAAAGCGCTTTTTCGACCGCGAAACGGAAGCGCAATTGTTGAGACAGATTAACGAGGATTTAAAGCGGATGAACTATTTTGAAGAGAAAGAAACTGAGTTTGTTCTATTGGATGCCGAAATCATGCCGTGGAATTTAAAAGCCAAAGAATTAATCAGCAGCCAGTACGCGCATGTAGCAGAGAACGCCTTATTAGACCGGACGTTTTTGAGAGACAAGCTGGCTGCAGCTGCGAAAAGCAACACAGAACTGCAGCATTGGTTGGAGGAGTACGAACAAAAACTTGGAAATGCGCAAGATTTCAATGACGTTTTTCAAAAATATTGCTGGGATGTCGATTCAGTAGAGGCCATTCAAATTGCGCCTTTCCATATCCTTGCCCACAGTAACCGGACATTCTTCGACAAGCCGCATACTTGGCATATGGAAATGAACCGGCATTTGGCCAGCCATTCTAATTTGTTTGTGGAGACGGAATACAAAATGATTTCCGATGAAGCCAGTGAAGCGGAAGTGATTGACTGGTGGAAAGAAATAACGGAAGACGGCCATGAAGGCATTATTATCAAACCGGAGTTCTATATAACCAGGCAGAAAGGGAAGCTGTTGCAGCCGGCTATTAAGGTAAGGGGCAGCCGCTATTTGAAAATCATTTACGGCATGGATTATTTAGAACCGGCTAATTTAATAAGATTGAAAAACCGAAACACCGGCAAAAAGCAGAAACTAGCCTTAAAAGAATTTACTTTGGGGATAGAGGGAATCAGTCGCTATGTAAACGGGGAAACGATTGAACGGGTCCACGAATGTGTATTAGGGGCACTTGCTTTAGAATCTGATCCTGTAGACCCGAGATTATAACAAAATGGCTTAAAGAAGTAGAAAACGTTTCAAGTTCATCAAATCAATTTATTATCTATAAGTCGAAAGGAACTTCATCTCGAGGTTCCTTTTTTTCATACACTCTAAAAAAAGCAAAAAAGTGACAAGATTGATTTATAGTTGATTGTATGGAAACATAGAAGATAAAGGCTTTGGATAAAATTCAGTGAAAGCAATTTTGACGAATGGAGGATGTATGGTGATGGATCCACGCATAATGGTGTTGATTTGTGATGATAATATTGCTGTCCATGAGAGCCTCAATGCTTATCTGCAGGCCGAAGGAATGGACAGTGTTTCTGCATATGACGGGGAACAGGCACTTCAGCTCTTAGCGGAAAATCCGTTTGACTTAGTGGTGCTGGACATTATGATGCCGGGAATTTTCGGTACGGAGGTATGCAAGGAAATCCGTAAGACGAGCGACATTCCGATTCTGATGCTGAGTGCGCGAAGTGAGGAAATCGACCGGATTATTGGGCTGGAAATCGGGGCTGATGATTACATCACCAAACCTTTTTCGCCTCGGGAAGTGGTGGTGCGCATCAAAACCATCCTAAAGCGGGTGCAGCCGAAAAAAGAAAGTTCGCAGCGTTTAACGGGCGGCAATCTTTCAATCGATGTGGAAGGCTACGAGGTGCGCGTGAATGGGAAGCTAGTGGAATTGACCGCCAAAGAAACAGAATTATTGGCGTTTCTGCTCCGAAATGCCGGGACGGTCGTGAACCGGGAAGAGCTGTTGTATAAAGTATGGGGCTATGATTACTTGGGCGATACCCGCACCGTCGATACGATGATCAAGCGCATCCGCCAAAAAGTTGCGGCCGTTTCCCCGGACTTTTCCATTAAATCGATTTACGGGGTCGGCTATAAATTCGAGGCAAACTTATGAAGCGGTTGTTTTCCAGTAACCTGTGGATCGCCTTTGTCATCTTAGCCATTTTCATCTCCGGCCAATTGCTCGGTGCTTTCGCGATCAAGCATTATTTCATCGAATCCAAATTTGAAGAACTTCAGCCGTCGCTTTCCCTGGTCGGGGAAGAAGTAGTAAAAGGCGAAAAAATCAGCAGGACCGATGATTTTCTTATCAAAGCCTATGACGTTTACGGCAAGGAAATCGATGTTTACAAGGATGGATCGGTTCCGCCGGCAGCTGAAGACGAACAAGTGAACGACAAACTCATTTCACATTTGCCAAAAGTCATCAGCGGGAAAACGGAAACGGAGATTCGGGAAGTGCCGGGCTTTTCTTCACAAGCGATCATCATTGGGCAGCCGCTTGCCGAAGGCGGTGAAGTAACCGGAGGCATTTATCTGTTGAAGGAAGCCCGTGCCTACCAGGCGGCGCTAAACGGGTTCTATTTGGTTTTCTTCGTAACCTTGGCAGTTGGGACAATCATCATTCTGGCCTTCCTTTGGACGTTCATCCGGCAGAAAAACGAATTGGAGCAAATGCGCAAAGACTATGTAGCGAACATCAGCCACGAGCTGAAAACGCCGCTTGCTTCCATCAAAGCTCTGACGGAAACGTTAGCCGATCATGTCGTGACGGACCCTCAGAAAGTGGACCAGTACTACAGCATCATTTTGAGGGAAAGCGCGCGCCTCGAAAAGCTCATCGCGGATTTACTGGAACTTTCAAGGCTCCAGCATAAACGGGCGGCTTTCACAAAATCGGTGGTAGATGCCAACGAAGTGCTCCAGGAAGCTACCGAACCTTTTGAAATATTGGCAGACGATATGGAACTGCGGTTCCGCATTACCGAGGAAGCCAAAAACCTTCCGGCTGTCTATTCCAATAAAGATCGGATTGTCCAGGTGCTGATGATTCTATTGGACAATGCGTTTAAATTCACGCCGCCCCATGGCCAAGTGACCATCGATGCGAAAACAACCGGGAGAAAAGCGGAGATTATCGTATCGGATAACGGGCCCGGCATTTCAAAAGAGATCCTTCCGCAAGTTTTTGGGCGCTTCAATAAAGAAGATTTGTCCCATACAAGCGTTGGCAGCGGCCTTGGCCTTGCCATCGCACAAGAAATCATGGAACAGCTGGGCGAAAAAATCAAAGTGGATAGCAAGCTCGGTTCCGGCACCACTTTTACGATCACGTTAAAAAGAGCATAAAAGCAATCGGCAGAAAAACGTGCGTTTTGTATCGTTTTTCTGCCATTTTTGTGCCACATTGTTTTGTTATGGTTTGGTTATAGAAAAAACGACAAAACAAAAAGGAGTGTTTGATTCGTGAAAAAATCAGCTGCAGCCATCCTCTTATCCTTCTTTCTCGCAACTCTGCTTGCGGGATGTTCACCCGATTCGGTGGACGACGTGGCAGTAGAAGCCAGTGAAACTTCCAATGAAGCCCTTGATGCTTCGTTCGTTGAAAATAAACAATTGGATGTAGCCTACGGCGGTCCTTGGGAAACGCAAAAGCTCGACCTCTATTTGCCAAATGAAGGAGAAGGTCCGTTCCCGGTGATCGTAGCCATTCACGGCGGCGGCTTTATGCAAGGGGATAAAACCGGAAAAGACATTGAACCCATGTTAGAAGGTGTGAATCGCGGGTATGCGGTGGCAGCAGTCAATTACCGCCTGTCAGGCGAGTCCTTGTTTCCCGCAGCCATCAGCGACGTAAAAGCAGCCATCCGTTATTTAAAAGCGAATGCTGAAGAATACAATTTGGATCCTGATAAAATCGCCGCATGGGGCAGCAGTGCCGGCGGTCATTTAGCAGCGCTCGCAGGAACTAGCGGGGACGATAATGCATTGGAAAGCAAGAACATGGCAAATGCCAGCTATTCTTCAGATGTGCAGGCAGTGGTTGATTGGTACGGGCAGATCGACTTCCTTAAAATTGATGAACAGTTTGAAGGTTCGGGAATTGCACCGAAAATCGGCGATCGCAGCGCCGCCGATTCACCTGAAAGCAAATTTTTAGGCGGCAGCCTTGCCGATAAAGCGGAAGCGGCTGAAAAAGCAAATCCTGAAACGTACATTACGGAAAACGATCCGGCTTTCCTGATTCAGCACGGTTCAGCCGATCCGAACGTGCCCGTCCAGCAATCCATTGATTTTGCAGAAGAACTGACGAAGACCTTAGGGGAAGACAAAGTGGAGTTCAGCCTGTTTGAAGATGCCGTCCATGGCGGCGAACCGTTCCAATCTGACGACAACCTGGATGCCGTTTTCGCATTCCTCGACCGTTTCTTGAAATAAAATAAAAAGTTTTAAAAAAACGATTCTTTTTTCCAAGTCATCCGTCTATTCGGGTAACAGCTCTTTTGAAAGAAAAGAGTGAATGAGGAGGAAGAAAGATGGAGAGAAAGAAAAAGGGGTTTTTGAAAAAAGCAAGAAACGTGATGCTGCTGGTGGCGGCATGCCTATTGATGTTGGGAGGCTTGCCGAAAGGGTTTACAGAAAACGTGCAAGCGGCGGAAGTGAAGCTCGATAACCGGACAGCCATTCAAACGGTCATCGAAAAAGAATTCAACGGACCGGACAAAAAGTACCGCGAACTTTGGAATGCAGCGATGAAAGAACTCTCGAAAGAGTTGACGGAAGAGCAGTACCAGGAATATCTGAAATCACCAACCAACTTGAATTTATTGGCTTATACGGAAAAAACCTATGCACCTTATTTCACTGAAAAAGGCTATGACGTGTTCACTTATACAGGAGATGCGTTCATGGCAAGCATGTATCCAGGCGATTTCAATTTGAAAGTGTCCAATATCAAAATCAAACAGAATATGAAAAGAACCAAATCGTATAATTTCACTTTCGAAGTGACTTACACAAATCCGCACAAACAATCTTCCGTCTTCAATTACCGAGGAAAAGCGAGTTTGCCGCAGCCCGGAAAGATCAGCGTCATCGAATTTACGGACTTGAACGGGCTTGAAGACGAATTGAATAAACTCAACAAAAAATAAAAGCTGCCTATGGCGGCTTTTTGTTTTGGCTGGAACTTTTATCGGTTTTCTTCGTTTCATTAATGAATAAGAATTCCGGTGAAGCGAGGTGGGAAGATGAAATGGTTAAACAGCAAATGGTTTGAAAAAATATTTCTGGGTGTATCCGGACTCCTGCTGATCTGGCTGATTTTCGGATTTGTAACAGTAGGAGGCTTTATACTTCTGTTATTTATGGAAGAACTTCAAAAATGAGGCTGCATAGTTCATGTCATGTGTGTTGAACTTTTTTAGAAGTGTAGCCAATGTACAAAAAGACAAAACCTGTAATTACCGTAGCTGCGGCATGCACGAAACCGCCTATGCTTGCGCTAATCCCGCCACCCGTTACGCTTGCCGCAATGTTCATAAAAAGGAACCAGACAGGAATCGGCAGCAAGAATGCCGTGAGATAGCCAGCATGAATCCACCTGTGCGATTTGTTCCCGGCAAACAGTTTTGCCGCAAAGCTCAACAAAGCGATATAGACGGCTAAAACCAAAAGCTCCATCAAAATCCCTCCTTATGCATCTAATGACCGGATTTTTTATCCCGCTCATACTCCGCTAAAAATTTCTCGTCTTTCTTTTTATCGACAAGGATCCAGATCACGTAAAGAAGAACTGAAAAAGCGAGAATCAGTAAAGACGCATTAAACACAAAATCAAAATCCATTTCTGTGATGGAATAGTTTTCTCCATTGTCATTAATCACTTCAAACGTTGGGGCGCTGTAATCCCACAAAAAGAAAGACAGCACGCCGCCTATTAAGAGCCCGCCTAAAACAGAAAGCAAAAATTTCTTCATCCGCCACCTCCTAAGCTAATTCTATCGCAACGAGAGGGAAATACTATAAGAAGTTTGACTATTCTGGATTTATTTCCAGAATAATGAAACGCTTGCCTTTTCAATGCTTATAAGAAAGAAAACCAAAAGAGGGAATGAGCGAAATGGAAAATTCTCTGAATCACGCTTTAAATTTGCGAAGAGAGGGCAAGCTGTTCGAATCCCACCACATTCTTGAAGAAATGATATCGGTGGATCCGGAAAATGCATTGCTGCGCTATGAGTATGCCTGGAGCTGCGACATCCTGGCGAAAGACGATGAAGCGATTTCTTCCTATAAACTAGCGCTAAAACTCGGACTGCCAGAACCCCAAGCGGTGAATGCATATGGACAGATCGGTTCTCTTTACCGGTTACAAGGGTGTCTTGAAGAAGCCGAACACATTTTAATGTCGGGCATGTCTAAAGTACAAGATGACAGCCTTCTTAAAATTCACTATGCATTCACTCAATATGATTTTGGGGACTCAGAAGAAGCGATGCGTTGGATGGTCGAGGCGCTCCTAAGCTCAACGAGGAAACCGGAAATTCTCTTGAATCAACGGGCAATCAGTTATCTTGGCAGCAATTTGAATGCGCCGGATATTATAGGAATCCTTAAGGGGCCTTTTGGTGACGAAATCAAAGCTTCAGAAAAGGAGAAATCACTTATAGAAAAAGTGGAGGGTGTTCTGAAGGTTTTTGAACCCACGTATTTCCATGGAGCTTGGACATTCGAATTTCATCGCTATGATCTGCATTTTGCCGATTCGGATGATCAAACCCAGCGTGCAGCATTTGCGGCATTCTCCATGATGGCTGGCATTTGGGAGACCGGAAGTGCCACTTCTTTTATGCCGCAGCACGAGCGGAAATACACCGGAGGATTTCGTCCGGATAAGCCCTATTTCGAACTCAATGGCTATATCGCTGCTTTTTATTCAAATTACACTGCTCTCGAGCAGGAATTTCCGGTCATGACGGTTTATGCTGTGGCTGCTCTTAGTGCCATTGATGGAAGAAGCAAACTTGGATTGGAACAAGATTTCCCGGAGATGGACCCGACCCTATTTCAGCAATTTAGGAAAGACATTCTTATGCCGTACCGGCAAGTAAAGAAAAAGCTCCCGCCATTCGAAGATTTCCTTAATGAAATTGGATAAAATTCTTCCTATAGTCCGTGGTAAAATTTGGAGCTGGATAAAAGAAGGAAAATGTGAGAGAGGTGTTTAAGAAAAGCCGAAAAAGAGAGGCGGGAGATCATGAAGAGGACGAAGAAGGTAGCCAGTATCGCAGTTGTGGCTTTTTTAGCTTTGGGACTTGCAGCTTGTGGAAACTATGAGGGAATTGTGGCGGGAAAAGGAGATACAAGTTTCACCGTGACGACAGATGAAGAGAAATCGGAAAAAGTGGAGGTCCATCTTACCGATATTACTGAGTTCAGCGGAAAAATCAGTTCGTACGAAGAACTGGAAGAAGGCGACCAGCTCAAGGTCGTGCCTGTGGACACCACTACTGAATTCCCGTATATCCTGGCTTTGGAAGTGGTTGTAGAAGAATAGAAGATAAGCCACGGAAAAAGTAGGCGCAAAAGCTATCGCGTCGATTTTTTCCGAGATTTGACCACTAATAGAATCAGCCGAATCAACCCGATGATTCCGAATAAGACGAAGAAAGTAAAAAGCCAATCTCCGTAATTGATGTTAGCTTCTGCAAGGCTGTTCATAACCGCTCATCTCCTTCCTTCTTTATTATACATATTAATTGCCAATAAAGTTTCAGTTTTTCTAAAAAAAGGCAGATGAACCATTATAAATCGAATGGTAAAGTAGAAAAGACTCTACAATTTCCTGTTATCTTTTATTCCAAAAGTAAAACCGATAGGGAGAGCCGAAGTCTCGCAGCTTCGCTTCTCCTTTTTCTATGCCTTCAAATGGATAGAAAAAATAATTTCAGAAACGCTGTTAACTTTTTACAAATGAAAGGGTCTTATAAGCGGAAGGAGGGGAGCAATTGAATCCTCGGGAAGAGTTGATGGCGGCATTGCATGGAAAAACAGACATCATCTTTAAGTATTTGATGAAGATCGGCGCGAGCAAAAGCGATGCGGAAGACACTGTGCAGGAAGCGGTGTACCGGCTGATGCTGTACATCGATTCAGTTGATGGGGCAAAAGCCTATAGCTGGCTGTTCCGGGTAGCCGTCAATCATTACTACGATTTGTGCCGGAAACAGAAAAAAGAAATACATACAACTTTTGATAACCTTGAATTTGTCGATGACTCGTTTTTGCCGGAAGATTTTGTCCGGCAAGGAGAGATGAGAAGTGAAATTGAGCAGGTGCTTGATCAATTGCCTCCTCTCCAGAAGCAATTACTGCTAATGAAATATGAAATGGACTTAAGCTATGCTGAGATTTCTGAAATGCTGGACTTGAATGTAGGAACGCTCAAAACTTACCTGTTCCGAGCGAGAAGAGCATTCAAAGAACAATACGAAAAGGAGATGGCAAGGCATGAAAGATTCTCATAAAGAAAAAGAACTGGATCAGCTTTTCAATCAGCATTCAACTGATGACTCATTTGGAAAGATCATTAACAAAGCCAAAAGAAAAACAATTTTTCGGAATGCCGTCATTTCAGTTTTTGTTCTCGGATTATTCACTATCGCTGCTGGAATTGGCTGGCTGTCAATTATGCGCTGGCAGGAAGCAAAAGCATTGCGGGACATTGAATTGTTTAGCCAGATTACCGATCCGAATATCGAGGAAATGGGTCCGCAGCAGCAGAGTAATGGTTTGTTTGAAAGCTTTTTAAGGTTTGAACGCTATAAAGTGATCGAAGGGATTCCGGTAGATTGGAGCGAGGAGACGATAACCTACAGCCTTTTTGGCGGCGTTAGCGGGTTTTCCGGCGACCATTCCTATATTCAAATTGTCGATGAAGCAACTGATCAAATGAAGTTTTACGACCGGAAAACGAAGCAGCGCGTGCTCGGTTTTTATCATCCGGAAGTGGAATACGCCGGACTCGCAGATGGGCTAGGCGAATTCGGAAATTTCCCGGAAGAAACGATAGCTGAACTCGCTTTGTCTTTTGACCAAGCCTATACGCCCGAACAAATCCGGGAAAGTTTGCCGGAAGAAGTCACATTGAAATGGTATTGGATCGACACGTATTCTTCGGATGACCTGGAGCGGATGAATCAAAAATTTGAAGGAGAATTCGTTAATTTCCCTGAACTTTCGGATCAAGTATACGGTATCGAAGAATTTCAATTTGATGAAGAAATCTTCGCCGAAGAAGAACAGCCGACAAGCGAAGAAGGGTTCGTAAATAGGATTCAAGAGGGGATGACGCTGGAAAATGGCAAATACTTTAGCGAATACAAGCGAATCCATGACTTGTTGAAAGGAGGCGATGAACGTTTAACGTCAACAGATGTAAAGGTTATCGGTGCAGTCGTAACGGGAACGAAAAAGAACTTGCAGGCTTTAGAAGACATGCCGATAGTGCGGGCATCAGCTTTGGGCGTCACAGTGAGTCCTTATCAATGAAGTCCGGTATTTACAGAAATAAACGCGTTTTCTAAAAAAGAACGGCTAAAAGGATCCCTCCTTTCAGCCGTTCTTTTTTCATTTTCGTCTCCAGCCTTGGAATTCCGCAGCCTTAAAATTATAGAGCGGTTTTAGAATGGACTGGATTTCAATGGTTTCTTTCGTGTTTTGGATAATTTCATCCATCGGTTTATAAGCAAATGGCGACTCATCGATAGTGTCCTGGTTCACGCTCGTCGTATAGACATCTTTCATCGTATCCGTGAAATCGTCCAAGTTCAGAAGGGCTTTCGCTTTAGTGCGGGATAGGATGCGTCCTGCACCGTGCGGGCCAGATTGGTTCCAGTCGTCGTTGCCTTTGCCTTTTGCCAGAAGGGAGCCGTCGCGCATATTGATCGGAATCAGCACAAGCTCATCTTTTCTGGCTGAAATGGCGCCTTTTCGCAAAATCATATGGTCCAGGTCAATGTAATTATGGACCGTGTCGATGCGCCCGGCTTCGTCAAAGTTCATCGCTTCCAACAACACCTGCATCATCGCTGCCCGGTTCCATTTGGCGTAACTCTGGGCAATCTTCAAATCGTTGAAATAATCTTCCATCAGGGAATCTTGCAAGTAAGCGAGATCATTCGGAATGGCCGGCTTCTTGGATTTATAAGATTTCATCGCGGCTTGGATTTCCCGCTCGCGCCCCTCGGCTTTCAGTTGGGCAATCATTTCATTGAGCCCTTCTTTATCACTGGTTAAGCTTTCAATCGCCTTTTTCTGATGATAATTCGCAACTCGCACGCCTAAGTGGCGGCTGCCGCTATGGATGACCATAAACAGCCGGCCATCTTCTGTTTGGTTCATTTCAATGAAATGATTGCCTCCGCCAAGCGTACCGAGCGAAAGAGCGGCTGTTTCTTTTGAAAAATTCGCCAGTACTTGATCAAGGTCGATGTGGCGGATATATTCATGAGCGGTTTGGCGAATCGATTGGCCGGAAGGGACAAGCGTCTGCACCGCTGCATCCAGTTTCGCAAAATCCACATCGGTCTTTTTAACTTCCACACACAGCATTCCACACCCAATGTCCACGCCCACCAAATTAGGAACGACACGGTCAGTCACTTTCATGGTAGTGCCGATAACCGCGCCTTTTCCTGCATGGCAATCTGGCATAATGCGTACATTTGCTTCATGCGTAAGTTCTTCGTTTAAAAATCCTTCTATTTGAGCAACCGTGACTTCATCAATATTATTTGTGAAAACTTTTGCATCGCTGTATTTGCCTTTAATAACTTTCATCGCCCTCAACTCCATTTAAGTGATTCATCATAATCTGCTTTATAAAATCTCTATTGTAACGGAATAAAAAAGAAAAGAAAGAAAATTCTCGCGGAATTTATTTGACAAGAGGAACTAGGAGGATAATTCCTGATTCACAATGAATGTAACAGCAAGACAAAAATCACGGCTGCTATGTGGATGGCAGGAAATTTAAAAGAGAAAAGGAGGGAAGAAGATGGCAAAAGTCTGTTTTGGAATGATCATGTCGCTCGATGGGTTTGTGAACGACCGAGACGGGGAGATGGGCAAGCTGTATGCAAGTTTTGAGCCGAACGAGGAGATCAATAACATGATGGCACGGACGGGTGCCGTCATACTCGGCCGCCGCACGTTTGACTTGGCAGACGCCGATTCCTATGCAGTGGATTACGAGTTTCAAGTGCCGCTATTTGTGGTGACCCATCATCCTCCGGCCGTACATCCGAAAGAAAATGACCGGTTGACCATCACGTTTATCACTGAAGGCATTGAAAGCGCAGTCCAGCAGGCAAAAGAAGCGGCGGGAGAAAAAGACGTGCTGATTCTCGGAGCGGATGTTTTCCGGCAAGCATTAAGAGCCGGGCTCGTGGAAGAGCTGCAGATGGCGATTGCCCCGATTCTTCTTGGGAAAGGGCTCCGTCTATTCGAGGAGCTGGAAGAACTGGAAATCCAATTAGAAAAAATCCGGGCCATCGAAACCCGCGAGCAAGTGGAGATTTGGTATAAAGTGCTTCGGTGAGACCCCTCTAACGCAAGAGTTGAAAGCCAGTAGTGAATATTCGCTCTCTATTCTACTGGTTTCAATTGAAAGAAACTTTTCATATTCCATAAATATTTCTTCTGAATTTCTACGCCTTTGACGCAACACCCTGAAAAAGGCATCCATTAATAAAATTTTCGAGGGGCAGATAAAAAGGATTAGACGACTTCAAAACAGGGGATAGGAGATACACGCTGAAAGTATTTCATGAATTGGAGGAATGGCAAATGAGCAAGGTGACAGTAGGAACAGAAAACGGTGCGCCAATTGAACTTCATGTGGAAGATGTAGGTTCAGGAAAACCAGTCGTCCTGATTCATGGCTGGCCGCTTAGCGGTAGATCGTGGGAGAAGCAAGTGCCGGCATTAGTGGAAGCAGGCTACCGGGTTATTACATACGATCGGCGCGGGTTCGGGCAATCTTCGCAGCCTTGGAGCGGCTATGACTATGATACATTTGCAGCCGACTTGAATGAAGTTTTGGAGCATTTGGACCTCGAAGATGCAACCTTGGTTGGATTTTCGATGGGCGGCGGGGAAGTGGCGCGCTATATTGGCACATATGGAACGGGACGCATTTCAGGCGCCGTATTGGCAGGGGCAGTGCCGCCGTATCTTTATAAAACAGATGAAAACCCGGACGGCGGCTTTGACGATGAAGCGATTAAAGGCTTGGAGGACGGAGTCAAGGCCGACCGGCTCGCTTTCCTTAATGACTTTTCAAAGAACTTCTTTACTGCAGGAGAAAAAAGCGATTTAGTCAGCGAAGAATTCCGGATCTACAACCGCGACATCGCTGCTTTTGCTTCACCGAAAGGTACACTGGACTGCATCGCTGCGTTCAGCAAAACCGACTTCCGGCAAGATCTCGAGAAATTTGATGTACCGACCTTAATTCTTCACGGGGATTCCGATGCCATCGTGCCGCTCGAAGTAAGCGGACAAAAAGCGCATGAACGCATCGCAAATAGCCAGCTTGTAGTTGTGGAAGGCGCGCCGCACGGGTTCAACGCCACACATGCGGAAGAATTCAATCGAGCGCTTCTTGACTTTTTGAATAATAACTAAATCATTAGTTGGCTACGAGTGGGCCTGTTCTTCGGAATAGGCCTGCTTTTATTTTGTCTATTCAACAAGGTGGAAATGGTAGAATTGATGAAAGCCCATTGTTTTGTGTAACATAGCAGGAATTTTATCGGGTACTATGGAAGGCTTCTATAAGAAAAATGAAATAAATGTGCAGGGGGAGAAGCGATGTTTAATCAAAAAAGAATACGTGATTACGGTGTGGAGATTGGCCGGCTGAAGACCGGAGCGCGCAATGCAATCACCGATGTCGAAGGCGTGTCTGTAGGACATGTGACACTCAGCGACGGCAATATGCAGACAGGGGTGACCGCGATATTGCCGCATCCAGGAAATCTCTTTAAAGAAAAATTAGTTGCTTCAAGCCATGTTATCAACGGGTTCGGGAAAACGATGGGTACAATCCAGATGGCCGAACTCGGTACATTGGAGACACCGATTCTGTTAACAAACACCTTAGGCATCGGAGTGGCAGCCGATACGTTAATCGATTACATGATGGAGCAAAATCCGGAAATTGGCCGGACAACGGGCACGGTCAATCCGGTCATCGGGGAATGCAACGACATGTTCTTAAATGACATCCGGGCGAAGCACGTAAAACCGGAACATGTGCGCGAAGCACTGGAAAATGCAAGCATCGAATTTGAAGAAGGCGCGGTTGGAGCAGGAAGAGGAATGCTTTGCTACTCGCTCAAAGGCGGCATTGGTACGGCTTCCCGCATCATGGAAATGGAGAGCGGAGAATATACAATCGGTGTTTTAGTGCTGTCGAATTTCGGCATGTTAAGCGACTTGCTGGTCAAAGGCAAAGCGGTCGGCGAAGAATTGAAACAAGCGATGTCGGATTCCCATAAAGAAGAAGACAAAGGCTCGGTCATGATTATTGTGGCAACGGATCTTCCGGTATCCGAGCGGCAATTAAACCGGATTCTCAAGCGCTCAGTGGCCGGCTTATCGAGAACCGGTTCGATCATTACGAACGGCAGCGGCGAAATCGCTCTCGGCTTTTCTACAGCGGCGAAAATCCCGCATGATAAACCTGCGCAGCTTTTGGAAATTAAACAAATCCACGAAGAAGAAATGGACATCGCTTTTCGGGCAGTAGGCGAAGCGGTGGAAGAAGCCGTCTTGAACTCACTTGTGACTGCAGAAGCGGTCGTTGGACGCGATGGAAACTCTCGCCCCGCGTTTAAAGATTTAATTGAAGAATTCGGCATATCTCTTATTTAAAAAGAAGTCCGCAAAGCAGGAGTGAAAAGATGGATAGGAAAAAGGACGAAGCAAAGAAAGGGTTAGGAAGCTATAAAGGAGGCGCACTCTTATCAGGAGTGCTTCTCATAGTGTTAATCCTTCTAAACGACCAACTCTACAGTAACGTTATGAATTTGAGTTTGCCGGTTACGCTGATTGTATTACACATTCTCATTTTTAAGCACCTGATACCACAAAAACGATATGTGGCGTATTCCGGTTTCCTGCTTGTACTGGGGCTGGCCATTTACTTGGCGCTTCCAGCACTCACGCAACAGGAGGCTCAGCATAAAGCGGCAGGGCGCTATCAGCTGGAGCAAGTAGAGGCGACGACTGTGCCTACTCTTCCAGCCAGCTCCTGGAATCCTTTTGAAGCGGATAGTGCCTACTTTTTCATGGGGCAATCGCCAGCCGGCGAACAAATTTATTTACTGGTGAACCCGGCGAATGGAAAAGTGGTTATGAGTGAACCGTATGAAGGATTTGGAAAGGATAAAAGAGATGGTGCATAACATGAGCTTTAAAAACAAAAAAGAAATCGGCTTTAAGCTGATTTCTTTTTTGTTTGGTGATGAGATCAAGCAGAATCTGCTGGTCTTCAAAAAATTCGACAACCTTTTCAGTCGGGACAAAAGAAGGGATCGTGAACTTTTTTTCGCTGCCGTCGTTCAAATAGAAGCGAAGGGTTCCGGTAGCCGTTCCGACCGTATGGAAAGTGGACTTGGTCTTTAATTCAACCTTATTGATGGCCGTGAGATGAAGATCAAAATTGTTTTTTGCTGAAAGCAGGGTTTGCGGATTCTCGCTCATTTGGCGATCGACGGCAGCTTCCCGCTTCTCGATGCGTTTGGTTAAAATGAGCTTTCGAAAAGCCATAAAGGCAATGCCCGCAACGAGCGGCAGGTTGTCGTCGCTTGCTTTATCATAAAACTGGCCGCCGACTTTTGCGAAAACGAGAGAAGATTTGGTTGGATAAACTTTATAATAATGATCCAGCGCCAATGTGCTTGGTGCAAGTAAATGGATGGTCGAATTCATTGATTTTCCCCTTTAACTATTCATTTCTTTCCTAGTATGCGTGATGAAAGAAAGAAAATAAATGAGAAACTGCCGGAGGGTGGCTTTTTTAGCATAAAAAAAAGGCGGCTGTTATACATCCGCCTGTCTTACGTTTATAATTTGTTTTCTGACAGACACCACAATCCAGCAAAAAACCAGCGAGACTGCAGGCAGTATCAGATTCCAAGGTGAATAGTAGATGCCTCCACTAAAGCCGTAGCTGCTGAAATACCAGGTTTCATAGGCCAGATTCAATAGCAGTGTCACCAATGGGCCAATAAAAATCTTTCCGGTGATAAGAGATACGGCGATGCCGATGCCAATCACGACAATGGGAAGAAGGACAAGTTGAAAGAGAAATGGATCGATTGAGTTGGTAAATTCCATAAGTAGCCTCCGCTTCAGTTGATAGAAATCCATTGTATCAAACATTTCCTTTTTTTGGTGAAAAAGTTAGATTGAAACTTTCTTTGGGATTTAACTGTCTAAATGGCACAAAGGGGAGGGAAATTAATTGATAAGAAAACGCATTCGCGATTTTTTCTTGTGGAGTTGATGGCTGGTGGTCAGCAACTGAACTTCCGGATCAACAATGGGCAGTTTGGAATGATGAAGGACAGCCCCCGTACCCTTTTAAAATTTTTAATCGATGGGAAGAAGCGATTGCCTTTCTTTGTGAAGAATTGAAAAAGAGGAAATCGATGAAGAAAATTGGTGTCCAGAAGGATTTGCCGAAGGGAAAAATGTATTCGAAAAGAAACCGGATAGGTCCATTAAATGAAGAGGTAAAAAGACAAGCTATTATTGCTAATTATTTTCAGAATACATTTTAGGTGCTATCAAATTAGTACGCTTTGTCACTGCCGGTGATAAAATGATTCTTCCGCAATTTTGATGAAGCCTCTTTTCGGGAATTACAGCAGTAACGATTCTTTCAGCAGGAAATATGCATTTGTTTTTTGAAGTCTTTTATTCACACCAGCGCACCGCAAGTTCAATTAGTAAAAGGTTCTCGGAGTGATGGGAAGCAGACCTTGTAAAAAGAACCAAAATTGAAGTAGATCATTACAACCGGAAGTATTATTATAAGCTGTCCAAAAGGGGCTATTGGTTTTTGGAATAGGACAGGTATCTGACGGCAAAACAAATAGAAATTCGTTTGAAGCATCAAGCTGCCACTAAAATACCGTACGCTCACAAATATGTATTGGTATGGATTGAGTATTTTTGAGAAAGCTAATCGGATTTTCCCATCTACTTAGTATTCTTTAATAGGTTGGGCCAGACATGGGGAAAGAATAGTTTCAATTTTTATTGATAGGAAGGAAGAGGTAGTATGCAATTTCCAACACGAATAGGCATTGATCCGGCTGGATATATCTTAAATCAAACATCAACACAGAAAATCCATCCAGTATATCGGGAACTGCTGAATCAGATCCTTGCGAGGTTAAAAAGATGCGCAGGAGCTAAGTTACATAGCGTCTATATCTACGGCAGTGTAGGAAGAGGGGAAGCGGTCCAAGGAACTTCAGATATTGATTTGACGGTCCTATTGACATCCCCGCTGCTCCCGAAAGAAAAGGCTCTTTTGGATCGTGAGACAGCAGCGCTTGTTCGCTTGAATCCGCTTGTGCCAAAAGTAGATTATGATATGGGAGTCGTAGGCGAAGTCCTAAAACAAGAAAACCAATTTTATTGGGGATTTTGGTTGAAGCATGTATGCAGCTGCATTTATGGAGAGGATCTATCCGTGAAATGGCCCCAAATGAAACCCGATATTCGAATCTGTCAGGCCATGAACCAAGATCTTATGGAGACACTGGCCGGCTATCGAAAGGCGATTTTGGAAAAAGAGACCGATGCGTATACGCTGCAATCCATTTTAAAACGGATTGTCAGGGGCGCTTATTGCTATGTAGCGGTGAGAGATGAAAGCTGGTCCACCGATATCCGTGAAAATCTCCAAATTCTCCAGCATTATTTCCCGGATGAAGCATATTTCAAGGGAATTGAAGAAGGGCTTCTTCTCCAGAAGCCCCTCAACAGAGATGATGTCCTAAATTGTTTGGATTACTTCATTACTTGGTTTAGCGAACACTCGATCGAAGGAAAAGAATAAGGATTGCAAGAATAGAAATCGTTTATTTTTTCTGTATTCAAGTCATTGGGGTTAGACGCATCCAGAAAGTAGGATGATTGCCATTTTTGGCTTTGAATCGCTTGTTTACTGCTTGGACTATCCCGGATTGGATAAATTCTTATCGCCATTTTTCCCCTGGGACGAAGAAGGTCTAAGAATATGAAATAGAAAAAAGGAGACCGGTAGTGCACCCCGAAAGTTAGAGTTCTAATCTGATTTTGGGGCGCACCACCTTCTCGACTGCGATCATAGAGGCTGATAAAGTCTTATACCAATTTTTACTGTTTTTCATTTCTTGCTCCTTATAGTGTTTTAAGTTGTGCGAGTCCAATAAACATTTGTTCAACTTATATAGAAAAGTAAATGTGAGTGAACAGAACGGAGGAAAAATATGTGCAGCCAAGGCGTCCCGGCAATCCGGAATCTGAAGGATCTGGTGAAGGTATTAAAAACTGATCATGAAAGAATTATCTTTTTAGAGACGCGCCTCTCCCAAGTGGAAAGTACAGTTACATTTGCTAAGAAGCATGGCAAAGAAGCGCTAATGCCTGTCGATTTTATTACAAGGTCTTAAAATCGATGAGTTTGGTTTAGGGTACTTGCTTAATAATGTAAAAGTCGACGGAGTTATTTCCACGCGGGCAAATGTCATTGCATCTGTAAAAAAATGAAGCATTATAGGGAGTCACAGATGGTTTGCTCTGGATTGTCATGCACTTGCCCATAATATGGATATATATCGGGAAATCCAACCGGAATTTACTGAAATACTTCCAGGCATAATTCCAAGTATTATTAAAGAGATTCAAAATGCCACTGGGATACCAGTAATAACCGGAGGCTTGACCGAACAAAAGGGCATATGGCTATCAAATCTGGGGCTTATGCTGTAATTGCATCTAATGTAAAATTATGCAAAGACCGTTAGGAATAAGAAACGAATTTATAATAATTAGAAAAATTAACGCGATTGAATTGACAGCGTTTTCATAAACTATTATACTAGGTATAAGTTAACAGCTTGTGACGAGATTAAGAGACACATTGAGTACTTTGGGCAAACCCCGAAGGTATTTGATGTGTCTTTTTGTGTGATGAGTATGAGAATAGGAGGAGTCGAGGGAGAGTTCAGATATCAAAATTACATTGAGTTACAAGTAATAACTTTGTGAAACAAGGGGGATCATCATGAAAAATGTAAAAAGACCATTAATTTTATTGATTGTCGCACTATTACTTATTGGTATCGGCAGTGCAGTTGCTGCTAGCTTTAACAGTGCCGGCGGGGATGTAGATGTGTCCCGTATTTATTTTGACACTGAGCGGGGAGAGCTGTCGGGTTTGCTTTATAAGCCAGAAGGGGCAGACGAAGAGGCAAGGCCGACAATCATCGCCACGCACGGGTATTTGAACTCTGGTGAAATGCAGGATGCCCAAGCCATCGAAATATCTAAGCGGGGTTATGTAGTCCTGGCACTGGATATGTATGATCATGGACATTCTACTGGAACGATGGAGAAACCGATTCCGTTCTTCTCCTTCTGGCCGCATGCTATGTATGATGCGGTCCAATACATGTATGAACAGGATTATGTATTGAAAGATGGCGAAGGAAATGGGATTATCGCTGTTTCCGGGCACTCCATGGGTGGCTTCTCTTCAACGCACGCAGTGATGTTGGATGAGGTTGATTTCCAGGAATCAGGTATCCGTAAAATTCAAAGTTCCTTGACGATGGGTTCTGATTATCAGTGGTTGAAAACACTTGGCTATACAGACGAACAAATCAACGCTTCCTATGGGCCGCGTCCTTCAGGGAAAATTGCTGGCGTTTACGATGAATTTTTCTTTAATGCAGAAGCAGCTGCGGCAGGTCAGCCTGTCGTTAAGAAAGACTACGTCAGTACAGCCGAAGGCCTTGGGTTTTTAGGCGGACTGGAATCAGCGCAAGCGAGTGAATTTTATGAAGTGGATGGCGGTCAACGGATTATTTACCAGCCTAATGAAACACATCCATGGAATCATTTTTCACAGCAGTCTACTGAATATGCAATCGACTTCTATGACACAGCTTTTTCGGATTACGGTAATTTAGTGGAAATCGGTGAAGATGGACAAACATGGATGTGGAAAGAGTGGTTTTCATTTATAGCTTTGATAGGTTTCTTCCTCCTTTTCATTCCAGTTATCAGCTTGTTGACGAAACTCCCATTCTTCAATTGGGTTTACACAGAGCGTCCGGCGGCGCTTTCTGCACCAAAATCAGATGGTGCGAAACTTGCTGGTTATGTACTGCTTATTGTGGGAGCGCTTTATCCGGCCCTTTTCTTTACGGCATTATACAGCGCTAATGAAACAGGGATGACCTTGCTGCGTCAAATCAGCATGATCGCCATTGGATTATCTGGGCTGATATTATTGTTCAGCTTTGTAAAAAATTCGGCCAAGTCAGTAAAAATGGGCTCGGGGCTAATTCTTGGCTTAAGCATCGTACAATATATTTTCCTCCGTCAGCAGGAACGATTTTTTGCGACTACAGAATGGTTTGGCGGAGCTACTGTCAATCCAATTCTCTTCTGGGCTATCAATGTTGCGATAGTGACGCTGATGATTTTGGTTGGTTATCACTTTGTTTCGAAAAAAGCAGAAGGAGCACGTTTCGCGAATTATGGATTACGTGCTAACATCAAAACGATCGTCTCAACTTTTGTTACCGCTATACTTGCTGTCATTATCGGATATGCTGTCCTCTATTTAGTGGATGCAATTTTCCAAGTCGATTTCCGTCTATGGACCGTAGCAGTAAAAACATTTGAAGAACAGCATGTATGGGCTCTTTTACGCTATGCGCCATTATTCTTCATCTACTATTTCATCATCGGAATATCAGTCAATGTCAATACAGCCAGCAGTTTTTATGATGGATGGAAAGGTTATGGCATATCCATTCTCCACTTTATCGGTGGATTGATCCTATATTTGATCTATCATTATGGCTTGTTGTTCATTACAGGGACGGGCGGCTATCCTGCAGAGTCATTATCATCGATTATTGTAATCGGTCTTGTGCCGATCCTTTTGGTAGCAGCAGTTTACAATCGTTACTTTTTCAGAAAAACTGGAAATGTCTATGTTGGGGCATTTCTGAATACAATTCTATTAACGATGATTACTTTAGCAAACACAGTTCTTTATACAATACTCTAGTGATTTAAAGAATGAAGGAGAAGGGAGAAGGGATAAATGAACCGCACCCCAAATGGGTCACTTTTTTAAAGTGTCTACCATTTGGGGTGCGGTTCAGTCATGTTACAAGCCCTTTTTTTATTAATAATAGAGGATTATCGATACTCTTTTCTAAAATGTTTACTCAACAATCGTACCCGATGGCTATAGACTACTACAAACTCCTTTGCCATCCGTTTATTCATACAAAATACAATTCTGTTGTGTATCATGACCGAAGAACAAGATTAACAAATTTTGTTTTTGCTTCCGTGTAGGCTTCTCGATCAAGATTAAATTCTTTTGCTAGATTACTCTTGAGACGGGCATACTCAAAAACTAGTTGCGGATCATCCCTTAATTTATCACGGAAAAGTAATTGCTTTTCCCATCGTTGTTCTCCCTTTAGCATTAAGTGAAGATGGGCTACACGTTTATCGTTTTTTACCTTCACAAAAAATCTTCTCCAGTCTTTATTATCTAAATGGGGAGGTACATAATGCCAGTCATCGCTAGATAACAACGCAGAAATATCAGTGACCCGTTCAAATGAATCAACATCAGCCATTATATCGATGATTGGTTTTGCAGGAAGATTAGGAACAGAAGTACTGCCTATGTGTATTACTTGCCCTATTCCAAATGGAGAAAGAAGTTCATAAAGCTGTTTTTCCTCTTGTTTGCCCTTTTCTAACCACATGGAATCAGGATCAGCTATTTCAATCGATTCCGTTGCCCAGACTGGCCAATTAGTTTGGTCCTCATTTTTGCTCATAATTAACCTCCTAAATAAAATGAGTTATCGGCTAATCCTTACATTTGCTAACCTTGGACATTTATTAATATTTAAAAGTCTTTCCTATATTCCACAAAAGGGCGCGTTTCTTGAAGATTAACCTTTTTTATTCACAACTATTTAATCTAACATGTCAATAAGCCATCACATCAACAGATTCATTTATACTTTCTTTTTATAAATATACCACTTGGTTATGAAAATAGAGGATTATTTTATTTAAACCGTTTTTATGAATAAAAAAATAGACAAATAAGGCCTTTTCTTTTATGTACTTTATAACGCTTTGTGAGAAACTGATATTGATATTTCCAAAAGGAAAAGCACCATCAATGTAGGATGGCGCTGTAAAGTGTAAGCATCAACTAAGGGGGATTGATTAGCTGACTCCACATATCAAGGCATTCCTCCTGGAGGAGAATGTCCCAATCATGCTTGACGCGTTTCGGGATTTCGAATGATTTGAAATCCTCTTGGAAAATTTCTGCTTGTTTGAAAATCTCAAGCAAAAAAACACCAATCAAAGATGTGGCTGAAAAATGGAATTTTTCCCGAGCCGCCATTTATCATTGTTTGGAAAAACAGTAAATCGGAAAGGTTGCTGCTTATGCAGAATGTACCACTTCCTTTAACTGGCTCTTCAGAAGAACATTGTAAGAATCCGAGAAATCGATCAACTTAGTTAGACTACACTAGAAGTGGTTGAAGCTGATCACGACAATTTAGTTATCGGTATTAAATAAACATAAAAGCTATCTTCCTTAAAAAAGGAAAGATAGCTTTTATGCCAAGTAAGACTTGAACTAGGTGCAAAATAGCACTTAGAGTGCCTGAATACGCAATTGACTATTTTCCCAATAGACTGTAAAATCAATAGTCCTGCCAGCTAAATGCTGGCATCAAGGGAACTGTGAAAAGTTCATTCTTCTAGTGAAAAGGATGGAGACCATGAATAAAGAACAATTGATGGAAAGCGCACGCAGCATGAAAGAAAGAGCATATATTCCCTACTCGAAATTCCCGGTAGGCGCTGCTTTGTTGATGAAAGACGGCACAGTGGTCAACGGGGTAAACGTAGAGAACGTTTCACTAGGCGCTACAAACTGTGCGGAGCGGACAGCTATTTTTACAGCTGTTGCCCAAGGATACAAAAAAGGTGATTTCGAAGCGATCGCAGTCGCAGGCAACACGGAAAACTACCTTCCGCCTTGCAGCATCTGCAGACAAGTTATGGCTGAATTCTGTTCGCCTGAAATGCCGATGTATTTAACGAATGAGAAGAAAGAAATATTGGAATTAAAGCTAAAAGAGTTATTGCCATATGCTTTCTTAGATTTAGAAATGTAAGATCTGGACCATCAAATGAATTAGAGAAAAGGAGTAATCCCAAGAGTGATTTGGGATTACTCCTTTTCTTTTTGGGCCAGGGTATACAAAACATTTTTAAAACTTTATTCTAGAGAAATCGTTGAAATGATAGAAGGAAAATTAATTTTAAAATAATTGTAACGAAATAGAAGGCCAAGGTATTAATACTAAGAACAGGGAAAGTGAGGGCCGCCATGAACCAGCTTGAAAAGGAGTATGAAGAAATCCAACCGAAAATCTATGCATTCTTTTACGCCAAAACAGGCAATCGGGCAACCTCACAGGATCTCTGCCACGATACGTTTTACGAGGCGTGCAAAAATATTGCGTCATTCAATGGCGAGTCCACTTTGTCGACATGGATGTTCGCCATTGCGAACAACCTCTTGAAAAAGTTTTACCGCAAAAACAAATATCAGCAAAATTTGATGGAAAAGCTAGCAGCGATTCCGGAAGCGGACATCCACTCGGTCGAAGAGTTAACGGAAATCAATGAAGATGCAAAAATGCTGCTGCATCATATCTCGAAACTCGATGATGCGGCGAGGGAAATTTTACTTCTGCGGATATACGGAGAATTGAGCTTTGCAGAAATTAGCGTGCTGATCGGCAAATCCGAAAACTACGCACGCGTTACTTTTCACCGGTTGAAATTGAGGATTCAAAAAATGATGGAGGTGACTTTATGAACAAGGATTGTGCAATCGTACAGGATTTGCTGCCTTTATACGAAGAGGAATTGCTTCAAGAGGAAACGAAAAAATTTCTGGAAGAGCATTTGCAAAGCTGTGAAGAATGCCGCCGAATTGCGGAGCAGTCGCAAATTCCGTTGCCTGCACATGTAAAACCTGGAGCTTCTTCAAAGAAAATGATCCGGAAAATAACCATGCGTTTAACAACAATCCAAATTTTCTTCGTGGCCATCGCCTTTATACTTGCGATGAGCACGACCATCATCAATGACAACAAAACTTTTATCCTGACCTATGCCATTTTAGGAGCGGTGACTTACCTGTTTTATCGTTCGGTGCTTGTTGCCGTTTTGCTTGCAGGCGTCCCGAATTTCATTTGGAATTGCTTGCTTTACATGACGGACTGGTTCGGCGAATTTTATGTGGAAAGCTTTTCGGAAGCACTTCAATTATCGCTGTTTTCTTTAGCTGTCCATCTCGTATTTACGTTTATCGGAATCGCCATCGGCTTTTGCATTCTTAAAATAAGAGAGGAACATTGATCATGAAAAAGAAACTACTATACGGTGGAATTGCGGTTTTATTGATTGGCGCCGTGATTTTTGCTTACATTCAGATGAGCGGAAATCCCATCGAAAAAAACAAGGCGAAGGAAAGCCTGGAAGCGTATTTGGAAGAAAACTATCCGGATATGGACTATAAGATCAAGCAGTCGGCAGACTATGGTTGGAGCGATGCTACATTCCGCTTTACAGTAGTCGAGCAGGATTCCGCCGCGGTTGAAACCACTTATAAAATCTATGTTTCCGCTATGGAGCCGTACGAAATACTGGGAGATACCATTCATTTTTCCAAGATCGACAAAGAGGCATCAGAAAAGTTAAATGCACAGGCAGAGGAGCACATTCTGACGCTTCTCCAGAAAAAAGTTCCAGAAGTTGAAAGTGTATCTACAGATGTAGAAGTTTATCACGACGGAGCCGACAAATGGACACCGGAGCTCGAAACGCCAAAGCCGATGCTGATCATGCTGGAAATTGAAAAAGCTGAGTTGACGAAAGATCAAATGCTGCAGCAAAGCAAAACAATCCAACAAGAGCTAAACGGCGAGTCCATCAATTATTACATGGCTGAAGTGGGTTATCGCAGTGTGGTGGACGGAGAAGAAATTTATGATTATGTCAGTTTTGCTCCGGATCAAAAATTAACGCTGAAAGATGTAAATGAAAGCAGATAGACCATGTATTTTATCGTGATCTGCACGGAAAACCTTAGATGTAGTTAAGGTTTTCCGTGCAGTTTTTATTTGCTCTGGTTACTTGGAAATTTCAAAAAGTATTTTCTTGCAGAGATTCACGTAAAAGCCGAAGATCCTGCCCCGGAGGCAAGCCGAACTTCCGGGCATATTCTCTGCTGAAATGTGAAGGGCTTTCGTATCCGACTCGGAATGCTGCTTCTGCTGCGTTCATTTCTCCATCAAGGAGCAGCCGGCGAGCTTCCTGAAGACGGAGCGATTTTTGATACTGTACCGGGCTCATACCGGTAACCTCTTTAAAATGACTGTAAAAGGAAGAGAGGCTCATTTGTGCATCTTCCGCCAGTTCTTCTACATGGATAGGTTGGTCGAATGTACAGTTTAGCCGTTCAATGGAATGGGCAATCCGTTGGGACTTGCTGCCGATAAGTGCAAAGTGTTTCAAATTATTGCTTTGTTCCGATTGCATAACTCTGTAAATAATCTCTCGAATAATACCCGAAGAAAGAAATGGAATGTCTTGCGGGGCATTCAGCAGCCGGACAAGCCGGAGTGCTGCATCTAAAAGCTCTTCATTCATGCGGCTAATGACAAGTCCTCGCTTTATTTCGTTTTTAGGCAGTTTTATTTGATCGAACGATTGAAGAATATCGAGAACCTCTTTCATATCTAGCTGCAGCTGCAAACTCAAATAAGGATTTCGAGGAGTAGCCTCGACAACCTGCCCGGCAATCGGCAATTGGACGGAAGCCGTCAAATAGCTCAATGGGTCGTAATGATAGGCCTCTCTTCCCAGTGTGACTACTTTTGAGCCTTGAGCAATGATACATAGAGAGGGCTTGTAGACAGTGTAGACCGGTTCGGAAATTTGGGAGGTTCGGATAAACTGCAAACCTGGAATAGCCGTTTCCTTTGTGCCATCGGTTTGTATAAATTGTTCAATTGCTTGCGTCAATGCTTCATTCGATTTCATAGGTGCTCCTCCAAGTTTCTAGCTGTCTTAATCTGTTTTTTCTTTCTATCCTATTTTTTTTCGGAGGATTAGGCAAGACTTAAGTAGAATTCGACTACCGCCTTGTTTGGCTGACGATTCATACTAAAACTAGAGTCAGAGATAAGCAGGTAATCAAAATTTTATTGCGCTTTCGTTTATGAAGGGAAAGGATCCATTATAATTCATGACTCGAAATTGAAAGGGGAAAATAAAATGAGCAATCAACAGGTTACATCACATCCATATATCGGCATGTGGGTCACGAAAGACGGTTATATTCGGCATGAATTGTTAGCAAACGGCCGGTATGATGAAGCTCGCGGAAAGCGCAAAAGCGCTTATCAAGGGAACTATGCAGTTAAGGGGAATCACATTGAATATGTGGATGACACCGGTTTTACAGCTGACGGAGATTTTGTCGACGGTGTTCTGTATCATGCAGGAATGGTGCTGTACCGGGAAGAATGAGAAAGAAAGGGGCGAATTGAATGTTTCCGCTTGAAGGGAAGACCGTTATTATTACAGGGGCAAGCAGTGGTATAGGGGAAGAGACTGCCCGGCTGCTTGCGCGCCAAGGAGCCAATATTGTAATTGGTGCAAGACGAACAGAACGGCTGGCCGCATTGGCAGCGGTGATTCAAAAAGATGGGGGAGCTGTAATTGCCCAAAAATTAGACGTAACAGAATTGGAACAAATGCAGGGAATTGTCGAGTTGGCTAAAAGAACTTTTGGACAGGTGGATGCAATTGTCAATAATGCCGGTGTGATGCCGCTCTCGCCGCTAGAAGCGTTGAAGGTCGAAGAATGGAATAGGATGATCGACGTTAATATCCGGGGAGTCCTTCATGGAATTGCTGCAGGACTCCCGGTTATGAAAAAACAGGGGTTTGGACAATTCGTTAACATCGCGTCCATCGGCGCCTACGAGGTGACACCCACGAGTTCCGTTTACTCCGCAACTAAATACGCAGTCCGAGCCATAACAGATGGATTGCGGAAAGAGATGGCTGGCCAAAATATTCGTGTAACGCTCGTATCTCCAGGCGTAACGGAGTCTGAACTTGCAGACAGTATTACCCACGAAGAAACCATAAATTTTATGAAGGAATATCGGCAGACTGTGCTGCCTGCTTCAGCCATTGCTCGTTCAATCGCTTACTCAATTGAGCAGCCAGCGAATGTCGATGTAAATGAATTAGTAGTGAGGCCGTTGGTTTAATATTATTTCATCTTTGAAGAATGGGAAATGAATCCATGGACTGAAAAGGACAAATTAAAAGACGGGCGAAGAATTCTGAACTGCACCTAATTTGTTAGACACCAATCTAACAAGGGGGTGCAGTTCATTCTTCAGCCCGTCTTTTCTAATGCGTTTTAGATTTCTCCAACAATTCCTCCACAACGTAAAGCGATTAATTTTCGCGAATCAGCTCTGCGAATTCACTTGCTTGTAAGGGCTTCGAGAAAAGATAACCTTGCCCGACAATAGGTCCGTTCTTTTGCAGGTATTCCATCTGTTTTTCAGTTTCAATGCCTTCAGCTACGATGCTCAAATTTAAGTTCAACCCAAGTTCAATGATCGCTTTGATGATCGGAGATTCATCCATCTGATTTAATACATCAATGAAAGATTTGTCGATTTTAATGGTGTTGATCGGCAATTTCGAGAGAACGTGCAGTGAAGAATAGCCGGTGCCAAAATCGTCGATGGAAATCTTAACGCCCAGTTCTTTTAACTGCGTTAAAATAGGGACGCTTTCTTTCACATTTTGCATAATACTTTCTGTAATTTCTAGTTCCAGGAAACTGGCGTCCAGCTGCGTCTCTGTTAAGACGTTTTTTACAGTCATCAAAAATTGGCCGTTCTGGAGCTGCGGAACCGAGACATTGACCGAAACATTCAAAGGGGGCAGCCCTTGATTCTGCCAAGCTTTGTTTTGTTTGCAGGCGGTCTCCAAAACCCAATTGCCGATAGCAATAATTTGCCCGGTCTCTTCCGCAATGGGAATAAATTCAGCGGGAGAAATAGCACCCAATTCCGGATGGTTCCATCTTAATAAAGCTTCCGCGCCTACGATATGCTTAGTTTGCAAATCCACTTTAGGCTGATAGACAAGAGATAATTGATTGTTCTCAATGGCTCTTTTCAGGTGGCTTTCAATCTCCATTTTCCGCTTCATATAGGAATTAATCTCAGCATTGTATAAAGTAAATCCATTTTTTCCGTTTTCTTTCGAAAGATACATGGCCGCATCGGCATTTTTCAGTAAATCGTCTGAAGTTTCCCCGTGGCCAGGAAAAAGGGCTATCCCAATACTTGGGGTAAGGTTTATCTCGTTTGCCAATGCCATAAAAGGAGACTGGAAACTTTCCACTATTAATTTCGCTGTAGTGAGGGCGCCAGCTTCTCCGGCATCTGGAAGGAGAAAGACAAATTCATCACCGCCCAATCGGTAGATTTGATCTTCCGGTTTCGCTGCTTTTCTGAATCTCTTTCCGGTTTCAATTAAAATTTCGTCCCCAATGTGATGGCCCAGCGTATCATTCACCATTTTAAACCGATCTAAATCGATGAGCAGTAAAGCAAACTTGCCATCCTTGCTTTCCATCATCATTTCAATATTTTGCTTTAAACTGGATCGGTTGAATAGTCCGGTAAGGGGATCGTTGTAAGCTAAATCTTTGAGTTCTTCCATAAGCTTGGCATTTTTGGATACGACATTAAGCTGCCGTACAATGACCAGCAAGAAAATGATGAGCAGCGATACATCCAAGACAGTGAGGCTAAGATGCCATTGTTTGCTGTAAATCACTAAAGCGGTAAGAAGAAAGATGCAAATATATGGGAAAAAGAATTCTTTCTTATCGAACAGCATTTCCGGTTTTACGGATTCAATTGGTTTAATGCCCTTTTTATATAAGGCTGTAAAACCGATGAGAAGCAAAACAATTATCCCGATAAGGCTTGAAACGTATTCGCTGTAATGATTTCCTGTAATAGAAACGTACGGAATTACAGCATCCGAAAGTATCTGCAGTAAAAGACCTGCAATCAAAAACAAAAGAAATCTTTTTTCGCTTTCGAATCGTATCAAATAGTAAAGGATGATGCCGAAAAACAACATGCCTAAATCAGCCAGCTGGTAGCCGATTGTATAGAGTTTCATTAATGAAGAAGTATCTTCGGTAATGAGGATCGGTTTAAGCAAATATTGATAGCTTACGCCAATAGCGCTTACCATATACACGGAAATATTGAAAAGGTACGTTTTATTGGAAAGAGAAATGCCGATCTCCTTCGATTTGTAAATTAATGCAGCCAGAAAAAAGAAATACGAAAGCACCCAAAAGAATGAAGAGCTCGCTGTCGAAGCAAGCACTTGTTGACTCAATTGGAGATAAAGCCAGATGGAGGTGCCGCTTATAGAACACAGCATCCCGATGCATAATAATAGCCAAAAATTCCGGTAGCGGCCGGGGTAGCGAAGGTATACCTGAAACAGCCAAATAAAACTAAGAACCCCTACCGTGATCTGAATTCCATTTGTCCCGATTAATTGCAGCAACTCCGAATCTGTAAAGGCCATATTCCACACGAGGAACACGGAAATAATGGAGATTATCGAGATAGCTGCTATTCTGTTCGATTTGAACACTTTATATTTCACCTGCCTATACGGTGGTTTTTATTTGAAACAAGGAGGTGAAGGTACTTCATCTATGAAAGTTTGCACCAATGAAAATTTCAATTAGTAGAACGAAAAAATTTATCATGCATTTATATGTATCGGCATAAAAAGACATTTGTGAATAGAAAAAACAGTCGAGAGAAAAATAAATGAGTAAGAGAGAAATGGCTAAGACAATGGCAATATCCCTGATCCTACTATAGCCGAATATTCTATTTATTTCCACGTGTTCCCGGTAGAATAGAAGAAAGCGGAGTAGATAGCTTCTACTAATTTTCAGCAAAAAGGAGACCCTTAAATGAAAATCGAAACAGGAAGACTCGAAATTCTCCCGTGCAGGAGAGAACATCTTCAAATGCTGGAAGAACAATATTACGAAAACGGTCCTGAAATCATAGTGTATTTGAAAGCATTGGAAGAAGATCCTGAGCTTTTGGCGTGGGGGCATTGGCTCATTATCGATAAAATGACGGGGCAGGTGATCGGCGATGCCGGCTTTAAAGGAAAGCCGAATGCCGATCAGGAAATTGAAATTGGCTACGGCCTGCTTGAACGGTATTGGAATAAAGGCTACGCGACCGAAACGGTAAAAGGGCTGATCGCGTGGGCTTTTGAAACTGGAAAAGTAGAAAAGGTGCGCGCTGAAACAGAAAAGGACAATATCGGTTCAATCCGGGTACTGGAAAAAGCGGGCATGCACAAAACCATGAAGACGGATAAGATGATTTCCTGGGAAATAAAAAAGAGCAGCGCCGTATGAAGTTCTATATTGCGTCGAGCTTTCGAAATATTGAGGCTGTTAGATTGGTAGCGGAGCGGCTGACAAGCAATGGATTCGTCCTTACCTATGATTGGACCCATGGTGCAGCCACATCCATTGCGGAACTTGAAACGATCGGCAAAAGTGAAAAACAAGCAGTGATGGAAGCGGATGTGGTGATTATCATGCTGCCAGCCGGAAAAGGAAGCCATGTGGAGATGGGCATCGCTTTAGGGACGGGCAAGCAAATTTTTCTGTATTCACCAGACGATACGGTGAATGACTTGGCGCTCACCAGCACATTCTATCATTTGCCGGAAGTTTTTAAAGTCATTGGAACGATTGAGGAATTGATAGCAGAGGTTTTTTCAAAAGCAGCTTTCTACTAAAAATGCTGAGTTGGAGGGTGGATATGGAAAAGTGGAAAACTTTAAAGTCGGAATACCTTTATCAAACACCATTCGGTAACTTACGGAAAGACAGTTGCCGATTGCCAAACGGATTGATTATTGATGATTATTACGTCAACGAATTTGCGGACTGGGTAAATGCTATCGTCGTGACGAAGGAACAACAGATTTTATTGGTTGAACAGTACAGATATGCAGGACAAGGTGTTTATCTGGAAATTCCAGCAGGGAAAATCGAAAAAGCTGAAAGCGATGAAGAAGGCATTCTCCGTGAGATTCGGGAAGAAACGGGCTATGCTTCCTTGGAAAAACCGGTTCTCTTAGGCGAATTCATGATCAATCCGGCAACGCAAACCAATAAAATCAAAACCTTCCTTGTGAAAGAAGCGTACCAAGCGGGGGACCAGGAGTTGGATGCAACCGAAGACATTAATGTAAAACTCTATGATTTTAAGGAATTCGGGCATATGATTCAAACTCAATCCATTCAGACGCAGCTTTTTACAGTCAGTGCCTACTATATGGCAAAAGCTATTTTAGAAGAGGAATGCTAAGTGTATGAAAAGAAACCGTTCAATGATGCCATCGACCATCTAGCAAGCTGAAAAGCATGCAGCGGTTATAGTAGGGCAGTTCTTACAAGGAAGGGTTGAAGAAATGAGTAAATATTATTTTTATCATCTATGGATTTCGGTCTTATTTTTAACGGTATTTATTTATGATATCTATCAAAAAGGCTCTTTCTTAACTGTAATGGCAGCCATATTATGCTCTATTTTAATTCTTATCAATAGCAAAAAGAACCGGAAACCGAAAATGAAAACGACGACCTGAAGGGAGGAGAAGAAATGCATTATCTGTTTCTTGGGCTTGCGATTGTCGGGGAGTTGATTGGGTCGTCCTTGTTGAAGGCGTCGGAAGGCTTTACCAAAATTTTTCCGACCATCGGCTTGCTGTTTGCTTTCGCCGCTTCATTTTTCTTTTTATCGTTGGCATTGAAAGTCATTCCCTTGAATGCGGCTTACGCCATCTGGTCGGGTCTCGGCATGGTCGCCACCACGATTATCTCCGTATTGATCTGGAAAGAAAAGATTAACGGGGCGAGTATAGCCGGCATTCTGCTAATTCTCGCGGGAGTGGTGATTTTAAATTTGTTTGGACCTGGCCATGGTGAATCTCGGCAAAGCGATACGTCAGTTATTGAAGAAGCAGAATCGAAATAAAAGAGAAGCATCAATGAAAGGAGAATGACATGAATAAAAAAACAAAACTACTCATCATCTTCGCTTTTGGAATACTTGCGGGTTTTCTCATTTCAGCGATTTTCAGGTAAGGTCTTGCTCGGAACGAATGGCAGCAAGACCGCATTCAGCCATGTCAGGACAGGGATTGCCAGCAATGGCATAAAGGCTTTTTCGAGGCCGACGCCGAAAGACTGCATTTCATGGTCCAAGCTATAAACGAGTGAAACAGTTACGCCAATAATGACAGTATTGATGAGAAGCGCTGAAACGATGATTCTTATTTTTCGCTGCTGCTTGCGGATCATCAGCCCGGACACGAACATTGAACTCATAAAAGAAAAGACGATTAATAAAAGATTCAACGGAGTGCTCCTTTCGTGAAAAGGGAATTACTCATTAGACTTTATTGCATAAAAGAAGTTCCGTCCAACTCCGGATCATTTTTTCGTATTTATTTACAATTGATGGAAACTTTTGGCGGCCCTAATCGTACATATAAGAATAGATAATTTAAGTTCAGTTATTCGGCGAAAGGAGCGGATGGTGTTTATGGGCAGGGGCAGGAAGAACGGATTCAAACCCGAGGAATTTGGAGAACGTTTTTTAGCGGAAGATTTTACTGCGATTTACCGCCAGTGCATCAAGGAGTTTAGGGAGACGAGTGCCCTTCGGGATTTTATCGAATTGGCGAAGTCATTCAATAGAGGCGTGAAAGGCTATCATTTGGCTTATGAGACCACCATGCCCGGATTTAAACAGTATATCTGGCTGGATGACCGAAAACAAAAAGCGATCAACGTTTCTTATGACGGCAACGAGATTCAAGGAATGTACATAAAGCCTTACGTAACGTATCCGAAAAGCGATAACCAAGTTACCAAGACAGAATTCATCATGCCGATTGCGGATGACTGGTTTGTGTTTTGGGGCGGGAAAAACGAGTTCATCAATTACCATTACGCGTACGAGCAGCAGCGCTACGCTTATGATTTGGTCGTCATGAAAGCTGGGCAGACCTACAGAAACCAAGGATTGCGCAATGAAGACTATTACGCTTTCGGCAAAAAAGTAGTAGCTCCTGCGGGTGGAAAAGTCATCGAAGTGGTTGATGGAATTTGGGACAATCCGCTTGGTGAGATGAATGAGTCAGATCCTGCAGGCAATTTTATCGTTCTGGAGCATGGACAGGGTGAATACAGTTTGCTGGCGCATTTTAAGAAAGGATCGATTCGAGTGAAGAGTGGGGATTCCGTAGAACAGGGCCAACTGCTTGGGCTATGCGGCAATTCCGGGAATTCGTCGGAAGCGCATATCCACTTTCAAGTGATGGATTCACCAGAAATGGAGCAGAGCAGCTCACTGAATATCCGCTTCAAAGGTGGTATTGAACCGATTCAAGGAGATACGGTCCATCCTGCCGCATTCGAAAAGAACAAACAGGAATTCGATGCTTTCGATAAGGCGGAAGCCGCTTTTTCCTTAGCTGATTTTTTCTTATTCATTCCGCGCCTTATCGGACAGTTTTTCAAGTAACTGAAATGGCTTGGCAGTAAGGAGGAGAGCTAAGGGATGATTTACCGGTACTTCATTATATTTTTCCTGTATTTCGCCTTGACGTTCTTATTGGATATCGATTTTTCGAATGGGTATTGGCGCGTCTTGTTTGCTTTATTCGGAGTTGGCGTCATTTGGCTCGTGCAGTCACCCAGGAAGAAAGAATCGAGTTAACTGTAACCGGCTTGTTGTTGATGCGTCTAATAAGAAAAGCGGAATGTGAGGGGGAAGTATGAAAAAGATCATTTTACTGATTTTACTGGCCTTATTTCTTGCGGCATGCGGCGCTAACGAATCTCCAGCCGCTTCTCCAGAAGAGATGCAAGAGGATGCTGTAAATGCCAAGCCGCAAATTCAGGAAGAAGGACCGGAAGCGATTTTGGATTGGGTTGATTTCATCCAATGGGATGGAAACTATTACATAGCGTTAGACTCTGCTGTTCTGGCTGATCCGGAAAAGATTGGCGAAAAAGCAGGCGAAGTAGCATTCAGGGTAAGCGACAATATCAATTCCACCCAGTACAAAGTGAAAAACGGGGATGCGGCCTTCTGGGAGCCTGGCACTGAACTCTATTACGTGGAAGGGCTGCCGGATTTTTTAGCAGCGAAAGACTCTGCAGAAATCAACGGGTATAGCCTGTACATGAATGAGGCAAAAAGCGAGGGCTACCCGCAGCATTTCAAAGACCTTAAACTGGAGGAAATAGCAAAAATCGAGATTTACGATCTATTTCTCTATGATAATTTCAGTTCACCGGAGCTGCTCAACATGCTGGAAGATGAGCAAGATGTACAAGAGTTTTTGAAGATACTTAAAGGTGAACACGCCCCGCAAGATCCGGAGCTGATCAGAAATCCGCCAGATCCTGAAATTTATGCAGCTGTTTTACATAATGGCGAGGATATTGCAAGAAAGTTCCATATTTATAAAGAAGGCAAGCAATGGCTGTGGTATCCGTGGGACCGTGAATTCCTGCCAATTGAAATGAGTTCTTTTATAAGGAAGTAATGGCGATTAAATAAAAATGGACATCAAAATGAGCTTGGATCAATTGATCCAAGCTCATTTTTGCGTCCCGGCTAAAACATGCCTTGATTGTCGCTTCGTCCCGCGTGCCGGCGGGCATCTGCTTCAGCTGCATCCTGGTTTTGCGTCTTCGCCGGTTTGCTTAGCTTATATTTTCCTTTCGTCACCACATCGACTAGAAAAGCAATTAAGAATATCGCTACAAGAGATCCCCAAAAAACCCACATCATCCAATGCATATCCAACTCCTCCTTCATTGATTTAACGTCCAACAATTTCGGTTTATAGTTAGTATACGGTTAAATCTGTAAAAAGTTTCAATAATTAATATTTTCAGAAAATAATTTGCGTATAAGACGAAACTGGAAAGACAGCCGGAGATGCATCTCTGGCTGTCTTTTTGTTAACGGTTTGGCAATTCGCGGCCTTCCGCAAATGCTTTGAGATTGGCAAGGCTCAGCTCAAATCCGTCCATATTAATATGCACGCGTGTACCGGACTCTTCCGGTACGAGGTCAAAGACGAACTTCAGGCCATCCATATCGGAAGAATAGGAAAAACGGCGATTCAAAATGACTTCTTCAATCGTAAAAATCATTTCGACATGTTCGCCTTCCTCCAATTGGTTGTGTTCATTCGGCATTAAGGTGAAAACGGCTTTTTCTCCGGCTTCCAGACGTGGAATTGTCCATAAGGAACCCGGTGCGTACCAAGTGGAAAAACTCCCTTCAATCGTCAGGGCTTTCCAGACGGTATCCAAATCGGCATCGATAAAGACAGAACGTTGATCAACACTCATCGGAAGGACCTCCCATTTCTTTACATCGTATCGAATCCGTCCAATTATTTCAACTTTCAGCCAAAAGCATTGTCAGTGTGCGGGGAAAGTGAAAGAATAGAGGAAATAGAAATTCAGGGGGAATGAAAGATGAAAGTGGAAGAAAAAGTGATTGGGACAGTGGAAGGCGAAGCGGTGAAGGCATTTACCGTCAGCAATTCAAATGGCGTGGAAGCGACATTCCTTGAATGGGGCTGTGCTATTCAGGAAATCCGTGTGCCGGACCGTGAAGGTAAAGTGGAAAATGTGGTTCTAGGCTACGAAACCTTGGATGAATACGTGAACGACCAAGCGTTTTTAGGGGTGATAGTTGGCCGGGTTGCCGGACGCATTCAGCAAGCTGTGCTTACTATAGACGGGGAATCTTTAGAATTGCCGGCAAACGACGGAAATAATACGCTGCACGGAGGGTCGGAAGGATTTCACCGGAAAGTGTGGAATGGCCAGGCAGAAGTGGACGACAAAGAAGTTCGCGTCCGTTTCACTTATATCAGCGAAGACGGGGAAGAAGGCTTTCCTGGACGCCTTGAAACCGAAGTTGTTTACACCTTGAATGAACAAAACGAACTCGCAATCAGCTATCGGGCAGTGACTGATAAAAAGACTGCTGTCAATTTGACGAACCATTCGTATTTCAATTTAAGCGGTGATTTGAAACGCAATGCTTTAGAACATGTGCTGACAATGGAAAGCGAACAATTTGTTGAACTGGATTCTTCCCTTATCCCCACAGGCAATGCGCTTAATGTAGAGGATTCAGTATTTGATTTTCGGAATGGCCGGATAATTGAAGAAGGAGTTGAATCGAAACATCCACAAATTGAAATGGTCGGCGGCGGATACGACCATCCCTTTCTTTTGAACGGAGAAGGAATGTCAAAATTGAAACTCGAAGATCCGGAGAGCGGACGGGTTATGGAAGTGGAAACGGACCGGCCGGCCGTGATTTTCTTTTCCGGCAATAATCTAGACGGCGATATCCAGTTGAAAGAACGCAAGTCCGAACGGCATCTTGGCATTTGTTTGGAAACGCAGGTGGCGCCTGGAAATCTGGCGGCTATATTGCTTGATGCAGGAGAAGTATTTGAATCGAAAACGGTTTTCCGCTTTAAAAACTAGGAAAAGGGAAAATTTTGAAACTATTTTCAGTTTGGATCGTAAGTAATAGTAAGAAGAATTAGAGAAAACAGGAGGGGAAAATCATGCCGACATGCCAAAACTGCGGACAGCAATGGAGTTGGAAGAAATCGTTTAAGAAATACATCAAATTCAATCATGGAATGGAATGTCCGCATTGCGGCGAAATCCAATACGTGACGTCCAAGAGCCGTGGCGAGGCAGGCATGTTTAATTTTCTTCCGCTTGCCATCCTGATTTTCAGCGATTTATTGTTTGATTTGAGCATTCCGGTCTATGTCTTGCTGGCTGTTGTTCTTTTTGGAATTGCGTTAATGCTCTACCCATTCAAGATGCAGCTGACAAGCAAAGACGAACCATTATGGTAAGAGAAATGATGAAGTGGTTGAGATAGGAGTGAAAACGAATGGAGCTGCAATCTATTTTCAGCTTAGTCGGATTACTGGCAATTATGTGGTGGATGCTTTCAGTTAAGAGAAGTTTGAGTGAGCAGGTACGGCAAAATCAGGAATTGATTGCGTTAATAAAAGACCAGAAAAATCATTCATCCAGAAAGAACAGACTTGAAAGCAGGGAGGAGTCCAGATGAAGCCAAAAGTTTTTATTGCGAGACCGGTGTCGCCTGAAGTGGAAACTTACATAGCGAAGCATTGCGACTATAAAATCTGGAAGAATCCAGAGAAGATTCCGAACCATATTCTGCTCGAGGAAGCAAAGAAAGTAGACGGATTGCTTGTGCAGAATGCAGCTGTGACGCGCGACTTTCTCTCGCAGCTGCCGAATTTAAAAATCATTAGCAATACTGCAGTCGGCTACGATTCGTTTGACCTGGAAGCCATGAGGGAGTTTGGCGTCATCGGCACCCATACGCCGTTTGTTCTGGATGAAACGGTTGCTGATCTTGTATTTGCATTGATTTTATCAGCGGCGAGAAGAGTTCCGGAGCTGAACAACTACGTAAAACAAGGGCTTTGGAGCAAAGACACAAAAGCGGAAGAGCTTTTCGGCACGGATGTACATCATGCAAATCTAGGAATTGTCGGAATGGGGCGCATTGGTGAAAAGATTGCACGAAGAGCAGTCTTCGGTTTTGAGATGAACGTCCGTTACTACGCAACAACGCCTAAGCCTGACCTTGATGAAAAATATGGCATGCAGTACAGCGGGCTGGACGAGCTCTTGGAGAAATCCGATTTTGTCGTCTTGATCGTTCCGCTCACCGATTCGACCCGCCATATGATGGGCATGGAACAATTCAAACGCATGAAATCTTCCGCCTACCTGATCAACGCCGCAAGAGGGGCAGTAGTCGATGAACAGGCGTTGATCGAAGCGCTGACATCCGGTGAGATTGCGGGAGCTGCACTCGATGTTTTTGAAAAAGAACCGGTCGATCTGGATAACCCATTACTGAAAATGAAACAAGTCACCGCACTTCCACACATCGGCTCAGCGACAGCTAAAACCCGTGAAGCGATGGTCATGAAAGCGGCCGAGAATTTAGTAGCGGGTGTAACAGGGGAAGTTCCGGAGAATGTGATGAAAGAATTAAAAGATACTTACAAGTGAAGTAGCTAAATTAATTCCAAGGAAATTTTTTTGATGAAAATTTGAATAATAATTTATATAGTTTTATTTTCAATTTTAGTTTCAAATAATACTATTTACAAATCCGCGCCTTGAGGGACGCGGGTTTTTTTGTTTTTCTTTCTTATTTCTTTAACAAATAGTACCATTAATTTTTTTTGATGTTTTTTAAATATAATTTATTTTTTTATGTTTTATTAATTTTCTGAATACTATTGACGGAACTATCTACCTAAGCTAGTATTTCTAAATATAAGAAAGTTCACAGAAAATTCACTAGTTAGTTTAAATGTTTATCGTAACCAAATTAACTATTCATTAATTTCTTAAATGAAAGCGCTTTACTTTAATTCTGAAATTATTAACAAGACTAAGTTTCAAAAGAACCATATTTTTTTATTTTCAAAATGGTTACGTATTCAATTTCCGGTTATAAAAATTAATTTTAGGAGTGAGAAATATGTATAAGAAGCACAATCACCGGGTAGTAGGTCAAATTCCTGAGTTTTTTGGAGAAAGTTTTCACACGAAAAATAAATTAGCTGTGAAATCCAATAATGGCTTTGAAATTACCTGGCAGCAATTAAATCGACGAAGTAATCAAGTAGCACGCATCATGAGTGAAGATTATAGTCTGCAAAAAAATGATAAGGTTTTAACTTTTTTAGTTAATTGTGGAGAGTACCCCGAGATTATATATGGGTTAGCAAAAATGGGGATTGTGGTAGCACCGATCAGTTATCGTTTTGTCTCAAGAGAACTGAAATATGCAATCGATCATTCTGATGCAAAAGCCATTATCATTTCCGAAGAATTATTGGAAACTTTTTACGAGATACAAGAAGAGGTGAATATTTCTCATGATCGAATTCTGGTTATTGGTTCAGGCAAGAAAGCCAATTACGAAGAGCGAATCCGGACAAAAGATATCTCAACGATTAGTGCAGAGGTTTATGAAGATGATTACTTTTGGATGGGCTTTACCGGAGGAACCACAGGTTATCCGAAAGCGGCTTTAACTACGCACAAGACAATCATTCAAAATTGGGAAGTGATTACAAAAGAATTTAGAGTGCTTGATGACGATTATGAATTAATTGCGGGAGCTTTTTATCACGGGCTTGGCTTCTTATATGGGCTCCAACAGCTCAATGTCGGGGGAAGTATTTACATCTTGGATAAATTTCATCCGGAAACAGTCCTTTCTTTGATTGAAAATGAAAAGATTACGGCTACTCCGATGGTGCCAACTATGTACAACGATCTTATTACTTTTAAGAGCAAAGAGAAATTCGATGTTTCTTCCATGAAAGTTTTAATTTGTGCAGGTTCAGCATTACTAACCAAAGTAAAGGAAGGGGTCATCAATTACTTCGTCAATGCTGGCCTATACGAATATTACGGCTCAACTGAACATGGTCTTTATACAATTATGAAACCGCAAGATCAAATGAGAAAAACCCGTTCATGTGGCATACCGATTTTCGGCATGGAACTCAAGATTTTAGATGAAGATGGAAATCCTGTAGAAGAGGGAGGAGTAGGAGAAGTTTATAAAAAAGGTCTATTGCTGGGAGCAGAATACTATAAAAATACACAGGCTACAGAAGAGTGCTTCCGAGGCGACTGGGTTTCTTCCGGTGATATGGGCTACTTTGATGATGAAGGTTTCCTCTATATTGTAGACAGAAAAAAAGACATGGTAATTAGTGGCGGCATAAATATTTTCACTACGGAAATCGAAGAGATAATTCTGTCGCATCCTGAAGTAATAGAAGTCGCAGTAGTAGGATTGCCGGATGAAAAATGGGGAGAAGTTTTATCCGCTTATATCGTCAGCAGCAATGAGTCTTTGTCTCCTGAAGAAATCAAGTCATATTGTGAAGGGAAAGTATCTGGCTACAAGAAACCAAAGCATGTGACTTTTGTCGAAAGCCTACCGCGTACCGCTGCAGGGAAAATTTTAAAACGTGAACTTCGGGATTACCAGCTGAGCAGCTCCAAAAATTGATCGCTTTCTGATAGAAAAGAGAAGGGGGAAAAAGATGTTTCTTTCTAAACAATGGAATCCTCAGTTAACTGAGGATTTTAGGGGATTTTATCATGCTCAAATTAGTGAACAAGTAGAAAAGACGGAAGTCCTCGGATACATTCCAAAAGAGTTGATGAAATCTCTTGGAGATGAAGGATATTTTAATTCAATCGGAGATGATTTCAAGCAAGAAATTCATTTTTTTGCAGCTGTACTAAAAGAAATTGCGAAAGTCTCCGCTTCAGTCGCCTTGTCGTATCACATCAATCATCTATGTGCACTGGTAATCAGTATGCGAATGGAAGAGAGTGATATAAAGCAACAGCTTATAAAGCGAATTAAAAGTGGAAATGCCTTATGTGCTTTTGCTCTTACAGAGCCAAGAAACGGTTCGGACCTTTCTTCGATGGATACCGTAGTAGAAGAGGATGAAAATGGTTACTCAGTCACTGGAACCAAAAAATATATCGTAAATGGTGTGAATGCAGATTTCTTTATTGTTGCTGCTCGACAAGATCAAGATGTCTATACTTTGCTGCTGGAAAAGGAGCAAAATGAACATGGAATTATGGGAGAAAAGTTAGAGACTCTAGGTGTAAAAGGTTCTGGACTTGCAACGGTTTCTTTTAAAACGGCTAAAGCAAATCATCAAAACCTATTGGCTACTAGTTTAAAGGACGTTTTGTCCGCTATTAACTTTGACCGTGTTGGAGCTATTATCATGGCACTTGGGATGGCAGAATCGGCCTTTGAAAAGGCTTTAGCTTACATAAGAGAACGCCAGCAATTTGGCCAAAACATTGGTGACTTCCAAGGTATACAATTTATTATTGCCGAAATGGCTGCTGATTTAAAAATTATTAATCATTTGGCAGATACAGAACTTAAAGACTTTGCCGCCGACAGAGTTAACATCACGTCACTTGCGGTAGGAAAATTAGAAGCCACACGCCTGGCAGAGAAAATTGCTTCAAAAGCAGTCGATCTAATGGGCGGAAATGGATACTTGATGGAAAACGAAGTCGAACGCATTTTCCGGGACAGCAAGAGTGTGGCGATCGGGGGCGGGACTCGTGAAGTATTAAAAAACATGATTGGAAAACAAATGGTTTATAAATATCAGATTTAAGGAGGAAATGAAATGGAGATTAAAGATTCAGTAGCGGTAGTGACAGGTGGAGCTTCAGGCTTAGGGGAAGCTACAGTGAGAAGAATAGTATCAGAAGGTGGAAAAGCAGCCATCTTTGATTTGAATGAAGAAAAAGGGCGTTCTTTAGCGGAGGAATTTGATGGTGACGTTAGTTACTACAAAGTAAACGTTACGGATGAGGTATCTGTTAAACAAGCACTCAATGAAGTGGTGGAATCATTCGGAGATATTGGAATTCTAGTTAATTGTGCCGGCATCGGAAATCCACAAAGAACTCTTGGGAGAACCGGAGCTCATAGTTTGGCAGATTTTACAAAAGTCGTTCAAGTAAACTTGATTGGCACTTTTAATGTAATCCGTTTAACTGCAGAAAAGATGGCAGAAAATACGCCGAATGAGGAAGGCGAAAGAGGTGTAATGATCAATACAGCTTCCGTTGCTGCCTATGATGGACAAATAGGGCAAGCATCATACAGTGCTTCGAAAGGCGGCATCGTTGGTATGACATTGCCTATTGCTAGAGATCTATCTAAGATGGGAATCCGGGTAATGACCATTGCGCCTGGCCTATTCGAAACACCATTATTCAACGAACTTTCTGAAGAAGCGCGTGCATCTCTTGGAAAATCAGTTCCTTTCCCATCGCGACTCGGGCAGCCAAAAGAATATGCTTATTTGGCCAAGTCAATCATTGAAAATCCTATGCTAAATGGTGAAACCATTCGCTTAGATGGGGCAGTTCGCATGGCTCCAAAATAATAAAAATACTTGTTTTGGAAGGGGAGTGTGTTTCCTTTGCCCATTATTGATTTTTTTGGATATGTGCCGCATGAAGCAGCGGCTAGCTTCGTAATGGAATCTGTTATTCAACAGGAAGGCTATCCTGAAACATTTGGTTCGGGTCTGGCGAAAAACCTGCATCTGGATGCTGGCCTATTAGATAACTTATCAACAAGCAAAAATAAACTAGAAAGGTTCGATCAGCTAAAAAAACAATTGAAATACAGACTGTCAGCGGAAGAATCAGTGCGAAAGCAAAAAGAAATAGGGGTTCAGCATAGTGTGGTTTTTTGCACTGCGCCCGAAGAAGCTCGATTACTAAGTAAGTTTGATTCATTCATCATTCCATTTTTAGCTCTAGATCCGTTAAATAGTGAAGGAGTAGCAATAGCTCTAGATGCAATCGAGAATGATGAGGTAGCAGGACTTTGTCTAACACCTTTCGTTTCAGGAATTCCACCAGATGATGAACGCTATTCGGCAATATATGAGGTTTGCGAAACACGTGGGCTTCCTATATGGATTCATTGTTCTGCAAATCGGAAGCCTAATAGCTCTAACTACTTGGGGCATCCAAAAAATATTGAAAAAGTGGCAATGGAATATCCAAAATTAAAAATTGTAGCAGGCCATGGAGGTTGGCCATGGCTCCATGAAATGGTAATGCTCGCTTGGAATTATGAAAATATCTATATTGATATTTCTGCACATCGGCCTAAGTATATGGAGAAGTCAGGCAGTGGGTGGGAACCTCTTTTAAATTATGGTCAAACTGTGATTCGAAACAAAGTCTTATTCGGTTCCGCTTGGCAACTTATGGCTATCTCTCAAGAATCTATTATTCAGGAAATCTTAGCACTCGATTTGAGCGATGAAACAAAAGAACGTTGGTTATATAAGAATGCTGCCGAACTCTTGGCGATACCTATAAATTAGCCTGACTTTCTGGAGCAGAAGCAGAAAAAATATTTTAGTTTAATAAGACTGAATTTTAAGAAAAGGAGGGCGTGCTAATGAGTATTGTAGAAATGTCAGTCGCCGGTCCAATAGCAACCCTAACTATCGATAATCAACCTGTGAATGCATTAAACAGTGCGATTGTTAGCCAGTTACTTAGCCATTTGCAAGAGATTGAAAAAGATGATGAATTAAAAGTGGTGCTGATAACAGGAAAGGGAGAGAAAGCTTTTGTAGCAGGAGCAGATATCAAAGAGTTTCCTCAGTTTTTGAAAAATAAAAAAGTTGGAGAAGTAGCGGGATTTGCTGGGAAGACCCATGAAGTTTTAAACAAAATCGATCACTTTCCAAAACCAATAATTGCTGTTATTAATGGTCTAGCTCTTGGAGGGGGATGCGAGTTAGCTTTAGCTTGTGATTTTCGAATTGCAGCTGACACAAGCAAGCTAGGATTGCCAGAAATTAATTTGGGGCTGTTACCAGGAGGCGGAGGGACTCAGAGGCTGCCGCGTTTAATCGGCACAGCAAAAGCAAAGAGAATGATGTTCCTTGGAGAAACCATCTCGGCACAAGAAGCGGAAAAAATTGGGTTGATTGATGAAATTGCCCCTCCTGATAAATTAATGGAATGTGCCAATCAATTGGCCGGAAAATTAGTCGATAAACCTGCAATCGCTATTACATTAATTAAAGAGTTAGTTAATCGAGGAAGTGAAATCCCGCAGGAAGAAGCTTTAAGAAAAGAAGTGGATTACTTTGAGCGAGTCTTCTTTTCAGAAGATGCAAGAGAAGGAATAACTGCTTTCATTGAAAAGCGAAAACCGGAATTCAACAATCGATAAATTTTTTGAAGTGCTCTAACAAAAAAAAAATAGGGGTGAATTCAAATGAAAACTAAAAAAGCAACAGGGTTTTATCCATTGGCACGTCATCGATTGGTTTGGAGCATTGTGATTATAGTGGCCATACTCGTTACAATGAATCCATACTCTTACCAACTCGAATTCAAAGGAACAGCTTTAATTAACTGGATGCTGCTTGGAATAATGGCATTGAGCTTTGTAATTATCCTTTATGATTTGCTGAAAGTAGAAGTTAAAGATCCTGCTGCAGTTAACGAAACAAGTAAAACAAAAGAATTCAAACGTGAAGTTCCCTTTACACAGATTGAGAAAGAGGGGGAGATGAAATGAACATTCAAATTTTACCTACATCCATAACAGTTTTATATTTGCTGCTGTGTATCGGAATCGGTATTTATGCTAAGAGATTAGAGAAAAGTGGAACGAGTCATGAATACTTAACTGGAGGAGGCGGCGTCGGATTTTGGGTCAATGGATTTGCGATTTTCGCCGCTTTTGCAACTGGCGGAACGATGATGGGGAATATGGGAGTATCCTACGCTGGCGGCTGGGGATACATTATGGCCTATAATGGTGGGGTGGCTGTAGGTTACGTCATTACGGTATTCTACTTAGCAAAAATCTTCCGCAATATGAGCGTTTCGACCGTTCCAGAGTTTATAAAAGTTCGATTTAATAGCAAGCTTTTAAATATAGTTATACCGATTGTCCTAATTTTAACTCTTGGAGCCTATGTAGTGGCACAGATGAAAATTGGCGGCTTAATCGGCGAAAGGCTTCTTGGCATTCCTTATACATGGTCAGTTGTAATTATCGGCATCGTTTATATTTTCTATACGGCTTACGGTGGCATGAAAGCGGTTACTTTGACTGATTTTTTCCAAGGTTTATTAATGATTGGTGTTGTTATTGTGACAGGAATCATTGCGTTGATGTATGGAAGTGGACCGATTGATCTGTATTCCGCAGCTCAGGCTATCAAACCAAGTTGGACAACATCTGAAACCTATCCTTATATAGCCTATTTAGGGGCATTTATCGTATGGGCTACAGCAGTGACCGTTTTACCTCATACAGTTATGAGGATTTTCGCAGCGAAAGATGAAAAAACTGGCCGAGCATCTCTTACGCTTGGGTTAGGGCTATATATCGTAACATGCGTAGTGACGTTAATCCTCGTGGTAGGATCTACAATGGTAGTAACAGGAGGAATCGCTTTACCGGATGCAGATACTGCTTTCTTAGTTTTCTTAGAAGAATTGACCCCAAGCTGGATCGAAGGAATCGCATTTGCTGCAATTTTCGCAGCAGTTATGTCTTCCGTAAGTGCAATGCTTCTGGCTCTTGGAGCGGCATTTGCATACGATCTGATTGGAACAGTCAAACCTGATTATCCAGAAGAAAAGAAAAGAAAATTAGTGCCAATCAGTATTGTTGTTTTCGGTATCATCACAATGTTGTTTGCGTTTAATCCACCTGCTTTGTTGTCGCTTTTGTATTCCGCAGCGATGGGCCTGCTTGCTTCAACGCTTTTCTTCCCACTGTTGTTAGGAGTATGGTGGAAACGGATGAACAAAGAAGGCGCGCTAGCAGCTGCTCTTTCCGGAGCTATATCTTATCTGATTTTATTCTTCGCATTTGATTTGCCAGCGCTGTCAGAAATTGTTTACGCATTGCCAATTTCATTGGTATTTGCTGTGGGAGTAACATTATTAACTCCAGAGCCTACAGAAAAAGAATTGCGTCGAATGACGATTGCCCATCAACGGGAATTCTTGCCAGAGGATATTGAACCCGTAGAACCGGTATAGAAAAGAAAAAAGAAGCAAGGAAGTGAAAAGATGTACCGTACAAAAGTGGAGCCGCGTGTTTCAGAGACGGATGGAGTTGGGCATATTAACAACACCACAATTCCAGTCTGGCTAGAAGCTGGTCGAAATCCAATTTTCACTTTATTCACTCCGGACCATTCATTTGAAAATTGGCGAATGATTATATTGAACATGAATGTCGATTACGTGAGCCAAATCTATTTTGGAAAAGATGCAGAAGTACTGACATGGGTGAATCGTATTGGAAATTCCAGTCTTGAACTGTATGAAGAAATCCATCAGGATGGAATTTTATGTGTGAAAGCTAAAGCTGTTTACGTGAATTTTAATATTGAAAAGCAAAAAGCGGAAACTATTCCAGATTCGATTCGTTTAGAATTGAAAAAGCATTTGGTTGAAGACACGGAAGTTGCTGCAGTATCTAATGGACAATAATGAAAATCTCTGTGTCTTTTACAGGACCCAGAGATTTTTTGATTTATATTTATAAATAATATTGAAAGCTTCAGGCAGTGTTTCTTGCCACCACCCTTAAAGGAATGGTAGCTTAAAGGCAAGCCTTTAGTTACAGAAATGACTTGTCTGGAGTGATGGAAATGGATGTCGACTTACGAAAAATTGATACGCAGCAAGCCTATAAACTGATGTCAGGTTCGGTCGTTCCGCGGCCGATTGCCTGGGTCTCAAGTATGGATACGGAAGGGGAGCTGAACCTTGCGCCGTTCAGTTTTTTCACAGTGGCATCAAGAAATCCGCCAATGCTGTGCATCTCCATTGGACCGGGAGTCGGCGAACGGCTTGGCACGGTCAAAGATACGCTTGAGAATATCCGGCAGCACAAGCAATATGTCATCAATATCGTCAATACGGATCTTGCCAATGAAATGCATGAAAGCGCCAAAAACTTTCCGATGGATGTGGATGAATTTGCGGCGGCTGGCGTGACGCCGGTTGCGAGCACGTCGGTTTCCGTTCCGCGTGTCGGGGAAGCGCCGATTTCGTTCGAGCTGGAACTCGACCGCATCATCGAACTCGGCAGCGACCATCTCATCCTCGGAAAAGTTGTCCACTATCACATCAAGGACGAATACTACCTCGGCAATTACAAAGTCGATCTCGACAAATTGAAGCCGCTTGGCCGTATCGCGCATCAATACAGCGAAATGCATGGATTTTTCAGTTTGCCAAGGGAAAAATAAAAGATTTTCGCTTACAGAAGGCCCTCTTTTCGAGGGTCTTTTTTATATAAAGTTGACCTATATAGTTAGACTGTATATAATGGAACTATATAGTTGAACTGTATAGGAGATGGGAAAATGAAAAGGCATAAACTGCTTCCGTTAACGGAAACGATGCACTATATTTTATTGGCCGTCAGAGAACCCCTTCACGGGTATGCCATTATGCAAGAAGTGGAAGAGATGAGCAACGGGGAAGTCCGAATCGCGGCAGGCACGTTATATGGAGCGATTGAAAACCTGCTGAAATACCAATTGATCGAACTTTTACCCGCAGAAGATTCCAGACGGAAAGTCTACCGGATTACGGATGAAGGCGTAGGAATTTTGACGATTGAACAAGGACGGCTGCAGCATATTCTTTCTCTTTATGAAGGGAGACTGACTCATGAAAAAATTTAAATTATTCATGGATATCCAAAAAGAAGAAGACTGGTTGAACAGCATGGCGAAAAAAGGCTGGTTGTGCAAACACGTTAGCGCCTGGGGAATCTACGATTTCGAAAAAACGGCTTCTGTGGAGCAAGTCATCCGCATTGACTACCCGACTTTTCGGACAAGAGATGCAAAAAAGCGCTATATCGAATTGTATGAGGATTACGGCTGGCAGCACCTCGGCGGAAACTGGCTGCATTACTGGCTCAAACCGGCTGATGGAAGAGACGAACTGTTTTCAGACCAGGCGTCGCAAAAAGCTTATCTTCGCCGGCTGCTCGAGTATTACGGCTCGTTTGGATTTGTTTTCTTGATCATCGCTTTTTCGGTCATGGGCAACGGCTCTTATTCGAAAAGTTTAAAAGGCGCCTACCTCACACCGGGATTATGGGAGAAAGAAGGAAGCGACTTTCTGTTTGCCTTTCTTTTTGAAACCCCTTTTGCCTTAATGAGATTCGGCATGCCTTGGCTGCTCCTGGTCTGGGGAATCGCTTTTATGGTGGTGTATTCGAAATACCACAAAAAAGCGAAAGAATTGGATAAGACGACTTAAGTTCAATGTATGCGGATTCGAGGAGGAAAGCCTGGCTTTCCTCTTTTTTTATTGATGTGGAATCAATAAAATAAAAAAGGAGAATTCTGTAAAATGCTCTATAATGAAAGAAAAGGCAGGAAAAGGAGATTCCCATGATACAAAACGCAGTTTCGATTATATTGGATATCTTGCTTCTAGGGTTTTTGCTCCTTACATTTTACTGGGGCTACGAATTTTTAGTAGCGACACGCTTGCTGTTAGTGGCTTTCGCGGCCGTATACCTGATTGTCCAGCTGCGAAAAAATTACATATCGATAAGCAAGTCTGTTTTCATGATCCTAAGCGCGCTCTTCCTTTTGGTGTTGACCGGGACAATTGTATTCGACCATTATTTGAGCCCAAGTTTCGCAAGCGATAGAGATTTCTTAATTCCGGTGTTTGCACTTAATCTGCTGGGTTTGCTGTATCAAGATTTAAAAACGAAAACCCAAGAGGAAGAATGATCCGGTCTGCTGAAAATATTCTCGGCCGGGTAGTTATTTGAATTGTCTAACTGTGATAAAATAGAACCATTCACAGGGGAGAAAATGGAAGAAGAGAAAATAAATTGGTGGATTTTTCTAAGCGTATTAGCTGTAAAGGAAAGGGGTCAAGTATATGTTAGGGGATAAAGACGAAGAAGTGTTTGCGGAAAAGCCAAGAACGCCGCGCAGGCTCGGGGAACCGACAGGCGCATTCAAAGGGGCTGCGTGGGGAGCGCTACTGATCGGTGCGTCATCGTATTTGATCGGATTATATAACGCCTCTATGGAACTGAATGAAAAAGGTTATTACATTGCGTTATTGATTCTCGGGCTCTATTCGGCAGTTTCGCTGCAGAAAGCTGTTCGGGACCGCGATGAAGGCATCCGGGTTACAAACTTGTATTACGGCATCAGCTGGTTCGCGCTGATTGCTGCGATTGCCCTTATGGCCATCGGCTTGTTCAACGCGGGAAGCATCATTTTGAGCGAAAAAGGCTTTTACGGCATTTCGTTCGTCTTGAGCTTGTTTGCAGTGGTCACGGTTCAGAAGAACGTCCGGGATACCGAAGAAGCAAATCAGGATAAATAAACAAAACGCCTAACTGTTTCGATGGTTAGGCGTTTTTCATCAAAGCGGGGTGAACAAAATGGGTGAACGATTTGAAATGAGTTTCCGGAACATCGAATTTCGGGCATGGTGCTATATTATGCTGCCGTGCGCAATTGCAGCTCTATTAGTTGTCTGGTATACGGACTACCGCTACCAATATTTCGGTCCGGTAATTGTTTTGCTTGGTTGGGTGATCTATTACGGTTGGCGGTACGTACATAGGAAAAAACGCAAAGAAGAAAGGAGTCGCTCATAAGGGCCGACTCTTTTTTTGCGGATTCTTTTATTCCACCGAAATGAAGCGATTCAAAAAAAGATAAAAAAGTTGTAACACAATCCGGATTCGGGAGTTGTATAAACGAGGGGGTGAAAATGGGATGGACTTTGAGGAAATCTATCGCCGCTATTTTAAAGAAGTTTTTTTGTACATCCGATCATTCAGCCGCAATGAAAAAGTGGCGGAAGAAATGACACAAGAGACATTTTTTAAGGCCTTAAAGGCCATTGAACGGTTTGATGGATCCCAAGATATTCGGGCGTGGCTTTTTGCTATTGCTAAAAATACATACTTTTCGCATTACAAAAACCAGAAAAGGCAGGTCGACTTAGAAGGAATCGAAGAACCAAACACAGGAATTCACATAGTGAAGCACTTAATGGATAAGGACGACGCGTTTATCGTCCATCAATTTCTTCACACGATGGAAGAGCCGTACAAAGAAGTGTTTTCCTTGCGGACGTTCGGCGAACTGCCATTTGAGAAAATCGGAATTCTATTTGGAAAAAGTGCAGGATGGGCGCGCGTGACTTTTCACAGAGCCCGAAAACAAATTAGAAAATACATGGAGGAGATGGACCGTGAAAGAAGTTAAATGCACAATCATCCAAGATATACTGCCTCTCTATGTCGATGAGGTAATCAGCCCGGATACAAAAGAAATGGTGGAAGAGCATTTGCAGCATTGCCCAAGCTGCCAAAAGGACGTTGAGTCGATGAAGCGCGACCTGATCCTGCCAGCGGAAAACAATGCTGCACCGCTCCAAACCATCCGCAGAAAATGGCGCAATAAAAAATGGATGATTTCCCTGGCTTCCGTGTTAACTACCGCCATTCTCTTAGCAGGGGTATTTTCATACGCGTTGTATTATGAAAGCGTCATTCCGTATTCGGGGGATCTCGTTCAGATCGAAGGCGAAAGCGGCGAATTGGTTGCCCGTTACTACGGGAAGAGCTATGCGACAGTTTATGAAACCCACCCAATGCTACTTGAAGTGGACGGAGAAAGCAAAAATGTCAGCTTTATCTACTATACGAAAACCATGGTGGACGGACCAAGCCGCAACTTGATCAACACCGAGAAAACGTCTAACGAAAATGGATACACTTTTAACATTGTCGAAAGCGAAAAAGTTGATGCAATTTATTACGCTGATTACGACATAGAAGATATAACAGAAGGCGAAGATTCATGGGAGTCCGTGCTAAAGCGCGCTGACTTGATTTGGGAAAAGTAAGATCAGGCTGTACCGGGAGACAGATTTAACAGAACTGAAAAATAGGAAGAGAAAAAGCCCAAACACTGCTTTTACTCTTCCTATTTTATTTGCCGATTTCAGTTTGTTAGTCCACTTCTTTGAAGCCTTGGCTTTCCAGAATTTCAAGGGACTTTTCCATGCTGACGCCGTTGTCTTTCGGGTCATCACTGAAGGACATGCCCGGCAAATTCTCGATTTCATCAAAATCGACCGCTTCGTAATCAATTTCCAGTGTTTCCACTGCTTTTTCTTCGTCGTATTCCATATTATGCGTGATGCCTTCGATGCCTTGGAATTGCTCGATCAACGGATCGAATACTTCCTGTGCCTGTTCTTTCGATTCGAGGCCGGCTACATCATACTGAATCAGATTTTCCGTCGATTGTTTCGTTACTTTGTCTCCTTCAGTCGTGTAGATCATCGTCGTGACAACGCCGTCATTCTCCAATTCAAATGTTCGGGTTGATTCTTCTTCTCCTCCGCATGCTGCTAATAGCATTGCTGCTGCCAATAAGGCCATTGCCCCTTTGAACTTTTTCATTCGTGCACCCCTTATGTCATCATATGTATTACATTTTTAACCATACCACTCTTCAAACAAGTTGAAACGGCAAAACAGGGCTACGGCAAGAAGAATTTCTGGTGCATACTACAAACGCCTTCAATTTCAAATTAATCAATAGGAATGTACGAGCATAAGAGTGGATATCCTAAAAAACAATACAATAGTTCTCTTAATCAATATTAATTTATTGTATTTCGATAAATATGATGATAAAATCAAATCAATATTAAAACGAAGCGAGGTGCTTATCATGAGCAGGGGATCTACACTTTTTCTGAAGTTCGTCATCATCCTCATGGGAATGCCGATTCTTGCCGGCTGCATCTACGGCTTATCACGGTTCGATCCGGATTCGCCGTACTGGGCAACCGAGGAGCTGGCAAAATTACAGTATCCATTGCTAATCGGCATGTACGCGGCCATGGTCCCGTTTTTCATCGCGCTTTTCCAAACCTTGAAACTGCTGAGCTTCATCGACCGGGATCAGGCATTTTCGCAGCTGTCCATAAAAGCGCTGAAAACCATCAAATACTGTGCTGTCGCGGTCAGTGCGCTGTTCACTATTGAGCTGCCATTCTTTTATCTCCTGACAAAAGCGGATGATGCACCGGGTGTGCTGATCGGAGCAGTCGTCATTTTCGCCTCGCTGGTCGTCGCAGTCTTTGCAGCTGTGCTTCAAAAATTGCTGGAGGACGCGATCCGGATCAAAGAAGAAAACGATTTGATTGTCTGAATGATTGAAAAGGGGGAAATGGATTTGTTGAGGAAATATGTGAGTGGATATAACTTATTATTGGCTTTGGGTGCGTTCTATATGGGGACTAGCATATTGCTTAGTGAAGGGATATTTGGGGAATTCCCGCCAGAATGGACTGGCCGTATGTCGTTTAACAGCTGGGAGAGCTTAGCGCTATTCGGAATCGTGGTTTTTGGAGTTGGAAATGCAGCGATTGCGGTAATGGGATTCGTAAAAAACACGAAACACGTATTTGGGCTGACGGCCATGATGGGTGCTTTGCTGTTCGCAGCATCCGTCATGCCTGCGGTTTTGGTAGGGGAATGGTATTTGCCGACCGTTCAACTTCTTGCGATAGGCATTCTGCAACTGGCGCTGGGGTTATTCGGAGGATTAAGGGGACAACTGAAAAGAACACAGCAACTAACAAAACAGCTCTGAAAACGAGCTGTTTTTTTATAAATGAGAATTATTTGCTGATGATGATGGATAACTTGTAATTGGCAAATTCGCTCAATCCAATCAAAAATTCATCGAGTCTTTCGTTGGAGGGGAATTTGCATTCAAGGAGGTAACAACTGTCTCCGCTGATTTTGTAGTTCTGAATGACAAAAGGAGCTTGTGCTTTTGTATAGGAAAGATAGGCTGCTTGATAGTTGCTTTTCATGATGACATTAATCATTGCATGGACAAAACAGCCCATCTTCAGCTGGTTTACTTTAATGGTATAGCCTTCAATGATGCCCGCAGTTTCCAGTTTTTCCACCCGTGCCGAAGTGGCGGGGCTGCTTAAATGCACCTTTTCGCTCAACTCTTTCATGGTGATTCGGCTATTCTTGGAAAGTTCGTCTAAAATTCGCAAATCCGTCTGATCCAAGATTTTTTCAACTCCTTTTATTAATAAAGTCAAAGCGGCAAAAGACTTTATTTAATCTATATAAATTCGAATGGGCTCTAGTATACAATGGTTGGACATCAAACAAAAGGAGTTGGAATCATGAACATTCGCCACATTCGCAACGCAACCTTGGTTGTGGACTATGCAGGGAAGAAATTTTTAGTGGATCCATTTTTATCTGAGAAAGGAACGCTTCCCCCTTTCCCGAATTCAGCAAGACAAGACCAGAACAATCCGCTGGCGAGCTTACCCGCTTCAATTGAAGAAGTAATTGCAGGCGTGGATGCTGTAATTGTTACGCATACCCACTTGGACCACTGGGACGATGCAGCAAAAGACGCATTGCCGAAAGACATAAAAGTGTTCACACAAAATGAAGAGGACAAAACCGAGATTGAAGGCGCCGGCTTCACCAACATCGAAGTTCTTCAGGAAGATACGGTATTTGAAGACATTCAATTGATCAAAACAAAAGGCGAACACGGCAGAGGCGAAATCCTGAAAATGGCCGGCCATGTATGCGGTGTCGTCTTCAAGCATGAAGATGAAAAAACGCTTTATGTTGCCGGAGACACGGTTTGGTATGAAGAAGTGGAAAAAACGATCGATGCCCACAACCCCGAAGTTATCGTAGTAAATGCAGGAGACAACCAATTCCTTGAAGGCGGTTCACTCGTCATGAATGAAGAAGATGTCTACGAAGTGCACAAAGCGGCACCGGAAGCGACGATCCTCTCGGTTCATATGGAAGCGGTCAACCATTGGAAACTTTCTAAAGCCGATTTGAAGAGATTTGCGGAAGAAAAAGGCATGGCTTCGAATGTGGTTATTCCAAATGACGGGGATTCCTATTCATTCTAAATAGCAAAAAGAGAATAAGCTTTAATCAGCTTATTCTCTTTTGTATATGAAAGTAGACAAAGAAAAACGCTGCCCAAAGGCAGCGTCAATAAATGTCTTCGTTCATGGCGGTGAGCAAGCCATCCTTATCCAGAAATTGCAGCTCCTCGATTTTTCCTTCTTCCGAAGCTATGGCTTCGCCTTCGAACGCATACGGCTGGACTTCTCCGTCTGCATTTTTGTAGTCGACTTGGAAAGTGAATTGATACATTTTCAGGTTGTTTTCGTTTTGGCTGATTTTAATATCCGACGCTGTCAGGTCATAGTCGCCCTCAAAACCGCTGTACATAAAAGCAGGAGTGGCATTTAAAAACTTGTCATAGCCGTTTTCTGTGAAGTAAGAAGCATACGTCTCCGCCATGTAGTCTAAATAATTTTGCCATACCGGCGTTTCCTGCAGGGCATCGAACTCTTCTTGAGTTGAGATATTGCTCTGAGCTTCCATTGCCGCTTCCGATAATTCTTTATACTTCTCATCGGGCCCGTCAAATTCTTTTTCAATGACAGCCTGAATGGATTCTTTGCTCGTTTCGGCATCGACCGCTTCGTTTCCTGACAAGGCAGGTTCTTCTTCTGTGTTATTTCCCGTCGTTGTTCCGCTGTCTCCTTGAAGGAGCGTTTGCGAAAGGAAAATGATCCCGGCCACTAAAAGGATGGAGCACAGCACTAAACTGGAGGTGAATTTAAAGCCATTGAAAAATCGGGTCTTGGATTCCTGCTTATCCAAATTCGATAAAATCCGGCTATGCAGCCTTGCTTTATGGCTCCCGCTCCAAACGATATCCTGATCCAATTGTTTCAACTGATTGTCTAAGGCATTTTGTGTGCCATCAGTTTTTTTCATGGATAATTCCCTCCTTATTCAACTGTTTTTCCAATGCGGAAAGGGCACGGGAAAGCGTGTTTTTCACTTTGCTCTCGGACCAACTTAAAATTTCGCCAGTCTCCTGGATACTGAACTCCCTTATTTTCCTCAAGACAATGACTTCCCGGTACGGGGCTTTCAGCTGGCCTAAGGCATCATAAAGTTCGGTGGAATTCTCCTTGATCTCCACGATGCCTTCAGGTGCCGCGTTCGCGCTTTTCCCGAGCAGCACGAGCTCTTTTAAAAGCTCCAAAGGCTTTTGCTTTCGAATAAAATCAATGGTGACATTATGCGCAATCCGAAAAAGCCATGTTTTCGGATTTGCTTTTCGTTCAAAGCTGTCATAAGACCGGAATGCTTTGATAAACGTCTCTTGTGTTAAATCTTCCGCTTGTTGATGATCGCGCACCATCAGCAAGATATATCTGAAGACCGGATCGCCGTGCTGCTGATACCACTCAGTGATTTCGACTTTTCTTTCGTTGGCCAAGGAATCTCGCCCCCTAATTTAGCTTTCTACTTGTTAGACGGAATTAAAAATCAAAAGTCGTGTTTTTGGGAAATTAATTTATTTTTTTGCATATTAGCAAAGTATACAAGAACAGTAAGCCTGCACACGGATATTTTACAAGCAATATTGCAGCTTTCCATAGTTGAATAGAGGAACCCTTCAGGAAAGAGCCCTCTTTTCTGGAGGGTTTTATCGTGTCGGAAGAATTGTCAAACTATTTTACACAATCGGTTGACAAGTCCAAAAAGGATTTGTTACTGTGTATATGAGTATAAACAGTATAACAGTTAAAAAGGAGTGTATATAAATGAGTGAATGGAAACAGGCTTCCCGGCTGGCAGCTTTTGAGCTGAAAGCCTCGATGAAAAGTTTGATCACGATTTTTGTTTTTTATATCGCCATGGCACTGATCGTCATGGCATCGTTTGACCTTTACCTGGATGGCGAGTTTCAGTTTTTTGATCTCTTATTCTTGGTGATTTTCTTCCTGTTCCCAGCTTGGATGAAGAGCAAGGAATTCCAGATGCAGAAGCTGGACGGGGATTTATGGACAGCGCCGTCGATCGTCATGCTGCAGCAGCTCCCCATCCCAAAAGATGTCATCATCAAAAGCCGATTTGTCGTACATGCCGTTTGTTCGTTTCCGTTTCAGCTGCTTTTGCTGATCAGTTTGCCGCTGATGTCGGAAAATTTCAGGAATCTGATGACGCCGGTCACCTATATCGCATTCGTCCTGATTTGGCTCGCGCTATCGATTGCAGTTGGATTCATCATGGCATCGAGTGAAGCAGGCGGCAATTTTAAGACCCGCGCGATTGTGAAGTCGTTTATCTATATGATTGCAGGCATTGCGGCCATCTACGGACTGATTTACTTATTCGCAGACCACGGAATTGTTCGCTGGACGATCACACTTGCAACGGACTGGACGTGGGTGTCTGTGATTGTGGCCATTGTTTTGAGTGTCGCCGGCTGGAAATACTGGCAGGCGGATATGCGGAAAATGATCAAGAAAACGGATTACCTGTGAGAGGGGGACTAGAGTTTGCTGCCGATACGTTTATCCAAAGATTCTCGTGAACCCATTTACCATCAAATTGAAAAGCAGCTGAAAGCCTTGATTGCCGGCGGCCATCTCGCAGCCGGAACGCCGCTTCCGTCGATCCGGGCGCTGTCGAAAGACCTGGAAATCAGCGTCATTACGATACGCCGCGCCTATCAGGATTTGGAAGCACAGGGCTTTATCGAAACAGCCCACGGCAAAGGAACGTTTGTAAAAGAAATACAAGGCACCATGAAACAAGACACGATGACAGCTTCGGTCCGGGCGGAATTCGAGCGGGCTATCCAAAACGCCATGGACTATGATTACACGGCCGGTGAAATCAAAGCGGTCTTTGAAGAGATTCTAGAAAAACTCGGAAAAGGGGAATGACAGATGCCAGCATGGATTGAACTAAAAGACGCCAGAAAGAAAGTGGACGATTTTCAGCTGGGTCCGGTAAACCTTGAAATCGAAGCGGGCACCATCACAGCACTCGTCGGGAACAACGGCTCCGGCAAAAGCACATTGCTGAAGCTGATGATGAACCTCGCCAGCATGGACGGAGGAGCAATCCGCATCCTCGGCAAACCGGTTGACGGCGGAGACGAAAGCTGGAAACGGCACATCACCTTTCAGCCGCAAAAACAGGTCGGCTGGAACGCCTATACCGGAAATGAATTGAAAAACCTCATTGCGCCGCTCTATTTAAAATGGGACGACAAGCTTTTTGAACACATCACCCGGCTCTTTGATATCCCGCTCGAAAAGCGCTTCGGCAAATTATCGCCCGGCATGCAGCAGAAGCTGAGCTTAGCACTCGCTTTGCCGCGCAAAACAGATATTTTGATCTTGGACGAGCCGACTGCATCGCTCGACATCCCTTCAAAAAAGCAGTTCATGGATTTGCTGGTTGATTGGATGGAGCCGGAAGACCGCGCCGTCGTCTTGACGACGCATCAGGCGGACGATTTGCGGAAACTCGCAGATTACCTGTTTCTCATGCAAGACGGACAAGGCGTCGGTCTGTACGAGAAAGACCGGCTGGTTGCGGGCTACCGCCGCTACTGGCTCACGGAAATGCCGGATGGACCGGTGCCGGGAGAACTTTCCCGAGAGGGACGCCAACTGATCAGCGAGAACCCTGATGCAACAGAACAGTTTATCGTGGCGCAAAAGATACAAGTCCTCGATGACCAAGCATTGGAACTGGAAGAAATCATCAGCCTGCTGCTGAAATAACAATCCGGAAAGGATGAAGAACATGGAGACGATGCTCGCTGTAGAAGGTTTAGGCAAATCATTCAAAGACAAACAGATCATCTCGAATATTTCATTTGAAGTGAAAAAAGGGGAAATCATGGCGCTGCTCGGGCCGAACGGGGCCGGAAAGTCGACGACGATCCGAAACATCATGGGCATCATGTACCCGGATGCGGGGTCAATCACATTCCACAACAGCAAAAACAAAGAAATCCCGCGCAACAAAATCGGATACCTGCCGGAAGAGCGCGGCCTTTATAAAAACGTCAACGTTATGGACATCCTGCTGTATCTCGCAGAGTTGAAAGACTATCCGAAAAACCGCGCAAAAGAACGGGCACTCGAGTATTTAAAAAAGTTCGGGCTTGAAGGAAAAGACAAAGTCGCCGTGGAAGAACTGTCAAAAGGGATGGGCCAGAAAGTGCAGTTTATCGCATCGATTCTCCATGAACCGGAGCTTCTGATTCTCGATGAGCCGTTTTCAGGGCTTGACCCGGTCAGCCAGGAGCTGTTCAAGGAAGAAATTCGTTCCCTTGCGGAAAAAGGCACAGCGATTCTCTTGTCTTCGCACCAGATGAATCTGGTCGAAGAAATGGCTGACCGTCTGTTTTTAATCCACCGTGGAACGAAAGTGATCTACGGGACGCTCAGCGAAGTGAAAAGGGAATACGCCAACTTCAAATGCACAATCAACGGCGTGAACAGCCGGAGCCTGCTTGAAGGGTTGCCGGAAGTGGAACGGGTTGAACAAAACGGGGAAATCGCGGTGCTGTATCTGTCGCGGAATGTGCAGCCGGCCGTCTGGCTGAAGAATCTGCCGGCGGAACTGGACATCCAGGAACTGTCGATCGACCGCATCTCGCTGCACGAAATCTTCATCGACATCGCCACTGACAAGAATCTTTTGAAGGAAGCGGGTGAAACACATGCGTAACACGATGAAAGTCGCCAAATGGGAAATCAAACGCAATATGAAAAGTAAATCGTTCATCATCGGCTTGTTTCTGACACCGATCATTTTCCTGGCCTTCTTCTTGCTGCCGGACCTGTTCCGTTCAGACGACGAATCGGCTGCAACGAAAGTCTACGTCAACGACGAGCTTGGAGTCTACGAACAATTGGAAGCCGCTGCAGCCTCAACCGAATGGCAGCTGGAAGAAACGCAAATCGCCGAACAGGAAGCGGAAGCGGCGCTTGAAGTAGAAGAAGATGCCGCATACGTCTTTATCAACGAACAGTCGGTTGAAAACGGCAAAGTCACGGTCTATACAAACGAAGATACCGATTCGGGTTTCATGGAGGAAGTCCAAGTGCTGAGCGGTCCGCTGCAGATGATGCAGATCGAACAGCTTGGATTGACGCCGGAAGAAGCGGGAATGGTCGCGCAGGGCATCGTCTTTGAAGACGCTTCCGTTGAAGCGGAAGATGGCGGACTGTTCAGCGAAGAGATGCTCGAACGAATCATTCCAGGCGCTTTCGCTGCTGTCGTCATGCTGTCGATCGTCTTCACGGGTATGGCGATCTTTCAAAGCGCGTCTCAGGAGAAGAAAGACAAAATCGCCGAAATCATCCTGTCGTCTTTGACGCCGGCCGATTTGATGCAAGGCAAGATCATCGGCTATTTCGTCCTCGGCATCATCCAGCTGATCGTCTATGTTGCGATCATCTTGCCGGTGCTGCTGTGGAAAATCGATATGCCGATCATGGAATACTTGCTTGTGCCGGAACTGGCCGTCTTGCTGCTGATTGCGGTACTCGGCTATCTCTTGTATGCTGCACTGTTTGTCGGCATCGGCGCCACCATGGCCGACATCTCGACCGCCGGAAACTTCCAGGGTCTTGTGATGATGCTGCCGTTCAGTCCGTTCCTGTTCATCGGTCCTGTATTCAGCGACCCGAGCGGATTCTGGGCACAGCTCGGAAGCTACATCCCGTTCACATCACCGGGAGTCTTGATCTTGCGCCTATCGCTCCTTGAAGAATGGCCATGGGTGGAAATCGGCATCGCTGTCGCCATTCTCGCCATCAGCGTCTGGGTCTTCATGAAGCTTGCCGGAAAAGTCTTCAAGACCGGAATTCTCATGTACGGCAAGAACGCAACACCGGGCGAAATCTGGAAATGGATTCGCGCTTAAAAAGAATTCAAAATAGATTGACTTTTCACTTGGCCGATTGTAGGATTATGAATAACTAATTGAATATAACTTTCTTATCAAGAGAGGTGGAGGGATTTGGCCCTTTGAAGCCTCAGCAACAGACTGCAAAGTACTGTGCTAATTCCAAAAGCGTTCAAGCTTGAAGATAAGAAGAGAACTTTGACCTTCATCTGCCAAACCCTCTTCTTAATCCAGGAAGAGGGTTTTTAGTTGCCCTCTATCCACAAACCCAAGGAGGAATTTACCATGCCCATCAAAACACTCGAAACGATCGAAGCCATCAATTTACTGAAACAGAAGACTTGGGTCGACTTGACTCATACATTCGGTCCTGACTCGCCGCATTTCTCGGCGTTTGAAGATGCGAAATTCGATACTTTGTTCAACCACGATGATGGATTCTTCGCCCAGCGCTTTACATTTCCCGGGCAATACGGAACCCATCTCGACGCACCGATCCATTTTGTCCGCGATGCCCGCTATCTTCACGAACTGGGGCTGAAGGAACTCGTTCTTCCGCTCGTTGTCATCGACAAGTCAAAAGAAGCGGAAGCAGACCCTGACTTTACGTTAGGGGTTGACGGCATTGAAGCGTTCGAAGCCGAACACGGCAAAATCGAAGCCGACACGTTCGTCGCGCTGCGCACGGATTGGAGCAAACGCTGGCCGGACAAGGAAGCCTTCGACAATAAAGACGAAGAAGGCAATAGCCATGCACCCGGCTGGTCCGTTGAAGCATTGAAATTCCTTTTTGAACAACGGGGAGTACGGGCAGTCGGCCATGAAACGTTCGACACCGACTCCGCCATCGACTACCGCAGAAACGGAGCGCTCCTCGGCGAGTATTATGTACTCGACCAAGACACGTATCAAGTCGAGCTGCTTGCGAATCTCGATCAGCTGCCGGCAAAAGGGGCCGTAATTTTCAACATCGTCCCGAAAGCGGACAAGGCTTCCGGCTTCCCGGTGCGGTCGTTTGCGATATTGCCATAAGAAATGAACGGATAGCCGATGCATCCTTTAAGGGGGCAGCGGCTTTTTCTATCCACCTTTTTCTGCAGCGCTTACATCCGCTATACAGTTGCGCTATAATGGGCTTACTCCATAGAGCTTTCACGGAGAAAACGAAAAGGGGTGACGGGATGGGAAACAAAAGCCACGGCTTGAAGCACGGCTGGACGTTTATTGCACATAAATCCTACAAGATCTATTCAAATGCCAATACCTATGTCGTCATTGATTACGAAAACGACGTCGTCCTCCAATTTACTGTGACGGACGCCGAGCTGGAAATCATCACCGCCAACTGGGGGCTCAATTTCAAAATCATTCTTGGCTTCAAGACCATCAAGATTTTGGACTACCCGGAGGAGTGATCCTAAAAAAACAGCAAAGGATGAGAAGATGCACCCGGAAATTGCTGAAATTTTAACAGACTGGACCCGCAAAATAAATGACGATGAATTTTACTTGGCCCGTTCCTTCGACCGGCTTATTGAAAAGAAGAGCAGCAGCGATGCTTTCAATTTCATTCCCGATATGATTCAGGCCATTCTTTTGACGGACGATGATTTTATCGCATCTCAGCTGGTGTTCTATCTGAACTGCCTGTACGGAAAAGCGGATACGACGGAGATTCATCCGGTGTTTCAAGAAACAAGAAGCGAACTCGAGCAGCATCTTATCCGTTTAGACGGCGATGATGCCCGAAACGAATACGAGGATTTGAAAAGAGACCTGCGTTTAACTTAAAAAATCAAAAAGCGCCTGACAGTCCGCTGTCAGGCGTTTCTTTTTGGATGTTAGTCATAAATCGACAGTTTCCCGGCATACTGCGCGCTTCCGCGGTCGGTCCGGAGGTTCACTTCGATCAAGTAATCGCCTATTTCGTCCGGCAAAGTGAACATGATGTCCTCGACTTCGACTGCTGTTTCTTCGCCGTCATGCCACAGCGTGACGCTTAAACTTTGAAGGTCAAAATCTCCGTGCTCAAAGAGTAAATCCACCTTTTCTCCCGCCACTAAGCGCATTTCCGGTTGCTTAGCGGCAAACGCCGAGAAGTCCTCCACTTCTTTATCGATCCGTTTATTTTCCGGCCCCAGCCAATCGACGTTCGCTTCCGCGAGTTTATCCCATTCGACAGGCGCACTGCTAGAAAGAGTAATGCCTGGCGGCGTAAAATCGTAGTTCTCTCCGATGCAGCCGGCCAAACAAATGAGCAGCATCAGGCCAATTGCCAATCGTTTCATCTCGCACCCCGATTCTTGACGTTCTTCTTGCTAATCTAGACCGCTTCCTTCGCGTAAAAGTTTCCATTCGCGGGGATCAAGCGGTCAGGGATGAAGAGAAAAACTAAAATTTAGGCTAATAAATTTCGCTAAACGACATTTATTTATTGATTTACGATAAATAATATGGTAAATTCAATTTAACAACAAACGAGTGAGGTGCTTTTTCATGAAACGGGAAACAATCTTTTTAAAGCTGGTCATTGTCCTGATGGCATTGCCGGCTTTGGCCATCTCTATTTTCGTCGTGCCGCCGATGACCGGTTTTGTCGGTGAGATTCTGCCGAAATGGGCGTTCCTGCAATACGTCTTTATGCTGACTTTATACGGTTCAGCCATCGCTTATTTCGCAGCGCTCTACCAAACGCTGAAGCTTCTGGGGTATATTGATAAAGGCATCGCTTTTTCGGAACGGTCGGTAAAAGCGCTGAAGAACATCAAATACTGTGCACTGACGATTACTGTGCTGTTCATCTTGAACTTGCCGATTATCCTGTATACGGCGCAGATAGATGATGCACCGGGCCTTGGGGGCTTGGGGATGATCATCACTTTCGGAGCGATCGTCATTGCGGTTTTCGCAGCGGTGCTCCAAAAGCTGCTGCAGAATGCCATCGATATAAAATCTGAAAACGATTTAACTGTGTGAGGTGCAACTATGGCGATTATTATCAATATTGACGTGATGCTGGCCAAACGGAAAATGAGTGTGACGGAACTGTCGGAACGGGTGGGCATCACCATGGCCAACCTGTCGATCCTGAAAAATGGCAAAGCGAAAGCGGTGCGCCTGTCGACACTCGACGCCATCTGCAAGGCGCTGGACTGCCAGCCGGGCGATGTGCTTGAGTACCGGGAAGACGAAAATCTGCAAGGCTAATAAACTTTTGAGAAACAGGACCCGCCAAAGCCGGCAGGTCCTGTTTTATTTTTAGAAAAACTGGCTCAATGGAAAAACGGGAAATTATGCAGTATGATGGAAGAGCAGGGAAGAGACCTGCTCCAAAGGAGTGATATCAGATGGCAATAAATCGATTGTCAGCGTCAGCAAAAACTCACGTAAAGCCTGGTATGCGGAATGGCGATACTTTATGTGGGGCAAGAAGTACGGATTAAATCGCCTGCAGATGTGTCATGGCCGATACACGGCTTCCTTATAGCATTTATCCAACAAACCATAAGGAGTGGCTCGAATGATACATGTAAAAGAAACGAACGACAAAATAGGAAACACGAATAGCGGACCGGAAGCATTTATCCGGAACGACCAATATAATTTCATCAAAGACCAGACGAAGATCCTCGTGAACGGACAGGCGACCGGCAACGACGCCGAAGTGCTGAACGTCCTTCGCCACCTGGCGCATGAAAAAGTTTTCAAGCTGTTCCCGTCGCTTGACGCCGAACAGAAAGCGGTCTTGAATCCGCTCGCTTCGGTCAAGGAAACCGCAGATGCGGAAATTTTCCTGGAACAACTATCCCCTTACGTCATCCCGTTCAAAAACGTGACCGACCAAGGCTTGAAGAAACTGTTCCCGAAAGCGAAAAAGCTGAAAGGGCCGAAACTCGACACCATCGATTTCAAGAAACGCTCGTACCTCAGCTGGATCGAAAGCTCGACACTTATGTACATGGTGATTGAAAAAGACGGCCGCTTCGAGGCGATCCACGGCAGCTTCACCCGCAGCGCCAAAAAAGGCATTTGCTCGATCTGCAACCGCCACAGCGAAGTCGGCATGTTCACCGCCAAAACGAAAGGGTCCAGCCAGGACAATTTCGTCAAACGCGGCAATTACGTCTGCCAAGACAACGAAGTCTGCAACAGCAACATCAATACATTGGAGCGCCTGCACGAATTCGTCGAGCGCCTTCAGAAATAGAAAAATGAAAAACGGCTTTCCAGGAGACTGGAGAGCCGTTTTTTTGTTTAACATATACTCGAATCACAACAACTAATCACAACACACGCTTACTTATAATATTTTTCGATTTCCGCTATAGTGAAAATACAAAGGGGGAAATAAGAATGAAAACATTAATAAGCATGGTTGATGTGGTTTCGAAAAACGGAATGTACCGCTTCTATCAATACAAAGACGGAAATCCGTTATTGCAAGTCGAGATTTATAAGATTGAAAAAGACCGGGAAATCAAAATCAATAATGTACTGAGAGAAACAAAAAAACTCAATGATGAATTCGGATTTGGAATCGAATACAGTCCAAAAAACAGGAAACATCCCTTAAACACCCGTGAGTTCAGCGACAAATTCATCAGAAGGTATCGTGAGATTTAAAATTTTTGGAGGCATGATCATCAATTGCCTGTATTGCCAACTCTAGTGATTTGATCCGCCGTTCAAGCAATGTTTTCTGCGGACTTCCTTCTTTTTGATTGGCATAAGCCTTTTCAATCGAAAGAAGCATCCCTGCTAGAACTTCGCGGACTTCCGCTAATTTTTCTTGGTCATAAGGGAGCAGCTTCCGATGCCAAACAGCTTCAAGCATTTGGAGTCCGATATTGAGGGCATTGAGCCGTTTTTCCAATAGAACCGTATTCGATCTCTTCTCGTTCATCTGCGCTAAAGCCGTTTCGCATTTGCGGATGGTGGATTTGAAAGAGCGAATGGATTCGGTTTGTTCTTTGAGGGTGACGGGTTGCATACTTGATCAGGCCTCCTTGTTTTTAATGTGCTCTCTCCAAACCTTTACCCAATTCCGGTAGATCCGCGTATTCATTTCCCAGCTTGTGATGGTTTCTTGCAATTCTTCAAACGCCAATAAATAATGATAGATTTCTTTTGAGAATACACCATCACTTCCGGCAAGTGCATAAAACGTATCAAAAAGATCCGTCGATTCCTGAATGTCTTGAATCATTTCTTCCTTTTTCAGCGATCCGCTTCTCCAGTAGTTTGTATACAAATCTTCCTCATAATGGGCAGCCCAATCTCCATAAATTCTTCGAGCAGCTTCGTAATCTTCGATATACGGATGTTTGAAATCATTCGGTGAATCATCAAACAAGTCATAGCATTCGTCCGAACAAAAAACGATTCCTTCACAATTCATCCTGCGTTCAAGCTTCGGTTTCTTCCGGCAGACTTTGCATCGTTTCATCAGTGCTCCTCCTTTGTCATTTTCAATTGCCACTATACATAGGCTTCCGAAAAACTGTTACGGAGAAAAGAAGCGTAGGCTATTTCAGCCTGCAGGAAAATGTATAATAGGAAGTAAGAGAAAGAGAGGCACGACGTCTTCTCAAAACAGGAGGAAGTATGATGAATAAAAAAGAGCTCGTCCAAGCCATTTCACATAGGAGCAAAATCTCAAAAGACCAGGCAGCGAAAGTCCTTAACGAAATCACTTCCCGCATCACTGAAGCATTAGCAAAAGGCGATGAAGTGAAGATCAACGACTTCGGCACGTTCCAGCTGACGGAGAAAAAAGAGCGGAAAGGCCGCAATCCGCAGACGGGCGAAGAAATCACCATTGCCGCATCAAAAGCACCGCAATTCAAAGCAGCCAAAGTGCTGAAAGACATCCTCAATGAAAAAAGCTTCATTGAGAAATTTGTCTCAACCGGAAAACTCAACGAGGAAGAAGCAAGCGTCCTCACGTATGTTTTCGAAGAAAGCCGGAAAGCGAAAGAAGCAGGCGAAGATGCAAAAGAAGGCAAGCTCGTAGAAGTAAAAGCAATCGCAGAAAAGCTCGGCATGGAATACCCGGAAGCGGAAATGATTGCGAGCCGATTGATCGGGAAGAAAATCCTGAATACGAAAGTGTTCACGAGCCAGATTGAAGAAGTGTTTTTGAGAGGGAATTACCGGAAGTACTTATAAGAACTAAAAAATTCAAAGCGCTTCAGTTTATATAGCTGAAGCGTTTTTTCTTGCAACTAGATTATTTATTCATTAAATCTTGCAGCTGCTTTACTGAAAATCACATAAATTAAAAGCTTGAACAATCAAATTACCGAAGAGCTGGGACAGACTTTCAAATTGGGCATAGTTAAATTTGTAGGTAACTCTTATAAAGTGGATACTGCCAAGCGTAAGTGCCTTCGGATTATAGATCACACGCTATTTTTCTAATGACTTAAATGTTTAAATAAAGGTAGTTAAAAATTTGGAACAGGGAGGTTATCGTCTATGGCTACTTTGGCAACTATTTTTGTATTGATTGTTTCACTTGAGCATTTTTATATCTTGGCTCTTGAAATGTTTTTTCTTTCGTCTAAAGCCGCTAAACGTTCATTTGGGCTAAGTGATGAAGCGGCGGCGTCCAAGCAAATACGAACACTTTTCGCCAATCAGGGATTGTATAATGGCTTTTTAGCTGCTGGTCTTATTTTCGGATTGATCCGTAATGATACAGGGGTCGTCATTTTCTTTTTATCATGCGTCATTATTGCAGCTGTATACGGCGCATTGACATCCAATCGATCCATCCTAATCAAGCAAGGTTTTCCTGCCATTATCGCTCTAATTCTCGTATTACTAATATGACAATTAATGTTTAACTTTTTAATTAGGATTCTGTGCTTGAAAAGACAGTAGGCGACGCAACTCCTAATTGATTTAGAAATGATGAAGTGTTTTGAGAGGGAACAATAGAAAATATTTTTAATAATTAAAAAGTAAAAGCGCTTCAGTCTTTATAACTGAAGCGCTTTAATCGTAACTAGATTATTTATTCATTAAATCTTGCAGCTGTTTCACTGAGAACTCTCGAACCGGGTAAGCTTTGCTGCTGTTCTGGTGATTGAAGATATAGTGAGTGCCGCCGGATACTTTGACGCGGAATTTCCAATGCGGCCGGCCGGAGCTGTTGATCACGTATTGATCGGCAGGCATCATTTCACGAATAAAGCGGTCAAGATCGGCAACAAGCAATTTGTCGAAAAAGCGGAGAACAAGAAATCCTTTGTATGTTCTTTCTTGGTAGCGATCTACGGAAGACTTACTCAAGTCAAACCAATTATGCTGATTTTGAGCAGAGGGCGAAAGAACAAAAAGCCCTTCTCTTAAAAAAACAGCCGTATTTGAGACTTGCCTTAAGCGAAGATCTTGCGTCAATACATGCTTGTTCACATTCATCGAACTTTGTTTATCGGTCATGTTTGGTACTCCTTCTAAAATAGAGTGGATATCTCAACATAAAAAGCGTAGATTGGAGCTAAACAAAGATGTTAAGTGCATCCTCATTATAAATGTAACTTCTAAAAAATGTAACTAAAGGCATATAATGAATATAGAAAAGCGCTGACATGATCCAATTGAAAGAAAAAGATTTGACCCAGGAAGGAAGATTCATATGTCCAATAAATATATATATGACACTCCACTTGAAATAAGCTCTGAACAATGGCTTGAAATGCTTCAAAATGATGAAGTGTTTAATGACCAAGATAGATATATGATTTTAGCAGTTCTTCAATATGATGGACAGCCTCATGCTACGCTGATTGCTCATGCAATTGGTTTAAAAGGTAGGGGTGCTATTAACTTGCAAGTAGATAGACTGGGTAAAAAAATTATGAAGCATCTACCCGAAGTTCTTTATCTAAAACAGGATAATGGAAGTGATCGACCGTGGCATATTCCTTTTTTAGGCGAAGAAGATCGGGTAAGCAACCACTTTCTTTGGACTTTGCGACCAGCATTAAAAGAGGCTGCAGAAATATATTTTGCCAAAGAATTAAAGGCAGAAAAAGAAATGTTATCTGAACAAGCATATTCCAAAATAAAAAAACAATTACTAAATGGTTCCTATATAGACATTTCATATAGAAGATATAAAAAGTTTAAAGAAAACGAGCTCTATGATGAGTCTTATAAATTAGAAATTCTGTCTCGCTTAAATGAATTCTTAAGAGGACAAGAAATAAACGAAATGACTGTCTTAGATATTGTAAAAAAACTACAAAAAGAAAATCCAAGTGCCGGTAGCTTTGTCCATTGGAGCAATACGGCGGATCTGGTCAAATTTACTGAAGCTAGACCAGAAGAAGTGTCGTTGCTTCTCAATAAATTATACAATCCCGACGCTCCAATTAATGAAAGGATCGAAAATTTTAGGGGGAAAGCAAAAGTTTTTAATCCGGATATTTCATTAGGTGCTCCCCTTTTTGGTTATCTATTAGCAGCAAAAGATTATACAAAGTACCCAATATATAAACAAGAGGTCTTTACTAAAATTAGGAATGATTATGCTATTGAACAAAAGTTAGGGGCGGTTGGACAAAATTACGAAGTTTATTTATTTATATGTGACTTTGTATTAAGTCATTTTAAAAGAAAAGATAGCTCATTGACGATATTAGATATCCAAGACTTTTTCTATTGCAGTACAACGTACAATCAAATAATAGTAGAAAGTGCCGTAGATTATTTATTTGAACAGGCTGTTATACTACGAGAATTTGAAGAAAACCAAGAGCAAATGTTAAATGTAATAACTAATATAGATCCTGAGATATTAGAACAGTTAAGGAATCAATATAGAAATAGTGAAAAAATCAATTTAATACGCTATAAATTGATTGAAGAAATTCTTGAGAATGGATCAGCTTCTCTTTCTAATTTAAATACCATTAAAGAAGAAATTCGAGTTAAATACGATACAAATATTCTGAATTCTTGGAGTGATTTCTCGATATTATTTCAACTTTACTACTTTGATAAAAAGAAAAAGGTGCAAGATGAAATCGGTAAAATACATCAAGCTATCCGTAGATTCGAAGAATTAAAAGACCGCAAATTTGTGGAGAATAAAGTTTTGAATGGCTTTAGTTGGAACAATCAATTTGGTACATCTCGTTGTTGGCTAGCGGTGTATGAAGTAGAATATCCGAACCATCGTCCTGCTCCACAACTATTTGTTGCAATTGATTCCGAAGGTATTGAATATGGTCTACATTTTGGCGATCAGCACGCACAGTCTGGCAGAAGAAGTGTCGCACATATAAAAAAAGCTCAAGAATTTTCTTATGAGGATTTTTACCGAAAAATTATAGAAGTGATAGGGGAATTTGACGATGATTCTTTAGTGGTTGAGCCAGTAATCCCTTATACAAAAGAACTGGGCAAAGAAACCTGGCTAGAGTTAATTGCAAATAAAGATATATTCCATGAAAAAGATTTAGTGTACCTATACAAGATGTATGAAATGGGTGGACAAGCTAGCGCTATTCAATTAGCAGAAGCTCTTGGTAAGAGTCGATCTTCTTTTAATACTCCAGTGGTTCAACTAGCGAAAAGAATCCAACAAGAAACTGGAATTGAAGATATGCACCGTGACGACGGTAGCATCTGCTATTGGTGCGTGTTATTTGAAGAAGAGTATGGAGAAAACGATCAGTTTTTCTGGCGTTTAAAACCCAATTTAAAAGAGGCTCTATCAGAGAGTTACAATGATCCTACGAGTGTTAAATATGAATCTTATTCAAAAGAAGACTTTCTTTCTGAAGTATTTATTGATGATAAAAAATATGATGAAATTACACGTCTTCTAAAATACAAAAAGAACATCATTTTACAGGGACCACCGGGTGTAGGGAAAACTTTCGTGTCAAAAAGATTAGCCTATTCATTAATGGGCTCAAAAGATGAAAGTAGAGTAGAAATGATTCAATTCCATCAAAATTATTCTTATGAAGATTTTGTTATGGGTTTCCGCCCACAAGAAAATGGTTTCTCACTTCAATTTGGAGTATTCTATGACTTTTGCCAGCGCGCAATTGATAATCCCGAAGAAAATTATTATTTTATCATTGATGAAATTAATCGTGGAAACCTTTCAAAAATCTTTGGTGAACTTTTCATGCTAATAGAAAGTGATAAAAGAGATGAATTTGTTACGATGGGCTATTCAAAAGACAAGTTTACAGTGCCTGCTAATTTGCATCTTATCGGTACCATGAACACCGCAGACCGGTCATTAGCCCAAATAGAAGTAGCCTTACGCCGGCGTTTTGCTTTTGTGACGTTAACACCTACTTTTAATGAAAAATGGCGTTTAAATTTGATGAAATCAAATGTTTCGGCAGAGATGGCTAATCAAATTCACCAGATAGTTGATCGCTTAAACAATGATATCGTTAACGATTACCAGCTTGGGTCCGGCTATGCTATTGGGCATTCATTTTTCTCTGCAAAGCCTGAAGATATTGAAGAAAAAGTATGGCTAGAAAGCATTATGGATTTTGAAATTAAGCCTCTTTTAAAAGAGTATTATTTTGATCGTCCCGAAGAGGTGGAGAAATTACTGGAGGAATTATAAGGTGAGCGAATTCTTTAAAGTACCGATCCGTAATTTATTTGTGCTTCTGAGTTATGCTGAAAATATGCCAGAATTGGCCAATAGCTTAAATGATATAGATGAAGATATTATTACGTATGATTTTATTTGCAATCAATTTTTAAAAGAAGTAGAGCGTGTGAACCACCGTGGTCTGGTCAAAAATTATATAGCAAAAACCGAGCTTACAAATCGATTGGCTGGCAGAATGATTATGGAAGAATCTATGCCATTTATTAGTGCTAAAAAACCGGTTGTAGTCTGTCAAAAAGACGAATATACAGCTAATGTTTATTTCAATCAGTTGATCAAATCTACACTAAGATCTATTTCATTAAATCGGCAGGTAAAACAAGAAACTCGAAATCGTAGTTTTAAATACATGGAGTTATTACCTGACGTCGACATAATACCGTTAACGAAATCAGCTTTTGTCAATATACATTTTGGAAGACATGATATTCATTACAAACGTGTTCTGCACATTGCTCGCATCTTAAATGAAATGGTCTTACTGTCTCATAAGAATGGAAATTGGAGCCTCTTCTCAGCGGAAATAGATGAACATATGCTAAATCATATCTTTGAGAAATTCTTATTTAACTTCTATAGGTTGGAACAGCAAGACTATCAAGTAAAGGCTGAAGGCATACAATGGAAACTTGAAGGTAATAAAACCTTCTTGCCTGGCATGCGGACAGACGTATCCTTAACTCACAAGCAGAAGCCGGAGAAAATAATTATTGACGCGAAATTTTATAAAAATATTTTCCAGGTACATTATGGCAAATCATCTTTCCATAGTCACAATATGTATCAATTGTTTACCTATTTAATGCATCAGTCATCAGAATTAAAGCTAAGAGGCGTATTAATATACCCCATGAATGATATCGAAATAGACGAAAGGTATAGTTGGAATGAACGAATAGAGGTAGAAGTGAAATCAGTGGATTTAAATGATTCTTGGGAACAAATATACAGTAGTTTGAAATCGGTACTCGTATAAATTTAATGAAGGAGAAGGATAATGAAAGAAGAACATAGAGCAATAAAAAATTATGAAGGCTTATACGATATAACAGTCTCTGGGAAAGTATTTTCTTACGCACGCAATAGATACCTAGCAAGAAAAGAAGATGAGTATGGGTTTCATATTGTCAAATTATCTAAAAAGGGCCTATCGACTAATTTTAAGGTTTTTCAAATTTGGAAAGAAGCTTTTCCAGAATTAAACGAAAACATGTTTAAAGGAACAAAAATAATTAAATATAAATAACGGTTAGGGAGGTAAGTTTTTGAATTTGAAACGAAAAAATAATATTCATGTAGTAGGAGCAGTCATTACCGACGGCGATAGAATACTTTGTGCCCAACGTGGATATGAAAAAGCTTTAGCCGGACTTTGGGAATTTCCAGGCGGAAAGATTGAACAAGGAGAATCACCACAAGATGCCTTGCGACGAGAAATCCAAGAAGAAATGCAATGTGAAATCGAAATTGGCGAACAAGTAGAACATACCGAATACGAATACGATTTTGGCGTTGTTCATTTAACCACGTTTTACTGCAAGTTAGTAGATGGAGAGCCTGTATTAACAGAGCATATCGCTATTGAATGGTTGAAGTCGGATGAATTAGAAGAATTGGAATGGGCACCAGCAGATGTTCCGGCGATAAAGAAGTTAAAAATGAATTAACCAATCCTATTAAGTTTATTAAAATACTTTTTGAAAAAGTTTAAAAGCCCTACTTGTACTTTTTCATAACTTTAGATAATAGAGGATTGTCTATAGAATGAACTGGTATAATTACGATATGGAAAAAATTACGTTTAGTTGAAAATTAAAAATAAAGGGAATGAAACTTGTGTCTAAAAAGAATCAGTCAATTAGATTAACAGATCAGCATACAAAATCAAAAGGGGTACTTGGAATATTTGGAGAGTTGGCTAAGGTACATGATATATCTGTAAGTGATATATCTAGAGCAGTTCAAAAACAGTTGCAAGAAAAATACCCTAACTTACAATTTAGGTATAGAAAAACACTCTCGAAAGCAGAAATAAATGCTTCATTACAAGAAATAGATCCTTATTTAGGCCAGACTCTGTTTTTACCAAGCTCAAGCATCATACCCGATGGAGGATTAATTGAAGTGAAAGATGATAATGACAAATGGAGATTGGTTCTAGTTTCAGAAGCAAAATTTCAAGGAAAAGATATTGAAAATATAAAAGCAGGTAAATTAGTTGGTAAAGGTATGGACCAAGACACTATGGCTGCAGGAAATGCAATAGAACGCTCACATAAAAATATATCGGAAATCGCTAATTTTATGCTAGCTGAATCACATTTCCCATACGTGATATTTTTAGAGGGATCAAATTTTTTGACAGAGACAATAGAGGTGACGAGACCTGACGGGCGTAAAGTTGTGCTAAAATATAATTCTGGATCATTAAACAGATTGGACAGGTTAAGTGCTTCAAACTACGGAATGCCTTTTAATACAAATTTATGCCAGAATAAATTTGTTAGTGTTAATGATAAATCAGTAATGCTCCAAGCAGCCTCAATATATACAACTGGCGATGGGAGTAAGTGGGAACCGGAGAAGATGTTTATAATTATGCAGAGCATAGCCGAAACATCTTTACAGTTGCTAGGGAAAGATCTTTTTAAACAAATAACGGAAAAATAATGAGATTGGACAGGATATAAATGAGGAAAAATGGTAATACGCTTTTACGCAAAGCGAAAAAAAGTAAAAATGACGAGTTTTATACCCAACTAATAGATATTGAAAGTGAATTGAAACACTATCAAAATCAATTTAGAAATAAAATAGTTTACTGTAATTGTGATGACCCCACTATAAGTAACTTTTATAAATACTTTGCTCTCAATTTCGAAGAGTTGGGATTAAAAAAACTAATAGCATCATGTTATCTAGATAATGAATCAAGTTTATTTAATTACAATCAAAAAAAATCTAGTGGTTATTATTATGAATACACAGGAGAAAAAGATGAAGTAATTATACCGACTTTTGAAGATGTAACATATTTTAAAAACAATGGTGACTTTAGGAGCGAAGAAAGTTTAGAGCTGTTAAAACAAGCAGATGTAGTTGTGACAAATCCTCCTTTCTCTTTATTTAGAGAGCATATCAATCAGATAATGGAATATGAAAAAGAGTTTTTAGTTATAGGAAATATTAATGCAATTACCTACAAAGAAATATTTAAATTAATAAAAGAAAATAAAGCTTGGATGGGCATAAATATGGGGCGAGGCATATCTGGATTTATTGTTCCCGATTATTATGAACTATATGGAACAGAAACACGTACAGATGACTTTGGAAACAAAATAATCTCTCCAAACAATGCTTTATGGCTAACAAACTTGGATAATTATCAAAGACATACAGATATTCTTCTAACCAAAACTTACAAAGGAAATGAAGAAGAATATCTGAAGTATGACAATTACGATGGAATTAATGTAAATAAAACTAAAGATATACCTAGTGATTACACAGGAGCGATGGGCGTACCTATAACATTTCTGCATAAATTTAATCCAGATCAATTTGAAATAATAAAATTTAGAAAAGGGAATGATGAAAAAGATTTGTCTATAAATGGAAAGACTCCTTACTTTAGAATTTTGATAAGAAATAAGCGAATATAAAGTATAATCATAAGATACTCCTTCCAGAATATTATTTTGGAAGGAGTATCTTTGATAAGAAAAGAGAAAGCCAGTATCGGCCAGGTCAAGTAAGCGAATACCGAAAAAGTAGTGAACACTAGTCTACTGGTGCTATAAAAATGAATTCAAAATTCACACAATGAAATATTGTATATTTTGCAACTAAAAATTGAGCCACTTGTGACTGGCTCTTTTCTACTCGTTTTTGCTTATGGCATTCTATCATTCGATAGGAAGGACCCACCACATTTACCAAATGTGCTTTATAGCCGAGGTGATTCGTAAATGTCTTTGATATATTTACTTTCAAACTCTCAAAAACGATGGTTTATAAGAGTCAGAGAAGAAGGCGTTAATTTTCTTCTCTGGCTCTTTTGCTTTGTTTCATTACTTTTTTCAAAATCAATCTCTCATAAATATTGTTTCATAATGGTTTTGAAAGACCCTTGAGGAATTAAATGATTTTTAAATACTTGATGGGGAATAAAGAAGATGTTGGATATTTATGTTAAAGTTAGAGTAGTTTGTTAATTTGGAATATATCTTATTTTTCTATGAATAATATCAGAAATTATAAAATGAGGGGCGTTTAAGATGATTGAGAAAGTAGTTATTAAGAACTTTAAATCGATCGAATCTTTATCTTTAAATGTTGATAAGGATATAAATATTTTGGTAGGGGATAATGAACAAGGAAAATCTACAATACTTGAGGCAATAAATTTAGCTTTAACTGCGAGTTTGAACAAAAGAAGCATACACAATGAAATATCACCATTTATATTTAATAGGAAAACAGTTAACAATTATCTCGAAATTCTCCGGAATAAAGCGACTATTGAGCCACCTAAAATTTTAATAGAAGTATATTTTCAAGAAAGTGAAATTGTAGCAAGTTTGAAAGGGACTAATAATTCACGAAAAGAAGATACTTGGGGGATTAGTTTATCAATAGAACTGGATGAAGAGTTTGAAGATGAGTATGCAGAATACATTAAAGACCCTGATAATATTAATAATATTCCTATCGAGTATTATACGGTTAAATGGTATTCGTTTTCTTTTTCTCCTTTGACTTTAAGGAGTAACCCAGTGAAATGTGTATTGATCGATGCTACTGAAGGAAAGGCTTGGAATGGCACAGAAAGATATATTTCTAATATTATTGGTAATACATTGGAGTTAAAACAAAAAGTAGCTTTGAATATAAACTATAGAGACTTAAAAGAAAGCTTTTCTAGTATAGGCGCTATTCAAGATATCAATACGAATCTATCGAGCAAGACAGGAGAGATATCAGATAAGGATTTAAGCATTTCTTTAGATGTTTCTCAAAAGAGTGGGTGGGAGAGCCATTTAACAGCATATTTAGACGAAATACCTTTCGATTTAATCGGAAAAGGTGAACAAAATTCTATTAAACTAAAATTATCGCTTGAAACTAACCTGGAAGACGTGCACGTTATTTTAATAGAAGAACCTGAAACACATTTATCCTATACAAATATGAGTAGGTTAGTTAAGCAGATTTCTGAGAAATGTGTGGGAAGGCAACTACTAATTACTACTCACAGTACCTATGTTTTGAATAAATTAGGTTTAGATCATGTTATTTTTCTGAACGATGGAAACACAATGACTTTAAAGGACCTTGAAAAAGAAACCTATAACTACTTCAAAAAGCTTCCGGGTTACGATACTCTTCGACTAATTTTAAGTGAAAGAGCCATCTTAGTTGAAGGACCATCTGATGAATTGATTGTTCAAAAAGCCTACATACAAAAACATGGTCGACTCCCTATAGAGGATGGAGTTGATGTAATTACTGTAAGAGGTCTTTCTTTTAAAAGATACCTGGAAATCGCTGATATTTTATCAAAAAATGTTGCTGTAATTACAGATAACGATGGGGACATTCAAAAAAATATAATAAATAAATACGGTGATAGATATTTAACACATGATAATATCAGTGTTCACTATGGTGATGATGAAAATTATAAAACACTAGAGCCTCAACTTGTAAAAGCAAATGGGGTAGAGCTTTTAAATAAAATCCTAGAGGTTGATTATTCTACTGAAGAAGACTTAATAAAGTATATGACCAGTTCGAATAAGAAAAGCGAGTGCGCAATGCAGTTATTTGATAGTGAAGAAAATCTGGAAATACCGGAGTATATAGCAAATGCAATATAATAATGAAGTTGTCATTGCTGCTGCGGGATCTGGAAAGACAAGCGAACTAATCATTAAAGCAAATGAAATATTAGATAAGAGAGTATTAATTACCACATTCACTATTGAAAACTCTGAAGAGATAAAAAAGAAGTTTTTGGAAGACTCAGGATGTCCGCCTTCCAATGTGAAGATTCAAACCTGGTTTTCATTTCTATTAAATGAAGGTGTAAGACCTTACCAAAATTTCTTATACGATAAAAAGAGAATTGATAATATCGAATTTATCACTGGACGGTCTACCAATTATGTAAAGAGAACCAATGTTGAAAAGTACTATTTTAGAGATGGGAAATATATTTATACAGACAAAATGTGTGATTTCATTATGGAAGTCAACAGACTTTCTCAACATGCTGTTATTAAAAGATTAGAGGATTTGTACGATGTAATTATGATTGATGAAGTACAGGATTTAGCTGGTCATGATTTAGAGTTTCTATTAGAACTGTTTAAGTCTAAAATTGAAATTATAGTCGTGGGAGATAATAGACAGGCCGTGTTTTTTACTAATCAATCAGCTAAAAATAAGAATAAAAAGGGTGTACATATCTTTAGTTTATTTAAAGAATGGGAAGACAAAGGCCTTTGTAAAATAAGTTATAAAACAGATTGTTATAGAAGCAATCAACAAATTTGCGATTTAGCAGATTTACTTTACCCTGAGATGCCTAAAACAAAATCTTTAAATGAAAAAGTAACCGGACATGATGGTTTGTTTCATATTAATAACCAAGATATCGAAAGCTACATATCAACATACAATCCTCAAGTCTTGCGATATGACAGAAGAACCAAATTTATAGGAGAAAGTCTGCCATTGAATTTCAGAAAATCAAAAGGACTTACATTTGATCGAGTCCTTATATTATGTAATGGTCCATTAAATAAGTTTTTGAAATCAGGGGAGTTTGAAGCGCTTTTAAAATCGAGAGCACCGTATTATGTTGCTTTCACTAGGGCGCGTTACAGTGTGTGCTTTGTAAGCCATCAACAAGACATTGAAAATAAGTACATTGAAACTTACAGGCTTGAGTAGTCGGGACAAAATAATAGAGCCTTTCTATTTAAATTAAAGAAGACCTATTAAGTTATTTTAATAACTTTAATAGGTCTTCTTTGTTTGAGTTTCTTCTATATATAAGTTGTTGTCTGTCTCTTCTTCGATGGCTTTTACTAATTTATAAAAACTAGTCTTTTTCACTCCAGCTTCCTGCATAGCTTCCACTGCCGTTAACTCTTTAGCTTTCCACCTTCTATAAACCTCTTTGAATTCCTCTGAAACAAAAACAGTTGGCCGGCCAAATTGAATGCCTTTTCGCAAGGCCAAATCGATACCTTCCCGCTGCCGTTTTCGGATACGTTCTCGTTCCTCTTCAGCCATCCAAGAAAGAATTTGCAAAACCAAGTCCGCAATAAATGTCCCCATGCTGTCTTTATATTGAGTCGTATCAAGTAACGGCATATCCAGCACCACAATATCCGCTTCAACATTTTTCGTGAGGTCATTCCATTCCTGGAGAATCTCTTCTTTGTTCCGGCCAAACCGATCCAGTGAGTGGATATACAAAATGTCTCCCTTTCGGATAACCCGTTTCAGTAATTGATAGTTTGCCCGTTCAAAGTTTTTCCCACTTTGTTTGTCCAAATAAATGTCCCGTTCAGTGATGCCCATTTTCCGCATGGCTTCCAATTGACGGCCCTCATTTTGATCTTTGCTGCTGACACGTATGTAACCAAATTTGCGATGTTCCATAATTCACCTCTATAAACGATTGTTTCCTCACATTATACCCCAAAAGCGTTCGTAAAAGTATATGTGATTTCGCGAACGTTCGTAAAGTCATTTGACACGTTTACGAACGCTCTTTCCGGTGATTTTTAGCCATTTTAAAAGCGTTCGTAAAAGTGTGCTTTAAAGAACTCTGCAGATCAGAGTAAGTCGAAACCTCCTTATTAACAGAGAGAATGTCACTTTTGTTTTAGTTAAAGATCATAACTCAGGAATTTTCAGCTCATTTTTAAAAAAAGCCCATGTTTCATCTAAGCTTGTCTTAGGGGGGACATAAATGATTGTGCCATCTCGTCCTCTTGTCAATATGACCCTATACGCATTTAATTTTATTTGAAAAGGATTTTCAACGCCCCATTGGAAGTGCTTGCCTTGCCACTTTCTGTTTTGAAGAGTTAAGTCATCATCCCAGTGAACAAGCGCCATATCTAATTCAAGTCCTTGCGTTTGAAATTCTGTCGTGCAATAGGAAAGCGTTCTGCAATAGTAAGGGGAAGAAGGATAATTGAAATACTGAGCTATCTTAGTAGGGCGCTCGTATCGTTCATCTCGAGGTAAAATTTGTACATGTTTTTGATCGTCAGCTCCACCAGTACATACGACTCCCACTGTTTTGGTATCTTGAAAATAAAGCTGGTTCAGTATAACTTTAGCTCGATCTAAATCGCGTGTGATAAAAAGATTATAATGTTCTTTAGGTAATCCTTGAATTAGTAATTTGGTCTGTTCGAATTCTTCTTGTAAGAGCGAATTGACAATCTCATAATACTGTAATGCAGCATGTGTTCGTAGAGAACAGTTTAAATGAAGATGGTTATGGGTTTTATAATTATTAGCATTGCTAAACAGAGTATTCGGATGTTTAGAGTGAACCATTACATTTTTGTCTTTAATTGCAGTATTCCATAATCCTAGACCAGCTTCTTCTCCTGAATAAATTTCTTGTCCCTCTCCAAGCAATCCAATCGTGACACTCCAAGGTTTACTAACTGTAGCAATGTTCATTATAATATCGGGTTCACTTAAATATTGTGCCTTCAGCTTTTTTCTTTTCAGTGAATGATCAACTTTCTTCGAATCCCACGCTCGTTGTGCTTCGTCAAATATAATTACATTTTCCTTAGGTATAATCCCTTTTTCAAGATAATCCATTTTATAACTATATAAACCTTGAACGAACGTTTGATTCTTTAGAACATCCTGTAAAACATTAATTAAAGGTCCATTTCCAGATAAATATACTGCGTTTTTAATATTATGAGCTAAGTTAAGTCCTAAATATGTTTTTCCTGCTCCTGGTTCACCAGACACCAAAATTAAGTGATGAGTATTCGTAATTTGAGCTTCTTTTATTACTTCTTGAACCGTTTGTTGAACATCTAGAAAATTGCTGCTAGCGACCGCTCTTATATTAGGAAGCGATTCATTGTTGAAAATTAATCTAGCAGCTTCCAACATGGAGGGGGAGGGTTCATAAGCCCCGTTTATAACATCTTCAATACTTAAAGAACTTTGAAAAGGTTTTTGGATGATTTTTTTCAGAATTCCTGATAATCCACTCATTGTCGATACTGTAACATCGTATTCTTTTATGTGAGAAGCTTTATCTCCTTCATAATTAGTTAGAAGTAAAACACCAGCAACTTTTACGTTGGATTTTTGAATAGCAGAATGATAATTTTCTAAATCTCTTACGTATAGAGAAGTTTGTATATATTCCGCTGGTGAGGTAGTGTTATAACTTTTGCACTCAAGGACAAGTAAGTAGCCATTCAAAATTAATAATACATCTGGACGGCGTCCGCCTCCACGCAAAATTTCATATTCAAATATAAGTGATGCATCGATGGTCGGGGACGTTTGAAACATTTCTTGAAGCTTATGAAAACTATCAGTCCAAGCTCGTAATTGAGCGTCCCTCTTAAGCTCATTCGTCCCAGGATTCTTGTATACATGTTTTATTAAATAAGATAGAAAAGTATCTAGTTCCAATTCAAGGAATTGAAAAACAGTACCAGCCCAACCGTAATTCATAGTCTACTTCCTCCGTTCAATAATTTAATAATAGATTTTTTTTGATACTTCATTATACTTGAAATAAATGGTTTTTTAGCAGGATTCGATATTTTAAAAAGAGGAACTAAAAGACATTTTGATAGTAGACTAGGAGGAGAATTATGGTTGTAAGGCGTCCATTAGCTATAAACGACATTATTAATAATCAAGAGTTATGTGAGGTATTTCTTTGTGCGCCACAAGGTGGAATGCGGAAATCAAACCGAACAAATACACTTACTTTGATTTCAGATAAAACTAAACTTTATGATGATCGAATTATCGGAAATATCTATCACTACACTGGGATGGGGCAGAGTGGTGATCAAAAGATGAGTGGGCAAAATTTAACTTTAGCAGAATCACACAGCAATGGAGTTGAACTGCATTTCTTTGAAGTACTGAAACCAAAACAATATACATATCGAGGTCAGGTAGAACTTGCAGGGGAGCCATACCAGGATAAACAGAAGGATCAAAATGGTCGAGAGCGGATGGTTTGGATTTTTCCACTTCAGTTAAAAGACAAACATGCAAAATTTACGGATTTATCCACTACGAAAAATAGTGTACAAGAGTTAAGAGAAGAGTTTAAAATAATCCAGCAAGTTGAAAATTTACCAATAACTGAAACTGAGAAGGAACGTTTAGTCAGAACGCGTATAGGACAAGGGAAGTTCAAAGATTTGCTACTAAAAAGAGAATGTAAATGTGCTTTATGCGGTGTAATAGAAGCTCGTCTTTTAATTGCTAGTCATATTAAACCTTGGAGTATTTCTAGTAGTGAAGAAAGACTTGACGTGAATAATGGACTTTTATTATGTCCAAATCATGATGCCCTATTTGATAAAAATTTAATCTCATTTAATGTGAACGGAGAGATAGTTATCTCAAAAACACTAAGTGAAATTACTAAAGTATTCATGAATATTAATAATAAAATGAAAATTAATTTGACTGGTAAACAAGCGAAGTATATGGCTAAGCATTATGAAAATCTGGTTATTTAAAATAAAAAATAGAAATTAAATCTATTGAATAAATAGTTCGTTTGCTTGCCAACCATTCATTACTAGCAATAAGTCTAAGGCTGACATTTCAGGCAGATCCATTACGAATTTTTTTGCACTAGCGTAACTTGAAAATACGAATGTTTCGAGTTCTTTTTGAATACGCCATTCAGAATTTGATTTGTTTATTAAATAAACTTTAATAATTGGCTGTTTAGAGTCAAGAAAGTATTCTTCGCCAGTAATTAGAATTCCTAAATATGGATCACTGGGGCTTTGCAAGGTCGCGAGTATATTTATGTTTTCGAAAATTTCTTCTTTGAAATTAAAGATCATGTATATATTCCTCTTTTCTTTATTGAAATAATCATATTCTATAAAAATATTTAGTACAATGATAGAAATACTATGTATTTGCGCTTTTTTGTTCTTTAGATATATTTATTGATTATTAATTTCTAGATATTATCAAATTTTTAGTTCATTGTATTGTTAAGTTCTTACTTCCCATTTATGATAATTATATTGGATAAGAAAAGGGGGAATAATGATGAAAAAAATATTTTTAATTACACTGATGACTATTTTATTTTTGTCAGTGGGATTTGGCGCTCAAGCAGAAGCAGCAATTTATAAAGATGTACCGAATTCTCATCGGTTTTACGACGATATTACTTACTTGTTAGAGAAAGGAGTAGTAGGATCAAATTCTTCTTATGGAGTGAATAAACAAATTACTCGTGAAGAAGCTGCAGTAATGATTTCTAAGGCTCTTGGACTTAACGGCAAGCAAACTAATACACCATTTAAGGATGTACCATCTTCTTCACCCTGGTCAGGATATATTAATTCTGCCGTTAAAGCAGGCGTTATATCAGGTTATCCAGACGGGTCATACAAACCAAAAGCAGTTGTAGATCGTGGTCAAATGGCGATTTTTTTAGCTCGTGCTTTCAAACTTAGTACGGAGTCGTCCAAGACTTTTAAAGATATAAGCCCTTCTATGGCTTCCTATTCATATATTAAACGTATAGTACATGCGAATATAACAGTTGGTAATCTTGACGGAACTTACAAGCCATATGACGTAGTTACGAAAGGTCAACTTTCTGCATTTTTAGCTCGTGCTATGGTAATGAAAGAGACAGGTAACAAGGCTGCTAAAGTTCATTTTATTAATGTCGGACAAGGCGATTCTATTCTTATTCAATCTGGTAATGGGAAGAATATGTTGATAGATGGAGGAACTAAGGCGCAGGGAGATAAGGTCGTCTCTTTCTTAAAAGCTAAAGGGGTCACAAAACTTGATATTGTGGTGGCAACCCATCCAGATGCTGATCATATAGGCGGATTAATAAATGTTTTAAATAATTTTCCTGTAGCTAAGTTCGTAGATTCTGGGAAAACTCATACTACCGATACTTATCTAGAGATGCTTAAATTAATCGATTCTAAAAATATCCCATTTGAGGTTCCAACAAACGGTAAAAAAGTTAACTTTGATAGTGTAATGGATATTCAAGTATTGAATGTAGATTCTAAAGCGAGTGACAATAACGATGCTTCTATAGTTTTGAAAGCCAAATACGGTAAAATTAGTTTCCTTCTTACAGGAGATGCTGACACAGCGATCGAGAATGTTATAATGTCGAAATTTGACGTAAAATCTACGTACCTTAAGGCTGGTCATCATGGATCTAATACAAGTTCATCGGCAAACTTTATAAATGCGGTTCGACCAGCAGGTACTGTTCTTTCCTATGGGAAAGATAATTCTTATGGTCACCCCCATGATGAAGTAGTAACAAGATTAAATAATATTAAATCGAAGATTTATTCAACTGCTGTCTCAGGGGATATAACGGTGACAACAGATGGAAACTCACATAGCGTTAGTGCTAAGCCATGGATTGTAAATCCAACTCCTGCGCCAACTAAACCAACTCCGAAGCCGCCGGTTACAGGGACTACAGGTGACTTAGATATTATTAGTAAAGATTTAAAAGCGGAAATAGTCACTATTAAAAATATGGGAAAAAAAGATATTGCGATGGAAGGATGGAAGTTGGTTTCTGTTCAAGGTAACCAGACTTTTATTTTCCCTAAATTCACTTTAAAAGCAGGGTCGTTAGTAAAAGTTACAAGTGGCCCTAATGCTATTAGCGGCAGCAATACACTTAAATGGACTACAGCTAATATATGGTTAAACAGTGGCGATGCTGCTAAACTATACGATTCTAAAGGAGCACTTATACATGAAGTCAAATAGGTATACTATAGACCGTTTTGATGGAGATTTTGCAGTTCTTCTTTCAAAGGAAGATGAAACACAGCAAAAATTAATTGAGCGTTCAAAAGTAGAAAACTATGCAAATGAAGGAGACATCATTGATGTTCAATGGAACTCAGATGGCTCTTTCAAGAAAGCTTCGGTGCTGAAATTAGAAACAGAACGGCGAAAATTAGAAGTAGAAAATTTAATTGAAAAGTTAAAACGTAAATGATTAAAAGCTATTCTAGAGATATTGCGCTCTAGAATAGCTTTTTGAATTAAACTAAATTATCTATATAATTAACTAAAGACATTATTAAATATGAAATGAGGAATTTCCTTGCCAATCTATAACAAACTAGTCCGTGATCATATCCCGGAAGTCATACAGAAAACAAATAAAGAATTTTCAACGCGTATTTTGTCAGAAAAAGAATATGAAACAGAACTAAAAAAGAAATTGTCGGAAGAACTTATCGAGTATGTAGAAGCGAGTAGCGATAAAGAAGCGGTCGAAGAGTTGGCTGATATTCTAGAATTACTACACTCTGCTGTAAAACTTCATGGTTCGTCTTTCGAAGAGCTGGAAGAAGTTCGCAAGCAAAAAGCAGAAAAGCGTGGAGGATTCGAGAAGCGTATTTTTCTTATTGAGGTCGAAGATGACTAAGCTGGAACTGGTCACTTCCCAATTACTTTCTCACTTGGAGAGATTGTCTAAAGAGGCAATAGAAATCAATTGGATTACCGCATTTGCTATGAAATCAGGTGTTAAAAAAATCATTCCATTTTTGAAGCAAGCTGCTAACAAGGGAGTACCGATTAAACTACTGGTAGGCGATTATTTATTCGTCACACAACCCGATGCATTGCAAATGCTTCTGGAAGGTTTACCTTCAGCGGAAGTACGTATCTGGAAGAGTGGCGGGACTTCTTTTCATCCGAAATCTTATTTGTTTCGGGGGAAAGATGTGTCTCATTTAATCGTAGGCTCTTCCAATTTATCCTCTTCCGCTCTGACTACAGGAGTTGAGTGGAGCTTGATTGCGCCCACTTCTGTCGATGCAGAAGTGTTTGAGGAAGCCACAACACAATTTCTTACAAGCTTTTACGCGGATCAAACGATTCCTTTAAATCCGGAGACGCTTGCTGAATATCGTTCCTTACATAAAAAAGCGAATATAAAAAATCCAATCAGTCCGGTGTGGTCGGAAGCAGAAGAAGTGGAAATGACGGTTGGACCAGGCCTTCCCCAAGAACCAGAAATTGCTGAAACTTCTGTGTCGTATGAAGTAGAAATTACTCCGAGACCTGCACAACAGGAGGCTTTAGCTGCATTAGAAAATGCAATGGCTGAAGATTATAGCCGGGCGATGGTGGTTCTTGCAACGGGGCTTGGCAAAACCTATCTCGCTGCATTTTTTGCAGAAAGATTTAAGCGGGTGTTATTTGTCGCGCACCGGGAAGAAATTCTGATTCAAGCGGAAGCGTCGTTTAAACATGTTCACCCAAGACGTTCGAGTGCTTTTTACAATGCTTCTGAGAAAAAAACAGAAGCCGATTTTATCTTTGCTTCAATTTATACCCTAGGCAGTGACTATCATTTGAACCGTTTTGAGAAAGATGCTTTCGATTTAGTCGTTGTGGATGAATTTCATCATGCAGCAGCACCTACGTATGAGCGATTATTAAACCATTTTGAACCTCAATTTTTATTAGGGATTACGGCTACACCGGATCGAATGGACAATAAAGATGTATACGCCCTATGTGACGGCAACGTTGCCATCTCAATACACTTTTTAGACGCGATCGAACGAAGCTGGCTCGCACCTTTCCATTATTATGGTGTCTACGACGACACCGATTATTCAGCAATCCCTTGGCGCGGCACTCGCTATGATGAAGAAGAACTTTTGCAAATTCAAATGCGCGAAGATTTTGCAGAGAAAATTTTTGATGAATGGATTCGATATAAACAAACGAGAACGATTGTTTTCTGTTCTTCAGTCAAACAAGCGATTTATATGAATCGTTTCTTTCAGCAAAAAGGCGTACGATCAATTGCACTTCACGGAGAATCGCATTCAAGCGAAAGAAAGTCTGCTCGGACTAAATTGGAAACCGGAGAACTGGAAACGATTTTCACAGTGGATCTGTTTAATGAAGGTGTAGATATTCCAAAAGTGGATACGCTGCTTTTTATTCGGCCGACCGAATCATTGGCGGTTTATACGCAGCAGATTGGACGTGGCCTTCGAATTGCAGAAGGGAAATCACATTGTGTCATCATCGATTTTATCGGGAATTATCGCAATGCGGACTTGAAAATGGCTGTTTTTGACAAGCAAGAACAGACTGTTGGCAATAAAGCCATCGAACCGCTTGTGCCAGCCGTATGTGAGTTCAATTTGGATCTGCAAGTGATTAACCTTTTGGGAGAGATGCGAAAGAAGAGAGCTCCGCGAAAAGAATCCATTGTCATAGCTTATAACGAATTGAAGAAAGAGCTGGGCAGACGCCCAACTTATTTAGAGTTCCATCTACAGGCGAACATCGATTCCAAAGTCGTGAAACAGGAATGCGGAAGTTACATCGGCATGCTCGCCTATGCAGATGAGCTGAATGAGGAAGAGAACGAACTCTGGCTAAAGTTCAAGCATTGGTTTATTGAGTTAGAAAGGACAGGGATGACGAAGAGCTATAAAATGGTGGTTTTAAGTTATATGTTGTCGAAAGAGCCAGAACATTGGCTGGATCCTGTGACACCTCAAGAAACAGCGCCATTCTTTCATCACTATTTAACGGCAAAAGATTACCGGTTGAATACGGATTTTAATGATGCACAAGGCAAAAGATTACGCCAGTACGATGAGAAGAAAGTCGCTAACCTTATCTCAACGATGCCGATGACTAAATGGAGCGGCAGCGCAGCAAATGGTTTAATAACGTTTTTTAATAATGAGTTTAAACTTCATTTAGACCCGGCATCAGGTGAAAAAGAGTTCCTATATAACTGGACGAAAGAAATTACGGACTATCGTCTGCATGCTTATTTCGAAAGAAAAACCAATCTTCTTCCGGTTAATTAACAAATAGGTATCTCTTAGAGCCAATCATCTCTATATATTGAGTAAAAGAAAGACAAACTTGAGGAGATGATCAAATGGCGCAGGAAATCTATGTGAAAAAGTTAGTAAATGAAAAGTACGGAGAACTTTATCAATTTTTAAAAGTAGATTTGGAAACAGGAAAAGAGGAAGTGGTTTTCCCTTTTGATATGGCTCAATTCCCGGAGATTGTTCAAGAAGTAGAACCCGAGCTTTTGACCATCCAGTCCAAAAGAGGTGCGGATGCCGTTGGCTACTCCAAAGCTTCGAGCTTTGTCGTGAAACAAGGTTCGAAATTTGCTGCATCTACCTCGCCAAAGTGTCCGAAGAAGTACATCAAACTGCGGGAAAAGTTGATATTGGATAAAAAACTTGTCCCTCTTCATAATCAATTGCTCGTCATGGAAGATATTGAATTTGATACGCCGATGGCTGCCATGGGAGCGGCAATCGGCGGTTGGGTAAGAGGGCCGCATGATTGGAAAGAAAAAAATAAGCGAAACTAATTGAAAAAAATTCTTCAACACCTTATTTAATGGAGTTTCTGTTCATTCAGAAATTCAGTAAATGAGGTGTTTTTGTTTTGGCGAGTTGGATGGATTAAGCGTTCTTCGATCAGATACTGAATAGAGCTTGATATATTAATTATTAAAGTCAAATGTTTACAATTCAGCGTTTTTATTCACTATAAAATGCTATACTTAAATACGAATCTTTAACGATTCGAAACGAATGCATATTACAGAAGCCAATAGTCGATGAAAAAACATTATAGGAGCGTCATGAAATGAAAAAGAATTATTTGATCTTACTTTTAATGGCCGTCTTCCTGGTCGGTTGTACCGACGCAGAAGATGTAGCCTCTGTTGAAGAAACAGATACAGATTTAAAGGAAGTAAGCACGGTTGAAGAAGAAAAAAGCAGCGAAGAAGAAGTGACTCCTGAAGTTGTAGAAGAAGAACCAGCAACTGAAGTTGTCGAAGAACCTGCAGTAGAAGAAACGCCGGCAGAACCTGCGAACGACCTGTTCGCTGGATACACACCGATTGAAGTGGACGGCGGCGATTTGTCCGGATATCGTGAAGCGAATGTCGTGGTCGACATTGGTTTTGGAGACCGGGAATACTGGGCTTTCACCAATGAAAACGGGCAGCTTGTGCGTGTTGTGGCAAGTGAAATCATTCTTCAAGACGATAATACTGAACCTGTAACTTCGGCAGGCAGATATTATCCAGACGAGGCGAAGGTGCCTGGCGTTGAAAGTGCTGCGTTAGACGAAGGGCATGTCATTGCGGATTCGCTTGGCGGCGTATCGAATGCCTACAATATCACGCCGCAGGAAAGTACATTGAACCGCTACGGTGACCAGGCTTATATGGAAGATGTCATCCGTAAAGCTGGAGGTGCTGTGGATTTTGAAGCAATCATCACGTATCCGGATACGGAAACGCAGATTCCTTCCCATTACCAGTACACGTATACGGTCAATGGCAACAAAGTCGTAGACAACTACGATAACGTGAACCCGGATGAAGTGAACGAATCACTCGGCTTAACGGGCGGCGATGCTGCTGAATCTGCGGAAGCTGAAACCGAAAGTGCGCCTGCAGCGCCGGCTTCAGATGCTGGTGGCGACGTTTCGACAGTTGACACAGACGGCAATGGCCAAGTGACGATCAAGGAAGCGAAAGCGGCGGGCTTCAGCATGCCGATCATGAGCGACCATTGGTTGTACCCGTATATGCGGGATAACGACAATGACGGCATGGTGGGAGAATAAATCAAATAAGATTAACACATGTAACCAGGCGGTCTCCAAAGACGCCTGGTTATTTTATTATCAAGCGGTTAAAAATTAAAAGTAATTGGATTACGAAAATGGAATAGAATGAGATTCGAAAAATTTCTTTTCATGTACTTCTTTAGTTTGAGTTTTATGTTCAGCTACAGATTTTTCTAAGTAGATTTCAAAAACAGTATTTGATAATCCTAGAGACATCTCTGCTTTGACATTTTTCGATAATTTCAAGTAAGTATTTATAATTGGATTAAGAATAATTAGAAAGAAGGACGCGCCTAATGTAATTAATATAATACTCACAAGAAATTGTGGGTATATTTGAGCGGTGATTGAACTTGTAAAAAGTAGAACAGGCAAAATCATAGATAAATAAGGAATAAAATTATACGACCTTTTATTTTCATCTGCATATTGTTTCAATAAAACTGCAAATTCCTTGTATTGCGATGAATGATTAAGTAATAGTTTTTGGCTTAAAAATTTTTTAATGTAGTTTTTCGAGTCTATTTTCATTTTAGAATAATATTCATTTAGCTTAATATCCATTAATTTACCCAAATGCTTCATATAAATATATAAACGAAATAAAATCAAGTAAGAGAAAAAATCCTCATTAATTAATATATGTAACCAAATCGTCATTAAAAGAAGGATTACAATAACAAATTGATATGTTAAATTATTTCCAATAATTTTGTATCCTTTAATTGAGTATCGAGTATAAAAATTTTGCAAGAAATTCTCAAGCATTAATCCAGCTCCTGTCTCATGATGTAATCTTTAAATATATATACGTGTTATGGCGTGAAAGGCTTCAAATAAAGAAGAATAATAATTAAGAATCTCGTTTCAATTAAAGGTAGTTAATAAGAGAACCTTAGGATTAACTATAAAAATAAATGGATTAAGAAATATTATTCAGCTCTTACATCAACAATCTTACCGTCTCCCGAGAAATTGCATGCGTATTGACCGGAGATTCAATTTCCCCATTCTCCACGCAGCGAATGAATTCCGCAAGTTCGTAGTACATCGTATCGAACTCATGCGGAACGGACAGGTCTTCGGTTCGGCCGTTGCGGTATTTCAAGGTGATGCGTTTCGGGTCACTGATGCGGTCGATTTCGATCGTGCCGTCTTCGCCTTGGATTTCGCTTGGCAGTGCGGAATCGGAAATCTTCGAATAGGTGACGACCGCTTCTTTGTCTCCGTAGTTCAGAATCATGCTGCCTTGGCCGTCGGCGCCTGTCGACAGCCGGTAATCGTTACGGAGGAACGACTCCGGTGCGCCGGCCAGGTGGACGACCGGGGCGATGCCGTAGACGCCAAGGTCCATGCGGGCACCGTTGCCGAGTTCCGGCTTGAAGGAATTTTCGATGATGCCTTGTTTGTAATTGTCGTAGCGCGACGAGTATTGGTTGTAATGGAAGAAAAAGCGGCGGACCGGTCCGATCTTGCCGAGATGTTCTTTCATGTTCAGGAACGACGGCGTCACGGTCGACTTCATCGCTTCCATGAACGTCGTCCCGTATTTTTGTGACGCTTCGATGATGCGGTCCATTTCTTCGACCGTCGTTACCGCCGGCTTTTCGCACAGGACGTGGATTCCGTGCTCCATCGCAAGGATGCTTTGTTCAGCGTGCAGCGAATTGGGGGAAGCGATATAGACCGCTTCGATGCCGCCGCTTGAAAACATTTCAGCAAGGTCCGTGTAGACGGAATCGACGCCGTATTTTTCCGCGAATGCGCGCCCCGTTTCTTCCTTTCGGGAATAGACAGCGCTGAGTGTGAAGCTTGGGTGCTGCGCGGCCGCTTTCAGGAAGCGGTCCGTAATCCAGTTCGTGCCGATGATGCCAAATTTCATAGATCTTCCTCCTCGGGTAAAAGATGGGCTTTATTCTCTCTTTTATTGCAACGTACATTGGAAACTGCTGGTCTTTACTTATTTTTTCGGCAAATTTGCTGTCAGAAAAAGGGAGATAAAGAGAGGAAGGCGTTCAACCCCTTCGTCCTTAGGGGAGTTAGAATACTAAAAATCCATCGATTTTTCCGTCTTTCGTCCAAGGAAGCGGTTCAGATTTTGGCTGATTAATATCTTCAATGACTGTGTTGTTTGTTTCAGACTTAAGAAATGAAGAGGAGAATTCTGTGTCGGCTGCATTTCCTGCTTCTAAATCCTCTTCATCAGCTTCCAGATCAAAATAAACGGTCCATTTTGTAAAATTTGAAGTGTCGTCGGCACGTTGCCAGGCAGTGCATTCTGGATATTCGAAAAAATTTTGCTTCGCTGACCCCTTTTTCTTAAATTCCTTCTGAAAATGCCCTTTACGTAAGGTCTTTTACATCCTTTTTAGTCGGTTTTCTGACAGACTCAATCGAAGCTTCATCGCACGCACCGAATGCCGCGTAGTTTCGCTGCGCTTGTCTGAGCGAAACTCCATTTGCTCCACCTTCATAATCCGGGTCATGAAATTGGACGGCATCATCTTCCCAATAGCAAATGCCGCATATCTCATACGTTCCCGGTGGTTCCTCATTTAGCGTTTTATATCCGCAGCATGGGCAAGTGTAGTTCATTTTTTCACCTTCTGTTATTTTTCATTTTACCCACTGTAGCACAAATTTTCTCTGTGAATAAAGAAGGAACCCCCAACGTTTATTTGGCTGGTTTACTTCGGTGAATCAGGACGTGCAGGCCGCCGAAAATAAGAGCCGTCGCTGCGATTTTCACGACGGATACTTGTTCGATATAGGGAGTATGTGTCGCACGGTTTGAAGAAAAAATAGACCACCAAACCACTTCTGAAAAATTGGCTGTAGAAAATAAGAACCACGCTATATAAAACAGCAGAACGGCTAGCCAGTAGAATTTCATCGGAACATCCCCTTTTAAACTTAGACGGACAGAGAGATGAAATGTCACAGCGAGAAAGCGAAACGTCGATAGGGAAAAAAGATGTAAAAGGTTAGCTTTTTCTTTTTGTGGAAACTTTTGTAAAAAAACCAACGTTATGATAAAGTAGTTAAATTTATAACGTATAAAATTAAGTCTAAAAAAAGATGGAGGAATGGTCAATGTGGTTCATTTTAGGGCTTATCGCCATTGCAGCAACTTTTATAAATCTCTACCTGTACGCAATAGGCAAAGACTATAAGTTGGCCATGGCAATTGGTTTATCATTCACCGCATTGAGCGTTGTGGCAGACTACTCGATGGTGTCCGATTGGGTACAGGCGGAAGATTGGTCTGCTTTACAGGATGTGGTGCCCATAATGGCAGGAGCATTATGGGTTTTGGTGATACTTTCGATTTTGTTGAATATAACGCCCATGTTTTTAGAGTGGAACAATAAAAAATATTAAGGTCATTCTATTCTTTATTTTGATTCCTTTTTTTATTTAATTGCATCAACGGAACTTTTAACCATTGGCTATTCCTCCCGCAAAAAGGTATCATAAAAGCAACAGATAGCGGCTGTGCGGCAAGGGTTGCCGGCCGGCCCATCATTTGATCAACCGATTTTTGCGGAGGAGGAGCACGACATGCCTTATCAATTAAGAAAGAACTTTAAATTATTCACCTTGAATTCAAATCCGGAGTTGACTCAGGAGATTGCCGACTTGCTTGGCTGCGAAATGGGCAAGAGCTCGATCAACCGTTTCAGCGACGGGGAAGTGCAAATCCATTTGGAGGAAAGCGTGCGCGGGGCGGAAGTCTTCATCGTTCAGTCCACTTCACAGCCGGGCTATGAACATACGATGGAGCTCTTGATCATGATCGATGCGTTGAAGCGGGCTTCCGCCGAGACGATCAACGTGGTCATTCCGTATTACGGCTATGCGCGCCAGGACCGGAAAGCGAGTTCGCGCGAACCGATCACCGCAAAACTTGTGGCGAATATGTTAGAAACAGCGGGGGCAACCCGCATCATCACGATAGACCTCCACGCGCCGCAGATCCAAGGCTTCTTTGATATGCCGGTCGATCAGCTGCTGGGTGAAACGGTCATCGCCGAGCATTTCCTGAACAAAGGGCTGGAAAATGCGATCGTCGTAGCTCCGGACAACGGCGGGCTGAGCCGCGCGCGGAAACTGGCGAACGACCTTGATGTGCCGATTGGCTTTATCGACAAACGCCGTCCGCAGCCGGGAGAGCCGGAAATCGTCAACATCGTCGGCGATATCCAAGGCAAGAACGCTATCATCATCGTCGACATCGTCGATACGGCAGAAACGATTTCCAAAGCGGCCAAAGTGCTGGTGGAAAACGGGGCAAAAGGCGTCTACGCTTGCTGTACGCACGGCGTATTGTCCGACGGTGCCGTCCAAAAAATCGAAGATTCCGCAGTGACGGAACTGGTCGTTACCAATACGATCTACGTCCCGGAAGAAAAGCGCACACCGAAAATCACGATCCTGTCCGTTGCGCCATTGCTTGCAGAAGCGATCGAGCACGTCCACAACGAAAAACCGGTCACGCCTTTATTCGAATAAATTCAATGAAAAAGCACGCCGATTCAATGGGTCATCGAGACCTTTTGAATTGGCGTGCTTTTTAGTTTTTGGGCATTTTGTTTTTGTTCAGCCACATAACGAGCACAGGACCAAGAATCGGAATCCACGCAAGCGCTTTTCGTGACGCATCCGGGAAAAAGCGGTAAGTGGCATAGACCGATAAGCCCCATAAGACGAACCAGTCAACAGTCATAACGGACACGAGCCCGGAATCGAAAAAAGCTTCCCGGTAAGCCGCCAGTGAAAATCCTTGCAGCAAAGTCAGTAAATTGCCTGCCCACATGAGCATCAAAACAATCAGCCAGAAGCGCGAGGACAGGAAACTTACGAGCCAATGAGGCGTCCGGTTGTTCGACCGTGATTTAGCTGGCTTGTCGCCGAACGCGAAATACGGCAGCAGTGAAAAAGCGCCGGTTCCAAGCGATAAAAGGGCAAACGGCCAAGCGGGCCATCTTCCGTGGTCGTGCAGCAAGAGAATGGTCAAAAACACGAGAGGAAACAGGCCGAGTGAATTGAATACGGCAAAGACAAGCGGATCAATTTCTCCCCATTCACCACTTAAGATTCTGGAGAATACGGGATCAGGGTTTTCACCCGCAGGAGCTAGAAATGCGGCATAACCGATTAGCAGAAGCCAAATCAACTGGAAAATCACGTCATCACCTCTTTTTTTCCATCATACAGGAAGTATGGGAGCGAGGCACAGAATTAAAAGAACCGCCCTTCGCAAAAGGGCGGTTTCGCTGTTTTTTCGGTTAATTCTGAAGTCCATAGGTTTTAAGGATGGCTTCGTGCAGAATGTTTACGCCGTCCATCATCGAGTCGTGGTTAAAGCTCATATTGGGGTGGTGAAGGCCCGGTGCCAGACCACAGCCGAGTCCGAGCATTGTCGCTTTCAATTCCGGTTTTTTGATCTTATAGAAGTGGAAGTCATCGCCGCCCGTCGTGACCAGCGGTTCTTTCAGTTTATCTTCACCGAGAACGGCAACGATGGCTTCAGTCATGATATCGATCGCATCCTGGTCTTTTTCAGCAGCTGCGATGCCTTCTCCGAAAGATGTCTCAATTTCGATGGCGTGCTGGCTCTGGATGGTTTCGAAGATTTTCTGCACTTTCTCGGTCAATTGCGCCATCAGTTCGTTGGTCTGCGCACGCATATCCAGTGAAAACGTCGCTTTGCCGGGAATGATGTTTGCACTTTTTCCGCCCGCATGGAAAGCCGTCATTTTAACGGAATGGGGCTGTAGGGGATCGAGATGGATCTGATTGAGCATATTGACGATTTGCGCGCCGATTTCAATCGCATTATTGGTGAGATGCGGTCTCGCACCGTGGGCATCATCGCCGTTGATGACACCGGTTACGACTTTTGCAGCACCATGGACGATGACAGGGGACGCATAGCCGACTGCCGTTTCCTGAACCGGCCGCAAATGGACGCCGTAGAAATAATCCACGTCATCCATGGCGCCTTTATCGACGAGCTTTAACGCGCCTTCCCCTTTTTCTTCCGCTGGCTGGAAAACGAATTTCACAGCGATTTGATCTGCCAGTTCTGGATTTTCTTCGAGTTTCCACAATACGCCGAGCACCATTGCCATATGGGCATCATGGCCGCAGGAATGGTTCGCTCTGAATTCCCCGTTCACTTCCTGCCATAGGGCATCGATATCGGCGCGGATTCCTACTACTGGCAAGCCTTTATCAAAGTTGCCGTAGCGTCCGATGACGCCGGTGCAATCATCGAACGTTTCCGTCGTGCAGCCGTGCTGCTCCAACAATTGCTGAAGGTATTTGGTCGTTTCGACCTCTTCCCAGCTGATTTCTGCGTTTGCATGCAGATGGTCGAATGTTTCTTGAACTTTTTTTGTCAGTGTATTTTCCATTAATTTTTCTCATCCTTTACAAAGTATTTGTAAGTCGGTTGAAGGCTGCCTTGGCTTTCGCCGCGTTCGATAATTTCCATCAGCAGTGCATTGATGAACGAGAGGGTTACCGGTCCTTTGGCTACAAAAGCTTTTTGGTAATTGACCTTGAGCGGAATGACGATGTCCGCAAATTCCGCAACCGGTGAAACCCGTGAATCCGTAATGGTGATGATTGGAATTCCCTTTTCTTTCGCTTCTTTAGCCAAGGCAATGGTGTCGACTGCATAGCGATAGAACGAAAAAATGACGATGCAGGATTTCTCGGCCGGCAGATTTAACAGGCCGGTATCCGTTTCAGGCCGGTATAGTGAAGCGTTTCCAAGAATGTAGTTCAAGTTGAATGATAGCCAATGGGCAAAAGCAAAAGAATGATAATAGCCGGCCACAAGAATTTTTTCGCTCGTTAAGATTTTTTGAATCGCTTTTTCAAGCGTTTCTTCATCCATCTGATCCAAATTGTCCTGGATTCTGTGGATGTCGCCGCTCATATGGCGGGCGAAAGACTGAACAAGAGCCGTTTCGCCAATCTGCTGCTTGGACTCAGTCTTTTCCAGATCCAAAAAGATGCTGCGAAGTTCGCGCTGCAGATCGGAATAGCCGGCATAGCCGATTTCATGGCAGAACCGGATAACCATCGTTTCGCTGACGCCGATAATGGCTCCTACTTTTTTAGCCGGATGGATGGCAAACGAAAGCGGTTCGGTCAGTAGCTCATCAGCTACTTTTTTAAGCCCCTTGGAGAGCTCTGGAAATTTCTTTTTCGTTTTCTCAACATAAGTGAGAGACATGCGTTCACCTCTTTTTTTTGAAGGATATACTTTATTTTGGTATTGATTTTAAGTATAAACTTCAATATAATTTGATTCAAGTTCAATTTTCGGAAAATTGGGAATGGAGGAAATAATATGACTGTCCAAGCAAGCAAGGCAAAGAAAGAAAAGAAAAAACGGGGATTGCCTGATGCTTATGTGATTTTGTTCGGGATTCTGATTCTTGCAGCACTCCTAACGTATATTATTCCGGCCGGAAGCTTTGAACGGGAAACGGTCGAAAGCGGCGCATCGGTCATCATACCAAACAGCTACGAGGCGATTGAGCAGACGCCGGTTAGTCCGATTGGTGTGTTTACAGCGATACAAGAAGGGATGATCGGCGGCGCGGGATTGATTTTCCTGGTTTTGATCATTGGCGGAACGTTCGCTGTCATTGAAAGTACAGGCGCCATCAACACCGTGATTTTGAAAACAATCGATAAGACGCGCAATAGAGAATGGCTATTGATCGTAATGGTAGCTCTTCTGTTCTCCGTTTTCGGGGGATTGGGTATTATCGTCAACGCAGTCATTGCTTTTATTCCGATCGGGATCATTTTAGCCCGTGCCATGAAAATGGATGCCATTGTCGGCGTTTCAATTATCTATTTGGGCGCATATTCCGGCTTTGCCGTCGGATTTCTGGATCCATCGACGACCGGCTTTGCCCAAACGATTGCGGAATTGCCGCTGTTTTCCGGGCTTGGCTATCGTTTGTTGATCTATGCAACAGTAGTTACTGCAACGATTCTTTATATTCTGTGGTATGCAAACCGCATCAAGAAAGATCCGAAAAAAAGTATTTTGAGAGACAATCCGTTCCCGCGGGATGAAAAAAACAACATGGAAGATGCTTCAACCGAATTGACTCTTGTTCACAAATGGGTTTTGGGTGTATTGGTTATCGGAATTGCTGCTTACGTTTACGGTGTATTCCAGCTGGAATGGGCCATTAACGAAATGGCAGGTGTCTTTATCGTCATCGCGATTCTGACAAGCCTCATCTCGAAAATGGGTGCCAATGAAATGGTCGCCGAGTTTATGAATGGCTGTAAGAGCGTGGTTTATGGCGCGTTGATCATCGGGATGGCACGATCCATCGTTGTGGTCATGGAAAACGGGATGGTATTGGATACGATCGTTCAAGGGATGGCGACGGTTCTTGAACCGTTTTCAAGCGTCATGGGCGCAGTCGCGATGTTCGTCGGCAACGGGCTGTTCAATCTGATCGTCACTTCAGGAAGCGGCCAGGCAGCCATTGTCATGCCGATTATGACGCCGCTCGCCGATTTAATGGATGTGCCACGACAGGTTGCGGTACAGGCATACTCGCTTGGCGATGGATTCACGAACATCATCACACCGCTTTCCGGTGTCTTGATGGCGACGCTTGCGATTGCCGGTGTGCCTTGGTCGAAATGGATCAAATTTGCGATTCCGCTTGTATTGATCTGGTATGTCATTGGAACGATTTATATTGTTGTCGGAGTATTGATCGATTGGGGGCCGATGTAAATGAAAATTGAAGAAATCAACTTGTACAAGATGAACATGAAGATGAAAAATCCCTTTACCACCAGTTTCGGGACGCAGCAGGAACGCCTGTTTATCCTGGTGGAGGTGAAAAATGAAGAAGGCATGTCGGGCTGGGGCGAGTGTGTCACTGCCGAACTTCCTTTGTACATTGAGGAATTTACGGATTCCAGCTGGATTATGCTGGAGAAATTCCTGGTTCCGCTCCTGCTGAAAAAAGAACTGGACCATCCGGATGAAGTGCATGAATTGTTCCGTCCATATAAGCGGAACCATTTGGCAAAATCCGCACTCGACGGGGCTGTATGGGATTTATACGCGAAAACAAAAGGCATTTCACTTGCGGAAGCGCTCGGTGGAGAAAAGTGGGCAATTGATGTCGGGGTGAGTTTAGGAATCAAGGACGATATTGAAGACTTGCTGAGCGAAGTGAAAGAAAAGACCGAAGAAGGCTATAAGCGGATTAAAATCAAGATCAAGCCCGGAAAAGACGTCGAAGTGGTCAGGCAGGTACGGGAACGTTTCCCGGATATTCCGCTAATGGTTGATGCAAACTCCGCATATACCTTGGATGACATCGACTTATTGAAAGAGCTGGATCAGTTCAACTTGATGATGATCGAACAGCCGCTGACGGCTGGCGACTTGATCGACCATGCCAAGCTGCAAAAGCATTTGGAAACGGCCATTTGCCTGGATGAAAGCATCCATTCCTATGATGATGCGAGGCAAGCGATAGAGCTTGGCAGCGGACGCATCATCAATATGAAAGTGGGACGCGTCGGGGGATTGACCGAAGCGAAGAAAATCCATGATTTCTGCCAGCAGGAGAATATTGAAATGTGGTGCGGCGGGATGTTGGAGTCCGGCATTGGCCGTGCCCACAACATCGCCATCACGACATTGGCCAATTTCACTTTGCCTGGGGATACAGCCTCATCTTCCCGCTACTGGGAAAAAGACATCATCAAGCCGGAAGTTGTGGCGACGGGTGGACAAGTGCAGGTGTCCAAAGAGCCGGGAATCGGCTATGAAGTCGATTTAGATGAGATCATGAAACATACGGTTGAGAAAAAACATTTTGTCTAATGATAAAAGCTGTGGATAACTGATTTTCCTTTTCAAAAAACTTACCCACATGTGGGTAAGTCAAAAAGGATGACGAAACGGTACAGTTATCCCCGTTTCGGCTCAATTTCATCCACATATCCCAAGCCCACCGGTTCGACCGGTGGGCTTTTCCTGTTTTATTCGCCTATAACGATGCTGCCTTCGTAAATTTTGCCATGCAGATCGGCTATTTTCTTCGCCATCGTTTCCGGTGAGTCCAGGAAGTTCTGTTTGCTCCAATAGATGAAGAAACCAAGCATTCCATAAGTGAGGTAATAATTCAATTCCGGAATTTCCATCTTAAGTTCGTTCTCGCCTGCGAGTGCCAGTTCCGTAGCGGATACCCGTACCAAGCTTTCGCAAAATTGGTTTTGCGACCCTGGCAGCACTTCGCCTTTGATGATAAGCGAGAAAATCGGCTGGTTCTGATAGATGTATTCGAAAATCGGCAAATGCCGCTGGACGTCTTTCGAAGAAAAGTGGTCCAGGTGTTTAAAGCTTTGACGGAAATATGTGATGAGCCCCTGTAGGTAATCGTCGAAGATTGCCGACAGCAATTCGTTCAAATCTTTATAATGCGCATAGAAAGTCACCCGGTTGCATTTTGCTTTCTTGGTGACTTCCGTAATGGAAAGTTCGCGAAGTTCTTTTTGTTCCAGCAAGGCGAGCAGTGCGTCTTTCAAGTTTTTCTGGGTCCGCAATACACGCCGGTCTTCAGTGGCTGCCACGGCAAGCCCTCCTCATTCGTGTCGATAAATTGAACGACAATGGTGAATTTATTATGACATGAATTCCTCCGGATGGACAAATGGATTATTTATCTGTAAATTTACAGTTGTAGTATAAAATAAATTAATCTAGTTGGAGGAATTTTTCATGGCTCGTTTAGAAGGAAAAGTTGCCATTATTACAGGAGCGGCTCAAGGTATGGGCGCATCTCACGCGAAAAAGTTCATTGAAGAAGGCGCGAAAGTTGTTTTAACGGATTTGAACGAAGAAAAGGGCCAAGCGCTTGCAGCTGAATTAGGTGAAAATGCGTTATTCGTCAAACAGAACGTAACAAGCGAAGAAGACTGGGCGCAAGTTGTAGCAGAAGCGGAAAAAGCATTTGGACCGGTCAGCATCTTAGTTAACAATGCGGGAATTTCAGTAGCTAAATCGATCCTGCAGACAACATTGGAAGAATATCGCCGCATCGTCGAAATCAACCAAGTTTCTGTGTTCCTCGGCATGAAAGCGGTAATTCCGTCCATGCAGAAAACGGTTGGCGGTTCCATCGTCAATATTTCATCGATGAACGGGCTCGTTGCCGGTGCGATCGGCTACACGGATACAAAATTTGCGGTGCGCGGCATGACGAAAGCGGCTGCGATTGAATGCGCGCATTACGGCATCCGCGTCAACTCGGTTCATCCGGGCGTTATCGCAACACCGATGATTGTACAAGAAGATTCAAAAGCGCTTATCGAAGAGTTTGCAAAAACGATTCCGCTTAAGCGTATGGCCCAATCAGAAGAAGTATCGAATATGGTATTGTTCCTTGCATCAGATGAAGCAAGCTACTCTACCGGCTCTGAATTCGTCATTGACGGCGGATTAACGGCGCAGTAACGAAAATATAAAAACCCAACTGTTACGTGACAGTTGGGTTTTTTCAGCTGAATTAATTTAAAATCTTCTCAAGCGTCTTTCGGTTTTCTTCCATCAAGGTAAAGTAAGTTTCCTTGTTCGCAACATCTTCCTCAGTCAATACGCCGAGATTATGAAGCTGGACGGCTTCTGCACCGATTTCCTTCTGGATGACTTCGGTCAATTTGGAGGAGACGTTCTGTTCAAAAGCAACATAGCGGATGTCCAGTTCTTTTGCCTGGTCGACAATCTGAGTCAGTTCTTTTTGCGACGGCTCATCTTGGCTGTTCAAGCCAGCGACCGCTACTTGCTCAATCCCGTACGTATCCGCGATGTAGCCGAAAGCGGCATGCGACACAAAGAATATTTTGTTCGCAGCGGCATCAGCTGTTTCATGGAAGGATTGATCAAGTTCTTTTAACTCTTCGATTAATGCTTCGTAATTTGCTTCATACGTTTTTGCATTTCCGCTGTCCTGTTCAACCAATTCGTTCTTGACCGATTCCGCTAATTGTTGGCTCAAGACTGGTGAAATCCATACATGGGGATCAACTGAACCGTGGCTATGGTCGTGGCCGTGATCATGGCTGTGTTCTTCATTAGCTTCGTGGTCATGATTATGTTCTTCGTCCGTTCCATGGTCGTGGTTATGCTCGTCTGCCGCTTCATGGTCATGGCTGTGTTCTTCATCAGCTTCATGCTCGTGAGTATGTTCATCTTCCGCTTCACCTTCGTGGTCATGGGAATGGCCTTCGCCAAGTGCCTCTTCTGGAATCGTTGCTGCAGTTGCGACAAATTCCACATTTTCGTTTTTCAATGTTGTCTGTGCTTTATCGATAAAGCCTTCCAGCCCCATCCCGATATAGAACACAAGATCCGCATCTGCCAGTGAAATCATGTCTTGCTGTGTCGGCTCGTAAGTATGCTCGTTTGAACCGGCAGGGTAGATGGATTCGACTTCGACCAGATCGCCGCCGATCTGTTCAGTGAAATAAGTCAGGGGATAAACGGTCGTGTAAACCGATAATTTATCGTCTTTAGCAGTATCGGCTCCGTTAGCTGCATCTGTAGAGGAATCGTTTGTTGAACCGCATGCACCAAGGAACAGCGCAAGCAGAAGGAGTAGGAATAATAGTTTCTTCATTGGACACCTCGTTGAAATTTTTTGTGTAGTTTCTCGTTGTTTACCAGCTGGCTTTTTTGACGCCCGGAATCTGCCCTTTATGCGCGAGTTCCCGGAATGCGATTCGGGACATGCCGAATTTCCGCATATAGCCGCGTGGTCTTCCGGTTAATGCGCAGCGATTGTTCAAGCGGGTAGGTGAAGCATCTTTTGGAAGGGCCGACAATGCCGCGTAGTCGTCTTGCTCTTTTAAGGCTCTGCGTTTTTCAGCAAAACGGGCAGCGGTTTCGCGCTGTTTTCGGTCTTTCGCGATCTTGGATTTTTTTGCCATGGGTTTATCTCCTTTAGTAGTAATCATTACGATTTGAAAATAACTAAAATTTTTTTATTTGGTTTCGCGGTGCAAGGTCACTTTTCGAAGGCGGGGGCAATATTTCTTTAATTCGATGCGTTCCGGATTGGTGCGTTTGTTTTTTGTCGTACTGTAATTGCGGTCACCGGTTTCGGTGCAGGCTAATGTAATATTCACTCTCATCGTTTCACTCCTCCTTAAGGGTTTGAAATGCTGGCAATGGGTCGTAAAAGCTATTCCAGTCCTGCAGCATTTCATCTTCGGCCAGCAGGCATTGGCTGAGTGAGTCAGTCAGTTCTTGTTGATCCATGCTGATGCCGATCAGTACAAGTTCGGTCATTTTCACCCCATAATCGAGATCCCAGGCACCGGCGTATTCGATGCTGAGCGAGGGGCCAGCTTGTGAAAGCAAGACGGCTGCATCGTCACGGGAGGCAATCCGTAGAAACCCCTTGGCGCGGACGACTTCCACCGGCCATTCCATCATCCAGGCCATGAGGCGCTCGGGATGGAACGGCTTCTGGCTGCGGTACACAAACGAAGTGATGCCATATTCTTCTGTTTCAGGAATGTGTTCGCCGTTAAGTTCTTTCAGCCAACCGGCGCTGTGGCTGGATTTTTCAAAATCGAATAGCTTCGTGTTTAGCACCCGGTCCAACGGGACAGTTGAAAATGCGGTCTCGATCACTTCTGCATCTGGGTTCAAGCTGCGGATGACTTGTTTCAGTTCCAGCGTTTTTACGGGCGAAAGCAAATCGGTTTTATTCAATAAAATCACATTGGCGAACTCGATCTGATCGATCAGCAGATCTGCAATTTCCCGCTCATCTTCGTCTGTCGTCTGCTGTTTGCGGTCAAGTAAAGTGTCGCCGGAAGCGAAATCTTTCCAGAAAGCATTGCCGTCCACCACGGTCACCATTGTATCAAGGCGGCAAAGTTCCAGGAGGCGTGAATTCAGGCTTTCATCCAAGTATGTAAAGGTCTGGGCAACGGGGATGGGTTCGCTGATGCCGGAAGATTCGATAACGATGTAATCGATATCACCTGACTCCACCAGTTTTTCGACTTCCAGGACAAGGTCTTCGCGGAGCGTGCAGCAAATGCAGCCATTCTGCAGTTCGACCAGCTTTTCCTCGGTTTTAACAAAACCGCCTTGTTTAATGAGGGACGCATCAATGTTCACTTCGCTCATATCGTTGACTACTACCGCAACTTTCAATCCTTCACGGTTTTGCAGAATATGATTCAGCAAAGTGGTCTTGCCGGATCCGAGGTAGCCGCTGAGCACTGTAATTGGTATTTGGGCTGTCATGCGGAAATTCCTCCTTCAAAAACTAAATAGTAATCATTACGTTTTAAAGTATAGAGAAGATGAAAATAAAACACAAGCGGTTTTTTAAAAATTTTATTCTTAGTCTTAATTTGGAACTTTTCTCCAAATATTACGTAAAGAAGGTAGAATAAAAATGAAATTGAGAGAAAGGGGGCGGCATTCATGGAAACGGTTCTCTTGTTTCTTGGTTTGATTGTGGTATTTTTCGGAGCCGAGTATTTAATGCGGAAACTCTTGAAAGTCGAGAAAGTCAATCTCTCGGAAACACCTGGCGGAAAGGTCAATAACTGGGGAAGGGGAGTTATTTTAGGGGTTGCTCTTATCGGAGTCATCCTATTTCTGGACGATTTTGCTGATGCAATTTTATGGTTCTGGATTTACTACTTTCTGTCTGTGGGTATACTCGAAGCGTTCTTGGAATGGAGATACTTCCCGGATTCCAAGTCGTATCTTGTATCGCTGCTGCAAATCCCTTTCGTTATTGGGTTCCTGCTCATCGCTATTTACCTGCTTAGTTAGCAAAAGCCTTCCGCTAAGGAAGGCTTTTTTAGTTGTATTCAGATTTTAGGATGAGGGAGGTTCCGGGAATTTGGGGAGGGTCGGACTGGTTCACCCATCCATGCCAGTAGATGCGCACCCGGTCGCCCGGCTCATATTTCGATTTCAGGTTACGATTGATCCACGGAATCGAGTACGTGGCTCCTAAGGTCGGATCTTCACTGCTTTTTTCATCAATCAACTCGAGAATTTCTTCTTGCGTCTTGCCCTTTGTTTCATCTTTCGGCAATTCAACAACGTGGAGACGCTGTTCACCATCGGTCGTTTTCCTAATCTCCATCACATAGCCGACATCAACATTTTGACTCATCCGCCAAAAGACAATAGCCAAAATAATCACGATAACGATAACTAAAGGAACCAGAATTCTTTTTCTCATTATTCCCCACCGCCTAGCATTTCACTGTTTAGAAGATTTTACCATAAAGAAAGTGAAAAAACAGGCGTACCCGGAAAAGGCCTGCCTGTTTCGATAGGTCAAATTATATTTTTTCAGCTGCTTCTTTCTCCGGCAATAGCACAATGGTATGCCGCACATCCTTTTCCGTACCAAGCTGATGAGGATTAAGCCCGAAATGGCTGATGGCGTTTCCGATATATTGGGCCCGTGTGTAAAGGTCCGGATCATACAGATCGACTGAATCGATGGAAATCTGTGAATCCGTCACTTCAATGATCCGCACGGCCTGTTCATCCAATACAGCGGACAGCTGAACGAAATTCCACTGGCTTCTTTCTGCAATCGAGTTGAAGTGATTATGGCCGTTGACGTAAAGGCCGGAGCCCTGCTTTTTATTCAACAATTCCCATACGGGGATATCGGAAGAAATGCATAACTTGTCTTTCTCAGAATTAGCAGTGGTAGCGTGGACGGGATGATGTGCGAAAACAAGCAATGGTAAATTGCCGCTCTTCTCAATCACATTGCCGAGCCAGTCGATTTGTTCGGCATCGAGGGTACCGCCCCAATCTTCGAAGTCCTGCTCTTTCGCCGTGTCAAGAAAGGCCAATACCGCAGATTCCAAAGTGATGGAATGATAACGCTGCTGGCCGGTCAGGGAAAGTACCTTTTCCCGGGTTTGGGCATAGACATCGTGGTTGCCGAGCACATGGATGAACGGTTTGCCGTGCCGATTAATCATGTCGTAAACCTGGACGAGCTCTTCCTTCAAGCCGAAGTTCGTCAAGTCGCCGATGGATACATAGAGGTCTGCGGGAATTGAGAAAAAGCGCTCAAGAAAATTCTCATAGAATATTTTGCGGTCCTCTTCGATAAATTCGTATTCCTCGTCCAAAGCCGGGTAATGCAAGTCGCCGATTACTGCAATCTTCATATCTCCATCTCCTCTCAATTGCTTACCCTCACAGTATTGCAGAACATTGCTAAGCTGCTTTAAAGAACTTGTAAAGCTTTGTAAATTTCCGGTTCCTGCGGTTTCTGGAAATTATAATGGGAGGTGTACATAAGATGAAAGGGGATTTGAGGAACATGAAAACCCAATGGAATCATGACGACATGATTTGCCGCCTAAAGCAGCGTAAGAAAATCGCCGCGGTGAAATGTCCGAAATCGATTGAGAAGGCACTCGCGAGTAAAGAAGAGATTGCTGCTGTGTTTTTATTGATGGGGTCTATTATGAACGTCAAACGCTATGTCGACCTGTTCCAGGAGGAAGGAATTCCTGTTCTGATCCATGCGGAAAAAATTGGCGGACTGCTGCTGAATAATGAAGGGCTCGATTTCATTGCCAACTACGTCAAGCCGTTCGGCATTGTTACAACCAAGCCGGCGCTGATAAAAAAAGCGAAAGAACGGAATCTTTTCGTTGTTCAGCGGGTCTTCATGATTGATTCGGAAGTTTACGGCAATGTGCTTGAGAACAAGCAAAAGCCGACTCCGGATCTGATTGAAATTATGCCGGCCACTCTTTATGGCGTCATTCGCTCCTATTCCGAACTGCTCGATATCCCGATCATTACAGGCGGTCTGCTGTCTGCGCCGGAACATGTGAGAGCTTCACTTGAGGCAGGGGCACTTGCAATCAGCACCTCCAATGAAGCCCTGTGGGCGGAAAACTTTTCCACAGTTGAAATGTTAAGGTGACTTTTACATTTTTCATACACTGGATTAACAAGCGCGCGTTACAATCAAATTGAAAAGTAGATAGATGACAGGGTGCACTAAGAGAGACCCCAAATGCCTTCGCACAAATGTATGCGAAAAGGTTATTTGGGGTCTCTTTGTTTTGCCTTGAGTCTGTTTGCTAAAAAAAGAAATTGGAGGCAGGGAAATGAAAAAACTAAGCTTTTTATTGATCTTGATGTGTACATTGCTGGTGCTTGCGGCATGCGGCGGTTCGGAAAGTGACGGAAGCGCGGAAGCGAACTCCGCTGAAGCTTCTGACGGCAAAGTGGAATTGACCTATTGGTACGCTTGGGGCGACAAAATCGGGGAGAACAATGAAAACTTAGTGAAACAATTCAATGAATCCCAAGACAAAATTCATGTAACTGCGGAATTCCAGGGTACTTATGACGAGCTTCATGCGAAGACACAAGCGGCTTTTGCTGCAGGGAACGCACCGGAAGTGACGCAGAACGAAATCGCCTCCATCGGCGTCTTTGCGAAATCAGGCATGACACAGGATTTGACGTCTTTTGTTGAAAACGACGAAGAAATCAATATGGATGACTTTAACCCGGGGCTGATGGGGAATTCATACGTCGATGATAAATTGTATGGACTGCCGTATTTGAGAAGTACGCCAATCATGTATATGAATACGACTTTGGCAGAAGAAGTGGGACTTGATCTGAAAGGTCCGAGTACGTGGGAAGAGTTCGAAGAATATGCAGCGGCATTCACAGACGGCAATGGCCGGGTCGGGATGTCCTTGCCGATCGATATCTGGTTCTATGAAGCTTTCATCGCTCAGGCTGGCGGATCGACGATGAATGAAGACGGGACGGAAGTCGCATTCAACAGTAAAGAGGGTGCCGAAGCCTTTGATTTGTTCAGAAATATGTCCAATGAAGGCACGATGAAAGTTTCTGCAGGCACGGAAGCGGGTGAAAAGGCGAGACAGGATTTCATTAACGGACATGCCGGCATGCATTTCGCTTCAACTGCAGACCTTTCGTACCTTCTGCAGCTGGCTGAAGAAAAAGGATTTGAACTGCAAACGTATTTCATGCCAAGCGGCAAAGAAACGAAAGTGCCGACTGGCGGTGCTAACTTGGTGATGACGAGTGGCTTGGATGAAGAAAAGCAGCAGGCAGCTTGGGAATTCATCAAATTCATGACAGCCACAGAACAAACGGCTTATGCTTCCGAATTCACGGGCTACCTGCCAAGCCGCTTATCGGCTGCGGAATCCGAGAAGATGCAGGCGCTTTATGAAGAAAAGCCGCAATTCAAAGTGGCAGTCGACCAGCTTGAAAATGGCGTAGCGCGTCCGATGGCTGAAAATTACCCGGAAGTCGTAAAAATCATGATTGACGAAATGACCCGCGGCATCTTGGATGAAAGCATTCCGACAGAGGAAGTTTTGGATACAGCGGCTGAAAAGGCAAATGCGGTCTTAAAATAACCAAACAAAAAGAAAGCACTTCACCGTGCTTTTTTTTCAAATCAGGAGGGCACCGGCATGAACTGGATGAAAGACATCAAAGCATTGATATTTGATATGGACGGAACACTTTATCAGGATTATTCCTTTATGGGACGCTATATTTCGAAAATGATGGCAAATCGCTTTCCGGAAGCGGAAATCGATGAAACTGTTGTCTGGGCTTATGATTTGCTGGAAGGCCGAAAGCCGATCAAACTCGGTTTCATGTATGACCCGGCAGAATTGCTTTTTTATAGCCATAAAGAATTGCAGCCGGCTGCGGCTTATAACTGGGAAGGCATCGAGACGGAAGCGCTTCAGGATGGGAGAGTTCCGCTGGTGTACCTTGGTGACCCGTGGGGAATTGCTCAATTGATCGCTATCAAAAAAGGGATTTCACCTGCCATAAGAGAACAAGCTTTCACTGACGTTAGGTTAGAGATGCTCGAGAAAGCGTATTGCATCAGCAAAAGGACAGACCTTTTCGATGAAATCAGTAAATTGGAAGGAAAACGGCTCATATTAATGACCAACTCGCCATTGCCGACTGCCCAGGAATTTGTGGATTTCATGGAACTCAACGAGGTATTTGATGAATTTCATTTCGACGGCAATAAGCCGCATGGCATTAAAGCGCTTTTCGAAGGACTGGTGGAGGAAGGATACGAGCCGCATGAAATCCTGTCTGTCGGCGACCATCCGTGGAACGATTTGTACCCGGTGCACCAAGCGGGCGGACAAACTTGCCTAATCAGTGAATACAAGCATGACGATGCGACAGAGTGGACGGTTTCCGTTGAGACAATCGATGAATTAGTTCAATTGGTGAAAAGGATGAATGGAGAATCGGCAATGGCCAATAGAAAGGAAGAAACTTATGGCTGAAATTAGACTGGACAATATCTCAAAGACCTTTAACGGAGACCAGGTCGTCAAAAACATTTCCCTGACGATCAAAGATGGCTCGTTTACAGTGCTAGTCGGCCCTTCCGGCTGTGGGAAATCCACCATTTTGCGGATGCTCGCGGGCTTTGAGCAACAGACTGAAGGCGATATCTGGATTGATGGAAAGCGGGTCAATGATCTCGCTCCCAGCAAGCGTGACATCGCGATGGTGTTTCAGAACTATGCCCTTTATCCGACCATGACCGTTAAAGGGAATATCGAGTTTGGACTAGCCAACCGGAAAGTGCCGAAAAAGGAACGGAATCTGTTGATTGCGGAAATCGCAGAAATAGTCGGCTTGTCCGATCATTTGGACAAAAAACCCGATAAGCTGTCGGGAGGCCAGCGCCAGCGGGTAGCCCTTGCACGTGCCATGGTCAAGAAGCCGAAAGTCTTCATCTTGGATGAACCGCTATCTAACCTGGATGCTAAGCTCCGCACGCAGATGCGCACGGAATTGATCCAGCTGCACGAAAAATTAGGGACGACTTTCGTCTATGTTACCCATGACCAAGTTGAAGCGATGTCGATGGGCGATGAAATCATTATCTTAAACAAAGGAGTCGTTCAGCAAAAAGCAGCACCGATTGATGTGTATCAGAGTCCGGGTAATCTATTCGCGGCGGAATTCATCGGCCAGCCGCCAATGAACGTTTTCAAAAAAGAAGAATTCCACGAACTCCAAGATGCCCTGCCGGAAGCTGCGGCATATATCGGGTTTCGGCCGGAGCATGCGGGCCTTGCTTTGGAATCCGCTCATGTGCCGCATACCATCGAACTGGAAAGTGAGATTTTGACACTCGAAACGCTAGGGGCGGAAACGGTCTATAAAGTGAAAAACCGCGTCGGTACGATGAACATCCGCAGCTTTACGGCCCCCGTATCCAAGCGAGGCAAGTGCTTTGCTACGATTCCGATGGAAAAGCTGTATGCTTTCGGAGCCGATCAGACAGCATTGCCTGCATTGGATTTCCCGTTCCAAAAGGAGGCGGCATTGAATGGCGTTCGCTAAAGTCCAGCTTGATATGGAAGAAAAGAAAGCGGAGCGGCAAGGTTTCCTTTCCTGGGTGAAACTGCGTCCCTATGCGATGATTTTTCCGGCGATCCTCATTTTTTGTTTGTTTTTCATCTATCCTATCGGCTATATGATCTATTTAAGTTTTCATGACTGGAATTTTGTCAGTCCGGTCAAGGACTTTGTCGGAACTTCCAATTTCAGCTATTTGCTGAGCGACCGGGATTTCAGGGAAGTCATTTCCAACTCATTCATCTATACGTTTTTCACTGTGTTTTTGACGATCAGCTTATCCTTGCTTTTAGCTCTTTGGCTGAACCGAGGCGGTGCTGTCTACTCATTCATGCAGGCATCGATCTTCAGCCCGCATATTATTTCACTGGTATCGGTTTCCATGCTGTGGATGTGGATCATGGATGCCGATTACGGCTTGTTGAATTGGTTCCTTAACCTGATTGGCATGGAATCGGTCATGTGGCTGACAAGTCCCGATTATGCACTCACTTCCTTGATCCTTGTGGCGGTATGGAAAGGAATCGGTTTCAATACCCTCGTTTTTATCGCCGGTTTGCAGAGCATTCCAAAAGACTTGTATGAAGCGGCGGAACTGGATCACACGCCGCCGTGGAGAAGGTTCTTGAAAATCACCGTGCCGATGCTGTCGCCAACTTTGTTTTTCCTGACAATCATTGGTGTCATCAACTCGTTCCAAGTGTTCGAGACCATTAACCTGATGACAGCGGGTGGACCGATCAACTCGACAAACACCTTTGTTTATTACATCTATCAATACGGGTTCCAGTTCTTTAAAATCGGCTACGCTTCAGCTGCCGGCGTGATTTTGCTGGTCATCCTAAGTGTGCTGACCGTCGTCTATTTCAAAGTGTTGAGCAAGCGAGTACATTACCGATAAGTGAGGGGAAACAGATGAATTCATCACCCATTTTCAAAATTGCCAACGGAATCGGATTGGTTCTGTTGTTCATCATTTTCGCCGTTCCATTCGTGTGGATGGCGAGCACCGCTTTTAAATCGCTGGGGGAGACCATGACGTTTCCACCGGTCTGGATTCCGGAAACTTTGCAATGGCAGAACTTTGTAGAAGCATGGAATTCGGGTCCATTCCTTAAATACTTTGTGAATAGCGTCGTTGTGACGCTGCTGATTCTGATTCTGCAATTTGCCACTATCATTCCAGCAGCTTATGCGTTTGCGCGCTATGAATTTCCGCTGAAGAATTTTTTCTTCGCTTTGACCATGATCTGTTTGATGATCCCGAGCCAGCTGATCTTTTTGCCGGTTTACCTGAATCTCAGTTCATGGGGCATCCTCGACACAATTTGGGGACTGATCCTGCCGTTTGCGACCAGTGCGTTCGGAATTTTCCTGCTGCGCCAGTCGTTTATGCAAGTGCCGGAGGAATTGCTCGAAGCGGCGCGCCTGGATGATGCTTCAGAATGGCAGATCATCCGCAAAATCATGCTGCCGCTTGCCAAACCTGTTTTGATCACGCTCGCGCTATTCAGTTTCATCGCGCACTGGAATGATTATTTCTGGCCGCTTGTCATGACGACAACGGATCAAGCACGAACACTGCCGCTTGGCATCGCCATGCTGCGGCAAGTGGAAGGCGGAGCGGCCTGGAACGTGGTGATGGCTGGGAATCTATTGCTGGTGCTGCCGATTCTGGTCATTTTCTTCTTTGCACAAAAGCATATTATTCGGGCTTTCGTTTACACGGGTGTGAAATAAAGAGGAGGTATTTGCATGGGACAACTTATTGCTCATAGGGGCTGGTCAGGAAAAGCGCCGGAAAATACATTGGCTGCCATCGAATTGGCGCTTGAGGAACCGAAAATCACCAGCATTGAAATTGATGTTCATCAGTCAAAAGACGGAATCCCGGTCGTCATCCACGATCACCGGGTGGACCGGACGACAGACGGCTCCGGTTATGTGATGGATTTGACTCTAGCTGAGTTGAAGAAACTCGATGCTGGAAGCTGGTTCGATCTGGCTTTTACAGGTGAACAGATTCCAACGCTTGCAGAAGTGCTTGAACTGGTTGGGGGCAAGAAGAATTTGCTGATTGAATTAAAACAGATGGCTGGCCTTTACGAGGGGCTGGAAGCGAATGTGCTGACGCTTATCCAAAATTTCAATACAGAAGCGCAGTGCAGCCTGATTTCATTTGACCATAAAAGCTTAAAGACCTGTCTGGCATTTAATCCGGAAGTCAAACGGACTCTGGTGATGCTCGGTTCGCCGCTTTTGCTGGTCGATCAAGTGAATGAAATCGGAGCTTCCGCGGTATCGATGCACCACCAGTATGTTGATGAGGAAATGATCAGCAGCTTGAAAAACAACGGCACAGATCTTGTCGTCTGGACAGTGGACCAAAAAGCGGAAGCGGATAGAGTCCTCCGTTTCGATCAGGGCATCGCGTTGACAACCAATCATCCAGAGCGGTTGTGGGTATAGAAATTTTCAGGATGAAAGGGTCTGCCATGAAGAAATCAATTCACCTTAGTTTGGAAAAGCTAAAATCCGAAAAACCGGCAGAAAAAGGGAGGGACCCTTATTTCGACAATGCCCGCTTCCTTTTAGTCGCGCTGGTGGTGCTTGGACATCTGCTGAGTCCGGTACGGGAAAGCAGCGAAGCGCTATATTTTGCAAATAACTTTTTGGCTTCATTCCGCATGCCTGCACTGATTCTGATAACCGGCTATTTCACGAAGCGTGTGTGGAAGGACAAAGAGCGGTTCGTCAAGCGTCTCGTGCTCGGCATTCTGCTTCCTTATTTGGTATTTCAAAGTTTTTACTTGTGGATGCTTGGGCTGGTTCAGACATTTCCGGAACTCGCAGCGAATCTTTTTGCACCGAGTTTCGGGATGTGGTTTTTGCTGAGCCTGCTTTTCTGGAATTTATTGCTGCTGCCGTTTTCCAAATTGAAGCATCCGATCTTGGTGTCGGCTGTTATCGCGCTTGCCATCGGCTGGGTGGATGGAGCTGGAGAATTCCTGAGCCTGTCCCGGACATTCGTTTTCTTGCCGCTGTTTCTTATGGGCCATTACGCGAAAAAAGAACAGCTGGATTGGTTCAAGACGCAAAAAGCGAAAGTTGTGTCGCTTTTCAGTGCAGCTGCAAGCCTCTTTCTGCTTTCTGCTTTTTCATTGGATCAAGCGAGAGACGCACTGTTAGCCAGGCACCCTTATGTCCAAGTAGCAGATTCCATGCTGGAAGGCACGTGGCTGAGGCTGGTTTTCTACCTCATTATGCTTTTGGGCATCATCGCTTTTCTGCCATGGGTGCCACGGCAGAAATGGTCATTTACATATCTGGGCAGAAGGACGGCCTACGTTTATGTCCTTCATCTATTCTTCATCAATCTCTTCACGCTTCTGGAACTTTTCCCGAAAGAATTGGACTGGTCGTTCTATCTCGGGTTGCCGGTTGTATGGTTCGCCATTGTCATGTTCGTCAGCTCAACACCGGTCATTTTTCTCGCCAAGCCAATTGTGGAAGGGAAAATTTCCGTTCCGGTATTGCGGGAATGGATTTTTGGAATGAAGTCATTGGGGCATTCCGGAAATTTAGCAGATAAGAAATAACGAGGACGGGTTTTCAGAACTCGTCCTTGTTCATTTTCAGCTCAAGTAAAAATCCCCTCATCCGAATAGGATGAGGGGATTGAAGGCTATCTGCTGTTTTGTTAGACTCTTTGTGCCTTCCGCACCGGCAGCGGAATCACATGCTTCACGTCGCTGTCCGGACCGAGAAGCTGACGGTTTAAAGAGAAATGTGGAATGGCGTGGCCAATCACCTGCGCACTTTTTTGAAGTTCAGGGTCGTAAAGGTCAATCGTCTCAATACTGATTTCTGTATCGGACAGATCAATGATGCGCGCCGTCTGTTCATCAAGCACGGCTGCCAGCTGCATGAAATTCCACTGTTCACGAACTGCAATGGAGTTGCAGTGGTTATGGCCGTTTATATAGAGGCCAGCCCCTTGTTTTTTATTCAACACTTCCCATACCGGAATGCCGGGATGGATGCTGCGGGATTCTTTATCTGATTGGATGGTGGTGTCGTAGACGGGATGGTGCCCGAAGACGATGAGTGGGCGATTGCCGCTTTGTTCGACGACGCCTTCTAGCCAATATAGCTGAGCGGGGTCAAGTGCACCGCCGCAGTCGCGATAATCCTGCTCTTTTGCCGTATCGAGAAAAGCGAGCACTGCTTGGTCGGTTGAAATGTCGCGGTAGCGTTTCTGCTGCGTGATGGTCAGCACTTCATGGCGGGTTTGCCCGTAGAGATCGTGATTGCCAAGGACTTGAACAAACGGCTTTTGGTGCTGATCGATGATCGCATAGATTTCTTCGAGTTCCTCTTTCAAACCGTAATTCGTCAAATCGCCGATGGATACGTACAGGTCTGCCGGAATCGAGAAAAAACGTTCCATAAAATTTATATAGAACTTTTTTCGGTCCTCCTTTATGAACGCGTATTCCTCTGCAAGTGCTGGATAGTGCAAGTCGCCGATTACTGCAATTTTCATCGTCTTCATCGTCTCCTCTCTATCATTCCTTTTAAGTATCGCAGACGAATGCTAAGCCCGCTTTAAGCCCATGTTAAGATTTGTAAACTTGCAGACCATAAGTGCAAGAATGAGGACGAACCCGTCTAAACCGCTTGGTAGAATGAAACCAAGAAGACAAAGGGGGAAGCAATCATGGATAACATCAACGCTTTTTGGGAAATGCATCAAGGGGGCAAGGTATTATTTCTGGGAAATGCCTGGGACGGTGCCTCGGCGAGAATGCTCGCAGCAGCTGGATTTCAAGCGATTGGCACCACCAGTTGGGGAATTGCCGATTCTTTTGGATTACCGGATGGTGAAAAAATGGCGTTTAATATGAATTTGAAAATCATTCGGGAAATTGTTGAGAGTGTGGAGATTCCTGTGTCTGCAGACATTGAATCTGGATATGCGGAAGATAACGAGACCATCGTCCGGCATGTATTGCAAGTCGCAAAAACCGGAGCGGCAGGCATCAATATTGAAGATTCGATGAAAAATGGAGATGGTCTTCGGGATCTAGCAGAACATGCAGAATACTTGAGCGCCATTCGTTCGGCACTGGATGCTGCCGGTTATGAACGTTTCTTCATCAATGCGCGGAGCGATATCTATCTTCAGGAAACTCCGTCGCAGGAAGAGGCGGTGAAACGTGCAAAAGCCTATGAACAAGCAGGGGCAAGCGGGATTTTTCTGCCGGGGTTAACGGAAGAAAATGCCGTCCGCGAGCTGGTGGATGCACTCGAAGTGCCCCTGAATTTATTGTCGCTGCCGGGTTTGACGAATGTGGAAAAATTGAAGAGTTGGGGAGTTCGCCGCTTCAGTATCGGCAATGCGCTTTCGGATAAAATTTTCGCTATAATGAGAGAAGAAGCTAAGCAAATGGTAAATTCCGGCGGGACATCCCGTTTATATGCCAGGTAAAAGGAAGGGGTTCCGAAAATGAAAACCACGCATTTTTCATTTGAAGAAATGTGGGAGAAAATCATGGCCTGCGACCCGGGCTATGACGGCTTGTTCTATACGGCGGTAAAGACGACCGGCATTTACTGCCGTCCATCTTGCCGTTCCCGGAAACCGAAAAAAATCAATGTTGAGTTTTATTTCTCGCAGCACGAAGCGGAAGCGCACGGCTATCGCGCCTGCAAAAGATGCCAGCCGAATGCCGGACTGTCGCCGAATACGGAAGTGGTGCGGGAAGTGGCATTATTTCTCGCGGCTAATTATAGAAAGCCTTTACTGCTGCAGGAAATTGCGGATCATGCAGGCCTCACGCCGTCTTATCTGGACCGGATTTTCAAACAAGAGACCGGGGAAACACCGCTCGCTTATTTGAAAAAAATCCGCGTCGACAAAGCGGCGCATCTTATTGAACACAGCGCTTTATCCAATCTTGATATCTGCTACGAGGCGGGATTTCAAAGTCCGTCCAATTTCTATAAAGCGTTTAAAACAATCAAACAATTATCTCCCGGCGACTACCGCAAAAACGGTGTACAAGCCGGGACAAGGAGGGCCTTATCATGAATGAAATGCATTTGCTCGATTTGCCGTCACCGGTCGGCATTATTGAAATTGCCGGAAATGCAGAAAGCATCCATTCGATCCTATTTACAGACCGAACGGAGCCGCAGCATCTTCTGACCGCCGAGACACCAAAGCCACTCAAACAATGCGCGCAGCAGCTTGAAGAGTATTTCAAAGGTGAACGCATGGATTTCGATTTGCCGCTCTATTCCATCGGGACGCCTTTTCAGCAGGAAGTTTGGCAGGCGTTGATGGAAGTCGAATACGCGAAAACCGCCTCCTATAAGGAGATTGCCGTTGCGATTGGCCGCGACAAAGCAGTGCGTGCAGTGGGGAGCGCCAACAGCAAGAACAAGCTGACCATCGTTGTCCCGTGCCACCGCGTAATCGGTTCGAACGGTACGTTGACGGGCTATGCCGGCACCCTCGAACGGAAAGAATGGCTGCTTGGGCACGAGCGGGCGGTGAGAGAACGGCAAGCGAATGCAGTAAGCAGGTAACAGCAAAAAAGCCCCGGTTCGAAGTGAACTGGGGCTTTTGCTGTTTTATTGTTTAGCGGACAAGGTTTTTTTAGAACGCTGATGTCCAGCCGCCATCTGCTGTTACAACTGTGCCATTGACGAAGTTTGATTCGTCAGATGCCAAGAACAAAGCAACTTGTGCAATATCTTGTGGCTGGCCAACGCTCGGGATAACCGCTTGAGCTAAGCGTGATCGGCCCATGCCAAATTCGTTGATGTTCTTCATAGAAGCGCTGATGTTGGTTTCAACTGCTCCTGGGGCAATCGCGTTGCAGCGGATGCCTTCTTTTGCGTACATAAAGCCAGTGTTTTTCGTCATGCCGACTACTGCGTGTTTGGATGCGCCGTAAGTAGCGCCAGCATGTGCACCGTTCATGCCGCCAGTTGACGCGATGTTGATGATATTGCCTTTCTTTTTCTCCAAGAAGATCGGAATGGCTTTACGCATAGCGCGCATTACGCCTTTCGTGTTGATGTCGAAAATCAGGTCCCAGCGTTCATCTGTAATGTCGCCGACCGGCTCGAATCCGTCCATGATGCCGGCATTATTGACTAAGATATCAAGCGTGCCGTAATCGTTGACTGCTGCATCGATCATGCTTTCCACGTCTTCTTGCTTTGCTACGTTCGCTTTAACCGCTTTTGCAGTACCGCCGTTTGTTGTGATGCCTGCAGCGACTGCTTCTGCACCTTCCAAGTTCAAGTCCGCTACGATGACTTTCGCACCTTCAGCTGCGTATAATTCCGCAATCGCTTTTCCCATACCGGATGCTGCGCCTGTTACTACTGCTACTTTGCCTTCTAATTTCATCAATAAAACCTCCTGTTTTTTAATGAACAACTGTATAATAAAATTATAATCCTTTTGAGCAATCGCTTACAATAAGCAAAAAATGAATAACTGTCTATTAAAGAACACAAATTAAAAAACTGTCTAATAAGAGGTGGAAATAATGAAGCAAGTGGATTTGCGCATCATCAAAACGAAAGAGTCTTTAAAAGAAGCGTTAATGCTCCTCTTGAAAGAAAAGACCTTGAACTCCATTTCTGTGACGGAAATTTGCCGATTGGCGAAAGTGAACCGCGGCACTTTTTATACGCATTACGGCCAAGTGGAAAATCTTTTTGAAGAATATTTCAAGGAAATCATGCAGAATTTAAAGGATTCTTATCTGGAACCCTACAAATATGCTTGGACCATCCATACGAAAGAATTGAATCCGGCGACGATCCGGATTTTCCATCATATCGAAAAATACGAAGAATTCTACCGGATTGTATTTTCCAAAACAGCTCCTTTGAACTATTATTATTTGCTGTTCGACCATCTTCAGCAATTGCTGGACGAAGATATGCGCCTTCATGGCAACGACAAAATCGATACGGGCATGCTGAGTGCATATCAGGCCAATGCCATCCTTGGGTTAGTTATAGAATGGCATCGCCAGGATTTCAAACAAAACGCCGAAGAGATGAATAAACTATTGGTGGAATTATTGAAATATGTAACTCAAGATTAAGCGAAACAGGACTTTTGATTTTTTATTTAATATTCTAAATAGAGTAAATAAGACGATTGAACCATTTCATTATTTATGTAATGATTGCATTAAGGGGAAATCTTTTCCTTTTTTAGGAGGGAATTGATAGTCTCGTGTAGAAAGTCTATAATAGAATAGATTCTATTGGATGTACGATGTCTCAACCAAGCAGAAAAGCTTGGATTTCCCGCATGGGCACTAGGCCCGCCAAAGAAGGAGGAGGTTCGGTGATGACGGACTTTGAAGAAAAGCAAGCATTGATGATCCATTCCGGATTAACAAAAGGTTTGACGCATCCTGAAACCATCCGCATTTCACAAGAGCTGGATGACCTACTTAATGAATTGATGAAACAGTCTTCGAATTTGAAAAGACATAGTGAAACCAAGAATTAGAAAATACCCGTAAACAATGAACCGCAGTGAAATGGCCGATGCCTTTCACTGCGGTTTTTGCTTATCTTTTGTTTATATTCTACTCCGCTAAGAACATTTCCTCTAACGAAGGCTCATTTACTTCCACCCGGAAAATATCGACTTGGCAGCGGGTGAAGGCCCGTATGATTTCCGCAATTCTTTTTTCGCTTCCGACTGTAATTGAAGTAGAGCCCGTTTCTTTCCGCAATTCAGAACCCGCTGTCTCAAGCCAATTGTAAAGATTGTGGGATTCGCCTGCTGGAACTGGACCGTGCTTCAGTTCAACCGTAATGGCGGAGCGGTAATAAGAGCGCAGCTCGTCCATCGTCCCACTTTTGACAATCCCGCCGTCTTTCATAATGGCAATCGTCGTGCAGATCTTTTCGACTTCGTCTAGGTTGTGGGAAGTCATGAAAACGGTCTTGCCGCGCTCTTTCAATGATCCGATCAATTTATGGATATGCAATGCCGATTCCGCATCGAGGCCGGAAGTCGGTTCATCGAGGAAAATCAGGTTCGGGTCGTGAATGATGGCTTGGGCAATGCCAAGTTTTTTCTTCATCCCAAAAGAGAACTTGCCGACTTTTTTATTGCCGGCATTTTCTAGGCCGACTTGGTTCAAGACCTGTCGGCATTCGGCAGTGGAAACCGGCTTTCCGGATAAGGAGGACAAGAACTTCAGATGCTTCATGGCGTTCATTGAATTGAATAAGGTGGAGTAATCCGGCATGACGCCGATATGCTTTTTCATCCGTTCGTCCGGCCCTTCGACGCCTAGAATCGTAAAGCTGCCGCTTGTCGGACGGGTGATGCCGGTCAGCATATTGATGAACGTGGATTTTCCTGCCCCGTTGCGCCCGAGGAAGCCGAAGATTTCCCCTTCTTCAACAACAAGGTTAATGCCGTTCACGACGGAGGTGGAGCCATATGTTTTGTTCAGTAACTTCGTTTCAATCGCTTTCATCAAAATTCCCTCCTGTTAAAAATCAGTGCAGCCGCTGCCAGCAGCAGCCCGGCGAGCCCAAAAATAATCAAAAACTGATACGTGTCTTCCATCAAATAATAATACGGGCTCGCGAATTTGAGCCATGAAAACCACGGATTGTCTGTAAAGACCAACCAAGCGCCGAGCGCCGGAAACAATAAGCCGATGACGATTCCGAGAAACATGGTCGCGGACGGTTTCGGGATGGCGACAGACAACAAAATCGTCAAGGCGATCTGGAATGTGAGCAAAGCCATCACTTGAGAGAAGATGAAGAAATCGAACTTCAAAGCAAAAATGGCGATTACTAAAAATGAAATCACAAGGCATGTAAACCAGAACAGCCAAGCACCGGCAAATTTGCCGAGCAGGATTTGCAGCCGGGAAGTCCGGGTGACGAGAAACCGCATCGTGCGTTCATGGCTTTCTTTGTTGATGCTGTCATGCGACAAACCCATCACGAATAATTGGCCGAAGATGAACAGCAGGATCAGCAGCCCGACGGTATGGATATCGGCCATTTCCTTTTCAGTAAGCGCGATGCCGGATGCTAACAGTCCGGAGAATTTCGCTGAATAATAAGAGGTGAGGAGCAGGATGGCGATGATGATAATGGATTTAACGCTTTTGAACATGCTGATGAATTCTCTTTTTCCAATGGCAATCATGATGATTTCCCTCCAAAGTTCTTTTGGGCGCACGGCCCGTTTGCTTGTATCTGTCTTCATTATAAAACCGGTTCCTTAAGCTGAAAGAACCGTTGCCTTAATTTTTCCTTAATTCTCCTTATTTAAATCACTGGGATGATATGATAAATAAAGGAAACAAGATGGAAGGGAATGTCTCGATGAAAGACCCTCAATTATTGATCGTAGAAGATGAACAAGCGATTTTACATATGCTGTTAACCATTTTAAAAAGGGAAGATTTTCGGCATATCGATACGGCCGGCACTGCGGAAGAGGCGCTGGAATTATGCAAATCGAAATCTTATGATCTGATTTTGCTGGATGTCATGCTGCCGGGGCGGAGCGGCCTCGAAATCTGTCCGCTCATCCGGGAGATCTCGGACGCGTCGATTTTCTTTTTGACCGCCCGCTCAACCGATCTCGATAAATTGACCGGATTTGCGATGGGGGCGGACGATTACATCACGAAGCCCTTTAATCCGCTGGAAGTGGCAGCCCGCATTAAAGCGCATCTCAGAAGGCGGCTTGGCAATGTGCCAAAGCTTGAACCGGCATTTTTTGACTACGGCGCACTTTCTGTCAATCCGAACGCAGGTGAAGTGAAAGTTCACGGGAATCCCGTTGAATTGCCAGCTCAAGTATATCAATTGCTGCTGTTTTTCTGTAAACATCCTAATCAATTATTCAGCAAAAGCCAGCTTTATGAAAATGTATGGGGCGAAGAATTTTTCGGCGAAGACAATACCGTCATGGTCCATATTCGGAAATTACGGGAAAAAATCGAAGCCGATCCCAGCAGTCCGGCGTTGATCGTAACCGTTAGAGGACTTGGCTATAAATTTGTTCCAGGAGGAGGCAGCCATGAATCTGCATAAGCGGTTTATGGTGCAGTTCTTTATCCAGCTCTTCCTGTTGTCATTCGTTTTTCTGTTATTCATGCTGACGCTTTGGGGAGCAATCGGCTATTTCATCACTGAAGATGAAGCAGCCCGGGATTTAGCGGATGCAGAAAGCAGTTATTTTGTGAATCAATTCGATTTCGATAAAAATGGCGCTTCGATTAAAAGCGATTTGAGAAAATTGGCGGAAGCTCAAGACGGCTGGCTGATCTTATTGGATTCCAATGGGCGGGTCCTGGATTCTTTCAATACCGATGGAAAACTGCCTGAACAGTTTGCAGTCGAAGAAATAGCAGCGCGAATTTGGAGCGATTCGGCTGACGGGCAGCATCATTATTGGGAATTGGAAAATACGGAGCGGGGAACCTTGTTTTTACTTTACGGCAAGGAGAACCTTGCTGCCCAATGGCTCGCTTCGGCTGAACCGGCAATTGACTGGGAAAAAGAGGACTTGAATTTAACGGCGGAGTTGAAAGCAGAACTGGAGGAAGAAGCGGCTTGGATGCAATTGATTGGTCCGGATGGCAAAGTCCTTGATAGTTACGGGGATGTAAAAGAACAGGAAAACTATACTATCCGAAAAGTTGGCGAGTTGACTGCGGACCACCGTTCTACGGCGATAAAGACAGATCCTGAAACCGGAAAATCGGTGATTGCAGGAGCTGCTGCGCCACCATCCGATGCGCTGGAAACCATATTGAAAACACAGAATTTCTATATCGTGCTGGTCGTCCTGTTGATTCTGTTAATCGGCGGCACGCTTTGGTATGCGCGGAAATTCGGCATGCCGCTTCTTGTCATGATGCAATGGATTAAAAATCTCGGGGACGGACGCTACGAACAACCCGTGAACCAAAAAAACGAGTCATTGATTACTAAACGAAATGGCAAAACCAAAAAGAAATACCGGCTTTATAAAGACCTTGTGGCCACGCTCGAGCAGTTGACGACTAAGCTGGAATTGCACCAGCATCAGCAAAAGCAGTTGGAACGGACGCGGGAAGACTGGATCAGTGGGTTGTCGCATGATTTGAAAACGCCTTTATCGTCGATTTCAGGCTACGCGCAAATGCTGGAATCACCGGATTATGAATGGTCTGCACAAGAGATCCGGGAATTTGCGGCCATTATGAATGATAAATCCACTTACATGATGGATTTATTGGAAGAATTGACCTTGACATTCCGTTTGAAAAACCAAGCCTTGCCGCTTTCGAAGGAGAAGGTGAACCTTAATGAGTTCATCCGCCGTATCGTCATCCAGTTCATCAACGATCCGGCGAACGGAAATTGGAAGTTTTCCTTTCATGCCGCTTCTGACAGTGTCGAGGCTGCGATCGACCCGAAGTGGTTCCAGCGCATTATTGAGAACCTGATTGTCAATGCGATGAAATACAATCCAGCGGGAACGGAAATCAAACTTTCCATTTCAGCGATTGAACAGCATCTAGCGGTGATTGTCATTGAAGACGACGGTGTTGGCATGGAAACGGAAGTCCTGGATAAATTGTTTGACCGCTATTACCGCGGGACGAATACACATGATTCCAGCGCAGGCACCGGACTTGGGCTTGCGATTACGAAACAGCTGGTCCAGCTGCACGGCGGTTCTGTCCAAGTAGCGAGCAAACTTGAAAAAGGCACATCTGTCCGAATCATCGTGCCAGTTTGAAAAGAAGGAGGCAGCCGCAGCGGCTCCAATATATGTAGAAACTGAAAAAGAAAGAGATTCATTGAATGCTTTTCCGAATCCAGAATGATAAAGACTCCGTTCCTTGAAAAGGGACGGAGTTTTTAATGTTTTGCATTTTGCTGAATAATTGCCTTCTACCCCAGAGTCTTCTATCATAAGGGTAAATCTATTGGAAAGTGGGGGATTTAATGTACGAATTGACGAAAAAACGCACGAAAGCAGTTATGGTTGATTCGGTCGTTTCTACAATGGTTACGGCAGCTTTAGAACCGGTTTTGCGTAAAAAGATCAAGAATGAGACGTTCCTTCAAGTGGTGCTGCCCACAGCCGTTTTCTGGGGGCTTGAATATGCGCAGCTTCGCCTGAAAGGGCAGACGCTTGGCCAAAAAGCGTTCGGCATTAAAGTGGAAAGCGAAGACGGTGGCGACTTGACAGATGCCCAGATTTTGAAACGTGTTGTGCACCGAGATACGATCGGTCCGCTTGCTTATTTGCGCGACCGCCAAAAATACGCAGATTCCCAAGGCGAGAAATTCCCTCACGATGCCTATGCGAATACGATTGTAAAAGAACAATGAAAAAGCGAAGCGGCTCCGAAAAATTTTCGTGGCCGTTTTTTTGCGGGTTCTTCAAGCCGTAAAACTATTTCTCCAATTGTCAGCTGATTATAATGAAGGAAAATAAGAAGGGCGGTGCAGGAAATCATGAAATTGTACAAAGAATTGGCAGAGTGGTGGCCACTCATGTCGCCGCATACGGAATATGAAGAAGAAGCTGCAATTTATGCGGAGATCATTCAACGCCATCACCCGGGTGTGAAAAAAGCTGTGGAGTTTGGATCAGGCGGGGGCAGCAACGCTTTTTATCTGAAACAGCATTTCCAAATCGTCTTGGCGGATCTTTCGCCCAATATGCTCGCTGTCAGCCAGCAGTTGAACCCGGAATGCGAACATCTGCAAGGCGATATGCGCACTTTGGATGCAGGAGCAGATTATGATTTGGTTTTCGTCCATGACGCCATCACGTATTTTAAGGAACCCGATGATTTGCTGGCCGTTTTTCGGAATGCAGGACGGCATTTGAATCCGGATGGCCTGCTGCTCATCATGACCGACCAGTTCACGGAAACTTTTTCAGGCGGCACCCATCATGGAGGAATCGATAAGGATGGGGGCGGTATGCGGTATTTGGAATGGACCTATGACAGCAATCCCGACGATCATATGACAGAGACGCATTACCTTTATATGATGAGAAATGAGAATGGAAAGGTTTTTACTGAATCGGATAGCTCGCAATCTGGTTTATTTTCTATGCCGGAATGGAAAAGCCTTTTAAAAGAGGCAGGATTTATCGCAACATTTGAACCGGTGCATTACACGACAGAGCCTGGAGATTATTATGCGATTGTTGCAAGGCTAAGTGAAGGCGCAGTATAACGAGGGGAAATCCTAAAAAAGCAGCATGGAACGGCTCTCGCCACCCATGCTGCTTTCGGTAATTATAAAGGCTTGCGCCCGTTTGTAGTTGAATCATTATCCTCATCAATATCCGCTACTTCACGGCGAGTCGTTTCTGTGACTTGTTCAGTATCTTGGACTTTGCGCTTCCCAACGACGATTTCTTCAGAAACAACATCCGTTTTCGAAACTTCCACACGCTCTTCAGAAACTGGAATGTGGATGTTGTCTCCGTCCTGATAAGCGTCTTTCCCTGTCAATCCGCCAGTAGTGGTGGAGTCTGCCGCTTCATTTACAGGGCGGCGTTCAATGTATACTTCTTCACGTTCTACTGGTACTTCAATTGTTTGCGTATCTTCAACGACATGCTTTCCGACATTGACTTCACCGGTTTGAACGCGTTCTTTATCCACTTTCAAATGCTCTTCATGCAAGCGAAGGCGCTCTTCGTCTGTTGTTGAAGCATCTGTTCCATTTGTGAAAGTAGAGCTCGCGCCGCCGGTATTTGCGCGTGATTCGCTGTAGCGGTCATAAGATGGACCATATTCACTGTCCACATAAAGCAGAATTTTGCCGTTTTCAACTTCGCGTTTATAAACATCGGACTCATCCGAATCGATTCCCATCGTATCGAATGCTTCATATGATGAAGATTCTCCTGCCAATGTGGAAATGAATCTTCCCATGAAGCCTTGATCTTCCTGGGTATCCAGTTTCACATCTGTTTGTCCTTTAATCATGGATAGCTGATCTTCATCTTGAGCAATCACATACATATCTTCTTCTCGATAACCTTGAGATTTCAGTTCTGTGATTTTGCTTAATACTTCTGCCTGTACATCAAAAGTTCCGATAAATGTATTTTCACGTTTAGCCATTATTAAATTCCTCCTGTGTAAAATTGGATTCCTGTAAAGTAAGGTACTGCTAGTGTACCCCCGTTCTTTCAAATGCTAAACATTTTAGGGCGTAAATAGGAACTAAGGAATAGAGAATCAGCCGGATTTACGAGATGTTCAAACGGCCGCTGAGCCCATGGGAGAGTAAGCTTATGTATTTTTTGTGACTTGCGTGTTTTTCAGGTTTGAATACTAGAAAAATAAGGAATGTAAAAGTACAATTATTATTAAGAGGCTGAAGAAACTTAGCCTATAATTTATTTCAAAGGAGTTGAAGGCGATGAAATTGGGAACAGTCCGAGGGTCAAGTATGATTGTCAAAACGGCACGCAGCCTGGTTGAGGAAGGCTGGTCATTCATGGTGGATGAATTCGATGTCATTATTAAAGCAGAGCACAAAGCCACCGGTGAAGCTGTGTCTTTCAACTCCATGGGAACATTGAAGCGATGGATGTATGAAAAAGCGTTGAGCTATTAAATAATTCAGTATAAAGAAAGGGCCGCTGGAAATTCAGCGGCCCTTTCTATGTGTAGTTTTATAACAGCAATCACTTTAGACGAAGTTCAATTTATTCAAACGCATAGCCTGGGCTAACGTGTTATGAATTTCGATGTTGGTGAATTTGAGGCCTAATTGAACGGCTGTCTGTGCAATATCCGGGCTGATTCCTGATAAAGCGGTCCGTACACCGATTAAATTCAGTCCATCAATTAACTGGAAAATCTGGTGGGCGACCATCGTGTCGATAATCGGGACGCCGGATAAATCAATGAAGAGCTTGTTTAAGCGTTGTTCAGCACATTGCGCCAGTGCCTTTTCAAAAATGATATACGCGCGATACGTATCGATTTCACCGACTAGCGGAAGAAACCCGATATCATGTGTTAATGAAATGACAGGGGCACTCATCTCGACAATCATTTCACGTTGGGCATTCAACCGATTTTTCGTCGCAAGTGAATTCTGGAGGGTAAACTCCAGAATAATCCGGTTGATTGTTTCAACAACCCCACGATTCCAGGCTGCCACTTGTCTGATTGAAAGCACATCTAAATTTGCCTCGGTGTATTCCTCGATCAAATTGAGGTATTGCTGCTGGGTTCTGAAAAACTCCTCGATGATTTCTTCAAGAGGAGTAGTTAAATGGGCTTCATCTTTGGCAATGGTTTTAATCCACTCTTGGAAATCCTCTATGCATTCCGTGTCGTCTTTTTCGAACATGCCGCAAAATTTCACATGGAATGCATGGTTTTGTGCTTTTACACGTTTAATGGTTTCCGGATCTGTAGCCCCGTAAACTCCGTCTTTTGATTTATCTAGCGATTCATACCATTGCTCTGTCAGGAAATCCGTTTTGCTGCACAGGAACTCATGCAGTTTTTCGTCTCTCATCATTTCTTATTCCGCCTCCGTCATTTCTTCTTGCTTCATTTCTCTGCACTCTGCAGGGCCTACAGGATGCAGTCGAATTGCATTCTGAAAAATGGCTCTGAGGCTTATTGTAATATAGAATACCCACTCAAATCAAAATATCTAGTAAAAGGGAGGGGGAAAATAAAAAAGTCCAGCAAAATGCTGGACTTTAGAATTGGGAAAACCATCTTTAGGATAGTTGCTGCATTTGTTAAATGGGATTGATCTCGAGAGACTCCTCACTGATTTCACCGACAATTTCCTCTAAAATGTCTTCCATCGTTACAATGCCTGCCGTGTGTCCGTTCGGAGCTGTAACGATTGCCATATGGGTGCGGCTTTGCTGCATTTTGTTCAACACTTTTTGAATTGGCGTGCTTTCCGGAAAGCTAGGCATTTTATGGAGCAGCTCAGCAGGATCTTGAACACGTCCAGCTGCCATTCCGGTCAACAATTCTTTCGTATTGATGAATCCGAGAATTCGATCTTTGTCGTCAGATTCGGTCACCGGATAGCGGGTGTATTCGTGCTGATCCAGTACGCTGAAAAACTCTTCGCGTGATAGCCCTCGATCGACCGTGACGATGTTCTCGCGGGGAATCATGATGTGCTTCACAATCCGTTCATCAAATTCAAAAATGTTCTTTAGATACGTTAATTCGGTTTGGTTAATTTCTCCGCTTTTATAGCTTTCTGCCATAATCAATTTAAGTTCTTCCTCAGAATGCGCTTCTTCGTGTCCGGCAGGCTCTACTTTGAAGAGTTTAAGGAATAGGCGTGCTGAGCCGTTCATGAGCCAAATAAATGGGCTCATGATTTTGCCGAACCAGTAAAGAGGAGGTGCAAGAAGCAAGGTCATTCTTTCCGCAAATTGAATCGCTAAGGTTTTGGGTGCGAGTTCGCCGATGACAACGTGCAAAAACGTGACAATTCCAAGCGCAATTGCATAAGAAAGGGCTGTTGCTAAAGCTTCCGGTACGTCAAAATAGTCGAATGCCGGATGCAGCATTTTTTCAACTGTCGGTTCCCCCAATGCCCCAAGAATCAAAGCGGTTACGGTGATTCCGAGTTGGCACGCCGACAGGTAGTAATCGAGATTGTTGGCTACTTCTTTTGCACGTATGGCCTTTTTATTGCCTTCTGAAATAAGTTGGTCGATTCTTGACATCCGCACTTTTAAAATAGCGAATTCAGCACCGACGAAAAATGCAGTCGCGAGAATCATCAGCGCGACGAGCAGCAGATTAATGATTATTTGTCCTTCCAATATGGCTCCCCTGTGACAGGGGATTCACCTCCATTAAATAGTCAAAAGCAGGATAGGCATTCAGATTTATTCAGGTTCTCGATGGAACATAACTTGTTTAATTTGTTGATTGTCCATTTCGGTGACGGTCCACAATGAGTTTTCTTTCGTCAGCGTATCGCCGGTTTGAACTTCCCCGACACTCTTGTAATGGACCCAGCCGCCAATCGTATCAATATCTGCGCTTTCCTCAAAAGTCAGGCCGAAACGCTCTTCAAGATCTCTCAGTAGAACCCGTCCGTTAATCAAATACTGATGTTCACCGATCTGGTCAATTTCAGGCTGTTCATCTTCATCGAATTCATCGCGGATTTCCCCGACGATTTCTTCCAGAATATCTTCCAATGTCAGCATTCCGGCAGTTCCGCCGTATTCATCTGCTACGATGGCGATGTGGACACGTGCATGCTGCATTCGCAGCAATGCGTTCTGCAATCCGGTCATCTCAAAAATGGTCGGAACTTCAAGGACAAAATCCTGCAATTGCCACGGGCGGCCCGCTACGATATGCGGTAGCATTTTCTTTGCGCTGACGAACCCGATGATGCTGTCTTTGTCACCGTCTTCGGTCACTGGATAACGTGTGTAATTGTTCTCATCCAGTATTTGGACGATTTCTTCGAGCGGCATGTCTTTGTCCAGCGTAATTAGTTCAGTACGAGGGACCATGATGTCTTTCGCTGCACGCTCATCGAATGTGAAGACGTTTTCCATATAAGACAACTCAGTTTCGTTCAATTCGCCTCCTTCATAGCTTTGCGCCATGACAATCTTTAACTCATCTTCCGAGTAGGCTTGGTCGTGTCCGGCAGGCTGAACGCCGAATGCTCTTAAAAGAATCCGGGCAGCACCGTTTAATAGCCAGATAAAAGGCTTCAATACTTTACCAAACCAGAAAAGAGGAGGGGCAAGCAATAACGACATTTTCTCTGCATATTCGATCGCTAATGTTTTCGGTGCCATTTCACCAAGCACCACGTGCAAGTAAGTGACAAGCAAAAACGCAATCGCGTAGGAAGAGGCAGAAGCAACCGCATCTGAAACGGAAAGAAATTCAAATATTGGATACATCAAACGTTCAACTGTCGGCTTACCAAGGGCACCGAGTCCAAGTGCCGTCACGGTGATTCCGAGTTGGCAAGCTGAAAGGTAGTAATCCAAGTCGCTGGCGACTTTCTTTGCAGTAATCGCTTTTTTATTGCCTTCTGCAATTAGCTGATCCAGGCGTGACATGCGAATCTTAACGACCGCAAATTCCGAGCCGACAAAAAATGCCGTCAGCGCAAGTAATAGTACCAATAACCCTAAATTCAGTATCGTAATTATGTCCACTTATGTTCCCTTTTAAAAGGGATTCACCTCCGTAATTAGTTACAGCAGAGCGAGCAGGGAGGCAATGGCCACCAATTTGCTCTCAAGTGCTTTGCTGATCTGCACTTTGACATGAGTCGGTGCGTTTTTCATTTGTTCCTCTAAGCGGATGATTTTTTTCTGCAGACAATCGAATTCTTCATATACGTCTTCAGCTAGCACTTCAGTTTCCGGCAGTCGGCTCGAATCGAGCAGTTCTTTAATCTCGGCAATCGACAGCCGCTGTTTTTTCAACTGGTGAATCCGTTCGAGCGTTTGAAGGGTTGAATCGGGATAAAGCCGGTAATTCTTTTCCGAGCGCTCAACTGACAATAACCCGCGATTCGTATAATAATCGATTGTTCTGGTCGATACTCCGCTTAATTGTGCAATTTCGCCAATCTTCATTAATCCCTTCCCAATGCAAACGCCTCCTTTTTGAAATTAAAAATAGTTTAGCACGAGAGCCTAAAAACCATACAGTATAACGTGCTGGTTTATCAGAGGAATTATTCCTTTTTCTTTGCAAGCCGACATTGTTTCGACAATTTTCTGGAAATTACTCGCTTTTACCGGGATAAAAATTGCTGCCATAAATCGCTTTTTTGGAAGACATTCTTAATATATTTGATTAAAATTGGAGGATTTCAGCACTTGCGCGCGCTCAGAGAAGAATGTGCGCGTTTAATCGGATTTACGCGCGTTCAAAAAGAAATGCGCGCGTTCAAGGTGAAATTCCAAAAGAAAACCACTTCCATGGCAGGAAATCGCTTCTTTCCGACAGCTTTCACTAAAATAAAATCTTTTATTCAAAAAAGTGATCTAAACCATTTCTTCCTGCGTTTTGTTGGCAGTACAAAAAATTAAATAGGAAAAAGGAGATGTTTTAGATGAAAATGAACAAACTTTTAGTAGCTCTTCCATTAACCCTTTCATTACTGGTGCCGACAGCGGCTTTGGCAGACGGACATGAATCGCATTCAGCACCGGCTTCGGCTTCAGCAATGGAAGCCGGTACAGCAACACCGGCGGCTGAACTTCGGATCGCATTGGACACGGTATTGACGGAACATGCTTTTCTGGCAGTTGAAGCAATGAGAAAAGGTGTGGATGGCGCTGAAGATTTTGATCAGGCGTCTGGAGCGCTTCTCGCAAACGCCGATGATTTAAAAGCGGCAGTCGCTTCTGTTTACGGTGACGAAGGCGCAGCGCAATTCGATGAAATCTGGAAATCGCATATCGGCTATTTTGTTGATTATGTAACAGCGACTGCAAAAGAAGACCAGGCTGGAAAAGACAAAGCCTTGGCAGATCTGGAAGAATACAAGAAAACACAATCGGACTTTTTCGATGCAGCAACTGAAGGACGTTTACCGGCAGCGGCTGTGAAAGAAGGATTGGATATGCACGTAGATCAATTAGTAGAAGCTTTTGATGCATACGTAGCTGGTGATTTTGAGACAGTGTACGCACTTGAACGCGAATCGATCCATCACATGAGCATGTTCGCGGAAACTTTGTCCGTAGCGATTGCAGACCAATTCCCGGAGAAATTCGATAATACGAATCCGGATACACCAGCTGTTGACTTGCGTGCTCAATTGAACATGACCTTCACAGAGCATGCCGGCTTAGCAGCAATGGCAATGCAGGACGGGGCAGACGGAGCTGAAAGTTTTGACCAGGCATCTGCCGCTTTGCTTGCGAACGCTGACGATTTAACTGCAGCTGTTGCATCTGTTTACGGCGATGAAGCAGGAGCTCAATTTGAAGAAATCTGGAAATCACATATTGGCTACTTTGTTGATTACGTAGTAGCAACAGGCGAAGGCAATATGGAAGGCCAAGAAAAAGCGAAAGCAGATTTGGACCAATACATCATCGAACAAGCGGCACTTCTTGATGCAGCCACTGAAGGCCGTGTACCAGCAGATGCATTGGAAGAAGGCTTGAAAGCACATACGGGCCAATTGTTAGTAGCCTTTGACTCTTACGTTGCGGGAGACTACGATACCGCTTATAACTCGATTCGTGAAGCATATGCGCATATGTCGATGCCAGCAGCCGGATTATCAGCAGCCATCGTTGACCAGTTCCCGGATCAGTTCGGGGCTGCGGAAATGCCATCTGAAATGCCGGCAACAGGTATGGGCGGAACAGCCGCTTCCTCCACAACGCCGTTCCTATGGATCATGGCCGGCTTAATGTTAGCAGCTCTTGCGACAACAGTAGCGGTCCGTTACCGCAAGCAATAAAGAATAGAAAAGCTTAAAAGCAAATCCGGATTTACCGGATTTGCTTTTTTTTCTTGCTTGTTATTGACCGTAAAATTAAAGAAGCGGCTGTTTCTGCGAATTTAAAATACGCTCAGTTAAGGAAGAAATACGCCCAGTAGTCGAAAGAATACGCCCAGTTAAGACGGAAATACGCCCGGATAAAACCGAGAGTGAAAATAGTCTTAGAAAAGAGTTTCCGCTCGAAGAAGTCGATTCGCTGCTTCAGTCGAGGCTCTCATTACTGTTCGAATGAGGACATAACTTTATTAAAAGCGAAGAAAGTAAAAATCAGCATGAGTCGCAAAGGGGAGCCCTACGACAACCCCTGCATCGAATCGTTTAAGAAAGAGCGAATGTAACGAAACCGCATCATTGCAAGGGTGGACGCCCGAGAGGCTGCTTCAGCATCCATCGTATAGAAAATATTCCACACTTTTTTCACCGCATAGACTCGAAGAAAAATACCGCCTGAAAATCTTTTAACTTATCTTCAAGTTATAAAAACGAAGTGCGTCAGGTATTAACAAAAAGAATCAGTAAAACCACAATCCACTTTCTTGGCTAAAGTCCAAGAGATGCCTAATAACCAGAAAAACTTTTAAAAGCAAATAAAAACTGTGGAAGCGCATCTCGACGACTTCCACAGCTTCTATTTTAACGCTTCTGCTTTCTTTGATTCTTTCAAATCCACGTCGACGGAGGAAACATAGTAACGCTTGCCTTCGCTTGGCTCGATCGTAATATTCTTGCGGTCGAACAGGGAGACGGTTTCAATTTTCTTCATCTCACCGGATGCAATGTCCTCTTCATAGACGCGGTAGCCGATAATGGCATCGTCCCGTACAGCGTGCCACGAAACATTGAAATCAGTTGCAGTGACGTTCTCCGGTGCTTTGGGAGCTGCAATTTCAACTGCCGAGTCGGAGATGAGTTCAGCTGTTACCACCAATCGTTCTTCGTGCGAACCGATATCACGGTTAAAGTCGCCAGTACAAGTAATGAGATTGATGAACCGTCCGTCTGCATTTCCGAAGATTTCTTCAATCGGTGCTGCATCGGTTTCATAGCTTGCCAGTTTTTGAACTTCAAATACCATTTCCCGGCCTGTTGCATCAAATAGTTTCACTTGATCACCAGGCTTAACGTCTTTCAGCTCGTAGAATACGGCTGGGCCGGTCAAGCTGTCGACATGGCCAGCAAGGACAGCATGTCCTTTAGCGCCAGCTTTGAAACCGGGTTCAAACCAGCCTACTTGATCGACATCTTCTGGGACGCCCATTTCGCCATTTTCAAGGATCCCGGTCGGTTCGATTGCTGCCTCAACTCCGATGGACTCGATTTCGATGCGCGTCGGCTCCATGCCTTTAATGCTTTCTTGCCGTTGTTTTTGGACCATTTCCAGTTTTTCGCGCTGTTCAGGAAAGATGGGGAATTCGGCGATTTTGTCGACAACATTTCCCGCCGTCACTTCTTTTTCACTGTTTTCTTCAAGTTGTACGCTTTCTTCTTTATCCGCCGGGCCATTCGCCAACGGCTTTAAAATGAAAAATAAGGCAGCGACCAAAAAAACGGCGATGCCCATTGTCACAATCTGCTTCATTTTCCATCCCTCCCATTAAAGTAGGAATAGAGAGGGCTAAAAAGCCCTCTCTTATTTCCTGTCATTTATGATTGTTGTTTACTTTGACGATACGTGATAGTTCCTGCGCCAACTAAGATCAATGCGCTTAAAGCTACCCAAAGCATCATCGTGCTGGATTGGCTTTCACTGCCGCCAAATCCGGTAGCGGGCATTTTTTCAGGGGCTGCATTGACAAAGTTCTCAGGGAATTGATCCACAACTGCACCACTTAAGCCTTTGCCGATATCGAACATGATGGCATAGCCAGTGCGGTAAGTCTCGTAGGAAGCTGCATAATCACCTGAAACATATTGCTGGAATGTATCTACTACTGATTTCTCGTGTGCCGCAACAGCAGCAATCGTTTCTTCAAGCGGCATACGGTCTTCAGTTGCAGTGTTTAGGAAAGTACCTAATTCATTTGCAAATGTATCTGTTAATGTCATGACGGCACCGTCTACAGCTTCCTGATCTTCAGAAGCGGAAGCAGCGGCTAAGTTGCCTTGGATCGAAATGTGTTCGTTGTTCCAAAGAGCGGTAAATTGGTTGCTCGCTTCCTCCCCATAGACAGAAGCTAAAGCACCGCGGAACTCTTCTGTATTCTGGTCCTGTGCCCAATCGGCAAAGTCAAAGTCTGCCGAACCGTTATAGCCTTTTGCCATGCTCAATTGCGCGAGTGCAACATGTTCTGCCGCAATGCGGTTCACTGTTGAACGGAAATCGCCGGCCGGTGTATTCGGGTCCGTGAACTGGTCAGGGAATTGAGTGGCAATTGCACCGCTGATGGCACTGCCAGCTCCGAAAATCTGCTTAAAGCCTTCGAGATAAGAAGTATAAGCCGCTTCGTATTCACCAGCTGCATATAAGTCGAATGTATCTTGTACGAAATCTTCATGCTGGCGCAACGCCTGTTTGGCTCCTTCTTCTGGAAGGTTGCCTTCCGTTGCTGTTGCGAGGAACGTGCCCATCTCGTCAACAAATGACTGGATCTGTTCAAGAGATTCTTGCTTCATTTCTTCGTTGCCGTCTTTTACAGCCATTGCATAGTCATCTGTTTCAACATTATGCTTCGCGAAAATTTCCTCGAATGCCGCGCCGCCTTCTTCGCCATAAACCGATGCGATGACCGGCTCCATATCCGCTGCATTTTCATCCAGTGCAGCCATGGCCGCTTCGGCTGCTTTGTCGCCGTCGTAGATTTTCATCATCGAGTCGACAGCCAGAGCATAATGCTCAGACAGCAAACCATCAAGCGTCGCCCGCAATTCATCTCCTGTTGTATCCACGTGCGGGCCATCGTGTGCAAATGCCGTTGCTCCCATTCCTGGCAGCAGCAGCGCTGCCCCTAATACCGGCGCTAAAATTTTTCTCCATTTCATCGTCAACACTCCTCTTTTTTCATTTCTTGCTTACCTAACGGAACCTGTTGGAAAATAGATCACTCTTTTTTAAAAAACTTTTAAAAGTGAACTAAAAAACGAATCGATCCGTTAGAGGAGTAGGAAAGCAAAAAGAAGTAGCTGCGAATAAAAGAATGAAAATGCATCGTTCATTTTCACTCTTCTTATCTTCGAATTCTCGATTCCTTAACTTTATTGTGTTGGCTAACGCTGAGTTATAGTAAGCTTGAGGAATGAAATCTGAATAAAGGGGACCAGTTATGGAGAAAAGTTCAGACTTTGTTCTATATGAACGTGTACGGAACAAAGACAAAGAAGCGCTTGAACAATTATACGACCGCTATGAAAAAATTCTTTTCTCGTTTCTTGTGAAAATGACCGAAGACCGGGATTTGGCAGAAGAAGCGCTGCAGGAAGTTTTTATAAAAGTTTGGCGGGGGGTTGGGGAGTACGATGAAAGCAAAGGGAAATTCACTTCCTGGCTGTTCACGATGTCACGGAACGCCGCCATCGATTTGATCCGCAAGAAGAAAAAACCGTCAGTGGCGCTTGAAGAGGCTGGAGAATTAGTTAGTCCAGCATCGAGTGTGGAAGAAACAGCAGAATGGCAGGAAAAGAAAGAACAGATTCAATTGGCTGTGAAAGATTTATCTGCCGAGCAGCAAAAAATGGTCCAGTTGTTTTATTTTAAAGGATACACACATGAAAAAATCTCTGAACTATGCGAGGTTCCGCTCGGGACCGTCAAAAGCAGGATACGGCTCGCTTTGAAAAAACTGAAAGGGACTTTGCATGATGTGCAGGAAAGGGGGGACTCACCATGGCGAAACTGAATTGTGACCACGTCATCGATTATTTGAACGGAACGCTCAGTAAAGAAGAACAGCTTGAATTTGAACAGCATTTGAAAACCTGTGCAGATTGTCAGGAAATCATTGAAATGACGGGCGATCTCCCTTACCTTGCAGATCCTGTCGATCCGCCTGCCGGGATGAAAGCCAGAATCTTGTCTACTGTCTTCGAAGAAGAAGAGCAGGAGAAATCCGAAGAAGTGAGGCGGGAAACCACTCCGCTTATCACACAAAAAACGGTGAAAAAGAAGAATAGATGGCCGGTGCTGATTGCAGCTGCCTTGTTTGTATCGCTGCTCGGCAATGGCTACGCCCTGCTGAAGCTGTCGGAGCAGCCGGACTTCCAGTCCATCGATCTTCAGCCGAATGAAGTATTTGGCGGAACGGCGAAAGCAGCAATCATCCGGGAAGAGGAGTCGCTTGAATTGGTCGTGCAAGCCGAACAATTGGAAGCCCTTGAAGGCGAACAAGTTTATCAGATTTGGCTCTTGAAAGAAGGTAAACCGATTCCGGCAGGAGCCTTTACACCGAGTGCCAATGGAGAAGGAAATGCGTATTACAGTCTGGAAGGCAATACCGAAGACTGGGATACCATCGCGATTACGCTTGAACCGCAGGCTGGCAATGCGTCGCCGCAGGGAGAAATCGTCTTGAGCTCCGAGATTTAAGAATAGAAGGAAGAAACGGACACTCCATTCATGGGGTGTCCGTTTTTTTAGATTTAATTCTTTGAGCGATATGCCTGATGCCCGCGTTTTCATTGCATAGAAAGGGGTATGGCAGAAGCAACAAAACATTCTCTACCTGAGGAGGAGTTTAAATGGCAGACAAAAAATCCAGGCAAGGCCTGACCGTTGTTATCACCGGTGCTTCAAGCGGTTTTGGCAAAGGGATGGCGAAGCGGCTTGCAGCAGAAGGCGCGAATGTCGTCTTGGCTGCTCGGCGAACGGAGCTGATCGAGCAGCTGGCAGAAGAACTGGGGCCGAATGCAGTTGCTGTCACGACGGATATCAGTATTGAAGGCGACATGGAACGGCTGATGGATACTGCGCTTGCGGATTTCGGAAAAGTGGATGTCTGGATCAATAATGCGGGGCTTGGGATTATCGGTTCATTCACGGAAATTCCACTAGCGGATCAGATGCGCCTCGTCCAAGTGAACCTCATGGGAACGATGTACGGCAGCCGCTTCGCTTTAAAGCAATTTAAGCAGCAAAGCTACGGCACATTAATCAATCTCTCTTCTTTTGCCACAAGCGTCCCGCTTCCATTCGGGGCTGCCTACACGGCGACGAAATACGGAATATCCGGCCTCAGCAAAGGCTTATATCAGGAAATGCGGCTGGACGACTGGAAAGATATCCAAGTTTGTGTAGTCCATCCGTGGGTGACGGACACGCCTTGGACAGAACATGCCGGAAATTACAGCGGGCATGCCATCGAAATTGGTCCAGCTGACGACCCGGAGGAAGTCATCGAAGAGATTCTCGAGCTGATCGATAATCCGCAAGAAAGTCTGGAAATCGGCTTTAAAGTAAAAGGCACAGCGGTCATGCACAAATTGATGCCGGACACCGTAGAGAAATTGGATGGCCATTTTCTGGACAAGATGCTGAAAAGTTCGCCGCCTGCTGAACCGACATCCGGCAGTTTGTTCGAACCGAGAATGGAAGGAACCGGAGTCTCAGGGAATATGCGTGAACGTTTCCGCAATAAATAAGCGGCAAGGAGGAATTCGCATGGCTGAAAATGAAAAAAGGCAGGGTTTGGCGGTTGTTATTACCGGTGCTTCTAGCGGTTTTGGAAAAGGGGTAGCGAGGCAATTGGCGGCTGACGGAGCGAATGTGGTTCTCGCTGCCCGACGGACGGCATTGATAGAAGAATTGGCCAATGAACTGGGTTCGAATGCCATTGCCGTTACCACAGACGTCAGCAAGGAAAAAGATATGAAGCATCTTTTTGAGACGGCGCTATCCACCTTCGGGAAAATCGATGTTTGGATCAATAACGCAGCGGTGGGGGCGATCGGCCCTTATACGGAAGTGCCAGGGGAAGACATGGCACGCGCAGTTGAAATCAATGTCATCGGTACGCTGATTGGAAGCCATTATGCACTGCGCCAGTTTAAGCAGCAAGGTCATGGCACCTTGATCAATATCGGATCGGTCGCAGGAAAAGTGCCTTTCCCGTATTACACGCCTTATAGCACGACAAAATTTGCAGTGATCGGATTAACGGCCTCCCTCTATCAGGAAATCGAATTGGAAGGGCATGAGAATATTCATGTCTGCATGGTCCATCCATGGGCAACCGACACGCCGTGGTTTCTGCATACGGCCAACTATACAGGCCACGAAGCGGAAATGAAGCCGATGGATGAACCGGAACCCGTCATTGAAGCGATCATCAGCTTGATCGATGACCCGCAGGAATCCATTGGAGTAGGATCGAAAGTGAAAGGTACTGCGTTGTCACGGAGCCTCATGCCGAAACTGACGGAAAAGATGAATTCGGTGCAAGTAAAGAAAGTGATAGAAGATGCGCCGCCAGCCCCGCCGACTTCCGGCAGTCTGCACGAACCGCTTGAAATCGGCACTGAGGTTTCAGGTGGAATCCGAAAACGCATGAAGTTGGAAGAGTGACCACACAAAAACGAGCCGCACGGGTTCGTTTTTAGTTTGTAGATTAAAAAATAATGGCTGGTTATAAAGGCCTTAACGGTGGTTGGAGATTTTTAGTATTTTGACTCAGCCAGAAACGTATCAACTATCTATTTGCCGGACTAATGGCGGGAATTGGGTATACATTCGAACACTTGAATTCAACTGCTGTTACTTTTAGCTAGAGATGGTAGTATGAACGATAGCGGGTATTTTTACGTAATCGGCATTGATGCATTGGGAGTGGTAAAGGATGAAAGAAGCGATTATCAAAAGAAATAATGTACGGATTATAGGGGAAGGAAAGCAAACATTGGTATTTGCTCACGGATTTGGATGCGATCAATATGTATGGAATCATATTGCGCCTGCATTTGAAGGCCAATACCGAGTGGTGCTTTTCGATTATGTAGGATCAGGAAAAAGCGATAAATCGAAATACTCGACGGAACGCTACAGCACGCTGCACGGCTATAAACAGGACTTATTCGATTTATGTGATGCTTTGGATCTTCGGAATGTGGTTTTTGTCGGACACTCCGTCAGCAGCATGATCGGCATGCTGGCATCGATTGAACGCCCCGAATTGATGACGAAACTGATTATGATAGCGCCGTCGCCTTATTATATGAATGAGGGGGATTATCGCGGTGGGTTTGAACCGGCTGATATCGATGAATTGCTTGATATGATGGAAGTGAATTATAAGGAATGGGCAAAGTATTTGGCGCCTGTTGTCATGCAAAATGATGATCGGCCCACTTTAACGGACGATTTTGAAAATGTTCTTTGTTCAAACGATCCTGTGATTGCGCGCCAATTTGCAGAAGTCACATTTAAGTCGGATATGCGAAAAGAATTGGGGAAAGTAAAAGTTCCGACCTTGATCTTGCAGACGCAATTTGATGCGATTGCACCGGTTGAAGTCGGGCGCTACGTAAATGCTGAAATTGATAACAGCCGACTGGTTCTAATGGAAGCCAAGGGACATAATCCGCATTTAAGTGATGCAGAAGAGACCATCGCTCACATCCAGGCATATTTGAAGGAATAGGGGCGAGCGAGATGGAGGAACGGTTAAATCAGGCGCCATTCGGTTATCTGGTGATGGACCACGAATGCCGGATTATCGAGACGAACGAAGAAATGAAAAAGATAATCGGAAAAGAAGAAGTTCCCGAGCATGTGCATCAACTATTGACGGTTGCTTCGATGGTTTATTTCCAAACTTATTTTTTGCCGGCCATCACTTTGCATAAAAAAGTCACTGAGATGTCCCTCACCATTAAAAGCCAGAAAGGGCCAATTCCGGTTTTGATGAATAGCATCGAGCGAAATGGCTTTTTTGAATGTGCATTGATCGAAATGAGTATCCGGGGTGAATATGAGAAGGAGCTGCTTTTGGCGAAGCAAAAGGCCGAAAGAATCAATCAGGAATCGGCGGAAGCCTATGCAAAGCTTCAAACTCTTCTTTCGGAAGTAGAAATGAAACAGCTGGAACTCGAAAAGCTCAATGGCGGCTTGAAGCACCTCGCCAACACGGATCCTTTGACCGGCTTGAAAAATCGGCGCTATTTGGAAAAGGAAATGGATAATCTAATTGGACGGGCACGAGAAGGATTGCCGCTCGCTGCGATGGTGATCGACATCGATTTTTTCAAGAACGTCAATGATACATATGGCCATCATATAGGGGATTTGGTGCTCCGTGAACTGGCTGATAAATTGCGGAGCGAAGCAGAAGCCTTCGGCATTGTAGCAAGACTTGGCGGAGAAGAGTTCATCATCGTATTGCCGGGATTTGACCACTTGCAGGCAAAGAGCTTAGCGGAAGAAATCCGAATGCGTGTAGAGCGGGATGAATGGACTCATGCAGCGATTACTGTCAGTATCGGACTGGCATCTTTTTTAGAAAAAGATAACGGCATCACGTTATACAGCCGGGCGGATAAAGCTTTGTACGCTTCGAAAAAGGGCGGCCGCAATCGGGTGACGGCATTTTAAGAATAGCAGGTGCGGGTGGCTTGTCAAGCTTGCTTATAGGCGGTTTAATTTCTTTTGAATAAAAGTATGCCGTGAACCTGAAAGGCGGTTATAATGAATTCAAAACACTACTGAATTCAAACCATGGGGGATCAGGATGGATAAAGAAATTAAAATGCTCGGCAAACGGGTGGAAGAAGAACGCTATGTCATCGCTGAATTGATACAGGAAGAAGTTTCTAAAGACATCAGTTTTGAAGAAGCAAAAGAATATGCCGGTTTTATCGATGCAGTTACTGAATTTCGCGCGGGCTTTATCGGATTGCTTGCCCAGTCATTTGAACATTTTTTGGATCCGCAAACAGCTTATGATGAAATTTCTGTCTGGGGAGAAAAAACCGGAAATTACTTTCTCGATCAAAATATGGCGCTTGATGCTGCTTTGGCAGAGACATCCCTTTACCGAAAGCATATCGGCAAAATCATTAAGACCGAAGCGATGCGCAATCAAATCAAACTCGAGCACCTTTTTGAAATCATGGAGTACTTTCATACACTTTTGGATCACGCTGCTTATTCCTATAGCTTTGCCTATATCAATTCATACCAGAAGAGCTTAAGGGAGGCTCGGGACGAATTCATGAAATTGTCTGCCCCGGTAGTGCCTGTAAACGATCAAATCGCTATTTTGCCATTGATTGGAGAAATTGATATCGATCGGGCTCAGTACATATTGGAAAAGACCTTACTGGAAGCCAGTCGTTTAAAAATCTTAACCTTGATTATTGATTTGTCCGGGGTCGTTAAAGTCGATGCGGTAGTAGCAGAACAGATTATCCGAGTGACCCAGTCATTAAGGCTGGTCGGCGTGCACAGCATGCTGACCGGCATCCGTCCGGAAATGGCACAGACGATGATCAGCCTGGGAATCGATGTCAGCCAGCTTTCGCTTGGCGGCAGCTTGAAACAAACGTTTAAAAAACTTACTGCCAATCCATAAAAAACTGCTGAAGCATCAAGCTGCTTCAGCAGTTTTTTCGTTGAATGAAATGGATTTAAAGTTTAGAAAGATTAGCTGGACTTTCCGAAAGCACGTGCTGAAGAGCTTGCTGTTCCTGCTCATTCAATGGGATCATTGGCAAACGCACACCGCCAACTTCTATGCCGCTTAAGTTCAAGGCTGTTTTTACAGGCACCGGGTTTGGCGCCGCAAATAACGCATGCATCACCGGCAAGAGTTTACGGTGAAGAGCTGCCGCTTCTTGGACATTGCCGCCTTTGAACAGGGTAATCATTTCTTGCATATCGTTCCCGATAATATGGGCTGCGACCGAAACGATGCCTTTTCCGCCGATTGAAAGCATTGGCAAGGTCAAGCCGTCATCGCCGCTGTAAACCGCAAAGTCAGCCGGTGTATTTTCAATAATTGCCGCTGCTGCATCCAGATCGCCGCTGGCTTCTTTTATCGCCACGATGTTTTTGATGGCAGACAGGCGAATGGTGGTTTCAGGAGACAGGTTCACGACACTACGCCCTGGAATATTATAAAGCATCACAGGCAGGAACGTTGAGGCGGCGATTGCTTGGAAATGCTGGAACATGCCTTCCTGGGAAGGTTTATTGTAATATGGGGTCACGAGCATGACGCCGTCCACGCCGATTTCTTCTGCTGCGCGCGTGAGCGAAATCGAAGAACGCGTATCGTTAGAGCCTGTGCCTGCAATGACCGGGATGCGTCCGTCGGTTATTTTAACCACAAACTTAAATAGCTCAATTTTTTCATCCGTTGACAGCGTAGGAGATTCACCGGTTGTGCCGGCTACGACTAGCGCGTCCGTGCCGTTCGCGATCAAATGCTCCACTAGTTTTTTGGTTGCCTGAAAATCTATATCACCTTGTGCGTCGAATGGCGTCACCATTGCTGTCACTACTTGTCCGAAATTCATCGTACCACCCTTTTCTCGTTTTTTTGGTTTGCTTTTAGAGGTAAACGGGTCGGTCATTAACAAACAAAAAGCAGCAACGAGGGTCTCGTTGCTGCCATAGAAACAATGTCATGCGTTTGTTTCTTTGTGTCAGATAGCCCTCCATATAGTTTCCTATATGACAGTTCAGCATTTGTTCAATGCAGAACCAGCGATAGCTAGTATGAGCCTTTCATCGCTTCGGCAAATTCCCCTTTCAGCATACGTCAACGGATCCCATACTCCTCGGTAAGCGTACTGATGGTCTTTGCACCTCTATCCTCACCCGGAATATCCGGGCAAGAAAATATTGAATTAGCTAGACCATATCAAAAATAATGGAATATTGCAAGCCATGCTGATTTGATTTAGTTAAAAAGAAAGGAGATGTGTTATGGAAGAACAACGAAGAGACAAGGAACTAACTATCCAAACGTCGGAAATCCAGCAAGGGTTTCCCGAATCGATTCATCACAATCGCTATGAACCGACGCCTTATTCGCTTCTTGATCAATTGTTCGACCGGTACTCCTTATCTTCTTCGGATCGGCTCGTCGATTTTGGCAGCGGGAAAGGGCGATTGAACTTTTACATTCATCACCGCTTCGGAGCCCAAACTACCGGGATAGAAATGGATCCCCATTTTCATCGGCAGGCGCTAGAAAATTTACAGGCTTATGAAAAGAAACGGAAAACAGGAGGCGGAATCCAATTTATCCAGTGTTTGGCTGAGGAATACAAGGTGCAGGAAACGGATAATAAATTCTATTTCTTCAATCCCTTTTCTGTACAGATTTTCATCGCGGTCGTCAATAACATTATGAAATCATATGAACAAAGAACGAGGGAGATGGACTTGATCTTATTTTTCCCGTCCGATGACTTTATCGATTATTTGGCGCAGCGGACTCCGTTTGAAGTGGCTGAAGAAATTGAATTGCCTGCTTCCGGAAAGAATCTTCGGGAACGGTTCTTGATATACCGGCTTTCCGTGTATTGATTTGAAAACTTGTAAATAGGGGTATAACGGGAGAAAGAGGTTGTTGAAGGAGTGGTTTGATGAAGTGGCGAGGCAGAAAAGCGAGTGGAAATGTAGAAGACAGGCGTGGGTCGGGAGGCGGCGGTAAGCTAGTTGCCGGCGGCGGAATTGGCGGATTGCTGATTGTTCTGCTTGTTGCATTTCTTGGCGGAGATCCAGGAGCGATATTGAATGGCTTAGATTCAGGCGAAACGCAGACAAACGAACCTTACGTGGAAACCGAGCAGGAAGCAGAGCTATCCGATTTTGTGGCAGTTGTCTTGGCGGATACGGAAACGGTATGGGCGCAGGTTTTTGAAGAGGAAGGGATGGAATACGTGGAGCCGACCTTAGTGCTTTTCGATGGCAGTGTAAATTCTGCTTGCGGAACAGCAGGGGCTGCAGTCGGACCGTTTTATTGTCCGGGAGACCAGAAATTATACATCGACCTCAGTTTTTATGAAGAGCTTCAGAATCAGTTCCAAGCACCCGGTGATTTCGCGATGGCTTACGTAATCGCCCATGAGGTCGGGCACCATGTGCAGAACTTGCTCGGGGTCATGAAAGAAGTCCAGCCGCTCAGAAATCAATTGAGTGAAGAGGAATACAATAAGCTGCAAGTGAAGCTCGAGCTTCAAGCGGATTATTATGCCGGCGTCTGGGCCCACCATGCACAAGGGATGGACCTTCTCGAAGAAGGGGATTTGGATGAAGCGTTGACTGCTGCAAGTGCAGTCGGAGATGATACGATCCAGCAGCGCTCGCGCGGCTACGTCGTGCCTGAAAGTTTCACGCACGGCACTTCTGAACAGCGCAAGAACTGGTTCTACAAAGGCTTTGAAGCCGGTAACCTTCAAGCCGGGGATACCTTCAACGCAAATGATTTGTGACGGGGGATCCGTGAAAATTGAAGAACTGAAGAGTCGGGCATTGATATTTTTGGCAATGTGATTCATTATTGAAATAGACAGTCTTTTCACGCAGTGCGCGAGGGGAAATTAGGTTCTATAAAGGAAGTAAATTCATGCAGGAAGAAAATATTACACGCATCCAGCTGGACGGCCGCGAGATTGTTTTAATCGGTACGGCCCACGTTTCCCGGCAAAGTGCGGAACAAGTAAAAACCGTCATTGAACAGGAACGCCCGGATTCGGTTTGCATCGAGTTGGATGCACAGCGTTACCAGTCCGTTACTGAAAATAGCAAATGGAAAGAAACGGACATCTTCAAAGTGTTAAAAGAAAAGAAAGCCAGTCTATTATTGATGAACTTGGCCATTTCTTCTTTCCAGAACCGGTTGGCTGATCAATTCGACATCAAACCGGGACAGGAAATGATTCAAGGCATTGAATCGGCAAAAGACACAGGCGCTGAATTAGTGCTGGCTGACCGGAATATCCAAGTGACTTTCTCGCGGATTTGGGGGAATCTTGGTGTCATGGGTAAAGCGCAGCTTCTGACTTCGGTGTTTTTCAGCATCTTCAGCAAAGAAACCATTTCAGAGGAAGACCTAGAAAAGATGAAATCGCAGGATACGTTAAACGCGGTCTTGGATGATTTCACGCAGTCTTTTCCAAAGTTGAAAAAACCGCTTATCGATGAGCGGGACCAATATCTAGCCCAGAAGATCAAAGAGGCTCCCGGCGAAAAAATCGTGGCGGTTCTTGGAGCGGCCCATGTACCGGGAATCACTAAAGAAATACACAACGAACATGATTTAGCGAAGCTATCAAAAGTGCCGGAGAAATCGAAATGGCCGAAAATTATCGGCTGGATGATTCCGCTCGTGTTGGTCGCATTAATTGCGATTACATTTTACAACAATCCGGCAGCGGGAATCGACCAGACCATCAGCTGGGTGCTATGGACTGCATCGCTTGGTGCAATCGGAGCAGCGGTGGCGTTTGGCCACCCGTTTGCCATCTTGACTGCATTTGTCGGAGGTCCAATCGGCGCACTGCACCCTTTGCTTGCAGCAGGCTGGTTCTCGGGCCTTGCCCAAGCGTATATACGCCGGCCGAATGTCGGAGATTTTGAAACCCTTTCAAAAGACGTATTTACGATTAAAGGCTTCTGGGACAATAAAGTTACGCGGGTTCTGCTGGTTGTAGTCCTTACCAATTTAGGAACAGCAGCAGGCAATATCATTGGCGGCGCCGATGTCATCCGCCTATTCATCAAAAATCTATAACATACGAAAGCCGAACGGAGATCCTTGCCGTTCGGTTTTTTTCTTTTTATTGTATAAAAAAGTAAGGAATAGGGTATAGGGGAGAAAATCATCCGTTAGCAGGTAAGGAGGAGCAGGAATGGGATTCTTCCTTGTTGGCATTCTTTTATGGGCACTGGTCATTGTCTCAATTGTTTTGTTCATCTACGGTCTATGGAAACAGTCTTGGAAAACCTTGGTTTGGAGTGGAGCTGCGCTGTTAGTTCCGATGCTCTCGATTTTTCTTGGCGGCCAAGGGATTTGGTTTCGTTTATGTATCGTTCCTCCGCTTGCTATTTTTGCAGTTGCTTACTATCTCAAGCAAAAAACGATACAGCCTCTTTAAAGATGAATTGAGGAAAACCTCCTCAATTCATCTTTTTATGAGAACTTAGAACTGAATCGTGGAAATAGTCAGTAGTTAGTTATACAATACTTATACAAAAATGTGAAAGGGGTTTGAAAATGAAATACATATTGGAGCGGGGAAAACTTTTTTTATTCCTGATATTTATATTAATGCTAATTGGTGTATATGTATTCACTACATTGCCGCAGCGTGAAATTCCAGAAACTCCGCCTAGCCTGGTATTGATTTCGACCATTTTGCCAGGGGCTGGCCCGGAAGAAATCGAGAATTCGATCACTAATCCGATTGAAAGGGAAATCCAGAAAGCAGATGGTGTGGCTTCTGTGCAATCCATTTCTTCGAATTCAGCTTCCATCATTACGCTGGAAATTGAAGATGGCTTCGATCCCGATGAACGGGTGAATGAAATTCAGCAGCAAGTGCAGCGGGCAACGGGCCAATTCCCGGATCAGACCCAAACACCAACCGTTGAAAAGCTGGATCTGACATTCCCATTAGTTTCCTATATGTTTTACGGAGATGAGGCAGAGCTTGCGAATATGGAAGAAGCGCTTGCTGAGTTGTCCGATGAAGTGGAATCCGTGGACGGAGTTGCCGGTACAACAGTCAAAGGCTTGAACAGCCAGCAAGTATTGATTGAACTGGACACGGAACAGTTGGCGGCCAATCAGCTTCAGCCGTTTGAAGTCATTGAATCTTTGCAACAGGCGAATCAGCCGATTTCTCTTGGAACCCATGACAACGGCAACGAACAGCTTGTATTAACGGTGCAGCAAGAAGACGGCATTGAGAAGTTGAAGGCTTTGCAAGTCGGATCTGCGGCTGTTCCATTGGAAGAGGTTGCAACGATTGAACTTGTCGACCAGGAAACGGAAGACATCGTGACTTTTGAAGGCGAGTCTGCCATTTCTTATACAGTTTTCCTGAAAACCGCCCAAGACGTACCTTCTGTTGATGAAAATGTTTCCGAAATCATTGAAGCATTTACGGACGAATTGCCTGCAGGAGTAGAGGCAGAACGCTATGAGTCGCAAGCGGAAAACGTCAATGCGATTTTCGAAGGTTTGTATGTTTCTTTATTGATCGCCGTACTTGCTGTTTTGGTCGTTACGACAGCCGGATTGACGATTTATGGCGCGTTTACAGTAGCATTGACGGTTCTGGCTTCTGTATTAATCGGGCTAATTCCGATTCCGCTGCTGGGCGTCGACTTAAATCAAATTTCGGTCATCGGGTTGATTATTGCCATCGGGATACTGGTCGACGACAGTATTGTAGTGAATGATAATATTCAACGGCGCTATAAGCTCGGCGATTCACCGTTGGACGGTGCGATTACGGGCGTCAGGGAAGTTTATCCTTCCATTATCTCTTCGAGTCTAGCGATCGTTGTGACGTTTTCTCCATTATTGCTCCTCTCTGGAGGAAATGGAGCGTTTATCAAAGCGCTGCCAAGCATTTTGATTACGACCATTATTGCTTCTACGGTGCTTTCCATCACATTAGTGCCGATGATGCAGTATTTGAAGACGAAGCGCAAGGTGAAGAAAATCTCCGATACTCCCGGATTTTTAGGGAAACCGCTTGAGTGGCTTGCAAAAGTCTATTCGGATAAAATCCTGCGCGGTGTTTTAAAACGTCCGCTTTTGGTCGGCCTTAGCGGCTTGCTGGTTGCTACTGGACTATTGTCGCTTGCTTTCTTTACACCGTTCGAGTTCTTCCCGGCAGCTGACCGCAAAGAAGTGACGATGGATGTCCGCTTGGCGGAAGGCACAAGCATTGAAGAAACAGATGAATTCTTGACTGAATTAACGGAGCAATTGAGAAATGAAGATGAAAATATCGATGAAATTTCTGTTTTCAGCGGAGAAGGTTTGCCGAATCTATTTGCTTCTTCAATGGACAATACGGGAGCGAATACAGGACAAGTCGCCTTCCGCATTGACCGGGAGCAGACTACCGCTGCAGATTTCATTGAAAAATGGCAGCCGGAATTGCGTGAACGCTATCCGGATGCGGAAATTTTCTTGAGCACGATTGTCCAGGGGCCGCCGACAGGTGCACCGGTAACGGCCACAATCAGTGGAGTGGACCTGGAAGAGCTGACAGCGATTCGCGACAGCTTAAAAGAAAAGATGCTTGAGAATGGGGCGGATGTCGTAACCGATGATTTGGGCGACAAAGTTCCAGCAATTGAATATGTACCAAATTCAGAAGCGTTAGAAGAAAACCAGATTCCGTTGAGCACGGTAACCGGACAATTGCAATTGCTGACGCAAGGTGTGCCTTTAGCGAGTATTTACGAAGGGCAGACACCTTATGATGTTGTCTTAAAACAAGCAGGCATCGAAGCGGGGGAACCAATCGATTTGGCCCAATTCCAACTGCCTGCAGCAGCTGAAGAAGGGGCGCCGCCAGGACCGCCGCAATTCGTCGGACTCGATAAGTTGTTGACGGCCGAAGAGACCACTTCTATTGCACAAATTCCTCACCAAAGCGCAGAACGGGCGATTACATTAAAAGCATTTGGCGAAATTGAAGGCTTTGAAGACAAGATGCTCGAAACCGTTGATGCACAAAAAGAGGAGTTGGCAGAAGGCTACGAAATTTCAACTGGCGGAGAGAACTCAGACCAGCAAGCTTTCTTTACCGAGATCGGGATTTTATTCCTGGTGGTTATTCTCCTTGTGTATTTAGTCATCGCTTTCCAATTCAAATCGTTCAGCTTGCCATTCCTGGTATTGCTGGCAGTTTACCTTGGGATTTCAGGAGCGATTCTTGGCTTATTCATCACACAGACGCCGCTTAGTTTCCTAGGTGTCATGGGAATCGTGTCACTGACCGGGATTGTTGTGCGAAACGCAGTTGTCTTGATCGACTTCGTGGAAACACGTCGTTTGTCCGGTGACTTTGAAATCAAAGAAGCCATCATGGAATCTGGATATGCCCGCATTAAACCGATCATCTTAACGTCGGTCACTTCGATTGTGGCGCTGATTCCAGTAGCGTTGACAGGAGATCCGCTGTTTGAAGCGCTGGCCATTACCATTATCGCAGGCTTGGCATTCTCGAGCTTGTTCACATTGGTCATGATTCCATCGTTATATCTTGTCTTTTACCGAATTAACCACCGCAAAAAGAAAGCAGCTTAAAACATGTTGCGCATAGCTGAAAAGCTATGCGTTTTTTTCTTTTGGCAAAGGGTAATCAGGGTATTAAGGATAACTGCTGTTTTTAGCAGGACAAGGCAGGTGAAGCTATTGGAGAATGCGAGTATTTCCGTAAAAGAAAATGACTTCCGGCGAGGCCCATTTTTAGCTGTATTGATGGCGGGCGTTTTCGTTGCGATTTTGAACCAAACTTTACTCGCGACGGCATTGCCGCATATTATGGAGGATTTGGAGATAAATGCGAACACTGCCCAGTGGCTGACAACCGTATTCATGCTGGTCAATGGGGTCATGATTCCAATAACTGCATTTTTAATCGGAAAATTTTCAACCCGGCAATTGTTTCTTACGGCAATCGGTTTATTTGCTTTAGGTACGATTATTTGTGCAGTCGCGCCTGGATTTAACTTATTGATGCTTGGCCGCATCATTCAAGCTTCTGGCGCCGGCATCATGATGCCGCTGACCCAGACAATTCTCTTTTTGGTTTTCCCAGTGGAAAAGCGAGGGCAGGCAATGGGGCTGTTCGGCCTTGTCATTTCGTTTGCACCAGCCCTCGGTCCGACTTTGTCCGGCTGGGTCGTTGGCCAATATCCTTGGCGGGCGCTGTTTTACATTGTTATCCCGATTGCCGTCATCGATTTGGTTCTCGCCTATTTTGTGCTGCGCAATGTGACGAAACAGACGTTTCCTGCTCTCGATATCTTATCGGTGGTGCTGTCGACGCTTGGGTTCGGCGGAATCCTATACGGCTTTTCCAGTGCCGGCAATATGGGGTGGGGCAGCGTACCGGTCCTGGTTTCTATCGCGGTCGGAATCGTTTCTTTACTCATTTTCATTCACCGGCAATCGATTTTAAAAGAACCGCTTTTGGAGTTTAAAGTTTTTTCTTATGGCATTTTTACCTTATCTACCATCTTAAGCGTCATCGTCTTCATCTCGATGATCGGCAGCGCAACGATTTTGCCGATTTATATGCAGAATATGCATGGCTTCAGCGCGCTTGAATCGGGTCTGATGCTGCTGCCGGGTGCTTTGGTGATGGGATTCATGAATCCCATCACGGGGAAGATTTTCGATGCGGTTGGCGGTAAGTGGCTGGCCATCGTCGGTTTGTCGATTGTCACTGTGTCGACTTTTCAATTTACGGTATTGACGACGGCTACTTCTTTTACTTATTTAACGGTCATGCACGCCATTCGCATGTTTGGGGTTTCTATGGTGATGATGCCGGTCACGACTGCGGGTTTGAATCAGCTGCCTGAACGCCTTGTTCCGCACGGCACGGCAATGAGCAACACGATGCGCCAAGTATCGGGGTCAATCGGCACGGCGCTGCTGGTGACGATTATGACCGGTACTGCTTTGGATCCACAGCAATACGGAATAGAAGGCCTGGTGCGCGGCGTTAACATTTCCTTTATTGTCGTAGGCGTGCTTAGCGGCATCGGTATTTTCTTGGCGTTCTTCTTAGGAAAGAAGCAACCGCAAAAAAATAGAAAGGAAATCAAGAAAGAGTGAATTTTCACGGCATTGGAACTTTTTATGGACAGCCATTTTGTCACACGATAGCCATTTACATCTCTTTTAGAATTTGGTAAGATGTCTGACGACAGAGGACTAATCTGCTAGACGACCGTCATGAAATGAAAGCGTTTCACGACGGAATAAATAATGAGGTGAAGTTGTGAATTTATTATGGGGCATCTTTGGGATTTTCGTAGTATTGGGAATCGCCTTTCTCTTATCAAGCGGTAAAAAATCGATCAAGCCACGGACAATCATTGGCGGTTTGGCCATCCAAATCCTTTTTGCATTTATGGTGCTCGAATGGGAGCTAGGAAGAAAAGCGCTGCTTGGCCTTTCTAACCTTGTGCAAAACGTAATTAACTACGCAGGAGAAGGGATTGCTTTCGTATTTGGACCAGCGGCTGACACGACAAACTTCGGTTTCGTTTTCGCCTTCCAAGTACTGACAATCATCATCTTTTTCTCTTCTCTAATTTCAGTTCTCTACTATCTTGGTATTATGCAAATCATTATCAAACTTCTTGGAGGCGCGTTATCAAAGCTTCTTGGAACAAGTAAAGCGGAATCGATTTCAGCGGCAGCGAATATTTTCGTCGGCCAAACGGAAGCACCGCTAGTTGTCCGTCCATTTATCGCAGGCATGACGAAATCCGAATTGTTTGCTGTTATGACGGGTGGTCTTGCGTCCGTAGCCGGTTCAACGCTTGCGGGATACGCACTTCTTGGAGTGCCGCTTGAATACTTATTGGCTGCAAGTTTCATGGCAGCTCCTGCCGGTTTGATCATGGCTAAAATGATGATCCCTGAAACAGAAGATGTTTCAGACAGAGAAGACATTGTGATGGAAAAAGACAAAACATCTGTAAACGTTGTAGATGCTGCAGCACGCGGTGCATCTGACGGTTTGCAGTTGGCATTGAACGTCGGTGCTATGCTTTTGGCCTTCATCGCATTGATCGCTTTGTTAAACGGTGTGCTTGGCGGAATCGGCGGCTGGTTCGGCGCTGATAACCTGACTATCCAAAGCATCCTTGGCGTCATCTTCGCACCACTTGCTTGGGCAATTGGTGTTCCTTGGGCGGAAGCCGTCCAAGCAGGTAGCTTCATCGGACAAAAATTGGTACTCAACGAATTCGTTGCTTATACTGCATTTGCCCCTGAAATTGCCGACTTATCACCAAAAACAGTAATTGTAGTCAGCTTTGCCCTCTGTGGTTTCGCTAACTTGAGTTCACTTGCTATCCTTCTTGGCGGACTTGGTGCAATGGCACCTTCACGCCGCCCTGACATTGCACGTCTAGGTATTCGTGCAGTTGCGGCAGGTATGCTCGCTTCACTTCTAAGTGCTGCAATCGCTGGTATGTTCATGTAATAAGATTCAATCAACCCCTTATCTGCAGAGAATTTCTTGCGGATGAGGGGTTTTTGTTTTGTCGGGGTGTTTCGCTGGCGAAACACTCCTGGTTTTGGCATAGCAATTGATTTTTCAGCGGGGTGATTTTGTTTGCGCGCGTTCAAATGGGAATGCGCTCGTTCAAACAGATTTGCGCTCGTTCAGCAAAAAATACGCGCGCTTCTAATTTTTCAACTGATACCGCCGTGCTTTCGATGCGCCAATCGTTTGCAAATCAAATTGGCTTAATAGCCGCCCAGCCACATGGCGAGAATCGAGTCCGCAAAACTCGCGAAATCTTTCGTTCGTGATGGTTGTATCGATTAAAGAAAAGTATTCCTGCAGCGCAAATTCGTGAGCCAGCAGGTCATGATGATGACAGGTCTGACAATGCCAGCTCCGTTTCGTACGGAACATTGTTGGCAATTGACAATTTCGGCAATATACGCCTGTCTTCAATTCACCAGGATGAATAAAATATCGTTGACACAATGGAATTTCTATAAAAGGGGTTTGACTTGATAGAAGTACATTTTTTATTTTGAGAAGTGAAAGGTTCGCAGCCGTTGGGGGGAGGGCTTCGTAAATTTTCAAAAGCATTTCAGGCATTTGATAAGTTTTGCAAATAGGCGTTCGGGTGGGTTTCGTAATAAACTCGCATTTTTTCGCTGTGAAAACGATAAGGCCGTGAATTGGCAATAAGATCTTATGTTTCTTGAACCAGACGGACAAAAAGCGGATATTTTTGCGAAGCTGAATCTGGGGATCTTCCATAACAGTCTTTAAGCCATCATCATCAATTCGGTAAAACTCACCGATCTGTTCGTCGAAATGGATTTGGCCGCTAATATTTTTGGATTCGATGATGATTGCGCAGCGTTTTGTCAAAAGCAATCCATCTATTTGGACCGGCCAATTCCCTAATTGTAATTGGACATTCCACATCACACGAAAATCCTCATCTAAATAAAACTCGTTGAACCGCGTTTCGATTCGCTGTTCACCTCTTGCACCGGAAGCCGTGCGGTGTAGCTCTTTCTGAAGATAACTTTGACTTTGATGCTCAGCCGGCAGCCGATTAATTAACCGCTTTAATCCCTCAGCACGGGGCATCATTCCGATTGGTCTCTTTTCCATAAAACACCTCTTTCGATTGAATTAAATGAAGTATAGCATTCTCTTAATAAATTGAGGCAAGCAATTTTTACAAAAGAACTAAATGCTTACTTTTCGCCTGTGAAAAGTGAAAGAAAAAAGACGGATGAGCCGATGCGCGCGTTTATTTGAATTTGCGCGCGTTCAGTGAGAGATACGCTCGTTCAAAATAAGATGCGTGCGTTCAGGAAGAAATGCGCGCGTTCAAATAGATTTGCGCTCGTTCAGCAAAAAATACGCGCGTTCGCAAATTCTGCCCTCTTTTAGTATCAAGCTCCATACCTTGACACACCTGGTTTTTTCGATTAAACTCCTATATTGGCTCACCTATTTTATTTGTTGGGAAGAGCGGGTTGGGAGAGGGCTAATTTAATAGAAGGTCGTATAAATGAGTAATTGGATGGACCGGTTTTTTGGTCTTCAAATGAACGAAACGACAGTTAAACGGGAGATGTCGGCAGGTGTTATCGGCTTTTTCACAGTGGTGTACATCATTGCCGTCAACTCATTGATCTTGTCTGAATCGGGAATGCCGCTTGAAGCAGCGATAATTGCAACCATTGCAGCGTCTGTATTTGGCTGCCTCGTCATGGGCTTCTGGGGCAATGCGCCGATTTTGCTTGTGCCGGGCATGGGAATCAATGCGTTATTCTCTTATACGATGGTGCAGTCGATGGGCTTGTCTTGGCCAGAAGCATTGACTGTGGTTTTTGTATCCGGCATCATTTTTGTCATCATCGCGTTTACGCGTTTGGCGAAAATGCTGAGTGCTGCAGTGCCATATTCGCTGAAAGAAGCGATTACGGTTGGACTTGGTTTGTTCCTCATGCTGATCGGTCTTGAAAAAGGCGGCATCGTGGTGAATGGTTCCAATTCGATTTTGGCGCTGGGTTCTCTTGGCGAAGCGCATGTATTGGCGACCGTTTTGACGTTTGTCGTGGCGATTGTCTTATTCATCCGCAATGTGCCGGGGAATTTCCTGATTACAATTGTGCTGGGTACAGTGATTGCTTCGTTTTTCGGATTGATTGATCCGAGTGGAATGAGCGGATCCGGCGTCGAATTGTCGGAAGCATTCGCTGTTTTCGGGGCGATGACTTTCGATGGCATCTTGTCCATGACGTTCTGGATTGCTGTATTCTCATTGACAATGGTCATCGTCTTTGAAAATATCGGCACCGTGCAAGGTCAGGTATCTTTCATCGAACGTCCGCAAAAATTCGGACGGGCATTCCAGGCGACTTCAGTGTCAGCGATGGCTTCCGGCATTTTCGGTACGAGCCCGACAGTAGCGAGTGCTGAAAGTGCTTCGGCGATGGCTGCTGGGGGCCGTACAGGTTTGACCGCTGTCACAACCGGATTGCTGTTTCTCGTTTCGGTATTCTTCATCCCCGTCATCAAACTGATCCCGGATAGCGCAATTGCGCCAATCCTGATCATCGTTGGCGGCTTGATGCTCCAGAATATCCGCAACTTGGACATGAAAGACATGAGCGAAAGTTTCCCTGCACTATTTATCATTGCATTGATTCCGTTTACGTACAGTATCGCGGATGGTATTGCCATTGGCTTTATCTTGTATCCCGTGCTGAAAATCGCAATCGGAAAATGGCGGGAAGTCTCGATGACGCTTTATGTCATTGCAGGTCTATTCCTGATGAATTTCGTCTTCCACGTCATCAGCTAAACGCAATAAAACAAGAAAACGCATCTGCAGAAGCAGGTGCGTTTTTCGTTATTTTGAAGCTTGCCGCGGCTAGATGGTATAATGGAGGCAAGAGATCTGAAAGGAGTTGGCACGAAACATGAAATACACGAAATCAAAGATGGAGCAGCTCGTGAACGATCATCCGGAGCTGAAAAAGCGCTTGAAAGTATTGATGAAAGACATGGAACTGGAAAAAAGTTTTGCATTGAAAGCCTTGTATCATTCGGAAGTAACGGATAACGGACCTTACCAAAAAGATTATCAAGACTTGGATTTGCTATAAATAAAAAAACTAATCAAAATGGCCATCAACTGGATGGCCATTTTTAATTACACTGCTTTGATAAATTTTTTGGAGGCGCCGCCATTGAAAAAACTCATATTTCTTTTAGCTGCCATAGTTTTGGCTTTATCTGTCTATGTTTTGGCCGCAAAAGAATCAACTAAGACCATAATCTCTTATTTGCCACTGTTTTTAGCCCTCATGCTTATCACTTCAGGCATCACTGAATTTCGCCAAAAAAATAAGGTGATGGGGACGATGAATTTCTTGGTGAGCGGCATTGTTTTGTATTTCTTATATTCTATCCATTATTCTTAAACCCAATTTTAAAATAGAGCAATGGCCTCCGTATAAACACAAAAACCCCTTAAGCTCTGCTTAAGGGGTTTTTCGCTTGTTGATCCAGCCATTCTTGCCATGATTCGTAGGAATTGCCAAGGAACCATCTGTTTTTTTCGGCTTTCTGTTCGCTGATGCCTGCACCGCCAATTAAGAATTGCATTTCGGGCTTTTCTGCGGCAATGCTGTCGATGTATTGATTGACCACAGGCAGCATGCGCGGGGAAGAAACCGCCATACAAGTAATTTCAATATCGTGGTCGACTGTCAGTTGCGCAATGCCGTCAAGCGGCGTATTTTCACCAAAGTACATCACTTGGAAGCCATTTTCGCGCATGAACAAACTAAAGAGCAATAAGCCTAATTGGTGATGCTCGCCGCTCGGGCACAATGCCATGACTTTCGGAAGCTCAGGCGAAATCGGAAATACGCGGAAAAATTGGTTAAAGCGCTGCTGGACAATATTAGTGATCAAATGTTCATGCGCCACCGTCAACGAACCGTTTTCCCATTCTTCGCCAATCCGCACCATTAACGGCACAATGATGGAAAAGAATACAGTCCGGTAGTGGAACAACGAAAAATGGAGGTCCAATAAATAATTGAAGCGTTCGGTGTCCATTTCGGAAGCTGCCAAATACAGTTCCTGGACTTGTTTATGATAAGGCTCTGAACTTACCGGTTCAGGCGTTTTCTCTTTTTCAACAGGATTTCTTTTGGAAGCATGCAATTGCTTTACAGCTTCACTGATTTTGATGCCTCGATCTTGCACTTGAATTTTAAGCCATTTTAAATCTTCGAGGTTCTGATCCGAATAAAGCCGGTGTCCGGATTCCGTACGCGCAGGCGTAATGGCGTTATAACGGGTTTCCCACGAACGGATCGTCACTTTCGGCATATCTAAAATTTTGGCAGCTGCTTTAATATTGTACATAGCATTACCTACATTTCTTTAGATTGTTTGTATAATAATTATACAACTATATAAGGAATACCGCAAAGTTTAGCCGGAATTGTATAAGCAAGAGGCAATAAAACAAGGGCTCCTATAAAAGGAGCCCTTCGCTTTAGACTTTATTAAACGGTTGCCGTGGATTTGGCAGTTCTTGAACGTTGCCATAAAACGGTGATGAACATCGTCACTAACAGCATCGCAAGGCCCAGAATGAACGGGTAGATGATGTTGACGTCATAAAGTACACCGGCAAGAAGCGGTCCGATGACATTGCCGATGCTCATATAAGCATTGTTCATGCCCATCGCGAATCCGACTTCGCCTTCTGCCATTTTTGAAATCAGCGTGTTCAAAACAGGGCGCAAAATGGAAGTCGCCATGAAGATCACGAGCGATACGCCGAAGAACATGGCGTAGCTTCCGGCAAATAATGAAAAGAGGAAACCGACTGCTGTAACTCCGAGGAAGAAAACTAAAATCGCTACTTCTCCGAAGCGTCGGACAATGCGGTCAACGATAAATAATTGAACGATGACGCTGACGACGCCTGTAGCCGTAATCATGAAGGCGATGTCTTTAGCCGTCGAGTTGAATTGGTTGTCCAAGTACAGGCCGACTACCGATTCGTAAGCAAGCAATCCGAAACTCATAACCAATGTAATAACGAGGGGAATGAAATACGGCATTTTTACTGAACGGCCGATTTTCTTGAACATGGATTCATCATCAGGTGCAGCTGCAGCCACTACTGGGTTTTCTTCCACAGCGTCGCTGTCTTTTAAAAGCGCCACAGAAAACAGCACTGCTACTAATGAAACAAGTGCCGAAATCAGGAAAGGCAGCTTCAAGCTGTAATCAGCTAAAAATCCGCCAATCCCCGGCCCCACTACAATCCCAAGCGACATAGCAGCCGAAACGAGGCTGGTGCCTTTTGCACGCTGATCAAAAGTTGTAATATCAGCGATATAGGCGAAGATAGCTGGAACGAGCATCGCAGCCCCGATGCCGCCGATTACACGGGAAATGTAAAGGACCCAAATAAGGTCTGACGCGTAAAAGACAAACATAGAGATTGTCAGGCCGAGCAAGCCGTAGATAATCATTTTCCGGCGGCCGTATTGATCCGCCCATTTGCCGGCAATCGGAGAAAACAGGAATTGCGCGGCAGCGAAAATGGCGATCATTAAGCCGGCAGCCATACCGCCCTGATTGATCGATTCTAAATAAGAAGGCAGAATCGGAATGACAATTCCGAAACTCGCAATGGCAATGAACATATTAATCATTAAAATAAAAATCTTTTTTCGTTGGTCTGGCGACATCGAAACACCCTCATTTCTTCTATATAATGTTGTGAATATTTTTTCTCAGCTTCCCTATATTATTTGAGTACATAGTCCGTGTCAACGGAATGAACTTATGCGTTAAATTATTTTTTTGCCGAAATTTTTACAATAAAAAAGCTGAGCCTCTAAGCAAGAGGTTCAGCTTTCAATTCTTCATTGTGAATGAGTGCCAAGGCCTTAGCAGCACGTGAACTGCGCCACGCCACAGCGATTGATAAAGTGACAATCAGAAGCCCGAGTCCCAGGATAAAGGGAAGATTGATATTGAAATCGAATAGCAAACCGGCAGACAATGGCCCAAGTACATTGCCAAGGCTCATATACGAAGTGTTCATGCCCATCGCAAATCCGACTTCACCTTGCGCCATCTTCGAAATCAGGATATTGAGCACGGGACGCAGGATCGCCATCGCCAGGAAAATGACAAGCGAAACGCCAAAGAACGTGGCATAGCTTCCGGCAGCCAGTGACAGCATAAAGCCGACTGTCGCGAGAGCAAGAAATGCGATCAATACAGGCACTTCTCCGAAACGGCGAACCAGGCGGTCAACGATGAACATTTGAACAATGACACTAATTGTTCCGGTTGCTGTAATCATCAGGGCAATATCTTTCGAAGTGGAGCCATATTCCGTGGTTAAGTACATGCCGATGACCGATTCATAAGCCACCAAACCAAAGCTCATTACGAAGGTGATGATGAGCGGGATAAAATACGGCATTTTGACCGAACGCCCAATTTGTTCGAGCATCGATTCGTCTTTCGCAAATTCCTCTGCCTGCTTTTGGCTGTCTGCAGTCGGTGCAATTTCTTTCAGCATGACAAATGAGAACAGTACGGCTGTTAATGTGACGAATGCTGAAACCAAAAACGGCAGCTTCAAATCGAATTCAGCCAAAAATCCGCCGATTCCAGGTCCGATGACCAAGCCGAGCGACATGGAAGCCGTCACAAGCCCGGTTCCTTTAGCGCGCTGGGCAGGCGTAGTAATGCCTGCTACATACGTGAAGATTCCGGGGACGAGGAAAGCGTCGCCGATTCCGCCGACGATGCGGGAAGCGTACAATATCCAGATGGAATCTGTGGCATAGAACATCAGCATAGAAATGGTCAGTAGCGATAAACCGATGATGATGACTTTACGCGGTCCGTGGACATCCGCCCATTTTCCGCCGAGCGGTGAGAACAATAATTGAGCGCCGGCGAAAATGGCGATCATTAATCCGGCCGCCGTTCCTCCTTGATTGATGGAAACCAAGTAGGCCGGCAGGATAGGGACAATAATTCCGAAGCTTGCGATTGCGATAAACATATTCACCATGAGGATGGTGATTTTCTTTTTTTGTTCGGGTGACATTACAGGTAAATCCTCTTTTCTTTAAAATGAATTCTTTTATTTATCGGCCAAGGCTGAAACACTGAGATCAGTTGAAAGCTCGACCGTTTTCTTATAGCGGGATAGGTGCCAAATGGCCGTAATGGAAATTGTGATGCCAAGCATAATCAGTCCCAGGATGAAAGGGAAGACTAAATTGATATCGTAGAGCATGCCGGCAGAAATCGGGCCGATAACATTGCCAATGCCCATAAAAGAAGTGCCGAGCCCCATCGCAAATCCGACTTCGCCTTTGGCCAATTTTGAAATCAGGATATTGAGCACGGGACGAAGAATCGACATTGCCATGAATATGATCAACGTTACCAAGAAAAACAGGCTATACGTATTGGCTACAAGGGCGAGCAGGAAACCGGCCGATGCGACAATCAGGAAAGTAAGGATGACACGGACTTCCCCGAAGCGGCGAATCAGCCGTTCGACTGCGAAAAGCTGTGTCAGCACACTGACGCCTTGAATGGCGATGCACATGATGGCGATATCCTGGACGCTGGCATTGAATTCATCATTCAAGACCAAGCCGAAAATCGATTCATAGGCGATCAAACCGAAGCTCATAACAAAGGTAATGATTAAAGGAATGAAATAAGACATCTTGGTCGAACGCATAAATTTCTTGGAAAGCGACTCTTCGTCTCCGAAATCTCGGATATTTGCTTGTCCGGTTCTAGCAGGATCACTTTCTTTCAAGAAGATGGTTGAAAACAAGAACGCCGTCAAGGTAATGAAAGCAGACAATAGAAACGGTGCTTTCACACTGAACCCGGACATAAACAACATGATTACTGGTCCAGCCACAAGCCCCATGGACATAGAAGCTGCCACCAGTCCAGTGCCTTTTGCCCGCTGTTCAACGCTTGTGATATCCGCTGTATAGGCATAAACTGCAGGAATCAGAAAAGCATCGCCGATTCCGCTAATGACTCGTGAAGCGTATAGAACCCATAATGTATCGGTCAGGTAAAATAAAAAACCGCCGGCAGTAATCAGCATCAACCCGATGATGATCATTTTTCGGCGGCCGAATTGATCGGTCCATTTTCCGCCAAGGGGAGCGAACAGAAGCTGTGCGCCGGCAAAGATGGCGATAATCATTCCAGAAGCCATGCCGCCTTGGTTAATCGATTCCAGGTAAGCCGGAATGACCGGTCCTGTGATTCCGAAACTTGTTATTGTAATAAATAAAGTAATCATTAAAATTATCATCTTTTTTTGTTGGGGTGAAGCCATAAATGGTGCCTCGTTTCAAATAATATTATTTCATAAACCTCACTAGTTTTAACAACTTTCCTATATTATGATGAAAAAAACGTAAAGTCAATGATTTTTAAACATAAAAATAGTATGTTATCAAAGTAATTTATTATTTCGTTATATAAATATTCACAAAACTTATAGGCCCTGCTGGAATAGGGTTTTTAACATTAAATTATTTAAATATCATAATTTTTGCGGTCAAATAAAACGCTTACATTTAGGCGTGGAATTTTTTCTATTTGTTACAGTGCTGTGAATAACTAACTTAATATAGTAGAAACACAGCGCAGGGGTTTACGGAAGAAGGGCTGAGGTAAGGTATAATTAAGATAAATAAGAACGGCATTCAAGCCACGAAAGGTGACTGTAATGGAAAAAACCATTGAACGCATCAAAGCCATTCAATTGCAGGACCGAGTTATCGACGCCGACCTTGCAGCTTCTTGGATCCAGGACGGCATGACGCTCGGATTAAGTGGATTTACACGCGCCGGAGACGCTAAGGCGGTTCCGCTGGCACTTGTTAAACGTGCTGAAACTGAAAGCTTTAAAGTGAACATATTCACGGGTGCTTCTCTAGGTTCGGATATTGACAAACTGTTTGCAGAAGCGGGCATTGTCAACAAACGCCTGCCGTTTCAGGCAGATCCGGTGATGCGAAGAAAAATCAATGAAGGCGATTTGCTGTTTGTCGATCATCATTTGTCTCAGACGGCGGAGTGGATTAAAGCGGGTGTTATTGAACCCATTGATTTTGCCATCATCGAAGCGCTTGGAATTACAGAAGATGGATTAATCATTCCAACGACTTCTGTCGGAAACTCGGCTCTTTTTGTACAGTATGCGAAAAACGTCATTGTAGAAATTAATACAGCTCAGCCAGTTCTATTCGAAGGAATCCATGATATTTATGATACCGGCAAGCAAGGGGAGCGATCTCCGATTCCATTGACGCATGTAAGCGACCGAATCGGCGTACCGGGAATCCCGGTGGATTTGGAAAAAGTGCGTGGAATTATTTTTACGCATCAACCGGATTCACCTTCAACAATTGCAGAAGCGGATGAGGAAACGGAATTGATGGCGGAGCATTTGCTGAACTTTCTGCGTTCTGAAGTCCGGGCAGGACGGCTGACTGAAAAACTTGCTCCGCTGCAATCGGGCATCGGAACGGTGGCGAACTCTGTTCTTCATGGATTGATCGATTCTGAATTTGAAGATTTGGAGGTTTATTCGGAAGTGCTGCAGGATGCGGTGTTCGAGCTGATTGATGCCGGTAAAGTCCGTTTCGCTTCCAGTTCCTCCATCACTTTGTCTGAAGAAAAAATGAAGCAGGTATTTTCGAATTTCGAAAAATACCGGGACAAACTCATATTGCGGCCCCAGGAAATTTCCAATCACCCTGAAATCATTCGCCGCCTCGGACTGATTTCCATCAATACGGCATTGGAATTCGATATTTACGGCAACGTCAACTCGACCCATGTATCCGGGACAAAAATGATGAACGGCATCGGTGGATCCGGGGACTTTGCAAGAAATGCCCGGCTTTCCATTTTTGTGACAAAATCGATCGCAAAAGGCGGGCGGATTTCAAGTGTAGTGCCTTTCGCCACCCATATCGACCACACGGAACATGACGTCGATATCGTCGTCACGGAACAGGGCTATGCAGACCTGCGCGGACTTGCGCCGCGGGAGCGTTCGAAGCTGATCATCGAAAATTGTGTACATCCGACATACAAGAAAAAAATGCTTGAATACTACGAGGAAGCACTGGAACGAGGAGGGCAAACGCCGCATGTTCTGGAAAAAGCTTTCTCTTGGCATGGAAAATTAGCTCAAACCGGCACGATGCTTTAGAAAGAAACGCAGCAGCTGTCCTATTACGGGCAGCTGTTTTAACTTTTAGTGATAGTCAGGAGACAGACCTGTATCATTAAGAAATAATAGTGAAGAAAGGCAGGGGCCGTCTTATGGAATGGTTTACACAAAGCTCGTTGCTTGATGTCATGGGAGAATTGTTCTCCGATGAAGTATCGATTGTCGTCACCAATACGAAAGAATATGTCTACTACCGGCCGAGCAAAAGAATCGATTTGAAAATTCGTCCCGGAGATCCGATAAAAGAAGGCAGCATGGCGCATATGGCATTAACAACTAATCAAAAATCTTCTGAATTCGTCGATCGGGATGTTTTTGGGGTGCCTTATCATGGAATGGCTGTGCCTTTTGAAAAAGAAGGGGCGCTCGAAGGCTGTGTGATTGCCATTTATCCGGCGCTCACCGAAGGGAAATCGGTGGTGACAGTAAAAACTTCCGATGGTTGGAAGCCCATTCCTTTTGCGCAAGTGGCTTATTTGGAAGTGAAAGAGCGGAAAACCCATGTCTATGCAGCTGAGCTATCCGGCACCAATAAAAGTACCTTGCAGGAATTTGAATTTTTATTGCCGCGGGATATGTTCATTCGTTGTCACCGCTCGTTTATCGTCAATGTTCATCATATAAAAGAAATTTATCCGGATACTCATTCCACTTTTGTGCTGGCAATGAACAATGGAGACCGAATTCCCGTCAGCCAATCCTACTCAAGTTATTTTCGGAAAATGCTCGGATTTTAGAAAATGCTGCTTGAGGCGGAAAATTTTCTGCCTCACTCATTTTTCTCACTCTTCTAACCGGTAAAACACATTTTAGACACATTTTAAGATAAAGTTATCTAATAATTAAAAAACTAGTCCCTAATTAGATTGAATGCGGATTTTGACTGAGCGCACGCTCATGAAAACGCTTTATCTTGTGAATATATGCTGTTTTATTGACTAAAAATCGGAAAGAGAGTGATCAATATGGAGAACAAACTTGGACGCATCAAGGCGGCTGAATTACAGCAGCGCATCGTGACACCGGAAGAGGCTGCTTCATGGATCCATGACGGAATGACTTTAGGCCTTAGCGGATTTACGCGTGCTGGCGACGTGAAAGCGGTTCCTTTTGCTTTGGTAAAGCGGGCAGAAACGGAAAACTTTAAAGTGAACATCTTTACTGGCGCGTCACTCGGATCAGATATCGACCGCATATTTGCAGAAGCGGGCATTGTCAACAAACGCTTGCCGTTCCAAGCCGAGCCGGCGATGCGCAAAAAAATCAATGAAGGCGAAATGCTTTTTGTCGACCATCATTTATCCCACACAGCTGAATGGGTCAGATCTGGGGTCACTGAACCGATTGATTTTGCGATTGTGGAAGCGCTGTCCATTACTGAGGATGGCATGATCATTCCGACGACTTCTGTCGGAAACTCTTCTGTTTTTGCCAAGCACGCAAAAAACATCATCGTGGAAATCAACATGGCCCAGCCTGAATTATTTGAAGGGCTGCACGACATTTATGATACCGGCAAACAAGGCGAGCGTTCACCGATTCCATTGACAACAGTCGATCAGCGCATCGGAACGATCGGCATTCCAATCGATATGGAAAAGGTCAAAGGGATTGTCTTCACAGAACAATTGGATTCACCGTCCACCATTGTTGCGCCTGATGCCGAAACCAAAATCATGGCTGATCACTTGCTTGAATTTTTCCGTGCTGAAATCCGGGCGGGGAGATTGACGGAAACTTTGGCACCGTTGCAGTCAGGCATCGGATCAGTCGCGAATGCGGTTCTCCACGGCATGCTGGATTCGGAGTTTGAAGGATTGGAAGTCTATTCGGAAGTGCTGCAGGACGCGGTCTTCGATTTGATCGATGCCGGCAAAGTGGAATTCGCTTCTTGCTGTTCCATCACCTTGTCAGAGGAAAAGATGAAACAGGTCTTCAGTGAATTCGATAACTATCGCAATAAAATCGTCATGCGCCCACAGGAAATTTCCAACCATCCGGAAGTGATCCGCCGCCTTGGTTTGATTTCCATCAATACAGCGCTGGAATTTGATATTTACGGCAATGTCAATTCAACGCATGTGTGCGGAACGAAAATGATGAACGGCATCGGCGGATCAGGCGACTTTGCCCGCAATGCCCGTCTAGCGATCTTTGTAACGAAATCCATTGCCAAAGGCGGCAATATCTCAAGCATCGTGCCTTTCGCATCTCATATCGACCACACGGAACATGACGTGGATGTCGTCGTCACTGAACAAGGCTACGCCGATCTTCGTGGACTTGCGCCGCGTGAACGTGTTGAAGTGATTATCGAAAACTGTGTGCATCCTTCTTACCGGGGAGCGCTGCGTGAATATTATGAAGAGGCATTGACGCGCGGAGGGCAAACGCCGCACGTTTTGGAGAAAGCTTTCTCATGGCATGCTAATTTTGCGAAGCACGGCTCCATGCTTCCTAAAAAAGAACAACTTGTCTAAACGAATAAAACCAGCTGATCGGTAAAAAATCAGCTGGTTTCTTTTATTTATTGGCGTACATTTCAGAGGTATTTCGCGTATAAAGCTCTATGATATTGCCGAAAGGATCTTCGGTGTAGACCAGGAAATGCGGCTTGCCTTTCGTCGTTTGCCAGATTTTGCTGCGCTGTTTGCCTCCGTGCTGGACAATTCGTTCAATCGATTCCACTAAATTATCGACAATCAGGCAAATGTGGAAAAATCCCTTATGGAGCGGAGGATTTTCATCGTTGAAAGCGGGTTGTTGGAATTCGAATAATTCGATGCCGATTCCATTATGCGACATTAAATGGGCATTGCGCATTTTTTGTATATCGGTTCCTTGCAAATCTTGTGTCATGTTTTCTTCGTCTGCTTCAACCGCTTCAAATTCAAATGGCCCTGCCAATGTGTAAAATCCGAATACTTTGCTGTACCAGTCAATGGCTTGGTCGAGATCCGGAACCGCTAAGCCGATGTGCGTAATTTCTCCCATAAACAGACCTCCTTTACCCGATTCTTTACCCGGAAATGCCGAAGATTAGACAATCTTAAAGACAGATTTTTCTGTGTAAACAAAAATAGTTGTTGTCAAGCCATATTTTTAGTATTATAATAAGCAATTGTGAAATTCTGAAATGAGGGTTCTAATAATGAAAAATTCCATCTATGGTATGACGATCGATCAGCTAAAAGAATGGTTTTTAGAAAATGGACAGAAAAAGTACCGTGCTGAACAAGTATGGGACTGGTTATATATTAAACGCGTGACTGAATTTTCCCAGATGAACAATCTGAGCAAAGAAGTCATTGAATTACTGGAAAATAACTTTGCCATCCGTACGCTTGAAGAAGCGGTAAAACAGGAATCGGCAGACGGCACGATTAAATTCCTCTTCCGTTTACAAGATGGAAACTTGATCGAAACCGTTTTGATGCGTTTTAAATACGGAAACTCGGTCTGCGTAACGACTCAAGTCGGATGCAACATCGGCTGCAGTTTCTGCGCCAGCGGACTTTTGAAAAAGAGCCGCGATTTAAATGCGGGCGAAATCGTTGAGCAGATCATGCAAGTACAAGCTCACTTTGATGCTCAGCAAAAAGATGAGCGCGTGAGCCATATCGTTGTTATGGGTATCGGCGAACCGTTCGACAACTATACGAACTTGATGGGCTTCTTGAATGTCGTCAACTCCCAAAAAGGTTTGGCTATCGGAGCTCGCCACATCACGGTATCGACAAGCGGAATCGTACCGAAAATCTACGACTATGCGGATGAAGGCTTGCAAGTTAACTTGGCCATCTCCATCCATGCGCCGAACAATGAATTGCGTTCACGCATTATGAAAATCAACAAAGCGTATCCAATCGAGAAATTGATGGCTGCGATCGATTACTATTTGGAGAAATCAAATCGCCGCATCACATTCGAATATATTTTATTGCGCGACGTGAACGACCATGTCGAAGAAGCGAATCAATTGGCGAAATTGCTTGAAGACAAGCGCCATCTGTCATACGTCAACTTGATCCCGTACAACTCGGTCAGCGAACACGATCAGTATCAGCAAAGCACGCCGGAAGCCATCAGTGCATTCTACGATGCATTGAAGAAAAAAGGCATCAACTGTGGCGTTCGCCAAGAACAAGGCGCCGACATCGATGCAGCTTGCGGACAATTGCGCAGCAAGCAAATCAAAAAAGAAAAAACAGCTGCTGTTTAAGAGCAGGGTAAAAGGGCATCCGGACATTCGGGATGCCCTTTTTTGTATGCTTGAATTGCTGAGCGCAAATAACAATGTTTTAACGCAAATAAAATCCGCTGAGCGCAAATAAAAATTTCTAAGCGCAAATAAACTTCCTTTGAACGCAAATAAAAAAATTTAAACGCAAATAGCCTTCGCTTCTCGCAATTGAAAGCGCATTTCACCAGAAAAACGCAACATTTCTGGACATGCATCCGCGCGTGTTCAGGGCAAGACGCTTTTCGAGTGAAAAAACCCTTCGCAAATTTCTGCGAAGGGTTTTTTGCAACTACATTTATTTTCCGCCGGACTGGAGGTTGATGCCTTGGATAAAGTATTTCTGGAAGAAGAAAAACAATAGAATGACGGGGAGGAGCACGAGAAGCGATCCTGCCATCAAGTAATTCCATTGCGTATCCAGCTGCCCTTTAAACACGGCTAGCCCGAGCTGCAAGGTATAGAGATTTTCATCATTCAAGTAGAGAAGCGGGCCAAGAAAATCATTCCAAGCGCCGTTAAATGAGAAAATTGCTACGGTCGCGAGTGCTGGCTTCGTCAACGGAAGTCCGATTTTCCACCAAATGTAGAAATGGCTGGCCCCTTCGATTTTTGCTGCTTCGATCAGTTCTGTCGGAATGGTCATATAAAACTGGCGAAGCAGGAAAATGTAAAAGGCACTTCCGAAAAAGTGCGGAACGATGAGCGGATAATACGTATTGACCCATCCCAATTTAGAAAATAGCACGTATTGGGGAATCAGCGTAACAAATCCGGGAATCATCATGGTCGAAAGCACAATGGCGAACCAGACGTTTTTACCGCGGAACGGAATTTTTGCAAATCCGTAGGCAATAAACGAATTCGCCAATACACTTCCGATCACAACCAAGGTTGTGATGGTCAAGGTATTGATTGTGTAGGTAGTAAAAGGCGCTACTTGCCAGGTACGGATGTAATTCCCCCATTCCCACGATTTTGGGAAGAAAGAAGGGGGATAGGACATGACTTCTGCCATCGTCTTCAGAGACGTCGCAAACATCCACCAAAGCGGCGACAAGATTAGCAGGCTTCCCGCTGCCAATAAAACGAAATTGAAAAGGCGCCACATATTATTGCGGTTTCCGCGATGTTCAAAAAATCCGGTTTTTGAAATCGTCTGAAGTTTTTCCGGTTCATCGAGATAAGCTGTTTTTTCTTCCGGCTTGTCCATTTACTTGTCCTCCCCTTCATAATGCACCCAACGGGGAGCAAGTTTCAGGTTAATGACGGTCAAAATGAATACGATGACGAATAGAATCCACGACATTGCCATGGCGTAGCCCATATCGAAATTCTCGAATGCCTGGTTCCACATATACAAATTGTAGAACAAGAGGGAATTGGCGGGACCGCCTTCACCATTCCCGGACATAATGTAAGCTTCCTGGAAAATTTGGAAGCCCCCGATTAAACTGGTCACCACGTCGAAGAAAATGACGGGCGTAATCATAGGGATGGTGATATGGACGAATTGCCGCCATCGGCTTGCGCCGTCAATTTCAGCAGCTTCATACAGTGATTTGGAAACGCCTTGCATGCTTGCAAGGTAGAGGAGCATCGAACCGCCGACGCTCCACAATTTCATCAGGATTAAAGATGGCTTAGTCCAATCCGGGTCAAAGAGCCAGTTCGGCCCATCGATGCCGACCCAGCCTAATAGCAGGTTGACCATCCCGGTTCCGGGTTCCAGCAATTGCATCCATAAAAGGTAGACTCCGACGCCTGATAGAATTGCCGGCAAATAGTATAAAGTCCGGAAAAAACGGATTCCCGGTACATCCTGATTTAAAAGGGCCGAAAGGAAGATGGCACCTAATGTCGTCAACGGGACAGAAAGCAGGACATAGTACAGCGTATTCCACAAAGAAGTCCGAAAAAGACCATCTTCCACGATAAGCGTTTGGTAGTTTTCAACTCCGATGAATTCCATCTGTGATGTTATATTGTAATCTGTGAAACTTCCCGCAAATGAAAAAAGCAATGGCCCAGCGGTAAAACCGATGAAACCGATGATGAACGGCAATATGAAAATGTAACCGTAGATGCTTTCTTTGCGCCTCATGGACAATCCTCTTTTTCCCAAAGGACCTCCTCCTAACTTATTGATTTTTTTCGATTAAGCTTTCTACATCCGTCTGGGCTTTTTCGAGTGCCTCTTCAGCCGTTTTTGATCCAAGGAAGAACTCATCGACCTGCGGATTAATGTAGTTGAAATAGCTAGGAGCTGTTACTGGTGCCGGCGTCAGCAAAGTATCTTCCATGCTGTCGACGGCCATTTGATAAACCATCTGGCCTTGTTCTGTCAGCTCATCGGATTCTGCAGCAGCCTCAGCTGCTTCGATGTTCGCTACGTTATCGAAGTTCTTAACCGCCCAGTATTCTTGCGCTTCGGCGCCAGTCAAGTATTCGATGAATTTCCATGCAGCTTCCGGATCGCTTGAGCCTTCGGGAATTTCAGCTACAAATCCGCCGCCCCAGCTCGTATGGCCGTTTCCTTCCTCGTATTCAGGCATCTGGACAACACCGAAATTCAAATCTTTCGCATAATCGCGGATTTGCGTATAAAAAGTCGGCTGTTGAACAATCATTGCCAAGTCGCCGCTGAAGAATGGGTTTCCTTGCTGGCTATCGATTTGGGCTTGGAAGGAGTTGACAACATCTTCACCGATGCGCTCTTTCCACGATTTTAGCCAGTTCAGGACTTCGACATTCTTTTCCGTATTGATATTGACGGTTTCGGTATTATGATCCGGCCCGAAATAGTTTTCGCCATTGGCGTTCAAAAGCCAGACATCGTAGCCAACTCCCCATAATGGGTAAAAGCCGAGACGGTCGTAGCTATTGCCGTTTTTGATATCCAATTTCGCTGCATATTCTTCCAGTTCAGCCCATGTTTCCGGCGGATCTTCTGGATCCAGCCCCACTTCTTCGAAGGCATCTTTATTATAGAAAAGGACGCGTGTATCAGTATTAAAAGGGATTCCGTATGAATCGCCTTCGTGAAGTGTAGCATTCCAAAGTTCTGGGTAGAATTTCTCTGAGAAACTGTCATCGTAGAATTCCGATAAGTTCATTGCTTGTTGTTCCTGTCCGCGGATTGCTGTGGCATTAATATCGTTAATGACAACATCAGGAGGATTGCCGGCAGCAATCGCCGCTAATTCCTTCGTCCAGATATCTCCCCAAGGGCTATACGTGTGCTTGACTTCGATCTCATCCTGGGATGCGTTAAAATCTTCAACGATTTTATCGACAATCGGACGGCGGATTTCAGAACCCCAGAATGTCCAAAAATCTACAACCACTTTACCGTCTTCATTAACCGCTTCTTCATCATTATTGCTGGTCTTGAAGCCGGCGCAACCACTTAACATTAAAGTAAGGCCAACAAGCGCGATGATGAATATCTTCATGTTTTTCATCCGGTTTCACTCCTTTAAGTTTATAAATACTGCTTTATTTACCGTGAAATTACTTTGATTGACGAAGTAATTAGGGGTACTCGAAAGAATTATTTATACTCGATCCTCCTTTCAAATTGAAGAAGCATAGAAGCTCCTTCTTGTGGGTAAGTATATAACAAGTTCTTCTGCTTTTCTATGTTGTATTTGTAATAAACAGAAAACTGTATATAATTAAGAAAAAGAAATGGGGAAATTGAAAATGGCAGAGATTTCAATTAAAAATCTGGGGAAAACCTATGACAACGGCGCAACAGCGGTAACAGACTTTAATCTTGAAATCCAGAATGAGGAGTTCATCGTCTTCGTTGGTCCTTCGGGCTGTGGGAAATCGACGACTTTGCGTATGATTGCTGGCCTCGAGGAGATAACGGAAGGCGAATTCTTCATCGATGGAAAACGGATGAATGAGGTCCAGCCGAAAGAGCGGGATATTGCCATGGTTTTTCAGAACTACGCTTTATATCCCCATATGACGGTCTTCGAAAACATGGCTTTTGGACTAAAATTGCGTAAGTTTAAGAAAGCGGATATCCGAAAGCGCGTAGAAGATGCGGCGGACATTCTTGGCTTGCGGGAATACTTGGATAGAAAACCGAAAGCTTTGTCAGGCGGGCAGCGGCAGCGGGTGGCGCTCGGGCGCGCAATTGTCAGGGATGCCAAGGTATTCCTCATGGATGAGCCTCTTTCAAACTTGGATGCAAAACTGCGCGTCCAAATGCGGGCGGAAATTGCTAAGCTGCATCATCGGCTGAAAACTACGACCATTTATGTCACGCATGACCAGACCGAAGCGATGACGATGGCAACGCGCATTGTCATTATGAAGGACGGCCATATCCAGCAAGTCGGCAGCCCGAAAGAAGTCTACGATTTTCCAGCCAACCGTTTTGTTGGGGGCTTCATCGGGTCGCCGGCAATGAACTTTTTTGATGGACGATTGGAAAAAGGGGCATTTGTGTTGGGAGATCGGACAATTAGCATCCCGCGGGAAACCTTGGATGTTCTGAATAGCCGCGGGTATGAAGGCAAGCATCTGACACTTGGAATTCGGCCGGAACATATCCACGTCAACAGCGAAGATTTATCCGGGCTCCCGGTCAGTGAGTTTGATGCGACGATCACCGTTTCCGAATTGACCGGTGCAGAAACCATTCTCTATGCCACTTATGCTGAACAGGAATTTATTGCGCGCGTTGAGGCAGATACCGCGATCGAGCCGGGCCATACAGCTCGCCTGGCTTTTGATATGTCGCATGCCCACTTTTTTGATACCGAGAATGGGATGCGCATCAAAGCTGAAAACTCAGATAAATCTTTTGCAGAAGTTGAATCTGTGCTATAGTGATTTCGACAACCAAATAAAACACCCACTAGGGGAGCCGGATATCGGCTGAGACGGGCATAAGCCCGGACCCTTTGAACCTGATCTGGATCATACCAGCGTAGGGAAGTGGCGAGAAGCATGCTATTTCTCTATCTTTCAATGCATACGCACACGCCGCTTTCCTTAACTGGAGAGTGGCGTTTTTATTTGCAAAAAAGGAGATGGCGAAATGAAATTTTGTGAAGAAGTCCGGTTGGAGTGCAATGGATTATGGGAAGCAAGTTTTGAACATCCGTTTGTCAAAGGAATCGCAGACGCGACACTGCCTTTAGACATTTTTCGCTATTACGTTATGCAGGATGCCTATTACTTAACACATTTTGCAAAAGTACAGGCAATCGGTGCGGTAAAAGCCAAAGATTTAGAAACGACCAAGCGCTTCGCATTTCATGCCGAGCATACTTGTGCAGCTGAAATGGCTTTGCACGAATCATTCATGAAACTTCTTGGAGTGACCGAAGAGGATTGGGCTGAGTTTGAACCATCGCCGAATGCTTACGCGTATGTATCGCATATGTACCGCTCGGCTGAAGGGGATTTGGCGGACGTCCTCGCTTCAATTCTTCCTTGTTACTGGCTTTATCAGGAAATCGGCGACCGGCTTAAAGAAGCGAAGCCGGATCATCCAATCTACAGCCGCTGGATCGAAACTTATGGCGGAGAGGAATTTGCGGCACTTGTAAACGAACAGATCGAGCGGATGGACTTTCTCGCAGAAGGACTAACCGAAACACGACGCAAAGAACTGAAGGACCGTTTCCGCAGAAGCAGCTATTACGAATGGAATTTTTGGGAACAAGCTTGGACGATGCAGACATGGACGGTAAAGCCATACACGAAGGCGGGTGTTTAAAGTGAGTGAGAAATTGCGCGCTGAAAATCCGATTGTCCACTGCATTACGAATCACGTCGTTTCAAATTTCCAGGCCAATGGATTGCTTGCAATTGGAGCTTCTCCGATCATGGGTGAAGCGCCGGAAGAGGCCGCTGAACTTGCGGCAATTGCTGGAGCCGTGTCACTCAATATTGGAACTTTGAACGCTCAAACTTTGGAAAGCATGATCATTGCCGGAAAGACAGCGAATCAATTGGGCCGCCCTGTCGTATTGGATCCTGTAGGTGTAGGAGCGACAGCTTTCAGAGCGGCTGCGGCTAAAAGAATTTTAACGGAAGTGAATATTGCCGTGCTGCGCTGCAATGCAGGCGAGCTTGCCGCGATTTGCGGAACCGAATGGCAAGGGAAAGGGGTCGATGCCGGCAGCGGTGAAGCGGATGTGAAGCAGCTGGCAGTCGAAGCTGCCGGTAGGCTCGGGCTGGTTGTAGCTGTAACAGGTTCAACTGATATTGTTACGGACGGAAAAGAAATCGTGGAAATTCCTTTTGGGCACCCGCTCATGTCGGCGATTACGGGATCTGGCTGCCTGTTAAGCGCAGTGGTTGCCGCCTATCTAGCCGTCTATCCGGAAAAGGTTTTAAGTGCTGCCGCAGAAGCCTTGCGTTTTTACGGGGAAGCGGGGGAGCGGGCAAGCCATTCAGCTCCTGAACCTGGCAGTTTTCAAATCGAATTCCTGAACCAATTGTCTCGAACTGGAAAAGGCGATACCGAACTGCCAACCGGAAAGGAGCTGCAGCAAAAATGATTCCACAAGTATTAACCATTGCCGGATCGGATTCTGGAGGAGGAGCAGGAATTCAAGCGGACATTAAAACATTCCAGGAACTCGGAGTTTATTCGACTTCTGTTCTGACGGCCGTGACCGCTCAGAATACGCTAGGCGTTGCCGCTATTTACCCAATGGCAAGAGAAGCCGTTCAGACTCAATTGCAGGCTGTCGGAAAGGATTTTCAGCTAGCGTCATTGAAAACCGGAATGTTATTTAATGAAGAAATCATTGAAGAAACGGCCAAGTGGATTCGGCATTTCAATTGGCGGCAGCTGGTTGTCGACCCGGTCATGATTGCAAAAGGCGGAGCGAATTTATTGCGCGCAGAAGCAGGGGCTGCACTTAAAAAGGAATTGCTGCCCTTAGCTGCCGTGGTGACACCGAATGTACCGGAAGCGGAAGTCTTGAGCGGTATCGAAATCATTGACTCCGCGTCCCGGAAACTGGCGGCGCAAAAGATCCTGTCGTATGGCCCTGAGTCGGTCATCATCAAAGGAGGCCATGGCAAGGACGAAAATGTCGCAGAAGATTTCTTTCTTGGTCAGGACGGTGAAGAGATGCTGTTCCGGTCGCCTCGAATTGCGACAGTGCAAACACATGGAACCGGCTGTACCTTTTCAGCAGCGCTGACTGCGGAACTGGCAAAAGGAAAATCGCTTAAAGACGCGGTTTACACGGCTAAACAATTTATCCATGCAGCTTTGAGCAGTGAATTGAATATCGGAGCTGGCCACGGGCCGACCAATCACGCCGCCTACCGGAAATATATGAACGAAAGAAGGGAAATGAATTATGTCGAAATTCAGTGAAAGACCGGTCGTTTATTTTATTCTTGGAACGGAGAATGCGGGAGGAAAAGATCCATTAGCAGTTTTGGAAGAGGCTTTAAAAGCCGGCATCGATTATTTTCAGTTGCGGGAGAAAGGGCCCAATGCGTTGAAGGGCGCGGAGTTGCTGAAATTTGCGCTCGACTGTAAAGAGTTGTGCCAGCGCTACCAAACCCCTCTCCTGGTCAATGACGATATAGAGCTAGCCTGGGCAATTGGCGCAGACGGCGTCCATATCGGCCAGGACGACGCACCAGCTGCAGCGGTTCGCAAAATTTTGGGTGCTGACAAACTGCTCGGCGTTTCGGTGCATTCCTTGGCGGAGGCAAAACAGGCAGTAGAAAGCGGAGCGGATTATGTTGGCATGGGACCTGTATTTGCGACTTCAACAAAGGCTGATGCGAAACCACCAGCTGGAGTGGCAGGCATCCAAACGGTTAAGGAAGCTTATCCAAACCTGCCGATTGTCGGGATTGGCGGAATCAGTTCTGAAAATGCTGCCGCTGTTTGGAAAGCAGGGGCTTTGGGAGTTGCGGTCATCACCGCTATTTCACATGCCGCTGATATTGCAGCAGAAGTATCAGCCTTAAGAGATTCAGCGATGGAAGGTGCCCATAAATGAAAACGAGAAAATTGGTCATCCTTGCCATGCTTTCGGCAATAAGCGTGGCAGGTTCTGCATTTGTTTCTTTCCCAGCCGGCATTGCACGCGCCTATCCGATCCAACATGCGGTGAACGTGATCACAGCGGTTATTTTCGGACCTGCCGCTGCAGTATTAGTGGCTTTCCTGACAGCAGTCGTCCGGGTTATGACAGGCACCGGCTCGTTGCTTGCTTTTCCGGGTGGCATGATCGGTGCATTGCTTGCCGGGTTGCTTTATATGAAATTCGGCAAAGTTTGGATAGCGGCACTCGGGGAAGTGGTCGGCACCGGCATTCTCGCCGCACTCATTGCAGTTCCTTACGCCAAATTATTGATGGGCACAGAAGCGGCAGCGCTGTTCTTCATGCCGCCATTTCTCGTCTCCAGCTTATCCGGAGCTATTCTTGGGGCAGTGATTGTTCGCCGTCTAGTTATGAGCCAAGCGAAATTACCCTTATATTAAAAATGTTTCATTCTTGCTACTGCGTTTATCCGACCGCTAAAGAGGGGAAATAAAACACTATAAGCAAAATTGAGACAAATTTGAAAAGGGAGTGGACAAAAGATGGTGAAAATTGCAGTAGAAGAACCGTTTGTATCCGTAAAAAATGCATTAGAACAAAAAGGCTATAAAGCGGAAATGTTGACCGACAAGACAGATTCAATGGACTACGATTGCGTAGTCGTCCGAGATCAAGAGGATTTAGCTGATTTTCACATGAATGTCCCTCTTGTTGATGCAAGAGGACGCACTTTGCAGGAAATCGTTGATGAAGTGGAAGAACGCTTAGTGCGGACTGGGAAAATTGATCAACCCTTGTCGCAAACTGGAGGCAAAGGCGGCGTTGGCAGCTCTGCATTTATTAAAGGAGCGGCTACAGGCGCCATTATTGGTGCAGCAGCCGGCCTTCTATTGACACCGAAAAGCGGTAAGGAAATGCAAGCAGTAGTAAAAGATAAAACTTCCGGCTCTTCGCAAAAACTTTCCGATACCGCGGGCAAAACGAAAGAAAAATTGAGCGACACAGTTGGGCAAGTCAAAGACAAAGTCGGACAAGTTAAAGAAAAAGCTTCCGGCGCAACAGAAGCAACAAAAGGCAAAGTCGATGAGCTGAAAGCGAAGCGTACGGAGAAAAAAGAAGAAAAAGAATTGAAGAAGCAGGAAAAAGTTGTCATCAAAGAAGCAAAAGCAGAAGAAAAAGCGAAAAAAGAGCACGAAAAAGCAGAGAAGCAAGTTGAAAAAGAAGTGAAGAAAGCTGAAAAAGAAGCCGATCAAGATAAAGGCAAAACGCAGGTAGTGGAATTGGGCGATGCCGATATCACGCAAAATGATTCAGGCGGCGCAACCATTACACCGAAGAATAAAGACAATAAATAATAAAACGATGGCTCAGGATCCGTTTTTAACGGGTTCTGAGCCATTTTTGATGTTACAGACTTTGGTTTATGAGCGAGTTTGAGTCGAATACGAGGGACTTTTCCATATTAATGAGCGACTTTTAAATTATACGAGCGACTTCACACCTTTTACGAGCGAATTGCCTCAAAGACATAATTTGTTCCTTTAAATGATCCCTGTTTTTTAATTTCCATTCCTGCCATAAGTCTTTTGACTACATGCCGATCCTCTATTTGCAAAATCTCCCGGCATCTTTTATTCGTCAGCGGTTCGTCGGTCAGCATTATCCAGTCTTTGAGTGTGCGAATGTGGGCATTTTTGTTTGAAACGCCGCAACTCGGACAAACCCATGTCCCGTACTTGCGTTTCATGCCAATGCGGCTGCAAGGCTCACACCAGACGCCGTGCTGCATCGCTTCGACAGGAAAAGCGGAATTCGCGCAGATCGGCTCGTGTGCATAAGGGGAATGTGCCGCTGCCAATTCAGTTGCGAGCTTCTCCATTTCGCTCAAACTCAGGATTTCTTTTTCAGACTGCAGTTTTCGTAAAAACATCGGCAGCTGATTCGAAAACAGCGCGATTTGCTCTCTCGGCAAGTTTTCCGGCATCTGTTTCGTATAAGAAAATACGAGCACGGAACGGATCGGTAAAAAATACGCCCGAGAAGAAAGCCATTCTTCGAGCAGCCATTCGTTTGTCGCCATTTGTTCAATGGGGCTTTTGCGCCCGATGACTGAGCCGTCTTCTTTCGTTTGGATGAGCTGTGGAGGCGATTGTTTAAAGAACAGGCGGCCGGACATATTCTTCACTTCGAACACATAGACACACCAAGGTGTGATCAACAACGAATCCAACTGGAAAGGGAGGACCGATTTCAGTGGAACATCATGTAAAATAAGATGCGGAAAATCGATTTTGCTCATCGAAAAATACGCATCAAATCGTTTTTCCCCGTTAATTCCAGATTCAGCATTCCATAAGTCATTTTTCGCCAATATATACGATGGATGGGTTTTGGGCAATCGCCTCAACAGTACTTCTGCACGTTCTTTATCAGCAGTCTCATTCCTCGTTTTCCATAGCACAGGCATCCCCGCTTTTTTAACTAAAACCATAGCACGTCCGCAAATTCAAAAACAGACTTCCTTCCATAATAAATATTTGAAGCGCCAAAACGCACCAAATCTCGAATTTGAAAAATAAAAACTGCCCAAGCCGAAGCATGGACAGTTAAAATACTTTATTCCGGAGCGACTTCATCGACTGGTGCATGGGGAGTCGGTTCTGGGACTCGTGATAGGATGACCAATCCGATAATGAACAGAACCACTAAACTGAAAACGCCCATGCTTGAATTCCCGGTTACTTGAGAAGTGACAGCAACAAGCAATGGCCCGAGAATCGCTGCGAATTTCCCAAAGATATTGTAGAAGCCGAAAAATTCGTTGGAGTTCTCTTTTGGTACAAGTTTTCCGAAATACGAGCGGCTTAGCGCCTGGATCCCGCCTTGGCTCGTTGCAACGAGCATAGCGAGAATCCAGAAATCGGTGATCGTTTCCAGGAAAAAGGCATAAATGCAGACAACGATGTAAACGCAGATGCCGACATAGAGCATTTTCTTGCCTGTGAAACGTTCAGACAGGCGACCGTATAAAATAGCAAAAGGTGCAGCCACCACTTGAGTGACGAAGAGCACAATCAGCAAACTGGTCGAACTTAAACCGAGATCGGTGCCGTATGCTGTCGACATGGAAATAATTGTGCCAACGCCGTCAATATAAAAGAAATACGCAATCAGAAACAAGAACAGCGCGCGGTATTGGCGGATTTCCCGAATGGTTTTCCCAAGACGCTTAAAGCTTTGGGCAACGGGACTCGGTTCGCGTTCAATGTAATAGCGTTGATGGACGTTTCGGAGCAGCGGGATGGAGAAAACGATCCACCAAACAGCAGTGATCAAAAAGGCGATGCGGCTGGCGTTGATGACGGAAACCGGAATGACATTATTCGTAGCAAGCAAAATGACGGCAATGGACAAGATAAACGGAATCGTCGAACCGATATAGCCTAGCCCGTATCCAAAAGCCGATACATTATTCATCCGTTTTTCTGTCGTAACGTCAACGATGAAAGCATCATAGAACAAGTTGGCCCCAGTTGCACCTAAAGCTGCGAAAGTATAGCAAATGAGCAGCATAAGCCAATTATCGCTTGGAATAAATGCGAGCATGGCGGTTGAAACGGTGCCAAGCAGGAAAAATCCGGTGAAAAATTTCTTTTTCATGCCTTCGTAATCAGCGATGGTGCCCATAATTGGCCCGATCATGGCTAAGATGAACGTGAAAATAGCGATAGTATAGCCTAAATAAGCGGTTGAATCCGATAAACTGACTCCTGCTTCGGTAGCTGCAGACTTATAGAACAGCGGAAAAACAGCAGTAGTGATGATAATGGAATAAGCTGAATTCCCCCAGTCATAGAACGCCCAACTCTTTTCTTCCTTTGTGAACTTTTTCATCTCTCTATCCCCTTTGTCTTTATCCCCCGTAATTTCTAGCTGTAGATAAATTCATTGTACAAGAACGTCCTTAAGAAAACTGCAAGTTTAGCGATATTCACTGAAATTTTACATAATTTTATTTGAACTGACAAAAAATCGCTTGTTTGAGAAGGTGCTGCCTTTTCAGTACACTAAAGGATAGAAGAGAAAAGGAAGGTGCAGTTTTGAAGTTTATTTCATGGAATGTCAATGGCTTGCGGGCCGTTATGAAAAAAGGATTTATGGATTTCTTTAAGGAAGTCGATGCAGATGTATTTTGCCTGCAAGAAATTAAATTGCAGGAAGGGCAGATTGAAATGGATCTTCCCGGTTATTACACCTATTGGAATTATGCAGAGAAAAAAGGCTATTCGGGTACGGCTATTTTCACCAAACAACAGCCGCTCTCTGTAAACTATGGGCTGGGAATAGCGGAGCATGATACAGAAGGGCGCGCCATCACCTTAGAATATGAAGACTATTATATTGTGACCATTTACACGCCTAATTCCCAGCACGGCCTGCTTCGATTAGACTATCGTTTGCGCTGGGAAGATGCGCTTCTTTCCTATATAAAAAAACTGGATCACCAAAAGCCAGTTATTCTTTGCGGGGATTTAAATGTTGCGCATGAAGAAATCGATTTGAAGAACCCAAAAGCCAATCGGAAAAATTCGGGCTTTACGCCGGAAGAACGCGGGAAGATGACGGAGTTTCTTGGAAGCGGCTTTATTTATACATTCCGCTATTTTTACCCGGAGCAGAGCGGGAGCTATTCCTGGTGGTCGTACCGCTCGAATTGCCGGGAAAAGAATGTAGGCTGGCGCATTGATTACTTTATTGCTTCTGCCAAGTTGGCGTTGAAATTTAAAGGGGCCAAAATACATAAAGACGTCTGGGGATCAGATCATTGTCCGGTGGAATTAACTCTCAAAAATTTAATAGAAAAATAATCCAAATAAGTTTTAAATAAACTCTTGTAGGGAATCAGATAATCATCATGTGAATTATTTGATAATTCGCGCTAAGGAGGTGAAAATTTGAAAAAGGGAATCTGTACTTTTATCATGGGTGCCTGTTTAGTAGCCTTATCGCCGTTCGCTGCACATGCGGATGAACTGGAGAAACCCGAAGAAAAGCCTGCAGGATTAATTAGCGGCACCTTGGATACGGTTGGAAAAACAGTTGGAAATGTCACAGGGCAAGCAGCTGAGTCGACGGGTTCAATCTTAAAAGAAACCGTTGGAAGCGTTGACAAGACGGTTAAAAATACGCTCGAATTTACAAGCAATACTTTGAAGAAAACCGCTGATCCAGTTGGCAATAAAATCATTTCTTCCACTTTAAAAGATACGGGGAAACTTGTAGAAAAAGTGGTCGGCAACACAAGGCCGGTAGCGAAGACTACTGTGAAAGAAGTGACAAATACTACTGAAAAAACGACTTCCGAAGTATTTAAAACAGTTGATCAGACGGTCAATAATTTGCCGGAAGTTCCAGTAGTGACGCCTGTCGTGAAAGAAGTGAATAAAACCGTAACCAAAGTGACGTCAGGTGTTCAGAAAACAGTTGAAAAGACGAATGACGCGGTCAATGGGACGGTGGAAGCGGTAACGGATACGGCAGAAAAAACAGTCGGCAGTACAACAGAAGTTATTGATAAAACAGCCGATTTGCCGTATCAGGAAGAAAAAACGCCAGCTTTGCCGGCCCCAGAAAAGGGTGAGCAAGCTGCACCGGCTCCAGTTGAAAATCCTGTGACAGCTCCGTCTCCAGAACCGTCAATTCCTGTCGTCGACACGCCTGCGGTAATTGAAAAACCAGTTGCAGAAGAAACTGTAGAAATTCCAACTCCTGCAGTTAATGAACCGGCTAAAGTTCCTGTCGAGTCGATGAAGCCAATTGTTGAAGAAGCATCAGCAGTGGTTCAAGGAGAAACGCCTGTTTTAGAAATTGAAAGCGGCCTTACTCCTTCAGCGGCACGCGGAGCTGATATTGACGCGACTACAGAAGCTTTAATTTATGTGGGTGAATTGGCAGAAGGGGAAAAAGAACTGGCTGCAAGTGGAGAAAATAAAGCAGCGGCAACTGTCAACAACACAAAGCAGCCGGCTTATCCGGAAGACCAAGACCAGGGGCGTTCGATAGCTACTGTACCTGCATCGTCAAGTTCTTCTTCATCGGTCTTTGCTTCAAATTCTTTTGCCGCACATCATGCGGACCTAGGTATGGGCACCTTGTCGGATGCCGAAGTTTTTAAAGCATCCACCGAAAAGCTATGGTATCACAAGAACAGTTATGCGATTATTCAATGGATTCACACTCCGTTAAGGAAACCACCCATTCATACTCCTTTTTTATATGTGATTTAAATCATAATAAAAAAGGAGAGGGAATTAATGAAAAAAACTTGGATAACTTATACTGGAGCGGCTTTTGGGATTTGGGCAACATTGAATTTTGCACCTTCGCTTGTGCAGGCGGAAGGCGAAGCATCAGGACAGCTTGAGTTGAATATTGATTTATTGAGTGAAGAGGAAATCCTGAGTGTTGAAACTTCTGACCTTCCCGTTGCAGGAAGTGTGGATATCGAAATTCCTAAAACACAAGAAGCCGCAAGCAGTGAAGAAAGTATAAGCGAAGAAGCTGCAGTAAATGTCTCGTTGGAAGATTCTGTTTTGGATGATGTAGAAGTTCAACTATTGACCAGCACAGAATCTGAATCGACTGAGAAAGAGGCCGCAGTGAATATATCCGTGGAAGATGCGATCATCGCGGACCAAGTGGAAGCCGAAGTGCTGAAAAGCGAAAGCTCGGCAACAGCTGCTGATTCTTCCGAGAAAGAAGCTGTAATCGATGTATCGATTGAAGAGACGATCATTACGGAGCAAGCAGATGTCGAAGTGCTGAAAAATGAAAGCACAGCATCAGAATCAGGCACTTCCGAGAAAGAAGCTGTAGTAGATGTGAAATTGGAAGAAACGCCTGTTGACCAAGTGAACGTAGAGGTGTTGAAAGATGAGAACACGATAACCGAAACAGACAGCTCTGAAAACCAAGCCGTCGTTGATGTCTCAATCGAAGATGCATTAGTTGCGGATGAGCTGGAAGTGGAAGTGCTTAAAAACGAAAGTGCCGCGACGGAAACAGACAGTTCCGAAAAGCAAGCCGTAATCAATGTATCAACAGAAGACACAGTTGTTACTGATGAGGTAGCGATCGATGTTTTAAAAAGCGAGAACTCTTCATCTGAAACAGAATCTTTCCAGAAAGATGCAGTGGCTGATGTTGCGATCGAGGAATTAATTGCGGTCGGGCAAACGGATCTTGAAGTCTTGAAGAACGAAAGCTCGGTAACCGAAGACGAACTTTCTGAAGAACAGGCAGCAGTTGACCTAGCTTTGGAAGAGTTGATCGTTGCAGGGCAAACAGATCTTGAAGTCTTGAAGAACGAAAACTCAGTAACCGAAGATGAAATTTCTGAAGAACAGGCAGCAATTGACCTAGCTTTGGAAGAGTTGATCGTTGCAGGGCAAACGGATCTTGAAGTCTTGAAGAATGAAAACTCAGTAACCGAAGACGGACTTTCTGAAGAACAGGCAGCAGTTGACTTAGCTTTGGAAGATTTGATCGTTGCAGGGCAAACGGATCTTGAAGTCTTGAAGAACGAAAACTCAGTAACCGAAGACAAAATTTCTGAAGAACAAGCAGCCGTTGATTTGGCTTTGGAAGATTTGATTTTAACGGGGCAAACAGGATTGGGGCTTCTGAAAAATGAAAGCACTGCCACAGAAAATGCCTCTACTGAAGAACGTTCAGTGTTGGATCTTTCACTTGAAGATCTATTGGTTGCAGATAATTTAAATCTTCAAATATTGCCGGAACGAAACTCAACATCTGTTGATGGAGCCGCAACTGAATCTTCAGGTTTCGAAGGGATTCTGCATCTTGGATTAGACAATTTGCCTCTTTTGGGAAATCTTCATGTAGGATTGCTTGAAAATCAAAACAATGCAGATGAAAGCGGGCGTTCTGCAGGTTCAAGTCTTTTGACCATCAGTTTACTGGATGGAATTCTAGGTGGACTTGATGTAACCTTATTGGGCAATGAAGGATTTGCAGCGGCACCGCCAACTGCAACACCAGAAACTCCGGGTGAAGAAACGCCAGGCACAAACCCAGGTGAAGAGCCAGGTACAGAAACGCCGGGAACAAACCCAGGTGAACAGCCAGGCACAGAAACGCCGGGAACAAACCCAGGTAAACAGCCAGGCACAGAAACGCCGGGAACAAACCCAGGTGAACAACCAGGTACAGAAACACCGGGAACTACGCCAGGTGAGCAGCCGGGCGCGGAAATACCGGGAACTACACCAGGAGAAGAAACCCCAGCATTGCCAGGTGCTCCGGTAGGCGATGGATCTCTATCAGGTGGAGATGTGATTGGAAATGATGGAAATACCGGAAATGCCGGAACAGGTACCTTGAATGGATCAAATGGAGAAAGAAATGGAAACAATGATTCTAGCGGCCGTGATGCATTAATTGGATTGACGGCTTCGGCAGGAACTTCTCCTCTGGACTTGATGGATTCCCAATTGGCATTTGGATCTGACGGCAATGCGGCAAACGGCGATTCGGCAATGGCTTCTACTTTGCCGAAAACTGGCGGTCCAGTCGACAGCATGGTGGTTTTGATTGCAGCATTGCTTTTACTTGCAGGCGGAATCACAATGCGCCGCTTTGCTTAAAGGAAAATAGCTATGAAAAAATGGATGAGCAACTTAATGATTGTTGCAGGATTAGTTTTATTGATTGTCCTCGCTTGGGGGATGAAACAAACAAAAGAAGAACAGCTGGGATTAATTGAAGCATTCGAGTCGGTGAAAACAGAAGCAAGCACCGAACTGCCTTTGCAAAATGAAGCTTTTGGCATCACTGCTGAAGCAGCTGAACTGCCCGACGGGGTGGAAGCTGTTTTGACGATTCCTGCCATCGAGTTGAAATCGCCAGTTTTAGCAGGTGCATCGCCTGCCAATCTGGATAAAGCACTGGGTTCGATCGAAGGGTTGGATGAACCGGGGGAAATGGGTGGGAGCTACGCCATAGCTGGCCATCAAGCCCATGTGTTCGGCAAGTTTTTCAATCGCTTGGACGAACTCGAATCAGGAGACCGTTTCACTCTTGAAACCATCAATGAGGAAATGGCTTTTGAAGTGTTTGATATTCAAATTGTAAAGCCAGAGCAAGTGGATGTTCTGAAACCGAAAAAAGGGATGGCGTTGGTATCGCTAATTACCTGTTATCCCGAAAATTCGAATGAATTCAGATTGATTGTCCAAGCAAAAAAAGTGGAATAACCGAAAAAGCACAACCGGAAGCTGATCACTTCTGCTTGTGCTTTTTCATTTGGCATTTTATTTTAAGCTACTCCCAGAACGCGCTGGGCCAAACGTTCGCAATTTTGCTGATCAAAAAAGTCGATATATTTTGGTGCGAGCGGATACCATTCATTGGTGTTTATGCCGCCTTCAATAATCTTCGCAAGGCTTTGGTAAACTTCCTCCACGGTTGCAGCTTTGTAGCCATACAAATCTTTATCCAAGTCCAAATAGGAACCGCGTTTTGCCTCATATTCTTCCTGGTCGAACATATTGAAGATGATGGGCTTATTCTGATACAGGAAGTCCCAGGAAACGCTTGTAATGTCAGTCAGCAGCATGTCGCTTTCTTGAATGCTGCGTTCAATGGAGACGCGCTGGGAATCGAGAAATTCAATATTGCCTTCGGAATCGCCGAGGCTTGTAAAGTAATTCTCAAATTTTTTCATGAAAGGATGTAGGGCAATTTCCAACAAAACCTCATTGCGCTGAAGCAGCTCACGGATGCCTTTATGCTGGATGATGCCGACGGTGTTTTTAAAATAAGCGCTGTTTAAAAACTCTTCTTCGCTTAATCCGTAAAGCCATTCCCGCCAAGTCATCATCATTAGGATGTTTTTGACTTGTTCTGCAGGTTTATTGGTCGGGTAGCGGTCGAAACGAGGGAATCCGGTGACAATCAGTTTGTTCTCTGGGATCTTCCATTTCGTTAGCTTCAGTTCTTTTTCATAGTTCGATGCGCAATTGAAATAATCCGTACGCTTTAGCAACGGTACATCTTCTTTTTGAATCAGAATTTTCTTGAATCCTTCGATGCCATGGCTAATATGGGTAATGACGGTTTTTTTATTGAGGAATAAAAACTTATCGACAGAAGGCGCAATGTCATACATTAGTGAATGTCCATGGAACGTATAATCTGCTTTGAAAAAAAGAAAATAATTCTTAAAGCTGCCAAGCGGAATCGCATTTGGAATTTTGCCGTTTAAGGCATATGTAGTCTTCGGATCATACATCCAGTACGCAGTCACTTGGTCTGAATGGTTTTTGGTGAGGTAGGTGTGAAAAACGGATGCGTTGTCTTCGTATTTTTCACCGAGGTTACCGCCGACTAAAACGATCTTTTTCTTCTCTTTGCGAGTGGAAAAGCGGGTAATTAAATAAGCAGCCGAAACTTTCAAAAAGACTTTCAATGGATCCAATTTTCCTTTTTCTTTTAATGTTACACTCATTTCCAGCCCTGCTTTCTCTCTGTTGTTATTCCTTCAGTTTTTCATATTTCTGTCAGTTTGTCTATCTGCAAGCAAGGACAAAAACTTCTTTATTAAAAAGAGGGATTCTAAGTTTAGCTTGGGCGGATAAAGGGAAGATGATAGGGTGATAGACTATTGTGGAGGAGGATTCTTTTAATGAAGGAAAACCATGAAGAGTTTAAAAACAAAATGGGCACTGGTGAAGACGAATCAACGTTAACAGACCGTCAAGGCCATCCGATACGAGACAATCAGAATATACGGACTGTCGGCAACCGTGGCCCGGCTACTTTAGAAAATTATCATTTCATCGAAAAAATCTCTCATTTCGACCGTGAAGAAATCCCAGAACGAATTGTTCATGCGCGAGGAGCGGGTGCATTCGGTTATTTCGAAACTTACGGCAAAGTCGGCGATGAGCCGGTAGAAAAATATACACGCGCTAAAGTATTTTCAGGTGCAGGCAAGCAGACACCTTTAATGGTGCGCTTCTCGACAGTGGCAGGATCTCGCCATTCTTCTGAAACGGCACGCGACCCACGCGGGTTTGCAGTTAAAATGTACACAGAAGACGGCAACTGGGACCTAGTCGGAAATAACTTAAAGATTTTCTTTATTCGTGATGCAATGAAATTCCCGGACATGATTCATGCTTTTAAAAACGACCCGGTTTCAAACGTTCCAAACCCTGAGCGCATGTTTGACTTTGTAGCACGCACTCCGGAAGCGACGCATATGATTACGTTCCTGTTCTCGCCATGGGGCATTCCGGCGACTTACCGCCATATGCAAGGTTCAGGCGTAAACACGTATAAATGGGTGAATGATAAAGGCGAAGCCGTTCTTGTTAAATACCATTGGGAGCCAAAGCAGGGCATCCGCAATTTAACGCAGGCGGAAGCCAACGAGATTCAAGCGGAAAATACAGGCCATGCAACAGAGGATTTGTTCGAATCAATTGAACGCGGAGATTATCCGGAATGGGAGTTGTTCGTTCAAATTATGAGCGACGACGAACATGCGGAACTTGATTTTGATCCACTAGATGATACAAAGTTATGGCCACAGGATCAATTCCCATTCCTTCCTGTCGGAAAAATGGTCTTGAACCGCAATCCGGAAAACTACCATGCAGAAATTGAACAGGCTGCATTCGGTACAGGAGTTTTAGTTGACGGACTTGATTTCTCTGATGATAAGATGCTGCAAGGACGTACATTCTCGTATTCCGATACACAGCGCTATCGCGTTGGAGCGAACTACCTGCAATTGCCGGTTAACGCACCGAAGAAACGTGTGGCAACAAACCAATATGGCGGTGCGATGGACCGTAAAGTTGAGCATGTGCCAAATCCGCATATCAATTACGAGCCATCTGTACTTGGCGGCGTAAAAGAAGCGGAGCTGGTAACACCGGATCATGAGCCGGCGTATAATGACAAAGTGATGAAAGCGCCAATCGACCGTACGAACAATTACGGGCAAGCGGGTGAAACTTACCGCAGCTTTGAAGATTGGGAACGCGAAGAATTGATCAATAACTTGGGCGACGCATTATCTGTTTGCGATCCACGCATCCAAGAAGAGATGATCCATCATTTCACGCAGGCGGACGAAGACTACGGACGCCGTGTACGTGAAAACATGGAAGCGAAAATCCAAGCAATGAAAGAAATGAAAGACAATGGCCCGAAAGTATACGGCAAGCCTGCAGCGAGCAAAGTAGCGCAAGCGGCAGCGAGCAAAGGGCATGAAGCAGACCCTTATTAAGAATTAAATAAAAAAACCGGCAAGCCTTTTGAAGGTTTGCCGGTTTTTTGCTGTGAAAGATCGAGAGAAGGAACGGCTTGAAAAGAATATGCTTCACATTAATTTAGTGTTTCAAAATTTTTTTGTTTTTTTCAAACACTTTGTCCTTCCCATCCGTTATCTTAATGAATAAGGAAATACAGCAGAAAGCGGGGAGTGGGATGGAAGCGAATACGATGTATGACAGTTTAATAAAAGACATCACCCGGTTCGCCCGCTCCATCTCCCGCCACGAGCAGGAAGCAGACGATTTGGTTCAGGACGCTTGGGAGAAGTCATTGAAAGAAAAAGAGTTAGAGCACTTACCGGTTTACAAACAGCGCGCTTGGTTTTTTCGGGTGATGAAAAATCGCTTAATTGACGATCGGCGAAAAGAAAGCCGGTTGTCTGCCTGGGAAGAAGAAATCGATTTTCCCGAAAAGCCGGCTTCATTGAATCATTTAGAAATGGTCGAATTACTGGGCCAGTTAACGCCGGAGCTAAGTGACCTCGTATTTAAGCGGTATTGGCTGGGCATGGCCAGCAGCGAAATCGGAAAACAAGTGGGAGCGCCTGCTGCAACCATTCGCTACAAACTGCACCACGCAATAAAGCAATTGAGAAAACAGTTGGAGGATGATTTATGATGGGACAAAAAATTGGCAATGTGGGACTGCTGAATTTATTGAATGCTACAGAGGAAAGCGTAAAAAAAGTCGAACGAATTGAAAATGTAGGAGCGGTGATTTATCGTTCCGGCAATGCGCATCTGCTCGGCGCATTAACGATCGGCAATTTAGGAGCAAGCCTCGAACTGCCGGAAGATTACCGTTATTATAACGGGGAACTGGCAGTCGATTCCGCCTATCTTCAATCGCTCGGCGGCGAACAGAAATTATTAGTGAACGGCACGGTCGTATTCAAAAAGGATGTTGCAGCAGAAGATCTAGAAAAGCGGCAGCTAATACTGATTGTCAATGGCGATATATATGCGCCAGAACACCTAATAGGATTAGTCAGCCGGCTGTTTCCTGAAGGCAATCGAACATTAAAACCGTACACAGGGCAAACTCCTTACTTTGAAAATAGCCATTTCAAACTCAGCAACTCTTTCTTGCATGCGGCAGAAGCGCCGATGTATTTAGTGGTTAGCGGTGTCGTCGATTTTGCAAAAGACCTGGACATGGTTCTGTTTGACGAAAAAATCGGCCAAATCGACGTTAATGGGGTTCTTCGGATCCACGAAGAACAGGAAAGCGCACTTTACCGAAAAATGAAAACGGCAGCCAATGGCATTATTCAAGTGATTCCCGCCGGTTATGCCGTTTTGCAAAAAGCATTGCGCATCAATTCCCGCTCTATCCGAAGTTTTAAAGAGAAAAAGCTGTTTACTAAAAAGCCGTTGATTTTTGAACCAGGAATTGCACGTGAAGCATTTAATGAAGCTATCGATAATATCAATTCCAAGTCCTATATCATCTGCAGCGAAGAGCTGGAAGATTTGATGTACGAAAAACTGGATCGATTGGAAACTGAGGTCCTATCATATGGGCAGCATTATATGTGGGTGGAAGGCGAGCAAAAATGGTCGGATGCGCAATTCCAGTCACTTGAACCGGCAACCAACCTGATTGTAGAGGGCTTACTGATTTTGGATGAAGACGTGACAGAAGTAACCTTGAACAGCAAGTTAGCAGCAATAGACAATTTTGGCGAAATCAAAGTTTCAAAAGATATTCAAAAAGGGGTTGTCCAAAACAAGTTGCGGGCCAATGAAGGGCAGATAAAAAATTCATCTGATGAATCTGCTGAACATGAACATACAGGCTTGCAGAATGTGGGCGAACTTGCTCTTTAAAGAGAGGAGGCGATTCCGAATGTTCTATACTGATGAAACGGTCAGGCAGCAAAAAATGAAAGATATGAAGGCGGAAGTGGAATATGGGCGAATGCGGAAACGGCAAAAAAAGGACAAGCAGCAATCAAAACGCTCATTATGGATTGTTATTGTCAGCATGCTGCACCTGCATAAGAAAAAATGAAAAAGCTTGGAATCTTCAGGATTCCAAGCTTTTTATTGGTTGAAGCTGTCAAATGAAGAATGATTGACCCCAAAGACTTTTTCAACGTCGATTAAGAAAGCGATTCCTTTGCCGGGAGCATACAAATCAATGGCATTCTGTATGCTTTCAATGACCGCTTCAGTATAGTCTTCAGGTATCAGGGTCAACACAACATCTTTTTCAGGATCTATCGTAAAATTCATGAATTTCTGCTGTTCATTGACACCGGTGCCGCGGCCCGTGAGGATCGTTCCGCCTTCCGCGCCTGCTTTAGCTGCCGCTTTTACTACTTTACTGGAGTCTCCGCTATTAACGATCGTCACAATCAAATTGAATTGTTCATGTGCAGCTCGCATCGATTGCCCACCTTTCTTTTTTTTGCCGTCATTTGGACGGTCGGAGAGATGAGGAACGCCTAAAAGCTGGCTTAAATGGACAGTGAATCCCAAACCGTAGCCTGGTTTTCCAAGTTTCCCGGCCTTGGTCACGGCATCAGCCACTGGATCTACCAGCGTGCCATCAATCGCGATGAAAATCACATCTTTTTCATGTGTGGCCGGCAATCCCAGAAAAGTAGGTTTTTCATTGCGTCCAATGCCTTCGCCGTAGAGAATAGTGGCCCCGTCAGCCCCTGCTTTTTTAGCAGCAGCGATTACTTCTCTCGAATGTCCGCGTTTAACAACAGCAATCATCAATCTATGATTCAGGTTCATTATTTTTAGCCCCACCTTTACTCTTGAAAATCAGCCCCAAAATGAGAACCGCCAATATGGGTGTCAATGCGACCAAAGCAATCAGGCCGAACCCGTCTGATAGCGGATCCCGGCCTTCGGTGACAGAAGCCACACCGACGGCCATAGCCGAAATGAACGTCACAGTCATCGGTCCCGTAGAAACTCCTCCAGAGTCAAAAGCGATAGCGATGAAAATTTTCTCGGAAAAGAAAATTAGAACCAGGGCCAGCAAGTAGCCCGGGATGAGAAAATACCAAAGCGAAACGCCGGAAAGAATGCGGAACATAGAAAGAGCGACAGACAATCCGACGCCAATCGAAACGGTATATAGCATCATTTTTTGAGAGATATACCCTCCGGTCACCCGGTCGACTTCATTATTCATGATGCTAACTGCTGGTTCCGCAAAGGTTGCTACAAAACCGAGAATGAATCCTATGGGAATAAGAATCCAAGTGGCTGACTTTTCCCCGAGTGTTTTTCCCATCATTTCGCCAATTGGGAAAAAGCCCACATGAACGCCTTGAAGGAAGAAAGCCAATCCGAGAAAAGTTAAGAAGAATCCGAGTAATATTTGCAATACCCGTTGTTTAGGCAGTTTAAGCATGAAAACCTGGAAGAGAGCAAAGAAGATAAATAAGGGGACAAGCGCAATGCCAACTTCTTCGAGGATTTGTGAAAATCCATCAAACACATGAAGGTTCACTGAAATAGCACCCCCAAAATCATAATCGCCAGGACAGGCCCTATGGAGGCTAGCCCGATAAGGCCGAAGCCTTCACTGGCAGAAGAGGAGTTTGTGCGTAAAACGGACGCTACACCGACACCGAGCGCGAGGATGAAAGGAACGGCCATTGGCCCTGTTGTCACTCCGCCGGCATCGAAAGAAATCGAGACAAAAGCATCTGGAACGAACATCGACAAAGCAAATACAGCGATGTATCCGCCAATCAGCAAATAATGGATAGGGATGCTGTAGATTGTCCGTACCATGGCTAATGCGACAAAAATCGCCAAGCCAAGGGCAACTGAGAGGATTAATATTCCGGCACTGATACCGCCGCCAGAAACTTGGTCAATTTGCTTGGCAAGCACCCGGACATCCGGCTCTGCGATTGTGACCGCCAAGCCGAGCAAAAAGCCGGTGCCGATGATAAGCCAGGATTTCTTCGTTTTCGGCAATCGTTTGCCGATCATTTCACCGACAGGCAGAAGACCGGCAGTTACGCCGAGCAAAAAGAGGAAAAAACCGATGCTGACAAATGCAGCGCCAATCAAAAATTGCAGCAAAGCCTCTAAAGGCAATTGGATGATTGTCAGCTGTAAAAGGATGACGACAATCGTGACGGGGAGAATAGCAGCGGCTACTTCTTTGAAAGTATCCTTCACATTTTCCATCTCAACACTCCTTCACCGCTCGTTTGTTTTGGTATTCCCTTATCAATTTTGGTGTAAACGTGATAAAGGGAAGAAATCCATAACCTTCCAAGTGTTCATGACAATAGAAAAAGCGGCGTTCCTTTTAGGATTCGCCGCTTTTATTGTCCGTATTTTGAGGTCTTGCAATCACATTCTCTAACGCATCTTCCGTGGAACTTTCGGATAATTTAACGTTCGAGCGATAAGCTGCCCTTGTAATCAAATGGCCAGCCACCGGAGCCGTTAAAAAGACAAAGGTGATACCGAGCAAAAGCCGGACGCTGATGAAATCCTCAGATGCCCAAAAGTAAATGAACGTGCCGATTAATGAAAGCAATACGGCTAAAGTAGAGCTTTTCGTTGCGGCGTGGGATCGCGTATAAACGTCAGGCAGCCGAAGGATTCCGATAGCGCTGATGACAGCCATTATCGAACCGATGAGAATCAGAAGAACGCCTGCGAATTCAATTATTTCTCTTATGCTCAACGATATCCCCCCTCTCAACAAAGCGAGCGAGTGCCAGGGTACTGATAAAAGCCAATATCCCGACAATCAAAATAACTTCCAAAAAAGCATGTGTATGGAGCACGACAGAAAAAACTGCAACACCGGAGATAAGGTTAACACCAATCATATCCAAAGCGACAACACGGTCTGGCATCGATGGCCCGACAATGATGCGGTAAAGAGCCAATAGGATCGCTAAACAGAAAAGCGATAAGGCAATAGTTAAGATTGTTTGTATCATCCGCGTGTCACCTCCATAATTGCTTTTTCAAAAACTTTAATTGATTTTAATACAGAATCCCGTGATTCTTCCACATCCATCGCGTGAATGTAAAAAGTTTTGCCATCGGGTGAAACTTCCATTACGACGGATCCGGGAGTCAAGGTCAATAAAAGTGCCAATGTGGTCAACTCATAATCGCCTTCCATGCTGTGTTCGTAAGTGAAAATGCCAGGGCTTATATTAAGCTTCGGACTCAGAATCTGCTTCATGATCAGCAAGCTTGACTGAGCGAGCTCAGATATAAAAATGAATAAAAGTTTTATCGTCGAGTAGACGCGGATCAAATAAAACTTCGTTCCGAAAAATCGGTGCATGAGAAAGAGAATTCCGATCCCTGTTAAATAACCGCCGATAAAAGTGGAGATATGAAACGCATCTTCATCCATCAATAATGTCCATAGAAACGCAATCATAATATTAATCAGGAACTGTGCAGGCATGTGCATCCACTCCTTTCATCGCAGCGGGCGAGCATATCCATATCATGATTCGCCGCCTCCCATCACTGCATCGATGTAGATATCCGGATTGAGAAGGGTTTCAGCTGCGTCGGTTACATAACCGGAAATCAATTCTGTACCGAGTCCAAGGCCGACAGTCAGCAATACCAGCAGTAGGCAGGGGATCAAAAGCGTCTTCTTCAAAGGCACTTGATCTTCCTTGCTGACGATGGTCTCGCCCCAAAAGCTGTTTTTGAAGATTCGCAGCAATGAGTACAGGACAAAAAGGCTGGACAGCAGAGCAAGCGTCAACAATCCATAAGAGCCGCTTTCGACAGCTCCTTCTGAAACCAGCACTTTCCCGATGAATCCACTAAGCGGCGGTACTCCGGCTAATGAAAGCATCGTAATGAAGAAAGACCAGCCAAGTAACGGATAGTTTTTCATCAATCCACTCATTTTATCGAGCATGGCAGTACCGGTTAATGAAATGATCGTGCCGACTAATAAGAATAATAATGCCTTGATCACCATATCGTGAATCAGGTAGTAAATCGCTCCTTCGACCGCATTCGGAGTCGAAACGGCCAAGCCGACTAAGATAAAGCCAACAGCGATGACTACATTGTAAGCGGCAATTTTGCGGATATCATTGAAGGCGATAGCCCCGAGGCTTCCGCCAACTAAAGTTAGCGCCGCCATCGCCCCGATAATCGTATGCGTAATTTCCGGCTGATGATAGAAAATCAATGAGAATACACGGAAAAGCGCATAAATCCCGACTTTCGTCAGCAACGCTCCAAATAACGCCGAAGTGACAGCTGGCGGTGCGCTATACGATCCTGGCAGCCAAAAGTAAAGAAGCAATCCGGCTTTTAAGCTGAAAACAATTAAAAAGATGATGCTGACTGTAGTGAGAAGCGGACCTTGTCCGGTCTCGGCCACTCTGACGGAAACATGTGCCATATTCAAAGTGCCGACAGCTCCGTAGAGATACGCTAAAGCCACCAAGAAGAACCAAGAAGAAACGATGTTAATGACTACATATTTGATTGCTTCACGAAGCTGCCGTTTATTGCCCCCAAGTGTAAGGAGAACATAGGAAGACAAAAGCATCACTTCAAAACAGACAAATAGATTGAACAAGTCACCGGTTAAAAAAGATCCGTTGACGCCGGCTATCAAGAAAAGAATGGTCGGATAGAAATAAGTTGTCTGCAGAAATTTTCCAGCTGAAAACATGGCATACAATAGGATAATCGTAGCGACAATGGTAGTGGTCAGAACAAGAAGCAAGGAAAAAGAGTCTGCCACAAACAATATACCGAAAGGCGGCTCCCAGCCACCGAAATCCAGCCTAAGAATTCCATTCGTCTGAACTTGTTCCAATAAGTAAAAGGCAATTCCGGCACTGACCGCCATGACGCCGATACTGAACCAAGCCTGGACGCGCCCGTAAGCACGTAAGAATATTAACACCACTCCTACCAGAATCGGCAAAAGCATGGGAAGCAAGACTATATTATTCATCATTTACACCTCTCATTTCTTCCAAGTCATCCGTGCCAAGTTCTTGATAAGCACGGAAGGCCAAAACAAGAATGAAAGCTGTAACGGCAAAACTGATGACGATGGCCGTCAAAATCAAAGCTTGCGGCAAGGCATCGACATAGCTTGGCGCTTCTTCGCCGAGAAGCGGCACCGTGCCTTTTTTCAAGCCGCCCATAGATAAAATCAATAGATGGACAGCATGGGAGAAAATAGCAGTGCCTAAAATGACGCGGATCAAACTTTTAGATAAAACTAGATAGATGGCGACAGCTGTAAGGACGCCGACCAATAATATGATTAAGGTTTCCATCGGCTACTCATCCTCACTTATGCTAAAGATAATATTTACGACAACACCGATAACCGTCAGTGCAACCCCAGCTTCGAAAACGGTCACTGTCGCAAGTTCTGTTTTGCCGAAGATCGGCAAGTCGAAATAGCCAAATGACTGGCTCATGAACGGCTGTCCGAAAAACATCGGAACCGTGCTGCTTGCGAAAGCGATTAAGACCCCCAAAGCTGAAATTTTCTTGAAGTCGAGTGGGATGGCATCACTGATCGTTTCCGAATCGTGAGACAAGAATAAGAGAACAAAGGCAGAAGCAAGGACAAGCCCGCCGATAAACCCGCCGCCCGGCTCATTATGGCCGGACAGGAAAAGGTAGATGCCAAACGTGAAAATAATCAGGACGGCAGCTTTGGAGACCGTTTTTAAAATGACATCATTTATCTTCATTTTTTTTCGGCTCCTTTCCGCTTTTAATCCGAATCAAGGTATATACCCCGATGCCCGCGATGAAAAGTACAAGAGATTCGAGCATCGTATCAAAGCCGCGGAAATCGCCTAAAATTGCATTGACGATATTTTTTCCGCCAGCCAGTTCATATGAATTTTCAAAATAGCTGGAAATGGATTCAAATAGTTTTCCGCTATGCACAGAAAGGGCGATCAAAACGACAGTAGCCCCGCCAGCAACAGAAATAATGGCATTGCGTATTTTGGCGCTTCTCGGAATTATGTCTTTTTTCAGTTCCGGCAAGAAATAGAAGCATAGCAGGAAAAGAACAGTCGTAACGGTTTCAATGACCAACTGCGTCAACGCTAAATCCGGCGCGCGGAATAATACAAAGAAAATCGCAATGGAAAATCCAAGGACGCCGTTCAGCAAGATAGAAGTCAATCGTGATTTTACAAATAAGATTGCTACAGCGGCAATCATCATGACCAACACCAACAAAAATTCATAAGGGCTAACAGGCGCATCGTTGGAAAAATCAATGGACAACGCACCGGTAAGCACTAGAGTGCCGCCTGCTACAAAAATGAAGAAGGTGAAGATATAAGCGAAATAATGCGGCAGATAACCGGTCATATAAAAGGAAGTCAACGTATTTGAGTTGTTTTCCAATCCGGCTAAGAAGCGGTTGTACAGATTATTGAACGTCCAAGTATCTGGAATGAACGTATAAATTCTTTTCCAGTAGCGGAAAGTCGCGAATAGAATACTGCCGACTACGATAACGCCAAGCGTCATCCAGAGTTCCGGCTGGAAGCCATGCCAAGCCGTAATATGAGGGGCGGCTCCAGTAATTCCAGGCAGCACACCGCCTAATGCCGGACGGAGCAGATGGTCTCCCAATAAATTCGGGGCAAAGAAGATGCCAACAATTAAAATAGATAGAATTGCCGGAGAAATCAGCATCCCGATCGGTGGTTCCACTGGTTTTTTATCCAGTTTTTTCAGCTGCGGCTTTCCAAGGAAAGTCCGGAATACGATAATCATACAATAGACGAAAGTCAGGACACTGGCTGTCCAAGCAATCACCGGAATTAGCCAGCCCCACGTGCCTGCTGAAAAAATCGGAAGCGTGGTCGAATTGAGAGACGCCGTAAAGAACATCTCTTTGCTTAAAAACCCATTGAAGAAAGGAAGTCCAGCCATTGAGAAGCTGCCGATCATAGCAAACGTGAAGGTAATCGGAAGAAACGAAATCAATCCGCCCAAACGCCGGATATCCCGCGTGCCGACCTGGTGATCGACAATGCCGACAACCATAAAGAGCGCGCCTTTGAATGTGGAATGGTTGACTAAGTGGAAAAGAGCTGCGAAAGTCGCGAGTCCGTACAAGGCGCCGTCGCTGCCGTCGCCGAAATAAAGAGCCGCTGACCCCATTCCGAATAAGCTCATGATCAATCCTAATTGGCTGATAGTGGAATACGCGAGCAAAGCTTTTAAATCTGTTTGGCGGACTGCGCAGAAAGAACCCCAGAACAGTGTGACCAGCCCGACCAAGGTGACTGTCCAGAACCAAGCAGAAGTGCCGCCGAAGACAGGCGTAAACCGCGCGACCAAATAGATGCCGGCTTTTACCATCGTAGCGGAATGCAGATAAGCGCTGACGGGTGTAGGAGCTTCCATAGCGTCAGGCAGCCAAATATGGAAAGGAAATTGAGCTGATTTAGTGAATGCGCCGAGCAGCACTAGGAACATAGCTGGATAAAAGAGTGCGTGGTCAGTGTACTGGCCGATCGTTGCAGCAATTTCACGTACACTGAAAGTGTCTGTCATCGTATGAAGCATGATGAAACCTGCTAACATCCCAAAACCGCCGAATACAGTGATCAATAAAGATTTTTGGGCACCGTAGCGTGAATTTTTGCGGTGGAACCAAAAAGCGATTAATAGAAAAGAGGATATGCTTGTTAACTCCCAGAATACATAAAGCACGAGCAAGTTGTCGGAAAGTACGACTCCTAGCATGGCGCCCATGAAAAGAAGCAAATAAGCATAGAAATGCGGCAATGAGTCATATGGAGATAGATAATAGATGGAGTAGAGAATGACCAAGCTTCCCATACCCGTGATCAATAACGCGAGAATTAGGCTGAGGCCGTCCAAATAGATGGAGAAGTTGATGCCCAACGAGGGAATCCATTCCAATGTTGAGGCGATCGTGTCGCCTGCAGAAACATCCGGAATCCGTAGAGCGAAAATGATGAATAATATCAATGGCACAATGAGAACAAACCAACCGATATTTAACTTTCCGACCCGCCTATAAAGAAGAGGGATGAGGGCGGCCGCAAAGAATGGAATTAAGATTGCGAAAATCAATAGATGCATAAAGTGAACCTCCTGAAACAGAATAAAAAACGGCAAAACGGGAAATAGATATGTAACGCAAAGAATAAATGTTTTCAATAGGAATAGAAAGACAAAAGACTCCATAAAGACACAAAGCCCTATAGAATAAATTATACAGGAAATAGGGCTTGCTTTCACTTGATAACTTCGATATGGTACAGATTAAGCGATAAAAAACGGAACAAAATTAAGGTGAAACACAAAAAGTATAAACCCTTGATTTTTATTAAGATCCGCAGTATAATTTCATAGTTTTGAAATTGCGGCTTACGAATATTAATCCCTGGAGGGGTACAGATAATGAAAAAAATTAGAGGACGGATGGATGAAAGCATATTGGTGTGTGTGTTTTATGGACCAAATGGTGAACGTTTGATTAACCGCGGCCATAAACTCTCAAGCATGCTTGACTGCCCGCTGTATATTTTAACTGTCGATTCGCTTCCATTTGATGAGTTTGACGCGGAGAAATCCGAGTATGTTGAGCGCTGGAAAGAATTAGCTGAAGAATATGAAGCGGAAGAATTCATAATCCGGGACAATGAAAAACGCCCCTCCGCAAAAGTCATCGCGGAAGTGGCACATGATTTAAATATTACGCAAATCATCGTCGGACAGACAGCTAAGAGCCGGTGGGAAGAAATTACAAAAGGTTCGTTCATGAACTCGCTGCTGCGTGAAATTCCTTTTGCCGATTTTCATGTAGTTTCAGTTGATCGAAGCATTAAAGGTGAAGACCATGAAGAATTTGAAAAAGGTGTGCGCTGCTATTTGGTGAAAGATGCAGATACCTACAAAATCAGTTTCTCTCAAACAAGAGAATGCCAATACGAAGGCATCTTCTTTAAAGATATTGGAACGGATTTCAACAACGGGATTTTCAAGTTTATGCACAATAACAAATTGCATCAAGTGGAAGTGACGGATGATCGGATTGTCGAACCGACTGTCGTCAATTCATGCCTGAACCGGCAAACTGTTCCCAAATAATCAATCATAAATAAACGGCCGCTGTGAATTGAGCGGCCGTTTATCTATTAAAGGAGAAATTCTGTGAGAAAATCGAAAAGAGCTGAACCGCTTATTCCTGAAGACCTGACTGTTAAAACGTTTCAGTCAGCATTGGATGACCATTACTTAACGGATTGCAAAATTTCGCAGGAAACAATCGAATACGAAGCGGAAGAAGCGCTGCATATCGATAAAGTGATATTTGAGAACGTGAACTTTCTGGAAGTCCAATGGCCGCGCAGTGAATTTATCGACGTGCAATTCATAAATTGTGATTTATCAAATGCAGACTTTAGCCGGTGCGTTTTTCACCGGGCAGAATTTCATAACTCAAAATTAGTCGGCACGAATTTTGCTGAAGCAGGCATCCGCCATACTTTATTCAAAGACTGTGTTTTAAATTATGCCACTTTCGGTTTTTCGCTTTGCAACACATCACGCTTTGAAAGTTCGTTGATGCGGTATGCTGATTTTTATGAAGCGGAGTTGAAGCAGACCGAATTCAACGGCTGCGACATGAATGATGTGAATTTTGTGGGAACCAGCTTAAATGGGGTAGATTTGAGCAGCAACGCGTTTGAAAACATTCAAGTGACCATTGAAAAATTGGCAGGCTGCAAAGTATCGGAACAGCAGGCCTTGGCTTTTGCAAGACAATTAGGATTGGAAATTGAATGAAATTAATATAGTAGAATATAAAACAAAACCCCTGAAGCGTCTGCTTCAGGGGTTTTGTAATAATTTGGCAGTTTAGCGAACGCCTTTCATATAGCGCTGGATCGCAGGAGCAGCCAAGAATAGAAGAATACTTAGTGCAATAGAAGCACCACCGATGATTCCGAAATACATCATTTCGTTTTCAACGGTATAGAATTTAACCAATTGAGCATTGATTGCTTGAGCAGCAGCATTAGACAGGAACCATAAGCTCATTGTCTGTGCTGAGAAAGCAGATGGCGCTAATTTTGTCGTAGCGGATAAACCGACCGGCGACAAGCAAAGTTCTCCAAGAACAACGATCAGATAGCTGAGTACTAGCCATAGCGGGTTGACTAAAGCATCTGTTCCACCGAAATAAGCTGGCAAAAGGATAACTAGGAATGACAATCCGGCAAACAGAAGACCAAGTGAGAATTTCTGCGGAATTGACGGTTGGCGTGTCCCTAATCTCACCCATAACCAAGCAAATACAGGGGCTAGCGTAATGATGAATAATGGATTCAGCGACTGGAACCAAGCAGGTGAAATCGTAATGCCTGCAAATTCCAAGTCAGTCCGTGTATCTGCATAAGCAGCTAAAATTGTCGAACCTTGTTCTTGAATCGACCAGAACATAACTGCAGCAATGAACAAAGGAATATACGCAATCAGGCGTGAGCGTTCCACTTCGTTCGTCTTCTTGCTGCGGTACATCACGATAAAGTAAGCGGTAGGAATTAAAATACCCAGAACACCTACAGTTGCGATGAAACTATCGAATGTCAAGAAACCATATTGAAGCCCTAAGATGACGACTGCAGCAATTACAACAGCTGCAACAGAGAAAATCTTGATCGTTCTTGATTTTTCAGCTGGCGTTAGCGGGTTGTGGACAATTGTACCGGCTAAACCAAGGTTTTTCTTTTTTGTAACCATGAAAAGCACTAAACCTAAGAACATGCCGACGGCGGCAATACTAAAGCCAAGGTGGAAGTTGATATCCATTCCGACAGTACCGACGATCAAAGGTGCGATAAATGCCCCGAGGTTGATCCCCATATAGAAGATACTGAAACCGGCATCCCGGCGGTCATCGTTTTCTGCATACATTTCACCGACCACACTGGAAACGTTCGGCTTCAATAAGCCGGTTCCGAGTACGATTAAGACCATTGAAACGAAGAATAGAGACAAACTGCCCGGAATCGCTAAAGCGATATGTCCAAGCATAATGAGGATACCACCGTAGAAAACGGCTTTTGATGTTCCGAAAACTCTATCGGCAAGCCATCCTCCGATAATTCCCGACATATATACAAGCGAACCATAAATAGACATGATGGAAAGAGCTAATGTACGGTCAAGTCCGAGTCCGCCTTGAGAAAGTTCGTAATACATATAGTAAACAAGAATTGCTCTCATTCCATAGTAAGAAAAACGCTCCCAAAATTCAGTGAAAAATAGTGTGAACAGGCCTTTTGGATGGCCAAAAAATCCTTTTTGAGGAACACTGTTCACGATGTCTTCGCGACTATATTTGTCAGACATCTTACGACCCCCTTTTAATGTATGTTACTATAATACTTTTTTTAGATCCAAAAATCAAAATAAATCTACAAATTGGGAAAAAAGCCTATGTTACAAGTTAATAATGATATTTAAAAATGATTTTTAAAATAGATAAGCTTTATTGGAATAATTATTTGATTTTGAATAATTAGCATTATAGGCTGAAAGCTGAATTTAAAAAGAATAATTCTTCTTTTATTTTCCAAAAATATTGAAATTTCAATTATTTGTATAACGGTTTTGTTCACTAGTTGTACAAATTTTTTTAAATAAATTATAGAAATATATAGAAATATCTTGAAAAAAATTATAATATACATTATATTTAAAATAGTTAGAATTTAATTTAAAAGGAGATAAAGTATTATGAATGATCTAGGGAAGAAAATCAGGGATTTAAGAGAAGCGAAAAAGCTGTCACCAGAAGAAATGGCGGAGAAGATCGGTTTTGCCAAAAGCACTGTTTGGGCCTATGAGAGCGGCAAAAAACAGATAACGGTCAGCCATCTTTCTCGTCTCGCTGATTTCTTCGACGTGTCTGTTGACCTCTTGCTAGACCGGTCTGAAAGAGTCATTGACTTGGATCTTCAAAATGCTGCCGCTATTGAAGAGTATAATTTAATGCTAGATAATAAGCCCTTGGATAAAAATGAAATTGCTGAAGCTGCTTCTTATATACAAGTCAAACGTCGCATGGGAAGTTATGGAGCGGCGAGTTCGTGAGCCATATGGATCAATTGCATAAAAACGCCTACTTCAATTAAGGTAGGCGTTTTTTGCTGTTCCCTAGTTTAACAGAGGAGGATAGTCGATGAACGCTTCTGTCATTCAGCGATTTAAGGCTTTTCTGATTGATTATCTGTTGATTGCCGGATATCTTCTTTCACTCATGGTACTTACTGTTTTTATTTTCCCTTCTCTCCAAAGCTTTTTTCAAGGATCTTTAGTAATTGCACAATTTACTGGATTTCTTATGGTCACACTTCCAGTTACCATTTATTTCGCCGCTTTTGATAGCCTTGGCAAAGGGCAGACCTTTGGAAAAAGGAAGATGAAAATACGTGTAGTCACTTTAGATGGCCAAAAGCCTGACTTGCTTCGGTCCGCTATCCGCAATCTCTTGAAGTTTGTCCCATGGGAACTATCGCATTTTCTCGTCTATCGTTTAATGGTTCTTGGAAATGATCCGGTTCCGGTTTTTTATATGGTGGCTGGCGGCTTCGTATATGTTCTTATGTTTGTTTATCTAACGACAGCAATTTTTTCAAACAGAAAACAAACTCTTTACGATTGGGTTGTAAAGACGCAAGTGGTAAAGAGTTCTTCTTGATGGTGATAGCGGCTAAAATATGCCGATTGAATCTAAAAAGCATTTGCTCCATAAAGAAGGCCTATATTATAGAAGGAAGTCAATTGTTGCTGGCCGCATCTTTCGGAAATGGTTGTTTATTTCTCTAGCGGAAGGGAAGAAGAATGATAGAAGAATGATAGAAGAAAAGATTGCTAGGAGGACGATTGTATGTCAAAGACAATATTTATTACCGGAGCAGGAAGCGGATTAGGCAAAGGGGCAGCTTTAGGACTGGCTGAAAAAGGCCATCGAGTCATAGCGCCTGTTGAAACAGCACCGCAAGTTACAGCTTTAAGAGAAGATGCTAAAGCTGCGGGAGTCGAACTTGAAGTATTCAAAATGGATATTAAAAACCCGCAGGACCTTGCTCAAATGCTTGATTACGATTTTGATATATTCGTGGCCAATGCCGCTGTGAATGAAGGCGGGCCTCTTGGCGAAGTGCCGATGAGAAATTTCCGTGAATTATTTGAAGTGAATGTGTTCAGTACGCTTGAAACCGCTCAAATTGCGGCACAGAAATTTGTAGCAAAAGGTGAAGGGAAAATTATTTTCATGTCTTCAATGGCTGGGATTATGGCAACCCCTTACGTGGGGCCCTATACGGCTACTAAACATGCAATTGAAGCGATTGCAACGACGATGCAAAAAGAACTTGAAGGATTTGGCGTAAAAGTGGCAACCATTAATCCCGGGGCTTTCGCTACAGGGTTTAATGATCGCAGTGCGGAAGCAAAATGGAAATGGTATGACGAGAAAATCCATTTCACGAAAAAAGAAGATATGGAAGAAGCGGATAAAGCATTGGAAGACCAATACGATCCCGCTGATATGATAGCGAAAATGGTGGAAGTCATCCCGCTTGATTCTCATAAATTCCGTACAGCTTATCCAGAGGAAACCGAAAAGCAAATGAAGGAAGAAGAAGCGAAACGCTGGGAGATGGAAATCTAGAGGAGTGTCAGAGATGGAAGCGAACAGTGAGTTTTGGGCGATTCTAGCGGCGGGCGGATCAGACACGCACACCGCTTGCCGGCTCTATGATGGATTAGAAACAGTAAACTTGGAAGAGCTGATCGGCACATGGAAAGGCAGGGAATTTCCGACCGGCCACCCATTAGACGGCGTATTAAGCGAGTTGAATTGGTACGGCAAAGCTTTCCATGACGCTGAAAATGTGGATCCTTTATTGTTTGAGATGTCGAATGGAGAAGTTGTGGCGATGGATCCTGTTCCGCTGATGGACAAGCGAAAGCTTCTGAAAGCAGCTGTGGGCAAAGCGCGGATCCGGATGGTGAAGCATAGAGGTGTTTTAAGTGCAGCCATGATTTACGACAACCTGCCGATTCACGATCATTTTCGTAAAGTGAATGAACAGGTCCTGTTAGGGATGATGGATTGGAAAGGGGATAAGAAACCATTCTTTTTTCTGTTGGAAAAAGTGGAATGAAAGCGAAAACAGCCTGAGAGCCTATACTCTTAGGCTTTTTTTAGTTGATCGCCGGGCATGCAAAGAGGGATTCTGGCGCAAGAAAAAGGGAAGGAAATATGATAAGCTACTCATACGAGACGAGTATTAGGAGTGTTTAATTTTGTTGGAAGAAGCAAGAAAAATATTGCAGTCGTATTTTGGATACGAGTCATTTCGGCTAGGTCAGGAACAAGCGATTTCCCAGGTTTTTGAAGGGAATAATTCCATCTGTGTCATGCCGACCGGCGGCGGGAAGTCGATGTGCTATCAAATTCCTGCACTTGTTATGGAAGGGACGACGATTGTCGTATCGCCATTGATTTCTTTGATGAAAGACCAAGTGGATTCTTTGCTGGCGGCTGGAATTCCGGCTGCGTACATTAATAGTTCGCTGGATTTTGAAGAAGTTCGTGAAATTTTATATGACGTCCAACGCGGCGCTGTGAAATTATTATATATCGCACCGGAACGCCTGGATTCGGAAATGTTTTTAAACGAATTGCAAGGCGTCCATGTTCCGCTGATTGCAGTCGATGAAGCGCATTGTATTTCGCAATGGGGGCATGATTTCCGTCCAAGCTATCGTTTGATCAGCAGAATGACGGAGTTATTCCCGAACAATCCGACTGTGTTGGCGCTGACGGCTACTGCGACGCCTCAAGTCCGTGAAGATATATGCCGTATTTTAAATATTGAAGAACAACATACGATCATGACCGGTTTTGAGCGCGCGAATTTAACATTTTCCGTTGTGCAAGGGCAGGACCGCGATCGGTTTGTAAAAGAGTATGTCCAAAAAAATGAAAAGGAAGCGGGCATTATTTATGCCGCTACCCGAAAAACGGTCGATTCGGTTTATGAGATGCTGATCAAAAAAGGCGTCAAGGCTGCAAGGTATCATGCAGGCATGCCGGATATGGAACGGAAGCTTGGACAAGAACGCTTCTTGAACGATGAAGTGACTGTGATGGTAGCCACCAATGCGTTCGGGATGGGCATTGATAAATCGAATATCCGTTATGTCATCCATTATCAGCTGCCGAAGAATATGGAAAGCTATTATCAAGAGGCAGGGCGTGCTGGCCGTGACGGGCTGCCGAGTGAATGCATCGTCTTATATGCTTCACAAGATGTGCAGACCCAGCGTTTTCTCATCGATCAAGCCCAAGATCCAAGCCGTATTCCGGGAGAATTGGTGAAACTTCAAGGGATGGTCGACTATTGCCATACGGAAAATTGCCTCCAACAATTTATCATCCATTACTTCGGCGATAAAACTGCTGAACCTTGCGGACATTGCAGCAGCTGCAACGACGACCGGGAAAGTATGGACGTGACGACGGATGTGCAAATGGTCTTGTCTTGCGTCATCCGGATGGGGCAGAAATTCGGAAAGATGATGACAGCTCAGGTATTGACGGGTTCCCGGAATAAAAAAGTGATCGATTTCGGTTTTGATAAATTATCGACTTACGGCATCTTGAAGCACCATAGCGCAAAAGAAGTGGCGAATTTAATCGAGTTTATGATTTCCCAAGAATTGCTGGCTGTAGAACAAGGATCTTTCCCGACTATCTATGTGCCGGATGGCGGCCGTGATGTGTTATTAGGCAAAAGAAAAGTGCTCCGAAAAGGAGCGGTTGCCACCAAGCAGATTGCAGACAACGATCCATTGTTTGAAGAATTGCGGAAAATCCGCAAAACTTTAGCCGATGAAGCAGGAGTACCTCCATTTGTTATATTCTCCGATAAAACTTTACAGGATATGTGTTCAAGAAGACCTAAAAACAGCGAAGAATTTTTAGAAGTAAATGGAGTCGGATCCAATAAGCTTGAAAAGTACGGAGCAGCTTTTTTAGAAACGATAAAAGCATATGATATGGTCAATAATTGAATAAAATATACAAAAAAGATCCCTTTTGTTAAGGGATCTTTTTTATTTTTATTAAGTAAATCTGTATAAATATTCAATTTATTACATGGTGAATTTTATGTAAATCATTAAATATGTAAACGGTTACATACATGGCCTGTATTCACGAAACAATGTGAAAAAAATATCAAGATGGAATTGTATATATATTCAGACATGTGGTATACTATCAAAACATTATGACACTTTATCGTAATGAAGGAGGCGATTTGATGAGCAAGAGAGAATATCCACAACAACAAGGACTCTATCATCCGGATCAAGAGCATGAGGCATGCGGAATCGGGATGATTGCTAATATTAATGGAGAAAAATCACATGCGATTGTTCAGAATGCAATCAACATTCTTTGCAACTTGGAACATCGGGGAGGCCAATCTTCGGATACGAGCACAGGGGACGGAGCGGGAATTTTAACACAGATTCCTCATCGTTTCTTTTTAAAGCAATGCGAAAAAGAAGGGATTACTCTTCCTGAAGCTGGAAAATATGGCATCGGGATGGTTTTCATGCCCCAGGATTATGAGCTGCGCATGAAAACGAAAGAAATCATCAAGCAAATTGTAGAAGAGGAAGGCCAGGAATGCCTAGGCTGGCGGCCAGTTCCTATAAATGATTCTTTTGTTGGGAAAGTGGCTTTGAAAACAAAGCCGGTCATACGCCAAGTATTTATTGCGGCTTCTGAAAATCTGGGAGACCGTATGGCGCTTGAACGCAAACTCTATGTCATCCGCAAACGCATCGAAATGGTTATGGGCGGCAATGAGGATTTCAAAGATGTCTATTTCAGCAGCCTTTCAGCAGGCACGATCGTTTACAAAGGCATGCTAATTCCTGAACAACTGGATTCCTTCTATATTGACCTCAACCACCCTGAATTCAAATCAGCGTTGGCATTAGTTCACTCCCGTTTCAGTACGAATACCTTCCCGAGCTGGCAACGGTCCCACCCGAACCGTTACTCAATCCATAACGGTGAATTCAATACCCTCAGAGGAAACGTGAATTGGATGCGTGCAAGACAAACGCTTTGCAGTTCTCCTTATTTCAATGAGCAAGAACTACAAAAGGTCTTGCCCGTTATTGATGAAAGCGGAAGCGATTCTTCAATGTTCGACAACTGTTTTGAATTCCTTCACTTATCAGGCCGCTCACTGGCGCATACCGCAATGATGATGGTTCCGGAACCATGGGTTAACGACCCGACCATTCGAAAAGAGAAAAAAGACTTTTATGAATTCCATAGTACGTTAATGGAGCCATGGGACGGACCGGCAGCACTGGTCTTTACGGACGGCCGTCAAATAGCGGCTTGCCTGGATCGCAACGGTCTTCGCCCCGCGCGTTATTACGTAACGAAAACCGGAATGATCGTTCTTGGATCTGAAGTTGGCGCATTGGACATATTTGCTGATGACATCATTTACAAAGATCGCTTGCGTCCAGGCAAAATGCTCCTAGTCGATTTAGAGGCTGGAAAAATTATTCCGGATGAAGAAATCAAAATGCAGATTGCCAAGGAACTTCCTTATAAAGACTGGATTGAGAACAATCTATTGGATTTGGATGATCTTCCTGCCCCTTCAATTCCTGGTCAGACAGTAACTAAAGAAAAATTTGTGGAGCAGCAGCTGGCATTCGGCTATACGACGGAAGAAGTTCAAAAAATCATCAAGCCATTGGCTACGGAGGGCAAGGACCCGGTTGGTTCAATGGGCTATGATTCACCGTTAGCCGTCTTATCCAAAAAACCGCAGCTTCTTTATAATTACTTCAAGCAATTATTTGCACAAGTGACGAACCCGCCGATTGACGCGATCCGTGAGCACATCATCACTGCTGCCCGCACAACGATCGGTGCAGAAGGGAATCTAGTGGATCCTCGGCCGGAAAGCAGCCGCCATATCCGTCTCGAGACACCTGTACTGACAAACGATGACTTGGAAAAATTACGCCAGCAGAAGCTCGTGGAGTTCCAAACGATTACGCTGCCGATTCTTTTCAAAAAATCCGGTGGACCGGAAGCGATGGAGCAGGAACTGGAAGAGCTATTTATAAAAGCCGATCAAGCTTATGAAGCTGGAGCTACTCTTTTGATTCTTTCAGACCGGGGTGTGGACGAGGAGCATGTGGCCATCCCTGCATTATTGGCCGTTTCCGGTTTGCACCACCATTTTATCCGCAAAGGAACCCGGACGAAAGTCAGCATTTTGCTGGAATCTGCAGAACCGCGGGAAGTCCATCATTTTGCCGCATTGCTCGGGTATGGAGCTGAAGGAATCAATCCTTATCTGGCTTTGCGCACCATAGAAGACCTGATTGAACAAGAAGACATTGTCGGTGTTCCTTATAAAAAAGCGGAAGCGAGCTATGTGAATGCCGTAACCGATGGAATCATCAAAGTTTTGTCGAAAATGGGGATTTCAACCATCCAAAGTTACCGAGGTGCACAAATCTTTGAAGCGGTCGGAATTCATATGGATGTCATCGATCGTTACTTTACGCGTACTTCTTCGCGGCTTGGCGGGATTGGCCTTGATATTATTGCAAAAGAGGCGCTGATGCGCCATGAACAGGCATATCCGGAACGCAGAACAGGAGATCGATTCTTGGAAGCTGGAGATGAGTACCAATACCGGGCAAACGGTGAGACGCATCAATACAATCCATTAACGATCCATACGCTGCAGCAGGCTTGCCGGACGAATGATTATCGAGTGTTTAAAAAATACACAGGCCTATTAACGAAAGAAACTTCGAATGTCCAGTCCTTGCGCGGGTTAATGGAGTTCAAGAAGCGGACTCCTGTTCCAATAGAAGAAGTGGAAACGATTGAAGAAATTTGTGCGCGCTTTAAAACAGGCGCGATGTCATTCGGTTCAATCAGCCAAGAAGCGCATGAAGCATTGGCGATTGCCATGAACCGGATCGGCGGCAGAAGCAATTCGGGAGAAGGCGGAGAGCAAGTTTCCCGTTTCATCCCTGATGAGAATGGCGATAGCCGCCGAAGCGCGATCAAACAAGTGGCTTCTGGCCGATTTGGCGTAACCAGCCATTATTTGGTCAATGCAGATGAAATTCAGATCAAAGTAGCTCAAGGAGCTAAGCCGGGAGAAGGCGGACATTTGCCAGGCAAAAAAGTATATCCATGGGTAGCGGAAGTCCGTGGTTCAACTCCTGGAGTAGAACTGATTTCTCCGCCTCCGCATCATGATATTTATTCGATCGAAGATTTGGCAGAGCTGATTTATAATTTGAAAAATGCTAATCCAATGGCCCGCATCAGTGTGAAACTGGTATCGGCAGTTGGCGTTGGAACCATTGCAGCCGGCGTTGCAAAAGGCCGTGCTGATGTTGTGTTGATCAGTGGATACGACGGCGGTACTGGCGCTGCGCCGAAGACGAGTTTGAAGCATACCGGTTTGCCATGGGAAATCGGATTAGCGGAAACACACCAAACGCTTCTGCTGAATGGTTTACGTGACCGGATCGTTGTCGAGACGGATGGGAAGATGATGACAGGCCGCGATGTCGTTACCGCTGCTTTGCTCGGGGCGGAAGAATTCGGCTTTTCAACGGCTCCATTAGTCGTTCTTGGCTGCGTCATGATGCGTGTATGCCATATGGATACATGTCCGGTCGGAATTGCTACGCAAAATCCTGAGCTGCGCAAGAAATACATGGGCGATCCGGAGCATGTCGCAAACTTTATGCGATTTGTCGCACAGGAAGCACGCGAGTTAATGGCGGAACTTGGATTCCGGACCATCAATGAAATGATCGGAAGAACAGATGTGATCGAAGCAAAACAGGCTGTAGACCATTGGAAAGCTAGTGGACTCGACCTTTCCGCTTTATTGTATCAGCCGGATCTGCCTGAAAAGGTAGGGCGTTACGCGACTGTAAAACAAGATCATGAATTGAAGAATACATTGGATTATACCGAATTGCTGCCGCGCGCCAGAAAAGCGATTGAATCGGGTGAGCGGGTTGATGTCACAACAGCCATCCGAAACATCCATCGCGCAACCGGCACGATCATCGGTTATGCCGTATCCAAAAAATACGGAGCAGAAGGATTGCCGGAAGACACGATCAATTTCAATTTCCAAGGGTCAGCCGGACAAAGTTTCGGTGCGTTCATCCCTAAAGGAATGACGCTTAAACTGATTGGAGATGCCAATGATTTTGTAGGGAAAGGTTTATCCGGAGGGAAAATCATCGTCTATCCGGCAAGCGATTCGACGTTTATTCCTGAAAATAATGTCATTATCGGGAATGTTTCATTTTACGGAGCTTCTGCCGGCGAAGCGTATATCCACGGAATTGCAGGAGAGCGTTTTGCGGTCCGTAATAGTGGGGCCAATATCGTCGTTGAAGGTGTCGGAGATCATGGCTGTGAATATATGACAGGCGGTCGCGTTGTTATTTTAGGCAAGACTGGCAAAAACTTTGCAGCCGGCATGTCGGGCGGCATCGCTTATGTATTGAATGAAGACGAGACATTTGCTGAACGCTGCAATGCCGAGCTTGTTCACATGCAGCCGCTTGTCGAACCGGGAGAAATGGAAGAATTGCGCCATATGATCGAACAGCATGTTCAGTATACAGGCAGTAAAAATGGCAAACGCCTGCTCGACAACTGGAAAATCTATTCGGCTAAATTCGTTCGGGTCATTCCGAAAGCGTATTTGAAAATCAATGAACGCATCAGCAAATTGCAGGAAAGCGGAATGGCAAAATCTGATGCCGAAATGGCAGCATTTGAAGAAAGCAAAATGGCAACAGGAAAAGCGTAAGCGGCTGGTCAGCTCTGAAAGGCATAAGCGGCCATCTATGCAAGTAAAGAATTGGAGGGGTTTGATGGGAAAAGCGACTGGTTTCATGGAATACAGCCGGCAAACAGTGAAAGAACGAGATCCGGCAGTACGGAAAAAAGATTGGTCGGATTATACAATCCCTCTTTCAGATGAAGAAGTGAGAAAGCAGGGGGCACGCTGCATGGATTGCGGCGTGCCGACATGCCAATCCGGCATGGAGTTGGAAGGATCAACGACGGGTTGCCCAGTTTACCATTTAATTCCTGAATGGAATGACTTGGTGTACCGAGGGCAATGGAAGGAAGCGTTGCGGCGGGAACACGTTATGAACAATTTTCCGGAATTTACAGGAATGGCTTGTCCAGCTCCTTGTGAAGGGGCTTGTGTCCTCGGAATTAATGAACCGCCAGTAGCTATCCGAACAGTTGAGCGTTCCATCATCGAAAAAGGGTTTGCGGAAGGGTGGGTCGTTCCGGAACCGCCTCTTTCAAGAACCGGCAAAAAAGTGGCGGTTATCGGCTCGGGTCCAGCTGGATTAGCAGCTGCAGCCCAATTGAATAAAGCGGGACACCTCGTGACCGTGTTTGAAAGAAGCGACCGAGTCGGAGGTTTGCTGACTTATGGAATCCCGGAAATGAAATTATCGTATGACGTTGTGCTTCGCCGCGTCAAAATTTTGGAACAAGAAGGCATCACATTTATTACAAACACTGAAGTTGGAAAAGATTATCCGGTATCAGCGCTTCGCTCGGATTTTGATGCTGTGATTATGTGCACAGGAGCTGCTGTACATCGTGATATCGTTGTAGAAGGCCGTGATTTGAAAGGCGTCCATTACGCAATGGATTTTTTGCATGCCAATACGAAAAGTTTACTGGATTCGAATTTAGCGGATGGCAATTATATTTCCGCTGAAGGAAAAAATGTGATTGTCATTGGCGGTGGAGATACGGGAACAGACTGCCTGGCCACATCCGTTCGCCACAATTGCAAAAGCTTAGTGCAATTTGATGTCTACGATAAAAAAGGCGCATTGCGCGATGACTTAGGAAACCCATGGCCGCAATATCCACGTGTGCACCGGGTGGAATATGGACAAAAAGAAGCGGCAGCTGCATTCGGGGAAGATCCACGAGCATTCGCTGTTATGACGAAGAAGTTTGTAGGCGATGAAAATGGCCAGCTTAAAGAAGTTCATACGGTGAACGTTAAGTTAAGAATCGATGAATCAGGCAACCGAATCCGCGAAGAGATTCCGGGCACGGAAAAAGTCTGGAAAGCGGATCTTGTCTTGATTGCCATCGGATTTAGCGGACCTGACCAGAAGTTCATTGAACAGATGGAAGTTGAAACAAGCGCAAATTCCACGGTCAATGCGGAATATGGAAAATATACTACCAATGTCGAAGGCGTTTTCGCAGCTGGAGATATGCGAAGAGGCCAGAGCCTGATTGTATGGGCGATTAATGAAGGAAGAGAAGCAGCAAGAGAATGCGACCGTTATTTGATGGGTTCGACCGTGTTGCCTTAATTTTTGGAAGACCAGACATTTGTCTGGTCTTTTTTTTAGGTGAAAAGTCTTTACAAAAATAGAATAGAAAGAAAATTTAGAAAATGTTGTGTAAAAAACATGATTCATATATACTATAATAGGTGCAGCGAGATTAACTTTAATAGGTATTACTGCTAGGCTCGAAAGAATCAGGCATTACTACATAGAACAGTTAAACTTGTGTTCACCACATCATTTAATTGTCGGGAGGAAGAAGAATGTTCAAAAAAGGTTTTGTTGCATTGTTACTATCTGTACTTCTTGCTGTTATGGTTGGAACTACTGCTTTTGCTCAAGAAGCAGTGATAACTCCAGAAATCGCACAAGCGCTTAACGAAGTGGAACAAGTAAATGCTGAAATTTACGATGTAATTGCAAAAGGGCAAGCCCAGGCAGATCAATTATATGAAGACTATCTTTTAGCTGTTAGTGAAGCTGGAGACCCGGCTTTGTTGAAAGCGGATTATGAACAAAAATTGACGAAAATCATTTCTGAAGTTGACGTAAAAACTCAAGAAATTACACGCCACGGGGTTGAAAAAGCCAGAGAATCAGGGCTTAATGTAGAAATCGAATGGATTCCTGTCCAGTTCGCAGATCGCATCGCCTTAATCGATCCAATACGAGTAGTAAGCTGGTAATTTTCAATGGATAAAACCTCATAGATACAGTAAGATGAGAGTATCGGGATACCGATACTCTCATCTTTTTCTAAAGGACGTGTAATCGTGAAAGGCTTAGACATATTGAAGAATGGGTACCTCGAAAAAGTGAATAATGATTCGACAACTCTAAGTCTACTTGGACGTGGAAATAGTTTAGAAATAATGAAGCAAGCGATTCAAAAAGATCGGTTATTCATTCTTTTTCCAGGGGAAGATGCCGACGTTGAGGAGTTTTACTATATAATTGAAGGCGAAATCGAAGGCGAAATCGATGATGAGAAAGTAAGATTGTCTGCCAATGATTTTTTTTCTACAAAAAATTTAGAAACTACAGTAGATTTTTATACCAAATCGGACGTTATCCTTTTGTCGATTTCGACAGCTCCAGTGTTTCAGGAATTAAGTGGAGAAATCAAGGAACTGAGAAAAATCGGGGAAGCGGTCGAGCAGAAAGACCGCTACACTTTTAATCACAGTTCACGTGTTGCGCATTATGCAGTAAAAACAGCGACTAAAATGAAATTGCCGAAGCAAAGAATCCAGAATTTATATTCGGCCGCTTTTCTTCATGACATTGGCAAGATTAATATACCTGAAGAAGTTTTAAAGAAACCCGGTAAACTGACAGATGCTGAGTTTGAACTGATTAAGAAGCATCCAGGTGATGGTGCAGCAATGATCAGAGAGACTCCTTACGCAGAACTTGCGGATATCGTTGAGCAGCATCATGAACGAGTGAATGGGCGAGGCTATCCTTTCGGTTTAGTGGATGAAGAAATTTTAATGGAAGCGAAAATCATCGGTGTCTGTGATACGTTCGATGCGATGACGGAAGACCGCGCTTACCGAAAAGCCTTTACCGCTGAGTTCGCTTTGGCAGAAATTAAGCAACTTGCGGGCATTCAATACGATCCGGAAGTGGTCAAGGCTTTTGAACAAGTGATAAAAGAAGAAGGCAAAATTACGTAAAAAGCTAAAGCTTTTTCACATGGCAAAATTGAATGAGTTGTATAATTTATGTGGCACCTTTGGCTTAGAAGGTGTCTTTCTTTTTTCCTTTTTTATGTTTGAAATAGGCTAAAACAGTCAATACTATGAGCACAGTGTATTTTAAAACTGAAAAGGAGAGATGAAAATGGCTAGAAATTCAGGCGGTATGTTTGGCAAGCTTGTGTTATTAGGCGTCGGGGCAGTAATTGGTGCAGCAATGACCCAGAAAAAAGTAGATTCCAACGGCAATGAAACTTCTCAAGCCGGCAACTTGAAAGAGAATGTGAAGAAAGGGCTAGACCGCTTCAATGAACAATCAGGCGGAATGGTCGACAAAGTGAAACCAGGCGTGAGCAAAGCGGTGGAAACAGTGAAAAGTGCCATTGAAGGCCAGCAAAAAATGATGGATAAAGAAAAAGACATGTTGGATAAAGCCAACCAAACTTTGCAGGATGAAGTGGGCGGCACGTCTACTAAAGATTCTTCTTCTACATCAAAAACGGCTGGGTCCAGTGCTTCAGGCTCATCAAATACGAGTTCTTCAAGCAGTGTTTCTCCAGACACTTCAACCCCGAGCGGCGGAGTCTATGGCGGCAGTACGGATTACAGTGAGTCATTGAAAAAAGATTTATCAAATGATTCTTCTTCAACCGATAAATCGACTTTCGACAAATAAAAGTGAATATCCCAACAGAAAAGCTATTGCTCGCAAGCCTATGAGCTATAGCTTTTTTTAAGCTTTAAAATTAACGGAATATTAAGAAAGGGTGAGTTGTATTATGTTTGATTCCTATCAGGTCAAGCCTTTTTTCGATGAGATGTTCAACGAGCAAAAGGTTCCGAAACCGCATTACCGGAAGTTTTACGACATCTTGCAGCGGTTTACCGAAGAAGAACTTAAAGAAAAGCATGATACAGCTCAACTTGCATTCTTGCGGCAAGGGATTACGTTCACGGTTTACAACAACAATGTCGGGACGGAAAGGACCATGCCTTTTGATTTTGTACCGATTATCATCTCTCGGGACGAATGGCAAACAATTGAAAAAGGCATGATTCAGCGTACGGAAGCTCTTAACCGATTTCTCGATGATGTCTATCATGAACAGAAAATCCTCGAAGACGGCATCGTGCCCCGATATTTAGTTGAAGAAAATCCCTATTATTATTCAAAGCAAGTGAAAGGAATTGATATTCCTCTCAAGAACCATATTTTCCTGGCTGGCATCGATTTGATACGCGATGAATTTGGAAAATACCATGTTCTTGAAGACAATCTGCGGAATCCTTCGGGCATGTCTTATGTGTACCAGAATCGTTATGTCATGAGGCAGGTCTATCCTGATTTCTTCGCTAATCATTCAGTGCATGCGCTTGAACATCAATTATCTTATCTTCATCAGGCCATGCTTGACCATATGCCGAACACCTCGAATGAAAAACCTTTTGCGGTTTTATTGACACCTGGAATGTACAACTCAGCGTATTATGACCATGTTTTTTTGGCTCAGCAAATGGGCATCGACTTAGTGGAAGGAAGGGATTTAATCGTCAAAAAGAATATCGTCTATATGAAGTCGATCCGTGGACTGCAGCGGGTGGACATCATCTACCGCCGGATTGATGACGATTTTCTTGATCCGCGAGCTTTCAGAGCGGATTCAGCACTTGGCGTGCCTGGGCTGCTTGAAGCTTACCGGCACGGGAATGTAGCCATATTAAACGGCATCGGCAACGGAGTCGCAGACGATAAGGCAATTTACGCATACGTGCCAGACATGATCCGCTACTACCTCGGCGAAGAGCCGATTATCGATAATGTAAAAACGTATTTGCTTAGCAACAAAGAAGATCGCGAATGGGTTCTTGAACATCTTGAAGAACTCGTCGTAAAAAATGTTGGCGCATCAGGCGGCTACGATATGCTTGTCGGTCCCCATGCTTCGAAAGAGCTGATAGAGAAATTCCGGGAGAAAATCATCGAATCTCCTCATCAATATATTGCACAGCCTACTATTAAGCTTTCAAGGGCTCCTGCCTACCAAGGTGAAGAATTTTATCCGTGCCATGTAGACTTGCGGGTATTTGTCATGAGAGGCAATGAAACGAAAGTGCTTCCGGGCGGCCTTTCGCGAGTTGCCTTGAAGCAAGGTTCTTTAGTCGTAAACTCCTCTCAAGGAGGGGGCGGAAAAGACACGTGGGTGTATAAAGAAAAAGAGGATAGGGGGCTTCTTGATGCTTAGCCGAGTAGCAAATGCCTTATATTGGATGTCACGGAATGCGGAAAGGGCAGAGAATAACGCACGGATACTTGACGTGCAATTGCTCCAGATGATTGAAGCTTCGGATGAAGATTTGGTCAGGGACAGCGATTGGAAACTGATCTATGAAATTTGTGCCACTCAGCAAGAGTTGGATTATTTGAAAAAGCAGCAAGCGTATGGCGAAGACCACTTGATCCATTATTTAGCAATAGATGATCAGAATTTGAATTCCATTTCGAATTGCGTACGAATGGTGAGAGAGAATGCTCGGGTAAGCAGGGACCATATCATAGATGATTACTGGAAAACTTGGAATGGCTGTTATTTGGCTCTCCAAGAAATGAATCGAGCCGAATGCGAAAACGGCCAGATCCGTTCGTTTTTGGAGCGGGTAAAAACAACGGCACTGACATCGCAAGGAATCATCGAATCATCGATGTCGAGAGGCGTGGAATACCAAATCATCAAAATCGGCAAATGGCTTGAACGGGCAGAAAAAACGGCCCGAATTTTGAATGTTGTATGCGACCGCACGTACGAGCAGCAGCTGGATGAACAGACCGAAGACTACTACTATTGGCTATCGGCTCTCCGAATGACCAATGCCTATGAAGCATATTTGAAATCGCATCCGCCGAAAATGGATCCTCGGCAAGTATTGAGCTTTTTGATTTCGAACAAAGCTTTTCCGCGCTCGATCCGCTATTGCCTCGACCATGTAAGGGAAGCGATCGATGTGTTGGAAGACGGCAAAGTTTCGCATTATTCTTGGGAACTTTATGCCAAATTGGATGAAATGCGCACCGAATTCAACGAAGTAAAAATTGAAGAATTTACGACAGATGAAATGATGAATTTTCTCAACCATTTCCAGGACGGCTGCAATGAGATTTCGCAGCTTTTCTCCAAGACCTATTATTTAATCGATCCAACCATTCAAGAAACAGGTTTCAGCCAATCCCAAACCATGAGTGCAGAGGAGATCAGTTCTATGAAATATCAAATTGAACATACCAATATTTTTAAATATGAATCCATCGTCGACCAAAGCATGAACTCAATCCGGCTGAAGCCCAGAACCGATGAATGCCAGCGTCTGCTTTCTTACCGGGCTGACATTACTCCTGCTTCTGTAACAAAAGAACATATCGATATTTGGGGGAACCACGTCGAAACCTTTTTCATTGCGGAGCATCATGAGCATCTTGAAGTGAAAGCGACCTCGATTGTCAGCATCCAGAAAAGCCCATTTATCCACCGCATCGACTATTCGCCGGAAATGAATGCGATTTTCCATTCTCAATTATTCAGCGAACATTATTTAGCTTTCCTGAGCAATACCGCTTACACTTACCTGTCGCCGGAACAAATGGCGCGGGTGGATGAAGAATTAGGAGAGATGAAGAATCCGGTGCAGTATTCGATTGACGTCATGGAATACATCCATAGCCATTTTACTTATGATGGAGAATCGACCAATGTGTCGACAAAAGCGGAAGAATCATTTGACTTGCGGAAAGGGGTTTGCCAAGACCTGACCCATGTCATGCTGGGAATTTTGCGGGCCAAACAGATTCCTGCGCGTTATGTGAGCGGCTATTTGTACGTGGGCGAAAATTCGGCGCTTGTCGGAGATGCGGCAAGCCATGCCTGGGTGGAAGTGATGGTGCCGGGAATCGGCTGGGTCGGCCTGGATCCGACCAATAACGTGGAAGCGCTGGAACATCATATTCGCGTCGGAGTGGGACGGGATTATAACGATGTCAGCCCGGTCCAAGGCGTCTACCGCGGCGGCAGCCAATCTCTAGAGGTGAAAGTTTCCGTCAGTCTTCTGGATCAATGACAGTAGTTTCAATAATTGATTTACGGCAAAAAAATCCGATCCGTGAGATAATGAAATAAGGTGTACGTTTTTGAACGGAAAAGGAGCAATAATAAATGAGCAATCAACAATTTAATGATTTTCAACTAAGTGAACCGATTTTACGGGCACTCGAAGGCCTTGGCTACAAGAGTCCGACCGAAGTACAGGAAAAAGTGATGCCAGCTGCACTAAAGAAAACGGATGTAGCTGTGAAATCACAAACCGGCAGCGGGAAGACGGCAGCATTCGGCATACCGATCTGCGAACTCGTGGATTGGGAAGAAAACAAGCCGCAAGCGTTGATTTTGACGCCTACGCGGGAATTGGCCGATCAAGTAAAAGAAGACATCACGAACATCGGACGCTTCAAACGCATAAAAGCAGCCGCAGTTTACGGCAAACAGCCTTTCGCTTACCAGCAAGCCGAATTAAAACAGAAATGCCATGTTGTAGTGGGAACGCCAGGCCGTGTACTCGACCATATTGAACGCGGGACAATCGACTTAAGCCGCATCGCTTATTTGGTTCTGGACGAAGCGGATGAAATGTTGAATATGGGCTTTATCGAGCAAGTGGAATCCATCATCAATAAATTGCCGAAAGAGCGGACGACCATGCTGTTTTCTGCGACATTGCCGGAAAACGTTGAAAAGCTGCAGCAAAAATACATGAGGGATCCGGAACATATCGAGATTGCCTCCACGCACACATTAACGGATCAGATTGAACATTCACTTTATGTAGTAGATGAAAAAAGAAAGTTCTCTTTGCTGCGGGATGTCACTATTATAGAAAATCCAGATAGCTGCATCATCTTTTGCCGAACAAAAGACAATGTGGATTTCGTTATGGAGCAACTTGAAAAACATTATTACACATGCGATAAATTGCATGGAGGAATGGTTCAAGAAGACCGTTTTGAAGTAATGAATGATTTTAAGCGCGGAGAATTCCGCTACTTGGTGGCGACGGATGTCGCAGCGCGAGGCATTGATATCGACAGCATCACCCACGTCATCAACTACGATCTCCCGTTGGAAAAAGAAAGCTATGTTCACCGGGCAGGAAGAACAGGGCGTGCAGGCAAGACGGGGAAAGCGATTACGTTTGCTACACCTTACGAAGACAAGTTTTTAAATGAAATTGAGTCTTATATCGGTTTTGAATTGGAGCGGAATGATGCTCCATCTAAAGAAAGAGTAGCGGAGGCAGAGATAGCCTTCACTGAAAAAATGGAAAGCCGTCCAAAATTGAAGAAAAACAAAAATGAATTGGTCAATAAAGACATCATGAAATTGTATTTCAACGGCGGTAAGAAAAAGAAACTCCGTGCTTTTGATTTTGTCGGCACCTTGACGAGTATTCCGGGAATGACTGCGGAAGACATCGGAATCATTAAAATTCAAGACACGGTAACTTATATTGACATCTTAAACGGCAAAGGGCCGATGGTACTAAAAGCCATGAAAGACAAAACGGTCAAAGGCAAGACATTGAAAGTCCATAAAGCCAATAAATAAAAAGAATTTAGAGAGGTTCTGTCCGTACAGAATCTCTCTTTTTTTTGTGGGCAAAAAGCTTCAGGTGTTTTGACAACAAGGCAGTAAAAGAGAAAAGAAAAGCATTGAAAACGAAGTATTTTGAATATTCAGAGGTACTTTTGTCACAAAAAAGAACCCAATTGTAATAAAGTGACCTACGGAATGTTACACGATTGTAATGTTTACATGCTATTTTGGTTGTACTGCTAAAACAAAGAAGGAGAGAACAACTTGAAAAAACTACTTATAGTATTAAGTTTTGCACTAGTTTTGTTCCTTGGCATGTCACTTGAGAGCTCAGCAGCATCATCTACCTATACAGTTAAAAGTGGAGACACATTATATAAAATAGCAAAAACACAAAAGGTATCGGTTTCAAATTTAAAGTCATGGAATAATTTGAAGTCCAATACGATTCATCCGAAACAAAAGCTTAAACTTGTAAAGTCTACAGCAAAAACTGCATCTAAAACAAAAACGCCTTCGCGTTCTACTTCAGGTTCAGTGGTCAAAGAATTCACAGTTTCTGCATCTGCTTATACAGCATCGTGCAAAGGCTGCTCAGGAATTACAAGAACCGGATTGAACTTAAAGAAAAACCCAGGCCTTAAAGTCATTGCAGTAGATCCGAAAGTGATCAAGCTTGGCACGAAAGTCTATGTTGAAGGCTATGGCTACGCTGTTGCTGGAGACACTGGCGGAGCGATTAAAGGCAAGAAAATTGATGTCTTCATCCCATCGAAAAGCAAAGCCCTTAAATGGGGACGCAAAAACGTAAAAATTAAAATTCTTAAGTAATTGAATAACTAATAAAAGCGCTGATTCAATCTTTAATTGATTGAATCAGCGCTTTTTTGTATCTTTTTGGAAAGTGTATTGTTTATTTGTTTTTAAGGATGGGAAAGAGGGAAAGTTAGAATTGATTAGTAAATAGGGAGAATGGAAAATAAATTATTTTTCAGAATTTAAAAAGCTTATTTCTAGTTTTTTTTCATTCTACGTCGTATAGTATTTGTATAATAAAAATATAATTTAAACAGGACATTTGAAGCGGAATGGGGTCATATAATGAGAGAACGTATAGCAGTAGTGGGAGCTGGGCCTGGCGGATTAGCGGCAGCCATGCTCTTGGCTGCCAAGGGTTACCAAGTGGACGTCTATGAAAAAAATGATAAAGTCGGGGGGCGCAATGCCGAATTAAAGTTGGGTGAATTCACTTTTGACACGGGACCGACTTTTTTAAGCATGCTCCATATCGTTGAAGAATTATTCGAGGCTTCCGGGCGCAAGCTGAGCGATTACATGAATGCAATTGAACTGGATCCGATGTATGAACTGGTGTTTGAAGACCAGAATTTAATCATGACACGGAACCATAAAGAAATGAGAGCGCAAATTGACGAGAATTTCAAAGGTAACGGAGAAGGCTACGAACGGTTTATGAAAGAAACCGGAAAAAAATTAGAGGTGTTATCACCGATCCTCCAATCGCGAATGGATAAATTCATCCATATGATGCAGCCGAAAGTGATTAAAGCGTTGCCGGAACTTGAAGTCAATAAAACGCTTTATCAAGTCCTATCACGCTATTTTAAAGACGAACGCCTCAAGATGGCTTTCGCGTTCCAATCTAAATATCTGGGCATGTCTCCATGGGAATGTCCGGGCGCTTTTTCAATTCTTTCTTATATGGAACATGCTTATGGCATCTACCATCCGATTGGCGGCGTTAACCAGCTTTCTCAGGCAATGGCCAAAGTTGTTGAAGAATTAGGTGGAACGATTCATACAGGCCGCGGAGTCAAAAACCTATGGATCGAGAAACGGGCTGTGAAAGGGCTGGATCTTGAAGATGGAACACGCATCGAAGCGGATGAAGTCGTAATCAACGGAGATTTTGCCCATGTCATGAACCATCTGGTAGAGCCTGGCATCCTTAAAAAATATACACCGGAAAAACTGGAGAAGAAAAAATATTCTTGTTCAACATTTATGATTTATCTGGGGCTAGATAAGAAATACGATTTGTCACACCATACAATCGTCTTCTCAAAAGATTACAAGAAAAATGTAGAGGAAATAACGAATTCACGCATTCTTTCTGAAGATCCTTCAATTTATATCCAAAATGCCAGTGTGACAGATCCGACGCTTGCACCGGAAGGAAAATCGGCTTTATATATTCTAGCTCCTGTTCCGAATAATTTCAGCGACATCGGTTGGGAAAATGAGCAGGAAGCTTTCCGTGACCTTGTGTTGGATATTATAGAAGAAAAAACGCAATTCAAAGGTCTGCGCGACCATATTGAAGTGGAAAAACTGCTCACTCCTTTTGGTTGGGAACAAGACTATTCGGTTTATAAAGGTGCCACGTTCAACTTAGGACACCAATTAACTCAGATGATGGTTTTCCGCCCGCACAATAAATTTGAGGAATTGGATAATTGCTGGTTGGTCGGCGGCGGCACTCATCCCGGAAGCGGTCTTCCGACTATTCTTGAATCTGCCCGCATTTCGACCAATGGTATTTTGGAACAGCATGGAAGAAAAACACTTCCTGTTTCTCCGCTTCCTGCATTGGAGGGGTTCGCATGAACGTCGCAATTATCGGCGGAGGCGTCGGAGGATTGATGGGCGCCTTATACCTGACACAACAAGGATATGACGTCACCATCTATGAAAAAGACAGCCAATTAGGCGGACGCCTTCGCTTCGTCGAAAAAGACGGCTACCGAATAGATGAAGGGCCGACCATCGTCCTTCTTCCTGAAATGTTTCAGGAATTATTAGGCGAAGCGGGAATATCGAAACAGCGATACGAACTGCTGCTTTGCGACCCTCTCTATACCATTCGTTTCCCGGACGGAAAAGTCTACACGAAATACCCGGATATTCAAAGGCAAGCCGAAGAAGTGGAACGCACGTTTCCTGGGGAAAAAGAAGGTTTTCTGCGTTTTATGACAGAAGGCCGGGAACGCTTTGAAATTGGCAAGTCTGCCTTCCTTGAACATTCTTTTGTAAAGAAATCGGATTTCTGGACGCCGGGCAATGTCAAAAATCTTTTAAAGCTGAAACCGCAGCAATCTGTAAAAAAACTGATGTCCAATTATTTTCGGGATGAGCGGCTTCAATTAGCTTATACGCTGCAGGCACTTTATATTGGTGGAGATCCGTTTAATGCTCCGGCTATGTATTCGCTTGTGCCGTTCAGTGAACATGAACATGGCGTGCATTATTTAAAAGGCGGTTATGGAAGCCTGATTCCGCTATTGGAAAGTGAATTAAGGAGCCGTCCGAATCTCAAGATACATACGGACCATCCTGTGGAGAATATAGTTGTGGAACAGGATAAAGTAAAAGGAATCGAAACAAAAGAAGGATTTAAGGGCTATGATGCCGTAATCTATAATGGAGACTTCCCATCAATTGGAGAAGTATTGCCGCAAGCGAAAAAAAGGGAATTTACACCTTCCTCAGGTTGCGTCCTGCTTTATTTTGGTTTAGACCGTGTTTATGAAAATGCGAACGTCCATCAATTCTTCATTGGAAAAAGTTACAGCGACCATATGAAACACGTATTTTCAGATAAAAAACTGCCTGACGATCCGGCTTTCTACACATTCCATCCATCCATTATCGATGATTCTTTGGCGCCGGAAGGCAAAGGCGTCATGTACGTATTGATTCCTGTCCCTGCAGGTACGGATATTCAATGGGCAGAGGAAAAAGAATGGATTGACGGCGTCATTGATCGCATGGAAGAATTGGCATTTCCGGATTTCACAGAAGCTGTGGAATGGATGGAAGTGCGTACGCCTACTGAAGCTGAAGCTTTTGGACTGTTTCAGGGAGGCAGTTTTGGAATCGGGCCGACATTGTTTCAATCCGGGGTTTTCCGTCCGCAAGTCAAGCCTTTTAAAACACAGGGGCTATACGCAGTCGGGGCTTCAGTTCATCCAGGCGGCGGCATTCCGATTGTCATGCAAGGAGCAAAACTACTCGCTGAACAAGTCCAACGTGATTTAACGAGTGAAGGGAGCGGTTCATAATGGATTTAAAAGATGCCTATCTTTATTGTGAAGAAGTGATTGCAGCAAACTCCAAAAGCTTTTACCGAACATTTTCTTTATTGCCCAAAGCTAAGAAGAAAGCAGTTTGGGGAGTGTATACATTTTGCCGGACTGTCGATGATATCGTAGATGAAGGGGATAATCCGGCAGTGGAGCTGGAAAACTTCGAGCAGGAGTTTAACGAATTCCTGCAAGGCAATTTTGATTCGGAAAATCCGATGTGGATCGCTTTAGCAGATGTATTTGAACGATATGACATGGAAGCAGAGCCATTCCATGCCTTGATCAAAGGACAGGAAATGGATTTGACCATTAAACGCTATTATACCGTAGAAGACTTATTGACTTACAGCTATCACGTAGCCAGCACGGTCGGCTTGATGCTTTTGCCAATTCTTGCGCCTAACAAAATCCAGGTGCTTCGCGAAGGGGCGATTGCCCTTGGGCACGCGATGCAAATCACGAATATTTTACGGGATATCGGGGAAGATTTGAAGATTGGCCGAATTTATCTTCCAGCCGAAGTGATGAAGAAAAACGGCTTTGCCGAAGAGGAGCTGTATTCAGGGACTGTCAGCCCTGAATTTATCGCGATGTGGGAAGAAATGGCCGAGCTTGCTGAACATTATTACCGTTCTGCTTTCGAAACCATTCATGAGTATCCGATGGATGCCAGAATTCCTGTGAAAGGGGCAGGACTCGTCTATAAAGAAATCCTATCCACAATCCGTGCGAAAAACTACAATGTCTTCAATGAAAAACATTTTGTGCCGGATGAATCTAAAAAAGCGATTCTGGCTTGCCTATAATCAGTCGGCGCGATGAATGAAAAAGACGACGGGAAATGATTCATTTCCCGTCGTCTTTTTTTTACCGGTATTTTTTGATGATGCGCTTGGCTAAATTCTGGCCGCTCATCGTCACCATCGGGGACCCGCCGCCAGGATGTGTGCTGCCGCCGATGAAATAGAGGTCTTTGATGTCACTGCTGGCATTTGAAGGTCGCAGGAAAGCGTCTTTTTTCCGGTGCGAAGACGGGCCATACAAAGCGCCTTGGTACGCCCCGAATTTTTCCTGGATAAAGGAAGAGGTAAAAACCTTGTCCTCGATCAGCGAGCTCCTGATATCAATTCCGTATTGGTCCAAGTAATCGTAGATTTTTTCTTTATACTGCTCCGGCTCAATTTGAAGTTTTCCATTTTCATCAAGTGCCGGCGCGTTGACCAGGATGAATAGATTATCGCCATCAGGCGACACCGACGGGTCAGTATAGGAAGAGTTGCTGATATAGATGGTCGGCTCTTCGCTGTAGTCTTTTAGCGCAAACAATTCATGGAATTCTTTTTCGTAATCGCTTGAGAAAAAAACATTGTGATGCTTTAAGCCGTCTAAATGTTTATTCAGCGCAGCTGTGATGACAAAAGCAGAGATAGAAGGTTCGAATCGGCTGATTTTAGCATCCGTAAAGGATGGTCGATGTTCTTCGCTGACCAGCTGGGGGAAAGCCGATAGGAGATCTCCATTTAAAATCACAAGATCCGCTTCCAGTTGTGAACCATCTGCCAATTCGACGCCCACTGCTTTTTTATCTTTTATCAGGATTTTTGAAACCTCTGTATTTTTTCGTAAAACTGCGCCTTGCTTCTCGGCAACTGCTGCAAAACCATTGGCAATTGACACGTTTCCTCCTTTTGCATAAAAAACTCCCTGCACCAATTCAAGATAAGCAATCATGGAAAATGTGGCCGGCGCTTTAAAAGGAGACGAACCGATATAAGTTGCGTACCGATCAAGCGCTTGGACAAACTGCGGATTTGTAAAATAGCGTGAAAAGAAATGATGCATATTTTCCAATGGCCGCACTTTTAATAGGGACTTCCCTAAAGAAGGCGAAAGGTAATCGGTCCAGGATTGGAAGATGGAAGGGAAGAAATAACGTTCGGACATATCATATAGACGGCTGACTTCTTTGATGAAATCAGGATAGTTGCTGGCATCTCTTTCGGCAAAAGGCTGCAGCTGGCGAACCATTTCGCTGGCATCTGAGCTGAAATCGATTTGTGTGCCATCCGGAAAATGATTTCGTGTGTGCATTTTCACTGGCAGCAGTTCGAAGTGATTATCAGCCGACTCGCCGGTTTGTTCGATGATGTTTTGAAAGACTTGAGGCATAGTGATGGTATTAGGGCCGAAATCGAAATGATGGCTGCCTAATTTTACGGGCATGAGTTTTCCCCCGTAATGGCTATTTTTTTCGATCAATTGAACCTTGAATCCGGCATGGGCAAGCGTGACTGCGGCAGACAAGCCGCCGAGCCCGGCACCGATGATGATTACATCTTTCATGAATATTGCCTGCCTTTCCATGAATAGGTCTTCTTTCGCCAAGATTTCCACATGGCTGTGAGCAATACCGCAATCATTGCTGCGGCTTGAAAAGGCATGGGGAATGCGAGAAGAACGCGCTGCTGTGTTTTGATAAGGACGTAGCCTTGCTGCAGCACTGTCAGCAAATAAGGAAGAACGAAAAGGAATTCGCCTTTAAACAAACCGAAAACAGCTAAAAATAGAGGAGCAATGTAAAACAGCGTATAGAAAAGAGTCAAACCGCAAGCGATCAGCGGTGATCTGCCGATTCCGGTATAGCTATTTTTAAGAAAGCCTTCCCACACTTCGCTGTTCTTTTCGTACATTCGGCACCAGACCGATTTGGTGATATTCGCCAACAGCATTTTATGGCCGGACGCTTTGATTTTTCTGGCGATATGTACGTCTTCTACAAGTGAGCCGCGCACAGCAGCGTGGCCGCCGATCTCGTCGTAAGTTTTCCTTTCGAACATCATCCACATTCCGTTTGCGGCAGTGGCTGCCGGCATTTTCGTATAATTGGCTAATGCAATCGGCAAGTGGAAAAACACCACAAAATGAAGCATCGGCACCATTAATTTACTGAGCAGCGGCGGCACATCGAATGCAGGAAAGCCGGAAAGCAAAGCTGCGTTTTTTTGTTTCATAAGGGAAAGGGTTTGTCCGACGCTGGAAGGAAGGAAGCGGATGTCGGCATCGGCAAACAATAAATAGTCGCCGTGCGCCGCTTGCTGCAGCTGATGGCAGGCATGCACTTTTCCTACCCAGCCATCCGGCAATTCTTTTCCTTGGATGATTTTAAAGCGGGTATCACCAGCGATTTCCTGCTCCAATAATTCCTGCGTCCGGTCAGTGGACTGGTCGTTCAGCACAATCATTTCCAGATGGGGATAGCTCAGCGCTTTCATCGAAGAAATGATTGTCTCTACATTCCGTTCTTCGTTGCGCATCGGGACCAAAACCGAAATGGCGGGTGTTTCCTTGTTGGAAAATGAAACCGGTAAGGCTGGAAGGAAAAAACTGTTGAAGATGGTCCAAAGCAAAAAACAGGAGAGAAGCATAATATAGATGCTGAGCATCACGATTTCCTCCTTTTTCGGAGTTCTTGAAAGGCCTCCGTCTGTTCAGCCACAACAAATTCTTTTAATTCATCCAGATGCTCTGTGCAGAAAGTTTCCAAAAAAGCGGTTTTCTCTTTTCTTTTCTCGCCCGGGATGTCTCGGTAGTAAAAATCCTTCTTTTGGTCGATCCACACTTCCGGTTTCCGCTCATGCCGGAACGAATAGTAAAGGCTGATAGGGATGATCGGAATATCTGGGCAGCGCTCCAGCAGATAGATGACGCCGTTATGAAAAGCCAGCGGACGGCTTTCTTGGTGAAATTCATCGCCTTGCGGGAATAAGACCACCGATTTCCCATCCTTTAATAATTGTTCCGTATATTCAAGTGATGCCATAATGTCTTTCGGCTTTTTCCGGTTGATTGAAAAAGCGCCGAGAAAACGGAAATAAGGATAGCGCGTCAGTCCGCTTTCGTGCATCATCATATGGATATCATGCTTCCAAAGTTGTTTATTCAGATAAAAGAAAATCAATCCGTCCCACCAGGAACTGTGATTGGCGATGAAGATAACGGGCTTTTTGGACGGAGCTTCGATGCCCCGTCCAAAAAGATTGGAAAAAGAAGAGCGGAGCAAAGGCTTCAAATAAGAATCGAAGGCAAGCTCAAATGATTTTTTCTTTTTCGCTTTAATCATGAAATCCTCCTTCTCCAAGCCGTTACTGAGAAAATCACGGTTAATACAGTAGTCAACCCTGCTGCGAGCCAAAGTTTTCCTAATAAGGCAAGCATCACGAACATGGCAATCATCAATACATAAAGCAAAGCCATGCGCTTTTCCGGTACTTCAGAATAGACTGCCAATGATTTCCGCTTCATCAGCCAATCGATCAGCATATGTAAGAGGAACGCTACGACAAACCAGCCAAAGAAATTGGTCCAAGGAATATCATAGTAAAAGCCGGTGTCTTCCCAAATCCAGTAGCCTTTAATGAGATAAGCGACAGGGTCAATGATCAAGTCCATAATAACAGCGCCGATTCCGCCGATAATTGCATAAAATACGCCGCCTGAAGGGTAAATCCAGCGTGCCAGTACATGGGTGGTCGCCATAACCATCAGCCAGGCGAAACCGATGGCAATCGGGACGCCGAAAACATTCGGTGCAAATTTCTCCGTGTAATCATAGGAACCGAACAGAAAACCGACGCCAGCTCCCATTCCTTCGACTACAAAAGTGAAAATGAATATGACAGCACCTAAAACACTCCCCGTAATGGACCCAAATCTTTTCAGGAAATAAAGAAAACCTAAGGTGCCTGAAAGAATTAAGAAGAAAGCATTGGCCCACTCGAGCCAGGCAGGCAAGATATCAAATCCTAATAAGATGATGCCGATGCTGTACCAAAATAAAAACAATCGAAAGATCCAATCTTCCAAAGCCAAACTCATCACTCCGATACAATAGTTATACAACGAGTATAAGACATTCTCAGAAAAATAGCGTCAATCACACTCTATTTTCTCCATACCCTTCTTTTATAGAAATACTTCTCCCACTTTGACTTTCTCTTTTTCCTCAATTTATAAAATCATTTACAGGAATTTGAAATAGCGTTTAGAAATTGAAAGACTAGGGAATGATTTTTCTAAGTCTCCGAAATCCTGCATTTTTCTCTATTCCCCTTTTATTTTTTAAAAGATTTTGTAGCTCGATTTACATAACCGGATTTGGTCCGTAATACGTAAGGAATACACTTCTATCGCAGATATGAGCAAACATGAAACAAAAGTTTGTCATATTTTCTAATTATTTATGATTATTTCATTAAGAAGAATTTTCAGAGAATGGTTGCAGGATATCCTGCATAATAGTATGCTTAATTTGTGGTATTGAGTAAGTTCTTGTTTTGGGGGCGTAGAATATGCAGGATTTACTGCGAATGGTTTCGGATTCTTATAAAGATTTTAGTTCCGGGCAAAAAAAGGTAGGAGATTTGTTTTTTCAAGAACCAATTTTTCTTGCATTTTCATCCGCTCTCGAAGTAGGAAGGAGAGTAAATGTCAGTGAATCGACAGTGATTCGATGGACACAAAAATTGGGATACAAAGGCTATGCAGAATTTCAGCAGATTGTTCAGCGGAAATTGGCACAGGAGCGCATTGAGAAAGTGGAAGAAGAGCAGCCGGAACCATTGGCTGATCAATCTTTTCTGGAAAACCTGTTGGATGCGGATATTTCAAGCATCGTCAAACTGAAGAAATCGATGGATGAGGACAAACTGCTCTACGTAGTCGATCGAATCAGCCAGGCGAAGAATATTTGTGTAACAGGAAATTTCTTTGATTTCGGATTGATCCATTGGTTTACCGAATGGCTCAATATGTCGCTTGGGAAAGCGGAAATGCTGATGCCGGACAATAGTCAGAGTTACAGCAAGCTAGCGAAAGTAGTGAAAGGCGACTTAGTCATTGCTTTTGCCTTTCCGCGGTACACAAAGCAGCTGGATGGATTGCTGCGCACTGCCAAAGGCAAAGAGGCTGAAATCATCATTCTAACGGATTCCACGGAATCTCCAGCGATGCAATATGCCGATACTTCCCTAATTGTGACAGTCACTTCCAATTTGAACATCGATTCCTATACAGCCGTCCATGCTTTGTTGACGTCGATTATGCGTTTTGTTTACGTGAAGGACCATGCTAAAGTCCGGGACAATTTGACAAAAGTGGAAGCTGTATATCGGGACAATGACATTTTTTATTAGAACATGCTCATGACCGGCAATTCCCAAACGGCTAAGCCGATTTGGACACTTATAAAAAAGGGGAGATTACTTTGAAAAAGAAATTATCATTTTTAGGGGTTATTTTATCAGCTGGAATGCTTATGGCAGCATGCGGAGGATCCGATGATTCTTCAGATTCTTCAAATTCATCAAGTTCTGAAGGCAGCGGAGACAGCGGATTGAATCTATTGGAAGAAGGTAAATTCACGACAGCTGCAAGTGGACTTTATAAACCATTCAACTATGAAGAAGGCGGCCAATTAACGGGCTTTGACATTGAAATCGGAGCTGCGCTGGCAGAAGAGATGGGGCTTGAGCATAATCCGGTAACGAACCCTTTTGAAACGATCATCCAAGGATTGATCGGCAATAAATTCGATGCGATTATCGGTTCGATGGCGATTACAGATGAACGTTCTGAAACTGTCGCATTCTCAGATCCGTACTACTTGTCCGGCGGTAAAATCTGGGTTGCTGAAGATAACACCGATATCACAGAAGCAGCTGATTTAGAAGGCAAGAAAATCGGCATCGTTGCCCAAACAACATACGAGCCTGCTGCAAAAGAATATACAGATGATATCCAGTACTACAATAGTGATGTTGTGGCTTTGCAGGATTTAGTGCCTGGTCGAGTAGATGCTGTCATCACGGCGGATGTTGTCGGATTTGAAGCACAGAACGCCGGCCTTGAAATCAAGGACATCGGTGAAAACCTATGGATTGAAGAAGCGGCAATCGCTGTACGCAAAGAAGATAAAGAATTATTGGATGAAGTCAACAGAGCTTTGGATGCAATCGTCGAGAATGGAACATATGCAGAGATTTCCGAAAAATGGTTCGGCACTAACCTTCTCGAAGTAGAGACAGAAGGAATTGAAGTTCTGCGCTAAACTGAGAGAGGGGAATCGCCATGGAGACACTTCGTACGATATTCGATATTTTTATGACCACCTATCCAGGATTTTTAGAAGCCGTAGTCATCACGCTTGAACTCACAGCCATTTCAGTTGTACTCGGCACAGTGCTGGGACTGTTCTTTGCACTGATGAAAATATCGAATTCCAAAATCCTTCAAGGTATCGCAAATCTATACATCACCATTATCAGGGGAACTCCATTGCTGGTGCAGATCATGTTCCTGTATTTCGGGATTACGCAGCTGATCATCTTGGATAATTTCTGGGCAGGGGCCATTGCACTTGGTGTCCATAACGGGGCCTATATTGCCGAGATTTTCCGCGGCGCTATCCAAGGAATCGATTCGGGACAAACAGAAGCCAGCCGGGCTCTTGGAATGACGAACAACCAGGCGATGCGGAGAATTGTTTTTCCGCAAGCGCTTCGGCGTTCAATTCCGCCGCTTGGCAACCAGTTCATCATCACATTGAAAGATTCGTCCCTTGTGTGGATGATCGGCGTAGCTGAACTGTTCTCAGTAGCCAATCGTTCCGCGGCAAGTTCTTTTAAACAGTTCGAGACCTTCATCGTTGTCGGTTTCTATTATTTAGTATTGGTCATGATTTTCACATACATTGTCAGATGGTATGAAAACAGACTGGATGTAGACAAAGCATAAAGGTGGGACAAATCATGATTATCGGAGAAAACATCCATAAATCCTTCGGAGACCTGGAAGTGTTGAAAGGCATCGATCTGCAAGTGAAGCCGCAGGAAGTAGTCGTTCTTGTCGGTGTCAGTGGATCAGGGAAAAGTACGCTTCTGCGCTGCTTCAACTTCCTGGAAGAGATGAATAGCGGGAAAATTACGATCGATGGCCACACCATTAACCCGAAAAAAGATAAACTTGCGAATATCCGTGCGGAAGTCGGCATGGTATTCCAGCATTTCAACCTTTTTCCTCATAAAACCGTATTGGAAAATGTGATTGAAGCACCAATCATCGTCAAAAAAATGGATAAAGAAAAAGCAAAGCAGCTGGGACGCGGACTGCTTGAAAAAGTAGGGCTTGCGGATAAAGCGGAAGTCTATCCAAGCAAACTTTCCGGTGGACAGAAGCAGCGGGTCGCTATCGCCCGTGCTTTGGCTATGGAACCGAAAGTGCTGTTGTTTGATGAGCCAACTTCGGCATTGGATCCTGAACTTGTGGGTGAAGTGCTGCAAGTTATGAAGCAGCTCGCTGAGGAAGGCATGACGATGGTCGTCGTCACCCATGAGATGAAGTTTGCAAAAGAAGTGGCAGACCGAGTCATCATGTTGGATAAAGGCGTCATCATTGAAGATGCAGATCCAAAGACATTCTTTGAAAATCCCAAAAATGAACGGACGCGTCAGTTTATCCAATTGGTTGAGTAAAAAACATAAAAAAGATGAATTCCGCAACAATCGGAATTCATCTTTTTTTTATTCGGCAACTTCGATAATCGATGCAGAGACAAGCGGCATGCCTTCTTCCGCATCGCCTTCAAAGATGCCTTGGATGGTGACTGAATCACCCGCTTCAACCGTTGTCTCAGCGATGTTCCGTACGAAAATCTCTTCCTCTCCGTTGCTCATGATAAAAGCGGGGAAGGCGCCGTCATCGGTTAGTTCTTCGGCGGTTCCTGAAAGAGATACCGGGTCTCCTTCCTCAGTGCTCCCGTCCATCAGCGCTGAAAATTCAATCGGTTCTGCTTCATCAACTGCTTCAGGTGCTGTAGGATCTAACTCACCTTCCGGGGCGGCCACTTCTGTTTGGGCACCGTCCGCCGGTTCGGGATCTTCGTTTCCGCAAGCGCCAAGCAATAAAAGAAAAGCGAAAGGAATTATCATTTTTTTCATGCGAATCACTCCTGTATAGTAGAAAAATTGTCTTATAGGAGATATACCCGTTGTGATGGCGACCTTAAACGGTGAAACGCCTGTATTGATTTGTTCTGGATAGGGTATGGATAAAGAAAGAAGGATGGAAGAAAGGAAGAGAAAAAATGGAAGTGATTGAAACACCCCACATGCTTGGAGAAAAGCAAAAGCATATCCAAAAATTAACTTCTTTCGAAAACACGACGATCGTGAATATCCAGTTGGAAAAAGAAGAGATAATTTTAGAGCATGACGTGGATGCAGACGTCATCATCATCGTAAAAAAAGGAAAGGTAACATTCAAAGTAGATAGGAAGACTGTCCAGCTGACCCCAGAAAATATGCTCCATATGAAGCCGAAAGAAAAACATAGTTTAAAAGCAGAAGAAGCAAGCGACTTGATCGTAATGCAAATCAAGCCATAAGAAAAGAGTTGTCCCAAAAGTAATTTGGGACAACTCTTTTACGGCGAAGCGATGCAACTCTTTTCCATGTCTGGAAGCTAGCGAAGCGATGCAGAGCCAGAGCCAGGAGCAATAGTACAACCCTACGCTTTATTGGACAACCCTTTTTTTGCTCACCAAACGATATCTTCCGGATATTCTGCTTGAAGCCGAATTTCGTGGATTGGGCGTTTTTCAGGATTGGAAGCCGCCAGTACCTGGTTGCGAAAAGCCAGATAATCTTTGTCCTGGGCAGCAAGTTTCAACGCAATTAACGGCAGCGTCTTCTCTTTTTGGACTTTAGGCATTTCAATGTATTTCAGATTTAAAAAATCGACGTATTGAATGGCGTAATCTTCTAAAGGAGGCGCTTCCTGGAACGTTTTCAAGATTGCCTGATATTCTTCTTCCGGCACTTGGCCGTGGAGGCAGTCAAGGATAAGTGCCTGGAAATGTTGAATAACCGGCAAATATACATCCCAATCAGTAAGCTTTGCTTGCTTACGGTGCAAGGCAGAAAATTCTTTTAAGGCAAGAGCTGCATATAATAGTTCAGGCCAAAGGATTTCGGTGGAGAAGTAAATGTTCTTATCCGGAGCGATAAAACCATGCTGTTTTTTCGTATGGTCATGGAGACCGTTGAATACGGATTCCACATTCCGGTCACCTTGGGCTGCATGCCGAATTTCATAGGCGATTCCAAGGATGCGCATACGGGAGCCGGCATAATCATAGTATTTGTTTTCATCGCCAATAATATGATAAATGGCCTGGTTTAATTCATCCAAGTCAAAATAATCACCGCTGATTTTAACGCCTGTGTGATTCGGGGTATTCATTAATGTGAGCATCCGCAAATCTCCTATCGTTTAGGTTTGTAATCCAATTCGGTGAAGAGTTCGTTTCGTTCGCTGTCGGATAGGTCCCGCCATTCACCGACCGGAAGATCTCCAAGGTGAATATTCATGATCCGCACACGCTGCAGATTCCGGACTTCATAGCCCAAAGCTTGGCACATGCGCCGGATTTGCCGGTTTAATCCTTGGCGGATCGTCAGGCGGAAAGTGAATTTTGACAGTTTCTCCGCTTTTGCCGGCAATGTAACCGTATCTAGAATCTCTACACCTTCAGCCATTTTTTTTAGGAAAGAATCTGTTACCGGCATATCAACTTTAACGATATATTCTTTTTCATGTTCATTTTCAGCGCGCAAGATTTCATTGACGATATCTCCATCGTTCGTCAGCAAAATCAAACCTTCGGAATCTTTATCGAGTCTGCCGACATGGAAAATACGCAGCGGATGATTGACGAAATCGACGATATTTCCTTTAATGTGGCGTTCGGTTGTACTAGTGATTCCGACCGGCTTATTCAATGCGATATAGACGTATTGCTGTTCAGGCTGCTCGATGATCTTGCCGTCTACCCGAACGACATCACCGTCTACCACTTTGCTGCCAAGTTCCGCTTTCTTATCGTTTATCGTAACGCGCCCGGCTTCGATGAATTTATCGGCGCCGCGGCGGGAGATGATGCCCGTTTCACTCAAAAATTTATTAATTCGCATAGGAAACTCCCTTTACTTCTGTAATTTCTTTCTGTTTTCATTATACCCTCTCTGTCATTTAAACAAAACGGCGCTGGGTTCAATAAAAGAAGTAAATAATGATTGCAATTTTCCGATTAATTTGACAATATAGAGTTGAAGCCTTTTCGTTTTCCCGTTATCTAAATTAAAAAAAATGAAAGCGGATACATCGAAAAGAGCAAACCAATCAAAGGGGTGGAGTATGAATGGTAATGGCATACGCAAGACCGAACAGTGATGGTGCAAAAAGTTCATTCAAAGAGAGATATGAAAATTATATAAATGGAGAATGGCGTGCGCCGGCAAAAGGCCAGTATTTTGACAACGTCTCTCCAGTCAACGGCAAGAAATTTACTGAAATCGCCCGTTCAACGGCAGAAGATATTGAAGCAGCTCTTGACGCTGCCCATGCTGCAAAAACAGCCTGGGGGAAAACGTCTACAACAGAACGTTCCAATATCTTGTTGAAGATTGCAGACCGGATGGAAGAAAATTTAGAGATGCTAGCTGTAGCTGAAACGTGGGACAACGGGAAAGCGGTGCGGGAAACGTTGAACGCTGATATTCCGTTAGCAATTGACCACTTCCGCTATTTTGCGGGCGTCATCCGTGCGCAGGAAGGCTCGATCAGCCAAATTGATGAAGATACTGTAGCTTATCATTTCCATGAACCGCTTGGGGTCGTAGGGCAGATCATTCCTTGGAACTTCCCGTTATTGATGGCTACTTGGAAATTGGCTCCTGCGCTTGCAGCCGGAAACTGCGTCGTCTTGAAACCGGCTGAACAAACGCCTGCGAGTATTTTAGTATGGGCAGAGCTTGTCGGCGATCTTTTGCCGCCGGGTGTCTTGAACATCGTCAACGGATTCGGCCTTGAAGCAGGGAAACCGCTGGCATCAAGCCCGCGCATCAGCAAAATCGCCTTTACGGGTGAAACGACAACAGGCCGTATGATCATGCAATACGCTTCGCAGAACCTGATTCCGGTTACGTTGGAGCTTGGCGGTAAATCACCGAATATTTTCTTCAAAGACATCATGGATGAAGATGATGCATTCCTTGATAAAGCGGTTGAAGGATTTGTCATGTTTGCGCTGAACCAAGGCGAAGTATGTACATGTCCGTCCCGAGTATTGATTCAAGAAGACATTTATGAAGAATTTATGGAGCGTGCATTGAAACGTGTCGCAGCCATCAAACTTGGCAATCCGTTAGATCCGGAAACGATGATGGGCGCTCAAGCGTCTCAGGAACAGATGGAGAAAATCATGTCGTATTTGGACATCGGAAAACAGGAAGGTGCGGAAGTGCTGATTGGCGGCGATCGCAATGTTATGGAAGGTGAACTGTCAGAAGGCTTCTACATTAAGCCGACGGTTTTCAAAGGCGACAACAAAATGCGCATTTTCCAAGAAGAGATTTTTGGGCCAGTCGTATCTGTAACAACGTTTAAGACAAAAGAAGAAGCGTTGGAAATTGCCAATGATACTTTATATGGATTAGGCGCAGGCATTTGGACGCGCGATACAAATACGGCTTACCGTTTCGGCCGCGGCATTCAGGCGGGGCGCGTCTGGACAAACTGCTACCATCAATATCCAGCCCACGCTGCTTTTGGCGGATATAAAATGTCCGGCGTTGGCCGCGAGAACCATAAAATGATGCTAGACCATTACCAGCAGACGAAAAACATGCTTGTCAGCTACAGCGACAACAAGCAAGGATTCTTTTGATCTGACTGGAATGGCTGATGAAAGAAGGGATTAGCATGGTCGAACGCGTAACAGCAACAGCTGCAGCGCTTGAATTGATTGAACTGCTGAAACAGAAGCACGGGCCAGTGATGTTCCATCAGTCAGGAGGCTGCTGTGATGGAAGCTCGCCTATGTGCTATCCGGAAGGGGATCTGTTTCTTGGCGACCAGGACGTACTGCTCGGCGAGATTGGGGGCACCAAGTTCTATATGCACAAGAACCAATTCGACTACTGGAGCCATACTCAGCTGATCATTGACGTTGTCGACGGGCGCGGCGGCATGTTTTCTCTCGAAGGAGTGGAAGGCAAGCGATTTTTGACAAGATCGAGGGCTTTCACTTCTGAAGAAACGAAAGAATTGCAAGAACAGGCGTGAAAAAGTGGCCAGCATTTGCTGGCTACTTTTTTTATGCCATTTTTAGCGAATCGCAAAATCTAAAAGGGGCTTATCTATTTTATGCAAAATTTCATGAGAATATGCTCAACTTTTATGATTTATGACCAACTTAGCCAACGCAATTTTGAGGCTAGCTAATCGTCGGAAAAAACCGGTTTTTTCCTTTCAAATCCAGTGGCCACAATGGATTTAAGCCTTAGAAAATGGTATAATTAAAGAATGAAAGGTGGTCATGATCTTGACGAAATTAGTAAACCGGGTCTCCCATGAACAAGCCAATCAAGCAATTTCCTATGCGTCGCATTCCTTGGTTACGGAGGGATTTGAAGTGACACATGACGACAAGAATTTTGTGCGGTCGGTCTTGACGGGTGAACAGACGGAAGCTCAATTCCATCGGGCCATCAAGATGAAATTCGATGTCTAAGTATCAGCACACCTCCATGTATTGCTACCCGGATTCGGACGTATTGATTAATCTATTCGATATAACAGATGAGGAAAAGCTGAAAGAGCTGGAAAAAGTGTATACGCTTTTCCGGCTTTCCGAGCTAAAGATCAATCCGCCGAAAAAGCCGGCGAATATGGATGCTTTTTTGGGAATTCATCGCTATATTCTGCAGGATGTTTATCCGTTTGCTGGAGAATTGCGAAGAGAGATGATCTCCAAAGGTTCTTCTTCTTTTGCGCATCCTCAATTTATTGAGCCTGAACTGAAGAAGATTTTTCAAGCTTTAAAAGAAGAAGATTATTTGTACAATCTGCCGCGTGAGGAATTCATTTCCCGGCTGGCTTATTATTTAGCAGAGCTGAATGCTCTTCATCCATTCCGAGAAGGCAATGGACGAACAACCCGCGAGTTTGCCCGGCAGCTTGCATTAAACGCTGGGTATCAGCTGGATTGGGAGAAGATTCCCGGCACTGCTGAAATTATCAATGCGTTTGTGGACTCCTTTAATGCCAATAACGACAAACTTGAAAGCATATTGGATGAAATCATTTCGGTTCAAGCGTAAAGCCGGTCCACAAATGGACCGGCTTTACGTTTGCGGCGTTTCAGGAGGAGCGGGATGTTCCCGGAGCCACTTGATGCCAAATTCGATGAGCGGCTGCATATCGGCAATTTTCACCGCCGCTTGGCCAAGTGTGCCTTCCTGAATTCGGCCAGGGTAATCTTTTACGAGCTCCGGAAAGCGGTCAGAGTCCATGTCTACGCAGTCATAGCTGCACCAGACGCGCTTTCCATTTTCTAATAAGGCAGCACCTTGAGGCGAAGTGGTGCGATTCTCTTGCATGAATTCTGCATAATGCAAAGCGGTGCAAGAATCAAAGCCTGTGCCGATCAAGAGAATCTTAACGGGTTCTTTCAGCATTTTTTCAAGCGGCGATCCAACGCCAAAAGATTCTTCCAGCGGCTGTTCTCGCATCCACTCAGAAGCCATGTTGCCCCAGGCGATAAAGGAATGCGAAGGGTGGGGGCTGCGAATCGTGCCCGGATGGCGGTGGAAGCATTCCGCAATTTTGCCCATGCCGCGCATTTCACTTAAAAAAGGATCGAATGCCGGCAAATTTTCCCGAATTGGCTGATGCCAGTTCTCAGGGACTGGGGGATTCATCCAATAGACGGGATCTGAGTTGTCCGTAGACTGCGAAGGCATCACTAATGTGCCGTCAGCTGTAATGGTCTCTACTAACGCTTCTACAACAGCCTGTGCGCCTCCAGCAATCCATCCCATGGATTTAAGCGAGGAATGGACCATGACGTTGTCGCCAGCTCCAAATCCTAGCCTATGTAATTGTTTTTTTAATGTGTCTTTCGATTGGAATTCAGGTGTGTTTAAAATATTCAGCAATTCACTCATTTTTTATTCCCCCTCATTTTCACTATAGCATAATCGTGAAACTTGCTGTTTTGCATTCAGCGCGCTAGCATTGAGAAGGGAATTCAATCAGGTTTACCGATAGAATCAACGAAAGGAATGTAGAAAATGGAAGCAAAACCAATGAAAGAATCAAGAACGATCCAAACGAAGCTGGTATTGCCGCCGGATACGAATCATATGGATTCGATCTTTGGAGGAAAAGTATTAGCCTATATTGATGAAATTGCGGGAATCGCAGCGATGAAGCATTCGAGCCGCCAAGTGGTCGTTACAGCTTCAATTGACTCTGTGGACTTTTTATCTTCTGCCCATGTTGGAGACGTGTTGGAATTGGAAGCCAATGTGACTTCTACTGGACGGACTTCTATGGAAGTATATGTCCGTGTTAAATCACAGAATTTGCAGACTGGCGAGGAAAAACTGACGACCGAATCGTTCCTGACTTTAGTAGCCATGGGCGATGATGGAAAGCCTACTCCTGTACCGGCTGTCATCCCGGAATCTGAAGGCGAGAAGCTTTTCTTCGAAACGGCTCCTGCCCGAAGAGAATACCGGAAAATGCGCGCTAAAACTCCAAAAACCCAATGAAAAAAAGTGCCCCGAGTGTTCTCGGAGCACTTTTTTCATGTATGTGAGAAGATTTCTTCTCTCCCATGAAAACTTATCCACATGTGCATAAGTGAAAAAAACAGAGTTATTCCACATAAAAACTGTATAACTTTTCAGAAATGTGTATAAGATCCTTTTTTTTGCCGAAATATCAAGATTTTATCCGTTTTTGTTCGATTTCCCTAAAGTTATCAACAAGGGTGAATTCTTCAATCCGTTGAAGGGTATGTAGAGAGAAATGCAAAGGAGGACGGAAAATGCAAATCGTATTGAAAATCCTAAAAGCCTTGGGTTTAACCATTTTTGCGTTGGGAATTTTAGGTTCGATGGCTACAACGTTGAATTTCCTATTTCAGTTCACTGAGAGTTCTTGGTTGGGTATTCGTTTTTTGAGGCTGTATTTGTTTTTAACGGTTATTGGCATACTTATTTATATATTGATCCAGTTTCGGAGAAAGCCTGGAGAATGAAAAAAGCAGCCGAGGCTGCTTTTTTACTGTTTATTTTTTTGCTAATAATTCTTCGAAATAAGCACCGAATTCTTTTGAACGTTTTAGGATAGTGCTTGAAGAAACACCGAATTTCTCGCTAAGGTCCTTAGGAGCAAGCATCGGTCCATCGATCAATTCATGATCCTGAAGGAATCTCCAGTAACCGGCAACCAAGGCTTCCGGTTTTTGGACCGTCGGCTGCTGGCTAACCAAGTAGCTGTTCAAGATGCTCGTCACGTTATCGACAGTTTCTTTATCGAATTCCGCTTGAGCGATATGGCTGCGAAGTCCGGCCATAACCGATTCATGTTCCGGTGAAAGTTCAATGCTTTCTTCAACTGTTCCAGTTGAATATTTAACGATATGTTCCACTACAGTCAGGTAATTATCTGTAATGTACTGGCTGCCGTCGCTAGCATTGGCAGTGTCCATCGCCGCTTTCAATTGTTCAAAGAAAGGAGCAAATTCGCCAACGACTGTCAAATAGCCGTTAAGGAATAAAGCGCCATTTTCGCCAATGCGCGCATCTGGAAGCAAGATAGCAAGCAAGCCTTGTCCATCTTCCATATCCGTTGGAGGCTGATCAGTCATTTGATAAAGCTCTCCTGTGAACGAATCTTTAAATTGGGCAGATTCTTCATTGCCTTGAATGTATTGTCCAAGGAATACGCGGACGTCTTTCCAGTTTTGAAGAACTTCTTTCGTCGTCGGACGCTGTGCAAGCTCAATTTGCTTCATCAAGAAATCTTCCCAAAGTTCGGGTTTCTGCATGAACAAGAAGTTCTCGATTACAAAAGCCTGAGCATCGTTTTCTGCCATCGATTCCATTAACCGGGGCTGCCATTCCTGCTGAAGCTGACGGAAAGCCGGTAATTGTTCCTGATTCGGATTTTCCGAAAAGAACTGTTGGCGTACTTTGAATAATTCTTCGTTCACCAAATCATTAATTGAAACGGATTGTTGTTTTCCGTGACATTTTTTATATTTTTTGCCGCTGCCGCATGGGCACGGGTCATTTCTTCCTACCATTCTAATCACCTACATTTTTTCTTGAGTGTAACACAAAATGGCGTTCCGCTCAAAAGTCGGAAGGTTCTGACGCCAATTTGCCGTATAAATACATATCGAATCGCTTGCCGTCACGCTGTAGAAATTCACGGAAAACGCCTTCTTTTTGAAAGCCTAATTTCTCGTAGATTGCAATCGCGGGTTTATTGTATTCAAATACAGTGAGCTGCAGGCGATGCAGATTCAATTCATTCCAAGTATAATTCATCAGCAGCTTCATCGCTTCGGTGCCGCAGCCGCTGCCTTGATAATCAGAACCAAGAGCGATTGACAGCCAGCCGACACGATGCGGCCATTCAATGTCTTCAATGGCGCATACGCCCATGAAGTTCTCGTTTTCAAGCGGCCGGATAGCGAAGCGGAAATCCCGATTGGAATTTTCATGAAGCCATTCCTCTGCTTGTTTTTCCGGAATTTCGCGGATTGGTGAGGAATTATAATTGCGGCCGAACCCCGCTTCGCTGTTCCATTTCCTGTACTCAGGCAAATCTTCAGCCCGCATGGCGGTCAAGCGGATTTTTTCACCGATAAACATAAAAATTCTCCTTTAAGCAAATAATTTTATTTGGAATGAATCAAGAATGTGCTGCGGCACAAAGAAACGGACAGTCACAAGCGGATCAACCACTTGGCTGATTTGTGTTTCTCCCGCTGCGCTCATTAACATGGTCATTTCACTGACGCTCAAATCGGTATAAGGCAAAAGCAAGTCAATGGTTTCTTCGACGGCGATTTTCACCGCTTCGTCCAGCGTCATTGCCGATACAAGAAGTGCAAGGCCATCATCATTTTGAAGAATCGGGTAATTGGGATGCACGCCTTTGATCAAGTCGAAAGTGACAGTCGCCCGTCCAGGCACTTCAATACCGGAAACACTGACTTCACCGTCACCCATTGCGGCATGGAAATCCCCAAGTGCAAAAAGGGCGCCATCAGTGAAAACAGGGAAGTAGAGAGTTGCACCTTTTGTGATCAGTTTGGTGTCCATATTGCCGCCGTGCGCACCAGGCGTTCCGCAAGAAACGGGTTTGCCTTCCGGTGCAACGCCGATTACGCCGATCATCGGATTCAGCGGCAATTGAACGAGGTCGTTAAATACGGCTTGTCCATTGCGGATCGGAATGATTTTAGCTTCCATTTTCTCAAGTCGATGGCCCATTACGCCGAGTTCGGGACCCGTGACCATAACGCCTTGGTCCCCAATTTCCAAATCATCGATTGTCACTTTCAGCAAGTCGCCGAATTGTGCTCCTTCAATGAAGATAGGGCCGGTGGCGGGATTGATGGCATTCCAGTCAATGGCAGCCACTTCCTGGTCTTCGGATTGAATCTGATTTTTAAAGCAGTCATAAGTTTCAATCGCTACCGTTTCTCCCGGTTGAACGCGAAGCACGGGGGCGTTTAATTGAGAAAAGCTGTAAATGACATCTTGGGTCGATAAAGTTTTCATGGCAGCCACTCCTTTTTTATAATATTTACACAATTGTAGCAAGACAAAGCCTCAATAGCAAAAGCCTAAAAGCTGAAGTGCATAGCGGAAAAGTCTGTAGTAAGATAAAATTACCATTAATTTTAAAGGAGGGATTCCAGTGGTGCCTTATTCAGTGGAGACATTGATCGCATGGATGAAAGTCATTTTTTTAACGGCGCTGATTGTCCTGGTGTTCCGTGAGTTTTTGTTTGAACCGGTTTCGGTCCATGGCCATTCCATGATGCCGACATTTGAAGAAGATGATAAAGTCCTCCTGGCTAAAATAAGCGGAATCGATCATTTCGATTTGATCGTGTTTCAAGCTGCAGACGATAAAAACTTGATTAAACGTGTGATCGGATTGCCCGGTGATCGGGTGGAGATGCGCAATGATCAATTGTATTTAAATGGAGAAGCGGTGGAAGAGCCGTATTTGGAAGAAAATCGGGAATGGGCAAAGCTGCATGGATTTCCATTTCTGACGAGCGATTTCGGGGAGTTCCTTGTGCCGACAGGCTGTTATTTTGTGCTTGGGGATAATCGCTTGAACAGTGTAGATTCGCGGACGATCGGCTTCATTTTGGAAGATGCTGTTATCGGTGAGGCAAAGCTCCGCATTTCGCCATTTAAACATTTCGGTTTATTAAAATAACTAAAATACGAAAAGGCCCCGGATTAACTCATCCGGGGCCTTTTCGTATTTGCTAATTAAAATAGGTTTAATTTTTCAATCCGTTGGACGGCTTCGACAATCCGGTCTTCTGGAACCAGCAAACCGACCCGGACATAGCCTTCGCCGCTTTGACCGAAGCCGCTTCCTGCCGCTACCGAAATATCGGCGTTCGCCAGTAGATGATCTGCGAATTCGACGCTGGTGAACCCATCCGGGACAGGAAGCCAGGCAAAGAAAGAGCCTTTTGGCGCTTCCGTCTTCCAGCCGATGCGGGCGCATTCTTGCTCAAGTACCGATCGGCGACTTTCATAAGTTTCAAGCAGCTCCGCCACACATTGCTGGTCGCCGGTAAGCGCTTCTGCAGCAGCGAGCTGAAGTGCAGGCGACTGTCCGGCAAAGAAATGGTCCTGGATCAGGTTGAGTGCTTCGATGATTTTGGAATTGCCGACAGCAAAGCCGATGCGCCATCCAGCCATATTATACGTTTTTGATAAGGTATACATTTCCACCCCAATGTCTTTCGCTCCTTCTGACTGCAAGAAACTCGGCGGCTTCACGCCATCGAATCCGATAGCTGCATAGGCAAAATCGTGGACGACGGCCATCTGGTTCGCTTTTGCAAATTCCACTGTTTCATCGAAAAAGGCACGGTCTGCAACTGCTCCGGTCGGGTTATTGGGGTAATTCAAATACATGAGCTTCGCTCGTTCGATTACGGAATCAGGAATTTCCTCAAAGTTAGGCAAATACCGGTTTTCGGCTTTTAACGGCACCGTTTCAAACTGCGCATCAGCTAAAGGCACACCCGAAAGATAATCCGGATAGCCTGGATCCGGAAGCAGCATCAAGTCATCCGCATTTAAAAAGGCGAGCGGCAATTCCACCAGGCCGATTTTTGTGCCGCCGAGAATGGCTACTTCCAAATCGGGGTCAATGTCGACATCGTATTCGCGTTTGTAGAAATCAGCAGCTGCTTGACGCAGTTCGCGGATTCCGCGGAAGGGAGCGTATTTATGGTTTTTGGGATCTGCTACGGCTTCCTGCATCGCCTTAATAATATGGGAAGGTGTGGGCTGGTCTGGATTTCCTTGGCCTAAATTGATGACGTCGCGGCCTTCTGAAATCGCCATGCTGGTTTCGGCAGCCAGTTTTGAAAAGAATTGCTGCGGCAATTGCTGCAGCCTGTTGGAAAATTCCATGGATAGGCCCTCCTTATTTTCTAAATAATTGCACATCTACTCCAAATCTTATAGAGTTGAAGATAAATTGTCTACTGGAGGAGAAGAATATGAAGCTTGCATGTATACAGATGGATATCGCTTTTGGCGATCCTGAAGCGAACTTCCAAAAAGTCAGGGGCTATCTGGAAGAGGCAGCGGCAAATGGAGCAGATACGATAGTTTTGCCGGAAATGTGGAACACAGGTTATGCGCTGACAGAACTCGAGGCGCTGGCTGATGGCACAAAGCGGACGGAAAAATTTCTCGCAGATTTTGCAAAAAAACACAAAGTGAATATTGTAGGAGGATCTGTTTCAACTCAAAAAGGACAGGGATTTTACAACACGATGTATGTGGCTGATAAAGCAGGGGAAGTAGTGGCGGAATATGATAAAGCCCATCGCTTCGGATTGATGGACGAACACATCCATTTAGAAGAAGGAGAGGCGCTCGGCATTTTCTCTTTGGAAGAAACACAGTGTGGCGGCGTCATCTGCTACGATATCCGTTTTCCGGAATGGATCCGGGCACTTGCACTTAACGGAGCGAAAGTTATCTTCGTGCCGGCGGAATGGCCGTTGGCACGTATCGATCATTGGCGAATTTTGCTGCAGGCAAGAGCGATTGAAAACCAGTGCTTTATCGTCGCAGTTAATCGCATCGGAAAAGATCCGAAAAATGAATTCGGCGGCAGTACGATGATTATTGCTCCTTGGGGAGAAATCCGTTTGGATATGGCATTGCAAGAAGGCATTGGCTATGAAGAAATCGATTTAAACGAAGTGGAAGAGGTCAGAAAGCGGATCCCGGTCTTTGAAGACCGCCGCGAACCCCTATACGAAAAGTATAAATTATAAAACGAAGAGCCGCCTTGTGAAAAGGCGGCTCTTCGTTTTGGATATCTCTTACTTAAAAAAGCTTTAAATCTTGGAAAAGCGAGACTGTGAGAATGACTGTCAGTAAAGTCCCAGCAGAAGTTAAAGTCACTATCTTTCGGCTGCTTTGCTTTTTTTCAGGTTTTGAAAACTCCTGGATGGCAACATACCATACGGCAATGGATAATAGAGCGATCATCAAAATGACCATAGCTATGTCCTCCTTTTTTCAAATCATTAGATTTCTGGCAGTTCTTTGTCTATAAAAACAGAAGAGAATTTTGATTTTTCAATCAAAATAGTTAAAAATATCATAACATATATTTCCTGTTATAAAACCTATTTTCCAAATTTAGTATAAAAATTTTGTTTTCTCTTGGCTATCTTCGATTTTACTGCTTAGATGGTTTTCACCATGTGGTGAAAAGGTTCACCGATAATGGTCCATGGTTCTGTAATGGCAAAACCGAGGCGATGGTACAAGCGGATTGCACCTTCTTTTTCAAGGTCGACGTTGAGGGCAAGTTTTCCGCCGCCATTTTTTGCGACGATCGTTTCGGCATACTCGAATAGCCGGCTGCCGATTCCTTGTCCTTGAAAAGCGGGATCAACGGATACGGTATCGATATACCATTCGTCTAAATGGGCTTCGGGCTCGATGGTGCGCGCATGTCCTTCTTGTTTAAGCTGTTCGATTAAATAGCGGTCTAATGCTTCCGCGTCTTTTCCGTGATAGAGGACTAAAATTCCAGCAATCGACTGATCCACTTCCGCTACATAAGTAAATCGATGGCTATGCCGCGTATGTTCTCCTTCAATCATGGCTTGAAGTTTCTGTAAAATTTTCTCGGGTTGGTTTTCCGCTGTCATATGATCGGCGATTTCGCCGATGGCATTAACGATGAGCGGGGCAATGGCTTGACTGTCGTCTGGTCTCGCTTGTCGAATTTGGAAATTCATAAAATCGCTCCTTTTACTTGCTATCTGGCTGCTATGCTTGAAATAATAGAGAGTGTGCATATTCGTTTATTCATGCACTTATTCTACTGGCGTTTCATCCAGTATATCGGAAAAAATATTTTTATGGAAAGCGGCTGAATTGAGCCGCGATTATCAGGAGGCACAGCTACATGGGAAATACGAAGCACGTCCTTGTTTATGGGGATGCTTTTGTTGATTATATTGCAAAGACGATCGAGAACAATTCTTTCAACCGGCATTTAGGAGGTGCTACCGTCAATGTAGCTGCCGGCGTCAGCAGACTCGGTATCCCTTCGGCATTTATCACCATTTCAGGGGATGATGAAACTTCTGCTTTTGTCAGAGAGGAATTGGAAAGAGAAGGCGTCAATTTAGCCTACTCGGTTTTATTGCCGGAAAAGCGGGTCAGTGGGGTTTACGTGCATTTGACGCCTGAGTTTGACCGCATATTCGCCAAGTATGAAAATGACACGCCGGATCTTCAAGTGATGAAAGCCGACTTGCAGGAAGAAGCTTTTGAAAATGCCAGTGTCTTTCATATTTGCTCTGGTACAACTTTTCATCCGGATGCTTTGTCTACCACATTGCAAGCGATGAATATGGCGAAAAAACATGGGGCACTTTTTTCGTTCGATGTCAACATCCGGCCGCTTCGCTGGGAAAGCGAAAAGCAATGCCGAGAAACGGTAAAAGGGTTTTTGCCGTCTGTGGATGTATTGAAACTTGCTAAAGAAGAGGCAATTTTCTTGATGGAAACGGCGACTTGGGAAGAAGGCGTTGACCGCCTTTCTGAGTTTCAGATTCCTTTGGTTTTTGTAACTGATGGTGAGAACGGAACCTATGCCATCTTTGAAGGGGAGATTCTTCACATCCCGGTCGTGCCGGTGAAGCCGGTCGATACAACAGGAGCAGGAGACGCATTTATGGCGGGAATTCTGCGTCATATCCATTTGAACGGCTTGCCTGCAACACGTGAAGAAGTCATGGAATGCGCTCATTTTGGCAATAAACTCGGTGCCATCTGTACGACAAAACCGGGTGCTTTGACCGCTCTTCCGCGGCTCGAAGAGTTGAATGATTTTTTTGATTGAGTGATTTAAGCAAAGGAGAGATGGGAATGGCAAAGCATCGTTTTCATTTAACAGCGAATTGGCCAGGATTGCGGAATGATTCTGGAGAAATTGAAGCAGGCAATCTAAAGACGAAAATTTCGATTCCGCCCGAGATGGACGGCCCTGGAATCGGGACGAATCCGGATGAAATGCTCCTCGGCGCAGCCGCAACTTGTTACATCATCACTTTGGCGGCAATGATGGAGCGCAGCAAACTGGAAAAAGAATCATTGACGATGGAAGCGGAAGGGATTGTAGATGTGACGAATGGTGTATTCACGTATGAACGCATCATTCATCGTCCCCATGTCGTATTGAAACAGGACGCTTCAGAAAAAGATGTATCATTAGCTAAAAAGCTCGCCGAAAAAGCAGAGTCGTCTTGCATGATCAGCCGGGCGATCAAAGGCAATGTAGAAATCGAATTGCAGCCTACGATTGTTTTGGCAACTCAATGAAAAGGCAAAAGCCGACGGGAAGCATCGCTTTCCGTCGGCTTTCGTTGATAGAGAATGAAGTATGAAAATTAGACTTGCGCTTTTTGATGTCCAGACTTCAGCGCTTATCGGGCACTTCCGCTTTTCTATTTTTCCAGGCTTTGGTTTCTGATTTCATGGATCTGGTCAGAAGGATAAGTGAAAGGGCCGGCCAAATGGGTTTGGCCGATAACATACATGGCATAAGCTACTCTCCGGGCTCTGACTGGCTTGTATCTTTTCAGTTTGCCCAGCATGAATGGACTATAAATCGGACTTAAGACGCTGGCAAGCTTTTCCCCAAGGCGGAATTCTTTGCGGTCGCCAAGCAGCAGCGATGGCTGGAATATATGGAGCGCCGGCAGCTGCAATTTCTTCAAATCCCTTTCCAATTCGCCTTTTGTGCGGCTGTAAAATACTTTAGAAGCTGCATTTGCACCAAGTGCGGAAACGACAAGGAAATTATTCACGCTATGCTGTTTTGCGAGTTCCGCCAATTTCAAAGGATATTCATAGTCCACTTTTCGAAAGGCTTCCTGCGAGCCGGCTTTTTTAATGGTAGTCCCTAGGCAGCAATAGACATCGTTTACATTCAAATGTTCTTCATAATTTCCAAGCCGATTGAAATCGACCAGGACTTGCTCAAGCTTCGGGTGCTGAACGTCTATATATTTTCGAACTAAAATTTTCACGGATTCATAATTAGAGCTTTCAAGCAGAAAATGCAATAACTCATGTCCCACCAGACCACTGGCTCCGGCAAGTAATGCGGACTTATTTTCCATTCTCATCTACTCCTTCAAGCTTTTTTATATTGTACAGCTATTTTCATAAAAACAATAGGTCGAGCACCAGCTTTTGCTTTGTTTATTTACTTGAAGGAGTACAATAAAGATAAAGAACAACGAAGTGAAAGGACGAAATAGATGAAACCCGTTATCGTAGCCGAAAAGCCGAGTCAGGCAAAAGCATATGCTGAAGCGTTTAAGACGACAAAACGCGACGGCTATATGGAAGTGGCACCCGATCCGATTTTTCCGGAAGGAGCTTACATCACTTGGGGAATTGGCCACCTGGTGGAATTAAAGGAACCCAAAGCCTATGATCCAAAATGGAATAGATGGTCTCTTGCTGCTTTGCCCATTTTGCCTGAGCGCTATCAATTTCAAATAGCACGAGGCAAAGCCCAGCAATTCGGTGTGATTAAAAAGCTGATCCAGCAGACCGATACCGTCATCAACGCCTGCGATGTAGACCGGGAAGGCTCTAATATCTTCTACAGTATTTATTATCATACCGGCGCTAAAGGGAAAACCATCCTGCGCTTATGGATCAATTCCCTGGAAGTCGATGAAGTGCGGAAAGGATTCCAGCAGCTTCGGGACAACCGGCAGGATCTTTTGCTATATCAGGAAGCGAAAGCCCGGCAAATCAGCGACTGGCTGGTCGGCATGAACGGCTCCCGTTTGTATTCGCTGCTGCTCCAGGAAAAAGGAATCCGTGAAGTGTTTGCAATCGGCAGGGTCCAAACGCCGACAGTCTTCCTTATTTATCAGCGGGAAAAAGAAATTGAAGCTTTTGTGCCTGAGCCTTTCTATGAAATCGAAGGCATCTTCAAAGCGGAAAAAGGAAAATACAAAGGCAAGGCAAAAATCAAAGCAAAAGAACGGCAAGAAGCGGAAGCCCTGCTATTGAAGCATCAAATCACCGGCTTGGAAGACGGCTTGGAAGACGGCTTAGTAAAGCAGCTGAAAACGACAGAAAAACGGATTCAGCCGCCGCTTTTGCATTCATTGTCCACCTTGCAGGCTGCTGCAAACCGGAAATGGAAATACAGCCCTGCTAAAGTATTGTCGGTTATGCAAGGCTTGTATGAAAAAAAACTGGTCAGCTATCCGCGTACGGACGCCCAGCATATCACGCCTGCTGAGTTCAGTTATTTGGCGAATCAGGTGGAAGCGTACCAAAAATTAATCGGTGCGGAATTTCCTGTAGCTTCGCGGTCGCCGAAAAAACGCTTTGTCGATAGTGCGAAAGTGCAAGAACACTACGCCATCATCCCGACAAAGTCGATTCCGACTGCCCGGAAATTGGAAGGGCTCGCCAAAGACGAGCGCAATTTATACGAGGAAGTGCTGCGGACATCGCTTGCGATGTTCCATCGCGATTACCGCTATGCAGAAACCAAAGTCACGACCGATGTTAAAGGCCTCGATTTCTTTACGACGGGAAAAACCGATTTGGAGCAGGGCTGGAAAGAATTGTTTCCGCCAGCGAAAGAAGCAAAAGCGGAGCCGTCTTTGCCGGAACTTCGGGAACAGGAACCGGTAAACGCGAAAGTGGAAATCAAAGAAGGCATGACAACACCTCCTAAGCCCTACACGGAGGGGCAATTGATCGCTATGATGAAAACATGCGGGAAATTGGTGGAAGATGCAGAAGACACCGAAATCCTAAAAGAAATCGAAGGTCTTGGAACAGAAGCGACGCGAAGCGGCATCATCGAGACCATCAAGCGGCATGAATACATTGAAGTGAAAAAGAATATTGTCTCCATTACCAATAAAGGGCGCATCCTTTGCCAATCGATTGAAGGCAATCTGCTTTCCAGTCCCTCGATGACTGCGAAATGGGAAACGTATTTGAAGAAAATTGGCAAAGGGGAAGGCTCTGCTGAGGTGTTTTTGGCAACAATCGCGAAGTTTATCCAAAAATTGCTGGACGAAGTGCCGAACCAAATGAAAACCAACGGCTTGCCGGAAAAAATGCCGGATTTGGAAGGCAAAGATGAAATTGCGGTTTGCCCAAGATGCCAAAAAGGCAAAATTGTTTTTCGAAGAGGATCCTTTAACTGTACGGAATACGAGAATGGCTGCAAGCAATCGTTTCCTGCCATTTTCGCGAAGAAACGACTGACGGCCAAACAAATCGAGTATTTGTGCACAAAAGGAAAAACGCCTGTCATCAAAGGCTTTGTTTCAAAAAACGGTAAGAAGTTCAGTGCTAAATTAGTGCTTGAAGAGGGAAAAATTAAAATGGAATTTTAAGGAGCTTTTCAAAATCAGAAATTCGGGTAAACATAAGAAACGATTTACTCGAAAGGATGATGGAAGATGGCGACTATGACCATTTATGTAAAAGAGGCAACAGCAGAAAATCCCATTCAAGTACTTGAAACGATGTTAATGGGCATGGAGGAAATCGAACGGGCCCTTGTCGATACAGAAGAAGGCGAAGTGAAAATCACTTACGACGACGCGCAAATCGGCGAGGATCAGATTGTTAAAAGAATCCAGTTGGAAGGATTCGAAGTGAGGGAACAGTAAGTACCCAGTTTCCTTTACGTTAGTGGAAAAGTAATGTAAACTGAACTTACTCAGAAAACAATAGAGTTTCTGATATGCCCTAGTATCACTTGCATTCAGTTGCCATTCCAACTTTAAATTCATATCCACTACTATATTTTGGTACGATGCTGCAGACAATAGAGCTGTTAGCAAAGCCGAAAAGAATCTTTATGATTCTTTTCGGCTTTTTTTCGGTTTGTCTTAAAAAAGGGATGGAAAAAAGCATTGTTTCATTGAATATATGCAAAAAGATTAATGGAAGAGAATGTGCGGGAGATAAATGCAAATTTTAAAGGCTATTGGAAATCGGGAATTTACAAATACTCAGGCATATCCAACGGCTTGAGGTGCAGAACATTACCAGCTTTCTCAGAGTAGAAAAAGTTTCAAATTAAAATGGATTGAAGCACCTCCAAGTTTTACACTAGCTGTTCCCTTTCTTTCTTTTCCTTTTTATTGGAAATATTGGAGAGCGATTGTTTGAGGGAGGTCAAACGATGTATAGAGCAGCTAAAGAAAAGAAACTTGAAGGTTTTAGTTTTTTTGTTGTCGGAAAGCATGGGGCATTAACGGATTTGCATTTTTTCTCCTTTGTTTCCATCTCATAAAAAAACCATGTTAACGACTTTTCGGGGAAAAAGGAGCATATACCATGTCTACAGAAAAAATGATTCAAAAAGAAATCGGGAGCTACATTTCTACTTTGCTGCGCAATTACTTTGGCAAAGGCCCGATTTCTGTTTATGTGACAGTGGCCGACCGCTACATCACAATTCATCTCCGTGGCTTTTTATCGCAAACAGAGAAAATACTTTTAAAACAACAGGAAATAAAGCGTGTTTTGGAAATCCGGAATTTATTGATGAAAGACTTGAAACCAGAAATTAAACTGCATTTGTATAAAATTGGGCAGTTTTCGGTATCTGAAATTTATACCGATTGGAATGTGGATGACCAAACTGGACTCATCTTTGTCATCTTAAAAGAAAAAACGAAACAGGCTGCGTTGCCTTGGCCTGCTAAAGTAGATGAATCAGCTGTCTACCGGGAAGTGATGATTTCCAGTGAGACTGCCCAGAAGGTTCCGGATTCCATTAACATCAGCTGGTTGAATAACCGGACAATCTTAATAAAGCGTTCCGGAATTTTCATGAAAATTGAAGCAGAATTAATTGAAGACGGTTATATAGAGCAATTGAAACAGGCGAAAAGGCGGCTTGAAAAGAAATTGCTGAAGCAAAGCGCATTAGAGGAGCTGCTTCGAAGGAAAATTGAAGAAATCTATCTTGATTGGAATTTTAAAGAAGATGAAGGATACATAATTTTGCTGCTAGAACCTCAGTAAGCAAGAAAACGCTTTGTGTTGGCATCAGCGTTTTGTTTGAAAGGGAATCGGGTATAAGTCATCAAAAATAACTCCATGAAAAATAGATTTTTTTCACTACTCTGGTCATAAGGAGGATGCTATGCCTGCCAACAGCCTAAACTCTATCGCATATGCCAATAAGAAGAATCGAGTGGTTTTCAAAGCACGCAATTTTTGGTCTGGGTTGTTATTCGGTGTTGGATTAGCAGCTTTTATCGATGAAGTGGGTTTTCACCTTCTGCTGCAATGGCATCATTTCTATGATCAGTCCACTTTGGCAGTCGGTTTATTGTCGGATGGATTGTTTCATGCTTTTGGCTGGTTTGCGACAATCAGTTCTCTCTTTTTATTCGCGGATCTTCGGCGAAGAAATGCGTTATGGGGGAAAAGGTGGATCGGAGCTATGCTATTTGGGTTAGGGGCATTTCAATTATATGATGGGTTGGTGCAGCATAAGCTTTTAAGACTTCACCAGATTCGCTATAATGTCGACATTTTCCCATATGATCTGGTGTGGAATATTGCTGGAGCAAGCGTGCTTGGAATAGGGGCTTTTCTATTGCTGCAGACCCGCAAAGCGTTGAAGAAGCCGAAAGAGGAAGAATGAGATGACGCAACATCTAGAGAATGGTTCCGTCGTCCAGTTCTTGGTTGTCGTACTTTGTCTGGCACTGATTGCAGCTTATGTCCACGCTGCTCTCTTTTCGAGCAGATCTTACCGGAAATGGCCGATATATCGTACCGTTCTATGGGTTTTTGCTCTATTGATGATTGCCTTTTCCGTCGGAGGATTCGGAACTGCTGGGCAGTCACATGCTTTTACAGACCATATGTGGATTCACTTAATGCTTGGGATGGCAGCTCCTTTACTCGCCGTGCTGGCAGCTCCCATGACCCTGCTCTTGCGCACGCTTCCCGTTGGGGCAGCAAGAAAAGTATCGCATTTCCTGAAGAGTCCATTGCCTGTATTCATCTCCCATCCCGTTACAGCAGGGGTACTGAATACAGGCGGCATGTTCGTTTTATATCGGAGTGAGCTATATAGCTTGATGGATGCCTCTCCTTTGTTGAATGGATTAATTCATCTTCATCTTTTTATGGCAGGCTACCTGTTCACGGCAGCAATTCTTTGCATAGATCCGTCTCCGCATCGTGTCAGTTATCTCGCGCGCGCAATTTTGCTGATTCTTTCACTGGCTGCGCATGGCATTTTGTCGAAAATGATTTATGCGTTTCCGCCTGATGGTACAGCGCTTGCTGACGCACAAGCGGCAGGAAAGTTGATGTACTACGGGGGAGATATCGTCGATGCCTTTTTGATTGGCCTTTTTTGCTGGAAATGGTATCAAGCTGCCCGTCCTCGACAATTGTTGAAGGAAATCGGAGAGAAATAAAAAAGCTATGGCCGCAGTTTTTTCTAGAAACTGCGGCCATAGCCTTTCGTTATTCGTATTTTCCCTTCAGCGGCACAAATCTAACATAATTTAAAGTAGTGGTAGTCAATTTTCCTTGTTCATTTTTTTCTACGAGTTTCAATTTCTGGACCACGGCGCTGCCGATCGGAATCAGCATTTTCCCGCCCGGCTTTAATTGGTCGACTAACTCTTGCGGCATTTCGGAGGCAGCAGCAGTCACCATGATCCGGTCAAAAGGCGCTTTTTCTTTCCAGCCTGCACTGCCGTCATCCAGTTTAAAGTAGATATTTTGGAAACCGGCTTTTTGGAGGCGTTCTTTTGCTCGCGTGTGTAATTCTTCGATTCTTTCTACGGTGTAAACCGTTTTTGAAAACTCAGCGAGCAATGCAGTTTGGAATCCGGAACCGGTGCCGATTTCAAGAACCGCAGAATCCTTTTGGAGATTTAATGCCAGCGTCATTTCCAACACAAGGGAAGGCTGGGAGATTGTCTGCTCATACCCAATGGGAACCGCTTCATCCAGATGGGCTGCTTCTTTATGGATATCCATAAAGAAGCTCCTGTCCAATTCGCGGAAATAAGATAGAATCTTTTCTTTGCGGCCTTCTTCCATAGCGCTCACTCACTTTCCAAAAGTGGAGTTCGATCATGAAAAACAGCTAGCAGCATGCACTTTATATCTTTATTTTAATAAAAAGCAGCAGAATTGCCTAATCCGATTACTTGGTTTTCTTTGAATTGGCGATGGTTGAAGCTAGGCGGTCAATGACCGGCACTGTGCTGGATTTTGTATTTTGGGTCAGGATGGAATAAGTCAGCCATTCGCCGTCTTTTGTTTTGATGTAGCCTGAAAGGGCGCTGACGTTATTCAAGCTCCCGGTTTTGGCAATAACATTGCCTTTCGCTGCCCCTGTCGTCAAACGCTGGCGCAATGTGCCGCCGACAAATCGTTCTTTCGCTCCTGCGACCGGAAGGCCTTTCAGGTAGCTGTTGTACCAAGGTTCGGAACGGACATGGATCAACAATTTACTCAATTCTTTTGAAGTGGTTTTATTGGCATGGGACATTCCGGAAGCATCTTCGAATTTCCATTTGCTTGTATCCAAGCCGATGGAAGCCCCGTATTCACGCATTACCTTCAGGCCTGAATTCCAACTGCCATCCCCATAAACTTTTTTGCCCATTTCTTTCGCTAATACTTCGGCATGAGTGTTATTGCTGAGTTTTAAAAATGGCACCATCAATTGCTTTAGAGGCATTGAATTTTTGGTCAATAAAACACGTGCATTCGATGGAGTTTTGCCTGATACCGTTTTTGAGGTGGCAACAAAACGAATCCCTTTTTCCGAAAGTGACTTTTTGAAGACATCCAAAGCATAAGCGGTTGGATTTGAAACAGCTATCCATTCTTTTGTCCCGTCATTGCCGATTGGTGCATTCCCGGTAATGACCACTTTTTTTGTCCCATGTTGGCGCACAATTTTTAAGGTGTTGCGGGATCCTTTGGCAACCGTTTTTGATTTATTGATGATCTGAACGACGTTTGTTGCAGGAGTTAAAGTGATTTTTGCCGGTTTTCCTTGGCTTGATGCTTTCGCATGCACGATGACCGATCCTGTATCGTAATCGGTATTTGGCGATAAGCTCAACGCGGAGATTTGAGCAGCGTAATAATAGGATTCATCTTCTTTTGAAATTCCGGGAGACAAACGGTCAGCGTCATACCAAGTGTCATCGCCGATTAAATGGCCGGATAAACGTTTAACTCCGCGTTTGGAAAGTATAGAGGCAAAGGCATCGAAATCTTTTTTCAAAAGAGTTGGGTCCCCTTGTCCGCGAAGATAGAGATTGCCGTATAAAGTTCCTTTTGAAACAGAGCCATTTGTCAAAACTTGTGTAGTGAAGCGGTGGTTTTCACCAAGCGTCTCCAAGGCGGCCGCGGCCGTCAAGGTTTTTATGGTGGAAGCCGGTGTGACCAGTTGGTTCGGATTTTTTTCGTATACGACTTCACCTGTTGCTGCATTCTGGACCGTGACGCTATGGGTAACACCCTTTAAGCGATTGTCTTTCAAGACGGATGCGGCAGAACTTTGAAGTGAAGAGTATGGGGAAGCTGCATCAGCGGATGGAGCCATAAATGCGGAGCCGCTCAAGAAAACAGCGAAAGCGACCAACCCTGCCATGAGTTTTTTTTGGATTTTCATAATTTCCTCCTAAAATTTTTTTAAATTTATTCCATTTTATCATGAAATTATCAGATAATACTGTAATTATTAAAATCTTTTTTGTAAAATACACCCAAACTTTTCAATTGCACATCAATATGTTCTAATGGAAGCAATTGAGGAGGTAGAGAAATGGCCGAAGAATTAACGATTCGAATCATTGAACAAGGATTGACGGCAACGGCAGAAACTATTGAAACCGCTACATTTGGAATGGGGTGTTTTTGGGGGCCAGAAGCCCGTTTCGGAAGCCTCCCTGGAGTCATCCGTACACGTGTAGGATTTTCTGGAGGAACTTCTTTAAATCCAAGCTACCGAAAAATGGGTGATCACACAGAAACGGTGGAAGTTGACTTTGATGCAGCGGTTCTTTCGTATGAAGAAATACTTCTGCACTTCTGGAACAACCATTATCCGAACCGTGATCAATACAAAGGACGGCAGTATATTTCTTTGATTCGCTTTCGGAGCCCTGAGCAAGAACGAATGGTTGAGAAAGTAAAACGGCAAATGGAGCAGAAGATAGGCGAAGAAATTGAGACCGATATTGGGGCTTTCACTGATTTTACATTGGCCGAAGAAAGGCATCAGAAATACTATTTAAAGCGTTATCCGAAAGCGATGGAGCAATTAGCGCCTTTATATCCAGATGTTGGACTGCTGGCCGATTCTACGTTTGCAGCCCGGCTGAACGGCTTTGTCAAAGGCTTCGGAAATCGCCAAAATCTTAAATCAGAGATTACGGGGTGGAATATTGCTCCTGAATACCAGGAAATCCTGATCAATAGATTGATGGCAATGAAATGGTGAGGAAAAGGGCTGTCCAATAAGTCTCTATTTGACTTATCAGACAACTCCTTTTTCTCGCTTATTTATTATTTGGGATGCGATGTTATTGGGATTTTGCGGGTAAACAAAAGGAAAGGTGTTAGAACGAGAAGCCGAGGAGGAGGAAGATGGACTTTCTACCCCATGATTACGCAGTAATTGCAGGGCGGCTGCTGCTGGCGGCTTTACTGAGTGGAATGATTGGTGTGGAACGGGAGTCTAAACAACAGGCAGCTGGGCTGCGCACCCACCTGCTCGTTGGAACCGGCTCCTGTTTAATGATGATTTTGTCCGTAACAGGTTTTGATGTATTTATCCAAAATGATGACGGGACGATCCGCTACGATCCTTCGAGGATTCCTTCCTATGTAATCAGCGGAATCGGGTTTTTAGGAGCGGGGACCATCATTGTCCAGCGGGGATCGGTTAGAGGGTTGACCACTGCTGCGTCTATTTGGGTGGCTGCTGGACTAGGGCTTGTTACAGGCATCGGCATGTACTATGTCGCTCTTTTAGCTACAGTTATCGTATTGATCACGTTGTATGTTCTGGAGAAATTGGAAAAAAAGTATTTTTCGTTTCACCGCCAAAAAGAGATTTTAATCATCGCTGAAGATCGGGAAGATACCTTCGAAAAAATTAGTGAATTGTTTGAAGGCAGCGGGATCCCGATTCTCGATTTTCAAATTGAGTCCATTGAAGCCTATAGCGACAGAAAAGTTTCGAGCTATATCATCGTTATTACCGAAGGGCAGCTTAAAAAAGAAATGGAGGTCATAAAAGCATTGCAGTGCTTGGATTTTGTTTCTCATATAAAAATTTAAGAACAGAAAGGATTAGGCTTTGAATGAAAATTCATAGCCTTTTTAGATTGATTTTTCTTGAAATCTGTTCTACTATTTATATAACAACTGTTCTAATAAGAATAGAACAAAGAGGTGGAAGAATGTTTATTGAAATCGAGCCGGACTCGGCTATACCCATTTATCTTCAATTGGCCCAGCAAATCATGGAAGGCATCGCGAGTGAAGAATTAGCGCCTGAAACATCGCTTCCTTCAGTACGAGCTTTTGCAGCGGACTTAGGCATGAACATGCATACGGTAAATAAGGCATATCATTATTTGGAAGAGAAAAAGATGATTGAGATTATTCCAAAGAAGGGTGTTTTCATACACAAAGATGCGGTGCGCTCGGCCACTGCCGAAGAGAAGATTCGTATGGAAGAAGAACTGCGGCCAATTTTGACTGAAGCTTTATGCCTTCAAATAAGCCGGGAAGAATTGGCTGCGATGGTGGAGAAGATGGTAAGGGAAATAAGGGAGGGGTCTAAATGACAATAGGTTTGATGGTTTTCATTCTGGTATTGCTTACGGGAATTCAAGCATTTATGCCTTATTTGGTAAGAGCTACGGATGTTTTTGGCATTTACGTTCCGGAGCCTTATCATCAGCAAAAATTTCTTAGCCGGTTAAAAAAGAATTATAGCGGCTTTGTTCTAGTAGGCGGGCTGGTAGCTGCTGTTTTTTATGCATTAGCGGTGAATTTCTTGAATGTCCAAGAAGGGCAGGCAGTGATATGGGGAGTTGGGCTGCAGTTAGGCCTCGTGGCATTCAGCATGGCTCTTTATTTCAAAAACCATTTGAAAGTGAAAAAAGAAAAACAGGAACAAGGATGGGTACTTGGAAAAAAAGAGAAAGTTATTGTGGACCTTCAGTTCCGCAATGATCTGGAAATGGTTTCGGGCATCGCTTTTTTGCTGCCCATGCTTATCACAATCGGATTAATCGCTTTGACTTTAACGGTCTACAGCCAATTGCCTGAACAGATACCGGTCCATTGGGGAGCAGATGGCGAAGCGGATCGTTTTTCCGATAAAACCATTTTCTCCAGTATTTCGATGCTTTTGATCCTGCTCATTATGCAAGGGCTCTTTTATTTCATCAACCAAGCAAGAAAAACAAGCGGCTCAAAAATCCGGGCCACTCAAAAGGTTCAATCCCGCAAAAGGGAGTTGGCCTCCCGGAAATACGGAAGCTGGCTCCTATTCGTCACTTCTGTAGCCGTGACGCTTTTACTCGGAAGCCTGCAGTTATCCCTTATCTATCCGGAACTTGGCAGTTCACTCTGGGTGATGGCGATGACAATCGGATTCACCATTCTCGTTTTAGCCGTGACTGCTTTTTACACCATCAAAGTAGCCAAGTTCTCTGCAAGTCCTGCAACCGGGGGAAGCGATCCGGATATCATAGATGCAGACAGCGACCGATACTGGAAAGCAGGTCTCTTTTACATCAATAAGGAAGATCCATCGATTATGGTGGAAAAACGGTTCGGCATCGGCTGGACAGTCAATTTAGGAAATCCGAAGAGCTGGATGATTCTATTTTTGCCGCTCGCTGCAATTTTGATCATTGCATTTTTAACCCAGTAAAGTGGTTTTGAAGATAAAAGAAAGGAGGAAAAGTGATGGATCAGTCGACTATAGTCTTATTGCTTTTGCCTATATTGCTCATTCAAATCGGATTAATGATTTTCACATTAATTGACTTGATTAAAAATCCAAATCCAAACGGTCCGAAATGGATGTGGGCCGTCCTCATCGTTGTTGTGAATATCATCGGGCCTATTTTGTACTTAGTGATCGGGAGGCGAAACTATTGACGATTTTAGAAGTTCAGCATTTGACTAAAAGATACGGGGAGCAGCTTGCAGTAAGCAATCTTTCTTTTGCTTTGGAAGAAGGAACAGCAACGGCATTGATTGGACCGAACGGCGCCGGGAAAACCACAGCATTGTCTATGCTAGCCGGGCTGCTTCGGGAAACGAGCGGGTCGATCAAATGGAATCGGGAATCGGGTGTCGGCTTCTTGCCGCAGCATCCTCATTTCTTCCCTTGGATGACGGCGCTTGAATTCATGGAAATGGCTGCGAAGCTGAGTGGAGTGGATTCAAAAAAAGCTTTAGCGCAATCGAAAAAAACATTGGAATTTGTCGGTTTGGGATCGGTTCAAAACAAAAAGACCGGCACATTTTCTGGCGGGATGAAACAGCGGCTCGGCCTTGCACAGGCGATTGTGCATGAACCGAAGCTATTATTGCTGGATGAGCCGGTATCTGCTCTAGACCCGACGGGCCGCAGGGAAGTCATGGATTTGTTGAAATCTTTGCAGCCGGATACGACGATTCTTTACTCCACCCATATTTTGAACGATGCGGAACAAATGACCGATCAACTGCTTTTTATGCAGCAAGGAAAATTAGTTGAGCAAGGATCTTTAGCAGAAGTGAAAGAGCGATACGCGGAACCGCGCATTCGAATCCGTTTCCAGACAGCTGCACAAGCTTCAGCATTTGCTGGGTTTAATTCATTGCCGGCGAGCTTGAATGGCTCGACGTTAGAGCTGGCTACTGGAGAAAATGGCGGTGCGGCTATGAAAAAAGTGTTAGCCCAGCTCGCTGAAAACGCAGAAGGCGTAGTCGGGGTGGAACAGAAGACGGTTTCACTGGAAGAAATTTTCATAAAGGTGGCGGGCGGCAAATGAATCAATTCGGTATTTTATTTCATAAAGAATGGCGAGAAAACCTCCGCAGTTATAAGATTTTCTGGATACCGATTGTTTTTATCCTTTTTGGGATTCTCGAGCCTGTCACGAATTATTTTTTGCCGCAATTATTGGATTCGCTCGGCAATCTGCCGGAAGGGGCAGTCATCGAATTGCCGGTGCCGAAGCCTGAAGAAATTCTGCAGGCAGTCATTGGACAATATCAACTGATCGGGATGGCTATATTGATCTTGGCTTACATGGGGACGATAGCGGGCGAAAGAAGGAGCGGAACAGCCACTTTGCTTTATGTAAGGCCGCTATCATTCCGGGATTATTTCTTGAGTAAATGGCTTATGGCGAGCATTACTGGAGTTATCAGCGTTTGGCTTGGATTGCTGGCTGCTTACTACTATATTTTTCTCCTATTTGATCAAGTGGAAATCATTCCTTTCTTGCAATTTGCAGGAACTTATAGCATCTGGATTTTATTGGTTGTGACGATAGTGCTCGCATCAAGTGCGACCATGCCCAATGCTGGACTCGCGGCAGCCGTTTCCTTAGCTCTTGTTTTTTTCATGCAAATCGTAGATAGCCTAGTCGGAGCTTACTGGACATTTTCTCCGATGAAAATCCCGGCCTACGCAGCGCAATGGCTGTACGGGGGCCCGGATCTGAGCGATTATTGGTGGACTCTTTGCATTGCTTTTGCTTTAATTCTTGCCTTACTCTTCTTCGGAACCTGGATGGCGAAAAAGAAAGCTTCCACTGCAAAAGTTTGACGGCATGCGCCGCAGCAAATAGCTGCGGTTTTTTGCATCTAATCTGGAAGCTGATTAAGGCTGGAATCTGCATCTGGCCTTTTCAAATTCGAAATCCGCTGCTGCTATCTGTTATGATGAAAAAAAGGGGCGAAAAAATATGCTTCATCACGTAGAAATCAATGTATCCGATTTGACGAAAGCACGGGAATTCTATGAAAGCTTTTTGCCGGATTTAGGCTACAAGCTGTATCAGGAATGGCCGGAAGGTTTTAGTTATCGAATGGGTAAGACCTATGTGGTATTTGTCCAAACTGAAGAAGCTTTTTTGCCTGAAGGCTATCACCGGAAAGCGACTGGCTTAAATCATTTGGCGTTTCACGCGGATTCCAGGGGCCATGTAGATGCATTAACGGAAAAAGCCAGGAAAATGGGCTTTCGCATTTTATATGAAGACCGCCATCCATTTGCCGGCGGACCGGACTATTATGCCGTATTTATAGAAGCGCCGGACCGAATGAAGTTCGAAATCGTGGCGCCTGAGTGAAAAAGAGAGAAAATGACTGGTACGAAAAGGAACCTAACCATTCGGCCAACTGTGAATAGAGGTTAAAATATGAAAAAATTAGGTGCTCTATTATTTGTGCTGCTCCTTCTATGGGGCTTTATTTGGGTTAATAATAATTGGATCCAAACGACGGAATTCACCATTGAATCGGACAAGCTGCCTGAGGCTTTTGACGGCAAAAAAATTGTTCAAATTTCCGATTTACATAACGCCAATTTTGGCGAGGGGCAATCGTCTTTAATTGAAAAAGTGGAAGCGGCCAAACCCGATGCCATTTTCCTGACGGGCGATTTGATCGACAGCAATCGCTATGATTTGGATACAAGCTTAACGCTTGTGGATGCCTTGGTCGAAATGAGTGAAGTCTACTATGTTCTTGGAAATCATGAAGTGGCAGTGAACAAAATCGATGAAATTACGGAAGCGCTGGAACAAAGAGGTGTCCATGTATTGATGGACGAATCGATGGACTGGGAAGTGGAAGGTGAATCTGTGCAGATTGCCGGCATCAATGACCCGTTGATCGATGTCCAGCAAACAGAACAGGACTTCACACGCAATGCACTGGCAGATGCAGGCATCGATGAGCGGTTTACACTCTTGTTGGCACACCGTCCGGAAATGTTCAGCATTTACGTAGAAGAAGAAATCGATTTAGTATTTGCAGGGCATGCGCACGGCGGGCAGATCCGTTTCCCAGGTCTTGGCGGCTTATTTGCACCGGGCCAAGGATGGTTTCCGACCATGACAAAAGGGCTTTTCGAAGAACAGTCGACACGTCTGGTGCTGAGCCGTGGCCTAGGCAATAGCGGTTTTCCAGTGAGAATTTTCAATTTACCAGAAATTATCGTGGTCACTTTGGAGAAAGCTTAGTAATTGCCCTATTTTGCCGAAATTCCAAACTTTACAATCTTGAAAACTCAATAAAATAAAAGCGTGCTATAATCGGAGTTAAAATGGAATTCCATGAGCAGCAAGGAGGCGTTTATCATGATAAAAAAGAAAGAAGTATCGCTTCATCCTTACTCATCAAAAGTGGCTGTCACGTACGATTTGCCATCCGATCAGCTTGAATTTACCGGCCTTCCCCGAGACATCATTGAGCGGGATGCGGAAAATCCGTTAAAGCATTTAATCATCATCAAAGCGCGTGATGAAGTGGCTGGATTTTTCGAGCTTGATGAATCCGATGACCGGAAAAAATACTCCAATAATCCCCGGGCCTTATTGCTTCGCGGGTATTCAGTAAACCCTAAATTCCAAGGCCGGGGAATCGCTACAGGCTCAATTTACGCCCTTCCGGAATTTATCAGAAAAGAATATCCGCAATTTGATGAAATTGTACTCGGTGTGAATGCGCGGAATCTTGCGGCGCAGCGGGTTTATGAGAAAGCCGGATTTGAGGATACCGGCCGGCGCTTGATGCGTTCAAAAGGCGAGCAAATCGTCATGTGCCTAAGAGTTGAACAAGCCACTGAAAGTGCTTGAAAAAATAGAAGGGCTGCCCCATAAGTCGAATAACGACTTACCGGGCAGCCCTTTTTTATGCAGCAAAATATAAATGTTTATGCAAACTGCATCCAGGATTAAAAGAGGAATTACATGACGGGCATTCAGAACGGCATTCCAAATACTCCGTAACACTCAATTCTTGGCCGCAGCTGCCGCAAAGAATCGCTTTTTCATGAAAAAGCTCCAAAGGCCATACTTGATGTTGGCCGCATCCGACCGCTTGATGGCATTCAAAGCAAGGGTAGTAGATTCCACAGCAATAAAATTTAATCGCAATGCGGTCTACTTCTGAATGGTAATGCCGACAGCGGGTTTCGGGGTCTACATCCAATCCTTTTACAGTCATTTCGTGTGTCATTCTTTTCACCCCTTTTTCAAAAAAATTTTCAATATAATCGGATTCCTCTTTTAATTATGTTACCCTTATAACGACAAATAATCGAATCAAATTCTTCGGGGCAAGGTGAAATTCCTTACCGGCGGTGAGCAGGAAACTGTAAGTCCGTGACCCGATCTTTAAGCAAATGTAAGCTGCAGGCATCCCCGCCTGAGTTTTTGCATCGCCCAGTTCCGGCATTCGCCGGTTCTGGACATGCCCGTTTGCTGTTGTTAAAGAGCGGTGGAGCTGGTGAAAATCCGGCACCGACAGTGAAAGTCTGGATGGGAGAAGAATTTGAAGGCTTATTTTGTTATACACTTTTTTAATAAACAGCTTTCATTTTTCATTTCGCAGCCAAGAAATGAAGCTTATTTGGTGCACGCTTTTTACGGTGCCGATTAAAAAGTGTATTTTTACCTCTCTTGTTTTTCCTTTCCTTGCCACCCGACAGCCCCTTGGTGGAAAGAATCCAACTTAGCAACATCGAAAGGGTGTCTCTGACACCAAAGAACCCAGCATATCAGAAATACAGGTGCTTTTTGGTATGCACAAAAATAGGCCAGCGTATGGCCAAGCGTTAAAAGAGGAGCGTGATGCATTTGTTTACCGGGATTGTAGAAGAAGTCGGAAAGATCTCTTCCGTTCAGTCCAAATCGCAATCATTGGAACTGGTGATTTCCTGTTCATTGATTTTAGAAGATATGAAGCGGGGCGACAGTATAGCGGTCAACGGAGTCTGCCTGACGGTTTCAAGTTTTGCCCAGCAGTCATTTACTGCCGATGTCATTCCAGAGACTTTCAAATCTTCGGCGCTAAAAGAGCTGGCAAGCGGTTCACCCGTTAATTTAGAACGGGCGATGCCGGCAAATGGACGATTTGGCGGCCATTTCGTCAGCGGCCATATTGATGGGGTCGGCAAGATTCGAGCTGTTAGAAAAGAAGCGAATGCTTGGACAAAAGAAATTGAGATAGAGCCCGCATTGATGAAATACATGATGCATAAAGGTTCGGTTGCAATTGATGGGACTTCTTTGACTATTTTCGGATTAGGAGCCCGTTCGATTATCATCTCCCTAATTCCGACGACCCAAGAAGATTCAGTGCTTGGCAATAAAGGAATCGGTGCACAAGTAAATGTCGAATGCGATTTGCTCGCGAAATATACAGAGCGAATTCAACAGACTGCGCCTAAAATGACGCGTAATTGGTTAGCTGAAAATGGATTCTAATGGAGGTGGAAGTCTTGTTCTATAAAGTTGAAGAAGCCGTGCGTGATTTGAAAGCAGGAAAAGCTGTGATTGTGATTGATGATGAAAACCGTGAGAATGAAGGTGACTTTATTGCCTTGGCTGAATTTGCTACACCTGAAATCATCAATTTAATGGCTGCCGAAGGAAGAGGCTTAATCTGTGCTCCGATTGACGAATCAATTGCGGCTCGATTAAACATGCCCTTGATGACGGATGAAAACACAGATGAGTTTGGAACTGCATTTACGATCAGCATTGACCATAAAGAAACGACAACCGGCATCAGTGCCTTTGAACGTTCCCATACGATTAAAAGTTTGGCGGATCCATTGGCGCAAGCGCGCGACTTTAACCGGCCCGGCCATGTATTCCCGTTGATTGCCAAAAGCGGCGGGGTGCTTACCCGTACCGGACATACTGAAGCGGCAGTGGATTTAGCGAAACTCGCCGGTTCTGTTCCGGCTGGCGTCATATGTGAAATCTTGAAACCAGATGGTACGATGGCGCGTGTCGATGATTTACAGGAAGTGGCCGAACGCTTAGGGCTGGGAATTTTGACGATTGAATCATTGGTTGCATATCGCAAAGAACGCGAAATGGCCATTTGAAAAATATGCTGAGTGCGATAAAAAATTTACATTAGCGATTGCTGATATTAAAAAGGAGCAAATATGATGGCTATACATTACGAAGGTTATTTAAATGGTGAAGGATTACGGATTGGAATAGTGGTGGGGCGCTTCAACGAATTCATTACGAGCAAATTGTTGAGCGGCGCAGAAGATGCGTTAAAGCGCCACGGAGTGAACGAAGATGATGTAGCGATTGCATGGGTCCCGGGAGCTTTCGAGATTCCGCTCGCAGCGAAGAAAATGGCGCAAAGCGGAAAGTACGATGCAATTATCACGCTCGGAACTGTTATTCGCGGTGCAACGCCCCATTTTGACTATGTCTGCAGCGAAGCAGCGAAAGGTGTTTCTAGAGTTAGTGACAGCGCAGGAATTCCGGTTATCTTCGGCGTCTTGACGACCGATTCAATTGAGCAAGCGATTGAACGGGCTGGTACGAAAGCTGGGAATAAGGGCTGGGAATCGGCTGCAGGGGCGATTGAAATGGCTAACTTGATGAAAAAATTGTAATTTATATAAGTTGAACTAATAACTTTTCCCTGTCGATATTCCGCAAAACAGCTGAGCTTGCCGCGGGCTCGCGTCCGCCTGGAGCGATTTCATCACACTACAATTAATTTAGTTCAACCTATATAGGCTCCGGAGCTTTTGCTCCGGAGTTTTTTTGTAGTCAAGACTGGTTTTGAAATAGCTTAGGAAACTAAATAAGGGGAAAGGGGATGGTAAGAGACTATTGAATGGAGGTCTAGGCAATGGCTTATGTCGATATTGGCTCAAAGTTATTTTTTGGATTGATCGCTTTATTGGTGGTTACCCGGCTGCTGGGCAAAAAGGAAATGTCCCAGCTGACGCCTTTTGATTTTATCTATTCGATTGTATTGGGCGGTATTTTAGAAGAAAGCATCTACGATGACAAAGTTTCAAGTTTGCATGTGTGGTTTGCGGTAGCGGTATGGGGTGCTATGCTTTTCGCTATTGAAAAACTATCTCAGAAGTACGATCGGATTCGCGTGTTGCTAAAAGGAGAATCCTCTATTTTGATCCGCGACGGAGAATTCAATATCAAAGAATTGAATAAGAATCATTTGGAAATGGAGCAATTGCGCGTCATGCTCCGCCAACAAGGCGTCTTCTCGCTGCGGGAAGTGCGGGATTTATACCTGGAACCTGGAGGCACCGTTAGTTTAAGGAAATATCCAGAGTTCGGCGAAGTGACTCCTGCTATGCTGGAGTTGGAAGTGAAGGATGAAGCGCTGAATTTTTTATTTATCGATGAGGGGAAAATGAATGAAGAGATTTTAAGGTATGTTGGAAAATCACCAGAGTGGCTGTACGATGAGTTGCAGAAGCTTGGCTACTCCACTTTGAAGGATATTTTATATGCCGAATGGTCAGAAACAGACGGATTTTTCATTAAGACCTATAATGAGGATAAAGACGATGTTAAAAAAGGGAATTAGGAGTGTGGGGCATGGGGAAAGTAATTTATCTAGTCAGGCATTGCCAGGCAACAGGACAGGCGCCTGAAGCCGCGTTAACAAGGGAAGGTGAAAGGCAAGCCCAAGAATTAGCCGGTTTTTTCAAGGAAAAGAAGGTTTCGCATATTATTTCAAGCCCTTTCACGCGTGCCATTCAATCAATTGAACCGACTGCAGACCTCCGGGGAATTCAAATTGAAATTGACAGCCGGCTTTCAGAAAGGGTACTCAGCACTGAGAATTTACCCGACTGGATGGAACGTCTGGAAGAATCATTCGGCAATTTGGATCTGAAGCTGATGGGCGGAGAATCTGGAAACGAAGCCATGGCAAGGGGGCTGGAAGTGGTGGCGAATGCGCCGGACCGTGCGATTCTTGTTTCCCATGGAAATTTAATCGGCTTGTTGTTAAAAAATATGGATGAAAGTTATGGTTACAAAGAATGGCAGCAACTATCCAATCCAGATGTTTATGAAGTTAATATTGAAGAAGGCAGCATCAAGCGCATATGGAGTTGAATAATTAAAATGAAACATTTAACGCACTCATTCGTTAAGTAAAAGGAGGTGACTTGAATGACGAAACCCCGTAATTTTTCCTATATGTTGATATTTGCTTTGCTGTTAATCAAAGTCATTGCGTTCCGTGTGCTGATTTTTGATACACGGTCTATTGTCCACATTATTTTCGTGGAATTTCCAATGTGGGCATTCGCATTAGCCATTTTGCTTTTGATTGTAAAAAAACGGATTTGGTTGGCTGTTGGAATTTATAATTTTATTGTTTCTGCTATCTTTTTCGCGGTGACTCTTTACATTCGCTATTATTCTACTATTCCATCCTATTATGATCTGCAGCAGACCACTCAATCGGCTTCGGTCGGGCACACCATTGCTTTATTGGCCAATCCTTACGACTTTTTATTCTTCCTGGATTTAGTGGTCGTCTTCATGCTAGCGAAACGGTGGGAAGCGCCAAAAAGAGATGCGCTTATGACATATTCCACTATCGGAATTGCAGCTATATGCCTGATCAGCACAGCATATGCATTTAAGCAGCCCATTATCGACGTTTCTTTTTTTGCGAAAGAAAACGGCTATATCCAATCGCAGCTCGTTCAGATGTACCAACGGGCAAATGAGACAGCTCATGCTTCTTCTACTGAGTTGACCGCAAAAGAATTAGAGGAGCTGAAAGGGAATGAATACGTCCCAGTCAACTCTCACGAAACGTTCGGGTTAGCGGAAGGCCGGCACCTATTCATGATTCAAGTGGAGTCTTTGCAAAATTTCACGATCGGCCGAACTTTGGATGGACAGGAAATCACGCCGAATTTAAATGATTTGATCATGGAAAGCGCTTATTTCTCGAATGTCTTTCAACAAATCGGAGCGGGTACTACATCCGATGCCGAGTGGATTGCGAATACAGGGCTTTACGCAGAGGGCATGGTTCCGACCGTTAATAGCTTAAATGGAAAAGAGGCTGTATCGCTTTCCAGAATACTGAGAGATGAGGGGTACGGTTCTGCTACTTACCATGCTGACGATCTGGGCTTTTGGAATCGGAATGTTCTCTATCCGGTGCTCGGCTATGAAGAAGTATATTCAAGCGAAGAAATCCCCGATATGGAAGAAGTGGGCTATGGCCCTTCAGATGAAGTGCTATTTGATTTTGTAATAGAAAAATTGCCCGGGCAATTAAAAAAGAACGAGCGATTCTATTCGAATATCGTTACGTTAACGAGCCACACGCCGTTTGTTTTGCCTGAAGAAATGCGCTATTTGGATCTACCCGATGCTTATATCGACACCTATACAGGGAATTACTTGCAATCGATTCGCTATGCTGATGAGCAAATCGGCAATTTTATCAGCGACTTAAAGAAAACAGGGCTTTACGATGAATCGCTGATTGTTGTATTTGGAGACCATTCAGGGCTGCACGGGTCTCCTGTAACAAAAGAAGATGAATTGCTCCTTGAAGAATTTATCGGCCACCCTTATACGATGAAAGACCGTTTTACGATTCCCCTCATAATGGCTGGAGGCAATTTATTTGAAGGGCATCAAATGACGCGTTTAGGCGGCCAAGTGGATATTATGCCGACGATTTTAGCGTTGCTTGGAGTTGATGCTGATACCCCAATGATCGGCCATAATCTATTCGAATATAAGAAAAACCTTTTAGGGATGCGCTATTATATGCCGGGAGGATCATTTATTCAATCCGAGCAATTGTATAAAGCGGCCGGGGCAAGGCTTCCCGATACTATGTACGATATGAAGACGATGGACGGACGCGCCAAAAACAGCGAAACCAAAAAACATAAGAAAAACGCCTTGGAAATCTTGAAGTACAGCGACACTTTATTGAAACCATATATTGAAAAGTGAATGAGTAGGCGGAAAAGAGTGAATTGTTTATAATATGGAGTAAACATGGGAAAAGGGGGACTGGACAGTGGTCAGAGAATTTGAAGAAGAAGTAAACCGCATGATGGACCAAATGTTTGAAAATGAAATGAAAAAAGTGAATGACTTATTGGATCAGGAATTGCTCATTTCGCTGATTGGAGAAGTCAACGCTGGAAAATCTTCTACGGTCAATAAAATAATCGGTGAAGATATCGCCAGTACGAATCCAATGCCTGGCGAAACGGTGAGCGTCGATCCTTATAATATTCGCGGGCTGGAGAACATCAAGTTCATGGATACCCCTGGACTTAATGACCCGAACGATGAAAATCCGAAGAAAACGCTTGAGTTTGTCCAAAAATCCGATGTCGTGCTGTTCTTTTTGAACGCGGCAGGTACGGTTTTCTCGGACAGCGAGAAAGAAAAGTTCATGGGCATCGAAAAGCACAACAAAGACATTTTGATCGTTTTGAACAAAATCGATGCGGCGGAGAACATTCCGTCAATCGTCCAATTTGTTAAAAACCATACGAACAATAAATACAAAGTCATTCCGATTTCTTCGAAGACCGGAGAAAATTTGGAAACATTGAAGAAGGAAATTCTTTTTTTGCTCGAGAAGAAGGGTAAAGACCTGCTCTTCGCCAAAAGCATGAAAGAAAAATCTGCTGCAGCGAACCGCTGGATCATCGGTTCAGGTGTTTCGGCAGGCGTAATCGGTGCTTCTCCGATTCCCGGATCGGATGTCATTCCGTTGACCTCATTGCAAGTGGGGATGATCATCAAGTTATCGAAGCTATATGATAAGCCGTTGACAAAAAAAGCGGCAAAAGACATGATTGTCATCACGGCCACTCAAACAATCGGCCATACAATCTACCGCCAAGCCTTGAAATTCATTCCGGGTGCGGGTTCCGTTATTGGCGGAACCGTGGCATCCGCCATGACGCTTGCCCTCGGCTACGGTGTAAAGTACGCCTATGAAAATAACATTGCCATCGACTATGATATGATCGGCGATCTGTTCCAAAAATACAAAAAACGCGAAAAAAAAGCTTAATCGTTTAAACCGCTTCTTATTGAAGCGGTTTTTTATGTGTGCGGGTTCCGTTTCACTTGCGCCTTTTTCGAATGTGATTTACTTTTATAAAAACAGGCAGCGGAGGTAAGACATGAAAATTTTGGTAGTGGAAGACAACCCAAGCGTCAGCTCGATGCTGGATTTGTTTTTTTCAAAAGAAGGAATAGAAGGCAGTTTTGCTTCAGACGGATTAGAAGGATACCGGATGTATACTGAAAATAATTATGACTTGCTCATCCTCGACTGGATGCTCCCAGGAATGGACGGCATCGCCCTTTGCCGCAAAATCCGCGAACAGGGCGATGCGGTGCCAATCATTATGCTGACAGCGAAAGACAGCGAATCGGATCAAGTCATTGGTTTTGAAATGGGTGCGGATGATTATGTGACGAAGCCTTTCAGTCCATTGACCTTAATGGCGCGCATCAAAGCGGTGACAAGGCGGTCGCTGAAAAATGATCAGGTCCATGCGAATGTGATCAAAACCCGGCATTTTCAAGTGAATCAGGAGACGAGAGCTGTGCTGAAAGATGGCGAAGCTGTCCAAAGCCTGACGCCAAAGGAATTCGACTTATTGGTATTTTTCCTGCAGCATCCAAAGCAAGTATTCAGCAGGGAGCAATTGCTCGAACAGGTATGGGGATATCAATATTACGGAGATGAGCGGACGGTGGATGTCCACATTAAGAGGCTCCGTAAAAAAATAGCGGGTGGAGAAGGGCTTTTCCATACGGTTTGGGGAGTTGGCTATAAATTTGAAGAATTTGCGGATTAAGTATTTTTATCAGCTAATTGCCAGCCATCTGAGCATTCTGCTCATCGCATTTTTGATTTTGAGCCTGTTATTTGTCCGTTATGTCGAAGACTTTGCCTACCAAGATAAAGCTGAAGAACTGGAAAGCTATGGACAGCAAATTCTTCAAGCGCTTGAGCAGTCGCGGCCAGGAACCGGCATCCAATCCTTTGTTCCGATTCTCCGGTCACAGAATATCGACTTCATCGTCTTTGATCAGCAAAGCCGGATTCTCTACCCGGTTTCAGGCGCTTTTCCAACAGTTGAACTGACAAGGGATGAATGGAATGTGATTGAACAAGGCGAAACGCTTGTTGTTAAACGGGATGTTGAGCGCTTTGAAAGCACCGTCACGTTTGTCGCATTGCCTTATGTCGATAACGGCCGGTTGGTCGGAGGGGTGCTTCTTGCTTCACCGATCAGCGGCACAAGTGAAATGATTTCAGAACTCAATAAATCCCTTTTGACCACCATTTTGATCGCTTTAGCAATTGCATTGCTTTTGAGTTTATTATTATCCAAAATGCATGTTAGCCGGCTTCAGCGGATGCAAAAAGCGACGGCGATGATCAGTGAAGGCCATTACGATGTAAACTTGCCTGAATCCAATTTCGATGAATTCGGTGATTTGGCGGAAGACTTCAATCAAATGGCCCGAAAGCTCCGGCAGTCCAGTGAGGAAATCGACCGGCTTGAGAATCGGCGGCGCCAGTTTATGGCAGACGTTTCGCATGAAATGCGGACGCCTTTAACGACAATAGCAGGGGTCATAGAAGGGCTTCGCAATAATATGATCGAAGAAGACCAGCGGGAAAAAGGAATTCGGCTTGTCAGCGATGAGACGAAGCGCCTTATGCGCCTGGTTAATGAGAACTTGGATTATGAAAAAATCCGTTCCAACCAAGTTGAATTGGAAAAAGAGGAGATTGAAGCGGAAGAGCTGCTGGAAATTATTCAGGAACAGCTTGAGCTGCAAGCTGCCAAGAAGAACAATCGAATTGTGGTGGAAACGGAACCGGGCCAAGTCATTTACGGAGATATGGACCGGTTGATCCAGATTTTGACGAATATCGTTAGAAACAGCATCCAGTTCACCGAAAACGGACAGATTATTTTAAGGTCATTTCGTACGCCGGGATTCATGGTGATTGAAGTGGAAGACAACGGAGTTGGCATTGATGTTGCGGAAATCGATTTGATTTGGCGGCGCTTTTATAAATCCGATCTTTCAAGAGGCAGCGGCCAATTTGGCTTAGGCCTTTCCATCGTGAGACAGCTTGTCACTTTGCATGACGGGGATATTCAAGTAGAAAGCGAAAAAGGCAAAGGAACGAAGTTCAGTATTCAACTTCCCCACAAAAAAGCTTGAAACCAGTTTTCCATAAGAGCCCGCGAAGAAAAGCATTCTTTTCTTCGCGGGCTCTTCAACTTTACATCTCTGTTAAAACTTCGGTCATAGTTTGTTCATAATTGCTTGGTAAAGTGTTGTTAACAGGAAAAGAAAGAGGGCTGAATATGAAACAAGCAGTATATATCGCAATTGGCATCATCGCAGCATCAGCAATTTTTTTAATTGCCGGATTCATGAATGGAGATTCTGAAGCGGTTGCGACAGTAAATGGCAAAGAAATTGAGAAGGACGCATTTTATGAAGAATTGGTAAAAACGGCAGGACCTGATGCACTGAACGCCATGATCACCGATGAAATTCTGAAGCAAGAAGCTGAAAAAGCGAATATAAAAGTAACTCAGGAAGAATTAGATCAAGAAATGGCCGTCTATGAAAAATCATATGGTGGGGAAGAAGCATTAGCTGCAGCCGTGGAATCGAGCGGAATGACCATGGAAGATTTGACAAACGAAATGGAAACCTATGTAAAAATCGAAAAACTGCTTGGTCCGGATATTGAAGTGACGGAAGAAGAAATTGAAAGCTATTTTAAAGAAAACAAGGAAAGCTTGGCACAGCCTGCTCAAGTGGAAGCAAGCCATATACTTACAGCAACCAAAGAAGAAGCTGATGAAGTAAAAGGCAAACTAGCGGATGGCGGAGATTTTGCTGAATTGGCTAAAGAATATTCAACAGATGCGGCAACAGCCCAAAACGGCGGAGAGCTTGGGTTCTTTGGGACTGGCGAAATGGCAGTTGAATTCGAAGAAGCGGCATTTTCTATGAACGTCGATGAAATTAGCGAGCCGGTAGAAACGGATTTCGGCTTCCATATCATACAAGTGACAGATAAAAAAGAAGCGGCGGAGGCGACGCTTGAAGACAGCAGAGATCAAATCAAAGAATTGCTTTTCGATCAAAAGTTGAACGCGGAATATACATCGTGGATTGCAGAAAAACAAGAATCCTATGAAATTGAAAATACATTAAACTGAGGAGGAATCATCAATGGGATACTATAATTCAAGTGAACCGAAGAAAAAACGCAGCGGCTATTTCGCTTCAAGTTTTAGCGGATTGATTGCAGGGGCGCTCCTTGTCGGAGTAGTGCTCCCGGGCTTTACAGACAATGAGCAAGCTACCGAATCAGCTGTAAACGGCACTTCCACTACAGAAGCGTCTGAGCATGTCCAGAATGTTTCCCAGATTGTTACGACCGACGTGACGGAAACAGTTGAACAGACTTCGGGAGCTGTAGTCGGGGTTTCCAATCTTCAGAAAGCGCAACTAAACCCTTTTATGCCGGCCGCGGATGCTGAGGCTAAAGAGGCAGGTGTGGGTTCCGGCGTCATTTATAAAAAAGACGGTGAATCGGCTTATATCGTGACGAATAACCACGTGGTCGAAGGTGCTGAACAGGTAGTAGTGACATTGGCGGATGAAACCGAATTGGAAGCGGAAGTATTAGGGACAGATGCCTGGACAGATTTAGCCGTTTTAAAAGTGGCAGGAGACAGCATTGAGACGGTGGCAGAGTTCGGCGATTCTTCTGTGTTAAAAGCAGGAGAGCCGGTTATCGCAATCGGCAATCCACTCGGCCTTCAATTTTCGGGTTCGGTTACAACGGGCGTCATTTCCGGAACTGAGCGGTTAATTCCGATTGATATTAACCAAGACGGCAAAGAAGATTGGCAGTCTGAAGTTATCCAGACGGATGCCGCGATCAATCCAGGAAACAGCGGCGGCGCTTTGATCAATAGCCTTGGCCAATTAATCGGAATCAACTCGATGAAAATCGCCCAAGATGCAGTCGAAGGAATCGGTTTAGCCATTCCGATTAATTCAGCCATTCCGATCATCGAAGATTTGGAATCGAAAGGCGAAGTGGAGCGTCCCTCAATTGGTGTCGGCATTATGGACTTAGCCGATATTCCGCAGCAATACCGGGAAAGTGAACTGAATTTGCCAGCTGATGTCAAGGGCGGCATCGTTGTTCAATCTGTTGCGGATGGCTCCGGTGCAGCGAAAGCGGGAATAGAAGCGTACGACGTCATTGTGGAAATGGACGGGGAAGCTGTCAATTCAGTCATGGAGCTTCGCCAGCATTTATACAATGAAAGCGAAATTGGCGATACGTTAAAAGTGAAGGTCTACAGAGACGGAAAAATACAGGAATTTGAAGTTGAATTGACTGAAAGCCTATAAAAAGAAAAAGCTGCCGAATGACTTCGGCAGCTTTTTTATGGCAAGTTATTATTCTTTTCTGGAAATATACAAGGGATTAATTACTGAAAAGTCCCCACATATTGGAACTGATTCCCCAAATAATGATAGCTATCACAAGAATGACAAAAATCACGATTCCGATTTGTACCGGACGATAGCCAGTCGTTCGAGGTTCTTGCAGCCCTTCTTTTTGAGCTGGAGGGCGTTGCATCGTTTCTTCATTTTCTTTCATATACTTTTCTTCTTTAGGATCTTTTTCGCTCATCATATTACCTCCTCAAGTCTATCTCGTTATAATCCAATACCCTTAAACAAAGGTTTTTAATCAAAGAACTTCTCTTCTTCCTTTTCTTCAAGGCTGGTTAACTTTTTGGCAAGTTCCCGGCCGAATAAAGGAGAAGACTGAGGATCACGCCCTGTGAGGATTTGTTCGCTTCCCCAAACCACATACTCTTTTTCATCAGAGCCATCTGAATAATCCGCAATTTTTCTCAATTCATCTTCTAAGCTGAATGGCAATAACCCATCCACTTCTTTAGGTTCCATTTTGTTTGGATAGCCCGTCACTTTCAATCCTTCCAAAATGCCTTTGCCGTTTCTTAACTTCGTATAGACAAGCGGCGCAGGCCCGTGGCACACAGCGGATACGATGCCGCCCATATCGTAGATGATGTTAATGACGGCTTGCAAATCTTCATCGTGCGCAAGGTCAAACATGGCCCCGTGGCCGCCAACGATGAAGATTGCATCATAATCGCTCGCTTTGACGTCAACAATCGGAGTCGTTTTATCAGCAATTCCGCGTTCATATAATTCTTTGTATTTTCCGTCCGGATCGTACTCTTTGCTGAGGCTAAGCGGATCGACCACAGGTTTTCCGCCTTTTGGCGAAGCCAGCCCGACAATATGGCCTTCTTTTTCCAGTTCCAATACGGGAGCGAATAATTCCTCTGCCCACCATCCTGTAACGTAATTATGTTCTTCGTTCACATGTCCATTGGAAAGGACTGCTAATACTTTTGCCATTATGTTTTCCTCCTCAGAGAATCTAATCTATTTGTTCATTTACCCTTTCGCAGGAAGCTGAAACGTTCCCCAAAGCCTCAGAGCTTGTCAGATTTTTTCCAGTGCGTCAAAAAATCAAAATCATTGACTCCTAGCAAAAAAACCAGTACGTTTGATTTGTTATCTAATTATTTGGAAAAATAAAAACAGGAAAGAGGATGAGAAAATGTCAGCATTATTCACTACATCTGTAATTGCAACCGGAGGAAGATCAGGAAGAGTGGTATCTGAAGACAATATCATTGATATGCAGCTTGTTTCACCCAAAGAATTAGGAGGACCGGGCGGGGAAGGAACTAACCCTGAGCAGCTTTTTGCAGCCGGATACTCAGCTTGCTTTGATGGCGCTTTGAATTTAGTGATCCGTAAACAAAAAGCGGACGTATCGAGCACATCAGTTAAAGCGGATGTCCACTTTTTAAAAGACGAATCTGACGGCGGCTATAAAATTGCCGTGACATTGAATGTATCGGTTCAAGGTGTGGACCAAGAGAAAGCGGAAGAACTTGTGGAAGCCGCTCATCAAGTATGTCCGTATTCAAAAGCTACAAGAGGAAATATTGATGTCGAATTAAAAGTGAATTAAACCATAGCCTTACAAAAGCCGTTTGGAGATTTTAACAATTCCAACGGCTTTTTTGTGTAAAACACATATAGGTTTATGACTCTTAGATTAAAAGGTTATCAAAATACATTAAATGGTTTTAATAAGGAAGTGAAGGGTATTCACATAATGTGCATTTAAATTCAAGAAAGGAGGAAAAAGGATGGAGAAGAACCAAAGAGACCATGAAAAGAAATTAAAAGACGTGGAACATGAAAAAAGAGAATCCGGGAACAACAGATATACCTCTAGCGACGAAGAAAAATCCTCCATTACCGAGAGAGGGCAACCCGAAAGAAATTCTACAGAAAAGAACAGCAGTGGCAAAATAAGCGATGACCCATTTAATGCCGGAGGCAACGATTCGGATTATGATGGCGGACACCCAGCTGATGTTTCCTCAGATAAACGGTGAAAGCCGCTTAGACTCCAACTAAATCAACTCCAATTAAACCAAAATATACAGGAGGTTTTTATACATGTTCTTTCACACTGGCGAACTTCAATACCATTCAAAACCGGACTCTCCAGATCCGGTATTTGCTAAAAAGGTCCAAGAACTGATCGGTGGGCAATTCGGTGAAATGTCCGTAGCGATGCAATACTTATTCCAAGGATGGAGCACGAGAGGCAACGAGAAATATCGTGACTTATTAATGGATACCGGTACACAGGAATTAGGGCATATTGAATTACTTGCTACGATGGTAGCCCGTTTACTAGAAGGTGCACCAGTTTATGAACAGGAAAAAGCGGCACAAGATCCAATCATTGGAGCGATTATGGGCGGTATGAATCCGCAGCATGCCATCGTTCACGGTTTAGGGGCATCTCCTAAAGACAGCAACGGTGTTCCATGGAATGCCGGCTATATTGTAGCAAGCGGTAACTTGTTGGCGGATTTCCGTGCCAATGTTAATGCGGAGTCGCAAGGACGCCTGCAAGTTGCAAGACTTTACAGCATGACTGATGATCGTGGTGTAAAAGATCTATTCTCATTCCTTATCGCACGCGACACCATGCACCAAAACCAATGGTTAGCAGCGATTAAGGATTTAGAAGCGAAAGAAGGTCCTATCGTTCCTTCAACTATACCGCCAGAATGGGAAGCGACAGAGTTCTCGCATATTCTTTATACAAATCCAGAAACAAGCACAGCTTCTCAATTGCCATGGGTCAGCCAACCGGCACCGGATGGCCATCCGATTACGGTGGAAAAACCCGCGCCTTTGAGTGGCCGCCCAGTATTAAAGCCAGCTCCTCCAGAAGCACATGATACACTTCCGGCTGAAGATATGAAATAATGGCAAAAAGACACAAGCCTCTTTTAAAAAGAGGCTTGTTTTATTATGGGAGATGAGTGGATGGCTAACGCACCATGGGCAATGAAACAGGAATGGCATCATGTAGTTTTTCTTCACTGGCCGGTTTCAGCAGAATCTTTGCGGTATAAAATACCAGAAGAGCTGGAAATCGATGAATTTAATGGGACAGTCTGGATCAGCTTGGTTTTGTTCAAAGCGGAAAAGACCCGGGGCAGGTTTACGCCGCCGATTCCGACCGTGGAATCCTATAACGAATTGAATGTCAGGACTTATGTGAAATATAAAGGGCGGACAGGCGTCTATTTCTTCTCTTTAGATGCAGACAGTTTTTTAGCTGTCAAAGCTGCAGGAACAGGCGGGTTTCTGCCTTACCGCCATGCGGATATGGAATATGATCAACATAAAGGGCAGTGGGAATTCACCAGCAACAGAACACATAAAGGTTCTTTTCCGGAATCGCTACATTTAAAATTCCGTGTAGTTTCAAAGCCCATTCAATCGAATCCATTTGAACACTGGCTGACCGAACGCTATTGTTTATGGACAAAGCCGCAGAAAAACCTATTGCGCGTGGATATTAGCCATATACCTTGGAATTTGCATTATGTAGAAGGGGAAATTGAAGTCAATACGATGGCCAACTTTCTGGCGAAAGACCTGCACCAAGAAAAAGCGATTTCCCATTATGCAAAACCCGTAAAAGTGTTATTTTATCCGCCAGTAATTGAAAAATAAAAGCTGCCGAAGTATCTTCTTCGTCAGCTTTTATTTCATATTAAGATTGTCTCGGTTCATCATGGGTGGTGGTGTGAGAAGTTTCTTTGCGTTCCCATACACGCTTCGTTAGGTAGATATGGAAGAACCATTCGCCGATAGCAATAATGATTGCAGAAAAGATAGCTGGCATGATTAATGAAGATTCCGGATTCTCGATCCAGACCATCCCGAGCAGCCAGACGAGCAAGAATACAAGAACCAAATCGCCGCCTGTTGCAATTTTGTTCGAAGTTCTTGGGTAAATCACCAAATCCCCGATAAAGCCAACGACGGTTATCACGAGGCTGATTAAGAAAATATCGATCAATTCGATTCCGTAGACAAGGCCGAGTATCACAAATAATACGGCGAAGACCATCGCGAATTTCATAAGGATTGCTTCAATATATCTCAATTCTGTCACCTCCCTGCAGCGTTCTTACTTCGTTTTACCCGAAATGAAATCAAACAATCCTATAAATAACAAGTTTTTTCCAAAGAAAACCCAGTCTTCCAAGAAGACTGGGTTTTCGCGAAAGTTTAAGAAGAAATGAAGTCGCCTCCGTTGACATGAATGGCTTGCCCCGTAACGTAAGTTGAATCTTTTGAAGCGAAATAAACGTAAGCTGGAGCTACCTCAGATGGCTGGCCTCTCCGTTCCATTGGTGTATCGCCGCCATGCACGCCTACTTTTTCAGCGTCGAAAGAAGCCGGAATCAACGGTGTCCAAATAGGTCCGGGAGCTACAGAATTTACCCGGATTCCTTTATCGCTTAAGCTTTGCGACAATGAACGGGTGAAAGTCGTAATGGCACCTTTGGTCGCCGAATAATCGATCAGTTCAGAGGAACCGCGATAAGCAGTGACCGATGATGTGTTAATAATCGAATCTCCTTTTTGCATATGCGGAATAGCTGCTTGGCTCAAGTAGAACATACTGAAAATATTCGTTGTGAACGTCTCCATCAATTGATCAGGTGAGATGTTCAAGAAATCATCTTGCGGGAATTGCTTGCCAGCATTATTAACTAAAACATTCAGTTGGCCAAATTCTGAAATGACATCCACGACCAGTTGGTTGCAGTTTTCAACGTCGGATACATCCGTCGCCGATTTAAAGGCTTTCACGCCGTAAGATTCGATTTCTTTCACCGTTTTTTCTGCATCTTCGTGTTCATCCAGATAAGCAATGGCGACATTAGCGCCTTCTTTAGCGAATGCGATTGCGACCGCCCGGCCAATTCCGCTATCGCCTCCGGTAATTAATGCCACTTTCCCTTCCAGTTTGCCTGCCCCTTTATAATCTTTATCGTCATAAATAGGTTCCGGAGACATGTCATTTTCAAATCCAGGCTGTCTCTCTTGTTCTTGAGGGTCTACTTGTTCATCGATTTTTTCGAATTTATCTTCTGCCATGTAAAAGTCCTCCTTGAAATAATGTCTAATTTATTTATTCCCCAATTAGATGCGGATAAACGCTGATAGGCAAACAAGCAGGGGCAAATCAGTCCAACAAAAAAAGAGCGGCAAGCCGCTCCTTTAGTTTTCTCCTGTGACAACGCCGCATGCGACGCGCTCGCTGGATTCTTCGGATTCAAGGACCAATGAAGTACCGCCTTCTTGCAGTAAGGAATTTTCTTCCTCTGTTTTTAAGGTGAATCCTTCAGCTGTCAGTTCTTCTTGTACCGTCCCATCATCGCCAACATCAACTGATGGCAATTCTTCTCCATACACTTCACCGGCTGTTTGGAAGTCAGGGACTTCGCATTTTCCGGCATCCAGAAATTGCACTTTATGTGTACCCGTTTCAAGGTCTGTCAAATCAAGTACCACGGTAACGCCGTTTTCTTCATCATTAATTTCTGCCGTTCCGATCGCATCGCCGTCCGAATTCATCAAATCGACCGTTACGAACATTAAATCTTCGCTGGACCCCTCATCTGAATTGTCTTCGGCTTCCTCACCGTTCGGCGGATTTTCTTCGCCTTCATTTACGTTCTCGTCTTCGACTTCTGTGGCACCATCTGTTTCAGTGGCCGGTTCCGTTTCTGAATTATCGTTTCCGCAGGCTGCGAGAATAAGAAGAAATGCGATTGCCAGCACAAGCATGAACCAACGCTTCATCTGATCACCCCTTATTTGAAATTGGTTTATTCTCTCATTACACATTTTCATATGAAAATAAACTCTTTTCGCCTAAAGCACTTCTTTTGTAGGAGTAAATTTAAAAAGCTGCTAGATAATTAGGGGCGCCTTTTGCGGCCGAATAAAAGAAACAGGCTGGCGGCTAAAGACAGCACGGATACAATCAGTGAAGCCTTAAAGAATGGAGGGCGATAGCTAAACGAAATCTCGTTTCTTCCTTTTTCAAGAGGCACTGCCGCAAAAGCGTAATTGGCTTTTAATACATTGACTTCTTTTTCATTGACTTCAGCACGCCAACCTCTTTCAAAAGGAATGGCAGTCGTTAAATAGGGTGCTTCTTCTTGATTGTCGTATACCATTTCAACTGAACTGCCATCAATGTCGAGTTGGCTTAGACCTGATTCTTTTTCTGTTTGCTTTTTTAATAGATCGTATGGCTCTTCGTAAATCTCAATATCACTTAATGCATAGCTTCCTTTCGGAAGACGTAAAGATATTTTTTCCGCCGCTTCAGTACGGATGGTCAAATCATCCACAAAGGTCCGGTAAATGGAGTCATTTGCTTTCCGCGTAGTGTAATAATCGTTGATTTTTAATGGGAATCCGGACGAAGCTGCAAAATTTTCCAGATGGAACGAGATGTACAAGTCGCCATCCGTAAAGGCAGAATTCTTTCGGATGAAATCCAATCCGCCTTCATCCTCTGTAATTTCCAGAACGCCATCTTCATAAAGGGCATCAGCTTCGACTATTTCGAATCTATCCGCCTTGTTCTGAATTTCCAGTAATTCATCTTGCCCGCCAGTGCCATCAAGTACGACGCCAGCCAGCATGGCATGTTCACGCATTAATATTGGAGCATCTGCCAGTTGCTGCTCTTGATAAACGGCAGAAGCTGTGCGGGCGAAAGGCAGAACAAATGGGTTTTCATAAACCGTGTAATGGTCAGAAGAAAAAGCTTCAGTAAATCCATAAGGGATGTTGCTGTCGTCTTTTGGCAAGATGATGTATTTTCCTTGCAGCAGGCTGTAAAGGTTGGTGCGTTTGCCGAGTGTTGCATAGCGGCTGACACTTTCGCGGCCCATATCGATTTCCAAATCATATAGATAAAAGTACAGCAGATTTTTATTGAGGATGCTGGAATAAGCGCTCAATCCGCGGAAGTCCTGGACAATAGGCGTATTATTTCTCACACCTTCCATCCATTCGATGCGATAATTTCCGCTTGGTTCCTGATTGTTGATTTGAGCCAGAAGCTCCCTGATTTCGGCATTGTCATATTCGGATCCGGTCAATAATTCTTCACTCACTTGCCCAATTCGTCCGGTTTCAAGCAACTTCTCGACTTGATAGAGGTTTGCAAAGCCGAGGAGAAAAACCAGGAGAAAGGCGATAAAGGCATTTCGAATCCGGACAGATTTCCATTTGATGAGGGAGTAGCTGAAAAGTAAGCTTATCAAAAGGCTTATGAATACAAGGATCGTGGATAATGATTGCCATTCGAAAAGTTCGTCTGCAACACCCGTATAGACGAATAGGAATAACGTGATAAGAGAAGCGGCTAAAAATTGCCTTCCTGTAATATTAGGCAATTCACGAAGCCCCACAGCAATTGCACCACCAACCATCAGAGAAAGAAAATATTCCCACCGGAATTGAGGGGCTGAAAAGCCATTGAATATACTGGCCGCTAATGGACTGAAATGAAGAAGGATACCGATTGCCGCAAGAATCGCAAACAAACGGAATGTCCGGTTTCGGTAAAGGCGCCCCATAAATAACATTAAAACAAAAATTGCTGGCAGCACAATATAGCGGCTTGTAAATAGAATATTATCGGTAAAGTCCAACCGAGCGATTTCCTGTTCAAAAGCAGGGCGATGGTTATTTAAAAATGCATAAACCGCTGGTATGAAAGAAACAGCACTGATGCCAAAACCAAGCAACCCAGCCCAAAGGAACGTCCATAAAGCGTGTAAGCGTTTTGTCTCTCCAGCTGAAAGCGGGATGAATAACCGAACTGCGATATAAATCGCAGCTAACAAAAAGTTAATATACGAAAAATAGAAATTATCAATCATGGAAATTGAAACAGCCAGCAAAAACCAGCCAGGTTTCTGTTCACGGAAAACCTTCTCGATGCCAAGAATTAATAAAGGCAGCCAGAGAAAGGCGTCTGCAAAAAACTCCCAGTATACCGTATGGCGGAAATACATGCCCGATATGCCGTAGATAGAGGCGCCAAGCAAAGCCGAAATCCATGGGATTTTCATATACATAAACAGCCTCGTCACAATGAACAAAATAAAAGTGAGGCGGACGATGCTGATGAAGACAGCGGCATTCGCCCAAAACAGAATATCAGCGGACTGGATAAGGCCGATCGTTTCAAGCAGAAAAACAATAAAGACGCTTACCAAAAAGACAATGGATGTCGAGAAGTAATAGGAAAGCTCGCTGAACGTTCCGGCTCCTAGCCCGAAATCGAAAGAATAGAAAAATTCCCCGGAAGTGTACTGGTCATACAATAACTTTTTGAAAGGAAGCATCTGCGAACTGCCGTCATCGATGCCGACCATAAAGTGGCTGCGTGTCCATTGATAAAAAAAGACCGCATGAGCAACGAACGCTAAAAAGAAGCTGCCGGACAATAAATACAGATTGAAGAAACGACTGCGCATAGATTCACCGTCTTTTTGCGAATTTTGGTGTTGCTGTGCCTTTTAAAATTTTGCTGGAAATGACAAATGTGATGGGCACAGTAAATATGACTGCAGCAAACGGAGCAATGTTGCTGTCCAGTTGCAGCCATTCCACAAAAACAAATACTAAAAAAGTGGATACGGAAATATTCACTACTTGAGTAAGCGGAAAATACAAATACTTTTTCAACGTAGGTTTAATTTTATAGGTTACATAACAATTCAAGAAAAATGAGATGTTCAAGCTGATGAAAAAACCGATCAGATGCGCTGCCATATAAGGCAAGGAAAACAGATTATGCAAAACAAGATAAATACTGTAATACGTGAGTGTGTTGATGACACCGACAACGACGAAACGAGTGAATTCCGTATTCAGTTTATTGAAGTTCATCATATTCATCCACATTGCTGACGTCGATCAAGAAATTCGGCCGCTGCTTTGTTTCATTGTAGATGCGGCCAATGTATTCACCGATTACTCCAAGGCTAATCAATTGAATGCCTCCTAAAAAAAGAATAGCAGTGATCGTTGTGAAATAACCGGGGGCGCTATTTCCATTTTGCATGATTTGATAAAAAGTCCAAATAATATAGATGATGGAAAGGAATAGGACGAGAAATCCGGTGTAAAAACAGACGCGGAGCGGCTTTAAATTAAATGAAATAATGCCGTCGATGCCGTAATTGACCAAACTGCCGAAGGACCATTTTGACGATCCTTCGCTTCTCAGCACATTGTCATAGCAAATGATTTTTTTACTCAAACCAATCCAAGAGTAGATTCCTTTCGAGAATCGATTGCTTTCGCTAAGGGCCAAGATGGAATTGATTGCTTTTCGGCTCAATAACCGGAAATCTCCTTCACCGTCGACAAAATCAACGTCGGTGATGGAATTGACGATTTTGTAATAGGCGGAAGAAAGCAAGCTTCGCATTTTCGATTCACCGCTGCGGGAACGTTTGGCTACAACTTGATGAAATCCTTCTTCAAAACCGGCGATCATTTCCCCGATCATTTGAGGCGGATGCTGCAGGTCGCTGTCCATCAAAATAGCCGCGTCTCCTTTGATGCGGCTCAAGCCGGCAAGGATCGCGGATTCCTTTCCGAAATTTCTTGTCAGCGAAATGTATTTGACATTCGGATGTTTCTCAGCCAATTTTAAAATCTCTTGAAGGGTACCGTCTCGGCTGCCGTCATTGATGAACATAATTTCATAATGGTAAGGAAGCGGTTCGAGTTCCTCGGCCAGCCGGTTGAACATCCGTGGAATATTGGCTTCTTCATTAAATGCCGGAACTACGATGGAGACCAGTTTCATATCGCATTCCCCTTTCAGTATGTATCGTATTTCTCTATGATTCTGTTTACCCTTCCCGCTTTAAAAATATGCTTGCATTTTTCTTTCCGCAAAAGCTTTACAGAATAATTTTAGAAATGAAACTTATTCCATTTACAAACGTAGTATATTCTATCAGCTATTTTTAAAGTTTTGCGCGGCTATCAGCAAGTGTTGTCAATTATAAGGCGGAAAGAATTCATCGTAGCTGTGCAATGACCCTTAATAATTGAAATTTTCCAGATTTACAAATACTATTAACTGTAAGTACATAAAGATGAATGGAGAGTGCTAAGAATGGCTATTAATCTTGTAAAAGGTCAGAAAATCGATTTGACAAAAGGGCGTTCAGGTCTTTCGAGCATCATGGTCGGCCTCGGCTGGGACCCTGTTGAAACGAAAAAAAGCGGCGGTTTCCTAAGTGGATTGCTTGGAGGCGGCGGTGGCGGAGCAGACGTTGACTGTGACGCATCTGTCATCATGCTGGACGAAAATGGCAAACTGAAAGGCAAAGAAAACCTGATTTACTTCGGCAACAAAAAAAGCAAGGACGGCAGCGTTGTCCATTCGGGCGATAACTTGACTGGAGAAGGTGAAGGGGACGATGAGACGATCAACATCGACCTTAAACAAATCTCCCCTTCTATTCACCGACTGGTTTTCGTTGTAAATATCTACAACGCAAAACAGAAAAAGCAAGATTTCGGCATGATCCAAAATGCTTTCATCCGTTTAGTGGATAATCAGTCAAAAGAAGAATTGGTGCATTACAACTTAACAGAAAACTACGCAGGTAAAATGTCATTGATTCCTGGCGAGTTGTACCGCCAAGGCAGCGAGTGGAAATTCTCTGCAGTCGGTGAAGGCACAACAGACGCAGACATTAGTTCAATTGCAAACAAATACGCTTAAGGAGTGGACGAGTAAATGGCTATTAACTTATCAAAAGGACAAAAAGTAGACTTAACAAAATCAAATCCAGGACTATCTAAAGTGGTAGTTGGCCTTGGATGGGATACAAATAAATACGACGGCGGACAGGATTTCGATTTGGATTCATCCGTATTCTTATTAGATGCAAGCGGCAAAGCAGCTTCAGAGGCTGATTTTATTTTCTACAACAATACAATCGGCGCTGGCGGTGCTGTAGAGCATACTGGAGACAACAAAACCGGAGAAGGCGAAGGGGACGATGAAGCGGTGAACATCGATCTTTCTGCTATTCCTTCTTCTATTGAAAAAGTCTCATTCGCTATCACTATCCATGACGCAGAAGCACGCGGCCAAAACTTCGGCCAAGTCAGCAATTCATACGTACGCATTGTGAATGCTGGATCTAACGAAGAGCTGATCCGTTATGACTTAGGCGAAGATTTCTCTATCGAGACGGCAATCGTCGTAGGGGAGCTTTACCGCCACGGAGCAGAATGGAAATTTAATGCGATTGGCAGCGGTTATCAAGGTGGACTAGCATCACTTGTTAAAGACTTTGGTTTAGATAGCTGATTTTGCACAAGTAGAAAGCAAGGGGCCAGTCGTCTCCTTGCTTTTTTAGACTCGATTAAAATTTATTTGTTTAATTGTGCCGGGAGGACGGAAGATGAAACATTTCAACGTATTGACTAATTCGGATTTAAAAGCGTTTTTTAAATATTCCCCGACAGAGTTCTCCCGTGATACGGCAAGGGAAACATTGGGGCTTGCATTGGGTGCAGCTCTTTATACGCCAGGTTCCAGACGAGATATCGCTACGAAAATACTGGCTGGGAACTACAGCCGGGGAGCATTCTCAGGATTAGCCACTTTAATCATTTGTTTAGAAGATGCTGTAGCCGATTCGGAATTGCCTGAAGCTGAAAAGAATGTGGCAGACCAGTTGAAACGTCTCCATGCAGCAAATCCATACCAGCTTGCTGTGAGTCCGGCACTTTTTTTGCGGATCCGCAGTGCAGCTCAGCTGGATGCACTGATTGCGGCTGCAGGGAAAACACTCGGTGTTTTGACTGGAATCGTTTTTCCGAAATGCGACACTGAAAACCTTCGCGCTTTTTTCCAGGCGCTCGATCGGGCAAGTGAAGCAGCAGGGCGCAATTTATACGCTTTGCCGCTCCTTGAGACAAAAGAAGTCCTTTATAAGGAAACGAGACAGCAAACTTTAAAGGAAATTTATGGGATTTTGAAAGAGGAAGCGGATCGCATTCTGACAGTGCGCGTCGGAGCTACAGATTTTTCCAGCCTTTATGGCCTGCGGCGTCCAGTCGAACGCACTATATACGATGTTCATGTGGTCCGAGATTGTCTAGTGGATATCCTCAATCAGTTTGGGCGGGCAGAAGACGGGTTTACCGTTTCTGGTCCTGTATACGAGCACTTTTCGACCGTCCATTTTCCATTTGTAGCCTCAGAAGCTGAAAAAGTTTTATGGGAAGAAGTGCAACTGGACGTTTTAAACGGCTTTAAAGGAAAGACTTGCATCCATCCGTCCCAAATCATGACTGTAAATGCAGGATATATTGTTACAAAGGAAACTTACGACGACGCATCCCTGATTCTTGCAGAAAGCGGCAAATTCAATGGGATCCTGCAAAGTCCGACACGCAATAAAATGAATGAAGTAAAACCGCATTTAAGCTGGGCAAGAAAAATTGCCGCCCAGGCGGAAGTCTATGGGGTGCTGAATGAAAACTTTAAACCAATCGATGTCCTCAACCACATTCGATCAAACCAATTATCAACTCAATTATAAATTGTGGCAGCATCTGGATCTGGCTGTGACAGTCCGCGAGGCCTATCAGGGCTTGCCGGCAGAAGCACTTTTTTCAATGGGCCTTCGGGTCAATAAGAAACGCCAGTTCCTTTTTATCAGCAAACTGATAGCCAAGCACCTTGCTGTGTCTCCGTCTGTTGCACTGGGGACCGGCAGCTTGTTGGCTTCTTTATTGATGGAAAAAGAAGGGCTTCCCAAAGTTCCTCAATCTTCAGAGCTTGTGCGGATTTTGAAAAGCGGGGCGCCGAATCCGGCGGCTACTAAAGACTCGCTTCGGCATATGGCAGCGTTGCCGGAGAAAACCGTATTTATCGGAATGGCAGAAACGGCTACTGGACTCGGGCATTCCGTCTTTCAGCATTTTGAGAATGCTTTTTATATCCATACGACCAGGGAAAATATTAGCGGTTTGACGCCATCATTTGTTTTTGAGGAAGAGCATTCACATGCTACATCGCATAAAGTGTATGCGCCCAAAGGGCTGTTGGAAGACGCAGAAGCGATCGTTCTAATCGATGATGAAATTTCAACCGGCAACACACTGATTAATTTAATCACGGCTTTGGACGAGCAGTTTCCAGGCAAAAAGTATACCTCCCTTTCTATTTTGGATTGGCGCAATGAGGAACAGCAGAAGAAGTTCGGCCAATTGGCTAAGGAACGAAAAATTGAACTAGCAGTGTTGTCCTTGATGGCCGGGCAGTTCGAATTGAAGCACGGTTCTTCTCCTGAGGAACCGGCAATCGAACAATTAGCAAGCGGTGTGCCCAATCAGCCACAGGAGATTGCTGAAGCAGACATGCTTCCTTATGAATCTTCTACAGGGCAGCGATACATAGGATTGACTGGAAGATTCGGACTGTCGAGCGAAGAGCAAAAGGCAATCGACAGCTGGGCATCGAATACAGTCGAGAAACTTGAGCAAAAAGCCAAAAAACCTTTAGTGGTGGGCATAGGCGAAAATATGTACTTGGCGCTCCGGTTCGGGCTTGCGCTTAGCGACGATTCGATTGTCCAAACGACCACAAGAAGCCCGATTTTCGCTTCGACTAAAGAGGGCTATCCGATTCGCGAGAAAGCGAGTTTCCAACTGCCGGATGCAGACGGAGTAAACCAGTTTATCTATAATTTGAACGGATTGGATGTTGACCGGATTTACCTGCTGGCCGAATCTGTTTCAGATCCAGCGGCATGGAGTCCGTTAATCAGTTATTTGGAGAAGAAAGCGCCAGTCGAATGGATTTCATTGACGGCAGCCAAAAGGAGGAATTCCACTCAATGATTGCTACGGGATTAGTGAGAACCAGTTATCCGAAAGAAGATATCACATTTTTATTGAAAGATGTCACAGCTGATTTCGAGGAAAGCACCTTAGAAGAACGTGAAAATGCCGTCCGCACTGGAGCGCATTACGCGGAGCGTCTGCCTATGGAATATCAGCCATCTCAGGAATATACAGAACTCTACCATGCAACTGTTGAGACAACTAAAGAGCGCCTTAGCCATCTGGTGGGAGTAGTATCTCGGCGCATCTTGCTAAATGCACAAACTGAGGATGTCGTGCTCGTATCGCTGGCGCGGGCCGGAAGTCCGATCGGCATTTTGATTCGCCGGTATGCGGAACAAATACTCGGATTGAACTGGCCGCATTACAGCGTTTCGATTCTTCGGGATAAAGGCATTGATGTAAAAGCGATCGAAACCATCCGTAAGGCGCATCCTGAAAGCCGCATTCAATTTATAGACGGATGGACTGGCAAAGGGGCCATTCAAAAAGAGTTGACGAAATCCGTTGATTTGTTGAATAGCCGGGAAGATTGGAATTTACATGATGATATGGCAGTTTTAGCCGATCCGGGCGCCTGTGCCGTGCTATTTGGAACGCGGGAAGATTTTCTGATTCCAAGTGCTTGCTTGAATTCAACGGTTTCCGGTCTTGTCAGCCGCACCATTTTAAACGAACGCTATATTGGGGAAGATGATTTTCACGGCGCTAAATTTTACGAGGAATTAGTGGCAGAAGACTTATCCAATAATTTTGTAGATGAAGTAACTGCTTGTTTCCATCTAACTTCCGAGGCGGTTGAAAAAGAAGTTTTATCCACTCCGGTGACTGCCGAAAGAACGTGGCAAGGAATGAAGGAAGTGGAAGAAATTGGCGCGAAAATGTATAGTGAAACGGATTACCACTTGATCAAGCCAGGTGTCGGCGAAACGACACGTGTACTATTGCGCAGAAGCCCTTGGAAAGTGTTAGTGAATGACTTAGAACATCCAGACGTCCAACACTTGCTGATTTTAGCTAAAGAGAAAAATGTGCCTGTTGAAGTTGTCCCTGAATTATTCTATCGTTCAATTGGATTGATCAAGTCAGGAAAAGAAATATGACGATCCTATTTGCCAGTGACTTAGACCAGACATTAATCTATTCGAAGAGGTCCATGGGAGAACAGGTGGCGGAATCCGATTTGCGGGAAGTTGAACGCTTTGAAGGCAACCCGCAGTCCTTCATGACGGAAACGAGCCAACAAACGCTTCATGAGTTAACGGAAGAACTTTTCTTCTTGCCTGTCACGACTCGGACGCAGAGTCAGTATGAACGCGTTACCGGCATCTATAAAGGAAATGAGGCGCCGAAATTCGCTGTCATTTCTAACGGTGCCGTCATTTTGGAAGACGGCGAACCGATCAAAGAATGGTCAGATCACATCCGAAAACAATGCGTCAGCAAGAAAACCATTGTCGAAGAGCTTTTGCCAAAAATTGATCAGCATTTCTCGGAAGACTGGGTTCTGCGCGTGAGAGAAGCAGACGGATGGTTCGTCTACTTGATTATTGACCGTGAAAAATTTCCGGACGATAAATTAGATTTTTATACAAAGACTTTCCGCGAAATCGGCTGGTCGATGTCGCTCCAGGGAAGAAAACTTTATTTCATGCCTGAAAGCATTACAAAAGCAGGAGCTATGCAATATGTAAAAGAGCGTCTCGGCGCTGACTATGTTGTGGCAGCTGGAGATTCACTTCTGGATCTCGATTTGCTTGAAAGTGCAGACCTTGGACTATTGGCTGCCCACGGCGAAGCAGTAAAAAGCCGGGTGCCTGTTTCAGCGCATATTGAAATTACCGAAAAACAAGGGATAAAAGCGGGAGAAGAAATACTTTTCCGCGTGAAGCAAGAAACTTTGCAGCATAAATAATGTAGGAGGGATTCCCATGGTTCAACTGCATCCGGTACGCGTGAGAACGTGGGATCCGGAAAAGATTGGGGAGTGGCTGAATAAGCCCATCATCAATCATCCAGAAACAAAAATAGAAGAGGATAGCCTGACCTATCCGCAGCTTATCTGTGAATTCGTCGGCATGTCCTTGGACGAAGACGATTATTTTGCTGGTATTTATGATGTCATGGAAGCAGCGGAAGGACGGCTGATCCGCTTATCAGGGAAACTGAATAAACAAATTTCCTCCGAAAGGCTGCGCAGCCTCCAAGATTTGTTTGAAATGAATAAGAAAGAAAATGGCCTGTCGCCAAGCCGGATTGTCGCATTTTTAGATGGCAAAGGGCTCATGCCGAAGTTGAAAGATCCCGGCTTAAATCGCCGGTTGCGCCTGGTGTTGATTGATATCCTCAAAGAATTCCAAACCCACTCAGCGGCTGCCACCACGCATTCTTCTTTCCGGCGAGTAGCGACGGATTTAGTAAAATGGACATTCAACCACATTGAGCCGGAACTTGAAAAGTTAAATCTGGAAAAAGGCTTGCCTGCTTTTTTATGGTATGCCGATATGTCTGAAAGTGAAAAATGGTTCCTGAAATTTTCTGCAGCGTTCGGATTCCATATCATTGCTTATGACCCTGAAGGCAAGCATTGGCTGGCCGATGCGGTAGGAGGCCAAGATCTTCTAAGCCATAGCTTCCAGGTGACGAGTGATAAAGTAGTGCAATTTCCAGAAGAAAAACCGGAACGCGTCGGAACAGTCGCTTTTCGCGCTACACAGGAAGTAGACCGTTTATTGCACCATGACGATTCCGGCTTATACAAGCCTTTTCAGTTCAAATCGTACTCGACTCGCTCGATTCGCTTGAAAACGACCATTGACGAAGCCTTCATGCTCGCCAAAGAACGGGCGATGGTCCGGCCTTCTTTTGGCGTTGAGCGGGGAAGCGTTATCATTCCCGTAGTATTCGCTAAGATTATGGGCATAGAAAAAGATCGAAAGCGCTTTTGGGACAATATCCATAATTTAACGGAACGTGAAGACACATTGTTGATCCGAAGTTTCCCGTTCATTGAAGAACGGAAAGGGAATCAGCTATTTCATTACCGTGCCGCATTGGATAAGAACGGAAGACTGGATCCGGAAAAAATGAAAACGGCCAATTGGTGGAAATACAGCCGCTTGCCTGACGGGGTGCAAACTGCTTTATGCGAGGCAATTGCACGGCATGTAGAAAAGCCGATGTTGACTCCGCAAACAGGAGAGTCGTTTGAAGATCTTCAGTTGTATCTGTTTTCGCAATCGATGTCGCTTCCAGATTCGGTTATCCAATTGATCCAGTTATTTGATTATCCTCAGTTTGTGCCGACTCTTTTGTTCTATAATGAAGAGAAGGATGCGGAATTGAGCCGTGCAGATGCCAACGCTATCGCGCTTATCCATACATTCGGCCTTGACGTGATCATGATAAACCCACAAGGCCATCAAGACATCGAACGCTGGATTGACACGGAAGCCATCGATACGCATTGGCTGGATGAAAGAAGCTTTAATGAACCTTACCGAGAACCATCGGTCGTGAAGAAAATTTTCAAAAAATGGCTATGACCTAAAAAGGAGTGAAGAAGATGAATACATTGCCGCAGCAAATTGACCAGCAGGAATCCCTTATGCAAAATGAAAATGAGTTAAAAGTGAAGTTGAAGCAAGACCCTGAAGTCATCAACTTGGCTTCTTCCATCAACCCGAAAAATCAGATCGAATTATTGGAATTCGGGCGCGAACCGGCAAACGAAATTTCAGCATTCACTGGGAAAGTCTTGAATTCTGTCCAAGCGAACAGTATGGAAGAATCCAGTGAACTGTTAAAGCAGCTCGGAAAGATCATGGACAAATTCGATAAAAAGGACTTTGTTGAAAAGAAAGGCTTCTTGAACAAAATCTTCAACAAAGGCAATAAGATGATCGAGCAATTATTCAGCAAGTACCAGACGATGGGAACTGAAATCGATAAAGTGTACGTGGAAATCACCAAATACGAGTCGGAAATGAAAAAATCGACGACCACTTTGGAAGAATTATACGACCAGAACTTCAACTATTTCATGGAACTGGAAAAGTATATCGCAGCAGGCGATTTGAAAGTCCAGGAATTGAAAGCCCAAGAGCCGGAAGTCCGTGCAAAAGCTGAAAGCGGCAACCAAATGGCTTTGATGGAGCTGAATTCCCTTCAAAACGCAATTGAGTTGCTGGAACAGCGAGTTTACGATTTGGAGATGGCGAAACAAGTATCGTATCAATCCGCTCCTCAAATCCGTATGCTGCAGCGCGGCAATACGAAATTGATCGGAAAAATCAATTCTGCTTTTGTAACGACGATTCCGATTTTTAAAACAGGCCTGATTAATGCAATTGCCGCGAAACGCCAAAGCTTGGTAGCGGAAGGCATGAATGAACTGGATCGCCGGACAAATGAAATGCTATTGAATAATGCGAACGATATCTCGCGCCAAAGCGTCGATATTGCCCGTATGTCTGGACAACCAAGCATCAAAATTGAGACAATTGAACAGACGTGGGAAACAATTATGCAAGGGATGAACGATACACGCGAAATCGAAGCGGAAAACCGCAAGATGCGTGAAGAAGGGCGCCTTCGCATAGCAGAGCTTCAAAAGAAATACGAAGATACACAACGCAAAGCTTAATTAATCAGCCGGAGGAGGAAATTATTATGTCATCGATCAACTTATCAAAAGGGCAAAAGATTGACTTAACAAAAACAAATCCAGGGTTAACGAAAGTTCTCGTCGGTTTAGGATGGGATACGAACAAATACAGCGGCGGTGGAGATTTTGACTTGGACGCATCGATTTTCCTTGTTGGGGAAAACGGAAAATCCCGCGGACCGGAAGATTTCATCTTCTATAACAACCTTGTTGGAGGAAATGGTTCAGTTACCCACACTGGAGACAACTTGACTGGTGAAGGGGAGGGTGACGATGAGCAAGTGATCGTCGACTTGCCGAATGTACCAGCTGACATCCATAAAGTAGTCTTTACGGTAACCATCCACGAAGCGGACAGCCGCGGACAAAACTTCGGACAAGTATCGAATGCATTTATCCGCATTATGAATGAAAGCACAAATGAAGAAATTCTACGCTACGACTTAGGAGAAGATTTCTCAATTGAAACAGCTCTTGTTGTCGGCGAATTATACCGCCACGGCGGTGAATGGAAGTTCAACGCAATCGGCAGCGGCTACCAAGGCGGATTAGCAGCATTAGTCAACGACTTCGGTTTAGCTTAAGCTAAGAAATATCATTTAAAAAAGAAAGCCCGGAAAGTAAAATCACTTTTGCTTTCCGGGCTTTGCTGCGTTAATCGATGCAAAAAAATTTTATTATATTGGAAACGGTGCGGCGATAAGCTTTCTGGGATTTGAAAACGGTTACATATTGTCTGAATATTTTATCTATATTGACAACTTGTTTTTATTTGATTATGATGGACTCAATTCAAATATAACTTAACTATGTTGATGGAGATAAGGTGTAGGCAGAGGAATCTTAAGAGAGCTGATGGGTGGTGAAAATCAGCGGTTCCGGCTTATGGCAGCACTCCTGAATAGATGGATTGAACTTGAGTAGGTCCATCCGGCTCGTGCCCGTTACGCATTTGAACCAATGAGGCTGTCTCTTAAAAGACAGTGAATTAGGGTGGTACCGCGAATCGAAAGGCTCTTCGCCCCTTGCATTTATATGTGAGGGGAGGAAGGCCTTTTTTGGTTCTCAACTAAAAATTTGAGATAAGTGTTTTAAAACGAAAGGGGAAATTTCATTATGCTGACTGACCAACAAATTTTGCGTATTCCGGGGCCGACGCCCATACCGCCGAGTGTAAATCGGGCCATGAGCCAACCGATGATCGGCCATAGAGGACAAAGCACTTCCGATATGATCAGTGATATCCGGCCGAAATTAAAGCGCGTCTTTGGAACGGAACAAGAAGTGATGATTTTAACCGGTAGCGGCACATCCGGTTTGGAGACAGCTGTAGTCAATACGGTTGCTCCAGGAGAAGAGGCTGTGGTGATTGTGACAGGATCATTCGGGGAGCGCTTCGCGAAAATCTGTGAAGCTTATGATATTAAGACCCATATAATCGAAGTAACTTGGGGAGAAGCCTTAAAGCCCTTGATCATAAAGGAATTTTTGCAAGAGCATCCTGAAGTGAAAGCCGTTTTCTCTACTTATTGTGAAACATCAACAGGCGTATTAAATCCGATACCGGAACTCGCGGCGGCCATCAAAGAAGTATCAGATGCCCTCCTGATTGTCGACGGAGTTTCCTGCATAGGCGGGGTGGAAACGAAGATGGATGAATGGGGATTAGATGTGGTTGTAACTGGATCCCAAAAAGCATTTATGCTGCCTGCCGGATTGGCGTTCGTTGCAGCCAGTGAAAGGGCATGGAAAAAGATCGAAGACAATCCGCGGCCGCGTTTTTATCTGGACCTGAAAAAACATCTCGATAATATCGTGAAAGATACGACGCCATTTACCCCCGCCATTTCCCTCCTTTTCGGGCTACAGCAAGTGCTTCAATTGATGGAGGAAGAAGGATTGGAAGAAGTATATGCACGGCACCGGTTGATGATGGAGATGACGCGTTCCGCGTTTAACGCATTGGGAATTCCACTTTTGACAAGCGATGAAGATGCGTCGCCGACGGTTACGGCTGTTGAACCAGCTGATTTCGAATCGCCGGTTTTCCGGAAAATTATGAAACGGGAATTCGGGATGGACATCGCAGGAGGCCAGCAGCATATGGCAAAAACGATTTTCCGCATCGGCCATATGGGATATTGTTCGCCTGCCGATATGCTTCAAGCGATTGCAGCGATGGAAATCGGCATCATTAAAGCAGGAAAAGAGATTGAACTCGGCAAAGGCGTCCGGGCAGCACAGGAAATCTATTTGAACGAAGGGAAGAGATAAGCATGGCTTTTCAAATTTTAATCAGTGATCCGCTAAGTGAGGACGGCATCTACCCTTTGCGTCAGGCAGAGGGATTCAATATCGTGATGGAAACCAAATTGACTCCTGAACAATTAGCAGAACGGATCGGCGAATTTGATGCACTCTTAGTCAGAAGCCAAACGCAAGTGACGCGCGCAATTATTGAAAAAGCCGAAAAGCTGAAAATCATCGGCCGGGCAGGTGTAGGCGTGGACAATATTGATTTGGAAGCGGCCACTGAACGCGGAATTATTGTCGTGAATGCGCCAGATGGCAACACCAACTCAGCTGCCGAGCATACAATCGCCATGCTGATGTCGATGGCCCGGAAAATCCCTCAAGCCTTCCATGCGTTGCGCAATAAAAACTGGGACCGCAAATCGTATGTGGGTGTAGAGCTTAAAAACAAGACGCTTGGCGTAGTCGGCCTCGGGCGCATTGGTGCAGAAGTAGCCGCACGGGCAAAAGGGCAGCGGATGAATGTCATTGCCTATGACCCTTTTTTGACAGCAGAAAAAGCGGAAAAGCTGGGCATTGATTTTGGAACAGTGGAAGAAGTGTTAAAAGCGGCGGATTTTATCACCGTCCACACCCCTTTATTGAAAGAAACGAGGCATTTGATCAATGAAGAGGCATTTAAAATCATGAAAGACGGCGTTCAAATCGTCAATTGTGCGCGAGGCGGAATCATCGATGAAAATGCCTTGTACAATGCCATCAAATCGAAAAAAGTAGCCGGAGCGGCACTTGATGTATTCGAACAAGAGCCAATGGTCGATTTTCGTTTACTGGACTTGCCGGAAGTGGTGGCAACTCCACATCTCGGTGCAAGTACCATTGAAGCACAGGAAAGCGTCGCTGTGGATGTCAGCAAAGACGTCATCAGTTTCTTGACTTCAGGAACAGTGCGCAATTCAGTGAATCTGCCTTCTGTGCCGAAAGAAATCATGGCGAAAATTGAACCCTATTTCGAACTATCAGAACGGCTGGGAATATTTTTGACTGATTTGGCCGATGGCACCGCAGAAGAAGTGAATATCCAATATTCCGGAGAACTGGCAAATATGGAAGTCGGCCCGCTGACCCGAAATACATTAAAAGGCTTATTGAAGCGCCATCTCGGTACGCATGTGAATGATGTCAATGCGATGTATCTGGCCAATCAAAAAGGGATTACGGTCAATGAAAGTAAGTCTACTACAGCGAGAGGGTTCACGAATCTGATAACAGTGGAAGTGAAAACGGCAAAAGGCGTTCGGAAAGCAGCTGGAACTTTGCTGAACGGACAAGGCGTACGTATCGTCAAGGTTGATGATTTTATCGTCGATGTCGTGCCGAAAGGGCATTTAATGTTCATCCGCCACAATGACCGTCCTGGCGTAATCGGGCGCGTTGGAACTTTGCTTGGAACAGAAGATGTTAATATTGCGACGATGCAAGTGGGCCGTTCAAATGAAGGCGGAGCCGCTATCATGATGCTCTCCATCGATAAAGCAGCCCAGCAATCAAGCCTCGAGCAATTAAAAAACTTAGCAGAAATCGAAGAAGTGACAGCGATTAATCTTTAAATAAAAAAGCAGAAAGGCTCATGAGAGCTTTTCTGCTTTTTTCATCGCTTCCAGAATCGGCAGCAATTCCTGGAGGTGTTTGATCTCATATGTAGGAATAATGGTTTCGTGGGGAACTTTAGCTTCCCGGTTGATCCAGACAGAACGGATGCCGGCTTTTTCGGCACCGATAATATCGGTCAGGAGGTTATCTCCGACCATCAATGCGTCATCTGGCTGCAGTCCGAATTTGGATAAGGCATGCTGGAAAATGGCTGGATCCGGTTTGCCGCGTCCGAATGCTCCGGAAATGACAATGTGGTCAAAATAGGGAACGATTTCTGGCGTAATCTCAAGTTTTGTATTTTGCAGAGAAGGAGAGCCATTCGTCAACAGCAGTAATTGATAACGCCCTTTTAACTGATCCAGGATTTCTAAAGATTCTTCGTAAAGAACCGGACTTTGCTTTCTGGCTTCCGGAAAATAAGCGGCTAGCTTCCTTCCGAGTGCAGGGTCATCAATGCCGATCTTTTTCAATCCGCGTTTCCAGGCGTCTCGCTGGTAATCCGATATTAAGGCTTTCATTTGCTGGAAATCATCGCCTTCATCATCAAATGTTCCCCATAATCCTTCGAAAGGGTTGATGCCAATCATTTTCGTATAGGGATAGGTAGCATAGCCGGCATAAAGTTCACTTGCCTCGTTTCTTACCGCTTCTTCAAGGCCGCTGCAGTCTTTCCCGCTGATTTCACCAGCGAGCTTACAAGTTTTTGCGAAAGCCAAAGCCACACTTTTTTTATCCCATAATAACGTGTCGTCCAAATCAAAGAAAATCGCTTTTACCATGGATGGAGTCTCCTTAATTTATATTTTCAAACTATTTCAAGTCTACTGCATCCTTATCTAAAAACAAAGAGCTATCATTTATGAAATGAGAGCCGAGGTGTTATGATGAAACCAAGGAGTGATGTACGTGAAAGCAGTTGAGATAAGGGATGCTTTGCTAGAGGAAGCCGCTGATTTTCTAGCAATTTGCTACACCGAGCTAGAAAAAAATAAACAAGAGCTGGAAAATCGAATAGAGGCTGTAGCCAAGGAAATTGAAGCCACTGGAACTTATCGCCATACTTTCGAAGAATTAGAGCATGGAGCGAAAGTGGCTTGGCGCAACAACAATCGCTGCATCGGCCGGCTATTTTGGAATTCATTGACGGTTTTTGATGAACGCAGACAAAAAACAGCTGAAGGCGCATTTGAGGCCCTCGTTAAACATATTGATTTTGCGACGAATAAAGGGAAAATCCGCCCGACGATTACGGTCTTTCCGGCTGCACATGACGGAGAAGATGAGATGCGCATCTGGAATCATCAATTGATCCGTTATGCCGGATATGAAAAAGATGGAAAAGTGATTGGAGACTCCAGTTCGATCGAATTCACCCGGCAATGCGAAAAACTGGGTTGGAAAGGTGAAGGGACACATTTTGATATCCTTCCAATTGTGATTCAAGTAAAGGGGCAGCCGCCGCGTTTATTTGAGCTGCCAAAAGAATCCGTGATGGAAGTTGAAATCACGCATCCAAGTTTTGAAGGATTTAACGAATTGGCTGCCAAATGGTATGCAGTGCCCATTATTTCTGAAATGATGCTTGAAATTGGTGGCATCCATTATACAATGGCGCCGTTCAATGGCTGGTATATGGGAACCGAAATTGGGGCCCGAAATTTGGCTGATGAAGACCGCTATGATTTATTGCCGGCAGTAGCAGAAGCAATCAGTGCGGACACAAGTTCGAACCGGACGCTCTGGAAAGACCGGGCGCTTGTCGAATTGAATGTCGCAGTCTTAGAGTCTTTCAATGAGGCAGGCGTAACAATTGTGGATCATCACACAGCTGCTAAGCAGTTTAGCAACTTTGAGAAAAAAGAGGCGGGAGCTGGACGCGATGTTACCGGCAATTGGGCTTGGCTCATTCCGCCGATGTCACCGGCCACTACGCATATTTTCCATAAGCCGTATAAGAACGACAAAGTGAAGCCTAATTATTTCTATCAGAAAGCCCCGTACTCATTGTAAGGAGTGTTTTTCATGAAAGAATTTAAAGTCACTTATTTTTTTGATGAAAATCATTACATCCGCAGATTCATCCATATGGAATCTCAGGAAGAGGCGGAGCAATTGATCCGAAGCGAACGGGATCAGTACATTTCGTTCACGGACAGCCGCGGCATTTATCACGAATTGCATACGGGAAACGTCCGTGTGATTCAACTGTCCGAGTATTTCCGGACGGATAAGAACGCAAAGAAAAAGCGGAATCCTCTGTAAAAGGGAATTCCGCTTTTTGCAATTATTTAAATTCTTCGGGTCCGACATTCATTTCGAATGTGCCGTCTTTGTATAGGAGCGGTGAACGCTCCACTCCCGACTTGGAATAGGTTTCCACATGGCTGACTTCCATATCATCCAAGTCGGTCAAATCGATTTTGGCGATAGCGACCCAATAAGCGAATTTGTTTTCTTCAAATAGAGGAGAAGTGATTCGCTGCCCCATCTGGTTATCGACAATCGCCTTCGCTTTCATTTTCTTGAAGCTGCCGATGCCATTGGAAATGGCACTATAAGCGGCGAACAAAACATAGTTCAATTTCGATGGGTTGTGGACCGTGATGGTTTCGATTCCAGCCTGCATGGAATCGCCGCTCAATGTGATATAGGGCGGCTTGTTCCCGTGGCCAAGATTCCGGTAGTAGACTTTTCCTTCGGTGCCGTCTTTCAATACATAGAAGCAGTAGAGGTCCAGATCTTTTTTGCTGTCCCATTCCAAAGTAGCGATAATCTTCTCTGTTTTAGTGATAGAAATTTTTTCTTTCTTTTTCAACGTGATGATCATCGGTTTGACTTCTTTCTTCTCTGGCACGGGTGGAACAGCCGGTGCAGGTTCTTCCTTGATGACATCCAATCCGAAATTTTCACATAAAGACGGAAGGCCGCCGTTAAATCCGCTGCCGACTGCATTTAATTTCCACTCGCCGTTATGCCGGTATATTTCGGCTGCGACGATGGCAGTTTCTTTTTGCAGTTCTTCGCCAAACGTGAAGGTGTAGAGGATGCTATTTGTTGATTGGTCTTTGATCGTCAATTTGGCGGAAGGGACCGACTGGAAGGTCTGGCCGTTTTTCTCGCCGTCGTGAATCGTCAGCGTCAGGGCAATCTTTGCGATGTCTTGTGGAATGGATGCGAAAGATAGGTGGATCGCGTTTCTTCCTGCAACAGGCGCTTTATGTATAACAGAACGGTTGCTGCTTTCGGGCTGGCCATAAAAAATAAAATTCTCATCTTTTTCACAGCGGCCGTTTGCATCGAGCAAAAAAGCGGCGCCGTCGATTTCCATGGCAGCATTCGCAGTAGACCATTCCAATTCAGCTATGATCGATTGAATGGCTGTATTTTTCGTAATATCTGCTTTTTGTCCTCTTAGAATATTCATGAATTCGCCTCCTGTAAGTTAAAGTACTATAATTCTTGGAGCTATGCACTTTATTTGGTGAAGAGCTTTGAATTTTTTTCCTTTTCAATTTCTATAACTCGAAAAAATTCAGGTTTTTATTATATAATAGAAGGAGTGAACGTTCTTCACATTCAAAGTTGAAAGAAAGTGGGAAACCAGAATGGGACGCAAGTGGAATAACATCAAAGAAAAAAAAGCATCAAAAGATGCTAATACTAGCCGGATATATGCAAAATTCGGCCGCGAAATTTACGTAGCGGCGAAACAAGGGGAACCGGATCCTGAATCGAACCAAGCGTTGAAAGTGGTGCTTGAGCGCGCGAAAACCTATAGTGTGCCAAGAGCCATCATCGACCGGGCAATTGAAAAAGCTAAGGGCGGATCAGAGGAAAGCTACGATGAACTTCGCTATGAAGGATTCGGGCCGAATGGTTCGATGGTGATTGTCGATACCTTGACAAACAACGTAAACCGGACAGCTTCAGATGTACGCGCAGCATTCGGGAAAAACGGCGGCAACATGGGTGTCAGCGGATCTGTCTCTTATATGTTCGACCATACTGCAGTATTCGGAATCGAAGGCAAGACCGAAGAAGAAGTGCTTGAACTATTAATGGAAGCGGATGTTGATGTTCGCGACATCATTGCAGAAGAAGACTCTGTGATCGTCTACGCTGAGCCTGATCAATTCCATGTGGTTCAAGAAGCATTTAAGAATGCGGGCATTACAGAATTTACAGTAGCGGAATTAACCATGCTTGCACAAAACGAATTGGAGCTTCCGGAAGAAGCGCAAGCTCAATTCGAAAAAATGATTGATGCCATTGAAGATTTGGAAGACGTTCAGCAGGTTTACCACAACGTGGAATTGGCTGAATAAAATAAGCAAAGTGAAGACCCTTTCCGCTAACGCGGGAAGGGTTTTTGTTTTGTCTATCAGTAGGTTTCAAAAAGAAGAAAATCACCTAGTTAAATAAATATTTTAAATCGTTTGAAAATTGACTTGTAATTCAAAAAAAGAACCCTTATACTATTTTTGAAGATAGATTCTAAATTTTTAATTTTTTTAAAGAGAAATGTAAGGGTTTACATTTTAGTTTTGGAGTAGAGGAGGCAATGTATGGAGATTCACGAAATGAATCTTTTTGGGCGGGAAAATATTAAGGTTTTCAAAAATCGCCCTCAAACGATTACAGAAATTCTTTCGGAAAGCGCGCGGTTTGGTGAAAAAAATGCGATTGTAACGGAACAGCATAAACTTACATACAGAGAATTGGATGAACGTTCATCTATTGTAGCCGCGAATCTTCAACAAGCAGGAATTCGAAAAGGGGATCGTGTGGCAGCGATTATCGGCAATCGCCATGAGTTCCCTTTGGTAGTCTTTGCTTGTTCGAAGATTGGCGCAATCATGGTTCCAGTTAACGTGAAGTTGGCCGTGGAAGAGATTGAGTACATTCTTGGCCATTCGAAACCGAAAGTGATTATTGTTGAAGAGGAATTCAAAGAAAAAGTCGAGCAGGCAGCTGAAGCAAGCGCGGGCTTGCAAGCTGGCTATCAGTTATTCGAAATAGAGGGAGAAGATACTTTCAGTTCATTGCTTGAAAACAAAGCCGCTTTAATTGAAACAGCCGTTGCAGAAGAAGACGGTGCATTCATCTTGTATACTTCCGGCACGACAGGGAGGCCGAAAGGGGCAGTCCTTTCCCACATCAACGTCATCCATAGCGTGATGAATTACAAATTGGTATTTGAGACAAATGACACGATGAAAACCTTGATTGCTGTTCCGATGTTCCATGTGACGGGACTCGTTGGGCAATTGCTGCATGTCCTTTATGTCGGTGGAACTGTCTACAGCATGAAACGCTATCAAAACGAAGCCTATATCGAAAGAATCCTAACCGACCAAATCAATTTCCTGTTCAACGTCCCCACCATCTTTATCATGATGTCGACAAGTGAAAAATTCCAGAATCATTCGTTCGATTTTGTGAAAAAAGTGGCGTTTGGCGGATCTCCAATTTATCAGCAAACATTCAACATGCTAAAGCAAGCTTTTCCAAATGCCCAATTGCACAATGCCTATGGTTCAACGGAAACAACTTCTCCGGCCACCTTGATGCCGGTTTCCTACCCCGAATCTAAAGTGACTTCGGTTGGTCAACCGGTAGCGGTCGCTGATATTAAAGTGATGGATAGTGAAGGCAACGAATGCATCCCTGGAGAATCCGGCGAACTTTACATTAAAGGCCCGATGGTTATCAAAGAATATTGGGACAACCCGGAAGCCAATCAATCGAGTTTTACCGACGGCTATTGGCATTCAGGAGATCTCGGAATAATGGATGATGAAAGCTATATCTACATTCGCGACCGCAAAAAAGACATGATTAACCGAGCTGGAGAAAAAATATTTTCTATCGAAGTGGAAGATGTATTAAAAAGCCACCCGGATGTAGTAGAAGCTGCTGTAATCGGAATTCCTGATCCGATTTTCGGAGAAAAAGTAAAAGCTTTTGTGGTCGGACCATCCTTAAATTCTGAAGACTTTACGGATTTAAAAGAGCATTGCCGAAAATCATTAGCGAAATTTAAAGTGCCCGAAGAATTTGAAGTTATTGAAAGCCTGCCAAGAAATGCATCCGGAAAGATTTTGAAAAATACGCTAAAACATGTAGGAGGAGAAAAGAATGCTTAAAGAGCTATCGCCTAAAGCCCAAGAATTACGAGTGAAATTAATAGAATTTATGGATGAGCACGTCTATCCGAATGAAAAAACGGTTGAAAAATACATCGAGGAAGCAGAAGATCGTTGGACGATTCCACCGATTATCGAAGAATTAAAAACTAAAGCAAAAGAACAGGGCCTGTGGAATTTGTTCTTAGACCATCCTGAATATGGAGCTGGCCTATCGAATTATGATTACGCCCATCTTTGTGAAATTATGGGACGCTCTTTAATCGCTCCAGAGATTTTTAATTGCAACGCACCGGATACAGGAAATATGGAAGTTTTCGTAAAATACGGCACGGACGAACAAAAGAAACAATGGCTCGAACCGCTGCTAAACGGTGAAATCCGCTCGTGCTTTTCGATGACGGAACCGGATGTCGCTTCATCTGATGCGACAAATATCCAAAGCAGCATCGTCCGTGACGGGGATGAATATGTCATTAACGCAAAAAAATGGTGGACGACGGGCGCGATGGACCCGCGCTGTAAAATAGCGATCGTGATGGGCAAAACAAATCCGGATGCACCAAAACACCAGCAGCAATCGATGATACTTGTGCCATTCGATCTTCCAGGTGTCGAAATTAAACGGCCGCTGACTGTATTCGGCTACGATGATGCACCGCAAGGACATGCGGAAGTCCATTACAATAATGTCCGTGTACCCGCATCCAATATGCTGCTTGGTGAAGGGCGTGGATTTGAAATCGCACAAGGGCGCCTTGGGCCAGGCAGAATCCATCATTGTATGCGTGCCATTGGGGCCGCAGAACGTGCACTTGAATTGCTTTGCAAACGTGCGGACAGCCGAGTCGCATTCGGTTCCACTTTAGCTGAAAAAGACGTTATTCGGGAAATCATTGCCGAAAGCCGGATTGAGATTGAACAAGCGCGTCTATTGACTCTGCATGCAGCCCATAAAATCGATGAAGAAGGCGCAAAAGCTGCCCGAAAAGAAATTGCCATGATCAAAATCGCCGCTCCACGCGTATCCTTGAATGTCATCGACCGGGCCATCCAAGTTTTCGGCGGCGCTGGATTGACGGAAGACTTCCCGCTTGCTGCTCATTACGCAAACGCACGGACGCTTCGTTTAGTAGATGGTCCCGACCAAGTCCATTTACGTGATATCGGTCGACTGGAGCTTCGCGAACAATTAAAAGAAGAAGTGAAAAGCAATCAATAGAAAAAGTGAAACTATAAGGAGGTTAGTGAATGAAGACATGGTCTGTGACAAAACTGGCTGATCCACAAGAAGCGTTGGAGCTGGTTGAAAAGCCAAAGCCTGAACCGGGGCCAGGGGAAGTACTGGTGAAAGTCGAGGCAGCTGCTTTGAATTTCTTCGATATTCTGCAATGCCAAGGGAAATATCAGGAAAAGCCGCCTTTGCCGTTTACTCCAGGTGCAGAAATTGGGGGGATTATTGAAGCAGCAGGAGAAGGCGCCGATTTTAAAATTGGGCAGCGTGTTCTTGCTACGCCGCTTCTGCCAAATGGGGGCCTCGCTGAATGGACTTGTGTAAAAAGTGAAGGCATCTTTCCGATACCTGATTCTCTTTCATTCCCAGAAGCAGCTGCGATGTTCATTACGTATCAAACTGCCTATTTTGCTCTTCACCGGACGGCACGCCTTCAACCAGGCGAGGTTCTGCTCGTCCATGCGGGTTCCGGTGGAGTCGGCTCAGCTGCAATTCAGCTTGGAAAAGCAGCCGGCGCCATAGTTATTGCAACTGCAGGAAGCGATGAAAAAACAGAAATTTGCAAGCAGCTCGGAGCAGATCAGGTCATCAATTATCGGACGGAAGATTTTGTTTCCATCGTTAAAGAAGCGACAAATGGCAAAGGAGCCAATGTGATTTTCGACCCCGTCGGCGGTGATACCTTCGACCGTTCGAGAAAATGCATCGCTTTTGAAGGCAGGCTTCTAGTGATTGGATTTGCAGGCGGCCGAATTGCCGATGCTCCGACAAACCACGCTTTGATCAAAAACTATTCGATTGTAGGGGTCCATTTTGGATTATTCCGGAATCTGATGCCTAAAGAAGTAATGAAAGCGCATCTAGAATTGATGGATCTCTTTGAGCAGGGAGCCATCAAGCCGTTGATTTACGAAGAGCTGCCTTTTGAACAGGTACCGGATGCATTGGATTTACTGGGAGACCGTAAAACATATGGCAAATTAGTAGTGATTCCATAAAACAAAGGGGGAAACCGATGGGGAATTTAGTGGAGATTCGAGTCGAGAATGGAATCGGGCATTTGAAATTGAACCGCCCAGATAAGTTGAATGCTTTATCAAAGGAATTGGCTGAAGAATTGCTACAGGGCTTGGATTCATTAAATGCGGATGCAGAAGTTAAAGCGATCATTCTTTCTGGAGAAGGAAAAGCCTTTTCTGCAGGCGGCGACATTGCTTCCATGAAGGAACTGTCCAGTGCTGTGGAAGTGGCAAAGTGGATGGAATTTATCTCGGGTGTGTCCAAGAAATTGATGGATTCGGAGAAATACATCATTGCTGCGGTTCATGGATATGCTGCCGGTGCTGGATTCAGCATCGCGTTGGCTGCAGATTTCATAGTAGCGGACAAACAGGCCAAATTCGCCTTGAGTTTTGCCAATATCGGTTTGATTCCTGATCTTGGGCTGATCAAGTCTTTATCCGAACGAGTTTCCAAACCGATTGCAAAGGAATGGATTTCGTCAGCAAAAGTCGTTTCAGCAGATGAAGCGTACGAAAATGGCATCATCAACCGGATTTCCGACGGGCCAGTCTTGGAGGAAGCTGAACGTTTTGCGAAATTTATCATCAAAGGCCCGGCTATTAGCAATAAATACGTGAAGTACTTAGTAAATCATGTTGGAGAGCTTCACGCCGAAACGGCTTTCACGCAGGAAAACCTTATCCAGGCAATGCTCTTGCAAACAGCTGACCATAAAGAAGGCGTTTCCGCTTTCTTCGGGAAACGCGAGCCGCAGTTTACAGGCAAATAGAGGCATACATTAAACGGTATTACAAAAAAAAAAGATAAATAGACGGATGGAGGGAAATTAATGAAAAAGTTCAAATTGCAGTTGCTGGTCGCAAGTCTTGGTATAGCGGTCTTATTGAGCGGATGCAGCAGTGATGATTCTGGAGGATCTGCGGCAGAAGGAGAAACAATCACGCTAAGAGCCGCAACCGGGTTAAGTGCCCAGCATGCTTGGTGGGAAAACTCGATGGTGCCGTGGATGGAACGGGTGGAAGAGCTGACGGATGGCCAGGTCGAGTTTGAAACCTTTACAGGTGGAGAACTGGTAGCCGTACCGGATGAAGCGGAAGCGCTGGAGACAGGTACAGTTGACGTGGCACTCGTATTGCCGATCTATCAGCCAGACCAATTCCCGATGGCTGAAGTAACCATGCTTCCATTAAACCATTCAGATACCTTGATCGCTTCGAATGCATGGAAAAAGCTTTTAGAAAGTGATGAAGAGTTGGCTGATGGGCAAACGTATACGGAAATGCAATTTGGAGACTTTAAAGTTTTCCCTGTATCCACTACTCAGGAATATTCAATCTCGACTACTGGCCATGAATTTAATGCGGTAAGCGATGTAGAAGGTACTTCACTTCGTACGCCTTCGCGAATCCATGAAATGTACGCTGCCAAAACGGGGATCAACAGTGTAACGATGCCGGCAGTTGAAATTTATGACGCGTTAAGCCGTGGAACATTCGAAGGTGCTTTCTATAGCATCGCCGACTGGACAGGGTATGGTTTCCAAGACCTCTTTACTTATACCGTAACCGGCATTAATTTCGGCCATTTCAACGCATTTATCGGAATGTCCCAAGACAAATGGGAAGAGATGCCGGAAAACGTCCAAGAAGCGATGACTCAGGCAAATGAAGAGATATTCGAACCAGGAGCACAGGAATGGATGGACCGTGCAGAGGCAATCATTCCGGAAAATGAAGCGAATGGCGGCAAATTTGTCGATTTCAGTGAACTGGACCAAGAAGTCCAAGACCACTTTAACAAAGGTATTGAAGATACGTGGACAGATTATGCGAAGCTTTTAGAAGATAATGGCCTCCCAGGAAATGAGCTTGTCGTCAAATGGAGAGATCTGTTGGTTGAAGAAGGCGGCGAAGTGCCGGAAGCCATTATGAACTTGAAATAGCATCACCATCAAAAGGGATAGCGCGGATGAAAATCGCGGTCCCTTTTCTTTTCAGACTTTTGAAGGGTGGCTTCATATGGATAATTTAATGGTTATTGGAATTATTATAGCAATGATGATTGTCTTGTTGATTGCGGGTTTATACATTCACTCCGTACTCCTTGCCAGCGGAATCATCGGCTTGATCCTATTAGAAGGCTTCGGCATTCTGCCGGGGTTGCTCGGAAACGAACCGTTTAACCGGGTAGCAAGCTATACGCTGACAACAATTCCCCTTTTCGTTTTAATGGCTCAATTTATTCTGCAGTCGGGGCTTGTGCAGGATATCTTCTATATGGTCCATAAAGTATCAAAAGGAAAAAACAGTCTTCTCGGAGTGCTCACATTGATTATTGGAGGGATGCTTGGAGCGGTGTCAGGTTCAGGTACGGCAACAGCCGCTTCGCTTGGACAAGTAGCGATTCCTGAGCTTCGAAAACATGGCTACAGTGCACCACTCGCTGGAGCAATCGCTTCATCAGGCGGATCTTTATCCGGCATCATTCCGCCAAGCATTATCTTAATTCTTTACGGAGTCGCGACTGAGACGCCTGTAGGCAGCTTGTTTATCGGCGCTTTTATCCCGGGCATACTCACGATGATTGTCTTTATCTTAGTGATGCTCGTGTATTTCCGTTTGGAGAGGAAAAAAACGGTGCCCGTGAATGAACCGGAAATTAAAGAAACAGCCGGAACGCCTGAAAAATTATCGGCATTTCGACTAATTACAGTTAGCGTTATCGCACTTGTCATCGTTCTCGTTATCTTCGGAGGCATTTACTCGGGCCTTTTCACACCTACTGAAGCTGGAGCAGTCGGAGCATTTGTAGGATTGCTGGCAGCACTGGTCCTCGGAAAAGTCAATTTCAATTTCTTTAAAGTATCGGTTGTTGAAACGGTCAAGCTGACGGGGATGGTCATGATTATCATGATTGATGCACAGATTTTTGGGCGCTTTGTCTCTCTGTCGCTATTGCCGAGAAAATTGATTGAATTTATCGAGCCGATCATGGATACGCCAGTTCTTGTGCTAATCGCCATTTCAGTTGCTCTTTTCATTATGTTCATGTTCATTGAAGGGGCCGCTGTCATTTTGATGTCCATTCCGGTCATCTTGCCAATTATCCAGGAGCTTCAGGTTGATGTCCTTTGGTTCGGTGTCTTTATCGCTGTTATTTGTACCATTGGATTGATCACTCCTCCGGTTGGCCTTAGCGTTTATGCTGTAGCAGGCGTCAGCGGAATCAACTCAGGCTCAATATTCAAAATCGCAATGGTATTTGCTATTGTGGCCATGATTGTGGTCTGCGGTTTGATGATTGCATTTCCGGGACTCGCTACATGGCTTCCGAATTCGATGTGAATTAATGAAAGGAGGTAAGCTTCATGAATGGTGTATGGAAAGCCTATAAAATTTTTGATTATGTAAAACTGGCAGGAATATGGGTCAGCGGCATCAGCGTTTTAGTGATGATGTTCCTCATTGTCTACGACGTAGCCGTCCGCTCTCTTTTCTCTAGTTCAATCCGCGGCGGATTTGAAATTATCCAGAATTATATGATGCCGCTCGTGGTATTTCCGGGTCTCGCGTATGTGTACGCTTCTGGAGTATTGCCAAAAATGGATTTAGTGTTAGATAAAATTGGGAAAAAAGCGAAAAAAGTTCTTATCTTCCTGATGATTTTATTGGAACTTTTTGTACTCGTCCTTATTGTCCAGTTTAGCTGGGAATATGCAATGAGTGGACTGGAAAGAAAGACGGCTTTCCCTGCTGCCGGAACACTTTATCCTTTATATCCGTTATTTTTCTTGATCCCGATCGCATTTGCCATGATTGTCATTGAGAATCTATTCATTCTGATCCGGAACATTTTGATAAAAGAGCCTTCTTTGACGATGGTTGAAGTGGAAGACAAGCCGGAAGAATTACTATAATACACATTTTTATACTATTAAAAAATGAGGTAATGCCATGAGTTTACGTGAACGAAAAGCAGCTAAGAAAAAAGAGGATATCCTTCGCTCCGCAAGTTCCGTCATATCACGGCAAGGATTTCATAAAACGACTATGGAAGACATCGCTGCCGAACTGCTAATGACGAAGGGCTCGCTTTATTATTATTTTAAAAACAAGGAAGAATTGCTTTTTCACTGCCATGATCTTATCCTCACGGGTGCCATGGAGTTGATGGAAGACATCTATCAAGAAGACATTTCTTCGAAAGACAAAATGGAGAAAGCCATAAAAGTGCATTTGGATATCGCGATACAGGAAAAAGAAATCTTTAATCTGATAGTAAAACCGGAACAAATTTTTTCGGAAGAGAATATTGAAGATATCGTGAAAAAACGGGATGCGTATGCCGGGCTGTTCGATAAAATCATTGCACAAGGCGTAGAAAGAGGCGAATTTAATTTAAGGCAGCAAAAAATGGCCCGCATGATCATACTTGGAGCCACAAACTGGATTCAAGTATGGTATTCGGAAAAAGGAGAATTCAGCAAAGAGGAAATCGAAGAAATCTACGCAGAATTCCTCATTAAAATGTTGCTTTGAAAATACACATGAAGGATTGGAATACATGAGGAGAATTCACGTAATTACACAGAAAGAAGCGGTCAAAGAAGAAAAGCTAATCGGCTGTTCAGCAGTTGTCATTGATGTGTTTTTGGCAACTTCCACGATTGCTTTTCTGTTGGAGCATAATTACGGGCCCATTTATGCAGTAAAAGACAGTGAAAGTGCGTTGTCTCTGGCAGCGGAACAAAAAGGCGATTATCTTCTTCTCGGAGAAACAAAGGGAGAGTTAATCGAGGGATTTCAATATCCGGATCCCTGCATGATCGAACCATGCAGCGCCCATGAGGCAGCTATCATTTGCTCAACCAACGGCACGAGAGCGATTGAGAAAGCAGCAAAAGCGAAAACACTTTTCATTTCATCTCTAGTAAATGGCCATGTGATTGCCGAACAGCTTCACATTCAGCAAGATGGGTCATCGATTGTGTTGATTTGTTCAGGAAATGATGACCGGTTCTCTATGGAGGATTTTGTTGGAGCCGGGCAGATTGTGGAACACTTGACTGCAAAAGGTGATTACGTGCTTTCTGATGCAGCCAAATTAGCAAAGTCATCCTATCAAGCATCTTTAGCCCATGGTTTTATGGAATTGTATGAAAGCGAAACGGCAGAATTGCTGAAAAGATTCAATTTCGCAGATTCCATGGAACTGATTATCCGAAAGCATGAGCAGTTAATAGTCATCCCAGTGGTGGAAGACGGGGAAATTAGAAACGCAGCCGCTAAAATAAATTCCAGAAATGGGTGAAGGGGTTGAATAGAAATGAAGGAGAGCGAGTTCGTCCAGTTAGAGCGTGATGGGCATTTAGCCATTGTGAGATTAACGAACCCGCCAGTAAATGTGCTGACGGATCAAGTTATTTCTGAATTGGGGACAGCAATTGAGGAAATCGCCGAATGGCCGGATATCCGAGTCGTTATTTTATGTGCAGAAGGCGAAAGAGCATTTGCAGCAGGCGCCGATATTGGCCAATTCCCTTCATTAACAGAAGAGACGGGAATCCAGCTTGTCGAAAAGGGAAAACGGGTTTTCGATAAGTTAGCAGACTCCAAGGCTCCGGTTATTTGTGCCATCCAAGGTCTGGCGTTGGGAGCAGGGCTTGAACTCGCGATTGCCTGCGATATCCGCGTAGTTGAAGAAGACGCAAAGCTCGGGCTTCCAGAAACGGGGCTTGGAATCCTGCCGGGATATGCAGGGACGCAGCGCCTGTCCCGTTTAGTCGGCATTGGAAAAGCAAAGGAACTCGTACTGTCAGGTATTTTGTTGTCAGGAAGAGAAGCTTATGAAACAGGGCTTGCAGAACGGATCGTTCCAAAAGGCGAGGCTTACGAAGCCGCGAAACAACTTGCAGAAAAGATAGCAGCGAAAGGACCAGTTGCTGTGCAAAATGCAAAACGGGCAATAAATGAAGGAATTGAACTTTCGCTTGCTGAAGCCCAGGAATTGGAAACGTATTTGTTTTCGAAACTGGTGAGTACAGAAGATATGCAAGAAGGAGTGAAGGCCTTCAAAGAAAAAAGAAAACCTGTCTTTCAAGGGAAATAAAGCGAAGGAGGATCGCCTATGAAAAAGATTGCAGTGGTTGGAGCCGGAATTATGGGCAATGGAATTGCCCAAGTGGCAGCAGAAGGAAATTATCAAGTGGTTTTATATGATTTGAACACAGCAGGGCTCGAGAAAGGCATCAAGCGAATTGAAAAAACATTGTCCCGGAATGTGGAAAAAGGAAAAATCGGACAAGCAGAAGCGGATGCGATTAGAGAAAGGATCCAGCCAACGGGCAAAATAGAAGAACTGAAAGATGTGGATATGGTCATCGAAGCGATTATTGAACAGATTGAACCTAAGAAAGAACTATTTGCTGAGCTTGATAAAATTTGCAAGCCTACTGCTATTTTTGCTTCCAATACGTCAGGGCTAAGCATTACAGAAATGGCAGCAGCTGTAGAACGGAGCGGCCAAGTCATTGGAATGCATTTTTTCAACCCGGTTCCCGTCATGCAATTGGTTGAAATTATCCGCGGTGAACAGACAAGCGATGACACTTTTAAAGTGGCGCACGAAGTAGCTCAGCAATTCAATAAGACCGCGATTTCGGTAAAAGAAGCTCCATTATTTGCGGTCAACCGGATTTTGACGCCCATGATCAATGAAGCCATTTTTGTATTATCGGAAGGCATCGCTTCGGCTGAAGATATCGATAAAGGGATGATGCTTGGAGCGAGCCACCCAATCGGTCCGCTTGCCTTAACGGATCTGATTGGCCTGGATACGATGCTCTTTGTAGCGGAGACGCTTTACAACGAAACAAATGATTCCAAATACCGCCCCGCGCCTTTATTGAAAAAATACGTACGGGCCGGCAAACTGGGAAGGAAATCAGGAGAAGGATTTTTCAAATACGAATGAGCTTTGAAAGGAGAGATAGCTATGAGCGCTGCGAAACAGGAAATCGGGAAAGTACAAGACGCCATCAACTGGGAAATCGTAGAACAGCATTTGCGGAAATCGATTCCGGATTTACCAAATGGAAAATTGAATGTCCGCCAATTTTCGGAAGGGTATTCCAATTTAACGTATCTATTGAATATTGACGATTGGGAAGGCGTTTTGCGCCGGCCACCATTTGGGGAAGTCCCGCCAAAAGCGCATGATATGCAACGTGAATTTCGCATGCTTGAGAAAGTGAATCCGGTATTTCCATTAGCGCCAAAGCCTTATGTATATTGCGAAGACCCGGCAATCATGGACAAGCATTTCTACGTCATGGAAAAAAAACAAGGCGTAGTGATTGATGACGTGCTCCCAGAAAATTACGGAGGATCCGAGCAGGCGGGGCCGAAGATCTCTCAAACGGTTATTCAGACACTTGCACAGCTTCAAGCGATTGACTATCAAAAAGCGGGACTTGCTGATATGGGGAAACCAGAAGGCTTTCTTGAGCGGCAAGTAAAAGGCTGGATTAAACGCTATGACCATTCTAAAACGGAATCCATCCCGCAATTGAGCGAATTGGAACAATGGCTGGCAGCCAATTTGCCAAAGACCCAAGAAACGACAATTGTCCATAATGACTTTAAGTTGAACAATATGGTGCTGGATGCTCAGGATCCAGGAAAAGCGGTTGGCATCCTAGATTGGGAACTTTCTACGATTGGCGATCCAATGAGTGATTTGGGATCGACTGTAGCTTATTGGGGACAGCCCGATGACCCGGATATGGGCATCAATATCGTCACTAGCCAAAAAGGATTTTACACTAGACGCGAATTTGTGGAAGCTTATGCAAAAGCAAGTGGAAGAGACGTATCGAATATTAACTATTACGTAACGTTCGGGTTCTATAAACTGGCAGTCATTCTGCAGCAAATCCACTACCGTTGGAAAATCGGTGAAATTGATGATGACCGTTTTGGTGAATTGAATATTGCCGTACGCAATCTAATTGAAATGGCCAATGAAACACGCAGGAATAATTTGCTGTAAAGCGATAAAAAGGCGGGTGTATGATGACTGAATTGATCACATTCGATTATGTACCTTTCCAAGTAGAAGCAGGCAAAATAAAGGAATTCGCAAAAGCAATCGGCAGCAATAATCCCGTTTACTTCGATGAAGTCCGCGCAAAAGAAAACGGCCATCCGGCAATACCGGCTCCGCCAACTTTTGCGACGGTGATCGATTTTTGGAACACACGGGATTTTTATCAATTGTTTCAGGAAATCGGCTTAAATCCGAATTATGTGCTGCACGGTGAACAGGAGTACGTATATATCCGTCCTATTTACGCAGGCGATACCATTGCTGCACAAGCAATTGTAAAAGAGTGTATACAGAAAAAATCAATGAATTTTTTTAAGCTTGAAACGGTCTATAAGAACCAGCAAGATGAACTCGTATTGATCAATCGTTCGACTTTGATTGAAAGGACGGTTGCGAAAAAATGAAAGAATTGCCGCTGATAAAGAAACCGCCGATCAAACCGATAGATTTAGTTAAATATGCAGGAGCATCAGGCGATTTTAACGAAATACATACGGTTCCAAGTGTAGCTCGTGAAAAAGGATTGAAAGACGCCATTGCCCATGGCATGTTTTTGATGGGATGGGCAGGCGAAGCGATTTCCGAATGGTTTCCGGATAGACAGCTCAGCTTATTCAAAGTCCGGTTTCAAGCAGTCACCTATCCAGGGATTGAACTTTTCATCAATGGATCGTTTGATGGGAGCAAAGGAGAAATCGTGATTAAAGATTCAGATGAAGAAATTAAACTCACGGGGTATTTTGAACTTTAACACGTATTGGGATAACTTAAATTTTTGCAACATTCGATTAATTTTGTTTAGGAGGCATGGGCATGCAAATTTCTGCTTTTCCAAGTTTTGATCTGACAGGCAAGAAAGCCCTCGTTACAGGGGGAAGCAAAGGCATCGGGTTAGCAATAGCTTCAGGGCTTGTGCATTACGGAGCGGAAGTGATGATTACAGGGCGCCATGAAGATGCTTTGATAGAAGCGTCAGAAGAACTGGGGGCATTAGGCGGCAAAGTCAGTTGGAAAGTTTCCGATGTGACTTCCAAAGAAGAGGTTGCAGCCTTATTCAATCACATTGACGAAGAATTTGGCCAGTTGGATATTTTGATCAATAATGCCGGCATGAATATCCGGAAGCTGTTGATTGACGTGGAGGAAGAAGATTGGGACCGGGTGCTTGATACCAACCTGAAAGGGATTTTTCTTGTAGGACAGCAAGCTGCTAAAAGAATGATGGACCAGAAGAAAGGACGCATCATCAATATTTCATCAATCATGGGCAAAGTCGGAAATGCTTTGCAAACGAGCTATGCAGCAAGTAAGGGCGGCATGGATCAATTGACGAAAGTCTGGGCAGCGGAGCTGGCCGAATACAATGTCACGGTTAATGGACTTGCTCCTGCCTATATTAAGACGCCAATGACCGCGCATTTCCTGGAAGATCCGGAACGACTTAGAAAAATTGTTGACCGTACGATGGTGAAGCGAATGGGAGAGGTGGAAGAAATGATCGGACCCACAGTCTTTTTCGCTTCGGATGCTTCCAGCTACGTGACCGGACAGACCTTATATATCGATGGAGGATGGACCGCAAATTAAAAATTGTGAGGTGGCTTCGATGAACTATCAATCTGTTCAAGCGTTGTTGGCAGAGAAAGCGGCAGAGAATCCTGATAAAGAGTTTGTTTTAGTTGAAGACAGGCTCGGGGAAATAGAAACGATGACTTACCGTGAGTTTGGAGAGAATGTGCAGAAGCTGGCAAATGTCCTGTCAGGATACGGCATTCAAAAAGGAGATAAAGTATTGCTTCATCTCCCAAACGGGATGGCATTCATGCTGTCATGGTTTTCGATTCTGTCCATTGGGGCCGTCATGGTGCCAACAAATATTCTTTCGGCAAAAGAAGAAATGAACTATTTGACTGCACATTCTGAAAGTAAATTGATTATCACAGAAAAAGAATATGAAGGGAAGTTTGCTTCATTCGATTTTCCATTGCTGTTTTCAAGGCTTGGGAGCGGCCAAGAAGGGATTTGGATGGAGGAAGAAATCAGGAAATCCAAAACGCTTCAAGAGCTTCCGGTGATTTCACCTGAAGATGAGGCAGCCATCCTTTATACATCCGGAACCACTTCCAAACCGAAAGGCGTGGTTTTGACCCACCGGAATTACTTGCATACAGGAGAGAAAATGTCTTCGCTTTTAGGCTATCAAAAGACCGACCGTCCAATGATCGTCTTGCCAATGTTTCATGGAAACGGGCAATACTATATGGCGATGCCCGCATTATATGCCGGGGCCAGCATTGCCATTACAGAAATTTTCAGCGCCACGAACTATATGAAGCAGGCAAAGCGGCTTGGCGCTACAATCGGGTCATTATTCTCAGCTCCAATAAAAATGATCCTGAAAAAAGACTACGATCCGCAAGACGCGGATAACAAGCTTCGCTTAATCATCTATGCCCAGGCTTTGACAGATGAGCAATATGCTTTGTTTATAGAGCGGTATCAAGTGCCGCTGCGTCAATTATATGGCATGACAGAAACCGTGGCGATTCCTTTAATGCGGCCGCTGAATGATGATTCGGATCATTTAACGATAGGTGAAGAAGTTTGCGATTACCAAGTCATTCTGCGAGATGAACAAGGAAAGGAAGTGGAAATTGGAGAAGAAGGTGAAATTACGGTCTACGGCAAGCCGGGAATAACCATCATGAAAGAATACTTCAAAAATCCGGAAGCAACGGAAGAGGCTATTCAGGATAGCTGGCTGTATACCGGAGATATGGCAAGGAAAGATCCGGCAACCGGCCGTTTCTATTTTGTCGACCGGAAAAAAGACATGATGAAGCGGGCCGGCGAGAATATTGCAGCAGGTGAAGTGGAAGCTGTTTTAAATGAACATGAAGCTGTTTTTGAAAGTGCTGTCATATCGGTTCCGGATCCCGTATATGAAGAAGCAATTCATGCTTTTGTCATTTTGAAAGAAGGGGTGTCTGCAACCGGTGATGAATTGGTTGAATGGTGCCGGGAACGGATGGCGAAATTCAAAGTTCCGCAAGAAGTTCACATTACAGAAGATTTCCCCCGGACGTCTGTAGGGAAGATTCAAAAACACCAAATGAAAAAATGGGTATGAGGAGGAATGAAAATGGTGGAAGTGAAGAGTGCTGAAGAATTAGAAAGAGAGAGAGTCTTAAATGCCCAGAAAAATAATCCACTGGCGAGAGTCGCTGGATTCTTTGCCCGAATTGCGGAAAGATGGCTGCCGGATGCATTTGTATTTGCGATCATATTAACAGCTATTGCTTTTATTGCAGGAGTTATTTTCACGGACTCGAGCCCACTCGATATGATGCGGTATTGGGGAGATGGCATGTGGGGACTATTAACTTTCACTGCCCAAATAATCACCACATTTGTTTTGAGTTATGCATTGGCTTTGACCAAGACAGTTTCCAATACGCTTGAAAAAATTGCAGCTAAATGCAAAACACCGAATTCCGCTATTCTGATGGTGACTTTCACTGCACTAGCTGCTTCTATGATCAGCTGGGCTTTCGGATTGGTCGTTGCAGGGATTATGGCGAAACTGGTTGCGAAAAAAGTTCTTGATGTCGACTACCGAGTGCTGGTCGCTGCAGGCTATTCCGGCTTCTTAATCTGGGAAGGCGGGTTGTCTTCTTCACCAGCCTTATTCGTTGCAACAGCCGGACATATTTTCGAAGGAGACATTGGCGTCGTGCCAATTTCGGAAACTTTGATGTCGGGCGTGAATATTGCAATCGTCCTTATTCTATTTTTCACTTTGCCTTTTGTCATGCGCTTTATCCATCCGAAAAATCCGAAAGACCGCTACATTGTCGATCAAGCTCGTTTGGAAGATAAAATCGTAGTGGAAGAAAAGATAGAAGAAACGAATTATCCAAACGATAAAATCGAAAAGACGCGCCTTATCCCGCTAATCGGCGGATTTTTGGGACTTAGTTATTTGATCAACCATTTCATTACCAATGGCTTCTCATTGGATTTAAATACGGTCAACTTGATTTTCTTAACAGCTGCTCTTCTCTTATTCGCTAACGTACGCGAACTGGCTGAAGGCCTATTGAAATCGGTTAGCAGTGTGGGGCAATTTGTTCTGCAATATCCGTTTTACGCAGGCATCATGGGGATGCTCGGAGCTTCGGGCTTGGCTGTCCTTTTATCAAACTTTTTCATTGATATTTCCAGCGCTGACACGTTGCCGCTATGGACATTCCTTTCTGCTGGCATACTGAACGTTTTCATTCCTTCCGGAGGCGGCCAATGGGCTGTTCAGGCACCGATTGTCATCCCTGCAGCGCTTGAAATGGGAGTGGATCCGGCAAAAGTGGTCATGGCAGTAGCCTGGGGCGATAGCTGGACAAATATGATCCAACCATTCTGGGCAATTCCGCTGTTGGCGATTGCTGGACTGAAGATCCGCGACATCATGGGCTATACAATGATTGCTTTGATTTACGGAGGCTTGGTCATCGGAGCGTGTATGTTGATATTTTAATTTGTAAAGGCGGCGTTATCGAATGAAAGCTATTGTAGTGAACGAATTTGGCCCACCCGAAGTGTTGGCGCTTCAGGAAATTGACAAGCCGCTTATTGCGTCAAATCAGGTGTTGATCCAAGTTCACGCCATCAGTGTGAACTTTGCCGATATAAAAGCGCGCCAAGGCCAGTATCATGGAGTTGAAGCAGGTTCAGCATTTATTCCCGGACTCGATTGTGCGGGAGAAATTATTGAAATAGGGGAAGCGGTAACCCGTTTTCAAGTGGGTCAGCGCGTCATGGCATTCCCAAAGGAAGGATCCTATGCAGAAGACGTAGCAGCGGATGAAGCTCTCACTTTCAATGCGCCAGACGAATTGGAGATGGAAACAGCTGCCGCTGCGCTGACAATTGGGATTACAGCTTATAACGTCATTAAGAAAATGGCCCGTCTCGTGCCGGGAGAGACGATCCTTATTCACGCGGCTGCTGGAGGCATCGGTTCGACTGCGATTCAACTGGCCAAAATTTTTGGTGCGGCCCAAATTATCGGGACAGTTGGCAGTGATGAAAAAATAGCGGCAGCAAAAAGTTTTGGTGCAGATTACGTCATCAATTATTCGACTGAAAATTTTACAGAGCGGGTAGACAGCTTAACGGATGGCAAAGGGGCAGATGTAATATTAGATACGATAGCCGGCCGCAATTTTGAAAAGAGCCTGGAATGCTTAGCGCCATTCGGCAGGATCGTAAGTTTTGGCCACGCCAATGAAGGTTCTGTAGCGGGCATTATCAAAACGACAGACCTCCATTCCAGCTGCCGCTCGGTACTCGGATACAGTACGGGTACTTACCGAAAACAGCGCCCTGAATTTTTACAGGAAGCCGCTGGGGCCATTGTGGAATTATTGCTGCAGGGAAAATTGAACATCCCGATCTCGAAACGTTATCCGTTAGCAGAAGCTGCAAAAGCACATGCCCATATTGAGAGCAGGCAAAGCATTGGGAAAGTGATGCTGTTGCCGTGAAAAACGAGGTAATTAAACGCAAGGAAAAAGACCGTATCCAGCTATTTTTAGCGGATACGGTCTTTTGTTTTTCTAGAGATAAAAACTGTAAACTAAAATGAGAATTTAAGAATCTACATCTGTTTTTTTATACAGAAATAAAATGACTTTTTGTGAATTATATAAATAGTGAAAAAAGCTATACTTGTATAGCTAATATTAATTTTTAATGCATATTCATACAGTCTTGGAAATAAGGGAAAAAAGTTCTCTACTTCAAGATTAATTAAGATAAATCAAGGGTATTGAGGAACAGAGAATGTTGCAACCCGAACAGTTTTCATAAATCATTACATAAATATACGCTATTTTTATTAAAGTATAATGATATTTTACTGTAAAATTAATTCGTTTTCGGGTAAACTAAAGCCTAATCTAAAAAAAGGAAGATGATGAATGAAAAAAAAGAGTTTAACTGTGAAAGTGTTAACTGGATTGGTCTTAGGGGCAATTGTTGGTTTGCTTATCAATTTGTTTGCACCCGGATCATTTGAGACTTTAAATACATACGTATTTGTTCCTGTTGGACAATTATTTTTGAGCTTGATCAATATGCTCGTTGTGCCGCTTGTATTCTTTTCTATTGTACTTGGAACAGCAGGGCTTGGAGATCCAGCAAAGCTTGGCCGGATTGGTTTGAAAACGATTACTTACTTTTTAGTGACGACGACGATCGCTATTGTAATCGGCCTTTCATTGGCAGCGCTGATTGAACCGGGACTTGCTGGCGATTTTGATTTAGAAGGGGCTTCTTTTGAATCTGAAAAAGCTCCTTCAGTAGTCGATACCTTATTGAATATCATTCCATCTAACCCGTTAGCGGCTTTGACAGAAGGCAATATGCTGCAAATCATTGTTTTTGCCGTATTTGTCGGCTTGGCTTTAACCGCGCTAAAAGAAAAAACAGCCGGTTTGCTTAAATTGATGGAGCAAGGCAATGAAGTGATGATGTACCTGGTAGGCGTTGTAATGAAGTTCGCTCCCTATGGCACATTCGCATTGATTGCAACAGCAGTTGGTTCACAAGGATTTTCAGCGATGAAAGCAATGGGGGCTTATATGCTTGTCATACTGGCAGCGTTAGCAATCCATGCGGCCATCACATATGGCGGGACCATCGCCTTTTTGGCTAAGAAAAATCCAATTTGGTTTTTCAAAAAGTTCGCACCTGCTATGACAGTCGCATTCAGTACGTCAAGCAGTACAGCCACTTTGCCGGTTTCGATGGAAGTCGCCCAAAAAGAATTGGGCGTTCCGAAGTCGATCAGTTCATTCGTACAGCCGCTTGGTGCCACCATCAACATGGATGGCACCGCGATTATGCAAGGGGTGGCGACAATGTTCATCGCTCAAGCTTATGGCATTGATTTGACGGCTATTGAACTGGCAACGGTTGTTCTGACGGCGGTTCTTGCAAGTATCGGTACAGCTGGAGTTCCTGGCGTTGGCCTTATTATGCTTGCGATGGTATTGAGCAGCGTGGGTCTTCCTGTAGCGGGAATTGGCTTGGTGATCGGAATTGACCGTTTGTTAGACATGACGAGAACAGCTATCAATATTTCAGGAGATGCGGCATGTGCAGTTTATGTAGCGGAAACTGAAGGCAAAAGAGATCTTAGAAAACAAGAAGCATAAGCATAAGAAATGGCAGCCCACTTTCACTTTATAGTGAAAGCGGGCTGTTTTCAGTTATCTGAACTTTTGATGGTATACTGTCTTTAAAGAATAGAAGCGGAGGCGAAGAGATGTACGATGTTTGGAAAATCCGATACAAATTGCATAATATACGGGTTGAGAAAAACTTAGGCAGCCAAAAGCTTTACGTCGATGGAGTATTGCAGGATGAATTTATTGGATTTGCATTCGGTTCACGGCTGTTCGGAAAGCTAAAAAATGAAGACGGCGAAACGGAAAATATCAAAGTTTCAATCGGCATCCATTGCCTGGAATCGAAATGTTTGATTTTTATCGGTGAGAAATTGGTTTATTCCACAAAAGTGCAATGGGAAGGCTGAAGCGAGAGATGCAGAAATGCATCTTTTTTTATTTGGCTAAATGTAACAACGGCTTATATCCAACTACGTCTCAAGTCCTGTAAAGGAAAAGTCCTGCGCCCGATGCTCCGTTTTTTCTGTGGAGCTAAACTTAAGTTAACTTATTAACCGGTGCTGCAGAAGGCAGCAGTAGAGGAGATGCGGCAATGGACGTCTACATTCTTTTTACAGACACGAAAACATCCTTATCAAAATTGATCAAAACGTATACGCGCCATCCTTACAGTCACGTTTCGTTAGCGTTTAGTTCTGACTTGGCCGAAGTCTATAGTTTTGGACGGAAAAATGCGGAGAATGCTTTTAACGGCGGCTTTGTAAAAGAAGAAATGGGCAATCACTTATTTCAGCGAGCGCAATGCGCGGTATTCAAATGCTCGGTTGATGCTGAGGGGTTTGGAGCGATGAAAAACTTCGTTTCTGCTATGGAACAGGACCGTGACCGTTATAAGTATAATTTAACGGGATTGTTCGGAGTGGTGGTAAAACGCGGGCTTGGATGCGAAAATTCGTTTTTCTGTTCTCAATTTGTAGCGGAAGTGCTGAGGGAAGGAGGCATCAGAATTTCTGCGAAGCCTCCGCGTTTAACGATGCCAAGAGATATATTCTGTTCCCAGTCCTTGGAACTGGTTTACAGCGGACCATTAGCAGACTATCCGCGTTTAAGTTCTCCAAAGATAGATAAAAAAGAAAGTCAGTTATGGATGGAGGCGCTTTGATATGAAGAAAGTATTGATATTTCCCTTACTGAACAGTATGCCTTCGGGCCATCATCAAGTAGCAGAAGCGATGAGTGAATTCATCGGAGGCCATTCAGCGGAAGTTGAATGCAAAAAGATTGATTTGTTGAGTGAATGGAATGCAAAAATCGAATCGGCAACAGTTAAGGCGTATTTGAATTGGATCCGGAGAGCGCCTAACTCTTATGCATGGATTTATCGGCAATTTGCATACAGATCGCCAAAAGAAAAGAGCCATAGAACGTATGAATGGCTTTTTATGAAAAAAGTCAGCGAAATTTTAGAAAGGGAAAAACCTGACTTGATCATTTGTACGCATGGATTTCCTTCGCTGTTCATCAATAAGCTGAAGAAACAAGGGAAATGCAAAGTCCCTTGCCTGAATGTGTATACGGATTTTTTCGTGAATGATGTATGGGGAAGAGCGTGCATCGATTATCATTTTGCACCAAACCAAGCGATTAAAGGAACGTTATGCCATAGCGATGGAATTCCCGAAAGCCGCGTTTTTGTAACAGGCATACCGGTGAGTGAAAAGTTCAGCAATCAAAAAGATCATCGTTCCAAAAAACAATTAACTGTTTTAGTTTCAGGAGGAAGCACTGGACTAAGCGAAGTCTTGGACCAACTGGATGAAGAAATCAGTGCCGAAAAATGGAGCTTTCAAGTTCTTTGCGGAACCAACAAAAAACTCCAGCAGAAAATCATCGGTTTAAACCATCCGGCCATCCATGCGATTCCTTACATTTCTTCAAAGGAGATAATGAATAGGCTGTACAACGAAGCTGATGCTATTGTGACAAAACCGGGAGGAGTCACTATCAGCGAAGCGCTAAGAAAAGAATTGCCGATTTTCATTCCAGCGGCTCTTCCAGGGCAGGAAGAAATCAATCTGGCTTATTTACTGGAGGAAAAACTGGTGTTTGCGGTTCCTGAAGGGCGCCGGCTAATGGATTTTGTAAATGAGACCTTGGCGGATGAAGAAATCATTGAACGATTTCGAACACGCGTCAAAGCTTATAAAAGTTCTTTGAACCTGAAGAACTCGGATGAGATTTACCCGGAAATCGAAAAGATTTTAGTGGGCAATTAAGCGACTGGAGAGTGAGCGGTATGGTTGAAGGGATACTGGCTTTTCTTGAAAGTTTAGGGATGCTGGGCTTATTCAGTGTGATGTTTTTAGAAGGATCGTCTATGCCGTTTCCCGGAGTGGCCCTTGTGATTGCTTACGGCGGATTGTTGAATCATAGCCTTGCAGTCACTGCCTTGTTATCGGCCGGCTTGGCAGTGGCCTATAGTGTCGCAAGTTTAATTCCTTATTTCCTGGGCAATAAACTTCAAACCTTCTTTCAGAAAAAATTCGATAAAGGATTAAAGAAGGCTTCTATATTATTTCATCGCTACGGCATTTGGAGCATTGCCATTTCACGTCCATTTGGCATCGGAAATTACATTTCTTATCTGGCGGGCATGAGCAGGACTCCAATTGGGAAGTATGGAGCGCTGACTTTCATCGGCATTTATCCTTGGTGCTTTGCCATGCTTCGCATCGGCCATTATTTTAATGGGAATTACGACGCTTTTAAATCTTTTGTGGCAGCCAATCAAATTTCAATGTACGGCTATATTGTTGTTCTCCTTGGTGCAATTGGCATCTGGCTCTATATGAAAACGAGAAGTCAGAATAATAAATTTAATGCTTGACACTTTTAATTCCTAGCATTATGATAGGCATTAATTAAATAAACTTATCCAGAGAAGCCGAGGGACTGGCCCGTTGACGCTTCAGCAACCTCTGACTTTGTCAGAAAGGTGCTAACTCCAGCAAGAAGATTTTTTTCTTGAGAGATAAGGACAGAACCTATTAGATTTAATAGCCTTCTTTTCTTGATATCGAGAAAAGGGGGCTATTTTTTATTTTTGAAAAAAACGGTTCAACAGAAAGGGAGAATGAAATGAGTGAAATTGTGATTTTATCAGGAAGCCCTGCGAAGGAATCCAGATCTGAATTGGTGTTAAAACATTTAGGTGAATTATTAGAGAAACAAGGATTTTCAGTCGCCCACATTTCCGTGAGGGACGTTCCGCAGGAAGATTTGTTCGAAGGGCGCTTCGGCAGTCCGGCTATCGCTGAAATCAGTACATTACTCCACCAATCACGGGGAGTTATTGTCGGATCGCCTGTTTACAAAGCAGCCTATTCAGGTGTATTGAAAGCATTGATCGATCTCTTGCCGCAAGATGTTCTGCAAGCGACTCCGGTTTTGCCGTTGATGACGGGAGGAAGTTCTGCTCACTTATTGGCGCTTGAATACACCTTAAAACCATTGCTTGCGAACTTGAAAGGACAGAGTTTAAAAGGCATCTACCTAGTCGACAGCCAAATTGATAAAACGAATCCACATCAGCCAATCATTGAAGCAGAAGTTGAGCAGCGGCTGAAAAAGCAGCTGGAATACTTCTTAGAGATTATCGAAAGGCAGCCGGTGACGAGCGCATAATATAAGATTTTTTAAGGAGGAGAAGCAATTGGCAGAGAAAAGGATCTACTTGAATGCTTTTGACATGAACTGTGCAGGCCATCAGTCACCAGGCTTGTGGACACATCCAGAAGATCGGTCTCATACGTATAAGACAAGCGAATATTGGATTGAGTTGGCAAAGCTTTTGGAGCGCGGCGGTTTTGATGCTATTTTCCTGGCGGATGTACTCGGAACTTACGATGTGTACAAAGGTTCACGAGATGCGGCTGTTCGGCAAGGCGCCCAATCTCCGGTTAATGATCCTGCTTTAGTGGTGCCATTGATGTCCGCAGTGACAAAACATTTGGGCTTCGGCGTTACCGCTTCGACGACTCATGAACATCCTTATACATTTGCCCGCAGAATGTCGACATTGGACCATTTGACGAATGGGCGCGTCGGATGGAACATTGTCACTTCCTATTTGAAAAGCGCGGCACTCAATATCGGTTTAGAGGACCAAGTAAAACACGATGAACGCTATAATATCGCGGCAGAATATTTGGAAGTCTGCTATAAGCTTTGGGAAGGAAGCTGGGAAGAGGATGCAGTGGTATTGGACAAAGCGAACGGCATCTATGCAGACCCTGAAAAAGTCCATGATATCAATCACGAAGGCAAATATTACAAAGTGCCGGGCGCTCATTTATCGGAACCTTCACCGCAGCGGACTCCCGTTCTCTATCAGGCAGGGGCTTCTAAAAAAGGGGTGGAATTTGCAGGGCAGAATGCTGAATGTGTCTTTATTGGGGCGCCAACCATTCAAGCGGCAAAACGTTCAGTGGATAAATTGCGCAAGCAGGCAGAACTTGCCGGGCGCTCTCGTGAAGAAGTGAAAATCTTGACGATGCTGACGCCAATTGTCGGAAAGACCGAAGAAGAGGCATGGGCAAAATACGAAGAGTACAAAAAACACATCAGCCACGAAGGGGCACTTGCTTTATTCGGCGGATGGACAGGAATTGACTTGTCGAGCTATGCGCCTGATCAGGAATTGGAATACATCGAAAATGATTCCATCCAATCGGCTTTGGAAAACTTCACCAAAATTGATGCAGAGAAAAGATGGACAGTGGAGGACATCAAGGAATTTGTCGGAATCGGCGGTATGAGCGCTTATACAGTCGGTTCAGCCGAACAAGTGGCTGATACTCTGGAGCAATGGGTGGAAGAAGCTGGAGTGGATGGCTTTAATATCGCCTATGCCATAACCCCAGGAACATTCGAAGATTTTATCGAGTTGGTGGTGCCGATTTTACGGGAGCGCGGTTTAGTGCGGACCGAATATGAGGGGAGCACATTGCGCGATAGCTTATTTGGAAAAGGCGACCGTCTGCCCGCTCATCATCACGGAAAAAAGTTTTCATTGGAAAAAGCAGAAGTGATTTAAAACGCTCTTGCAGTTTGCTTGTGACCATGAAGTATCTCCATTGCTTCATGGTTTTTTTTTTGTGAAAAGAAAGAACTTCCCTAAATCATCTAGTAATTTAGCTTTTTATTCTGTATGTTTATTATATTCAGATAAAGTAAATGGGGGAAACAGAATGAGACCGATTATTGGGATTACCGCATCAAAAGAGTTAGGGCACGACCATTATTCAATTGAACAAGCAGATACTGAAGCCATTATGCAGGCAGGAGGATTGCCGATCATGCTTCCGCATTTACGGAGCGAGGACGAAATTGAGCAGATTGCCGAACACATTGACGGCTTGTTTGCAGCTGGCGGATATGATATCGATCCCACCTTGTTTGGGGAAGAACCGCATCCGAACTTAGGCGTCATTATTCCATCCCGTGATGCCTTTGAACTTCAGTTGATGAAGAAAGTATTGGATCTCGGAAAACCGATTTTGGGGGTTTGCCGCGGCGCTCAGATTTTAAATATTGCGGTCGGTGGAGATATGTATCAAGATATCACCGACCAAATAGAAGGGGATTTGCTGCAGCATAAACAAAAGGCACCGAAATTCCACGGCTCCCATTATGTGCATGTGCCGGAAGGTTCTTTGTTGAACCGTTTGACTGGAAGCCGGAAATTGACGGTGAATAGCCGCCATCACCAGGCAAACCGCCGTGTTCCTGAGTCGTTTTTAATCAGCGGCAAGGCAAGTGATGGCGTAATTGAAGCGATTGAAAGTACAGAGCACCGTTTTGTCCTTGGCGTTCAGTGGCATCCGGAAAACATGGCGATTGCATCGGATGAAGCTTCCATGAAGATCTTTAAAGGGTTCATCGAAGCCTGCCTGGAAGAAGGAGATGAATAAATGAAGATTATCGATACGCATTGCGATGCTTTACTAAAACTCCAATTAGCTAAACGAGGCTCTTTTTACGGCACGGAACCGTTGAATTTCACGAACTCTGATCAACTTGATACGAATTTTCAGCGTTTGCAGGCAGGAGGCGTTTATGTCCAGTTCTTTGCCATCTTTTTGTATCCGGATTTGCCGGACAATGAAAAATGGCAGCATGCCTTAGAACAAGTAGATTTGTTCTATACAGAAATTCTTGGGAAGAATCCGGCAATGAAGCATATCAAAAAATGGGAAGACATCGACTCGCTGAAAGACGGAGAGACTGGGGCAGTTCTGACTCTAGAAGGAGCCGATGCGTTTGGCAATGACTTGATGAAATTGCGCCAATTGTATCGTTTAGGCGTGCTTTCGATTGGATTGACTTGGAACAATGCCAATTTATGCGCAGACGGAGCCGGGGAACCAAGAGGAGGCGGTTTGACGCTTCTGGGCAAAGAAGTGGTTCGTTTGAATAATGAACACCGAATTCTTACGGATGTATCCCATTTATCCGTTAAGGGGTTTTGGGATGTCATGGAACTGGCCGATTATCCGATTGCCAGCCATTCCAATGCACGAGCTTTATGCGATCATCCCCGGAATTTAGACGACGACCAAGCGAAAGCGATGTTTGCTAAAAATGGCATGATTGATGTGGTATTCTGTCTTTCTTTCATTAAAGAAGGCGGGAAGAATGTAGAAATAGCCGATTTAGTTAAACACATCGATCATTTTAGCAGTTTAGGCGGCGTTAAAAATATTGGCATCGGTTCGGACTTTGATGGCATAGATGCCTATATGAAAAACTTAGAAAATGCTTCGGAATTCCAGAATTTGATCCATGAGTTGCAAAAGCACTTTAGCGAGAGCGAAGTGGAGGGCTTTGCCTATCGAAATTTCTTGGAGCACCTTCCGAAAGCCAGAGGATGAGGGGTGAACAATGGAGAAAACAGCAAAAGAAAAAGTGAAGGAAGTCTTCGGGAAGAATGCCGATAAATACGTGACGAGCGATATTCATGCAAAAGGCGATGATTTGAACTTACTGGTGGATTGGCTGGAGCCGAAAGAAAACTGGACGGTTCTGGACATTGCAACGGGAGGCGGACACGTATCAAAAGCACTTGCTCCTCATGCGGCTCAAATCATTTCTACCGATTTGACAGAAGCCATGCTTGAAAATACAGCAAAGCATCTGCGGACAGAGCACGGGAATATCTTTTACGTAGTGGCAGATGCAGAAAGCCTGCCATTTTTAAAGGGTACGTTTGATGCTGCCGTTTGCCGAATAGCGCCTCATCATTTTCCGAATCCGGAAAAGTTCATTGCTGAAACTGCCCGAGTATTGAAACCTGGCGGGAAATTCGTATTGATTGATAACGTGGCCCCGGAGAAAGAGGGACTGGCGGCATTTATGAACATGACCGAGAAGCTTCGGGACGACAGCCATGGCAGATGTCTGCAAAAAACGGACTGGCGGCAGTTATTGCAAGGCAATGGATTAGTGGAAATCCAGTCTGTGGACCGGAAGAAAACGTTCCAGTTCCCATCTTGGGTAAGGCGGACAGCAGAAACGGATGGGCAAATCGAACAAGTTCGGGAGCATCTATTATCCGCTGGAGAAGAAGAACAAGCTTATTTTCACATACGTAGAAATGAACAGGAAATTGAGAGTTTTGTCATTGATGAATGGATGGTTTTAGCCGAGAAGAAATAAAAAAAGAAAACACCGGACTCAAGCGAGTCCGGTGTTTTACGTTATTCTTCATAAACTTGTGCAGGCGCATTCTTCACATGTTTGCGCCGATGCAAAATAGCATTGATTTCGGCTCCGATGACTAAAATCAGTCCGGTAAGGAAGAACCAAAGCATTAAGACGATCAATCCTCCAAGACTTCCGTAAGTGGCAGAGTAGCTGCCGAAATTGGCAACATAAAACGAAAAGCCAAGGGAAACGACTTGCCATAAAATTGTGGCAATGACAGCTCCGATGATAACTTCCTTAAATGGAAAATGTTTGTTCGGCGCAAATTTGTATAGAAACGCTAAAACCACACTCATTACAGCAATTGAAATGACCCAGCGAAGAACTTGGAAGATGATTTCCGTTTGCGAAGGCAAGTTCAGGAAAGAACTGATCGTGTCAATGATGGCTCCACCGAAAATCGGCAGCACTAAAGCCACAATTACAGCAACAAGCATGAACAAAGTCAAGATAATGGCCATTCCTTTTAGCTTGATGAAAGAGCGTGTTTCTTCTACATCATAGGCTTGGTTGGTGGCTTCGATAAAAGCGGTCATGGCATTTGAAGCTGACCAAAGCGTCCCGAGAATACCAAAGGTCAATAATCCGCCAGAAGGAGTAGTTACTACGCTGACAATCGTATCCTGGAATGTGTTGGCAACTTCTCCCGGAAGGATGGTGCCGATGAAATCCATTACCCGTGCAGGATCTAATTGAAGATAAGGTAGGATTGCCAGTAAAAGAATTAATAGAGGAACAATTGCAAGTAGATAATAATAGGCCTGTGCAGCAGCAAGCGTCGTCGCGTGGTCTTTCTTGAATTCGCCTGCCAGCTCTTTGGCGATTGATACAGCTTTGCTCATAGCTTTAACCTCCCGTTATAAAATTAGTTATTCATTATATGCCCTATCTTATAAGCATTTAACCCTAAATAGGCAAAGAAGCGGCATGGGAAACTTTCCATGCCGCTTCACGTGCAACTTATTCGATTGTTTTTGCACCAATAATTTCAGTGAAGGAAATTCGCTCGGTTTGAAGCTCTGTGTCTAGAAAGAGGAATTTGGTGTTTAAGTCGATGGCGGCAATGGTCCCGAGAAAACTTTCGGCCTGCTCGCGCCAAATACGGATTTCAATTGTGCATTGCCGTGCTTCTGCAAGATGGATTTCATCGTAAATTGCTTCCAGATCAAAATTATCCAAATCAGGTTTCTGGGTAGAGTGATTTTCTTTTTGCCAATCCCGCAGCATTTGGATGTGCTCGGGGAGCATCATTGCTGTCCACTTGATCGATCCTCGGTCTTTGATTTGGCCATTCATAGTCAGGTGTTTATTTATCTTCATAATTGACCCTCCTTTTAAAATAAGAGAACATTTGTTCTTATCTTATAGAATAAGTGAGGAATGGTCAAACAGGAGAAGGGGAAATTTAAGCATAGATCAGCTGAAAGCTTAAGTTTGCCTGTTTTTATCCATAAAAAAATCCCCTGAATGTACAGGGGATTTTCTTAATAAAAGAGGAAAGCATATGGAATAGACTTGTGCGTAATGGCGAAAATCCAGCGCAAGACGGTCGCCTCCATATTCCTTCTTAATCTCTTAAAATGTCTACAGCGACTTTTGAAATATGGTGGTTATCCATTTCCAAAATAGACCAGCGATGTCCAGCTTTTTCAACTACATCACCGATTTCAGCTTCAATCAGTTGATGCTGAATCCATCCGGCAATTGTGTCAATGTCTTCACTGTCGTCAAATTCTAAATTAAAGCGTTCATGAAGGTCTTTCAAGAGTACGCGTCCATTTAAAATGTAACGGTCATCGCTTTCTTTTATAATTTCAGCTTCTTCTTCGTCGTCAAATTCATCGCGAATCTCACCGACTATTTCCTCGAGAATGTCTTCCATCGTGATAATGCCGGAAGTCCCGCCGTATTCATCAATGACCAATGCAATATGAGTGCGGTCTTTCTGCATTTTCATAAGTGCAGTCTGCAGCGGCGTCGTTTCATGGAAATAAGGAAGATCGTGGATAAGCTCTTCCATTTTGACGTCGCCGGTCACCGCAAAATGCGTCAAGATTTCCTTGGCGTTGATAAAACCGATCAAATCATCTTTGTCGCCATTATTGGCAATCGGGTAACGCGTGTATCGGTGTTCACGAAGTTCACCAAGCAATTCCTCACAACTCAAATCTTGCGGAAACGCTATGATTTGAGTGCGGGGAACCATGACGTCTTTTGCGCTGCGTTCATCGAATGCAAAAATGTTCTGCATAAAAGATAATTCGGTTTGATTGATTTCTCCGCTTTGGAAACTTTGGGCCATGATGATTTTTAACTCTTCTTCTGAATGAGCTTGTTCTTCTTTCGCTGGCTGAACTCCAAAAATACGCAGAAATACACGAGCGGAGCCATTCAAGATGAAAATGAATGGCGACATGATCTTGCCGAACCAGTACAGCGGAGGGCTCAAAAGCAAAGTCATGCGTTCTGCAAATTGAAGAGCCAGTGATTTTGGAGCCATTTCTCCGATGACTACATGCAAGAAAGTCACAAGAGAGAAGGCCAAAACAAAAGAAATCACAATAGAAAGAGAGTTAGGCACACCGAGCGTTTCAAAAAGAGGGTGCAAGAGCCGTTCGATTGTCGGTTCTCCGAGCCAACCGAGTCCAAGTGCTGTAACCGTAATTCCCAGCTGGCAAGCTGAGAGATAGTAATCCAGGTCACCTACGACTTTCTTTACAAGGACAGCTTTCTTGTTGCCTTCTTCAATCAATTGATCGATGCGGGACATCCGGACTTTAACGACGGCAAATTCTGCGCCGACAAAAAAGGCGGTTAACGCGATTAATAAAACGAGTAAAGCTAAATTCAATAAAAGTATGGGGTCCAATAAATTCCCTTAAATAAGGGATTCACCTCCGAGGTTTTTTGGTATTATTATAAATTTAACATAATTTGACTCGGAAATACACAAGGAACTCCCTTTAATCCTCGAGCACTTGGCGGGTAATCTCTTTAATATCAATGACGGTTTCTTCGCTGATTACATCGTCAAGCATCACTTCACGGAAATAAGTGACGCTTGCTCTTAACGGGATGGCCAATAGTTTTTTCAAGGCGATTCGGTACATGGCAACAAATTCCTTGTCCGCATTGCCTCTTTTCAATTCCGCAAACGACTCGTAGAATTGATCGAGCTTGTCAGCCATTTCAAGCAGGCGCCCTTCAATGGTTGCATCTTTTCCTTCCTTCATCCGATCGAAAAACACTTCCTGAAATTCTTCGGGAATTTCGCGCAAAATGAATTTTTCCATCATGCCTTCTTCGACTTTCGCAATCATTTCTTTTAATTCCGGAGATGAATGTTTAACCGGTGTCTTAATGTCTCCGATAAAAACTTCGGCAAAGTCATGGTTGATCGTTTTTTCATACAAGGATTTCCAGTCGATGGTTTGGCCATCGCGTTCTTCGATCGTAGCGAAGAACAATGCGTATTGGCTGACTTTCCATGAATGCGCCGCTACATTGTGTTCTTCGAATTTGAATCTTCCGGGCGCGCGGATAATCCGCTCCAAATCGTTTAATGAAGTAAAAAACTTATGAATTCCCATTCCCTCGACTCCTTTATTATTTTCTATATCAACACCATACCCCATTTTGCGTATAATGAAATAGACATTCTAAAAAAAGGGGAATAATAGCGCATGACAGGGAAAACACACATCACAGGCGGTATTGCAGCAAGTCTTGCTTTTGCCCAAATCACAAATTATGATCCTGTCGTTCTGCTCATATCTGGAGTGGCAGGTGCAATTTTGCCGGATATTTGCCACGGAGGCAGTAAAATTGGAAGAACGTTTCCGCTTCTTTCAAAAGTGGTCAATAAATTATTCGGGCATCGCACTTTTACGCACAGCCTTTTGTTTTTAGTGCTGATTGCCATCTTATTTAATTCTTTTACCGCCAACGAGGCGATTACGGCGGGGCTGCTTGTCGGCATGGCGAGCCATTATGTATTGGACATGGCAACAAAGAATGGCATTAAGCTATTCTTCCCGCTGAAAGTGACGGTTCGCTTTCCGGTTACTACAACCACAGGGGGGACAGTCGAGTACTTTGTTTTTGCAGCTCTTTCTGTTTTGGTCGTCTATTTCGGCTATGATATTTTCCTTTCTTATTTTTAAGGAAATCGTTGTTTTATAGAAGTTTAGACGGGAATACTCTTACAAAATGGGTAAAGGAGGAAAAATTATGGGCAAAGATGATTTTTCTAATGGCAGACATCCACGACAAGAAGGAAACCGGAGACAGCGCGAAGAGTACGAAAGTATTGAGCAAGAATCTGCAGAAGACGGCGAAGAAATGGAAAAAAGAGGGGCTCACAGCAATGAAGGAATTGGCGATGAACAAAATCCAATCGGTGAGTCGGAAGAGAACTAAACGAGAAAGCGAAGCATCCGAAATGGATGCTTCGCTTTTTTAATGGAAAGAAAATGGGAGGCAGCAATTATTATGCAGCTATTTACAAAAAAATCCCGCAATATCGTTCATTGCGGGACGGGCTTATATTTTTTTAAAGAATGAAATGATTTGCTTTTTGGTAGGCTCTTGCAGCCGGTAGCGAAGTTCTTTGTTTTGCGTATTTACCAGATGGTAAGCAGGATTCTCAGCGACAGTGAATTTCCAATGCGGCTTCGTATTTTTCTTTTTAATCTGCAATTCTGGCGGCATCATTTTTGTCCGGAAACTTTCAAGTTTTGCCATTAAAAAGGTATCCATATACCGTACGATCAAAAAGCCTTGCTGACGCTCAGGATCAAACTTAGCCAAGTTGAATTCACTGATATCAAATCCCTTTTCGTAACGCTGAACCGACGGCGATAATACAAAACAATCTTCGTTCGTAAAGATAGTTGAGTTTCCTTGCTGTTTCAGCCCGAGTTCTTCTACCAGAAAATCTTTATTGACCAGACTCATTTCTCGTGCAGTAGCCATGTAATTCCTCCTATTAAAACTAATGATATCTCTATTATACCACTCTTTCGTTCGGAAAGGGGCGAAGACAGCCGTTTCGTTAGGCTTTTACATCTAATGGGCTAAAGTATTGCCAAAAGATTTGAATTTTTTATGAAAATCAAAGCTTTCGTACCAGAAAATAATTTCTTGATTATTAGAATTTAAAAAAATCACCGACGTAATAATAAAGTGGAAAATTCAAAATAAAAATCGTTCTAATCTGTAAATTAGGTAGTATAATAGTCTTGGTAGTTTTGAATTAGTGAGAGGAGGCTGCAAAATGGTCCGGAATTTCAAAATACGCTTAACTTTGATCATTCTTGTATTTTCGATAATGGTTTCTTTTTCTGTAGCCTTCCTAAACTTTCGGCAAATGGAAAAGCTTGCTGAGAGGGAACATTCTGAGAAACTGCAATTAGTAGAGGAAACAGTTGTGAATGCATTGAAATCTGTAGACGGCGCCTACGAATTGTTTGATACGGAAATTACAGACCGCATGAAATGGAATAGCGAAGAATTGCTTAAACGCTATTCAGAGAATCCGGATGTAAAGAGTTGGGATCTTATTGTCTTAAAGCAGAAATTCAATATGGATATTTATATAATCGATGACCGCAATAAGATGGTCCAAAGCACGGATCTATCCGTGGAAGAACGAGTGGACGAACAGTATTTTTCCATTCTCAATGAACGGCGAAATGGCCTGGCTTTCGTGGAGGACGCCATGAAGCTTCAGCAAAAAGATGGGGAAATTAAGAAGTATGGCTATATACCTTCACCTGACCATGAATATTTATTTATACTGGCTTATTCCTTAAGTGATAAAACCATTTACCGCACGTTCAACTTTTTGATTGCTGCAGAGGAACTGATTTCTGCCCATGATTCTTTAGATGGCATACAGATTTATGAAACAGACGGTTCGTTGGTTGATGGTGCCAGAACCATTGAAGACAGCGGCAATCCTGTTATTGACGATTCCAAAAGGGCAATTTTTGAAAACATCATAGCAAACGGAAGAACGGTGGAAGCTGAAGGGGATTGGGAAGGCGAAAAAGCCTTCTACCGCTATATTCCCTATACAGCTTTGAATGGCCAAGGGATGCCAGTCCAGCGGATCATTGAAATGGTCCGAAATGATAAAGAACTGAAAGCGATGTCGATGGAATATAAGCAAAACTTCATTTGGTCGCTGCTCCTCATCTTGGCAATGGCCATCATACTTTCCTATCTAATTGCCCATTGGTTGGCGCGCCCGGTTTACTTAGCTTTCCATGATAGCTTAACGGGCCTTAAAAACCGGGCAGCATTTGATGATAGCTTGAAAGCACTTTTGCAGAAAAAAGACAGCAAACCCGTTTTGATGATGATGGATTTAGATAATTTTAAGCTCGTCAATGATTTTCTTGGCCACGACGGCGGAGATGGGTTTTTAATGCGGACAGCAGCAATCATTCAACACCATGCCGGAAAAGAAATCGTAGCAGCAAGACTTGGCGGGGATGAATTTGCGGTTATTTTTCCGGAGGCGAATCAGGAAATGATTGAACGCACTGCTTCGCTTTTAATCCGCGAAATGCGGACCTTGATGCTCCAGGAGCCGGGGACAGATGCAATTGATGTTACGGTCAGTATTGGCATCGCCTTCGGCCAAGAAAATGATGACGCGGAAACTTTATATAAAAAAGCGGACCTTGCTTTATACGAATCAAAAAATTACGGCAAAAACCAGTATCGCTTTTTTACAGGGGATGCGGTGAATGTATAAACGGATAAGAAAGATGAAAATAACAAAAAACAAATAATTCTGTTATATTAAATGAAAGGAACCGACTTCTTTGAAAGAGGGGATTTCAATATGTGCGGAAGATACTCGTTATATGCGGACTACAGTGCCATATTGCAGCGTTTCGACATTGAAGAAGCAACTGTCCGTGAAGAAGATTACCAACCAAGTTATAATATTGCGCCAAGCCACCAAGTTCTGGCCGTCGTTAACGATGGCTCGAAAAACCGGCTGGGTTTGCTTAGATGGGGATTGATCCCGCCATGGGCCAAAGATGAAAAAGTGGGCTATAAAATGATTAATGCACGAGCGGAAACTGCAGCTGAAAAACCGAGTTTCCGTAATGCATTCAAGAAAAAACGCTGTCTTGTAGTAGCGGATTCTTTTTTCGAATGGCAGCGGAATGACTCCGGGAAGACGCCGATGCGCATAAAGTTGAAATCGGAAGAACCTTTTGCATTTGCGGCTTTATGGGAATCCTGGAAGTCCCCGGATGGAAAAACGATAAATACATGTTCGATTTTAACGACCAAGCCGAATGATTTGATGGCGACTATCCATGACCGTATGCCTGTGGTGCTAACGAAAGAAGCAGAGAAAATATGGCTGGATCCTAAAGTACAAGATCCAGAGATACTTGGAGAGTTGCTGAAACCGTTTAATGCAGAGGAAATGGAAGCCTATGAAGTATCAGAAGCGGTGAATTCACCGAAAAACAATGGGCCGGAATTAATCAAGAAAATAGGGTGAAGGCAGGCTGGCAGAAAATTTGCCGGCTTTTTTGCATAAGAAAGGACGGTGTGCCATGAAAAGCGGTTTGATATTAGAAGGTGGTGGCATGAGAGGGGTCTATACGGGAGGAGTTTTAGAACGGTTTCTGGAGGAAGAAGTTTTTGTAGACTATATCATTGGCGTCTCTGCAGGAGCATGCAATGCCTCGTCTTATGTTTCCCGTCAAATGGGGAGGAACCGTGAAGTCACCATTGGCTATGTCCAGCACCCTGACTATATTTCGGTAAAGAACTTACTGTTGAAAAGAGAGTTGTTTGGCATGAATTTAATCTTTGATGAAATACCAAATCGGCTTGTGCCGTTCGATTATGCTGGCTTTCAAAAAGCGACGGAAGAATTTGTTGTCGGAACCACCGACTGCATGACAGGCGAAGCCGTCTATTTTGAAAAACGGAATCATCCAGAAGATGTTTTATCCATTGTCCGGGCGTCCAGCTCTTTGCCTTTTATGGCAAAACCGGTAGAATTCGAAGGCCGCCTGTTAATGGATGGCGGCGTTGCAGATCCAATTCCTATCCGAAAAGCGCTTGAAGACGGAGTGACAAAACCGATTATCGTGTTAACAAAAGAAAAAGGCTACCGAAAAAAAAGAAACTCTTTCGCTCGTTTAATGCCGGCTCTTTACCGCCAGTTCCCTGGCATCATCAAAAGTATGGAAAATTGGTATCTCCGCTACAATGAAACAATGGAATTTATTGAGCAGCTGGAAGAGGAAGGGAAAGCAATCATCATCCAACCTTCGAAGTTCATAAAAATGACTGGAATGGAACGGGATGTCGAAAAGCTGACAGAACTCTATGAATTAGGCTATCAAGATACAGAGCGGAAATTGGAAGAAATCAAGCATTTTATCCATTCGTGACAAAAAGAAAACCGCTGAGATTCAGCGGCTGAAAAGAAAGCTTATGATTTTTTTACTTCGATGCTGCCATTATCGGTTTTTAGAATGATTGAGTTTTGGCCGGCACCGTATACAGTATGGTTGCTTTTTATGCCGAAGATTTTTGCTTTTCCATAGTCCTTATGGGCATGGATGGAAGCGTTCGCCGGTTCTTCGGAAGTTTCAACGGTAATGCCGCCGTTATCCGTTTTCAAGGTGATGTCCCGATCAAGGTTAGACGTATACAGCCTGATTCGGCCGTTGTCGCTTTCTGCTGATATTTTTCCATCGACATTGTCCATTAAGATGCTGCCATTATCGGATTGCAGCCTTACTTGTTCCGCAGCAATGTTCTCTAGTTCAATCTTGCCGTTATCCGACTTCATTTCAACTTTTTCTGTCCTGCTCGATTTTAATTTTAAAGCCCCATTATCAGAGCGGATATTCAAATCTGCTGTTTTTGTATCTTCAAAGCAGATGCTGCCGTTATCCGATTTGGCAGATAAAATGATGCTTTCCAGATCGGCGCCGTAGATTCTGCCGTTATCCGTTATTATTTTCAATGAATCGTAGAATTTAGAGGGAAGTTGAACACGTACTTGCGGCGATTTGGTATTGATCGTAAAACTGAAAATCCCCCATTTTTTTACTTCCTCTTTTAAAGTGATGACCAATGTCCGGTCTAGGATATCAACAAACAATTGCTGGTTATAGCCTTTATCTTCAACATCCACATGCATTTCCCCGTCTTTGGATAATCCGATTTCCAATGTGCCGTTATCGATTTGTATATCGACTTTATCGAATTCGTCTTTCGAGAGGTTTACTGCTTTCGGTTTTTCTTCAACTTGGCTAAAGTCAAAAGCGGCAATCAATTCTTTGGCGATTTCTGATGGCGTTCCAAGTTCTGCAGCGATTTCTTCGTCCTGTTTTCCATCACGCCGGCCATTTGAAAAGTACTCGCGAATATCCTGAGAAATGTCATTGCGTTCTTCTTTCGGCAATGGATGCAAAGCCGCTTCTAATTCTAAAAGAAATTGGTGTTCAGTCATTGGAAATTCCCTCCTCGATCAATTGGTTGACGCCTTCGGTAAAACTTTTCCACTCCGTTAATTGCTCTGTAAGATAAGTTCGGCCAGCTTCTGTTAAGGTGTAGTATTTTCTCGGAGGGCCTTCGGAAGATTCCTGCAAATAGGTGGTGAAATAGCCTTCTTTTGTCAATCTTCGCAATAAAGGGTACACAGCCCCTTCCGAAATGGAGATGCGGTCTGAAATTTTTTGGACCAACTCATACCCGTATCGATCTTGCTTTTCCAGCAATACCAATACGCATAAATTTAAGACACCCTTTTTAAATTGGACATTCATGTTTAGTCACTCCTTTCTAAGCTATTATTCATTGTGTAGTAGTGAATATAGAACAATATATCACACGGTACTGTTCAGTGCAAGGTAGTGGGTAATAAATAACAGAAAACTTTTAAAATAGGCCAATTATCTAAAGGATAATCTCGCAGAAATGCAAAAAGAGGCCCCCTTTTACAGGGTGCCTCTAATTCCATCTACTGTGATTTCGGGATTTACTCGTAGAGCTTTTGATAGGTTTTCATAAATTTGCGATCGATTCGCTGCTTTAAAATCCACGGCCATTTCCCATGAATAGATTGTTTGCCATATAGAAGCAAAGCTTCCTTATTTCCAGTAGAAAGAATAGATAAGAAACGATTTTGGGGCACAAACGGTTTTAACGGTTGGCTGAAAAGGAAGCTTTTCAGATTTTCCCAAAGCAAGGGACCTTGCCGAACTGCATATACGCCATTTTTGGCAAGAGAAGGATAAGGTTTTATGCTTGCGCAATCACCTGCGCCAAAAATGGAAGGATAGGCATCACTCTGCAAAAATTCGTTGAGCAATAAAAAACCGGAAGAGTCTACCGGCAATTTGGAATTCCGGAACAATGCAGCACTTGCCGGTCCCGTCAGCCAAAGAATTTCTGACCGGTGATATAGACTTCCGCTGCTCGTTGTAAAACTTTGTTCATCGATTTTATTCACGGTTTGATTGGGCAGAACCTGCAATCCTTTGCGTTTGGCGATCGCTTCGATTTTTTTTGAAATGTGCTTTCCTTGGGCAGCCAGTAAAGGGGAAGAACTGGCTAAAATGACATTTTCAGAATAGCCATGCCGTTTTCGCCACGCTAAAACAGCTAATGCCAGTTCCACCCCGGAAGCGCCGCCCCCGACAATTGCCGGGAAGAGGCTTTCACGAAACGAAGTGACGGTTTCTGAAAAACGGAAGTTGGGTTTAACGGAGGAAACAAGATCTTTCCATTCATTCGGCACAGCCGTTTCAGAACCGATATCAAACGAGGCCGCGTCATACGTATAAACCTGGCCTTTGGCTCCGATCATTTCTTTATTGGCTGGATCGATTTGGACAATCCGGTCCTCGATGAAATCTATGCCTGCTTTTTCGCTCAACTTTTGAAGATCGATCTGGATTTCTTCCAGTTCGTAAAACGCTTCAGCAAATCCCGAAAACATTCCTGAATAGTATTGGAAGCGAGAAGGGGAGATCAAGGATACGTGCACATCCTGCAGCCCTTCAAAAACCAGTTGCCTCAAGCCATATAGATGGGCATGGCCGCCGCCGACCATCAAAAGAGTTTTCATCTCATTCACTCTCTTCCTATTTCAAAATCCGCTTAGCTTCAGCCAGCCGTTGAGAAATCGTGAAAATCTGGATTGCGAAAAAAATTAACGTAATCGCCGTTAAATATGTTGAAAAAAGAATCATTAGGGTAAAGAGTATAAAGCCTTCTGTCCGTTCAGCTAAACCAGCTTGATAGTAGAAAGATTTCATTCCTTTTTTGTCGGACAAGGCACCGACTGTCAGGAAGATGGTCATGGCGATAACAATGGATGCACATAGGAGCAGCAATGCCCACATCGAATCGGGAAAGCGAAAAGCAAGCCCCAAAATCACTCCGATTTCCACCAAACGATCAAAACTGATATCGAGCAGAGTCCCCCAAGGCGAAGGCTTCGTTTTGCGTGCCATCGTGCCGTCGACAACATCCAGATATCCAGACAGCCAAAGAGCAATAACCGCAAGGACAGGCTTGTCCAAGTAAATGAGGAGTCCGGATGATATCCCGATGGCAAAGGCTATTTTCGTCACGCCGTTAGCTGTAAAGCCCAGCTTTAATAAGGCATCGGCTGTCTTCTCGACAGCGGGTTGAACATGTTTTCGAGCATGGGTATCAAGCATGGATTTCACCTTTTCGTTTTTAAGATAGTTTTAGTATAGTATAGCTTTTCTTTTCGAACCTCTAATCTTGCTTCTAGTATCGGAAAAAGGATAAGAGAAATGCAAATTGCTGATTCAACCAAATAAAAGGATAAGAGAAAGGAAATGATCAGAAATGGTAAAAAAATACGATATTGCAGTCATCGGAGCAGGAGCGGCAGGTTTGACAGCTTCTTTTACAGCCGCTGGATTTTCAAAAAAAGTGGTGCTTATTGATAAAAATCTTCCAGGGGGAGAATGTACATGGTCTGGCTGTATCCCGAGCAAATCTTTGATCAATATTGCAGAAGAAGTCCACCATGCGAAAAAGTATATGCCGGATCTTCAAGTGGATACAGCTAAAGTATTACGGGATATTAAAGAAATCATTCAAAAAGTGTACGAAGGGGAGTCTCCGGAAGTTTTACAGGAATCCGGCATTGATTTCATCAATGGCTACGCGAAATTTTTGGATTCCCATGCTGTAGAAGTAAACGGCGAGCGGGTAGAGGCAAAGAAATTCATCTTATCTACAGGTTCATCACCAATGGTTCCGCCAATTGAAGGGTTGGATCAGGTAGACTATTTAACCAATGAAACGATCTTTACGCTTGAGTCTTTCCCGAAAACGATGACCATCCTTGGCGGCGGAGCAATTGGTGTGGAATTAAGCCAAGCCTTGAACCGTTTAGGGGTGAAAGTCACATTAGTGGAAAAATCGGAACGGATTTTGCCGAAAGACGAAGAAGAATTGGTATTAATGGTGCAGCAGCGGTTGATTGATGAAGGGGTAACGATTCATACATCGGCAACTGCTGTGAAAGCGGAAAAGAATGGCGGAAATATCACGTTGCATATCGAAAAAGACGGCAAAGAGATGAAAGTGGAAGGCGAAGGCCTCCTCGTAGCGCTTGGCCGAAAAGCGAATGTAGAAGGTTATGGACTCGATAAAGCGGGTGTCGAATACGATTCGAAAAGCATTCAAGTTGACGATCATTTGGAAACGACGGCTAAAGGGATCTATGCAATCGGTGATGTAGTCGGCCCTTACCAGCTTTCCCATATGGCTAATATACAAGGGATTACGGCAACTCAAAATGCCATCTTGCCAATCAATAAAAAAATGGATTACGAACATGTGACGTGGTGTACATATACGGATCCTGAACTAGGCCGGTCTGGTCTGTCAGAAGAAGAAGCCCGTGAAAAATACGGGGATTCCATCCGGATCTACGAGCATGACTATGCGCATCTAGACCGTGCAAACACCAAGAAAGACAGCATCGGAAAAGTAAAAATCATCCTGGATAAAAAAGGCTTTATCCTAGGCGCAAGTGTGCTTGGGGATCGCGCCGGTGAAATCATCAGCCAAATCCAAACCATTAAAACGCTTCACATCAACTTAGGGAAATTATCCGGTGTCATTCATCCGTACCCGACTTACAGCGAAGTGCTGGTGAAGATCGGCAAAAAAGTCTACGTGGATAATTTATTGAACCAACCGGTTGTGAAGGCATTCAATAAAGCGAAAGATGGAGAAAATCCGGTGACGGCTAAAGGTTTGTTGGCGACTGCAGCAATAGCAGCAGGATCCGCTGTGGCTACGATGGCTGTTAAAAACAATGTGAAGCCGAAGCTAGGGGTTGAGGGTGGCCGATTGAAGCAAGTTCCTTCTACCCCAAACGCCGTTTCTTCCCAAGCGCTTGATCTTGAAAAATATGTAGCGGCTTTGCCGTATAATGGCAGCAAGAGCCAAGCGAAGAAGAATTTGATGGGAATGTTGAAAGGATTTGAAGGCGTTACGGTTCTTCAAGAAGACGACAATTACGTATATGCAGTGGCAAGATCCAAAACGATGAAGTTCAAAGACGATATCGAATTTTATTTCAATGATGCAGCACAGCAGATTGAGTTCCGGTCCGCTTCTCGCGTAGGCTATTCAGATGCCGGCGTTAACCGCAAACGCTATAATGAAATGAGAAACCGCTATTTCAGCATTTCCACGCATACCAGAAACGCATGAACCACTTGAAGTTTCCAAAGGTTTTTCTGTGGCTGGCAGCCATTTTAGCGATTGGAACGGTTTACTGGATCAGCCGCTCAGTTTTTCAACTTGATGTAAAGGAAGTCCGCAGCTGGATTCTTTCTTTTGGAATTGCAGCACCCCTTATTTATATGGCGGTTTATACAGTTAGGCCATTGGTGTTTTTCCCTGCTTCTATCCTGTCCATAGCCGGAGGTTTAGCCTTCGGCCCGTGGATGGGAACTTTTTATACCATAATTGGAGCTTCGCTCGGCGCGATGCTTTCCTTTACGGTAGCTAAAAAATTAGGTATAAGTTTAGGCAAAAAAGAATGGCCGGAAAGTATGAAGAAAATCCAATTGCAGATGGAGCGCAATGGTTTTTTTTACGTGTTGGCATTGCGCCTATTCCCAGGATTCAGCTTTGACTTGGTGAGCTATTCGGCTGCAATCGCAAAAGTGAAGTTTATCCCTTTTTCGGTCGCTACGGTTATCGGGATCGTTCCGGGTACATTTGCATTAAACTTTTTAGGCAGCAGTTTTATCAGCGGCAATCCGGCAATTATCGCAGGAGCCGTAGCGGTATTCGTTCTTTTAACAAGCGTTTCGGTCCTCCTTCGGAACCGCTGGAACAAAGCGGGAGACATGGCGGACAAAATGTAATTATCAAAGTTTAGGAAGTGGGAAGATGAGGAAGTTAGCATTCGCAGCAGCTGGATTATTGGCACTGGCTTTAGGGGCATGTTCAAACGAAGCAAATGATACGGCTGCAAACAAAACAGACGATTTGCTGGCTAGCGATTGGGAGACGATTGCGACAGAAGCCGGCGGGCAAGAAGTCAATATGTATATGTGGGGCGGAAACGAAAATATCAATCGTTATTTGGATGACTGGGTGGCTCCCCGTCTGCAAAAAGAATATGATGTGGAATTGCAGCGCGTACCAGTCAATGATGCCCAAGATTTCATCAACCAATTAGTGGACGAAAAATCAGCGGGAAAGAAAGAAGGCAGCATTGATATCATTTGGATTAACGGGGAAAATTTCAAGGCCGCGAAGGACAATGAATTGCTGTGGGGAGATTTTGCTGGAAAATTGCCCAACTTCAATGAATACATAGATCCTGATGCACTTGAAGTGGCAGAGGACTTTGGAGAACCGGTAGAAGGCCTTGAAGCACCATGGGGCAAAGCACAGTTTGTTTTTGTCCATGATGAAAAGAAAGTTGCCGAACCGCCAAAGTCTATGGATGAACTGGCAGAATGGGTCAAAGAGAATCCAGGCCAGTTTACATATCCAGCACTGCCAGACTTTACAGGCAGCGCATTTATTCGCCATGTGCTTTATGAAACAACTGGCGGATATGAGCAATACCAGCAGCCGGCAGCGGATATCGAAGATTTGGAACAGCGTTTAGCGCCAATGTGGCAATATTTGAATGAGATTGAACCTTATTTATGGCGGAAAGGCGAAACCTACCCTGAAAGCCTGGCAAAACTGGACCAATTGTATGCAAGCGGTGAAGTTTCGATGACCATGAGCTACGATCCGGCGCTTGCTGCAAGTGAAGTCATGAAAGGCCGATTCCCGGAAACGACCAAGACCTTCCTATTGGAAGGCGGGACTTTGGCAAACACTCATTTCCTATCGATTCCATTCAACTCTTCAGATAAAGCAGGAGCTTTAGTGGCGATCAATGAAATGCTGTCTCCAGAAGCTCAGACTGCGAAACTGTCTCCAGAGAATTGGGGAGATCTGTCTGCGTTGGATTTCGAGAAGCTATCTGCCGAGCAGCAAAAGGCCATGAACGAAGTGGATTTTGGTACGGCGACTTTGCCGCTGGAAGAGTTGGAAGGGAATCGCTTGCCAGAATTATCCTCTGATTATATCGAAGTGATTGAAAAAGGGTGGATGGAAAATGTTGCGAAAGATTAAACCGTATCTTTTGCTTTTTCCTGCCATCATCACCATAGTCCTCCTGTTTTTTGGAGGGCTTTTTGACGGTTTTCTAAAAAGTTTAGGCTATTTTCCGGCTATTGGCGAAACCGAATTTTCAATAAAGGCCTATTCAAGTCTTCTTCAATCCGATGCATTTTGGGATTCCCTAATCGTCACCATTCGGATAGCTGCCCTTTCTGCTGCTATATCCGCCATTCTAGGGGCCATTGTGGCTGTGGCTCTTTTTATGATGCGTGAAACGTCGAAATCAGGGGCGCTTAACTTATGGAATCGCCTGTTTCAATTGCCTTTGACCATCCCGCATCTGGTGGGAGGATATGTCATCGTCCTGTTGTTCATGCAAAGCGGTTTTTTGTCGAAAATCTTGGCGGCGATAGGTATTCTTGACCAAATCCCGGATTTTCCGGTGCTTGTCAATGATTCATTTGGATGGGGGATCATTCTAACTTATGCATGGAAAGAAGCGCCGTTTGTTGCTTTGATGGTATATCCGGTGCTGGCGAGAATTCACAAGCAATGGCGGGATGTTTCGCGCGTGTACGGGGCAAGAAATCGGGATTTTATCCGTGAAATCGTTGTTCCTGCTATCCTGCCTGCTTGGACAGTTGCCGCCTTTATCGTGTTCGTCTTCACGTTTTCTGCATTTGAAGTGCCTTTTCTGTTAGGCGTCACTTATCCGAGCATGCTGCCGGTTTATTCCTATCAGCTCTATTCGAGCGGAACGTTAGCCGACCGGCCGGAAGCTTTGGCTGTTAATCTCGTTTTGGCGCTGCTCACTGTTCTATTAGGGCTCATCGCCTATTATTTCAGCAAGCGATGGAACGTATTGAAGGGGTGGGAATGATGAAAAAAAATCACCTGCCCGCAAAAATATTCCTGTTTCTCTTCTTGCTCATGTTTATCTTTCTCCCATTTCTCCCACTCGTTCTGACGAGTTTTTCCTATAATTGGATATGGCCAAATGTTTTGCCGGAATCCTTTAGTCTTAGTGCCTGGGATTATGTGCTATTCGGCAATTCAACCACTTGGCAAGCCATTGGCGTCAGTTTGCTGATTGCTTTTATCGTAACGGCGGTTAACATCATTCTTGCAGTGCCAGCGGCTAATGCGTTTGTGCGTTACCCGCTAAGAGGGAAATGGCTGTTTGAAGCGATTATTTTTGCGCCTATTGTTATCCCGCCTTTTGTAGCAGTCATGGGAATCCATTTAACATTTCTGCGTATAGGTTTGACCGAAACGATTTTTGGTGTGGTTCTTGCCCATATTTCGCCAACGCTTCCCTATGTTGTACGGGCTGCAATAACCAGCTACAGCACGTTATCAGTTGATTGGGAAAACCAAGCAAGAATGTTGGGGGCAGGCCCGTTTTCACGTTTTTATCATGTCGTGCTTCCGCATCTAATGCCAGGTATCGCTGCAGGAGCCAGTTTGAGCATTTTGATTTCCTTAAGCCAGTATTTGATCACTTTCATTATTGGCAGCGGACAAGTGATGACTTTGCCAATCCTGCTATTTCCATTTATCAGCGGCGGGGATCCGGCGATTGCCTCTTCTTATTCCTTGCTTTTTGCAGGGATGGCCATTGTTGCCTTGCTGATCCTGGATTTGGCATTGAAAAGGTATTATAAGAAAAAGCAGGCTGCTGTCGCCATTAAAGGAGTGAGGGAATGAACCAGCTGCGCATTCTCCAGCTTGAAAAAAAGTTTGGAGAGAGAAAGAAAGAAGAGAACCCGGCATTTTCACTTAAACCGGTTCATTTAACGATAGAAGAAGGCGAATTCTTTTCGCTTTTAGGGCCATCCGGCTGTGGCAAAACGACGCTATTAAAATTGCTGGCAGGTTTGGAGCAAGCGGATAACGGAGAAGTTTGGGTAGGCGAGGCAGATATAACAAATGTTCCTTCGGAAGCGCGGAACTTTGCAATGGTCTTTCAACAGCCGCTATTGTTTCCGCATATGAATGTGGAAGACAATATTGCCTTCGGTTTGAAAATGAGGAAAGTGAAACGAGCCGAACGGATTGAACGAGCGCGTGAAATGCTCGATCATGTTGGTTTAAAAAGCTACGGACAACGTTTTCCGGATGAACTGAGCGGCGGCCAGCAACAGCGGGCTGCGCTTGCACGGGCTCTCGTATCGGACCCGCGCATCCTATTGATGGACGAACCATTCAGCGCCCTCGATCCGAGCCTGCGGGAAGAAATGCGGGACTTGCTGAGCCGTATCCACAAAGAATTTGGGACGACTGTCGTATTCGTCACGCATGACCGCGAAGAGGCTTTCCACCTTTCCGACCGAATCGGAGTGATGAGCGACGGGGAGTTGCTGCAAGTAGCGGGGGCAAAGGAATTATACGAAAAGCCGGCTAGCGCTCAAGTTGCAGCTTTTCTCGGCCTAAAAAACATCTTAAGAGGAAGCGTGGAAGCCGGCAATTTCATCGTGGAAAATAGCGGCTTGCAAGTGGCGATAGCGGGTCAAGGAGAATCTTCGATGACCCATTTGGTCATCCATCCTGAAAGGCTGCAACTTTCCACTGATTTAACGGAGCAACCGACAATTGAGGAGATTTTCTTCAAAGGAATTGTAAAGCAATTGCGTTTCAACCATGGATTTTATCTTTGCATCGTCCAAACAGAAAAAATCGAGCTGGAATGTTCGATTTCCTGCAGGCAGGCAGAAGCAGTTTCCATTGGGGAAAAGGTGAAGCTAAGCGTCCATTTAAAAGATTTGCACTTCGTCAGCCAATAACGCTTCTGTTCTTTTTTCCTAATATTGCAATAAATGCTTTATCCTCTTGATGCGAATGTTAAAATGAGTCATGGGGGTGGGGTTGTGATTTGTAAATTAAACCATCGCAATGAAGAAACTGCGGAAAATATACAACGCATTCAACAGCCGGCCTATCTTGTCGAAGCCGAGCTGATGGGTTTTCACGGAATTCCGCAACTGACGGAATCGATTGAGGATATACAAAACAGCGGTGAAAGCTTTATTGGATTTAAAGAAGAGAAATTAAAAGGTTTTATATCATATGTTGATGAAGAAGGTTTGATTGATATTTACCGCTTGGTCGTTCATCCGGATTCTTTCAGGCAAGGAATTGCGAAGAAACTGCTTGCAGATTTGTTGATGCGATACAAGGGGCGGAAGTTTATTGTTAGTACAGGGACGGCCAATGAGCCTGCCAAAAACCTTTACCGGTCTTTCGGTTTTATTGAACAAGACGAATTTGAAGTGTCTCCGGGCATTACGTGTACAAATTTCATGAAACAAAGCTGAAAACTATTGCATGCGAGAGGTGGAGGGATTTACATGGATTACTTACAGCATCCTTTTGATTCGAAACGAACGACCGTTTTTTCAAAAAAAGGCATGGTGGCAACTTCGCAGCCGCTTGCTGCCCAAGCGGGAATTGAGATCATGCGAAATGGCGGCAATGCTATCGACGCGGCCATCGCAGCTGCCGCAGCATTAACGGTTGTCGAGCCTACGTCAAACGGCATTGGCGGAGACGCATTTGCACTTGTATGGGTGAAAGATAAATTGCATGGTTTGAACAGTTCAGGCCCTGCCCCGAAGAATATTTCCATTAAAGCGGTCAAGAGCTTAGGGCATGAAGAAATGCCGGTTCACGGGATGATTCCGATTACCGTACCAGGCGTGCCGGCGGCTTGGGCTGAACTGTCGAAAAAATTCGGCAAGCTTCCTTATTCGGAGCTGTTTAAACCGGCGATCCGCTACGCGGAAGAAGGCTATCCGCTCACGCCGATTCTCGGCAAGTACTGGAAAGCGGCGTACGAATCTTTCAAAACTAAATTTACGGCAGAAGAATATCAGTCATGGTTTGATACATTTGCGCCTCAGGGAAAAGCTCCGGAAATTGGAGAGATGTGGTCATCTCCAGGACATGCAGAAACTTTACGTGAAATTGCGGCAACGGAAAGCCGTTCATTTTATAGCGGCAAGCTTGCAGACCAAATAGATGCATTCATGCAGAAGCATGGCGGTTTCTTGTCAAAAGAAGACCTTGCGGCATTTAAGCCTGAATGGGTAGCGCCTGTTTCTGCAAATTACCGGGGATATGACGTGTGGGAAATTCCGCCAAATGGCCAGGGAATGGTGGCTTTGATGGCATTGAATATCTATAAAAATCTAAACAAGCCGAAATGGCAGTCAGCTGAAACGTACCATGAGCAAATTGAAGCGATGAAACTGGCGTTTACAGACGGCAAGGAATTCATCACGGAACCGGAAGCGATGCCGGTGAGTGCGGAGCATTTATTATCAGAGGAATATGCAAAAAAACGGGCTGAAGTAATTGGAGAAACGGCGATTGATCCCGTACTTTACGAACTGCCGAAAGGCGGCACCGTTTATTTGTCTGCTGCGGATGAAGAAGGGAATATGATTTCATACATACAAAGCAATTATATGGGCTTTGGTTCAGGCATTGTCATTCCAGGAACCGGAATTGCTTTGCAGAACCGGGGAGCAGATTTTTCATTGGATGAACAGCATCCGAATGCATTAAAAGGCGGCAAACGGACTTTCCATACAATCATTCCCGGTTTCTTGACGAAAGACGGAAAAGCGGTCGGCCCATTTGGCGTGATGGGCGGCTACATGCAGCCACAAGGCCATTTCCAAGTGGTGACGAATACGATAGATCATTTACTGAATCCGCAGGCAGCACTCGATATGCCGCGCTGGCAATGGTTAGGCGGAAAAACCATTTTGCTGGAACCGGCTTTCCCGAATTACTTGGCGCAAGAGTTGAGCCGAAAAGGGCATGCCATCCAACTGGCTGTGGACAGCGGATCGTTCGGACGGGGACAGATTATTTGGCGAAATCCAGAGACGGGCGTATTGGCCGGCGGAACTGAAGCGCGGACAGATGGAGCGATAGCTGTTTGGTGAAGAAACAGAAAAACGAAAGCCGTCAAAACCAAACTCCTCGAATGAAAAAAAATGCCGATATTTTCGCCGCTTTTTTCCGCGTCGGCATACTCGGTTTTGGCGGTGGGCCATCTTCTATTCCGCTTTTCCAACGGGAAGTGGTTGATAACTATCAGTGGATGGATAAGGATGAATTCGGTGATACGCTGGCTTTGTCAAATACAATGCCGGGGCCGATTGTGACGAAACTTGCAGGCTATGTCGGCTACCGGGTAAATGGATTGATTGGCTGCCTAGTCGCCATCTTCGCTTCGGTCGTGCCGACTGTTTTGCTGATGATTCTTTTGCTCGGAGTGCTTCAGCAATATAAAGATGTGGAATGGGTAGACAATATGTCAGCGGCAGTCGTCCCGGTGGTCGCGGTCATGCTTGGCGTCATGACTTGGGATTTCTTGAAAAAGTCCGGTGAAGCACTGGGCTGGGCACGCGCCTTGCTGTTGGTGGTGTTCGCCGCAATCCTCATGGAAGTGCTGAATGTCCATCCGGCCATTCTCATCGTCGCTTTATTGGCCATCGTTCTGCTTCCGCGCAGCAAAGGAGGCGAGCGCAAATGATTTATTGGTCGATTTTCCTGGCTTTTTTTATTCCTGGAATATTGGGATATGGAGGCGGTCCGTCATCCATTCCGCTTGTGGAGAAAGAAGTGGTAGATAACTACGGCTGGATGACCACTCAGGAATTTGGAGAAATGGTGGCGCTCGCCAATGCCTTGCCAGGGCCGATCGCTACAAAAATGGCGGGCTATATCGGTTATGTAGAAGGGGGAGTTCTTGGTTCTTTGGTGGCGTTGTTCGCTTCCATCGCCCCTTCATTGCTATTGATGATTGTACTGATGGTTACGTTAATGAAGTACAAAGACTCACCCAAAGTCAAAAATATTACAAAACTCATCCGGCCGGTCATCGCCGTCTTGCTGGGGGCGATGACTTTACAGTTTGTGAACACTTCCATCGGGACAACAGGAGGGGTTCAAACGGTAATTTTAATTGTCGTTAGCTATTGGATGCTGGAGATCCGGAAAATCCATCCGGCTTTTGTCATTCTTTTGGCTTTGGCATACGGTGCATTATCCAGTTTTATATGAATGTGTGAGGACACCTGCATTTTTTGCAGGTGTTTTTTCTATAGTTGATAGTAGTGTTCGATGATCATACCTTTGACTCCAAGTTCAATTGATTTACTTTCATTTTAAAATAAATTATTATGTGATAACGAGGATAATGATTATCCGCGTTTAGAAAGCAGAGGTGATGAATGTGCATATGAAAACAGGCGTTGAGCAATCGGTTTATGCCGTTTTACTGCTGAACATGCTGCCGGATAAAGCCGTACTTCCGGGAGAAGCGATCAGTCAGCAATTAAAAGCATCGCCCACGTATTTCCAAAAATTGCTTCGCAAACTGGTCAGTGCAGATGTCATTGCATCGGTGCCAGGCGTAAAAGGCGGATTTAAACTAAAGAAACGACCGGAGGATATCACGGTTTACGATATCTACCTTGCGATAGAAGGACGACAGTCGCTTTATTCATCCAGCGGTATTTTAGGCGATCTGCTGGAACTGGAAAAAGAGGAAAGCTGCTGCCTGTTGACGGATTTAATGGAAGAAGCGGAAGTGGCTTGGAAATCGGTCATGAAGCGGGAAACCATTTCGTCATTGGCAGAAAAGATGAACGAGCAGCAATTTTTGTTGAAAACAGAAGCTTTGCAGCAATGGGTGCAAAGAAAAATGGTTGCCTAGAATTAGGAAAGGAGTGGATCAGGTGATTCCTCAATTGAAACGAATCAATGAATTATCAAAGAAATCCCGTGAAAGTGGGCTGACAAATGCTGAAAAAGTCGAGCAGCAAGTATTGCGGGAAGATTATCTGCGCGAAATCCGTGGGCAAGTTGAAAATACCGTAACCGGATTGACCGTGCTGGATCCACTCGGAAACGATGTAACACCGGACAAAGTCCGCAATGAAAAAGCAGCAAACTCCATTTAAATTAAAAAAAGAAAGTAAGTGAAAATAGATGAATGATTATTTAGTGAAAGCTTTAGCATACGATGGACAAGTTCGTGCTTATTCCGCACGTACGACTGAAACGGTAAGTGAGGCGCAGCGCCGCCATTATACGTGGCCAACTGCATCAGCAGCACTGGGCCGTTCGATGACAGCGAGCGTCATGCTCGGTGCCATGATGAAAGGCGAAGAAAAATTGACGATCAAAATCAACGGCGGCGGCCCGCTTGGCACTATATTAGTGGATGCAAATGCGAAAGGTGAAGTAAGAGGCTATGTTTCGAACCCGCAAACGCATTTTGATTTAAACGCGCAAGGGAAATTGGATGTCAGAAGAGCAGTCGGAACGGAAGGCACACTTTCTGTTTCAAAAGATGTGGGCTTATTGCAGCCATTCGTCGGTCAAGTGCCGATCGTTTCGGGTGAACTGGGCGAAGACTTTACGCATTATATTGTTACTTCTGAACAGGTGCCTTCATCTGTTGGCGTCGGCGTTATCGTTAATCCTGATAACACAATCCAAGCTTCAGGCGGCTTTATCATTCAATTGATGCCGGGAACAAGTGAAACGATTATTACGGAAATCGAGGGCCGGCTCAGCAAAATTCCGACGATCTCCAATATGGTGCGCCAAGGAATGACGCCTGAGGAAATCCTTTTTGAAGTACTGGGCAAAGACAATGTGAAAATCTTAGACGACATGCCTGTGAATTTCCAATGCCAATGTTCACGCGACCGGATTCATAATGCGATTATCAGCTTAGGGCCTGTTGAAATTCAGGATATGATTGAAACAGATGGCCAGGCAGAAGCGCAATGCCATTTCTGCAATGAAAACTATCTGTTCACAAAAGAAAACTTAGAAGCGATGCTCGAAACAGCCAAATAATTTTTTTCAAACACCCGCAAAGCTTGCGGGTGTTTTTTTTCTGAACAGGAGCTTCTTATTGGGGTTATTCTTTTCTTATGCTATACTTATCTCGAATTCGAGATAAGTTTAACTTAAAACAATTAGGGAAACAGACAAGTAAGGTGTCTGAAATAGGAGGATGATTTAGATGAAACATGTATTCCATCAAGGATCAAACACGGAAAAACCGACTTTTTTATTATTGCACGGCACCGGAGGCAACGAAAATGATTTATTGCCGCTTGCGAACCATGTCGATCCAGAAGCTTCTGTACTCAGTATACGAGGCAATGTTTCCGAAAATGGCATGCCGCGATTCTTCAAGCGTTTGGCTGAAGGCGTTTTTGATATGGAAGATTTGAAAGCGAGAACGGAAGAGCTCAATGAGTTTATCAGCAAAGCGGCCAAAGACCATGGCTTCGACCGAAAAAACGTCATCGCGATCGGCTATTCTAACGGTGCCAACATAGCAGCAAATTTGCTGTTTACTTATTCGGATGCGCTAAAAGGTGCAATTCTCCATCACCCGATGGTTCCAAACCGTGAAACGGAATTACCGGATTTAACGGGTGTTCCTGTATTCATCTCAGCAGGGACCAATGATCCGATCTGCCCGTCGGAAGAGTCTACCGATTTGGAACGTTTATTGAAGAATGCAGGAGCAGAAGTGCATTTGCACTGGGAAAACTACGGGCATCAATTAACGATGCCGGAAGTGGAAGCAGCGAAAGTTTGGTACGACCAATTATAGAAAAAAATCCCCTTGTGGAAACAAGGGGATTTTTAGAAGGCAAGGAGGCGTGACATGCAAAGAAACCCACATATTCAGGAACAATTGGAAGCATGGATTGAAGAAAACAAAGGACATGCGATTTTAGGGACAACTGCGCAATACATTCCGGCGCTTGGGAAAGTTGATCCAAGCCGTTTAGGGATTTGTATGGTGGATGAAGACGGCCATTATTACTGTGCGGGAGATACGGATCAGGAATTCACGCTGCAAAGCATTTCAAAAGCGTTATCGTTTATCGCAGTATGCTGCCATTACGGTTTAGAATTTGTACTAGAGCGAGTTGACGTTGAACCTACTGGTGAAGCATTCAATTCCATCATTCCTTTTGAAATCCACCGTCCGAATAAACCATTCAATCCATTCATCAATGCAGGTGCTATCACCGTATCTGCCTTATTGCCAGGGCAAACCAGCCAAAAGAAATACGAATACTTGCTGGAATTTCTGGAAAAGCTGGTGGGGCATCCGCTCGAAATGGACCGGGAAGTCTATGATTCCGAATGGAAATCTTCACATCGCAATCGGGCACTTGCCTATTACTTGAAAGAAGCGAACTTCCTTGAAATCGAAGTGGAAGAAGCGCTCGATATTTATATCCGCCAATGCTCTATTAAAATAAGTACGCAAGATTTGGCCTTAATCGGGTTAATCATCGCATATGATGGGTTTAATCCGATTACGAAAGAAAAGCATTTTTCAGATGAAATCGCTCAAGTGGCGAAAGTATTGATGGTGACGTGCGGCATGTACAATTCTTCCGGGAATTTTGCAGCCCATGTCGGCATCCCGGCGAAAAGCGGCGTTTCCGGAGGCATATTGGCTGCCGTTCCGCCTAAACTCCATTCCCAGACGTATGAGTTTCGGGCTGGAGCAGGCATCGGTGTTTACGGGCCAGCGATCGATGTCCAAGGAAATAGTGCCGCTGGAACAATGATGCTGCGCCAGATTTCAAAAGAGTGGGACTTGAGTATATTCTAAAAAAACCCGTGAGCTGATAAAGCTCACGGGTTTTCATTTTTGGGGGCATAGGATAGCTCTTTTATCTGGAAGGCTAAGCTGCCGATATTTACGATGCCTTCGAATTTACGGGTTTTTCCCCAATCATAAAATTGAAATGTGACGGAGTGGCTGCTGACCGCTTTAATCGAGGGCCCAATGATATCGCCGCCGGTGTCTTGGTTTTCAATCACATGAGCAATCGCTTTGCTGATGCTTTGGCTGCGTTCGTCGTCATACCGGACCAATGAGATTAAAGTGCCTTTGCCAGGCAAAATATCCGTCGTCTCACGGTGAGCTGTTAAAGCCACCAAATCGCCTGGTTTTAACTGCCCCTGCTCGAGAGGCGCTCCAGATGTTTGTGTGAATCGGCTAGTTGGAGTTACTTCAAAATAGGTGCCTTCAATCAAGATGGCTTGTTCAGCGGGGTGCTGCACAATATGTAGCGTAGAGTAATCCAGCTTCGGCGGAGTGATGCTTTCGGAAGCAACGGGTTCTGCAGAGCAGCCGGAAACTAGTAGAAAACAACCAAATAATAATAGAGCCAGTCCTAAATTGCGCACACAATTCCCCCCTGCCATCATCTTTACTAATACAGACGTTTCAGAAAATGAAAAGTTACAGAAAAATGGAAAATAATATAGAAAGAATTTTGAAATTCATTATGTATTTTATTTTGAAATATTTTCTAAAGAATGATGCTTCAATGATTGTTAAAGTTTAGGCGAAATGGCTCATTCAGTTTCTCGCATGTTTGAGATGCCAAGGCACGGGTAAATCTTTTGTAAGCAAGATTTTTCAAGTTACACATACTGAAATTGGAGGAATCAAAAATGGCTAACAATAAGTTTATGGGAACTTTCGACAATGAAACAGAAGTGTTAAGAAAAATCGAGGAACTGAAAACGCAAGGCACGAGTGAAGATCACATGTACGTGATGGCACGTGACAAAGAGCAGATTTCCATGGTACGGGGCCGGACAGATGTCGATTACAAATCAACAGAAGGCAACTGGAAAGATAAATTCATGGGATTCTTATCCGGCAATGAACCTGTCCGCGAGGCATTTAACGGTTTAGGTGTGGACGGCGATGAAGCTGACCGCTATTACAACGAAGTACAGAACGGAAAAATCCTGCTATTTGTAGATAAGGAAATGGGCGATAATTATTCGCGCACATCTGAGAACTACACAGGCAGAGATGAAGGAAAGAGCACATTGGCAGGCGGATCGGTTTACGGGGATCCTACTGTAGAAAACACCAGAGCTACTGGACATTCGGATTCAGGAATCGTTGCGCGTGACGGCTTGACTGTCGATACGAACGAAGCCAATGATATTGATTTCCATAGAGAACGGAATATGGTGGATTCAGACGATACTTCAGCTGCTTCAAGACTCGATGATGAGACCGCTGGTGTCGGCCGGGATACAGGAACCGGATTTGGATTAGGGACAGGCAACACGGTCGACGATACGCCGCGCCCAAGCCGGGATACAAATGATTTCACTGCAACTAATGAAGTGGATAGATCGGACCGATTCGACGATACGGACCGCACTACTGGCGGTTTGACTGATCGAGATCGGACAACCGGCGGATTTACAGATGCGGATCGTACAACTAGTGGCTTAACAGACAATGATTTGAACCGCGACCATACGCATGATGAAGAAGAGCGCCTGCGCCTGCACGAAGAAAGATTGCATGTTAATAAGGATCGTGTGCAGACCGGTGAAGTGAATGTAGGGAAGCATGTAGTGGAAGATGAACAGACCATCGAAGTACCGGTTGAACGTGAGGAAGTTTACGTAGAGCGCCGTCCGGTAAATGAAGAAAGCACAGACGGCGGCTTGACTGGAGATGCTTACCAGGAAGGCGACAATATTCACATTCCGGTCACGGAAGAACGCGTCGATGTATCAAAAACCGATGTGGTGAGTGAAGAAATCGTCGTCGGAAAACGCAAAGTTCAGGATACGGAAACTGTAAGTGAAACAGTTCGCCGTGAAGAAGCGGATATTGATGAAGATCATGATGTCGATGATTTAGGACGCAACCGAAAAGACCGCTTGTAAGATTTTGTTGGAGTGAACATGCACGGTGAGGCGGGGAACTATCCCCGTCTTTTTTATTTCGCCAAAGAGCGGTATGATAGAGGAAAGTCAGGAGTGAAGACAATGGACGGCAAAAAAAGAAATGATATAAAACCAGGGATTACAGTGAATATTGTGTTGAAACAAGACCAACGATCCGGCAAGCTGACCAAAGGCATTGTAAAAGACATATTAACCAACTCAGCTACGCATCCGCACGGCATTAAAGTTCGGCTTGAAGATGGCCAAGTAGGGCGAGTGGCAGAAATTCTGGAATCAAAATAAACTTCTACTTATTCTGAAAGGGGACATGAACATGTTTGCCAACAAAGAAGAGCACGGAGAACTTTTTGAAGCTGCAGAAAAAGAAAAAGCAAAACGCCAAAACGAAAAACTTTCCACAGAAGACCCGCGTAAAATAGGCGAGCAATTAGGGGAACAAAAAGAGGGGCTGGATGAACGGCATTATGAAAATCCAAAAACCCGTAAAGATAAACGAAATGCAGATCCCATCAGTAAACCGGATGAGAAAAATTTCATTTGAAGTTTATAGAATTACAGAAGAGGACTCATTAATTTGAGTCCTTTTGTGTGTTAAAATAAAAGGAATGAAATTGCGAAGGAGTAGCATATGAGCCATTTTTTTGAACGGAAGCAGAAAGAGCTTGGAGTGGAATTGAATAAGATCCAAAAGAAAGCTGTGGAGCGGACAGATGGCCCGCTGCTTCTTTTAGCATGTCCAGGTTCCGGAAAGACCACAACGATGATTATGAGAATCGGCTATTTGATCGAAGAAAAAGGGGTCAGTCCTCAGAAAATCAAAGCGATTACGTTCAGTAAAGCATCTGCGTCCGATATGAACGAACGCTATAAACGCTTTTTTCCGAAACTTGCCCCAGTCGATTTTTCAACGATCCACAGTTTAGCTTTTCAAATCACACGTGCATATTTTGCAGAATCCCGCTATATCATGATTGAAGGAAGCGAATCAAACGGCCTTCACAAGAAACGCCTCTTACGTGAAATGTATCAGACGGAAGTGGGGGAACCCATCACGGATGATCAGCTAGAGGAACTCACCTCTTTTATCAGTTTTGTTAAAAACAAAATGATCCCACGGGAAAAATGGTCGCAGCTGAAAGCGCCATTTGATGGTGCTAACGAGATTTTAAAAACCTATGAAGCCTTTAAAGAAAATTATGATCACCGCTTGGTGGATTTCGACGATATGTTGTCTTTAGCCAATGAAGCCTTGGAAAAAGACAGAGCATTGCTTTCAAAATATCAGAACAAATGGGAATACGTCATGACAGATGAAAGCCAGGATACATCGCTCATCCAACACGCGATTGTCGAAAAACTGGTTGCCCGCCATCGCAATCTGTGTGTAGTAGCCGATGATGATCAATCGATTTATACGTGGCGGGCAGCTGAACCGACTTATCTACTGAAATTTAAGAATGTTTATCCGGATGCATATGTGATGAAAATGGAGCGTAATTACCGTTCGACTAAAAATATCGTCGATACAGCAAATGTCTTTATAAAAGCCAATAAAAAACGCCATGATAAGAATATGTTCACAAAGCAGCCTTCAGGGGAGCCGATTGTGTTAAAAAGGCTTTCTTCAGAAGAAGCCCAGCTAAAATATCTCTTTAAAGAATTAAAGCAATTAACCGATTTTGGCGAAGTGGCTATTCTCTATCGCAATAATTCCTCTTCAACTTTGTTGATGAGCGAGCTGGAGCGCCATGGCATTCCTTTCTATATGAAAGATGCAGACAACCGCTTTTTCTCCCATTGGATTGTAGAAGATATGCTGAATTTCATGCGCTTTAGCCTAAAGCCGGAACGTGTAGACATTTATGCAAAAATCGCTTCGAAAACCAATGCTTACTGGTCGGGCAGCCAGTTGAAGTTTTTGAGCCGCATGAAGTCGACGCAAAACAATGCATTTGATGAAATCAACCGGACTGTAACATTAAAAGATTACCAGATCAAAATTTTGAACGAGCAAAAGAAATGGTTTGAAGCCTTGAACAGTATGCGTCCGTTAAAAGTGATTCGGACCATCCGGGCAGACCTCGGCTACGATCAGATGCTTTCCAGCCGAGCAGAAAAATTCGGTATGCGTCTGCAATACTTAGAACAGATATTGATGAAGCTGGAGCAAATCGCCGAGCCTTTGGAGTCCATGACGGAATTTGCGGTAAGGCTAAAAGAGCTGGAGCAGATTACCCAAAATGCAAAAGCGGAAAAGACGGATGACATGCTGACCTTATCGACATTCCATAGCTCCAAAGGGCTTGAATTCGACAGGGTCTATATGGTGGATCTGGTGGAAGGCGTAATTCCGACCGAAGAAGATGCAGATAATCCGGCAACGCTGGAAGAGGCGAGAAGGTTATTCTATGTAGGCATGACGCGAGCCAAAAAACATTTGGAATTGATCAGCTACGACAGCGAATCTCGTTTTATGAATGAAGTGAGGGACATCATCGTTCCGGAAAAGAGCGCGGTAAAAACAAAACAGCCGGCTGCTCGAACGCCGATTAAAGTAGATGTGCCGGATAATCCGAATGCTGTAAAAGCAGATGATGAGCTAGCTGAAGGGGTAACAGTTCGCCATCGTGTTTTTGGGACGGGGAAAATTGTTGAACGGGACCATGAGCGGCTATCAATCCAATTCGCAAAAGAGCGGAAAGATTTGATGATTGATATATGTTTAAGCTATAAATTATTGGAAGTGATTGACTGACAGCAAGTTTTATATTCAACTTAGGAACGCGGGGACAGGAAAATGAAAATCAGAGATTGGGATCGAAGTTTAAAAGTCCGCCTTGTAGGCGAATTTTTTATGAATACAAGTTATTGGATGGTATTTCCATTTTTAGCTATTTACTTTGCGGAAGAGTTCGGAAAGGGGACAGCGGGCTTATTGCTCGTCATCTCCCAAGTTTTTTCTGTCGCAGCCAATTTGATTGGAGGGTATTGCGCGGATCGGTTCGGCCGGCGGCGGATGCTCGTTATCGCTTCCATAGCGCAGGGAGCTGCATTTCTGCTTTTCGCTTTTGCCAACTCACCTTGGTTTGATTCGGCAGCCTTAGGATTTGTGGCTTTCACCATCGCTGGAATGTGCAGCTCGCTTTATTGGCCTGCCAGCCAGGCAATGGTGGCCGATGTCGTTCCTGAAAAATACAGAAGCGATGTGTTTGCCATTTTCTACACGACATTGAATATTGCGGTAGTTGTAGGACCGCTGATCGGTGCCATTCTATTCTTCTCGTTCCGCTTTGAACTCTTATTGACCGTAGCGGTTATTTCGATGATTCTCGGACTGGTTTTGCGCCTTTATACAAACGAAACTTTGTCGCAAAAGATGCGGGACAAATGGGAAGAAGGGGAGTCTGCAGGTCTGTCAAAAGCGGTTCTTGGCCAAATCAAAGAATACGGACTGATCTTTAAAGACCGTGTTTTCCTCTTGTTCGTTATTGCCGGAGTCTTAGGTGCACAGACATTCATGCAGCTGGATCTATTGTTCCCGATTTACTTGAAAGAAACGATTGATGTACAGACGATTGCTTCTTTCGGAAGCAAAGAATGGACCGTGACAGGTGAAACGTCTTTCGGCTTCCTGTTATCGGAGAATGGTCTTTTAGTGGCATTGTTGACTGTAGTGGTGACAAGATGGATGACAAAATTCCGCGAAAAATGGGTGTTTTTCTTTTCAGCATGCTTTTACGCAATTGCCATGATTCTTTTCCCGTTAACATCGCTTTTTTGGATTTTTGTCATCGCAATGGCCATCTTCACCTTTGCCGAATTGATGGTAGTAGGCATCCAGCAGAGCTTTATTTCGAAATTGGCACCGGAAGATATGCGGGGGCAATACTTTGCAGCCGCGAGTATGCGCTACACCATCGGGCGAATGATTGCGCCGGTTTCAATTCCGATGACTGCCTGGTTCGGTTTTGGTTGGACGTTTGCTATTTTAGGCGTATTGGCATTAGCAAGCGGCCTCGTCTATCTAGTGATGTTCCGGTTATTCGACAAAAAAGCGTCCCATGTATAGGGACGCTTTTTTTATAGGCGATGATTTTTCCTATTCTTTCTTCACTAAACGCAAGAGCATGTGAGCAAGCATATGCTGCTCTTCTTTTTCTCCGACTTTCCATAATTCCTGCAAAAGATATTCTTCGCGGTTTTTTGGATCTTCGTTTTTCGCTAAATAGTTGGCAACTTTTTCAGTGATTTGAGCCAAACGTTCTTCGCTCAATCCTAATTTTTCACCCATCTCAACTTTGCTGCTTAAGTATTGCTTGAAATGTTCAAAATTTGCTAAGATGTCTTCTTTTTTCTCATCATCAAAAGATTTTAATTTATCGTCTACTTTTTTATCGATATTTTCCATTAATCACACACTCCTTTTATTTGATTGCACTATCTGTTTACCTCTATGAAGCTCTTTTAAACGTCAGAATAATAAAAAAAAGAAGGAAGTCTCTCGTTTAATGTAGAAGACTTAGGGTAATGAACTAAAGAGGATGTATTTTAAGGAGGATGATGGATGAATGACATTATATGACGAAATCCAGAAACTAAAAGCATTTAATTGTGATGACCGTTGCGTATTAAGCGTCTACTTGAATACGAACCCGGCGGATTTGAACGCACAAAATGGCGCTTGGAAAATTCACCTCAAGAATGGTTTGAAACGATTGGATGAATATTTAGAAGCCTCGCAAGATGAGCAAGAAATGAAACGCTATAAAGAGCTGAGAAAAAAAGTGGAGCGTGAAATACTTGACCATAAAGACGACCTCCAAAAGGGTGTCGTTATTTTTGCATCTCCACATGAAGATTTATGGTCTGTGCATTACGTTCAAGTGCCGGTGAAGACGAGTTTCCACTGGGAAGCAAAGCCAGCACTGGATGAATTAAGATATATGTATAAGGCTTATCCATATGCCGGCGTGATTCTGCCGAGCTTTAAAGGGATAAGAGTGCTCGATACTTCGATGGGAATTATTAATGAAGAGATCTTTTATGAATTTGATTCGGGATTGGAAGTATGGACAGAGCAAAAAGGCGTCCATTCTGCATCCAGAAGCGGCGGCACGGGCAATAGCATGGGCGGCGGCGGAGCTCATTTAGGCGGAAACAGCGGAAGCCATGCAGATGACCTAGACCACCGCCTGCGGGAGAACTTGGAACGCTTCTATAAAGATATGAGCATCAAAATCGAGAAACTGAAAAAAGAACGCCATTGGGATGAAATTCATGTGGTGGGAGAAACCGAACATGCAAAATCCTTTGCCAAAGTTTTGATGAAAAAACCGAACAGTTGCGTATATAAAAACTTAATCAATAGTTCACCAGGGCAAATCCTGCATGAAGTGTTTGAAAAATAATCAAAATCCCCAGCGTTATGCTGGGGATTTTTTTATGTTTTCTTTTGGATAGAGGGCTGCGGACAGAACGTACAGGTTTCAAAAGCATCGAGTTCTTTATACAAGCAGCACGTTTTTCGCAAAGGTCGAGTCACAGCAACTTCCAAAGAGGAATTGCCTAAAAGCTTAGCGAGATAAGACGTTTTGATCGGTTCCCAATTTTCAGGTTCCAGCAGCCACTCCAAATCTTCAGCTGCTCTTCGCGGTTGGCGCTTTTCAAAATTGGCATAAAACCACAATAGCGACCCTAAGATGTTTTCCCAAAGAATAATAGGCGAGATTTTTACATAGCGGCGGAATTCCTGGATGGCCTGATCGCCTTGTTCATACAGAACTTCATGCATGGCAGAAAAGCGTTGGGAATCCGTTATCAATACCAGGTTTTCAGCATCAGCATGGGTTTGAAGTAAAGGAAAGCCGTAATTGACGACACGATTAAAGCGTAAATCACTGAACGAGCCTTTAAAATAGCAGTGGTGATTGATGATCAAATCAAATTGAGCCGTGATGAATAAGGCATATTGCCGGAAAAAATAAGAAACCGCGGCGCCGTCATTTTCGCTTCCGGACCATTCTTTTAATTGAGTTATCGCTGTTTTTAAATCTAATGACAGCGGCTTTTCAGGCAGACGGCCAACTGCTACAGAATAATTAGAAAGGATGAGTTTGAGTTGGGGGGATGCATCCATGGATTTTCACTCCTTTAACTACTCATCATGCTAAGGGAAAATAAAAGATTTGCAAAGGGGTAAGCAAAACTTATCGTAATTCATTTATACAATTGAATGTTCTTTTGTATTTTGTTTCATTAAACTAGTGGTAATGGGAGGGGAAGCTATGAAATTTTCAATTAGCAAAATTGACCACGTACAAGTTGCTGCACCAAAAGGGAACGAAGAGCAGGCACGAAAATTCTATAGGGACTTATTGGGAATGAAAGAAGTAGAAAAACCGGAGCCGTTGAAACCGCGTGGAGGCGTATGGTTTGAATTTGGCAGCTTTCAACTGCATGTTGGAGTGGAAGAGCCTTTTTCTCCAGCTAAAAAAGCGCATCCTGCTTTTTTTGTCGATGGTTATGAAGCGCTTAGAAAACAATTGGAAAGCCAAAGCATTGAAGTGAAAAACGATGGCAGCATTCCCGGAGTGGAACGATTTTTTGTTTTCGATCCATTCGGCAACCGGTTAGAGTTTTTAAAAGAGGGTTCAGTAAAATGAGATAAGAAGAAAAGAAGGACAGTCCAGAAGCGTTTGATCAGCTCTGTACTGTCCTTCTTTCTGTTTCTCTAAAATTTTATACAGCTTGCAATGCTACCGCGGGACCGAAGAACTCAAAATGGATTTGCTGTTCGTTCATTCCCATTGCGCGCAATTCACGGATCATCGCTTCCATGAAAGGAACGGGTCCGCATACATACACGTCGCCTGTGATATCCACGTATTCTTCAAGAACCGCACGAGTGATGTAGCCATCCGGAAGGTCCGAATACAAAGTTTTATATGCGGCGTTTGCCATAGTCGCTAGATGCTTTTGAATGTCTTTATCAAATGCATGCAATGATTCATTGCGTGCTGCATGAAGGAAAACAGTCGGACGTTCAGGAGTCAAAGTGGCCACTGTTTCAAACATGCTCATCATTGGCGTAATGCCAACACCGCCGCTGATGAAAGCGACCGGAGAATCTTTTTCAACATCGAGAACAAATTCACCGGCTGGTGCGCTCACTTCAATGGTATCGCCAATCGCTAATTCTTCATGAAGGTAAACCGACACGCGTCCGTTTGGATCATTGTCCGCTTCACACTTGACTGAGATGCGGAATTGATCGGGTTTCGGAGCTTGAGATAAGCTGTACTGTCTATTGAACAAATACTCTTCCCCCGGAATGGACATGCGTACAGAAATGTACTGGCCAGCTTGATAAGCGGGAACAAGAGATCCATCTGCAGGTTTTAAATAGAACGATATGATATTATCGCTTTCTTTTACTTTGTCAGCGACGATGAAGTCTTTGAAGAACTTCCAGCCGTTTTCTTGATTTTCAGCTTTTTCATATATGCCTTGCTCAACACCGATAAAGGCGTCGGCAATCATTCCGTAAGCTTCTGCCCAGGCGTTGATGATTTCATCTGTTGCCGCATCTCCTAGCACTTCCTTGATCGCTTTCAGTAAATATTCGCCGACAATCGGATAATGTTCTGGTTTGATGCCTAGGCTGACGTGTTTGTTCGCAATTTGAACAACCGCTGGCAGAATGGCTTCCAAATTATCGATATGGACAGCTGCTGCGTAAACCGTATTGGCAAGTGCAGCTTGCTGGCGCCCTTTAGCTTGATTGGCGTGATTGAAAATATTCAATAGTTCAGGGTGTGCATCGAATAAATTCTTATAAAAGACCGTGGTAATAGCTGTGCCATGCTGTTCGAGTACCGGTACTGTAGATTTGATGATGGATTTCGTTTCTTGGGATAACATCTTCGATCGCTCCTTTTGTTTTCTATAATTCGACTATAAACCTATCTGTGGTTTAAAGATATATTTAAAATACATCTTTAAAATTTAGACACATTTAGTTTCACAGAAAAGTCACATAAAAAAGAGTTCACGGAGTAACCCGTGAACTCTTTGGCTATGAAAGCAGACAATCAATTGGAATCATTTAAATCTAAAGCCGGACCGAAAAATTCAAAGTGAATGCGGCTATCGTCCATTCCGATATTGCGAAGCTCCCGGATCATGCTCATCATGAACGGCGGCGGCCCACAAACGTACGCATCACCTGAAGGATCGACATATTCTTCTAAAGTTTTGCGTGTGATAAAGCCGTCTTCTTCATCATAAATTGTTTTATAGTATGCATGCTCCATCCGGTTTGTATAGGAGCGGATGTCTTCATCAAAGGCATGCTGCAAGCGATTTCTAGCACCATGTAAAAAGGTGGTCGGGCGCGCCGGAGTCGAAGTTGCCACAGTTTCGAACATGCTCATCATTGGTGTGATGCCGACGCCGCCGCTAATAAAGGCAACAGGGGTTGTTTTGGAGGAATCGAGTACAAAGACGCCAGCAGGTGCACTGACTTCCACACGGTCGCCTTCCTGGATTTTTTCATGAAGATAAATCGAGACAACGCCATTTGGATCATTGTCCGCTTCACGTTTTACTGAAATTCGGAATTCATCCGCTTTAGATGCTTGAGACAAGCTATACTGGCGGATCATAGCATATGGTTCTCCCGGAATCGACAACCGGATGGAAATATATTGTCCAGGTATATAAGCGGGAACATTCGATTGGTCTACCGGTTTTAAATAGAAGGAAGTGATGACTTGGCTTTCTTTTTCCTTCCGGGCGACCACAAAGTCTTTAAAGTAAATCCACCCATTCTCTTGCTCGGCGGTTTTTCGGTACATATTTTTTTCGACATCGATAAATGCATCTGCAATCACGCCGTAAGCTTCAGCCCATGCAGTGATGATCTCATCGGTTGCTGCATCTCCAAGTACTTCTTTCATCGCCTTTAAAAGATATTCGCCGACAACCGGATAATGCTCAGGCTTTACGCCTAAACTTACATGTTTATGGGCAATTTGGATAATTGCCGGCATGATTTCTGCCAAATCGTCAATATGGACGGCCGCAGCATAGACGGCTTTTGCAAGTGCCGTTTGCTGCCTTCCTTGTGCCTGGTTTGCATGGTTGAAAATATTCAGCAATTCCGGGTGAGCTTCAAATAGATTTCTGTAAAAGGCAGTGGTGATCGCGACACCGTGGTCTTCCAATACAGGGACGGTGGATTTGATGATGGATCGTGTTTCGTTTGATAACATGAAAATCATCTCCTTTTCCTTTATGAGTTCTTCGCAATCTCAATTGCTTTATCGAGCTTCCCTTAATCGCTATAATGAGGAAGCAGGGAAGGTGAGATTGATGAAATTGACCATGTATACCGACTATTCATTGCGCGTGCTGATTTATTTGGGTTCCAAACCGGAAGGCAAATTGACGACCATCCAAGAAATTTCGGATGCTTACCATATATCCAAAAATCATTTAATGAAAGTGACATTTGAACTCGGGAAAGCCGGATTTATTCAAACGGTCCGCGGCCGCGGGGGAGGCATCCGCTTAGCCGATCTTCCACAAAATATCAATGTGGGGACGGTTGTGCGCCGGATGGAGGATGATTTCCATCTAGTCGAGTGTTTTGACCGCGAACATAACCGCTGCCCCATAACGCCGGTTTGCGGATTGCGCGGCGTATTAGGAAAAGCGCTCCATGCTTATTTATCGATTTTGGATGAATACACACTGGAGGATCTTCTTTTTAACCGGGAAGGCTTACGTGAAATCCTCCACACATAAAAAAACGGCCCGAAAAATCCGGAGCCGTTTTTTGTTTACAATTCAAGTGTTTGCGGCTCTTGGCCTTTTTTATTGATGATGCGCACACGCGAAGGTTTAATCGCAAGAATCACCAAATGGGGATCGTCCGGACCGCTGAACCAGCCTCTTAAATGCTCGTTCCACACTTTGTCAATGATGCTTTTATCGTCATGGATGCCCATCGTGCCTTCTATTTCAAGAAAAGCATCGCCGACGCCTTCGCCTTCATAGCCAAGGAGAATATGGGCATGAGGATTGTTCTCAAGCTCATCGACTTTTTGCGTTTGATCGCTTGTCGCTGTATATAACGTGAATTCATCATTAAAGAATGTCATATAGCGGGAATGCGGTTTATCGTCTTTCACCGTTGCCAAAACCCCCACATAACTATCCTCTAAAATCTTTAAAGCTTGCTGCTTCAGTTCTTGCTGATCCATATTTTCCACTCCTTTGAATTTAAACTTACTTCTAGTATTCCTGTTTTCTCGGGAAATAAACGTGAAGAAATTGGGCAAAGAAAAAACCTGCTTAGTTAAGCAGGTTCTTCAACACGTTCGACTGGTTTTGGGGTTCGGTTGAACATGCTTGGCAGCACCATTCCAGTAAGGACGACGAAGATGCCGACAATCTGGAGTACTGTCAAAGATTCACTTAAGATGATGACTGAAGCAATAACGGCGACTGGCAGTTCCATCGCACTTAAAATGGAAGCCAGCCCCGACCCTACGTGAGGGACGGCAATTGAGAAAAAATAAATCGGCATGATGATTCCAAAGAATCCTAGAAGGAGGCCGTATATCCATAATCCTTCGCCAAAGAAAGTTCCGTTCCATATGATTTCAGGCGTCTGGAAGACTGCGATGACAAGAGCCGCTGCCAGTGACACATAAAATAGGCGGGTTGTTGTATCCATGCCTTCGATTTGCTTGCCATTGACAAACATGAACGCTGAGAAGCAGAATGCAGCTCCAATTCCCCATGCCCATCCTTGCCAAGGGATGCCGCTTAAATCAGCGTCAATAACTCCGGCAGCAAGAATCGTTCCCCCGAACAGTATGAGAAGCGAAATTACTTCTATGCGCTTCAACCATCTCCGGTTTGCGATACAATCCATGAACATGCCGATCCAAGTGAATTGGAATAAGAGCACGACTGCCAGCGAGGCTGGCAAGTAATTAAGCGAATGGCTATAAACCATTCCAGTCGCTGCAGTGAACGACCCGGATAAGACAAGAATCTTCCAACCGCGTAGGCGCGGCAGGCTTCTCTGCGTTACGGCAAATAAAATAGCCGCTAGCACAAAACCGGTAAAATATTGGCTTGTAACAGCTTCGGCTGTTGTAAAGCCATGGCTCATGGCGACTTTTATAATCGTAGAAAGTACTCCATAACAGCTGGCCGCAACAACGACCATTACTGGGTATATCCAGTTTTTCAAATGTATCCACTCCTGTTCCAAAGAGAATCATAACATAAAAGAACCGCAAGGCATTAGCCTTGCGGTTCTTCAGAAAAGTAGATGTATTTTGATTATTAATCCGGGAACTTTTCTTCGCTGGAAGAATCTTCTTTTGTAGCGCGCGGCTTGCCTTCTTCCGCTTTTTCCTGCTTTAAATCTTCAAGAGGGAGGGAGTCCACTGTTTGTTCTTCTTTGAACATTTCATGCATCGTTTTTTTGTCCGTCTTGAATTGTTCAGGATTATCCATAGGAGCGCCGTCTTTTGTTTCGCGCTCTTTTCCTTCGAAAGGTTTTTTGTCACTCATGGAAAGCACCTCTTTCTTTGTCTGTTACTGGTTTATTCCTTTTATAGAGAGTTTTAAAACATTCCGGTATCGCCTCTGGCATCAAAATGCTCTAAATTCATGCTTATTCGGGCTATTTCTAATAGCTTGTCAAACATTATGGTAAAATAGAGGGAGTGAACGAGAGGAGTTGTATCATGGAAACAAAACCTTCAATAAATGTAGGTGGACTGAGTTTTGAATGGGACCTGGAAGAAGGAAGATTCATATTTGAAGGACAGGATTCGGTGCTTTTCTGGACAGCTTCTGCCATGAAAATCTTTTTTGATTCGATTGAAGAGATTTCTGGAGAGGATGCTGCGAGCGTCGTAATGGAATCGACGGGGTTCCGACAAGGTTTGCTTGTAGGAGATTATTTCTCAGAGATGGAGAATGTTTCGGTTTCTGAAGCAGCCAATCTGATTACGAATACATATGCATCTGCTGGATGGGGACTTGCGAAAATACAAGATATGGACGAAGCCGAACAAACTTTGCGTGTGCATTTGAAAAATAGCTGGGAGCATAAAATCAATGTAGCCCAAGGGAAAAAAGAAGGCGGAAGCTACTTGGCTGCCCATTACGCAGGGATTTTCAGCAATCTTTTCAATACGAGTATTTGGTATAGCATCGTACATCATCAAATTGAAGGATATGAAGAGACTATTATCGAGTATTTCCCGTCAGAGCAGAACATCGAAGAGAATATTCACCGCTTTGCGCGACTAAAAGAGGCCGAGCAAATCGATCAGCTGGAGAGATTGGTCCAAGAAAAGACAGCAGAACTAAACAGTTTGATCAAAGAAATTTCTTCTCCGATTATTCCGGTTCTTGAAGACATCGTCGTCGTGCCGCTTCTCGGAACCTATGACCAAGCAAGAGCAGAAGAGCTGCTGGTGAAAACATTACAGAATCTGCCGACCCATAAGGCGAATTATTTAGTGCTGGATTTGACGGGCCTGAATGACCGATTTACTCAGGAAGCAGCTAGCCTTATCGAAAAGTTGGGATCTACTGCAGGCTTGATCGGAACCAAAACCATTCTGGTAGGGATTTCCCCTCAAATGAGCATGGTCATAACAGAATCAGGCATTGATTTGTCTAAATTTAATTGCTTTCAAACTTTGCAGCATGGCATCCATTATGCGCTTGCTCAAAACGGAAGAGCGATTCTATAAAAAAATAAGCGCCCGCGGGCGCTTATTTTTGTTTTGGAATTCTCGCGATTTCAAGAATTACGCGAGTGGCTTTTTCCATGTTATCAACTGAAATGAATTCGTACTGGCCATGATAGTTTTCTCCGCCTGTGAAGATATTCGGTGTTGGCAAGCCCATATACGAAAGTTGGGAGCCATCAGTACCGCCTCTTACAGGAACAATATTCGGTTCGATGCCAATCATTTTCATAGCATTCTCAGCTAAATCGACGATTTCCATTACGGGTTCGATTTTTTCGCGCATATTGTAATATTGGTCTTCAAGCTCCAGCGTGACCGCCTCTGGACCATATTCCTGCTGCAGTTTTTCGGCTGTTTCTTGCATTAACCGTTTTTTTGCTTCGAATTTTTCTCTATCGAAATCTCTAATAATATAAGAAAGAACAGCTTTTTCAACATTGCCGTTAAAATTATTCAAATGAATGAAGCCTTCATAGCCTTCAGTAGCTTCAGGCACTTCATTTTTTGGCATTTTCTCTTGGAAACGAATGGCGATCGTTTGTGCATTCACCATTTTGTCTTTAGCTGATCCGGGATGCACACTTTTTCCTTGAACCGTCAATTTGCCGGCAGCGGCATTAAAGCTTTCATATTGCAATTCACCGAGAGGGCCGCCATCCATCGTATAAGCATAGTCAGCACCAAAACGTTCCACGTCGAATTTATGCGGACCGCGGCCGATTTCCTCGTCTGGAGTGAAAGCCACACGGATTTTTCCGTGTTCAATTTCCGGATGTTGAACCAAGTATTCCATTGCCGTCATGATTTCCGCTACGCCGGCTTTATTGTCAGCGCCGAGAAGCGTTGTTCCATCAGTAGTCAGTAAAGTATGGCCAACGTAATTTTTCAGGTCCGGAAAATCAGCAGTAGACATGATGACAGAGTCGTTCAATGGAATGTCTTTTCCGTCGTAGTTATCAATGCGCTGCGGGTTCACGTTTTTGCCTGTGAAATCAGGAGCGGTGTCGACATGTGCAAGAAAACCGAAAACAGGAATTTCTCTATCCGTATTCGCTGGAAGCGTACCGAATAAATAGCCATATTCATCTGTTTCGACTTCTTCGAGGCCGATTTCTTTCATTTCTTTTTCAAGTTCGTTCAATAAGTCCCATTGGCCCGGAGTGGAAGGGGTAGCTGTACTCTCAGGATCTGATTGGGTATCGATCTTAGCATATCGCACAAGGCGTTCGATTAAAGTTTCAAACATCGTATTCCTCCTAAAATGTGTTCTATTATTATTTTAGCACGAAAATAATAAATTTTGGAAATACGAGAAGAGAAGGAGGAAAACAAATAAAAAACCGGAACTTCCTTTCAAGGAATTTCCGGTTTTTTCGGGTTATAGCTGTTTGTCTTGCAACGCTTTTGCGTGAGCTTCTTTAACTTCATCCAGTAAAGTGGATTCGGTCAACAAACGGTAGCCAGTATTCGCTAATGCTTTTGCACCTTTGATCAGGGCTTCATTGCCTGCTTCAGATTTTGCTGCTTCACGGAATTCTGCGGTATGGCCGATTAAATCGTCCGGTCCAATTTTGATGTAAGGATGGGCAGTCGGCACGGCATAGCTGATATTGCCAGCATCGGTTGATCCAAGGCCCTTCGCTCGGGAAGTGGCTACGTCTTCGCCCACTGCTTCCAGTTCGCTTTGGACCACTTTATCTAAAGCCGGGGTCAACACAAGATCCTGAACTTCGTTTTGGAAGCGCACAATTTTAACGGTTGTGCCTGTAGCTAGTGCAGCACCTTCTGCAATCGCCCGGATTTTTGTTGCCGTATCTGAAGTTTTTTTCCATGAATCGCCGCGGATGTAGAAACGGGCCGCAGCATATTCCGGAATGATGTTCGGCGCATCGCCGCCGTGGGTGATAATGCCATGGACACGGGCATCTGAAGGCAATTGCTGGCGAAGTGCGTTGATGCTGTTGAAAAGCTGGAGCACAGCGTCAAGTGCGTTAATTCCTTCTTCAGGAGAGCCGGCTGCATGTGCCGGTTTTCCATAAAAATGGAATTCCAATGGATCGACCGCAAGGGAAGGGCCAGTAATGGCCGTTTTTCCAGATGGGTGGATCATCAGCGCTGCATCAACGCCTTCAAGGAAACCATGCTTCACAAAACTGCCTTTAGCGCTGCCGTTCGGTCCGCCTTCTTCTGCTGGTGTACCGAGCACCACTACGCGGCCGCCTATTGTCGGGAGGGTTTCAGCTAACGCAATCGCAGCAGCGACGCTTGTTGTCCCAATAATGTTGTGTCCGCAGGCATGGCCGATTCCAGGAAGTGCATCGTATTCTGCCAGGTAAGCGATAGTTGGTCCCGGCAATGTACTTTCTTTGCTGGCAAAGAATGCCGTTTCATGGCCAGCGACGCCAGTTTCAACAGTGAATCCTGCTTCTTCAAGCAGTTTCACCAAAGTGGCACTTGCGAAGAATTCTTCATTGCCGATCTCCGGTTTTGCATGGATCGCTTGGCTGGTTTCGATGTAAACCCCGCGGTTCGATTCGATTGATTGGGAAATGGTTTGGGCTGCTTCTTTGATTGCTGTCATTGAAATTCCTCCTTAGGTTTTGTTTTATTGTCGGCTCTTTCCGCTTTTCTTATTGTCTAGACTCCGGCAGCTAGCCGCTCGAGGTCGCTTCAGCCTTATCAGCAATGGCAAAACCCGCCATTACTGCTAAGCCTTCCAGCGCTTGTCGCGGCTGACGAGCTGCCTTCGCTTTTCTTATTGATAATCCACGAGTTCTTCTACTGGGATGAATGTTGGGATTGATGCGCCTTTTGTATGTTCGACGATGAAGTCAGCTGTATCATCTTGTTGGTAAAGTTCAACGATTTTCAAGAAGTCTTCGTCTTCGGCATTTTCAGCACTTGCTGCAATTAGGTTGATGTAAGGTGTAGCTGTATCGCTTTCTGCAGCGATTGGATCTTCTGTCGGGTTCAAGCCAGCGTCAACTGCGACACCGTTATTGATGATTGAACCGGCAACATCGGGCATTGCACGCGGTGTATGCCCTGAAACCATCGGCATGATTTCGATGTTTTTCGGGTTTTCGATAATATCGTCCGCTGTTCCAGTCAATCCTGCGTCATCGGATAATTTGATCAAGCCTGCTTCTTGGAGCAATAGCAGTGCACGTCCCATATTCGTCGCTTCGTTCGGTACAGCAATTTGTGATCCGTTAGGAAGTTCATCAATTGATTCGTATTTGTCGGAGTAGAGGCCCATCGGTGCGATTACAGTTGAACCGATCGGCACGATGTCGATATTGTGTTCTGCGACAAACTCGTCGAAATAAGAAATGGTCTGGAATGCGTTTAAGTCAAGCTCGCCTTCAGCAAGTGCCAGGTTTGGCGCTACGTAATCAGAGAACGTAATGATTTCAAGGTCAATGCCTTCTTTTTCCGCTTTTTCCGCGACAAAATCCCAAATGGATGTATCGGATCCGCTAATGCCAAGCGTCACTTTTCTGTTTCCTTCTTCTCCTGAAGCATCATCGCCGCAAGCCGCAAGGACCAAAGCCAATAATGCGAATAAAACCGTCAATGTAATTTTTTTCATGATGTATTCCTCCAAGTAAGTGTTTTTTAGTTAACTTCTTCGTACTTTTTTAGATAGCAAGTTGCCGGCAGACTGAACGCCTTGCACAAGGACAACGAGTATAGCGACTGTAATCAGCATGACGACTGTGTCAAAGCGCTGATAACCATAAGTAATTGCCAAGTCTCCAAGTCCGCCACCGCCGATTGCTCCAGCCATAGCGGATGCTCCAATCAATCCCACAATGGCGATAGTCAGTGCCAGTACCAATGAACTCAAAGCTTCCGGAATGAGGAAGCGGAAAATGATCTGCCCAGGTGTCGCACCCATTGCCTGGGCGGCTTCGATGACGCCTTTGTCGACTTCGAGCAATGAGTTTTCAATCAGCCGGGCAATGTATGGTCCTGCATAGAACACAAGCGGGACGATGGCAGCGGCAGTGCCGATGGATGTACCGACAATCAACCGGGTAAGCGGAATGATAGCAACCATCAAAATGATGAAAGGGACTGAACGGAAAATATTAATGATAACGTTCAATACTTTCGAAATGGGTTCATTTGCCAGTAAATGGCCTTTTCTTGTTACGACTAGCAAGATGCCAAGCGGGAAACCGATAATGATTGAGAATAAGAACGAAGCACCGGTCATATAAACCGTTTCCCACAAAGCTTCTAAAATCTGTTCGTTATCAACTAGCATAATTCTTTACCTCCTCGACTTTGACCGAATCGCTGCGGATCGCAGTCAGCGCACGTTGGATCTCGCTTAAACTTCCTGAAAATTCTACGATCAGGTTGCCGTAAGGCTCACCTTGCAATTCCGTGATATTTCCAAAGAGCACATTGAGGTCGAGGTTGAATTCACGTGATACTTTGGACATGAGCGGCTGTCCGACCGAAGAGCCTGTAAACTGGACGCGGTAGATGGAATGGTTCTGCGTCGGATCCTGGATTTTAGTCAACAAGGATTCCGGCAGTTCATCGTTCATGACCGAACGGACAAAACGCTGAGTCGTCGGTTGCTTCGGATTTGTAAAAACTTCGTAAACGGAACCTTGCTCAATGACTTTTCCGGCTTCGAGGACCGCTACTTTATCGCAAATCTCCCGGATGACGCCCATCTCATGAGTGATTAATAGGATGGTGATATTGTATTCACGATTGATGCGCCGCAATAAATCCAGGATGGACTGGGTCGTCTGGGGATCAAGTGCGGATGTTGCTTCGTCGCATAGCAGGACAGAAGGGTTGGTGGCTAGTGCCCGGGCAATCCCGATCCGCTGCTTTTGTCCGCCTGAAAGCTGGTCCGGATATTTTTCTGCCTGGTCTGCCAGGCCTACAAATTCAAGAAGGTTTTTCACCTGTTCTTTAATTTTGTTTTTCGGTGTTTTTGCCAGAATCAGCGGCATCGCGACATTATGGAATACCGTTTTCGAATTCAATAGATTGAAATGCTGGAAAATCATTCCGATGTCTTTTCGGGTATCCCGGATTTCTTTGCTGGTAAGAGTGGAAATGTCCTTGTCATGGATGAGCACTCGTCCATTCGTCGGGCGTTCCAGTAAATTGACCGTCCGGATCAGTGAACTTTTGCCGGCGCCGCTAAAACCGATGACGCCATATATTTCTCCGGTTTCAACAGTAAGATCGATGCCGTTCAAAGCGTGGATTTCCTGTTTGCCGGAATGGTAGGTTTTCGTAACCCCCTCAAATTGAATCATTCAAATAGCCTCCTCATGCTGTATAGATCGAATACGTACAAACCTGTAAAAAATAAAACAAAAAGAGCCCTCTTTTTTCTTGTCCATAAGAAAAAAGAGGGCTCCGGAATGAAACCATCTCAATTCTCATCTTCCAAATGCACGTACATGCATTTGCAGGAATTAGCACAGTTTTCGCTTAAAGCGAATCCGCTGCCGAAACGTCATAGGGCCTGTCCCTCGGTTTCTCTGGATAAGAAAGTGATGTAAGTATTCGATTTGTAATTTCCACTTTAGTGCGTCAATGCGGAAAAGTCAAGAAACTTTTTTAAAATAAATTAATGAAAAATGAAAAGCCTGCTCTCACGCAGGCCCCGCTTTCTTGCGGAAGACAGAAGAAACCTTGCTTTCCGTTCCGTTTTTGATTCGTTTAATATTTTCAATGTGTTTCCAGAATGCCATTGCAAAAAGTCCGAAGGCAGTGAGAAGCGGCCAACTGCCTTCCGCCGGGAAATAAGCGATGGCAAACAGCATGCCATACAGAACGAGAACGCCCACAACCAAATAATCCGTTGCTAAAGCGCAAGCGACCAGCAGCAATCCGCCGGCAAGCCCCAATTTCCAATCCAGTGCAAGCATAACGCCGATGATGGACGCTGTACCTTTTCCGCCGTCGAAATTCATATAGAAAGGGAAATTGTGGCCGAGGACGACAGCCGCGCTTATCACAAAGAGCATTGTCCATTCCAATTCATTTGATAAATTGAATTGACTTAAAAGAATTCTTAGCCCCAAGACAGAGACAATCCCTTTGGAAATATCGATCAAGGCGACAAGTGCGCCGAATTTCCAGCCAAGGACAATGGCCGCATTGGAAGCACCGGAATTTTTCACCCCTTCTTTTTTGACATTCGTACCTGAAATCAATTGGGCGATGGATGAGCCATGAAGTGAACCGAGTAAATAACCAATAATAAAAGTGCATATAAACCAAAGAATCATAAGATCATCTCCTCTATAAGTATTAAACGTTTTAAAGGATAGAGAGGTTTCGAAATTTTTTGAATTATCCACTTGACAAACGAGAATTATGTTTTTATACTGCTAAACAAGATGAAAAACTAAATCTGAATACTCTTATCAAGAGAGGCGGAGGGAATAGGCCCTATGATGCCCGGCAACCACCAAGCAATTGTTTGGAAAGGTGCTAAATCCTACAGATCGGCAACGATCTGGCAGATGAGAGGAGGTATCTCCGTATATGACGGTCCTCTTCTTAACGAAGAGGGCTTTTTTCTGTTCCCTCCTCGTCTTCAGTTTTCATCAATAAAAACTAGGAGGAAAAAGAAATGACAAATTTTAAACCAGAAACGCTTTTATTGCACGGTGGACAAGAGCCAGATCCAACAACTGGAGCAAGAGGAGTTGCGATCCATAAAACAACTTCCTATGTGTTTAAAGATACGGAGCATGCCCAAAATTTATTCGGATTGAAAGAGACCGGAAATATCTATTCGCGCATCATGAATCCGACGGTGGATGTTTTTGAACAGCGCGTAGCTTTGCTGGAAGGGGGAACTGCAGCTGTCGCCTTGTCATCCGGAATGGCAGCCATTGCATTCTCTATTTTAAACGTCGCTGAAGCGGGCGATGAAATTTTGGCAGACAGCAATCTTTACGGCGGTACTGTCAGTTTGTTCTCCAACACACTCCCACGTTATGGAATCAACGTGAAATTTGCGGACGGAACAGATCCGGAAAACTTCCGTGCAGCCATCACGGATAAAACAAAAGCAATCTTCGGGGAAATTATCGGAAATCCGAGCTTGAACGTATTTGATGTTGAAAAAGTAGCGGAAATTGCACACGAAAACCAAATTCCTTTATTGATCGATAATACATTTGCCTCCCCGTATGGCAGCAACCCCATTGCATTCGGTGCAGATGTCGTCATCCATTCAGCGACAAAATGGATTGGCGGGCATGGGACGACCATTGGTGGAGTTGTTGTGGACGGCGGCAAGTTTAACTGGAACAATCCGAAATTCCCGAATTACACTGAACCGGATGAAAGCTACCATGGCATCCGCTATGGCATAGATGCAGAAGGAGCTTCATTTGCGACTAAACTGCGCGTCCAATTACTGCGCGATTTCGGTCCGTCACTAAGTCCGGACAGTGCCCATGCTTTCCTGCAAGGTTTAGAAACGCTGCATTTGCGGATTCCGCGTCACAACAGCAATGCACGGTTCGTCGCTGAATATCTTCAGCAGCATCCGCAAGTTGAATGGGTGAACTACATCGGCTTTGAAAATCATCCATCCCACCAGCTGGCGCAAAAATACTTGAAAGACGGCTACGGTTCAATTGTGAACTTCGGCGTTAAAGGCGGCCGTGAAGCTGGACGGAAAGTAATTGATGGCGTCGGATTATGGTCGCATGTAGCAAACGTCGGGGATGCGAAATCGTTGATCATCCATCCGGCTTCTACTACCCATCAGCAATTGAACAAAGAGGAATTAGAAGGGGCAGGAGTCACGGAAGAATTGATCCGTCTATCAGTCGGCCTTGAAAATCCGGAAGATTTAATCGCAGATCTTGAGCAGGCCATCAAATCGGCTGTGCTCGAAAACGTCTAGGAGGGAAAGCGGATGACCAGTGTATCCATCGGCAATTTGGTTCTTGAATCTGGGGAAGTCTTAGAGAATGCAGAGCTTGCCTATGAACGATCCGGCAAAGAAGGTGGTCCTGCCGTTCTTGTCTGCCATGCGTTGACTGGAGACCAGTATGCGATCGGGACCGAGGACCTTCCAGGTTGGTGGTCCGGCTTGATTGGACCAGGCAAAGCCGTGGATACCACTATTTTTCAAGTCATCACTTTCAATGTTCTAGGAGGCTGCAATGGCTCTACTGGACCTTTATCCACTAATCCCAAAACAGGCAAAGCGTACCGTTCTTCTTTTCCAGCAATTACGATAAAAGATATGGTCCAAGCTGAATTTCAGGCATTAAAAGAGCTCGGAATTTCCCATTTAGCAGCTGTCATCGGAGGGTCGCTTGGCGGCATGAAGACTTTGGAATGGGGTAGAGCCCATCCGGAATTTGTGGATATCATTTTCCCCCTTGCTGTAACCCCAGCTTATAGTGACTACGGCATCGCTTTTAATTATATTGGAATTCAGGCGATTGAAAACGATTCACATTTCAATAATGGAAATTACAGCCATTCATCTGAAATCAAGGGGTTCGAAGTGGCAAGAATGGCGGGGATGGTCACTTACCGAAGCGCTGAAATGTTTAACCGCCGTTTTAACCGAAAAGCGGTCGCTAAGGGCTATGACGTAGAATCTTATTTGAATTATCAAGGCCAGAAATTAGCGAACCGCTTTGATGCCAATAGTTACTTAACTCTTTTAAAAGCGATGAACACCCATGATGTCAGTGGTGAAATTCTGGATGTAGAAATTTTTGCGCTATCGTTTACGCATGATCTGCTGTATCCGAGCGAATTGATGATTCATTGGCTAAAATCCCAGCCTCAGGCAGAATGGGAAGTCGTTGAAACGCAATTTGGCCATGATGGATTTTTAGTGGAATTTGATAAATGGAGCAGCAGAATTAAACAAAAACTTGAAAATGCCATTGTCCCGCAGCTGTCTCTTTAAAGAAATTTAACCAGCTGCAGCAAGAAATGCAGAGTCGCCGACAGGAGGGACTTGTAATAATTCCACGTAATATTAATTTTAAGAGATTTCCAACCAAATGGAATTGGAAAATTGAATGAATTTAAAGCTATTTTCATCTTTATTAAGATGAAAATAGCTTTTTTTATTGGAAAAATTAAGGGGATTAGCAACTTGTAATTACTGGGAGTCAGGGGTAGGAAAAAGAGGAAACCGTACTAGGATGCCTGTTTTAATGCATCGTATTTATACTAGTTTTAAGATAAAAGTCCTGAGTAAATATCTCTATTAAATAACTCTTGAATTCAAGGTTTTATAATAATGAAAAAATTTAAAAAATGAATAAAAAGTCACGGTTAGAGAGTGCGAATAACAGGTAAAAGAGCAAGGAGAAAAGATAGAGAGGGATTTCAAGGAAAATGTGCCTAAAGAAAAGAGGGATGATAATGAATAGATGGCATTGTAATAGAAGGGGTTAAAAATACCTATATGACTTTTTATCTGTAAAAAATACCTCTAACCGAAAACGGTTTTGACAGCTCTATAAATTTAATGATAAGCATATAGAGGAAATTAAAATATAGACAAAAAGTGAAGGATAATATTGCCAATTTTATTAACTAAAGAAAATTTTAGCAAAGTGCAAAAAGTTTCCTGCTATTGACATGAAGTAGAGAAATAGATGCCTAATGCCAAGGGAGTGCCAAAATGATTGAATCCAAAAGAAAAGCAATTATCTTTTTCGTACTAGCTGCCATTCTAGCAGGAACGGCCGGTTTCCTGACATTATCAAAAGTAAAGGAATTGAACAGCGACTTGGGAACAATGGTTAAAGTTTATGCTGCAAAAGGGGATATCGCCTCTCGAAGCGTCATTACGCCAAAAGATGTGGCTGTTGAGGAAATCCCGAAAAAGTTTTTAACGGACCAGCATATTACAAGCACTGACGATCTCCAAAATAAGGTATCGGTCATTCCTTTATCCGCAGGAGACTTCATTACGAAAAACATGTTGAAGCAAGCTTCCGCAGTAATGGAAGAAAATAATCGCCTGATCACTTTAATGGCCTCAGATCGTGTCTTTTTCGATGAACAGCTTGAAGCTTTAGACCGGGTCGATATTATCGTCTCAGTACGTTTTGACAATGAGAACAAAACGCAAATTTTCATGAAAGATGTAAAAGTAGCACGTGTAGCAAATGATAATAAAAAGTTTGCGGGGGTCCAGTTAGAAGTTTCACTCGAACAAGCACCTAAGCTAATACATATGCAGAATTACGCAGACAGCGTCCGGATCATCAAAGCAAATGTCGGTGCCGGCAAAGAAGATGCACCGGAAACAGACACGGCTGCTGAAACGGAAGCTTCAAAGGAAACGGAAGAAAAAGCAGAAGCAAAACCGAAAGAAGAAAAGCCAAAAGCAGAAGAGAAACCTAAAGCAGAAGAGAAAAAAGAAGCAGAAAAGAAAGAACAGGATGACGCAGCCGAGACGTCTCCGGAGAGCTGAGGGATTTGGATATGAAAGAATCGAAACTATTGATTGTCGGACAGAAAAACGAATTATTTACATTGCTCACCCGGCAATTCGAAGGTGAGTTTGACTATAGTTGGCTCGACCCTACCCATTTGCGTTCGGAGCTGAAAAACGTGGACCCGGCATTAGTTCTTCTATTGCATGAACCTGGGAAAGACTTAGAAACCCATGCTTATCTCCAACAGGAACTTGACGGAACGCCTGTCGTATTTGTCCATGAAAGCCACGATTTCCAGTTATTCCGAGACTTAGTAAGAGCGGGGGCGATCGATTATTTCGTTATACCCGAAGATTTAAATGGTTTAGAGAACCAATTGGCGATTATGCTTGCAAGACTTGAAAAATCTCCAGAAAAAGAAAAACAACTGAGTTTTAAGCGAGGGAGCGGACAAGTCTTCGCTTTCTATAGCGGCAAGGGAGGCAGCGGGAAAACGCTGTTGAGCACCGCTTTTGCCCAGACCTTGAAATTTGAATCCACGGCTCAAGTTCTTTATATCGACTTGAATCTTCAATATGGAGGCGGAGAATCTTATCTGGGTGTGGAAACTGCGAGAAACATCCTGGATTTGGAGCCGGTTATCAAAGAAATGACTGAACAGCATTTACGCAACGTGACAGAAAAAGAACCTTTATCGAAAATGGAGCTGTTAATCAGCCCATGCGATGCGGAACTTGCTGAGTACATTACAGAAGATTTCGTCACGCGTCTTTTGCGGGTATGCCGCCGGGCCTATGATTTCATCATCGTTGATTTGCCCGTGAACATGGATGAACGTACGTATACGGCATTAGTCGAGGCCGACCGCATCTATTACACGACTTTAATGGACACGCCATCCATCCGGGTTTTCAAGCATACGGAAGAACTGTTCCAAAAACTTGGAATTCCTACAGCAGACCGGTTGGAGCTCGTGCTGAACGAAGTCGGCCGGGAAAACGAGTTAAGCAAAAAAGATATTGAACGCTTTATCGAATATCCTGTGGCAGCTGAAATCAGACGCGATATTAAAGGAGTGCAGACCGCTATCAATAAAGGCGAGACCCTTCGAAAATTGCCGAAAGAAAAGAAACTTACTCCCGCCGCTAAAGACATGCGGAAATGGGTCGTATCCATGCTGAAATAATCATTTTTAAAAGGAAGGAGGGAAAGCGATGTCGCTCTTTCAACGGAAAAGAACCGAATCAGCAGCGGCTGTCAGTGAAAGTGTTTCAGTACAAAGCTCACAAGTGTTGAGCCCATATTTAGAAGAATTGCTCGAGCATTACAAAGCAAGGCTGTTGGCAGAAACCAATCTAGAACCGCTGATTGCAGCTGAAGAATCTGAGCGCCGCCTGTCCATTGAACGCCTGATCAGCCAGTTCATGCTCGAAGAAAAAGTAGTCATCTCGAAAACCGACCGCGAAATGCTTTTGACGCGTTTGATTGATGAAACAGTTGGCTTTGGTCCATTGGAACAATTGCTGAAAGATCCGACGATCACCGAGATTTTAGTGAACGGACCAAAAGAGATCCATGTGGAGCGGAACGGTCGGCTGGAATCTTCACATATTACCTTTAAGAACGAAGAACATGTCCGCCATATTGTCGACCGAGTGATTGCCCCGCTTGGCCGGCGAATCGATGAAAGTTCGCCAATGGTCGATGCACGCTTGCCGGATGGCAGCCGGGTAAATGCCGTCATTCCACCCATCAGTTTAAATGGCACATTGCTGTCGATCCGGAAATTCCGGAAAGAACCGTTTGAAATGGAAGATTTGCTCAGGCTCTCTTCATTAGATGAAAGCATGTCGAAATTCATACGTGCCATTGTGGAAGCAAAACTCAATATCCTGATATCCGGAGGAACCGGGAGCGGGAAAACGACGCTGCTGAATGCAGTTGCAAAGTCAATCCCGCTCCATGAACGGGTCATTACGATCGAGGATTCAGCAGAGCTCAGGCTAAACAGAGGAAGCGTCGTTGGAATGGAAGCGCGCCCGCCAAACGTAGAAGGGCAAGGGGAGGTCAGTATCCGCCAATTGGTGCGGAACTCGCTGCGAATGCGTCCAGACCGAATCATTGTCGGAGAGGTCCGGGGAGCGGAAGCTTTCGATATGCTGCAGGCAATGAATACAGGGCATGAAGGATCGCTGACTACAGTCCACTCCAACTCTCCAGTAGACGCCATTAGCCGAGTTGAAGGGATGGTCATCATGGCGGGAATGGATTTGCCGAGTGAAATCGTCCGGGAGTATATCGTAGGGGCCCTGGATTATATCATCCAGGCTGACCGTCTTGGAGATGGACAACGGAAAATCGTCAATATCTCTGAAGTCTATGTAGATGAAGACAAAGGCGTTAAGATCCGGGATGTGTTTATTTTTAAACGGACCGGCACCGGCAAAAATGGTGAAGTAATCGGCCATTTCACGCCGACCGGCTATATACCAAAATGTTTGGACCATCTAAGGGTATTCGGCATCGAGTTGGATGAATCGATGTTCCAGGTGAAGCAGGAGGTGGCCCAATGGACATAAGTATTGCCATTTTATATAGTGCGGCCGTTTTGGCGCTGTTATTTGGGGCTTACTTGTTCCTCGATTACCGCAGGGAAAAGCAGGAGTGGAAGAAAAAGCTCAAAACCTGGTATCCCGAAGAAAAAAGAAAAAGTGCCATCAGCGTTTGGGGAGACCGGTTCGATGAATCTCCAATGTCCGAGAAGCTGGCTAAAAAGCTCAAAAGTGCCAATGTTTCTTTATTAGCTTCTGAATACATCGGCATTCATGTGCTAGGCGTTCTCATGCTTTACGTCGTGTTCAATATGATTTTCAGCATGGCGGCGTTGCCAAGTATTATATTGACCATCGGGATTTTAGTAAGCAGCCATTTTCTATTGTTCTATATCCGCAAAAACAAGTATGAAGAACGCTTGAATGAGCAGCTCAGTGAAGTTTGCCGGCTTTTGGCGAACGGGGCCAGATCGGGAATGACCATCACTCAGGGCATCGATTTGGTAGCAAGAGAAGTAAATGAACCGGCAAAAGATGAATTCAAGCGCCTCTCGAATGAATTGAAACTGGGTGTGCCTTTTGAAACGGCATTAAGGGCAGTCCAAAAAAGGAATAGTTCACGGGATTTCCAATTATTCATCGCTACATTGCTGATTCAGAAACGGACAGGAGGCAATTTGGCAGCGACGCTTGAAACGATGTCGCATACGTTGGAAGACCGGAAGCTATTGCACCAGACGATTCAAACGATGACTTCCGAGCAGCGCTATATATCGTTGATTGTTCCGGCAATGCCTATATTCATCCTGTTGTTTATGAACAATATTATCGATGGATTTACGGATCCGCTGACTACGCCAATTGGCATCATTATGATGATCGCATTCGGCTTGGGAATCATCTTGTCATTTTTCCTGATTCGTCAAATTACAAATATAAAAGTGTAGGTGAAGGGTTTGGATGCTCTCATTATTTTTACGATTATTGTCTTCTGGTTTATGGTCATTTTAGGAATCCGCAACTGGTCCGTTTATGTAAGTGAAAAAAGAGGCGTGCTTGTGCATGTTTCTGAGACGACGAATGTTGATGGTTTCGATAAGAAAAAGAAAAAACAGAAACAAAAAGCAAATCTGTTTAGCCGGTTAAGCGGCTACGCAGATGAATTTTCGGAACTCGGGCAGCGCATCAACTTTTTTAGTGAAAGCATTGAAGTGGCTGACTGGCTGAAGAAATCTGGCAACCCCTATGAATTGACGGTTGCCCGCTTTCAAGGTTTGAAGATTTTATTGTTCATTATCGGATTTTTTGCAGCGATGTTGGCCTTTATCGTCGGCTTGCCATTCTCCAAATATGGGTTGGTTTTCTTGCCGCTGATCGGCTACTTTATCCCGATTTATTTAGTAAGGTCACAAGCTAAGAAACGCCAGGAAAAACTGAGAATGGATTTACCCGATTTTCTGGATACCATCAGTACGAGTATTCAGGCTGGGGTTAGCCTAGACCAGGCATTAAGGGAGGTGATACGCTTTTTCGACGGTCCGCTCCGAGAGGAATTTATGCGCTTCAATCAGGAAATCGACCTAGGGGTGCAACGTGAAACGGCTTATCGGAACTTGCTAGAACGCAATGACAATGAAGAGTTTCAGCAATTGATCAAATCTCTGCTCCAAGGCATGAAACTAGGGGTGCCTATTGCAACGACTTTTAAGATTCAGGCGGAAGATATGCGCCAGCTAAGACAGGAGCGCGTCAAAGAACTGGCAGCCAAGGCTTCGCCAAAAGTTACATTGGTTACAACATTCGTGGTAGCACCGGTTTCAATCATGATGATTGCCGGCCTCATGCTGCTGAATATGATTTACGGAGAAAACAGCATTTTTAACATACTATAAAACTCTAGGAGGAATTTATTATGAAAGAAACATTAAACGACTTTATCTTGCAAATGGTGACATCTATGAAAACGGCAATGGACAACGAAAGAGGATCTCAAACTTTGGAGTGGATCGGGATTGCAGCAGTTATTGTTATCGTAGTGGGCGTTGTTTCACAAGCATTCTCTGGCGGTACTTTCGGAACTACATTAGTAGAAAAATTCAATGGCTTTATCGGAAAAATCGGCGGAGGGGAGTAACATCCCCCTGCTTTTCTTGGTATAAGGGCAATAGCCTGAAGCCTGATATTGCATGAATACGCATCACGAAAGGAGCATACGATGAAATTAGGCAAGGTATTGGTGGCATCGTTGCTTGTGCTAGGGTTAGCAGCCTGTCAACAAGATGAACCTGAAGAACCAAAAGCAGCAGAAACTGAAGAACAAACCAAAGCGGAAGCCGACAAGGATACAGCGGCTGAATCCACAGAAAAAGCCGAAGAAGAGCCAGGTCTGGAAGAGGCTATTTCGGAAGAGGATTTAATTGCCTTGCCGGAGACCGATCAAGACTTAATCAGCCAGCCTGTCGGGAAAATCGGTCATTTGGATTTATCAAGCGGAGATGAAGAAGAGATTGAGCCTGCATTCTTTGAAGCATTCGGAGAAGTGCCGCCTCTAAAAGAAGATGCTTCAGAAGAAGAAATGGATTTATATTTCAATTATCTTTATTCCTTGGTCGCCTATGATTTCCAGAATCCACAAGATGTACTGAATCAATTGGAGTTTGCACTTTCAGGAACACCGGAAGCGGATGAACGTTTTGCTTTTAAAGAAAATTACAATGTAGAAGTCATCTTGGACGCCAGCGGATCCATGGCTAACTATGTAGGGGGAAAAACCCGCATGGAACTCGCGAAGGAATCCATCCGCAATTTCATGGCAGAAGTACCTGAAGAAGCGAATGTATCGTTGCGGATCTATGGACATGAAGGCACAGGTTCCGAAGAAGACAAAGCGGCATCATGCGCAGCTATTGATGAAGTATATGAACGCGGAACATATGATAAAGCGAAGTTCGAACAGGCGCTAAACACGTTTGAACCTGCGGGATGGACTCCGGTTGCTGGGGCATTGGAATCGGCTCAGGCAAGTTTTGAAGGGCTGGACAGTAAAACAAATACAAACTTGATCTACATGGTCAGCGACGGCATTGAAACGTGCGAGGGAGATCCGGTAGCTGTAGCGAAATCGCTAGCGGCCAGTAATGTAGCACCCATCATCAATGTCATCGGTTTTAACGCGGACGCCGAAGCACAGCAGCAATTGAAAGAAGTCGCTAAAGCAGCAGAAGGCATCTTCTCAAATGTGGCAGACGGCAAGCAATTGACCGAGCAATTTAACCAGTCTGAAGAAGTATTGAAAAATTGGAAGAGCTGGAAACAGAATTCCGAGCTGGATGTTTTAAAAGCAAGCAATGACAGCTGGCTAGCCATTCAACAATTTGAAAATAATTGGAGTGCTTCTGCCTTGAAGCAAGAATTGGCATTGAACAGAGGATTGCGCTATTTACGGGAAGCCGGTTATATCAACTGGGATCAAAAAAGCGTTCTCGAGAAAAAAGTGTATGACATCAGTGATGTAGCAAATTCAGCAAAAGGGCCGCTCGTTTCAGAATTGAACGAAGTGAAAGAAAAAGGCCTAGATGAAATGCGGAAGCAAATCAGTGACAAATATCCAGATGAAGCAGAATGACAGTAAAAAGGGGACTCCCCTTTTTCCGGCTTATACGTGCGGACCCCCTGCAAGATAAGCCGGAAAAGCGGGAGTCTATCAGTTGAGGTGGTAGCCATGAAAAGAAAATTAAAAAATGAAGAAGGATCCGCAACTATCGAGTTTTTGGGCATGGTCCCTCTCGTATTTTCAGTAATGATGATCGCTTGGCAGTTTATCGCCGGATTTCATGGATTGATGATTGCAGAATCAGCAGCGAGCGAGGCGGCGAAAGTTTATTCTGTCACGGCGGATGTGGGTGAAGCGACTAACGCCGCACAAAATATTGTAGACGCCGGCGGCAGCTATATCAGTTTTGCAGGTGCACCGATTTCCGGATCAAATAATTTCACTGCATCGGTAAGCGTCAATATTGATTTTGTATTTCTTCCGGCCAGCATGTTTGGAGGAGGAAAACCTACTTTTTCATACACTGCCGATACGTCAGGCAAGGTGATTAAATGAAGAAGTTCAAATCTTATTTAAACAATGAACAAGGCAATATCGCGTTATTCGTCATCGGCATATTAAGCGTCATGATCATCTTGTTTGTGCTCATCCTTAACTTAGCTGGAGCCTTGATCGTAAAGGAGCAGGCCATTTCCACTTCCCAGCAAGCGGCTTTAGCTGCAACTGCCACTTTATATGAGGATCTTCCGGAATTTATTTCAGAGTATGAAATGAAACTAAAGGAAATGTTGGCAGAAGAAGCTGAAGAAGAAGGCGGGGGAACAGAACCGCCTGAAGAGGCTGCACCTGAAGAGGAAGAAGATAGCATAGCTGAACTCATCGAAAAAGAAGTGAACAATCTGTCAGGTGAAATGGCGGATTATTCATTGAATGAAATTCAAAATGAAGCGATCGACCGTGTACTGTCCAGCGAAATGGATAAAGGCTTAGGCGGCGGACTGCTTAAAAAAATGATGAATGATGAAATGGAATACCGATGGGTCAATTCCATGAAAGAAAGTGCTCGAAATACAATTCTGGCAAATGGGGGAGAACTGGCAGGCGCACAAATGACTGTTTTTGAAAACGGACAGGTTGTCGTGGAATCTTCTAAAGAAGCCAGTGCAATTGGCTATAACGGATTTTTTGCCGGGGCTGTTAAAAACTTAACCAAATCTTCCAAAGGGCCAGAGGTCATGTTTGTCCAGAAATTGGCGGGCTGGGAAGGCAGAACGTATTCGTTGGAATAGGGGTGGGAAAATGAAGAAAGAAAAAAAGTGGAGAAAAATATACTTGGTATTGATGATTTTCTTTTATGCCATATTTGTTCCGGTAACTGTAGGAGAATGGCTGTTCAGTGACGGGAGCTTTCCGTTTACGGCAATAGCGGTGGGATTCGCTCTGCCATTCATGAGAAAAAATCATTTGGCGCAGCTTCAGCAATCATAAATGACAGGAGGTTTTAAAATGGAACATCCGATTCGCTCAGCATTCAGCTTTTTCGGACAAAAATATGAACGGTTGCTGTTGTTGGTCTTATTTATTCAGCTTCCAATCATCTTGCTTCAGTTTTTTGCATCAAACTACATTTTAGCTATTACACCAACGAACGGTGCAATGTTTGGCTTCGGAGATATTTATTCTGCTTTTATTGTGTTTATTCTTTTCTTTTTTACGCTCGTGCCATTCGTATACTTTTGGCATTTCGAAGAAACTGGAGATGATCGGCCCTTAAGACAGGCATTTTTTCAATTCGCTTTAAAAGGCTTTCACTATTTTGTCTTTTCGGTAGCCGCCGGTTTATTGGTGACAATTGGGTTTGCGTTATTCGTCGTACCGGGCGTCATTTTATTAGCGATTTTTGTCATGGCTCCGGTCCTTGCGATTATCGATAATCAATCGGTCTGGTCATCAATACGAGAAAGCGGCCGGATTTTTAAACGGCAGCATTGGAAAATAATATTATTGCTTACATGTTTTGGATTTGGGGAGTTTATTATTTCAGCAATCGTCCAAGCATTAGTATTGGATATTACCAATTCTTTCTTAGCTATTGCGATTTGCCATATATTTTTGAATACCTTATTTTTGCCTTTGTTTTATTTAATCTTGGCATCTTTTGTATTGAAATGGAAAGAAGAGCTAAGTTTGTTCTCTATCGATCATCAAGATATGGCTATGCAAGATTAATAAACGTTTAAAGGAGGGGAAGAAATGGAATCAACGATCAAACGCATATTTGCATTAACCGCAATTCTGCTCATCGTAGCCCAATCATTTTTCGGTTCTGTCGCATTTGCGGTTCAGCCATGGACAGGAAATACGTGGTCCGGCGACACATGGTCCGGCGATACGTGGGAAGGAACGCCGTGGGAAGGCAATACCTGGTCTGGAGATACGTGGTCCGGAGATGGCACCAATGGCGAAAGCTGGCAAGGCGACGGTACAAACGGAGATGGAACCAACGGCAACGGAACTACCAGTAACGGTACAAACGGAGATGGCACTTCGGGTGACGGAACTTCAGGAGACGGAACAGCAGGAGACGGAACATCGGGTGACGGGACGTCCGGCAACGGGACGAATGGAGATGGCACGGGTGGCAACGGCACGAACGGTGACGGCACAACTGGCGACGGAACTGGCGGGAACGGCACCACGGGTGATGGCACCTCTGGAGACGGCACAACCGGCAATGGTTCAAACGGAGATGGGACGAATGGAAATGGGACATCCGGCAACGGATCGAACGGAGATGGAACTAACGGAAATGGCACCAATGGCGATGGTTCGTCTGGCAATGGCACCAATGGCGGAGAAGGTGGGAATAACGATAGTTCCAACTCACCGACGCCTTGGGATGTTGCAAGCTATATCGGCAATGATGTCATTCTGGGGCAAGTAGAGTTAGCTTCGGAATCTTTTAATGCGGATGCTGCAGATACGATGGGCGGCAGCACGAATTCATTCTTGCGCTCAACACTTTTAAACGGATTGAAGCTTGGAATTGATAATCCAATTCTCGATTTTGCTTCGGATGTATCAGATGGTGTCGATGTTTATCAGGATGCAAGAGGCGCTATTTCGACGCTTACATCCGGAACGAATATCGCGACTAATACTTCAGCTGCCGGTTCGGTAATGAGTGGTGCAGCACAAGCCGGATCATCGGCAATGGGAGCACTTGGAAAACTGAACGTGGCGACAGCAGCAGTGGGAACCGTTTTTGGAGCGGTTGATACTTACAATAACACTGCCAATGCCATTGAAGTATTCCAAGACAGCAATTCGACAGGTGCGGACCGTACAGTAGCTGTGACGGATGCCACTGCTAGCCTTGGATCTACATTAATGAGTGCCGGTGGAGTAGCTGCAGCGATTCCTGGCGGCCAAGCAATTGGAGCCGGACTTGTAGTGGCCGGTGCTGCTATTTGGGGAGCATCAAAACTGACCGGTTATGTAGCGAAAAACTGGGACGGCATCAAAAATACCGCATCGAAAGTGGGCGGAGCTATTTCTAAAGGTTGGAACGCACTATTCGGTTAATGTTATCATCTAGAAAGTGACAACCAAAGGAGATGAAGGCGACCATGGATGATCAAACGACTAAACTGTTAATGAAAAAAGTGAAAAAATATAAAAAGTGGACGGAAGGCGCATTCGTAAATCCTGTTTATTGGGAAATAAATGGAAAACCGTATTATATGGGTGGATTCACTAAAAATAATGAAGTCGTTGGTACGGCTTATGTCAGTACGGGCGATGAAGTGAGAGAAGAAGCGATGGAAGCACAGTCAAATCTTTCGTTATTTGCAGACTTGAGCTCAAGCATATTGAATGCTGGTGGAGAACGGCTGAATATCCCGACCGAATATTACACCAATCCTTTAAACATCCCAGTTTCCACAACAGATTCGAAAGTAATCGAAGGACAGAAAGCTTTCACTGTTCTATGGGAGCTTCAGCAAAAATTCAACGAAGACACAAGGGCTTACAAAAACTATTATGATGAAGCGCTGAAAATCGGAAGAATTACCGAAGAAGACGTGCTCAAAACGCAGCAAACGGCGAACCGGATGAGTATGTATCAATACACCACTCTTCATACTTTAGTCGAAAAAAATGAAGAGATCCGTTCTTTTGCCGCTTATTTGGAGAAGCAGGACGGATGGGACCGTTTGACGAAAGAAGAACAGAAATTCGTTAAAGGCATTGCTGAAAACATTGACATGCTGCAAAAGAATTTACGGAACTTGGACATGGCAGAACATGCAGATTATGAAAAAATGACTGCAATGAATTTCGAACGAATGGTTGAAAAAAATAAAAAATCAATCGATAGCCAGAAACAGTTTGTCCGGTATCCGCTCTAAATGAAGAATAAGCTGGAAAACGGGTTGTGAAATTTACAACCTGTTTTTTATTTTCATTAAGTTGAATGATAATGAGACATTCTGTTAGCTGAAACGTCTATTTATGTAATGGAAGTTACTCTAATAAAAGGACGTGGACGCTTTGCGTATTAAATTTTTCACTATGGGTGCAGCGGCCGTATTGGCAATCGGTTTAGCTGCTTGTTCCGATGAAGCTGCTGGAGAAGCAGGACAATCGGATTTAGTTGAGCCTTCAGAAAATGCGGTTGCTGGCGACACCGATGAAACAGAAGATGCCGGGGCTACTGACGAAAAGCCTGAAGAAACAGGTGAAGAAATCTCAGGCGAACAAAAACAAATGGCCATTGAAACCTTAAAAGGCATTGTTAAAGATGCTGAAAAAGGGGTGGTTTATCGCTTCGCCTCCGGGTTTACAGTAGGGGAAAGCACACGTGAAGAAGTTTATGCAGAAATCTCCAAACCCGAGGAGCAGACAGGAGAATTTGACTTTTACCACGGTTCGATGGGACAAGCTTCTTATCAAATCAAATATGATGAAAATGAGGTCATGCAAGAAGCACGGTATTTTGGTACAAATGTAGAAAGACAGACGAATTTAGGCGGGATCACGAAAGAAGATTTAATTAAAGAAATCGGTAAGCCGGAAGAGGAAAGAGCTATTTCTGCTACGGGAGAAACCAATATTGTCTATCAGATCGGCGATTATGAATTGCAATTTATTCTAGGTGAAGATGGAACCGCTGACCATGTAAACTTGCTGAAGAAATCCAATTAAAAAGCATCTCGCCGCTGCGGCGAGATGCTTTTCTCATAGGCAAATGTCAGTCTTCATCTTTAATATCAACATCATCCGGAATAGGCGTTGCCCGCCATTCAGCCAGTTCTGCCTTGGCCAGTTCCAATTGCTGAAAATGCGTTTCGAATTGGGAGGTGTTGATCAAGTACTGTTCACCGTCATGGACTGCACGAATACGGCCTTCTAATACATAGCGGTTGACTTGTTCTTCAGGCATCGATAAAAACGCGGCAGTTTCCGGGACTGTCATATACATATGATCATCTCCTCTTTTTCTTCTAATTATAATAGAAGAAAGGTGGTATCTCAAATCTTAGAATTCGTGTAAGCTAGCTTATAAGAGCAAGCAATCAGGAGGGTTTTGGATGAACTTTCGGTCCTATATGTACGTATTGCTGGCCGCTGTACTGTGGGGGACCACGGGAACGGCTCAAAGTTTTATCGAGGGGGCAGCGCATCCGCTGACAATCGGAGCTTTGAGGCTTGGAATAGGCGGTTTCGCACTATTGTTAGTTGCTGTTGCAGCTAAGAAAATCGTTTTTCATGAGGTTCCTTGGCGGGCAGTTTTCCTGTCTGCGGCAGCTATGGCATTGTTTCAGCCATTCTTCTTTTCGGCAGTTCAATTAACCGGAGTGGCTGTCGGCACAGTAGTAGCAATCGGGAGTGCACCGGTATTCTCGGGAATGATTGAATGGATCGTGTTAAAGCGCAGGCCGGACCGAGTGTGGGTTTTTGCTACGGCTTCTGCCATTATAGGCTGTATGCTGCTGTTTATAAACGGTGAATCTTCTACGATTCGGCTATCAGGCGTCTTTCTGGCTTTGGGGGCAGGCGCCGCTTTTGCCGGCTATGCAATGGTCAGTAAAAGCGCCTTGAGGAAAATGGAAGCTGTTCCTGCCGTTGCCGTTATTTTCTCGATAAGTGCGTGTTTCTTGTTCCCATTTTTATTATTTTTGGATGTATCTTACATTGGAAATCCTGTGAATCTCGGTGTCATTGCCTATCTGGGAATCGGTGCGACAAGCATTTCCTATCTTTTATTTTCAACTGGTTTGAAAAAAATCCCTTCTTCTTCAGCAGTTACGCTTTCTTTAGCTGAACCGCTGACTGCTGCCATTCTCGGCGTTTTCATCGTCAGAGAAGTGTTGTCCAATACGGCTTGGATAGGGGTGGCTCTGTTATTAGGCGGAATTCTTATCTTAACTTTTGGCAAGCGGAAAGCTGCAGCTTCAGTTTCGTAAGTCCTATTGTAATAGCGCTTCCGCTTTTCTTAATGTCTAGACTCCGCCGCCTAGCCGCTCGAGGTCGCTTCAGTCTTACCGGCAATGGCAAAAGGCGCCATTGCAGGTAAGACTTCCAGCGCTTGTCGCGGCTTGCAAGGCGGCTCCGCTTTTCTTAATGTCCAGACTCCAGCGCCCAGCCCCTCGAGGTCTTAAGCCACCCAGCTCTGGAAATCAAAATTTCCGTCGCTGGTCGTCTTAAGCTTGTCGGGGCTGACGGGCGCTTCCGCTTTTCTTAAGAATTTCTTCATATTTTTCCTGAGCTTGGCTTAAGAATTGAACCTTACAATAAACTTTATAAACGGAAGAGGTGAAACTGATGGCTCCTTTTACAGTGTTGGTCACAGACGATGATCAGGACATTCGAGACGGCATTGAAATCTATTTGAAAAATGAAGGATATCAAGTCCTTAAAGCTGCTAATGGCCTGGAGGCGATCGAGCTTTTAGAAAGCCATGAAGTCCACGTCATCATATTAGATATCATGATGCCTAAATTAGACGGCATTTCAGCTACATTTAAAATTCGGGAACAGCGGAATATCCCGATTATTATGTTGAGCGCTAAAGCGGAAGATTCGGATAAAATCCATGGCTTGTCTGTAGGGGCGGATGATTATGTGACAAAACCATTCCATCCGATGGAGTTGGTGGCCCGGGTTAAATCACAACTCAGACGTTATGTCACTCTTGGGACCTACCATGACAAAGCACAGCGAATTGAAATTGATGGACTGGTTCTGGATTCGGAATCGAAAGAAGTGACTTTGCACGGAGACTCGATAAAATTGACTCCGATTGAATTTAAAATAACCGAATTATTGATGGCAAATGCAGGACGTGTTTTTTCAATCAACGATATTTATGAGCGGGTTTGGAACGAACCGGCATACAATGCAGAAAATATTGTCGCCGTGCATATCCGGAAAATCCGGGAAAAGATTGAAACAGATCCAAAGAATCCAAGGTACTTGAAGGTGGTGTGGGGCGTTGGCTACAAAATTGAAAAATGATTTTTGGTCGATCGCCGCAGTTATCATCGCGTTATTCAGTTTGGCCTATTGTTTATCCTTCATCTTTGACTTGTTATTGAATTTTCCTGCAGCGGATTTGATGGCGTCTCTCCGTTCATTATCGAAAGGAGATGCTTAAATTGAAGAAATGGATATGGCTTATCACCTTGGCGATCATTTTAGTCGCTTCTTTCAGTGTGTTAGAGTCGGGAAAAGATTATTTTGGCAAGTCCTATCTCGATACCATTGATTTTGACAATGACCTTTCTTTTTTTGAAAATAGCTTGATAGCCTTGGAATTGGATCCACTGGATGCAGAAGATGTGGGAGCTGTTACACAAGAGCAGATCGAAGAATACCGAACGCGTTATGGTACCTTAAGTGAACAAATCCAAAGCATCCAAAATCAATATGCAACGGATATCGAGGAAGCAACTGCAAATGGAAACGCCAGTGTAGAAAAGATTCTAACTGAAGAGCGGGACAATAAAATAGAGGCAATCCGCAGCAATTTTGCAGATGACAATGTGGTTAAAGAAAAAATAATTGCCGAACGGAAAAATGGATTGGAGAAAACCATCCAGGAATTGAACCGGCAAAAACTTTCCTTTAAGGAAGACTATGATTATTTCGTTTATCATCTAACAGATATAGATACAGGCAAGACTTTTGAAAAAGGGGAATTGACGAACAATCCTTATTTCAAGAAAGAATACACGCCTGGCAATCCTCTTTCAATGGATTCCGAGTACTTCTACGGAAGTGAAGTCCAGAGCACGGAATTTGAACTTCCTTTATCAGATGCGAATTTTGAAGGAATTATACAAATCGACCGTAAGCTTTTAAGTGAATCTTTTAATGGCAGCCTGTTTGATCATTTTATTTTCACGAAATATATGTTGTATGTAATGGCAGGACTCGCTGTGGGCGGGATTGTGCTGCTATTGACCAAATTGCCTTTCAACAGAGCCTGGTTCACAGATCTGCGACTCAATGAAAAATGGAGCAACTTGCCGTTAGAAGCACGCCTTTTCCTATTGGTTCTGACCTTACTTCTGGCTTTGCCGTATGGCAGCGGGAAGTTTATAAATATGCTGCAGTATTCCTGGTCTGATAATATGCTCCGCTACGGCAGCGGTTTGGCATGGCAGTTTGCCCTGGCTGTTGTCTTTATCGCTTTAGCCATTCTTCAGATTATCTGGATGATTAATTTTTATAAAAATTGGAACCACTTAGAGCATGATATTAAAAACAGTTCGATTTTCAATAGTTTTAAAACGGCGAGCCAAGCATTTTTGAAAAAATCCATTGGCGTACAGATGCTGATTTTATTGTTCGTTGTTTTCACATGGGGAATGGGAACGATGGCAATGGTCTTTGTTCGGGAAGTCATCATTATCTGGATCCCAACGACGCTTTTCATCGGCATACCCGTTCTCTTGTTTACGATGAACCGCTTTGGGTATTTGAATATTTTGATGCGGGATACGGCTGAAATGGCAGACGGCCGTTTAAATCAAAATATTCCCGTCAGAGGCCGTTCGCCTTTAGCTGACCATGCCCGGCAGCTCACTCGCCTGAAAGAAGGCGTAAGGCTATCGATGTCTGAACAGGCAAAAAGCGAAAGGCTGAAAACCGAATTAATCACGAACGTCAGCCATGATCTCCGTACGCCGCTGACTTCGATCATTACCTACACGGATTTGATGAAAACACCGAATTTATCGGAAGAAGAGCGGCTTTCCTACGCCAATATCCTGGACCGGAAATCCCAGCGTTTGAAAACCTTGATTGAAGATTTGTTTGAAGTTTCGAAAATGGCGAGCGGCAATATGGAACTTAACCGTACACGCCTCGATTTGAATCAGTTGCTTCTCCAAGCGCTGGCAGAGCATGCAGAAGATATCGAAGCATCAGGACTGGATTTCCGCGTCACTTCTCCGGAGAACCCAATTTACGTGCAAGCAGACGGACAAAAATGGTGGCGGGTACTCGATAATTTAATCCTGAACGCCATTAAATATGCGATGCCTGGAACCCGTGTCTATATCAATTTGCAGGAACGGGATGGCCAAGCGGAATTTACGATTAAAAATGTTACGCGTTATGAGCTGGGAGAAAATACAGATGAATTATTTGAACGCTTTAAACGCGGAGATACCTCGCGGCAGACGGAAGGGTCGGGGCTTGGCCTGGCGATTGCCCAATCCATTGTAGACTTGCACGGAGGGGAAATGAAAATTGAAGTGGATGGAGATTTGTTCAAAGTGATTGTGTCGATTAATAGCCTGTAAGGAAAAACGCCGCCTGGGATTCAGGCGGCGTTTCTTATTTCGGCGGTGAGACCAGCTTATGTTGAAAAGCGTAAATCACTGCTTGGGTCCGGTCATGGACCTCCAGTTTTGCGAGGAGGTTGCTGACATGGGTTTTGACAGTCTTTAAAGCGATGAATAGCTGATCGGCTATTTCTTGATTTGTGTAGCCGTTTGCCAGAAGCAGCAAAATTTCCATCTCGCGGTCTGTCAGTTCTTCATGCAATACCCGGTCATGGCGCATTTGCTTCATCATCTTGCTCATGACTTCCGGTTCAAGCACTGGGGTTCCGTTCATCGTTTCGCGGATGGAATCGGCAATGCGCGAAGCTTTCGATGTTTTTAATACATAGCTGACGGCTCCCGCTTTCAAAGCCGGATAAACTTTGTCATCATCGAGGAAACTTGTCACGATCATAATTTTCGCTTCCGGCCATTCACGGATGATGGCTTCCGTCGCTTCGGCGCCATTCATGACCGGCATGACCATATCCATTAAGATAACATCAGGCCGGAGTTCCAAGGCCATTTTGACGGCTTCCTCGCCGTTGGCAGCTTCTCCTGCAACTTCCATATCCGCTTGAGATTGAAGGTATGCGGAGACGCCGATGCGCACCATTTCATGGTCATCAACTAATAAGATTCGGATCATTGGAAATCTTCCTTTCGATAGGGACTTTCACTTCCACAATGGTTCCTTCAGAAGGCACGGAGACAATTTTGCTCGTGGCCCCGATTTCGATCGCCCGCTCTTCAATATGCTTTAATCCGTAAGAAGTAGACTTCGACTGCTCGCTTTCAAAACCGACACCGTTATCCTGTATGCGTAAAATGGCAAAATCATCACGTTCGATAAATAAGATATGGACTTCGGTCGCTTTGGAATGGCGCAGTGTATTGGATAAAGTTTCTTGGGCAATTCGGAACAAATGGTCTTCCGCCCCTTTTTGCAAAGGAACTTCTTCCAGCTTATGTTCAATTTTAAAGTAGACTTTCTCTTTGAGTTCAGATACGAGTTCATATAAGCCTCGGCGCAAGCTCTTATCGTGTAGGGCAGCCGGCCGCAAATGGAGGAGCAAAGCACGCATTTCAAGCTGAGCTTGCTGGACCATTTTTTCGGTCTGCAATAAGCCAGGAGAAGCATTGTCCTGTTCAGTCATCGATGACAAGAGCATGGATGCGGCGAACAATTCCTGAGATACTGAGTCGTGCAATTCCCGGGCAAGGCGCTGCCGCTCCATGACGAGCCGTTCTTGGATCAGTTTGTCTTGGGTTTCAGCTCGTTCGTTCGAGATCCGCGTCAAACTTCTGCGCTGCGACTCCAGCAATTTTTGCAGTTTTAAAATGGAATTTGATAGATTTGCAGGAAGCGTCTTCATATGGGCAGCTTCAATAACCGTTTGGTCTTCATTTCTCAAGAGAGCTTGGAAGATATCCTCGACTTCTTGGACTTTGGAACGCGACAACGATTCTGTCCACCAGGCAATGCCGCCGGATAAAGCCAAAATAAGGACGAACAGCCAAATGCCAAAAGGCAGGCCGGCCACAAAATCTTCCCATAGCACAGACCAGGTTCGAACAGAAGGGAGGCCGAGCAAGACGATCAAAATACTGAAGATAATCGCTGCAAATAATGCGGTGAAAAATAAACTGCGCGGCACAAGTTTTTTCATCGGCGGATCACCTCGACATCTCCCATCCAGGTGGTGATGGTGACAATCATTTCTGTACGGTTATCATCTTCTGAAAAGCCGTCTTCCGCGTGTACAGTTCCGTTCCAGATGCGCTGTTTGCTTCCTGTGAAAAAGCGTGCTTCCCCGAGCAATGTCGTATAGAAAATACGGACGGGAACTTCGTAGGGAAGGATGACTTTCACTTTTCCGAATCCTTGCCGCACGGAAATGACAGAAGTCTTTTTAGGCAAAACGGTCTGCGTGGCATCAATCAGCAAATCACCGACAAATCCTTGGACGTGAATGTCTTTCCATTCGTAAGATTCAATCGGGGTGCTTTGAGCCGAAAAGAATTTATTTTGGATGAGCCCTTTATCGACCATCCCTTGAATCGGAACGGTTTGCTCCCATTCTTCACCTTTCCAAAGCTTGACCAATAAGTAGATGGCTACGCCGAAAACGAGAAGGCGTAAACTCCACATGGACAAAACAGAGATGCCGATTAAGATAAAGCCAGTCCAGATATACGATTTTCTGGATTTCGTGTTTTTTTTCATTCCATAATAGAGCAGTCCGATACCAAGAAGAACCAAAAACACGCTGCCATTTTGGAAAAATGCAGCTTCCACGAATATGAGAAATAAAGCGCTTAAGATGAAAAACGCTTGTTTGTTAGTAGTTAAATTGCGCATCGCAGTTTTTGCCCCCTTCTTTGTAGCAGAAAAATGAGAAGAAGTAATCTTCTTCTCACTTTAGTTTAACCAATTTCCTTTTGTTGTGCGCTGTTTTTTTCTAATAATTCCAAGCGGCGCTCCATGGCAGAACGTTCATGGTCTTGTTCCACTTTGGCTCCCAGGTTTTTAATATAGGAAGCCATATCGTCATAGGAACCTAGACGCTCTGCAGCGAGTTCCGGATTTAGCACTTTATCCATTTGATGATGGGCGCGTGTCGCATTTTCTTTCCCCATCAATTGGAGCTGTTTGACTTTCATGTCTTTTACTTTATGTTTCATTTCTTCGTAGCGCTGTTCAAGAACCGTCAATTCTTCCAAGTTCTCTGAGATGCTGCGCTTCAATTCCGACACCCGGTTTGAATAAGCAGCCACTTCCATTTCGGCGAAAACGGATAAATCGTTTTCTCCGGAAGCTTGGGCTAGTTCAAGCTGAGATTGGCGTTTCTGCAGCATCGTCGTTGCTTCTTCCAATTCCTTGTCCAGTTTAACATTTAATTGGGCTTGGCGTTCCACCCATTTTCCGGTATCGGTTGTCTGTTTTTCTGCTTCTAAGATGTAGCGGTTTAGCACGGCTAGTGGATTTTTTTCTTCTTTTTTGGATACTAATGCATCCAAGTCAGTTGCGACTGCAAATTTAAAACGTTCCCATATTGATGTCATTTCTATTCCTCCTTATTTTGAAAGCTTGTTCCATTGTTTTTCGAAATTTGTAAACGGATCATTTGTTTTAGCAACGGTTACGGGCTGTTCATTCCATTTGCGGTAAATCATCCATAGACCATATGCTGCGGCAACGCCGATCAAAGCCGGTACATTCGAGATGGCAGACAAGACGCCGATTACTCCGACAAAGCCCCACCAAACTTTTGCTGCTGTTGACGTGCTTTTCAAGTAATAATGCACGCCCATGTAAAGAATCAATCCGGAGATGGCCAATCCCACAATAGCGCCGAGATTGGAAAGTACGATAATGCCGGCGATAACGCCGAGTGTAATCATCCAAAACTTATTCAATTTAACTCCTCCTCTCAATTTGTACCCTAATCATATCAAGGGTCTGAATTTCGCAACACGGTCCCTGACTGCATCTTTGCCTAAGACTTGAGGCTTAGCTGCTTCTCAGCAAGGCTGAATAAAGGGTAAGATGCTATAATAGCTTCTATATAAAAAAGAAGAGAGGAACTTCGTATGAAAATAGCAAGTTCTATTATAGGAGCACTCGGCATCTATTTGCTGTTAGTGATCTACTTAGGCTGGAATGTATACCTATGGGTGGAAACCATCGCCCCTTGGATGAATATCGGGCTATTTTCTGTCCTTTGGCTGCTCATCGCATTCAGCTTTTTCATCGGCAGGCTCGGGCATAGATGGCTGGCATTTACCATCATTGGATCTTACTGGTTTGCATTTTTGCAATACGCGATTCTGCTCATTCCGTTGGCCAACATTATCGGCTTATTAATCGATATGGATAATGAAGTTTTCGTTCTTGGCATCTCAGTAGCGATTTTATTTGCTGCTATATTTGCAATCGGCTCTTATTTGGCTTATAGTCCGGTTCTCCGTGAACTGGAAATTGAAGTGGAAGGGCCGGAGCAGGAGCCTCTGCAGATTGTCGTGGGTTCTGATTTCCATTTAGGGGTGTTATCTGGAAAGCGGCATCTAAAACGGTTTGTAGATAGAGCCAACCGGTTAAATCCGGATTTGGTACTCTTGGCTGGCGATTTGGTCGATGATGATCCAATTTGGTATGCCCGCTACGGAATGAAAGAGGAAATGGATAAATTGAAATCCAAACTGGGTGTCTATGGCGTTCTTGGAAATCATGAATATTATGGAAAGAAAATCCCATTGCTTGAGCGGTTGATGGAAAGTTCAGGCGTGAAAATTCTGCGGGATGAAACCATTTTAGTGGGTGGCCGTTTTTACATTACCGGAAGGGAAGATCGGACAAACGGCAAGCGCCATGCACTGGAATTATTAAAACCGCATCGTGATTTGCCATGGATCGTTATGGATCATACACCTTCCGATTTAAAAACGCCGATTCCATTGGGTGTAGATTTTCATATTTCCGGGCATACTCATAAAGGGCAGATGTGGCCAAACCATTTGATTACCCGAAAAGTTTTCGAATTGGATTACGGCTACCGGAAAATAGGCAGTACCCATTTCCTGGTTTCATCTGGTTTTGGATTCTGGGGTCCGCCGATTCGCACCGGAAGCCGGTCGGAGTTATGGTCCATCAAGATGAACTTTAAAGAAATAAAATAAGAGGGGCGAAATAATGGAGCAATGGATTACAGATATCATGTCGGATTATGGATATATCGGGATATTCTTGCTGATCATGCTGGAAAACGTTTTTCCTCCTATTCCTTCTGAAGTGATATTGACAGTAGGCGGATTTATGACAACTACGACCGATATGACGATGTTGGGTGTTATTCTCGCTTCCACAGCAGGATCGGTAGTAGGAGCTGTCATCTTATACGGAGTAGGACTGCTGGTAGATGTGGAGCGTTTAGAAAGAGTCGTCGAAAAATACGGCAGTTGGCTAAGAGTGAAAAAATCAGATATCCACCGGGCAGATCACTGGTTTGATAAATATGGAATTTGGACCATCTTTTTCGGACGTCTGATTCCGCTCGTGCGCAGTCTGATTTCCATTCCTGCTGGAATGTCCAATATGAAGTTATGGCTGTTCCTTACCTTTACCACACTTGGAACTTTGCTTTGGAATACTGTACTCGTATTTGTCGGAGAAGCGGTTGGCGATAACCGGGAAGCGATTTTAAAACAATTGGATATCTATTCAAATGTGGTGTACGCTGCAATTGCTCTTTTCGCGATTGCAGTAGTTTGGTATTATTTCAAAAAAATAAGAACTCGTGAAATGGATTGAAGATATTGGGAAAACTGTTGGCGTTTGCCGGCAGTTTTTTTAGTTGCTATAATTGTTTGATAATAGAAAAAATGGAGGTATTGTATGAAACCGATCATTTATATTACACAAAAATTGCCGGATGAGGCAGTGGCAGAATTACAGAACTCTTATGAGGTCCGAATGTGGCACGACGATCAAACTTCCGCTCCTAAAGAAGAGATCATAAATCAGGTAAAAGAGGCGCATGCGCTATGGGCAATGTTGTCCAATCAGATTGATGAGGAAGTTTTTGAAGCCGCACCAAACTTGAAAGTCGTTGCTAATTTAGCAGTCGGCTATAATAATATCGATTTGGATGCTGCGCGGAAACACGGAGTAATGGTCACGAATACACCTGAAGTTCTAACAGAAGCGACGGCTGACTTAACATTTGCATTGCTGCTGGCGACAGCGCGCCGCATTATTGAAGCGGAAAAATCAGTCCGCTCTGGGGATTGGAAATCGTGGTCGCCTATGGGTATGGCAGGGCAGCAAGTCGGCGGTGCCACTCTCGGGATTATCGGCATGGGGCGGATCGGAGAAGCGGTGGCTAGGCGCGGTCAAGGGTTTGGCATGAATGTCCTTTATCACAATAGAACAAGAAGAAGCTTGGAAGATGTAAAATATGCTGAACTCGATGATCTTCTGCAAAACTCGGATTTCGTCGTCATTCTGACGCCGCTTACAGAAGAGACAAAAGGAATGATCAGCGAACGCGAACTTTCACTCATGAAAGATACGGCATGCCTGATCAACGTAGCACGCGGCGGCATTGTGGATGAGCAAGCCCTGTACGAGGCATTGAAGTCTGAAAAAATTTGGGGAGCGGGTCTGGACGTTTTCGAAAAGGAACCGGTGCCATTAGACCATCCGCTTCTGACTTTGCCGAATGTGACCGTCCTTCCCCATATCGGAAGTGCGGCCATTCAAACACGTTTGGCAATGATGGCATTGAATGCCGAAGCGATCCGTTCTTGCTTGGAAGGGCGTTCTGTCAAAAATAGAGTTTGCTAAATAACAAGAAGGACAGCTGCCGAGGGGCAGCTGTTTTTTCATTATCAGGGCATTCGCAAAATCTTGTAAAAGTTGAAATTTACCGGCTTATGATGTAAAATAATCTAGGTTTTTAAAGCCTAAAATGGCTAAAGGGACAAATTGAAGAATAGGGGGTATGATTCATGCAAAATCATACACACAATGTTTTACTTTACTATCTATATACGCCGATTGAAGATCCGGAAACGTTCGCAGCTGAACATTTGGCAGCGTGCAAGGAACTTGGATTAAAAGGACGCATCCTTGTTTCCGAGGAAGGAATCAACGGTACATGTTCAGGTACAATCGAACAAACAGAAGCATACATGGAAATGCTGAAGAGCGACTCGCGCTTTTCAGATATCGTTTTCAAAATAGATGCAGCTGATGGCCATGCATTCAAAAAAATGCATGTACGCCCTAAAAAGGAAATCGTCCACTTAGGATTGGAAGAAGACATCAATCCACATGAATTGACGGGAACTTATTTAGAGCCTGCAGAATTCTATAAACGCATGCAGGACCAGGATACAATCGTGCTAGATGCACGCAACGATTACGAATATGATTTAGGCCACTTCCGCGGCGCTGTGCGTCCGGATGTTGAAAACTTCCGTGATTTGCCGGAATGGGTCCGTGAAAACAAAGAGATGTTTGAAGGCAAGAAAATTTTGACTTACTGCACAGGCGGAATCCGCTGTGAAAAATTCTCTGGCTGGCTGAAAAGAGAAGGCTTTGAAGACGTGGCTCAATTGCACGGCGGCATCGCAACTTACGGAAAAGATCCAGAAGTAAAAGGACAGCTTTGGGATGGACAAATGTACGTCTTTGATGAGCGTATTGCCGTGCCAATCAACCAAGTTGAGCATGTTGTTGTAGGGAAAGACCACTTTACTGGCGAACCATGTGAACGCTATGTAAACTGTGCAAACCCGGAATGCAATAAGAAAATTTTGGCCTCTGAAGAAAACGAACACAAATATATGCGTTCTTGCTCAGACGAATGCCGCGAGCATCCACGCAACCGTTATGCGTTTGAGCACGGGTTAACCGGTGCTGAAGTGCAAGAGCGGTTAGATGCGATTAAAGAAACAGCTGAAGTATAAAAGAAAAGCGGAAACAGCCGCTTAGATTCGAATCGGGTTGTTAATATCAGGAGAATAAGAAAAACGCTGCCGAAATCCGGCAGCGTTTTTTTCTGTTTTATTGTTCTTGTTCTTCCGCACAGTCAAAGCAAATCAGTTCACCGTCAACATAAACCCCATCAAGAAATCCGTCCCGGCAATAGATGTCTTTGCCACAGCTGCTGCATGGCCCGATTAACTCACGCATCTTGCAAAATGGAAGCGTAAACGTACATCGCTTCTTTCAAATAGTTTGCCAATCCTTGTCCATGCTGATCAATATTATTAGCGAAACGGCTATCAGCTGCATAAAGGTCGGCAAGGCCACGGAACATTTTAGGCGTGCAATCATAGAAGCGGTTCAGCAAAGTGAAATAAGCATGCATTTCTTTCTGTACTTCCGCCGCTTCCGGAGAAAGGTGCATCAAACTTGCAACTGATTGATAGATGCGATTTCCTTCCCGGTTGATTTCTTCCAAATCTTCTTCTTCCTTTTCGGGTTGAGGCTCTTCAATGGAATTTGTTTCTTCAATAAACTCTTCAAGTTCTACTGGCGAGTTTACAAAAGGCGTAAGCTCTTCAGCGCTAACTTCAATTATTTCATCGTCCGTTACAGTAGAATCGGCAATTGGCTTCGCATCAAGTTCAGTTGCAGCCAGTTTATATTTTTTGATGTCATCGTCTGTTTTTTTGATGGAAAAAGCTGCAAAGCGATCTGCATTAGCCAAAGGTTCTGCTCCTGCATTCTCAAGCAAAGTTTGCTCAGCGCTGCTGATCAAGCTTTCAATCCGCTCTTTTTTCTTTCTCAACAAATCAATATGTGTGGTCAATGCGTAAGTAGTGTCGAACCCTTCAGCAACGATTTCCTGGATTTTTTTCAATGAGAATCCAATTTCTTTGAAAAATAAAATATGCTGGAGCAAACGCAAATCTTCATCATTATAATAGCGGTAACGGTTGGAACCGATATTCGATGGTTTCAACAACCCGATGCTGTCGTAATGGTGAAGTGTGCGAACACTGACACCAGCAATTTTTGCCACTTCCTGTACTTTGTACATATGATCACCTCTTCTTTTAGATTAGACTATGACGCACCGTTAGTGTCAATAGATTTCGAGCAATTTCATAGAAATGGCTATTTGTTCACATCAAAATGTCCAAACGCTTATGAAAAGCAGGGCTATTCACATAACAGTAAAATAAAAGAAAATTTTGAATTTTAGCTACAAAGGGGTAGGATTCTCCTGTACCTTATGAAATAATGATAATGAAAGCGGTTACATATATTTGCAGCGGAGGGGATATGAATATGAAATTGGTTAACTTTATCAATGGAAAATGGCAAGATCCACAAAATGCGAAATTTACGCCTGTATTAAATCCAGCGACAGGTGAGGAGTTAGCGCAGGTTCAGATGTCCACAAAAGCCGAAGTAGATGAAGCGGCTAAAGCGGCAAAGCTGGCGCAAAAAACATGGGCTAAGGTTCCTGCTCCTAAAAGAGCAGATTATTTATACGAAATTGGCCGTTTGATGAAAGAAAGAAAAGAACATCTGGCGCAAGTGCTCACCAAAGAGATGGGCAAGGTAATCGAAGAAGGACGCGGAGAAGTGCAAGAAGGAATTGATATGGCCTATTATATGGCAGGTGAGGGCCGGCGGATGTTTGGTGAAACCACGCCATCAGAGCTAGCCGATAAATTCGCGATGAGTGTTCGTGCCCCAATTGGCGTTGTGGGTCTCATTACTCCTTGGAATTTCCCTGTAGCCATTGCCACATGGAAATCTTTTCCTGCCATCGTCGGAGGAAATACGTTCTTATGGAAGCCCGCTACTGAAACGCCAATGATGGCTTATGAAATGGCGAAGATTTTTGAGGAAGTCGGACTTCCGGAAGGGGTTGCCAATATTGTCTTTGGCGCAGGTTCCGAGGTTGGTACGGCAATGATCGAACATCCGGATATTCGGGTTATTTCATTTACCGGGTCTACGGATACAGGGCGGCAAGTAGCAGAAATGGGCGGACGCCATCTGAAGAAAGTGTCTCTAGAAATGGGTGGAAAGAACGCCGTGATTGTTATGGAAGATGCAGACCTTGATCTGGCAGTTGAAGGGATATTGTGGAGTGCTTTCGGAACTGCTGGCCAGCGATGCACGGCCTGCAGCAGGGTGATTGTCCATAAAGATGCAAAAGAAGAACTGCAAAAACGTCTTTTGGAAAAAATGGAAACATTGACGATTGGTGATGGAATAGATGAATCCGTAAAAGTAGGGCCGGTGATCAATCAAAAAGCGTTGGAGAAAATCCATTCTTATGTAGAAATCGGCCAACAGGAAGGGGCAACACTGCTTGTCGGAGGAGAAACGCTAAAAGGCGGGACTTACGATAAAGGGAACTATTACGCACCGACATTGTTTACAGACGTAACGCCTGAAATGCGCATCGCCCAAGAAGAAATTTTCGGACCGGTCGTTTCCATAATTGAAGTTGATGGATTCGATGAAGCGATCGAAGTGAATAACGGCGTTATTTATGGGCTGTCCAGTTCCATTTATACGGCAGATGTCAATCGGGTCTTTAAAGCGCAGCGTGACCTGGATACGGGCATCGTCTACATTAACGCAGGGACAACCGGCGCTGAAATCCACTTGCCGTTCGGAGGCACGAAAGGAACAGGCAATGGCCACCGCGATTCGGGGGTCGCAGCTCTAGACGTGTTTACGGAATGGAAGAGCATCTATGTCGACTACAGCGGGAAATTGCAGCGTGCACAAATTGATAATGATATCTGAATCCGGAAAGGGGAATGACGATGAAAATCGCAGTATTGGGTGCAGGGTTGATGGGGAAACAAGCAGCAGGAGATTTGATTGCCAATGAAAAAGTGGAAAAAGTGTATTTAGCTGATTTGAATGTAGCGCAGGCTGATTTGTTCGTTGAACATTTAGGCAGCGCGAAACTCGAAGCTATTTATCTTGATGCTAATGATGATGAGGCTCTGAAGGCTGTCATTTCGAAAGCGGATGTCGTCATCAATGCGCTGTTTTATACGTTTAATGAAAAAGTCGCGCGCTTGGCAATCGAATGTGGTGTGCATTCAGTCGATTTAGGCGGACATATTGGCGGCGCAACAGACACAGTGCTAAGTATGCACGAAGAAGCGGAGAACAAAGGTGTGACACTGATTCCGGATTTAGGCGTAGCTCCCGGAATGATTAATATCCTGAGTGGATACGGGGCAAGCAAACTTGACCAAGTTCAAGACATCAAGTTGTATGTAGGTGGAATACCGGTAGATCCGGAACCGCCGCTTGAATACAATCATGTTTTTTCACTGGATGGCGTATTTGACCATTATACCGATCCTTCTCACGTCATTCGCCGTGGCGAACTGCTGGAGGTGGATTCATTATCTGAAATTGAACATATCGAATTTGAAGGTTTTGGCGAACTCGAAGCATTCCACACTTCTGGCGGAACTTCGACATTGACCGAAACTTTTGAAGACGTAGAAACATTGGAATACAAGACGCTTCGCTATAAAGGGCATGCAGAAAAATTCAAACTCCTCGTCGATTTAGGATTTACGGATCGTGATAAAACCGTTACCATTGCCGGAAACCAAATCAAGTTGAGAGATGTATTAAGGGAAGTCCTCACGCCGATTACAGAGCTTGGCGATAAACAGGATGCCGTGCTTCTACGGGTTCTGGTTTCCGGGTTGAAAAATGAGGAAACATTGACGTTTGAATACACAATGATTACGGTAAGAGATCAAGAAACAGGCGTGACGGCAATGGCTCGCGCTACTGCCTATACGATTTCAGCAGTTGCCCAGATGATCGGAGAGGGGATTATCGACAGAAAAGGTTCTTATCCGCCAGAACTTATTGTTCCGGGGGCTGAATACATCGAGGAAATGGCAAAGCGCGGTGTGGAAATCAAAGAAACGGTTCATCGTTCAGCTTATCAAAGCTGACTTATGGAAGGAGAGGGCTTTTGTGGATTTCGATTTTTCATCCGAACAAGTGTTATTGCGGCAAACCGTCCGAAAGTTTGTTGATGATGAAATTTTACCCCATATCGCTGAATGGGATACAGGCGGCGCATTCGATCCGGCAATTTGGAAGCGGCTTGCAGATCTTGGGCTGATGGGCGTATGCATCCCGGAAAAATACGGCGGCAGCGGAATGGATTATAATTCGCTGGCGATCGTTTGTGAAGAGCTTGAACGAGGAGATACTGCTTTCCGTACTGCAGTTTCTGTCCACACCGGCTTGAATTCCATGTCCCTTCTCCAATGGGGGACTGAAGAGCAAAAAGAGCAGTTTTTAGTTCCACAGGCAAAAGGCGAAAAGGTCGGGGCATTCGGTTTGACTGAACCTGGGGCCGGATCGGACGTTTCAGCGCTTTCGACTACTGCTAAACGCGAAGGCGATGAATATATTTTAAACGGCCAAAAAACCTGGATTTCTTTATGTGATGTGGCCGATCATTTTATCGTTTTCGCATATACCGATAAATCATTGAAGCATAAAGGAATCAGCGCTTTTATCGTCGAGCGTTCAAGAGAAGGGTTTTCATCAAAAGCGATCAAGGGAAAATACGGTATACGCTCGGGCAATACAGGGGAACTTTTCTTTGAAGATGTGCGAATTCCTGTCGGCAACCGCCTTGGCGAAGAAGGGGAAGGTTTTAAAATTGCTATGGCTTCATTGGATAATGGCCGCTTTACCGTCGCGGCAGGAGCTTGCGGCTTATTGATGGCATGCATTGAAGAAAGCGTGAAGTATTGCCAGTCGCGTTCGACATTCGGCAAGCCGATTGGTGAACATCAATTGGTCCAGCAAATGATTGCTAAAATGGAAGCTGGTTTTCAGATGAGCCGCTTACTCGTCTACAGAGCGGGTGAAATGAAGAACAAAGGAATCCGGAATACGCGAGAGACTTCACTCGCTAAGTGGCAGGCTTGTGATTTTGCCAATCAGGCAGCTGATGATGCTGTGCAGATCCATGGCGCATACGGCTATTCGGATGAATACCCGGTTGCTCGGTTCCTGCGAAATTCAAAAGCTCCGGTAATTTATGAAGGAACGCGTGAAATCCATACCTTAATGCAAGCGGATTACGTGCTCGGAAAGCGCGAAGACCGAAAACTGAATCAGATGCTGCCAGCTTGGCCATTTGAAGATTGAAAAAACCGGCCACTCGAATGGCCGGTTTTTCTTAAAATGCTTGTTCCTGCACTTTGGGGACAAGCATTTTTATATTTTGAGGCTGAATCTTTATTTCTAAAGGAGTTTTGAGATAAATCTCCCCGTCTGTATCCACATCCATATCCGTCTCTGTTTTGAGAACAATATCTTTCCCTTTGAAATGGGTGATATGCTCCAGTTCATCTGCAGTAATATCGGGTTGAGAAAGCGAGAACCATTCACGAATTGCTGCAATGGAGGATGTTTGAATGACAAAGATATCGAGCAGTCCATCTGTTGGATCGATCTCGGCTAAAGGAAGCGCATGGGTGCCGATGGATTTACCATTCATGACTAAAACGAGAACTGCATTTTCGCTGTAGTGGATACCGTCAATTTCCAAATTGACTACAAAACTTTCAGCTTGTCTCATCATTTGCAAGGCACTCATGAAATAGCTAAGTTTTCCATAGCGTTCTTTTAAATTTGGATCAATATTCGATGAAGCGTCAGTGATCAAGCCGATGCCCGCAAAATTCAAGAACGAATGATTGTTGGCTAAAGCGATATCCACGTTCTTAATTTCCCCATCAGCTAAAGCTTGCGCAGCTTCATCAAGTGCAAGTGGAATATCCAATGTGCGCGCAAAGTCATTGCATGTCCCTCCAGGCAAAATTCCCAAAATCGGCGCATTTTCGAGATAGCAGAGGGCCTGGACAGCAGAATGTACAGTGCCGTCGCCGCCTGCGACGAAAAGTACATCGGCAGAATCCGCATGCCTGATGCAGGCTTCTTCAAATTCTTCTTTTGTTTCAGTTTGGATTAAGGTCAGATTCTTGGATGCTTTAGCGAGTGGGCCGATAACCAACGGCAAAATTTCCTGGTTCGTGGACGCTCCAGCCGCCCCGTTATACAATAAAACCGAACGTTCAAATCTCGGCATTTCGTTTCCTCCTAATTGGCTTCCTGATATAGTGATGACAGAATGGAAGTTATCAACTGATTACTAGGTAACATCCTTTAATGGAAAAGCGGATTGCCGCAATGATTACATACTGTCTTTATAGAATGTTTTCCACTAACCAGGAAATCATAAACTCAAGCCTCTGTATTCAATTCAATGGAAAGAAGGAATTCAAATGACTGAAAAACTATATTATCAGGACCCGGAAATGAAAAAGGCAATTGTAAGAGTGAATAGGAATGGCCAAAACAGTGTTGGCTTTTATGCAGTTCTGGACCAGACCTGCTTTTATCCTGAAGGCGGCGGCCAGCCTGCAGACACAGGCAGAATCGGAGAAGTTCAAGTAACGGATGTCCAAACCCTAGACGGAGAAATTCTCCATTACACTGAGTCCCCTGTTCCACCCGGCCAGTACGAAGCTGAAATTGATTGGAAAAGAAGATTTGACCATATGCAGCAGCATGCTGGGCAACATGTACTGAGTGCGATTTTTGATGATTTCCATCAGATGAAAACAACCAGTTTTCATCTTGGGGAAGAGCGGGTGTCCATTGATTTGAATACGCCTTCCATTGATGCGGTGACTCTTGAGGCAGTTGAAAAGAAAGCGAATGATGTGATTCGCCGGCATCTGCCAATTGAAACCGAGTGGGTGACACAAGAGCAGTCCCAAGGAATGAACTTGCGGAAACCGCCCGCTGTGGAGGGCGATATCCGATTAGTGTCTATCGATGGAGTGGATTTGAATGCATGTGGAGGAACCCATCCGAAAAACACAGCGGATATCGGACTGATTAAAATTATTAGCAATGAAAAAGCAAAAGGCGGAACGAGAATTTACTTTTTATGCGGATATCGGGCAATGGATTATTTCCGGCTATTGGCCGCTACAACGGACGAATTGGTCAAACAGATGAATGCACCGGTTGCGGAATTAGGAAATGCGGCCTCAGAATTATTAAAAGAAAAAGCGGCAAACGAGAAAAAGATGAAGGAGCTGCAGCAACAGCTCCTTGAAAAAGAAGCCGAAAGCTTAGCTTCTGAAACCGGAACAGTTATCGAACAAATTTTTCATGAACGTCCCATCAAAGAAGTTCAGCAGCTGGCCCGTCTGGTTATGGCACAAAATCCGGATGCCTACCTCTTATTTCTGTCTATAGATGGAGAGGATATCCGTTTTGTCGGGGCAAAAGGAGAGAATGCTGAAGGCAATATGAAAGAAATTCTGCCTGAATTATTGTCGTTAACGGATGGTAAAGGCGGAGGAAATGCGGGGTTTGTGCAAGGCGGCGGAAAATCCGCAGAATCCCCGGAAGTATTTATAGAGACATTCCGAAAGGCTCTGGAAATAAAACAAAGAATTCTGTAACTTTTTTGCCATACTTCTGTCTAATGGATAAAGGCGGATGAAAGGGCGGGATCAAGATGAAGAAAAGGAGTGTGTGGTTAATCGCAGCAGCTGCAGTTGCGATTATTGGATTGGCTGTCGCTTTTATGATGGACAAAGTGACAGTCAGTGCCTCTTCGATTGCTTTGGCTGACCAAGGATGGAAGGCGAATTTTTCTTCGCCGCTGAATCCGGATGCAATTGAAAAAGGTGATTTGTACTTGACTGATTCGAGTGGAGAGCCGGTCGATGCGGAAATAACGCTTCTTGAAAACGGCAAGACGATTGAAATTCCTTTGCTGACAACGGGGGAATATAAGCTCCATATCAAAAAAGCTGCGGTTAGAGGAAGCTTATTGAAGAGTTTGGCTCTGTCAGAAGTTTCTTTTGTCGTGCAGGAAGAATTGAAGAACCTTTCAAATGAAGATGAATTGAAAGCGTATTTTGCCCGCTTGCTTGAATTGCAGCAGCAAAGTGATGGAAGTGGGGCTGTTAGCGGCTCAACAGACTCCATGGCTACCGAAGAATCCAGTTCGGCAGATGCTGCTGGCGGCGAGAGCGGTGATTTTTCGTCTACGAACAATCAAGTAGAAGGGGTAGATGAGGCAGATCTTGTGAAAACGGACGGCTCTTTCGTTTATTCAATCAGCGATTCATCAGTAGTGATATCGGATGTCAGAAATCCGGCAGAAATGAGCGTAGCAGCCAAACTCCTGTTTAAGAAAGATATGTATCCTCAGCAATTGTTTTTGTCTGAAAACACGCTTGTCGTATTAGGGAGTCAGTATTCTGTTTTACCGACCGAAGGCAAAATCAATGATTATCAGCCACATATCGGCCTGACTTCTGTCTATTTGTATGATATTGAAAATCCCGCATCTCCGCAGTTAATTCGTGAATTCGGAACTGAAGGCAACATAAATGGCGCGCGGTTGACAGGAGAGATGCTGTATTTTGTAACGAATGTCTATCCGGATTATTGGATCATGGAAGAGCAGGAAGATCCGGAATTGCGTCCTCACCATTACGATTCCAATAAAGACGAGGAAATGCAGCCATTGCCTTATGAAAATTTATCCATCCTCCCGGGAACGATGGAAGGCAATTACAGTGTCATAACCGCGATCGATTTAACGAACCCAACCGAAAACTCCATTTCGACCGAAGCCTATTTAGGTGGAAGTGAACAAATGTACATGAATGCCGAAAATCTCTATATTACGGCTTCCGTTTATATGCCGATTGATGAAGCAGAACAAGACGATAGCCCGGATATGTCCGTGTGGCAGCCGCAATCAGCCAATACGGAAATCTTCAAATTTCATCTGGAAGGAGAAAGCGTAACATTTGTTGCTTCCAATGAAGTTGCAGGAACGTTGCTGAATCAATTTTCAATGGATGAGTATAATGGCTATTTCCGAGTGGTCACGACGGAAGGATTTGCCTGGGATGAGGCAGCACCTTCTAAAAATCACTTATTCGTATTGGACGGAGGCATGAAGCAAATTGGATCTGTAGAGGATTTAGCACAAGGGGAACGAATCTACTCGGCCCGTTTCATGGGAGATAAAGCGTATATGGTCACATTTAAAGAAACGGATCCTTTATTCGTCATTGATGTATCAGCCCCGTCTTCACCTAAAGTGCTAGGCGAATTGAAAATTCCTGGATTTTCAAACTATCTTCACCCCTTGGATGAAAATCATTTGATCGGCTTCGGCTATGACACAAAACTCGAACCGGTCAAAGGCGAAGAGCCGAGGGTTGTTACAGGCGGCATGAAGATTTCTTTATTCGATGTCAGCGATTTCAGCAATCCATTAGAAAAAGATACAGAAATCATTGGAGGTCCGGGAACGTATTCGCCCTTGCAATATGACCATAAAGCCTTATTCACTCATAAAGAATCCAATCTTTACGGATTCCCGGTTGCAGAATATACAGAAGGCGAAAACGACTCCATTTTATTCAAAGGTTCGGGAGCAATGCTCTTTACCATCACACCAGAAGGAATTGAAAAAGCAGCCGATTTGATAAAAGATTCCACAATGCAATATGAAGATTGGGAAACGAGCGTACAACGCCTCCTTTATATTGACGACAGTTTGTATACAATCGCGAATAGTGAAATCACCAGCTATGGGTTGAATGATTTCAACTTAATTCAAACTTTAAGCTATAAATAAGCAGCACGGGGGAAGAAAAGATGCCCCTGTGCTTTTTTTGACGTTTTTTTTTATACGAAATAGGGAAGAAGTGAAGTATTCTGAAAAATGGAGGGATATGGATGAAAGCAGTAACGTTTCAAGGCGTCAAGGATATGAGAGTTAAAAATGTGAAAGATCCGGAGCTTTTGAAAAAAGACGATATCATTGTGAAAATTACTTCTACAGCGATTTGCGGCTCCGATTTGCACATGTATCAAGGGGCATTGCCTGCCAGAAAAGATTATGTCATCGGACACGAACCGATGGGGATTGTCGAAGAAGTTGGACCTGAAGTCACAAAAGTGAAAAAAGGCGACCGCATTGTTCTGCCATTTAACGTAAGTTGCGGACAATGCCATTATTGTACCCATGATATGGAAAGCCAATGTGATAATTCAAACGGCAATCCGCATTTTGATACAGGCGGCTATTTCGGCTTTACAGAGCGCTACGGGAATTATCAAGGCGGTCAAGCCGAATACTTAAGAGTCCCTTATGGAAACTTCCTGCCATTCGTCATTCCGGAATCTTCAGAGTTAGAAGATGAATCTGTCCTCTTCCTGTCGGACGTATTGCCGACAGCTTGGTGGAGTGTTGAACATTCAGGCGTCAAACCAGGCGATACAGTAGTTGTACTTGGCTGCGGACCTATTGGTTTAATGACCCAAAAATTCGCTTGGATGAAAGGCGCGAAGCGTGTTATTGCCGTGGATGAAATTCCATACCGCATGCAAAAGGCAAAAGAAATGAATAACGTCGAAGTTTTCGACTTTTCGCAGCACGATAATATGGGTGCCTATATTCATGAAATTACAAGCGGTGGAGCCCATGTCGTGATTGACTGTGTCGGAATGGACGGGAAGAAATCAGCGGCAGAAGCAGTTCAGCAGAAATTGAAATTGCAAGGCGGTACGTTAAGCGCCATTGATATCGCAAAAGATGCGGTAAGCAAATTTGGTACGATTCAATTGACTGGAGTTTATGGCTTAAATTACAATATGTTCCCGCTCGGCAATATTTTCGAACGAAATGTTACGATGAAAATGGGACAAGCACCAGTCGTTCACTTGATGCCAATGCTTTACGAGAAAATTGAAAACGGGGAATTTGATCCTCGAGAAATCATTTCTCATATTATGCCGCTTGAAAAAGCGAGCGAAGCTTATCAAATTTTCAATGACCACACAGACGATTGCACAAAAGTTATTTTGAAACCTTAAAAGTGAATAATGGGAATACAAAGTATAAACGCCTCTGGCTTAAGAGGCGTTTATATTTTTGCGTTAATGCGTTATGATGAATTGTGAAATGTAAGGAGGGAAAGCATGTGGCTGAAATTGGAGAAACAAGGCGCGAGCTTGCCCTGGATTGTTTTTTATTGGCTGGTAAGATTTTGATGGAGAACGGTGCAGAAACTTACCGTGTGGAAGACACGATGATCCGGATGGCAATTTCACAAAAGATGACACATTCGCATTGTTTTGTTACACCAACGGGTATCATGTTTTCGCCAACGGAAGAAATGGCTACCCGTTTTGTCCGCATTAATGACCGGCAAACAGACTTGGAGCGGGTGGCATTAGTCAACGCTGTTTCGCGTCGGTTGGTTTCTGGAGAATATACTTTGCAAAAAGCTTATGAAGAATTGCAAGTGATTGATCAGACAAATTATAAATTTCATATATGGCTGCAAATCCTTGCGGCTGCCATGGCAAGCGGCTGTTTTCTCATATTGCTTGGCGGCAGCTGGAGCGATTTGCCATTCGCTTTTGTATTTGGAGGAACGGGTTTTATCATAGTTGAAACGATTTTAATCCAAACCCGTGTCAAGTTCTTTGCGGAATTTATCGGAGCATTGGCAATCGGAATTCTCGCGTTGCTCGCGGTCTATTCGGGCTATGGAACTGATCTCGATACCATCATTATCGGCTCAATCATGCCGCTGGTACCAGGGCTATTGATCACGAATGCCGTCCGCGATTTGATGGCCGGCCATTTTGTTTCGGGGCTTTCAAAAGGAGCGGAAGCTTTTCTGACGGCTTTTGCGATAGGTGCCGGAATTGCTTTGGTGCTGTCATTTTAAAGGAGGGATTGGATGAATTGGCCATTAGAAGCGTTTCTTAGTTTTTTAGCAGCAGGCTCATTTGGCGTTATTTTCAATACACCTCGAAAAACTTTGCTCAGCTGCGGGCTGGTAGGTATGACCGGATGGCTGATTTACCGGAGCTATGTATTGGTGTTGGACGATACCACGCAAGCCTCTTTCGCCGGAGCTTTTGGGGTGGCGTTAGTTGCCCACTTATTGGCTAAAAAGTTCAAGATGCCGATGATCATTTTCAGTGTTGCGGGCATCATTCCGTTAGTTCCAGGAAGCAAAGCTTATAATGCGATGCGTAATATTGTAGAGAATAATTACTTGGAAGCTATCACTTACGCTTCTGAAGCTTTGATGATTTCAGGCGCGGTCGCAATGGGACTGGTATTTGCAGAAGTCTTGATGCAGCTCTTTTTCAAGCGGCAAGCGAAACGCATCCAACGAAAAATCGGCATGACCCAAAACTGATGTTTTGGACATGCCGATTTTTTATAGTTATAGGTGTTTTGGAAGTGGAATGTGGCCGCTTCCGCTTTTCTACATTAATTCAACCATTTCTTCAACTCTTTTGCTTCCATTGGGTGCCCGGTGATGAAGCCTTGGATCATGTCGCAGTTCATGGCACGTAAAAGTTCCAGTTGTTCATTGGTCTCGACGCCTTCGGCAATGACTTGGAAGTCCAGACTCTTGCCGAATTGGATCATGCCTTTGATCATTTTCTGCATTTTTTCTTGTTTCGTGATGGATTGGATAATGGTCCGGTCGATCTTCAAGCTCGATATCGGCAACATCAGCATATAGCGGAATGATGCATAGCCCGTTCCAAAATCATCAAGGGCGAACGAAATGCCTGCCTGGTTTAATTGTTTCATCTGTTTAATGATGGAGCGTTCTGCTTCTGCTTCCAATGCAAATTTCTCAGTGATTTCGATGGTCAAAGCACTTGGATCACAGCTATTCAACTGGATTTGTTCCAAGAATGATTTTGCCATATCCTTGTCGCGGAATTCACGGATAGACGAGTTGATGCTGACGTTCATGTGGATGCCGCGGGAGTTCCATTCTTTTATCTGGGCGCAAACCGTTTCGAGAACGAACATGCCGATTTCATGGATCATGCCATTTTCTTCGGCAATCGGAATCAGTTCTTCCGGAGTTACGATGCCCACTTCAGAATCTTCCCAGCGCACCAAAGCTTCGACACGCTCGACGATTCCTGTGCTCAAATTGACTTGCGGCTGATACATTAAATGCAAATTGTGGCGATCTAATGCATGGATTAGGCGCTTTTCAATCAAGGATTTGCGGTTCAACCGTTCATGGTCGTCGGAAGTCAATGCTGAAATCGCACTGCCGCCGCGCTCTTTTACTTTTTTGATGGTGACATGAGAAGCTTTGATCAAGTGGACAAAGGATTGCTGATCTTCCGGATAGCGTGTAATGGCACCGCTCACGGTCAACGGAATCGCAGTTCCCTGGATATAGATTGGGTGTTGCTGCAAATAATGCAGGAAACCTTCGATAAACCAATTGCTGAGAGGCGTAATCAAAGCAAATTCATGCAATCCTGCACGCGTAATGATCGAATCCGAAAAATACATGCGCAGGCGTTTTGTAAATTCAGTCAATAATTCATTTTCGGTATCTGTATCGGAAACGTCGCGCAATGTGTAAAAACGGTCAATATCGAAGAAGACGAATGAAAAATGCTTTCCTTCTTTAATATGGTCATTGACTACTTGTTCAAGGCGATGGCGGTTCTCAAGTCCTGTAATCGGATCAATAAAGGCAATTTCTTCTAAATGGTGCTGCGCTTTTTTAGCAGCAGTGATGTCTTTTTCCAAGAAGATGTAATACGTATCGTCTCCTTTTAAATCCATCGGAATCGCTGTTAATTCCACCCAATACTCTTCGCCGTCTTTTTTCAATTTCTTGGCTTGGCCATTCCATACTTTGCCGCTTCTTAACGTGCTGATCAAGTTTTCGACGAAATTCACATCGTCGCTTTCTTCACCGAACATTTGCCAGATGGGTTTGCCGAGAATCCGTTTCGGCGTCCATTTGCTTAATTTCAGGAACAGCGGATTGGCATAAGTGATCAAGAATTCTTCATCAAAATACAACAACATGAATGAAGCATCCAAACCATCGCGCAGGCTGTTCAATTCGCGGCTAGCCGATATTTCTTCCGTGGATTCATCCACTTCAAATATGGACATCACAAATCGCTCATCGCCGGAAGCGAAAGCTTTGGTCACAATTGTCGTATACGTACGTGTTCCATCTCCAAGGCCAACTTCTACCTCTTCGAAACGGATCGGCTCTTTGCTATGTATGATGTTTTCCCATGTTTGTTTGTAAAGAGCTGCTTTTTCGGGATTCATATAAGGATATAATGTGCCTTTAATCGTTTCAGGTTCTAATTGAAATACACGCTCCGCATGACGGTTGCACCATACCACAAGTCCGTCTTTATCCATAATGATGATTGGAAAAGGGATATGGTTAAAAACCAGGTTGTCGGAAAGTATTTGTTGCAATTCGCTCATGCCATGACGCTCCTTCTCGTAAGTCTACCTTCATTATAGAGAAGAAAAGGACTATCGTCATCCTTTTCCCAATTTTTGTATCAATTATTTTACTATACATTAACTATATTTATTTTAGCAATCATGAGAGAATGGGGGAAGAAAAAATGAAAAATTTGAAAGAAGTGAGAGCGTTCATGAGAAAAGTTGCCATTTTGTTAATTTTATTTATTTTCCTCGTGCCATTTACTGCAATGGCGCATACCACTTTGACTGCATCCAATCCATCCGAAGGGGAAGTATTATCTACTCAACCAGAAAAAATTGAACTGGAATTCGGAACAGTGATCGAAGAAGGCAGTTCCATGACGTTAAGTGGGCCAGAAGATTCCATTGAGTTAAGTGAAATCACCGTAGCTGATAATATTATGACCGGTGAAGTAACGAACGAACTGCCAAATGGCCAATACATCATCGACTGGAAAATCATCGGTGAAGACGGACATCCGATTGAAGGGCAAATTCTTTTCGGTGTAGATGTTGAAGCTCCTCAAGAGGAAGCTTCAGAAGAAACGGCTGAAGAAGAATCGGCAATTGAAGAAGAGTCTGGTGAAACGGCAGAAGCTGCCGAAACCGCACAAAGCGAGGAAGAAAACAGCAACGTATGGGTGACTGTATTGATTGTTGCTGCCATTATTTTAGTCGCGGCGGGAATGGTTAAGCTCATGAAGAACAAACGATGATCGCTTTTACAGCTTTGTCCGATGTTTTCGTCTACATCGCATTTTCATACTTGGCAGGCTCGGTTGTTTTGAAGTTCGTACCGATTTCGAAAAAGCCGGTTCTCCGTGAATCGAAAGTTCTTGAACTGTTGAGCGTAGCTGCCATTGCTTTGTTTTCCATGGCACCGGTCATCGAATTGACGAACTTCCTTGCAGATGACCAAAGTTGGTTTGCTGTTTTCTTTTCGGTGCTAGTGGATTACCGGACTGGCCATGGCTGGATCGTGACGGGATTATTCTGCGTCATTTTAGCAGCAGCAATCTTGCTCAATTTTTCAAAACATATCACCGTGTATTTTTTAGGCGTCCTTATATTAGCGGTCGGCTACTTTAGCCATGTTTCGACCTTGAATTTATGGGGAGGATTCGCGAGCCACACGATTCATTTTCTTGCTATGGCCGTTTGGACAGGAATTTTGCTGCACGTTTCGTGGTTTGCGGAAAGCAAAACGGAATGGCGAAGTTTTCTTTCGTGGTTTACGCCGTTTGCCATCGCTTGTGTCGCCATCTTGTTTGCGAGCGGCATTGCCATCATGTTGTTTTTCGTAGAGCCTTCGCAATATGCCCGCTCTTGGGTATTGCCTTATGGCCAGCTCCTGTTGCTGAAGCATTTGAGCATCTTGCCGCTGCTCGCAGCAGCAGCGATCAATGGCTTCTTGAATAAACGAAAATATTATGAACGGGCATGGCTCCGCGCAGAAAGCGGCCTATTGCTTCTCGTTTTCCTATTTACGGCAATCATGAGCAAGCAAGCACCGCCGCATAATATCAATAACACATTCAGATCGGAAGGACCGGCGCCATTTTTAGAAATGTTGAAAGGTCCTCTCTATATCCCGATCGATGGAAGCTGGGATGCATCCATTAACGGTATCTTATTTATTGTACTCGGGCTGCTGCTGCTTGCCATGATGGTCATTGGCTACAAGCGCGCATTATCGCCTTGGCTATCAATTTTATGCGGAAGCGGATTTATCATTGCATCTTATATCGGTTTAATGTTAAATATGTCTTATTGAAAAAACAGTGCAGCGCCTATCTGCGTCTATGAGAATCAGTGAAGCCGTACTGGAATTTAGTCAATGAAAACTGGAACCAATCTCCCGGGATTGGTTTTTCATATGGAAAGGAGCGATTTGATGGAACGTTTGAAAGGGATTGCCATGATTTTATCGGGGGCTATGCTGTGGGGTGCGACAGGCCCATTAATGGAGTGGACAATGGCAGAATTCGGCATTTCAGTTTCGTTCTTACTGACCATTCGGCTGACCGTTGCGGGATTGCTTCTATTGCTTTTCCTGAAGCTGAAAAAAGTTAGGGTAACAGCTATTTTCACGGGGAAGATCTGGATAATGCCATTGATCATCTTTTCGTTATTCGGTATGCTCGGTGTGCAATTTAGTTTTGTTGCGGCCATAGAAGCAAGCGATGCGGTAGTTGCGACCTTGCTGCAGTTTCTAGCGCCTATTTACATTATCCTCTTCATTTCACTGCGCCAACGGAAATGGCCGCCGGTTTATCAAGTGGTTGGGATGATTGGAACCTTGGCCGGGCTGTTTCTGCTTTTGACAAACGGCAAGCCGACGCAATTGATCATTAGCGGTGAAGCTTTATTCTGGGGAATTCTTGTAGGGCTGACTTTTGCTTTCTATACGCTGTATCCCGCTAGGTTGATGCAGGAATGGGGAGTGCTGCTCGTAGTTGGCTGGTCGATGTTGTTTGGCGGGATTTTTCTCGGCTTGGCGAATCCGATTTTCCTTTCGGATGAATGGCCGAAATTGTCACAGGGCGGATTGGTTCTCGCAATCTGTACCATCATCATTATCGGCACGATTGCTTTTGTGTTGTTCTTGAGCAGCATGCGCTATATCACAGCCGTTGAGACGAGCATTCTTTCTTCGTTCGAACCGCTGACGGCAATGGTGATTTCAGTCCTTTGGTTCAATCAATTATTGGAGCCGCTTCAACTTGCCGGAGCGCTCGTCATGCTCGTTTTCGTCACTTGGCTGTCACTTGCTGGAGAGAAGAAAACAAAAAAAGCATAAAACTTCAGGTCTGGACGTATACATAAGCTTAAACCAAAAGGTGATGCAAAAAATGCATCGCCTTTTTCATTTTCTAATGACTTTTGCTACCTGTTGTCAGAAAACTGTGGCATAATAGTCAACAAAAGATTCGTGTTTCGAAATGTTTAGGGGGCTACACCAATGAAGACTGTTTTTGCATATGCTAAACCCTATAAGATCCCCATAATTTTTGCGTTGTTTCTTATGTTGCTTGAACTCACGGTTGAGTTGATGCAGCCTCTCGTCATCGCCAAAATCATCGACGATGGGATTCTGGAAGGAGATCAGGACCGGATTGTCCAATACGGAATTGTTCTGATGGCCCTTTCATTTATTGCCTTGCTGTCAGGCATCGTGAATTCCTACTACGCTGCGCATGTCTCCCAAAGTTTTTCATTTGATCTTCGCAAAGCCGTTTATGGCAAGATCCAATCCTTTTCGCTTGCGACGTTCAATAAGTTTCCGGCTTCAGGGTTGATCACCCGTTTGACGAGCGATGTGACGCTCGTCCAGCAGATTCTGTTCATGGGACTGCGCATCATGCTGCGTGCTCCGCTCCTTGTAATCGGCAGTATGATCATGGCGCTGGTGGTCAATGCGAAGCTTGCGGTTTACTTAGTTCTCGTGTTCCCATTTCTATTGGCATTCCTTTATTTCATGGTATTGAAAGGCGTCCGCTATTTCAGCTTTGTCCAGCAGCGGTTGGATCGCCTGAATCGGATGATCCAAGAAAATCTTCAAGCTGTCCGCTTGATCAAAGCGTATCTCCGCGGCAAGTATGAATCGAACCGCTTTTCTGAAGTGGCCGATTCCTTGAAAATAGATACAGTCAAAGCATTCCGGATCATGGAAACAATTTTGCCGATTTTACTTTTTGGCATGAACGTGTCGCTGCTTGCTGTTTTATGGTTCGGGGCTTCACAAATACAGGCAAACGGCGCCCAGATTGGCGAGCTGGTGGCGATTGTCAACTATGCGATGCGCATGACCGGTGCATTTTCGATGTTTTCATTCATCATTATGGCTTTTGCCCGTTCAAAGGCTTCATCTGAACGGATTGAAGAGATTTTATTGGCTGAAAATGTTTTGGAAAAGGATGGACAAGGAAAGCAGGCAGCTGTCGAAGACGGAACAGTCGTTTTTGAAAATGTTTCATTCTCCTATCCGGGAACTTCCGCTCAAGTGTTAAAAGACATTTCGTTTGAAATAAAACCAAACGAGAAACTGGCGATCATGGGTGCGACAGGTTCAGGGAAATCCTCATTGCTTCAGCTTATTCCGCGTTTTTACGACGCGACTGAAGGCAGCGTGCGGATACATGGCGTAGATGTCCAAGAATGGTCATTGCCAGCGCTGCGTAAAAGCATCGGGATTGTCCCGCAGCAATCGCTTCTGTTCACGGGAACGATTTCAGATAACCTTTCTTGGGGCAAAGACAAGGCTGCGCAAGATGAACTCGAGGATGCGGCCATTAAAGCGCAAATCCATGATACGGTAGAACATTTCCCGAAAGCTTACGATACAAGGGTCGGACAAAAAGGCGTCAATTTATCCGGCGGCCAAAAGCAGCGGCTATCGATTGCCCGTGCACTCGTACGGGAACCGGCCATTCTGATTTTAGATGACAGCACAAGCGCCTTGGATGTGAAAACGGAAGCCGCTCTTTGGGAAGAACTGGACCGCGAGCGCGCGACGATGCTTGTAGTTACCCAAAAAATCCGGACGGCCATGAAAGCGGACCGGATTCTCCTGCTGGAAGAAGGCGAGATTTCAGCTTACGGAACTCATCAGGAGTTGTTGGAAAAATCCGCTTTATACAGACAGATAGCCTTGTCACAACAGGAAGAGGAGGTGGATGAATATGTTTGATGCCATCCGGCGCCCTTTTGGATATGAACCGATCATCAGAAAAGAGGATTTAAAAAAGAAAGACGATAAAAAGACGGAACGCGCAAACAATTGGAAATCAACGCTTCTGCGCATCTGGAAACTCGTGGACGAACACCGTCTCCTATTGATTGCCGTATTGTCATTGGTCTTCGTGAGTTCAGCACTGGCTCTGTTGGGGCCGTTTCTGATCGGCCATATTATAGACCAGTATATTGTGCCGGAAGCTTTTGACGGGATGGGAATCATTATTGCCTGGCTGATAGTGGTGTACATTGGCCATTCCGTTTCCTTGTATTTGCAGAATTACTGGATGGTCGGCATTGCTCAACAAGTCATTTACCGGATGCGGAACGGTTTATTCGAACATCTTCAGCGCTTGCCGGTATCTTTTTTCGATAAACGGCAGCACGGCGAATTGATGAGCCGGATGACCAATGACATCGAAAACGTATCTTCTACTTTAAACAGCTCGTTTATCCAAGTATTTTCGAGCCTGCTGACTTTGACCGGAACAGTTGTGGTCATGTTATGGCTCAGCCCTTTGCTTACCGTATTGACGCTCATCATCATTCCGTTGATGTATATTTCCATGCAATGGATTACGAAGCGCACAGGCCGCCTTTATAAAGAACAGCAGCATGCCATCGGCGAATTGAACGGGATGATCGAAGAAACCATCTCCGGGCAGAAAATCGTAAAAGCTTTTTCCCAGGAACCGAGAGTGATGGAGGAGTTCTTGGAAAAAAGCGAGCGCCTGCGCCAGACCGGTTTCTGGGCCTGGACCTATTCCGGTTTCATTCCAAAGGTGATGAACTTTCTTAACAACGCGAGTTTTGCAATCGTAGCTGGAGTGGGTGGGATATTAGCCCTTAACGGCAGCGTTTCAATCGGTGTGATTGTCATCTTTACGGAGTATGCACGGCAATTCACGCGTCCACTAAATGATTTGGCAAACCAGTTCAACACGGTATTGTCGGCCATTGCTGGAGCAGAGCGCGTTTTTGCCATCATGGAAGAAACGGAAGAAAAAGACGATCAAGTATTGAATGCAGAGAAAGAATTGCAAGGTTATGTTGAATTCGATAATGTATCGTTCAAATATGAAGGGGCAGAAGAGGATTGGACCATCCGCGATGTCAGTTTTAATGTGGGGATTGGTCAAACAGCCGCTTTAGTCGGCGCTACCGGTGCTGGCAAAACGACGATCATGCAATTATTGGCAAGATTCTATGATGCCAATGAAGGCGAGATCCGTCTAGACGGCACCCCGATTGCATCAATGCCGAGAGAAACATTGCGGAAGCAAATCGCTTTTGTCCTGCAAGATCCTTTTTTATTCGAAGCCAGTGTTTATGAAAACATTCGCTACGGGCGGCTGGACGCGACTGATGAGGAAGTGAGAGCAGCGGCAGAAAAAGCCAATGCCCATGAGTTCATCGAGAAGCTCCCAGATGGCTATGAAACGATTCTCAAAGGAGACGGCTCTATGATCAGCCAAGGGCAGAAGCAATTGCTGTCGATAGCCCGTGCGCTTATCGCCGATCCGGTTATCCTTCTTTTGGACGAAGCGACTAGCAGCATTGATACCGTCACCGAATTGAAAATCCAGGAAGCCCTTGAACGCTTGATGGTCGGCAGAACCAGCTTTGTCATTGCCCATCGATTGAATACGGTCCGAAAAGCCGATGTTGTATTCGTGATGGAAATGGGCCGGTTGGTTGAGTCAGGCACGCAACAGCAGCTTCTTGAAAAAGGCGGAATTTACGCGAACATGCTTGAAGATGCAAAATTATAAAATGAAAAGGGTTGTCCCAAATTGCTTTTGGGACAACCCTTTTTTAATGAGTTTGGATGGCGGATCGCGGTTTGAAACGGCCGATCAGGATTTCTCCAAGTGGGATGGTTTTAGGAATAAGGATGGACAACACAATCGGAACCATCAATCCGAAGAAAGAATACGTAAAGACATTGTATGGCAAGAAATCTTCTACCATAAAGCCGATGAAGATATGCAAGTACATAATCGAAATCGAATGCGCTTCAATTTTTTCAAACCAAGGCATCCGAATAATCGGTGTGACTTTTTGAAAAAAGCCGATGATGACGACAGTAAACGCTAATGGAATGACTAAATCCAGAACAGCATGGTCATAGCGGAGAAATTTCATGCTCAAATGATAATCGATCCACCCCATTTCATCAGCACGGAATGCCATAAAGGCGACAGCTGCAGCGGCAGCAAGTGCAAGTGTAGGAATATTCATCCAAAATTTCTTGAAATAATAACCGATGGCAAAGTAAACGACCGCCATCAAGACGACATCCAAATTCCAAATCATTGGAATTTGCATAGAGGCGATATCGGGTTCGTTAGCTAGACCCATTGCAAAGGCCCCTTCAATTTCAGCAACTGCATAACAAGCTGCGAGAATCATGAATTGGAACAGGCGCTTCATGCGCGTGATCCATAAGAACAGTAAATGAGTAGCGAACATTACGGTGATAAACCAGAAGACGCCATGCTCTCCGCGTAGAAAACGACCGCCGACGGCCAGTTCAATCAGATCCTGCTTGAAGAAGGCCGCTGTAAAGGTGCCTTCTCCAATAGCCATTCCATATTTTATGGATGTAAGAAGAAGCAAAAAGAACAAGTAAGGGACCATCAATTGCATCAACCTTTTATGGATTGCCGGTTTCAATTTACTGTTTTCAGTTATGGGTTTAAAAAATAATCCACTTAAAATAAAGAATGCGGGCATGTGGAACCAGTATATGTATTTAATAAATGGAAAATCGGTCATAGTCGGACCAGAATAATGTCCCACCACAACGAGAATCATTAAAAAACCTTTTGCTGCATCTACCCAAGTTAAACGTGCTTTAGCCATTTTGCCTACCTCCAGAATTTTGCTAACCAGACTAGTATAGCCGAAGAAAAGGCGATTTAAACCGATGTTACACAACGGTAAAAGTTCGTTAAATTCTGTGATCATGTGATACCATAAACTAAAGAATGTCATCATAATATGTTATGTGAAAAATTAGCAATATTTATTAAAAAGTTAAAGGAAGGATGGTGGGAAATGAATATTTCACTATCAATCGAATCATTTCCGTTGGATTCCTACACAATCCAAGATATGAAGCATTTGCTGACAGAATTCGGAGGGAGCTACAGCACAGTTCTTCAAGAAGCTTCTTGGAATCAACCGAATATCCGAGGCTTTGCTGTTTTGGCTTATACAGAAGAGGGGCAGCTTATCGGTTTTGCGACTTCTACGGATATTGTCAACCTCCATCATTATGAATGGTCTGTATTTGTGCATCCTGAATATCGCAGAATGTCGATCGGTTCAGCACTTGCTGACGGCATTCATCATGGACATGAACAGCGGCAGGCAGACGGAGCACTGGCTGCTTTTATCGAAAATCCAGACGCAGAGAAATTTCTGCAAAGCTTAGGGTATGGTCCTGATTTTAAAGAAATCCAAATGGCTGCCGACTCGTTAAAAGAAATCGCTTTGCCAGAGGGACTTTCAATTCTTCCTTTTGATGGCCGAATCGAAGAGCTGGAAACCCTGCTCGTATCCGCTTTCGATTCTGATATCTTGCCAGTAATCGCTTTTAATCAAGCCGAAGAGGGCCGGGAAATTTGGGTGATGAAAAAAGACGGGGAACTTGTCGCTACTGCTACACTCGTGCAAGAAGATGGCGCTTTATGGCTGACTGCTTTCGCTGTCGACCCAGCTCAGCAAGGCAAGGGATACGGCAAAGCCTTTCTCTTATGGAGCCGCTACATGGCCCATATACAAGGGATGGAGCAAATTATGCTGGATGTAGAAACGGCCAATGACGCATTGCAGATTTATCGGAAATCACAATTTGAACCTGTCCAGACAATTGCGTATTGGACAAAACGAAAAGCGTAATAGAAAAGAAGAGCGGAATTCAGGCAATGTAAAAACCGCCTGCAATTGCAAGCGGCTATTTTGAAAACCAATCTTACTTATTAGTTTTGGGCTCTGAATTCTTTTTCAGTGCCATCTTCAAAGCGGACTTCGACTTCCATTGATGTATAGCCGTCTTCTAGACCGAATGCTTCGACGACTTGCTGGATCGCTTCGTCATCAGTGGAATCTTTTGTAATCTCTAATTGCTGGAAAGCAGGTTCCAATTCGTCCATTGCATCATTACCGGATAAATTCTGTTCAGAGAAACGGTTGCTGTATTCCGCTTCGACTTTGTCCTTGTCTTCTTCATAGCTGACGTCAACTGCATCATCAAGTTCAGGGTAATCCGCGTCTACGCTGAATTCAGTAAAGCCGAATGTTCCGCCGCCAATATTTTCTTCTTCAATGCCGCCGCTTGGGCTTGCATCGCTTGTATTTTCAGATTCCTGGGTTTCCTGTTCAGGGGCTACGGGTTCAGTCACTTCATCTGAATCTCCGCATGCAGCCAAAACTATGGCAGAAGATAGCATCAAGGCAGTCAATAAAGGTTTTTTGGTTGAAATCATGAAAGTCATCCTTTCGATTGTCATTCGTTATAACTATGTATTCCCGGTTTTTAGCTTTTTAATCGTTATTTTAGAATAGTTAAAACAAAAGACGAGCCTAGTAGAAGAAGAGCCAGAACGGAGTTTTACAATGGATAAGTATACAAATGGGCAAAATATAGCTGCTGCAGCTGAAAAGAACATACGCACTGATTTTAAGGAAAGTATGACTTATGGGGAGTATTTGCATTTGGATAAATTATTGGATGCGCAGGAGGGGGTTAGTGGACATCACGATGAATCTCTTTTTATTATCATCCACCAAGTATCTGAATTGTGGATGAAACTCATCTTGCATGAACTGCATGCTGCCATCCGAAATATCGATGAAGACGATCTCCAGCCCGCATTCAAGCAAATGGCCCGGGTTTCCAAAATCCAAACCCAGATTATCCAGGCCTGGGACGTGTTGGCAACGATGACTCCCGCTGAATATATGGAGTTCCGCGACGACTTAGGCAATGCCAGCGGATTTCAATCCTATCAATATCGGTTAATTGAATTTGCATTAGGGTATAAGACAAAACATGTACTTAAAATCTACGAAAAAGATGCAGCTCTTTCCAATACATTAACGGAAGCTTTTCAAAAGCCTGGATTATACGACGCCGCTATTCAAAAATTGGCGAGAAGCGGCTTTAAGATTGATGAAGCTATCTTAAGCCGGGATGTCACGACCGTTTACGAATCAAACGACAGCGTTAAAGCTGCATGGAAGACGGTTTATCGGGACGTAGACAAGCACTGGGAGCTTTATCAACTTGCAGAAAAACTGGTGGATATTGAAGATTCCCTTCAGCAATGGCGGTTCCGCCATATGAAAACTGTAGAACGGATCATCGGCTTCAAGCAAGGGACAGGCGGATCTTCTGGCGTGCATTATTTGAAAAAGGTGCTGGACCAATACTTTTTCCCTGAACTTTGGGAACTGCGTTCAGATATTTAAGTGATTAAGCAGGGGAGAGAGAAAAAAAGATGAAGATATATGCACATAGAGGCTGCTCGGGAACGCATCCCGAAAATACATTGGCTGCTTTTAAAGCAGCGGCCGAATTGCCGATTGACGGGGTGGAAATTGATGTCCATCTTACGAAGGATGGGGAAATTGTCGTCATTCACGATGAAAAGATCAATCGCACCACAGACGGCAAGGGTTACGTAAAAGACATGACCTTATCGGAATTAAAGGAATTTGATTGTGGATCTTGGTTTTCGGATAATTGGAGAGGTGAACGCATCCCGACTCTTGAGGAAGTATTGAGCGTTTTCGAAAACACATCTCATCGTATTAATATCGAAATCAAGTCGGATATTTTCCCTTATGATTCCTTGGTCAATAAGGTCATCGAAAGCGCTGAAAAGTTTGGAATGGGCAAACAGATTGTCATTTCTTCTTTCAATCACGAAGACATTCAAAAAGTATGCCGCGATACCGACATAGAATCTGCCATTTTAACGTCTCAGATCTTTGTAGATGTTTACGATTATGCGCGCGTTATCGGCACGACACGCATCCATTTGTCTTTGCCTTCCGCATTCCGGAGAATGGCGACAGATGCTTTGCGTAAAGGCGCGATTGTCTATGTCTATACAGTAAACAGCGTGGAATATGCATCAGAGCTACGGAAAATAGGCGTCCATGGAATTTTCACCGATTATCCAGAACGCATGTTAAACGAATTCAAATAAAAGAGGCGCTGCTCAGCGCCTCTTTTATTTATGAAGAATGAATTAGGGCTTTTAACTATTTCTGCTTTTTCACCATTTTGCATAATGTTCTTCAATGGCTCCGAGCATTTGAAGAATTTTGACTTTTTTGCCGTCCGGATAACGGACGTAGCCATTATAATAGCCGAAAAGCTGATGGACTTCAGATTTAATCACTCGCACATCTGTTTTTGAGACCCGTTCAAAAAAAGGCGTAAAAGTCAGCTTTACGTCATCTGAGAATTTGGTGTGGATCAGCCACGGTTCTTTGTAATTCTCTTTATTGTAATGAAAAATGACATCTTCGTGGATTTTGGTCATTTTGCCGTTGACGAAAAATGCATTTTCCGTCATACCGGTTCCATCCGTCCATTTACCGCCGAAATTCAAGCCGATTGATCTTCCGAGTGAACGTTGGGAAGCCATCGCCCAATTCCACGAAGATTCACGCGGCCAAACGCCTCGCCCATAATCGAGGACGGCGAAGCTCTCATCCGGTTCAAATTCAAAGCGTTGGCTGCCAATTTTCACTTCGCCCGAAGTCGGGAGGGAGTGGTGCTTGCCAGTGAATTGAAAAGTTTGGCGGTTCCATGGAATGACCACATTCAATGATTCATACGATTCAGGATGCTGAATAACAAGAGATGCTTGAAGCGGTTCTCCGTCAAAGTCTTTAATCCGGACGTTGAGGAGGGTCTGGTTTTCTTTGTATTCAAAGTTGATATCCATTTCCTCATGGCGGAAATGGCTCGTATCCAATACTTCATTGGATAATTTAAGTTGGCGGGTAAAGGGCACCACCACGGTTTTTTCAAAGAATCGCTGAGTTTCATAATTTAAAAAATAGACAAAGCAGACAGTTGCATAATCAAGATGGCTGATAGTGGCAGAGAACATGATGTCTTCTCCGAAAACGCACCAATAATTCCATTTCTTTTTACGCATAAAATTGCCGCGCAAATTGCTGATGACAAGCGGCTGGCGCGCGTATCCAATCGCTCCAGGATTTAATTGGCCTTTTGCATCACAAAGCATTACATTTTCCGTAAGTTCCCGTTCAACATGTTGCATTAAATCCACCTCACTCATCATTCTACTTACTATTGTATCAGACGAGTTATCAAATAGCCGATATGACCGGTTTAGAAAAACAAATTTTCAAATAAAGACTCGAATCATTTTTAGGTGGACAATAAATCAGATGGCGTTCTTTCTCCACATTAAAGCAATGGTGCCTTCACCGGCATGGACTGCTAAAGAAGAGCTTAAGTCTCCGATCAGGATTTCTGCTTGCGGAGCAATCTTCAGCAGCTCCTGTTTTAAACTTTCAGCTTCATTGTGTACATTGGCATGCATGATTTGAAAACGATTTATGCCGTATTCCTGATGGTCCTGCTTTGCATGGTCAATTAAATATTGAACGGCTTTTTTATGTGACCGCACTTTATCGATCGGCTGCAATTCACCTTCTGCACTGATTTGTACGATTGGCTTTACTTTCAGCAAACTGCCTAAATAGTACTGAGCTCCGCTCATCCGTCCGCCTTTGTAAAGCTGGGAAAGGTTGCCGATCAAGATATAGTTGCGGAAGTCATGTGCTTCCTGCTCCAAGCGATGCGCGATTTCTTCAGCTGTTTTTCCTTGCTGTTCAAGAAGCATTCCGCGTTCAATCAATCCGCTTAATCCATAAGAGAGGGCAAGAGAATCCACTGCATAAACCTTGAAACCGGTCATTTCAGCTCCAGCTGTCGAAGAGGCGATAGTGCCGCTCATTTTGGCAGACGCGTGGACGGCAATGGCACATTCATATTGTTCGTTCAATTTTTCATATAGCTCTGCAAATTTTCCGGCCGAGGGCTGTGAAGTTTTAGGGAATTCTTTGGCACTTTTAATTTTTTCATAGAGTTCGGTATTGGATAAATCGATTCCATCGTCAATGTATTCTTCAGCGTCAAAGTGGATATTCAAAGGAACGATATACACGTCCGGATGGGACTTGAATTCGTCGGTTACATAGCCTGTAGTGTCCATGATCCAAGCAATTGGTTTTTTCATAGGTTTAATCATCCTGTCATTTAATAATTTTGAATAATTAAACTATAACACGAATAATATTTTCCTCATAGAGAAAACAGCGAGGCAAGGTAACGGGATGGAAACACGAAAGAAAATAACTTTTTACAGAATAACTTTTAAGCGTTTGAAAAGCGTTGGCGAAACGATTCTGCAATGTCGTTCCGGTGTTTTGCCAAAATGAGAAAAATCGCTGCAGCCATCGGCCACCAGACCAGCAATTCTCCGAAAATAAAAATCCCGATGATGTATGCAGCCATGGCAAATAGCATGGTTAAGGTAGCACTTTTCACGAACGGAAAAAATAAGAGAAAAACGACAAACATAATAGCAAAAAGTTCCGGCGTGAAATAAAGTGAAGCCCCGATAAAAGAAGCAATTCCTTTCCCGCCTTTTCCTTTTAGCCAAAAAGGAAATAGGTGGCCGCAAATGACCAATAAACCTCCGACTGCAATGGCCCACTCGCTATATTGCAGATAGTGGCCAAGCCAAATAACAGCTACGGCCTTTAGGGCGTCGCCGATGAAAGTCAGCAAAAATGCCGTTTTTCCAATGACTGCGCCAGCATTTCGCGCACCTAAATTTCCGCTTCGATGCTGTTGAAGATCGACGCCTTTCCATTTGCCGATCCACCAGGCGGTTAAAAAATTTCCGATAAGGTATGCTGCTATCCAATACAAAATCATGAGTTTCCTCCCGAATGCCGTCTTTTCTTCTATTTTATACAGCTTGTGCTTTAGAAGGAAGTGATGGGCCCTAATTATATGAAGGCAAAAAAAAGCCCCTGCTTTAAGGAAATAAAGCAGGGGCTCAGCGTCTTATAATTTGGCAGCTTCGAAAAGGTAATCGCTAATAACACGAAGTCCCTTATCGAAATTCTCCAAATGGAAATGTTCGTTTGGCGCATGGAAGTTTTCAGATGCTAAACCGAAGCCCATCAACACGACAGGAAGCTCAAGAACTTCGTCGAAAACTGCCACGATCGGCACGGAACCGCCCATTCGTGTAAAGGCAGTCGGCACTTGGTAGATCTTTTCATACGATCGGCCAGCCGCTTGGATCGCAGGGTGGTCAAATGGTGTCAAGAAAGGTTTCCCTTTATCAAAATCTGTGATTTCAACAGTAACACCCGCTGGTTTATGGGCATCGATATGTGCGCGCAATTTAGCGACGATGTCGTCAGGGTCTTGGTTGGGAACGAGACGGCATGTGATTTTCGCACTTGCTTCTGCTGGCAATACGGTCTTGATGCCTTCGCCGGAAAAACCGCCAGTGATGCCATTGATCTCCAAAGTCGGGCGAATCCAAGTGCGTTCGACAAAGGAATAGCCTTTTTCACCAAAATCTTCTGTGATGCCAATTTCTTTTTTCTCGTGTTCCAAATCAAATTCAAGCGAAGCAAATTCGGCACGTTCTTCATCTGATACCGGCAAGACGTCTTCGTAAAATCCTTCGACTTGAATGACACCTTCTTTATCGCGGAAAGATTGCAGGATTTCCACCACAGCGTGCAGCGGGTTTTGGACAGCGCCGCCGTATAGGCCGGAATGCAAATCTCCTTTTGGCCCTTTGACATCAATTTGGATCCCGGCTAATCCGCGCAGGCCGTAGCATACAGCTGGACGTCCAGGCCCTTGCATGCCTGTATCTGAAATCACGATGACATCAGCTTTTAGCTGGTCTTTGTTTTGTTCGACATAAAGCGGCAAGTTCGGGCTGCCGACTTCCTCTTCGCCTTCAACGATGAATTTGATGTTGACCGGAAGCTCACCGTTCAATTGAAGCAATGCTTCGACTGCTTTAACATGCATAAAAGTCTGCCCTTTATCGTCGCTGGCACCGCGTGCAAAAAGCTTGTTGTCACGGATTTGCGGATCGAATGGAGCGGATTCCCACAGGTTAAGCGGATCGACAGGCTGGACATCGTAATGGCCATAGACAAGCACTGTTGGCTTGCCCTCCGCATGGAGCCAGTCCGCATAAACGACCGGGTGTCCTTCTGTTTCAAACACTTCAGCATTTTCAAGTCCGGCTTTCAGCATGGCCTCTTTCAGCCATTCAGCGCCTTTGCGGATGTCGTCTTTGTGCTCAGACAATGATGAAATGGAAGGGATGCGCAAAAATGCTTTCAATTCTTCTAAATGTTCTTCACGATGGTCTTTAAAATATTGGTCAATCACTTGTGCATTCATAATATCCCTCAATCCTTCTAATTTTATTATGGGAAAATTATAACATACGAGATATGGTTTTCGACATTTGGAAAATCGCTATGGTATAATTATGGATACGGAAAGAGCTCGTAAAATCTGTGTTTAAAACACTGGAGGAACTAAATTTGTTTATCGCATTAGGATTTTTTTTAATGATGTCGTTTTTCTTGTCAGGAAGCGAAACGGCTTTAACAGCAGTAAATAGGATGAAGGTCCATCTTCGCGCAGAGCAGGGCGATGAAAAATCGCAAAGGCTGCAAAAATTGATTGCGAAGCCGGACCGAATGATTACAACGATTTTAATCGGAAATAATATAGCCAATATCATGTTGCCGACTTTAGTGACGACTATTGCCATCACACGCGGATGGGAAGTGGGGATAGCTACTGCCATTTTAACAGTGGTATTGATTCTATTCGGAGAAGTTTTGCCGAAAACCATCGCAGCAACTTTTGCTGATAAAATGGCCTATATCGTAGCCCCAATCATCTCGATTTTAGTGGCGGTCCTTCGACCATTAACTTGGCTAATTTCACAATTCACGAATATCTTTATTCGCATCATTTCCAAAGGGACTGTTAAAGAAGCCACTTTAACAAAAGAAGAATTGCGCTCAATGGTAGACATTGCGTCTACTGAAGGGACTTTTGAAGAAGGCGAATCTGAACGGATTAAAGGGATTCTCGATTTCCCCAATAAAGACGTTTCGGATGTAATGTCTACTCACCGTACCGATACGGTGGGCATTTCAATCGATTCTACGTATGAAGAAGTTCGCGATTTAATCTTGGATTCTTCATACACCCGTTATCCTGTCTACGAAGAAAGCATGGACAACGTAGTAGGCTTGTTTTATTCAAAGAAACTAATTGAATGGTCAATGGATCCCAATTTAACGCTTCGAGATTTAATGGATGACAACCCGCTATTTGTGGTTCAATCTGTAAGCGTCGAAAAAGTGTTTAAGATGATGCTTGCGAAGAAAAAACATATGGCGGTTATCTTGGATGAATACGGCGGGACATTGGGGATTGTGACCCATGAAGATATTATTGAAGAAATGATTGGCCAGGATATCGAAGACGAAACCGATGATGAAGACGATGAACTTGTTTTTGAAATCACGGATACGCAGCTGATTTGCCATGGCCGCTTGGAAATTGAAGACGTAAATGAAATGTTCGAAGTCGAAGTGCCGGATGACCACGATACCATCGCGGGCTTTGTTATGCAGCAGCTAGGACATGTGCCGGATGAAGGCGAAGAATTTTCTTATGAAAACCTTCATGTGAAAATCAATGAAATGGATCGCAATCGGATCATGCGATTAACGATCACGAAACAAAATGCAACAGAAGAAGTATTTGCTTAAAAGCTTTGTCTCCGGACAAAGCTTTTTTATTTTGAACGTTTTTTTGCCTTTTTCAGTTAACTAAGGAATTCTGCTATTATTCCGGCAATATTACAATTTTGTAAGCAAAATGAAAGTGAGAGCGATAGAGTGAAAGCTTGGCTTGAGGCACAATAAGGGTAACAAGAAAACCGGAACGGTTCGAACGGACCGCATTAAGAAAAAATCGGATGGGGGCAATTATCATGGAAAGTTTATATATAGAGTACAATCGCTACATTTATCACTTGTGTTTAAAACTGACGCGCAATAAAGCGGAAGCAGAGGATTTGATGCAAGAGGTTTGGTTGAAGGTCGTGCGCTATGAATCATCAATTCAGGAAGTCGATCACGTAAAAGCTTGGCTGACTACGATTTGCATGAATACTTTCCGTGATCGTTACCGCAAGAATGTCCGACGCAGCAAACACATCCAGCAGCAGCCGGAAGGGCTTGACGTTTCCTTATTGGATTTGATTCCTACAGACGAAGCGGGAGCACCTGAACTTCTAGAGCAACAAGATGTATCGGTAATGATCCGTAGCAAGATTTCAGAGCTGGACGCCATTTACCGGACAACGATTGTGTATTTCTATGTGCACCAATTGTCATTGATCGAAATAGCTGAAGCGATGAAAGTTTCAATCGGAACGGTGAAATCGCGTTTGTTCCGAGGCAAACAGCGCCTGAAAGATATGCTTTTAGAAGACGCACGCACACGGGAATACGTCCAAACAGCTTAAGAGCGAATTAACTAAAGAATTTAGAAGCCAATCGATTTCGTCGATTGGCTTTTTTTTACAATTAATTAATAAATTCCTTTTCTGTTCTTATTGCTATAATAAGACCAGAGGAGATGAATCGATTGAAGAGAAGAGCAAGAAATTGGAGCAAGCGCAGAAGAATCGTCTACGCCACCGCAGGCGTTCTCGCGTTGATCTACATTGGCATCATTATTTGGCATACATACAAACCGCTGCCTCCAGGCGTTTCCTATACAAGTGAATTGCATGAAGTGGAACAAGTAGAGATGTTTTATGATCTTTCGTATGCGCAAGATAAAAAAGGAACCGGGATGGAACACGAATTAAGGATTTTTGATGAAATCAATGGAATGATTGACCGTGCAGAAGAATTCATCGTTTTGGACTTTTTCCTATTCGATAATTATAACGATCAAAATACGGACTTCCCGGAAGTGGCCGATAGTTTGACCGAACATCTCCTGAAGAAAAAAGAAGCATTTCCCGAGATGCCGATTTATTTTATTACGGACCCGCTGAATCAAGGATATGGATCTTATGACAGCGAATTGCTGGATGCTTTGGAAGAGGCAGGAGTAGAGGTGGTTGTGACGGATCTCGATAAGCTGCGCGATTCAACTCCGTTGTATTCCGGATTCTACCGTGCGTTTTTCCAATGGTTTGATACGGACGGTAAAGGCTGGTTGCCAAATGGCATGTCAAGCGATGCCCCGGATCTGAAATTGGCTTCTTATTTGAAGATGATGAACATCAAAGCCAATCACCGGAAAGCGATCATTACGGAAAAAGAAGCATTAATCAGTTCTGCTAATCCCCATAATGCGAGCGGCTTCCATGGCAATATGGCATTCAAGGTCAGCGGCCCTATTTTGAATGACATATTGGAATCAGAAGAGGCAGCATCGAAAATGTCAGGCGGCCCTGAACTTCCAAGAGTGGAAGCAGAAGAGCAGCAGGGAGAATACCAAGTTCAATATGTAACTGAAGGAAAAATTTTAGATGCGCTGCTCCAAGATTTTGAAAAAGCGAAAAAAGGCGACCGCATCCGATTAGCGATGTTCTATGTGGCAGAAAGTGATATTGTAGAAGCGCTGACTGAAGCAGCGAACCGGGGAGTGGAAGTCCAATTGATCTTGGACCCGAACCAGAACGCATTCGGCAATGAGAAAACGGGGCTGCCAAACCGTCCCGTAGTCAATGAAATGCTCGAAGAGTCGGATGATCAAGTACAGGTCCGCTGGTACAATACCGTGATTGGCCAGTTCCATACAAAAACCATCATGATTGAAACGGCGGAAGAAACAATTATTTCCGGCGGGGCCGCCAACTACACAGAGCGGGCTCTCGATAATTACAATCTGGAAAACAATATCCGCATCATTGCACCGAATGACAGTGAGCTGACGGACAATATGAATACTTATTTTGATCGTCTTTGGGAAAATGAAGATGCGCTTTATACGTTGGATACCGAGGAGTACCAAGATACTTTTTCATTCCTGCAGCGCGGCATTTATGGATTCCAGAAGTTGTTCAAGCTGACGACCTATTAAAAAAAGGCTTTTCGCATTTATCTGCGAAAAGCCTTTTTTAGTCTTTAAAAGAAATGATTTTTAATTTGCGAGCCGGATTTATTATAAAGTCGATTGCTTTCCAGCATTGACCCATTCTTCGACGTTCCAGACTTTGGTTGCAAGTCCTTCGTAGAATTCAGGTTCGTGGCTGACCAGTACGATCGTGCCTTTATAAGCTTGCATCGCACGTTTCAATTCAGCTTTGGCATCGATGTCCAAGTGATTCGTCGGCTCATCGAAAATCAGCCAATTGCTTTCTTCCATCATCAATTTGCATAGACGGACTTTGGCTTGTTCGCCACCGCTTAGTTGCGTCATCGATCTGGAAATGTGTTCGTTTTTCAAACCGGTGCGCGCAAGGGCTCCACGGACTTGGCCTTGATCCAAACTTGGATACGCTGCCCAGATTTCATCCAGCGGCGTATGCGTAGGCGCTTTGACTTCCTGCTCAAAATAGCTAGGCGTCAAATATTCTCCGCGCAGCACATTGCCGTCGAGCGGTTTGATCTTGCCAAGCATCGTTTTTAGCAGCGTCGATTTACCGACGCCGTTCATGCCGACAAGCGCGATTTTTTCTCCGCGTTCGATCATGAAGGTAAGCGGCGGAAGAAGCGGCTTATCGTAGCCGATCGTCAAAGCTTCGGCTTCTACGACATAACGGCTCGGGCTCCGTGTTTCTTTAAACGAAAATTGCGGTTTTGCTGCAATTTCCGGTTTTTCAATCCGGTCCATCCGGTCCAATTGCTTTTGGCGCGATTTAGCACGGCCGGTAGTTGAAGCGCGGGCTTTGTTTTTCGCGATAAAAGTTTCGGTTTTCTTGATCATGTCTGCTTGTCTTTCATAAGCATCCAAATGCTGCTTTTTCGCTAGTTCCGCAAGCTCGATGAATTTTTCATACGTAGCGGTATAGCGGGACAGGCGCGAGAATTCCAAATGGAAAATGACGCCCGTGACACTGCTCATAAACTCGGTATCATGCGAAATCAACAAGAACGCATGCGGGTAATTCTTCAAGTAATTGACGAGCCACTGGATGTGCTCTTCATCCAGATAGTTGGTCGGCTCATCGAGCAAAAGGACTTTCGGTTTTTCAAGCAATAGTTTCGCAAGCAGCAATTTCGTGCGCTGGCCGCCGGAAAGAGCTTCAACCGGACGTTCAAGGCCGATGGCATCCAGGCCAAGCCCGCGTGCAATCTCTTCGATTTTCACATCAAGCGTATAGAAATCGCCAGCGTCCAAGGCATCTTGGACCTCCGCCATTTCTTCTAATAATTCTTCCAAGCGATCCGGATCTGCTTCGCCCATTTGCATGGCGATATTGTTCAATTCCGCTTCTTTTTCATAAAGAGGCAAGAACGCGTCCTGCAAAGTTTCACGGATGGTGCGCCCAGGCGTCAATTGCGTGTGCTGATCCAAATACCCATAATGCGTTTTCGGCTGCCATTCAACGCGGCCGGAATCGTACATGATCTTTCCTGTTAAAATATTCATCAAAGTCGATTTGCCGACGCCGTTTGCGCCGACAAGGCCAACATGTTCGCCTTCCACTAAACGGAACGACACATCATTGAAAAGCGTGCGGTCACCGAAAGTGTGGCTTAAATTCTCTACTGTTAATAAACTCATTTATTGTATTCCTCCATTATTTAAGAAAAGTGTAAGCGCCTTGACAGCCCCGACAAGCGCTGGAGGCTCAATCGAAAATGGCGTACTTTGCCATTGGCGATTGGGCAGAAGCGACCTCGAGGGGCTAGGCGCTGGAACTGGACAAAAGAAAAGTGTAAGCGCCATAGAAAAGCGGAAGCGGCCGTTTAGATTCGAAGGGCGTAAGACGATTTGGCGAAGCGGTGTATTTCCAACCGCACAGCCGAAGTGGCTTATGACCCGAGAATCTGGCTGCTGCAGCTAGACAGCAAGTTCAGCCCCGACAAGCGCTGGAGGCTCAATCGAAAATGGCGTATTTTGCCATTGGCGATTGGGCTGAAGCGACCTCGAGGGGCTAGGCGCTGGAACTGGACAAAAGAAAAAGATAAAGGCCATGAAAGGTTAAACAAACTGGGGCGAAACGCCAAAAAAAAATTCGCGGGCTAGAGTTCCGCGAGTTTTTTGTTTAATTCCGCAAGTCGCTGTTCCATTTTTTCCAATCGTTCTTCTGCTTGCTCGACCATCCGAGCATGGCCAGTGGTCTCTAATTTTTCAATATCCCCTTGGTGGCGGACATAATCGCTTTTCAAATCAGCAATCTCAAACTCGATTTCTTGTTTGTTCATACGATTCACCCTTAGATTTTTTTCTATTATAGCATAAATTCCATATTATTAAATCCCTGACGGCTCGGTTCTCGCTTTTCAATACCAGGCCAAACCCTCTATAATGGTCAAATAGTCGGGCTGGAAATGGAATCAGCCCTAAATTACAGACATGGAGGTACCTATCATCGATTCTTTATTATTCGATCTCATGCTGATTCTTTTCCTTGGCGTTCTGTCGCAATGGATTGCGTGGCGATTGCAGCTTCCTGCGATTGTGATGATGTCCATTGCCGGCTTGGTCGTAGGGCCGTTTTTCGGCATCATTTCGCCATCGGAAAGTTTCGGTGATTTATTCAACCCAATCATTTCATTGGCTGTGGCCATTATTTTATTTGAGGGGAGCCTGAATTTAAACTTCAAAGAAATAAAAACGTTTAGCAAACCGGTCCTGCGGATCGTCACGCTCGGAGCGTTTATCGCCTGGATTGCGGGATCACTCGCAGCCCATTACTTGGCAGGCTTGTCGATCGCGGTTTCTTTTGTAATCGGCGGCTTGTTCATCGTAACGGGACCCACTGTGATTTTGCCTATGCTGCGCCAGGCGAAATTAAAAGCGCGGCCAGCCGCAATCCTGAAATGGGAAGGCATCGTCGTCGATCCGTTTGGGGCGTTGCTTGCTTTGTTCGCTTTCCAATTTGTGCTGTTTGCGATGGGCGAAGAATCGGCTGCGGCATTTGGCTTGTTCTTCTTGGCGGCGCTCTTCGCTGTCTTGCTCGGTTTACTCGCGGGATGGGGAATGGGGCGCATGTTCGAGAAAGGGCAAGTGCCAGAATTCTTGAAATCGCCGATGGTCTTTGCCGTGGTGCTGCTGGTGTTTGCCGTTTCAGATATGGTGATGCATGAAACAGGGTTGCTTGCCGTCACGGCGATGGGGATCATGATGGCGAATATGAACATTACGTCGATCAATGAAATGCGCCATTTTAAAGAAAATATCTCTGTTTTATTGATTTCGAGCATATTTGTCATGTTGACTGCTTCATTAAGTCTGGAAGTGCTTCTCAAGATTTTGAATTGGCAAATCATCGCCTTTGTGTTGGCCATGCTATTTGTGGTTCGCCCTTTATCGATTTGGCTTTCTACAATCGGTACCGACCTGACCAATCAGGAGAAAACTTTGATCGGCTGGATTGCACCGCGCGGAATCGTCGCATTGACGGTATCCGGATATTTTGCCAGCACTTTGCTTGAAGCGGGATTTGAAGACGCAGAACTCTTGACGGCGTTGACTTTTGCCTTGGTGTTTTCAACGGTAGTGGCGCATGGGTTCAGCATCAGCTGGCTAGGAAAGAAACTGGGCCTTGCTTCATCTGATGAACCGGGTATTTTAATTGTCGGCAGCAGCCGCTTTAATATCAGGCTCGCGGAAATTCTGCGTACGCTCAATAAAAACGTTTTGATAATGGACCCGGCGTGGGGCAGTTTACAGCTCGCTCGCCAATTGGGAATTCCGAATTTTGTAGGGGAAATTTTATCCGAGCATACGGAATATGAACTCGACTTGACGCCTTATGAAACGATGATTGTAGCGACGGATACCGATTCCTATAACTCGTTGGTGGTGAATAATTTCGTGCCGGAGTTAGGGCGCGTGAATTTATACCAGACGGCGATCCACATCGGCAATCCTGCTGATTTCCATTCATCGCTCAGCGGCCGTACTTTATTCGGCTCCGAGTGGAATATCCATGCACTCGAAGCGAAAATTGATGAAGGCTATGCAATGCGTAAAACGCAATTGACGGAGCAATACACCTACGCTGATTTCCAGGAGAAGTCGGTTGAAGGGACAATTCCTCTCTTTATCGAGCGGGCGCAAGGGAAAATTGAATTCTTTACGGATGAAAATAAGATGGAAGCGAAAATCGGCGACACGATTGTCAGCTTCTCGCCGCCTGCGCACCAGGAAAATCGGATTCAAGGAAAGCTGGAAACCAGTCGCTTAAAAAGTGAAACTCAGTCTAAAGAATGAAATTCGGATTTCGTAAGATTTATCGATGCGTATAACGAAACGGTCTTTGCTATGATGAAGATAACAAAGCTGCTCGGCAGATACGCATTCAAGGAGGATTTTCTTATGAAGATTTTATTAGTGGACGGCACCATTATCGGGAGAAAAACAGGAGCCATTTTAGAACAGGTGAAAACATATATCCAAGATTTCAATCAGGAAATGGAATTGGTGATTTTGAACCTGGCCGAATATGAGCACCAGTTCGTCGATGGCCGGCCGCTCGGCGAATACAATAAAGACATGCAGGAAATCGTTCATCGCTTCGAAAATGCGGACGGCTACATCATTGCGACGCCGATTTTCCAAGGTTCGATTCCCGGTGTCTTGAAAAACACATTCGATATGCTGCATCCGCGGACGATGCGCTACAAGCCGGTTTCAATCGTAGCGAATGGCGGAACGTATCAGCATCACTTGGTTATTGAAAATCAGCTGAAGCCGATTCTTGATTATTTCCGCTGCCTTGTTACGCCGAACTACGTCTACACGCATACGAGCCATTTTGATGAAACCAATACCATTATCAATGAAGACGTTCACGACCGCTTGCGTGAGCTGGCCCGTGTTTTCGTGGAATATGCAGAAATGAGCAAGAACCTTTCGAAAGAAACGATTGATAATCCGTAATTTGCAGAAAAAACCTCCCGCGGGAGGTTTTTTTGTTTTGATGAATACGCCCAGTAGTGGCTGAAATACGCTCAGTTAAATGAAAAATACGCCCAGTTGCCAATCAAATACGCCCAGTAACACCGAAAATACTATTCCAAATTTCTTCGGAGATCCATTTCAGGGATGACATAGCGTAGGCTTTTTTGATTGCCGATAGTCTGGAAATTGCAATTTTGAAGAATAGTCCAGGCATTTGTACGCGACTGTATGCCGGTAAATTTGCGGAATTCCCGATTCGAGATTGTGGGACCTACGAGCAGGCGATAGTCCTGAAGCGCTACCAGATGAGCATCTTTCGTCTTGTACAAACAAGCTGGACAGCGCCAAAAGCTGCGAGAGTAATTCATTTTGCTGCCTGGACAATAGGTGCAGAAAACACCTTCTAAAAGGGGATAGGAAATTGCTGGTGGTGCAGGAGTCTGCAATGGGGGTTGCAAGGAAAGAATCTGTTCATAATAATAGTCAATATCAATTTTATCCGATTTTCGAAAGTTGGAAATCAGTTCGTCAAGGACGAATGGAAGGCCTGAAAGGTGGATGACTCGCCGTTTAATATTTTTTATTTCTAATATGGCAGAAGTGTTTGTGAAAATAGCAATGCCGATTATTGGAATTTTTTCGCCTATTAGGCGGCGCATCAGTTTTTCATGCCGATAAAGTTGATCGTCTGGGTTTGCCATACCAGTCACAATTCCATTAAGTGTACGGGTAAATTGGCGCTTCTGTCCGTCCATTTGAATCAGGCCGCGGATATTCTTCACTTCGACTAAGACAATAAAAGACGGGAAGATACAGATTCCATCAATTTGATGGCCTTGTTTGTTGAAGTCGGGTACCACTTTGAAGAGCGTGTCAGCTGCATATTCGGAACAGGCTCTGTCAAATTGGATCTCGCCAGCGAATCCCGCTGAACGCCTTCGTACTTTTTCTTTTATTAATAAATAATTCCTGTTTATGGGAGAAGTCCGTGCAAGCAACGCTTCCTGATACATCAGCCGGTATGGACGAGACCGTTTGATTGGGTGCAAATGCATCAATCCTTTCGTTTAAATTGAACATACTATACCTTTTAAAGAGAAGAATATCAATGGGATTTGAAAATACGCTCAGTAGTCGATAAAATACGCACAGTAGTGACTGAAATACGCTCAGTTAAATGAAAAATACGCCCGATAGCCAGTCAACCATGCTCAACCCCCGCCAAAAGCCAGCAAATCCGGAAGATGTTATAATTAATCCATATAGAAATGAGGGTGACCATAAATGAAATCAGTAGTACTAGCAGAAAAGCCATCCGTGGCGCGCGATATTGCACGCGTTCTTGGATGTTCACAAAAAGGCAACGGTTATTTGGAAGGCAAGCAATACATTGTGACTTGGGCGCTTGGCCATTTGGTGACACAGGCGCAGCCGGAGCAATATGACAACGACTTTAAGGAATGGAAGATGGAGAACTTGCCGATCATTCCGAATCCGTTTAAACTCGTGCCGATCAAACAGTCAATGAAACAATACAACGCTGTAAAAGCGCAGCTGTCGAGAGGCGACGTCAATGAAGTCATCATTGCGACCGATGCCGGGCGTGAAGGGGAGCTTGTCGCGCGCTGGATTTTAGAGAAAACGAAAACGCGCAAGCCGATCAAGCGCTTGTGGATTTCGTCCGTGACGGACAAAGCGATCAAAGACGGCTTCAACAATCTGAAAGACGGCAAAGCTTACGAAAACTTATATCAAGCGGCAGTTGCCCGTTCAGAAGCGGACTGGGTCGTCGGCATTAATGCGACGCGCGCGTTGACCGTGAAATACAATGCGCAATTATCGACTGGCCGCGTGCAGACGCCGACGCTTGCGATGATTGCAGAACGCGAAAAGCAGATCCGCAATTTCCAGCCGAAGCCGTATTACGGCATGCAGGCGATTACGGACAATGCTGCCTTCACTTGGACGGACGGCAATTCGACGCAGTCTTTCGATAAAGAAAAAATCGATAAGCTGTTCAGCAAACTTCAAAATACACATGAAGGAACAGTTACTGACGTAAAAGTCACGCCGAAGAAACAGCCGGCTCCGCCTTTATTCGACTTGACCGAACTTCAAAAAGAAGCCTACAAGCGCTATAGCTGGTCGGCGAAAGAGACGCTGAACACGCTGCAAGGCTTGTACGAGCGCTACAAAATCGTTACCTATCCGCGGACAGACTCGAAGCATTTGACGTCCGATATGAAAGGGACGTTGAAAGACCGCATCAAAGCGGTGCAAGTCGGACCGTATCGCGCGCTTGCCGCGACTATCCTGAAAACGCCGGTGGCTCCGCAAAAAGGCGTGATCGATGATAGTAAAGTCAGCGATCACCATGCGATTATCCCGACGGAGGAAACACCGCAGCTCCACAACTTGTCCGACAAAGAGCATAAATTATACGACATGATCGTCAAGCGCTTCCTGGCTGTCTTCTATCCGGCGTACGAATACGACCAGACGACGGTGAAAATCACCGCAGGAGGCGAAACGTTCCAGACGAAAGGCAATACGATCCGCAACGAAGGATGGAAACGCATCTATAAAGACGACGAAGAAGACGGCGATTCCACGCTGCCGCCATTTGAAAAAGGCAAGAAGCTGTCGATTAAAGGCATCGCTTTAACCGATGGCAAAACGAAGCCGCCTGCCTTCTTCAATGAAGGAACTTTGCTTGGTGCGATGGAAAATCCGTCCCAGTTCATGGCCGGCGAGTCGAAGGAATTGATCCAGACACTCGGTGAAACAGGCGGGCTCGGGACAGTGGCGACGCGTGCGGACATCATCGACAAATTGTTCAATACGTTCTTGATCGAGAAAAAAGGCAAGGATTTGACCATCACATCAAAAGGCCGGCAATTGCTGGAGCTTGTTCCGGAAGATCTCAAGTCGCCGAAACTTACAGCGGATTGGGAGCAGCAGCTCAATAAAATCGCCAAAGGGCAATTGAAAAAAGAGCAGTTCATGAAAGAGATGATTGCGTTCGCCGAGAAATCCGTGTCGGATATCAAGAAGAGCGATAAGAAATTCAAGCATGATAACGTCACTGGCAAGATGTGCCCGGACTGCGGCAAACCGCTTCTTGAAGTCAATGGCAAACGCGGCAAGATGAATGTCTGCCAAGACCGCGAATGCGGCTACAAGAAACAAGTGGCGATGCTGACCAATGCCCGCTGCCCGAATTGCCATAAGAAATTGGAAATGCAAGGGGAAGGCGATGGCAAGATTTTCGTCTGCAAATGCGGACATCGCGAAAAATTGTCGGCATTTGAAAAACGCCGCAATAACAATCAGTCGAAAGCGAATAAGAAAGACGTCAATAAATTCTTAAAACAACAAGAAGAGCCGCCGGCAAACACTGCGATGGCTGAAGCTCTGAAAAAATTATTAAATCAAAACGATTAGAAATCGATTGAATTTGATGATATGCTGTTGAAAATGAACAGTGAAAGGCAGAGATGGTGCGAGTGGCGAAGAAAATTGCGAAAACCAATGCAGCCCGAATATTAGATAAAGAAAGCATTTCCTATGACATTCTTCAATACGAACCTGGCGACGGGTTGAATGACGGCGTATCCGTTGCAGCTAAGATTGGCCAAGATGCGGAACTCGTCCATAAAACCTTGGTGACGGTCGGAAGTTCCAAGCAGCATTACGTATTTGTCATTCCGGTTGCGGAAGAGCTGGATTTAAAAGCGGCGGCTAAAGCGGCAGGCGAGAAAAGGATTGAAATGATAGCGGTCAAAGAACTCCAAGGTTTGACCGGCTATATCCGTGGCGGCTGCTCGCCGCTCGGCATGAAAAAACTATTTCCGACGTTTATTTCAGCATCTGCTGAGCAGATGGCTGAAATCATTGTATCGGCTGGAAAAGTCGGAATGCAGCTAAAGCTTCGACCCAACGATCTAGCGAAAGCGACAAACGCCAAATTTGCCGCAATCACTGTGGCGGCAAATTGAAAAATCCGTCCATTCACTTGAGTGGATGGATTTTTCATAATACATAGCAGAAAGAAGGATGAAAATGAGGCGTTCGCTGTTCTACCGCTGGCTGTTTTTTATTGTCGGCTTGATCATCATGTCTTTCGGTTTCACGCTGGTCCTAAAAGCAGACAAATTAGGCATCAGCCCATGGGATGTGCTGCACGTGGGGCTGCATCTTAACTTCGGTTTGACCATTGGCAGTTGGGTAGTCATCATGGGGCTCGCCATCATTTTGTTCACGATGCTCTTCACGAAAAAGTTGCCGCAAATCGGCGCTTTTTTGAATATGCTGCTGGTCGGTGCATTTATCGATATCTTCAACTTCCTGATTCCGGATATCACGACGTGGACAGGGCAAGTGCTGATCTTGATTGCGGGAATCATCATATCCGGCTATGGCGTCGGGATTTACGTAGCCCCGAAAATCGGTGCCGGCCCGCGTGATGGACTCATGCTCGTCATCAACGAGAAAACCGGCATCAGCATCAGCTGGGCAAAGACCATTATTGAAGTGTTTGCGGCAGTAGCTGGCTGGTTGCTTGGCGGTCCGGTGGGAATCGGGACGATTGCGGTTGCCCTTTTAACCGGCAAAATCGTTCAGGCGGCATTGCCTTTATTTGAAAAAATGCTTAAGAAAATCATTGGAAGAAAAAGCGACGTTCCACCCGTTTTGAAGATTTAGCGCCCGGTTCAGAGAGTTGAATCCGGGCTCTTTTTATGGTATAAATAAAACCTAGTAAGTCTATTGGTTTTATAGAAAAACCATCCAAAGGAGAATTGAAATGGGACGAGAGTTCGTAGAAATTTTTGATGAATGGGTTCACACTTATGATGATTCAGTAAATGGAAAAGACAAAGAATACGAAGATGTCTTCGTTAAATATAATGAGATTTTGCAAGCAGTCGCAGACCGGGCAATCGAGCCGGTAATTGAGTTCGGAGTAGGTACGGGCAACTTGACGCAAAAGATGGTGGACCGCGGGCTTGAAGTAGTGGGCATTGAGCCGAATCAGGCGATGCGCGAAGCAACAGCCGAAAAGTTTCCGGCATTGAAAATCATTGACGGTGACTTTTTAGAGTTCGAGCAGCCGGTTAACGTGAAAAGTTTTACGAGTACGTATGCTTTTCATCACTTGACCGATACCGAGAAAGCGCAGGCGTTTAAACTTTACGCAGAAAAGCTTCCGGCAGGCGGAAAAGTGGTATTTGCGGATACCGTCTTTAAATCCGAAGAAGCAAAACAGCAAATGATTGAATTTGAAGAGTCGCGTGGGTATGCTAATCTAGTAGAAGATTTAAACCGAGAATATTACACGACCTTGCCGGTGATGAAAGAATTGATCGAAGCAGCAGGATTCGAAGTCGAGTTTACGCAGCTCAATAATTACGTGTATCTGATTGACGCGACAAAACAGTAAGATTGAAAAGAAATTTTTATACTAAGGGAGACGATTCACTTGAAAAAAATGAATGTTGAAAGCTTTAACTTAGACCATACAAAAGTAGTGGCGCCTTATGTACGCTTAGCTGGAGAAAAAACAGGGGCGAATGGCGATACGATCAAGAAATACGATATCCGCTTTAAACAGCCGAACAAAGAGCATATGGATATGCCAGGCCTTCACTCGCTAGAACATATGATGGCGGAACATAGCCGCAACCATTCAGACCAAATCATCGATATCGGGCCTATGGGCTGCCAGACCGGCTTTTATCTGTCTGTTATCAACCACGATGATTACGAAGACATTCTCCGCATTTTGGAAAACACATTGACGGATGTGATTGCAGCTGACGAAGTGCCGGCGTGCAACGAAGTCCAATGCGGATGGGCTGCAAGCCATAGTTTAGAAGGCGCGAAAGAATTAGCGCGTGAAATGCTGGCTAAAAAAGACGAATGGCGCCAAGTGTTCGCCGAAGAAACTGTTTAAGGGGAATGGGCATGAACATTGCAAAGAGCATTCAGCAGTTGATCGGGAACACACCGGTTCTGGAATTGACGAATATTGAAATTCCGAATGGCTGCCGGATTTTTGCCAAACTTGAATTCTTTAACCCAGGCGGCAGCGTAAAAGACCGCCTGGGTGTTTCGTTGATAGAAGATGCAGAGCGGCGCGGTGTCTTAAAGCCAGGCGGTACGATGATTGAACCAACTGCCGGAAATACCGGAATCGGCCTGGCGCTTGCTGCAATCGGAAAAGGCTACCAAGTGAAATTTGTGGTGCCTGAGAAATTCAGCCAGGAAAAACAGGCCTTGATGCGCGCACTTGGAGCTGAAGTGATCAACACACCAACTGAACTTGGGATGAAAGGCGCAATTGCAAAAGCGAATGAATTAGCTAAAGAGCTGGATGCATTTTCCCCATCCCAATTTTCAAATCCAGCGAATCCGGAGACCTATGTCCGGACACTCGGCCCCGAATTATGGGAAGCGCTGGATGGCAAAATCGACGTATTTGTAGCAGGTGCCGGATCTGGCGGAACATTTGCCGGGACGTCGCGGTTTTTGAAGTTGAAACGGGAAACCATCAAGACGGTGATTGTGGAGCCGGAAGGATCGATCATCAATGGCGGGGAATCCGGCCCTCATTTAACGGAAGGCATCGGCATGGAGTTTTTGCCTGCCTATATGGACCACTCCCATTTTGAGGCCATCCACACCATCTTGGATAAAGAAGCATTTGCTGCTGTTGGCGAATTGGCGAGAAAAGAAGGTTTATTAGTAGGAAGCTCTTCAGGTGCAGCATTTGTTGCTGCGATGAGAGAAGCCGAGACAGCTAAACCAGGAAGCCATATTGTCACGATTTTTGCAGATTCAAGCGAACGTTATATGAGCCAGAATATATATGGTAGAACATTTGAGGAGGATCATTCATGAAACCGAAAACAAGATTAATACATGGCGGCATTTTTGGAGACGAAGCGACAGGCGCCGTATCCACACCGATTTACCAAGTAAGCACATACAAGCAGGAAGCCGTTGGGAAATTCAAAGGCTATGAATATTCACGTACAGGAAACCCGACGCGCCATGCACTCGAAGAATTGATTGCAGACGTGGAATATGGACATGCCGGATTTGCATTCGGTTCCGGAATGGCGGCCATTTCTTCTGTCATGATGTTATTTTCAGCAGGCGATCACATCATCTTAACGGATGATGTGTACGGCGGAACTTACCGTGTGGTCAATAAAGTCTTGAACCGCTTCGGCCTTGAATTCACTTTTGTAGATACAGGCGATTTGGAAGCGATCGAAGCCGCTGTAAAAGCGAATACGAAAGCGATTTTCATCGAAACACCGACGAATCCTTTGTTGAAAGTAACGGATATTGAAGCGGTTTCGGCTTATGCAAAATCGAAGAACTTATTGACGATTGTCGACAATACATTTATGACGCCTTATTTGCAGAACCCGTTGAAATTGGGCGCAGATATTGTCTTGCATAGTGCGACAAAATACATCGGTGGACACAGTGATGTCGTGGCTGGGCTTGTCGTGGTCAATTCAGAGCAATTAGCGACGGATATGCATTTTGTCCAGAATTCTGTAGGCGCCATCTTAGGGCCGCAAGATTCTTGGCTATTGATGCGCGGGTTGAAGACGCTAGGCATCCGTATGGAAGAAGCGGTAGCGAATGCACAGAAAATCGCTGAATTCCTGGATCAGCATGAAGCAGTCAATGCCGTCATCTATCCTGGATTGCCGAATCACACGGGACACGAATTGATGAAAAAACAGGCAACCGGTTTCGGTGCGATGATTTCATTTGATGTCGGCAGCCGTGAAAAAGCGGGCGAATTGTTGGCGAAATTGCGTTACTTCACCTTAGCGGAAAGCTTGGGTGCTGTTGAAAGTTTGATTTCAGTGCCTGCACAAATGACGCATGCTTCGATTCCTGTTGAACGCCGCGGTGAGCTTGGGATCCTTGAAGGCCTTGTACGGATTTCCGTCGGGATTGAAGATGTAGAAGACTTGATCGAAGATCTTGAGAATGCTTTAAAATAAATCATGATAAAAAACCGCCATTTGGCGGTTTTTTTGTGTCTATGAGAGTAAAATTTACTAAAAAATAATTTTTTTAATAATTTTCCAAATTTTCATTAGCAATAAATACCTCAAATTTCGAAATCCGAAATAAACCATTTACCTCATTCGTCTGAATAGTCTGCATGTTATTATTTTATTCAGCTATAAAATTCTGACAACTTGAGAGGGGTAAAAATAACATGGTTAAAAGCAAGTGGGTTTCCATTCTTTCAGCAAGTGCTCTAGCATTGTCGTTAATGGTGCCGGCAGCAGCTGCACCAACGGAAGCGGCAACAACATCAATGACAAAAGCGGAATGGAACAGTGAACGATACGGGGACCGTGTCGACATCGACCAAACCTTAAATGACATGGCGCAAGATGAAGCGTTCATGAAACAAGCCGATAAAAAAATCAAAGCCCAGGCCAATGATGTGGCGGCTTCTGACGCTGAAGAATCAGCTGATGGTCCATTTACATACGACGGAGGAACTAAATTATTCCTAGACCGCAACTTGTCGTTTAAAGAATTCACTTTGCGCAGCGTAGGCGATAATGTGGAAATCTGGGTAGCGAATGATTTGGCTTACGGCCCGGATAACCCAAAACCCGCTGATGTCGTAACGCAGGCGCAAGTAGATAAATTGAAAGCGGAATTCGACAGCAATATCTATCCGAAAGCGACTGGATTCTTCGGAATGCCGGATCAGCTTGATGGTTCAAATGCGACAGTTCCAGGAATGGTCGGATTGCCTGAAGATTATTACGAAGGCTCAGACAAAGTCATCATGCTCGTTGACAATGTACAAGATGAAGGTTGGAACGACCCGTCGTATCCATTCTTCGTAGCCGGCTTCTTCTGGCAGACGCTTGAAAACTATACAGACCGCAATATCATCACAATCGATACGAATTCATGGGAAACACGCCTAGAGTCGACATTCTTCGGAACGACGATCCACGAATTGCAGCATTTGATCCATGCAGACAATGACGGCGCTGAGGAAACGTGGTTGAACGAAGGAATGTCCACTTTCTCTGAATACCTTGGCGGCTACGGACACAGTGAAGGATCCATCAACTTCTATCTGGATCATCCAGAAAACTCACTCGTAAGCTGGGATGAACACGGAACAGCTGAAACCGGTCCGGAAACAATTGCGGACTACGGACAAGTTTATTTATTCACCCTTTATATGTACGATAAATTTGGCCAGGAATTCATCCGTGAATTGGCAGTCGACGGCGAAAAACAAGGCATGGCGAGCGTAGACCAAGTGTTGAAAGACTACGGCACGAACAAAACATTCATTGAAGTCTACCAAGATTTCATGACAGCATTGACACTTGATAGCTCAAAAGTCGACAGCGACTATGATATTGACAGCATCGACCTTCGCGAGTTGCCGGTTGGCACGGACGAGAAAGTGCGCGGCAAAACAATCGATTTTGAAAGTGCAAAAACGTATGAAAAAGCGGGAGTTCCAGCATGGGGCGGCGATTTTAAAGAATTCAACTTTGGCAAAGACGTACGCGGTTTGAAATTTGACGGCGTCGACTTCTTGCCATTGCAATGGAGCACAGTCGCGGATCCTAAAGGATCCGGCAAACAAGTGTTGCATCCGAATAACGGAGACGAGGCGGACCAAGCGTTGATCTTCGGCGCAACGGTGCCAGCAGCAAACCCGACCTTAACATTCGATCACTACTACGATATTGAAGAACAATGGGATTTCGGCATGGTCCAAGTTTCAACAGACAACGGCGAAACATGGAAATCTCTTGAAAACGAAAACACACGCAGTGATGTAGTGGAAGAAGGCTACCCGACCATCAAAGAAAATGTTCCTGGATTTACAGGCACGAACGGTGATTGGGCAACAGAAAGCTTCGACTTGTCAGCTTATGCTGGCAAAGACGTACTGGTTTCATTCCGCAACTTGACGGACTGGGGTTCAAACAACCCAGGCTGGTACATCAAAGACGTGAAACTAGGCAACTTCTCGAATGACGGTTCTTCAACGGATGCATTCCAGTCACTTGGACAATTGAAAGGCGACTACGTGAATTTCACAACGACGTTCATCCAGACGAAGAAAAACGGGAAAGAGCACGTATTCCACGTGAATCCATACAATGTGACGAACCAACAGGCATTGGATCTGAAGCAAGTGCTTCGTGAAGGCAATGTGAAAATGATCACGTCTTATGCAGCTGCTGAAGGCCAGAAAGAAGCGCAGGAATTCAGTTATGAAGTATTGTATAAAGACCAAAAAGGGAAAGACAAAAAAGACAAAAAGAACAAAGGCAAAGGCAATAACAATGGAAAAGGGAAAGGCAATCAATAAGTGAAAAGCGGACCTCGGTCCGCTTTTTCTTTTGCCTGAATTTCTTTTCAGTTTGGAGAAGATTACCGTTATGGTAAGATGGGAAGTGAAATCGTTTGCGAAAGGAAGAGGACATTGTCAAAAAAATTAGATGCATTTTTAGATCAAAACCTTGGCGAATTAAAAGAGCAAGGCTTATATAATGAAATCGATCCAGTTGAAGGACCGAACGGCGCAATCATCAAAGTCCGCGGCAAAGACTTGATCAACTTATCATCAAATAACTATTTGGGGCTTGCGACAAACGAAGACTTGAAGCAAGTGGCAAAAGACGCAATCGACAAGTACGGCGTCGGTGCTGGTGCGGTCCGCACAATCAACGGAACATTGGACCTCCACGTGAAATTGGAAGAGAAGCTTGCTGAGTTCAAAGGAACAGAAGCTGCGATTTCCTACCAATCCGGATTTAACTGCAATATGGCAGCGATTTCTGCTGTCATGGATAAGAACGATGCGATTCTTTCCGACCAGTTGAACCACGCGTCCATCATTGATGGCTGCCGTTTGTCAAAAGCGAAAATCATCGCATTCAAGCACTCGGATATGGAAGACCTTCGCGCGAAAGCGAAAGAAGCGACAGAATCCGGTTTGTACAATAAAGTCATGGTCATTACAGACGGTGTATTCTCGATGGATGGCGATATCGCGAAGCTTCCGGAAATTGTAGAAATCGCAAAAGAATTTGACTTGATTACATACGTCGATGACGCGCATGGATCGGGCGTTACTGGAAAAGGGAAAGGGACTGTGAAGCATTTCGGCCTTGAAAAAGAGATCGATATGCAAATGGGTACTTTATCTAAAGCAGTCGGCGTTGTTGGTGGTTATGTGGCCGGCAAGAAAAACTTGATCGATTGGCTGAAAGTGCGTTCCCGCCCGTTCTTGTTCTCAACAGCTGTCACTCCTGGTGACGTGGCTGCCATCATTTCAGCATTGCAAATGATCATCGATTCGACAGAACTGCACGATAAACTTTGGGATAACGGCGATTACTTGAAAAAAGGCTTGAAAGAGCTAGGATTCAACATCGGCGATTCTGAAACACCGATTACACCTTGCATCATTGGCGACGAGAAGCTCACACAAGAGTTCTCAAAACGTTTATTTGAAGAAGGCGTCTATGCGAAATCCATCGTCTTCCCGACGGTTCCAAAAGGCACAGGACGTGTCCGCAACATGCCGACAGCGGCCCATACAAAAGAAATGCTCGACGAAGCGATCGAAGTGTATGCGCGCGTCGGAAAAGAACTTGGAGTTATTCAATAATACAGCGAAACACGCTCAGCTAGCAGCAGCTGAGCGTGTTTTATTTTCCAATCTAAGGATTTACTTAGTACTTTCCATCCCCATATTTTGCTCCTCAAAATAAATGGCCGCAAACACTTTTGCCGCAACAAGCATGGCGCGCTCATCAAAATCGAAGTTCTCATGATGATGCGGGAAGCTTAAACGCTCATCGTGCATTTTAGCTCCAACGAAAAAGTAAGCACCCCGCCGTTGTTGGGTAAAATAAGCGAAATCTTCCACTGGCATGATTGGGTCCGCTTCCATCACTTGTTCTTCGCCAATCGCTTGGCGAGCTGCACTGCGGACCACTTCAGCCGCCTCCGGATGATTCCATAAGGAAATATAGCCGGCTTCAATCGTCACTTCCGCTTCTGCACCCATGGCCAGCGCTATGTTTTCAGCAATCGCTTTTACCCGCTCCGTTGCCATCTTCCGCAGTTCCGGATCAAATACGCGGATTGTGCCTTCCAGTACCGCTTCGCTTGGAATGGCATTATCGGCATCGCCTGCATGAAATTTCCCGATAGACACCACCAATTCTTTCAGTGGATCGGCATTTCGGCTGACGATCGATTGCAGAGCGATCATGATATGGCTGGCTGCGAGAATCGGATCCACGCCAGTATGCGGTTCTCCACCATGGGTTCCGTATCCGCGAACGATGATTTTCACCGTGTCTTCAGAAGCTTGCAAAAAGCCATCACGCACAAAGACTTTGCCGCTTTCCATCTTGCTTTGCAGATGGGCACCGTAAACGGAATCGACTCCCTCCAAGCAGCCATCGGCGATCATCGCCTGAGCCCCGCCCGGCGCTACTTCTTCGCCGAATTGATGGATCAGCACAATCGTGCCCGGCAATTGATCTTTGAATTCAGCCATCGCTTTGGCAAAGCCTAATAGCCCTGCTGTATGGCCGTCATGGCCGCAGGCGTGCATAACTCCAGGGACAGTCGATTTATAAGCAGCTTCTTTTTGGTCGGTGATCGGCAACGCATCGAAATCTGCCCGGAAAGCCACGGTTTTACCCGGCAAGCTGCCGCGGATGTAGCCGACCACACCACGGCCGCCAACGCCGAGACGAACCTCTACGCCCATGCTTTCCAATTGCTGTGCAATAAACTCCGGTGTATGGACTTCTTGATGGGAAAGCTCAGGATGCATATGCAAATAGCGGCGGGTTTCCACCATTTCTGTATAAAGTGACTCGATTTTTTCATAGATTAACGGTTTCATCTTTTCGACTCTCCTTCAAAGCGGATAGATTCAGTATACAATAAAATCCTCAAAAGGAATAAAAAACGATAAAACAGAATAAAAATACAAAAAGAAAACCCGCGCCATAAATGGCTGCGGGTTTAGATGATATCTGTTTTTTGAATCAAATTCAGGAATTGCTGAGTACGGGCTTCTTTTGGATGTTCAAAAATATCCTCCGGTTTGCCGCGTTCGATAATATGTCCGCCGTCCATGAACAGGACTTCATCAGCCACGCCTTTTGCAAAACGCATTTCGTGGGTGACAACGACCATCGTCATTCCTTCTGACGCTAAATCTTTCATAACTTGCAGCACTTCACCTACAAGTTCAGGATCGAGTGCTGAAGTCGGTTCATCAAAGAGCATCACTTTTGGTTCAAGTGCGAGCGCACGGGCGATGCCGACGCGCTGCTGCTGTCCACCGGATAGTTGGAACGGGTATTCGTTCACTTTATCGGCAAGGCCAACTTTTGCAAGCAATTGTTCCGCTTTCTTGCGCGCCGTTGCTTTATCTTGTCCTTGCACGGTAACCGGACCCTCCATGACATTTTCAAGCGCCGTCATATGAGGGAAAAGGTTGTAGTGCTGGAATACCATCGCGGATTGTTTCCGGAAAGCATTCACTTTTTTCTTCGGAACCGGTTTCGCAAAGTCGACCGATTGTTCATCGATGGAAATAGCGCCGGCTGTAGGTGTTTCTAAAATGTTCAAGCAGCGCAGGAAAGTCGTTTTCCCGGATCCGGAAGGGCCGATGACCACAACGGCCTGGCCCTTTTTCACTTCAAGGTCAATGCCTTTCAAAACCTCCAAGTCGCCGAACTTCTTATGCAAATTCTTTATTGTAATCATATTTCGCTCCTCACTGCAGCCAGTGCTTTATTATTCGCTTCGTAAGCATTCATCATCGTGAAACGTAACGGTCAAACCGGTTTTCCAATCGGCCCTGTCCGACAGATAGAAGGAAACAGACGACCCAATAGATAAGAGCGGCTTGGCCATACAATAATAGGAATTCGTAGTTGGTCGCAGCGATTTGCTGGGCAATGCGGAACATTTCAGTTACGAGAATGAGTGATGCGAGCGACGTGTCTTTCACTAGACTAATAAAAGTATTGGATAAAGGTGGAACGGAAACGCGGGCCGCTTGCGGCAAAATAATGCGGCGAAGCGATTGTACATATGTCATACCGATAGTATCGGCAGCTTCCCATTGGCCTTTCGGAATAGAAAGGATGGAAGCGCGGATCACTTCAGATGCGTATGCCCCGACGTTCAATGAAAAACCGATGACCGCAGCCGGGAAAGGATCAATCGTCACACCGAGCGACGGCAGGCCATAGAATAAGATGAACAATTGAACAAGCAAAGGTGTGCCGCGAATGATGGATACATAGATCCGGGCAATCACTTGCAGGATTTTGATCGTAGAAATACGTGCCAACGCTGTCAAAACTGCTAATATCAAACCAATGATAAAAGAAATAATCGACAAAGGGACAGTAAACTGGATCAGCCCTTCCAAAAGGGGCAGCCAGGACGTCTGCGAAATGTCCATTAGCCGCTCCATCCGGACAGGGTCAGAGAAAATACTATTCAAGTACATTTTCGCCGAACCATCTTTCGGAAATTTCATCGTACGTGCCGTCTTCGATCATTTCAGCAAGGGCTTTATTTGCTTCTTCAACGATTGCGCCGCTGTCTTTACGGAACAATAGGGCACTTTGAGCTGCATCGTCTGCTTCATCGACAATTTCGATGTTTGCATCCGGACGCTGTTTCAAGAAATCAAGCACAGTCAAGTTATCGTTTACCGTCGCTTCAACGCGGCCAGAGTTCAATAGCTCGATCGCTTGGTTAAATCCTTCTACACCTTCGATTTCAGCTCCGTACGAACGGGCAGTTTCTGCGTAGTTGCTTGTCAAAGATTGCGCAGAAAGTTTGCCTTCCAAATCTTCAAAGCTTTTGATCTCCTCGTTGCCTTTAGCGACAACCAGTACCGCAGTAGAAGTGATATAAGGATCTGAGAATTCATAGCTTGCTTGGCGTTCTTCGTTGATGCCGACCTGGTTAGCTACCATATCAAAACGGCTTGCATCAAGCCCTGCGAAAATCGCATCCCATTGCGTTTCAAGGAATTCGACTTCAACGCCTAGGCGCTTCCCGATTTCACGTGCAATTTCAACATCAAATCCTGTCAGTTCACCAGTTTCGTCATGGAAAGTGAAAGGAGGGTATGTACCTTCAGTCCCTACGATCAATTTGCCTTCTTCTTGGACTTCAGCCAGCAAATCTCCTTCCGAGCTGCTAGAACCGCCAGATCCTGCTGCATCATCTGTCGTCGGATCTTCTTCAGATGATCCTCCGCCACATGCTGCCAATACGAGTGCGGCAATCAATAATAATAGTGCAAAACTAAATTTCTTCATAAAATAAATGCCTCCATTCTATATGTTTTATTAATGGCCTTTCCAAATTCTCCACAAAAGGCATCCCAGTCTGTTTCGCATAATATACCCCTCTTCAAGAGCAGGGAAACTAACGCAATAAAACACAGCGGAATACTTGGTTTAAAACTTAAAAAAAAGCGATTAATAAGTTTTGGTCAGCTTTTTGAAAGGCCAAAACAACTTTCTCATTATAGCACCGGCTATTCAAGAGATACAAGTGAACTGTTTAGCCCATTTTCGGCCAAATACAGTAAAATCCGTTGTATTTTTAAAGAGAACAAATTATAATGGCAAGATAGAAAAGCTTATTTAAACAATGATCTTAACGATTTAAATGTTTTTATGCAGAGGACAAATGTTTTAATTGAGAGGAGCACTTAAAATGAAACGAATAATGATCACCGGAGCTCTAGGGCAAATCGGTTCAGAATTGACCACCAAGCTGCGCACTATCTATGGAGCCGACAATGTTTTGGCGACAGATATTCGCGCAACCAATGATGAAAGCGGCCCTTTTAACGTATTGGATGTAACAGATGGCCAGAAGATGCACGATTTAGCGAAAGACTTTGAGGCGGATACGATTATGCACATGGCCGCATTACTGTCAGCGACTGCTGAAGAAAAGCCATTGCTTGCCTGGAACCTGAACATGGGCGGTTTAGTGAATGCGCTAGAAGCAGCGCGCGAATTGGATATGCAATTCTTTACGCCGAGTTCGATTGGCGCATTCGGACCATCGACACCGAAAAAGAATACACCGCAAGATACGCTGCAGCGTCCGACGACAATGTACGGGGTCAATAAAGTTTCCGGAGAACTCCTATGCGATTATTATTTCCAGAAGTTCGGGCTTGATACACGCGGAGTCCGTTTCCCGGGATTGATTTCTTATGTAGCTCCTCCAGGCGGCGGTACGACCGACTATGCAGTGGACATCTATTATAAGGCGGTTGAGCAAAAGAGCTACGAATCCTTTATTGCCAAAGGGACTTATATGGACATGATGTATATGCCGGATGCACTTCAAGCAATCGTCGATTTGATGGAAGCGGACGCTTCGAAGCTTGAACACCGCAATGCCTTCAATGTCACGGCGATGAGTTTTGAGCCGGAACAGATTGCTGCATCGATCCAAAAGCATATTCCTGATTTTAAAATGAGCTACCGGGTAGACCCGGTTCGCCAAGCGATTGCAGACAGCTGGCCGGATAGCATAGATGCCTCGGCTGCGCAAAAAGAATGGGGCTTTAAAGCCCAGTACGATTTGGATGCAATGACTGCAGATATGCTGGAAAAATTGAAAAAAAAATTAATGCACGCTTAATCGAATAAAAAGAAAAAAATGCCCTTCGCAGCTGCGAAGGGCATTTCGTTTTGTTTAAAACAATAAATGGGCAATTCCTGCAACGATCGGCAATGCGATAATCGTACGCAAAAGGAAAATAACGATCAAGTCAAGAATGTTGACAGGAATTTTCGATCCGAGCAGCAAGCCGCCGACTTCGGACATGTAGATCAATTGCGTCACAGACATTGTTGCGACAACAAAGCGGGTCATATCTGATTCAATGCCTTCAGCAAGAAGGGAAGGCAGGAACATATCTGCAAAACCGACGACCATCAGCTGAGCCGCTTCAGCCGCTTCAGGAATGCCGAGCAAGTTCAAGTAAGGGACGAAAGGCGTTCCAAGAATAGAGAAGACAGGTGTATACTCTGCTAAAATCAGCGCTACAGTACCAAATGCCATAACGACCGGTGCTACGCCAATCCACATATCCAAAACATTTTTAAAGCCATCTTTGAAAAACTCTTTGATGGATTTGTTTTCAGAGGCTTTCGTCAACGCATTTTCAATGCCGTGAGAAGCGACGCTGTATCCTTCAGGAACTTCTTCCGTTTGGGATTCCTGCGGATCGCCATTCATGAAATTGGTCGACTTTTGGGCAAGCGGATAGATGCGCGGCATGATGAGCGCTAGAACGATGCCAGCCAAAATGACAGTGCCGTAATAAGGCAAGAAGTATTGGCTCAATCCGACTTGCTGGATGACAACGATAGCGAAAGTGATGGAAACAACAGAGAAAGTTGTCCCGATAATCGCTGCTTCGCGCTGTGTATATTTGTTCTGTACATATTGGTTATTGGTCAATAAGACACCGATGGTTCCATCACCGACCCAAGATGCCAACGCATCGATGGAAGAGCGGCCAGGAAGGCGGAATAATGGGCGCATGACTTTCACCATCATCGTTCCGAAGAATTCCAAAAGACCGAAATTCATGAGAAGCGGCAAGAACAAGCCCGCAAATAGGAAGATAGTAAATAGGAAAGATAAAAGTCCGTCACCGGATAAGAGCATTCCGCCTGTATCTTCACTCCAAACGGCTTCAGGGCCGACTTGGAAGAGAACCATGACAGCGAACACAGCTCCAAGGATGCGTACAATCGTCCAAAATAAATTCACATTAAACAGTTTATCGAAAAACGATGCGGAATGGTGTTCATTCACTTTTTTCGCAATGGCCGCAATTGAACCGATTGCTGCAATGATCAAGATCCCCATCATAATCCAAGGGACTACGGATTCAATGGCACCGGCCATCAGGTTAGCCAAAACGGCTATGGTGACCATCCAGACAGTTTCGCCTTCATCTTTTGTTGGAATTGGCACTAAGAAGAGCAAAATTCCCAACAAGGATGGAAGCAGGAATAAAATCCAAGTTGAAGCTGAAAACTTTTTCACAAATAAATCCCCTTTTCTCTGTGCATGAAAACACAACATTAATACTAATTATACAACATTCTCCCCGATGAAACCGCTGTACAATCAATGTTTATATTATCTGAAAACAGCACAGAAAAATACCCTTATTTTCAAAAAGAAAATAAGGGTATTTTTGGTTAAAACTTTTCTTCAAAATCCTGGTCCCAGCGGTAATTATAAAAACGTTCTTTCGTCAGCCAGTTTTCAGTTTCCTGATCGCCTTGTGCCAATTTGTTTTCCATTTCTTCAAGCATCCAAACTGTTTGCGAAATATGGGCCTTCATCGCACCCATCTTTTGGTCGCGGACAGCCGATACATCGTGCAGGACATCCGGAGCGCCAAGAACTTCCAACGTATTGTTAGCAAAAGCTACACAATGAAGTTTCGGGCGATTTTCCATCCGCCGAACAGCACGTACTACAGCGCGTGCCGTCGCTTCGTGGTCAGGATGCACGGAAAGGTTCGGATAAAACGTGATGATCAAGGAAGGATTCAATTCGTTGATTAGGTCGGTCATCATGCCGACCATTTTCTCATCGTCTTCAAATTCAACCGTCTTATCCCGCAGGCCCATCATTCGTAAATCGGTCAAGCCCATGGCATCAGCCGAAGCCTGCAATTCCTTCTTGCGGATTTCCGGCAGTGATTCGCGGGTAGCGAAAGGCGGATTGCCTAAATTTCGGCCCATTTCGCCAAGGGTCAAGCAAGCATATGTAACCGGGGTGCCTTGTTTGATATGCGTCGAGATGGTCCCGGATACGCCGAATGCTTCATCATCCGGATGGGGGAAAACCACCAATACATGACGTTCTTGTGGAATTGTCATTTTTTTATGCCTCCTTAATAACTGAACGGTGTTTCGCTGATTTCAAGCGCTACCGCCAGTTTTCCTGATCCGTCGTGTCCAGCCAGCAATAATCTGCCGTGCTCATCTAATTCATAATGTGTAATGCCTTGAGCGTAAACCCAGCCATGTGGCAACTTCAGTCCGACACGATGCGGGCTTTCGCCGACCACTTTGCCAAGCTCGTAGTTAATGACAACATTGCGGATAAAAGCTCCCGCATTGAAAAACCCTTCATTAAAATGAGTCGCATAAGAGCCATTCGTCGTTTCCAGATGAAGATAAACATCTTTATTGGCGAACGCATCCAAGTGAACCTGTAATTTTTTTACTTCAACTAATTCCATTTCTCTCACTCCTCAGACATTCCGTATTCTTTTAGTATAGGGAATAAGAAGCGAGAATGCGATTAGGATGCTTTACGGAAACCGAAATAATGCTATGATAATGAATGAAAGAATTTTCGAACAAAAAGGATGGCTAAATTGGGAATAATATTAAGATTTGTGTTTTCACTGCTTGGCATCGTTTTAATCAGTGGCTTTCCCGTACTTATCGGGGGATTGACGGAAGGCGAACTAAGAATCAGTGAGTATATTTCATCACTTCAACAGGTACTAAAAGAAATTTGGCCGCTGCAAGAGTTTTCTGTTATGAATATGCGGACGGGACGGGAGATTTTCTTGTTTCCAACCATTGCCGAATACATACTTTATTCACTTCAAATTTTATTTTTAGCATTTGCGGCAGCTGTGGTTTTCGCTTTAGTATTCACGGTGCTGACGATGCTGTTATCTGAAAAGGCTCGCGAGCGGGTAAAGCTCTTTTTGTATTTTCTGGAGTCGCTCCCGGATTTGCTCATCATCATGGCAGCTCAGCTCGGCATCATCTTCATCTATTTAAAAACGGATGTTTTGATCTCCAAGATTGCAGTCGTAGGCGGGGACAAAATCTATTGGCTTCCGGTCTTATTTTTATCAATATTGCCGATGATCCAGCTATACCGGCTTTGCATGCTTACTTTCCAGGAAGAAGAGCGGCAAATGTATGTCGAACTTGCTCGATCACTCGGCTTTTCGAAAGTCTTTATCGTTTGGATGCATATGTTCCGGAATGCCATCATTTCAGTGTTTTTCCAATCCAAGAAAACGATTTGGTTCATGTTGTCGAATCTGTTTGTCCTGGAACTGATGTTCAATATGCCGGGTATCATGCTGTTCATGCGCGATAATATTTCACCTGAAGTGTTTCTTGTGACGATTTTCAGCTTTTTCTTGCCGATGTTTATCTTGTACAGCGTGGGCGAATGGTTTTTCCTCCGCCATTTCCGTGGAAAGGAAGTGGCTTAAATGTGGAGACAGCCTTATTTTGTGATTGGTTTCAGTATTATGGCTTTGCTGCTTTTCGGAAGCTTTGCCTTCGAATGGCTTTTCGGCAAGGTGCCGAAGCAAGTCTTTTTTATCGAGGAAAATGGCCGGGCAGTCGAAGGGCCGCCGATTTCGCCTAAATGGGAATTTCCACTTGGAACCGACCAGTATGGCTATGACCTCTTTGGCAAAATCATGCTTGGCGGAAAATACACCATTATCGCTGCACTCGTAGTCGCTGCAATTCGAATGCTAATTGCCGTCCCGTTCGGTTATCTTCTTGGGACTTACCTGCAAAAGCATCGTGCATGGATTGGCGGACTTGCTGATTCTCTGCATTATATCCCTTTGACTTTATTTGCGGCTTATGTGTTATATCCCGTTCTTTGGATGCCGCCGGAAGGGTTTTCGAACGGGGTATGGGAACGCATCGCGATCCAAATTGTCTTGATGTCGTTATTGACGATGCCGATCGTGGCTGTATTGGTAGGAAATGAGGCGGCGCTTCTATACCGCAAAGAATATGTCCTCGCTTCCCGCGTACTGGGTGCAGGGCGTTTCCGGATTATCCGGAAGCATCTGTATCCGCAAATGCGCGAAAAGTTAGCAGTTCTATACGGCCAGCAGGTGATGGAGACTTTTATCGTGATGGCACATCTTAGTTTATTGGACTTGTTCCTTGGAGGGACGAAAGTTAGCTACGACCCGATGTTCGGAGATCCACCCATGTCCATTTCGTATGAATGGGCAGGGCTGTTCGGTTCAACGTTCCGTTATCTGCAAGGGGCACCTTGGCTGCCTTTGTATCCGGTGTTTTTTATCGCCTTGGCAATTCTTTCAGTCTCATTCATGATGGAAGGATATTTACGGTCGAAAAATCCGCAAGTGAAGAAACGGATAGGCATCGCTTCACCGTCCGAGAAAATCGTCGAATGGAATAAAGAACAATTGCGGGAGAAAATGATCCGTTTAAAAAACCCTCACGATTTGTGAGGGTTTTGTTTTTTATTCTGCGAATAAAGAATGAGGACCACAACAGCCATCCCGAGGTAGAGGCCGCTTGCGCTGATAATCAGCTCTGTCGTTTCATTATATTGAAGGAATTGCAGGATAAAATCCGGGCCGAATAAAAACAGCGGAAGGATTAACGTGAACCAAGTTTTCGACCAAATGGCGCCTGCAATGAAAACCAGAGCTCCAAGTGCTGCAATGACCCACATGGTTTCGCGAGAAGGTATATAGAAAGGCTCAAAGAAAAAGATGTCCATGAAAAGAACCGCCGCTAACGAAAGGGTGGTGATGATTTGAATAGCGATAAAAATCGACAGCTCTTTTTTCGTCGAATAGTTAGCCGCACTCATTTTCCGGAAGAAATAAATATAAGTACCGATGCTCAAAAGTGCAATGGCCGGGTAAGCAATCAGCTTCAGCAAAGAAAAACTTAGATCGCCGCGGATGGCTGAACCGGTGATGAAATAAGCGATAAGCAGCAGAATGAACATGGGCGCAAGTCTCACTAAACCGAAATAATCGGTTTTCATTTCATTGCTGATGTTCTCCAAATACGTTTGAGGCGATCCGCCTGTAACACTGTCCAACGTTTTCCCGTGGTTTTCGGCATCTTCCAAATGTCCCCGTAATTCTTCCGCTATCTCATTGATTTCGTGATCGTTCTTTCCAGAAGTCATCAAATACATCCTCAAATTAGCAATGAATTCTTCGCTTTCTCTTGATAAGACCATTAGTTTTCCTCCTTTACGAGTCGATTGACAGAATGGGATAAGCTTTCCCACCTTTCTTTAAACTGTTCGTATTCCTTTTCGCCTGACGGTGTTAAAGTGTAGTATTTCCTTTTCGGGCCGCTCGGTGATTCTTTCATGACCGAATGGACAAAACCGTCTTTCTGCAGTCGCATCAAAACGGGATAAATGCTGCCTTCGCTGACCATCCGAAAACCGTAGATCTCCAATTTTTCGATCATTTCGTATCCGTAAGTCTCGCCTTTATGAATAATGCCGAGCAGACACCCATCAAGTATTCCTTTTAGCATCTGGCTAGATGACATATACACTCTCCTTCCTAGTAACTTGTAAAACAAGATAGTGAAAAATAAAACTACTACTTTGTAATACAAGATAGCATCTGAAACAATACAAGTCAACTACTTTGTTATACAAGTTAGCTAATCGTTTTGGAAAAAGGAAATTCAATTGGTTCTGTCGAAAAAATAACGGGGGAAGTTAGCAAAATGGGGAGGTACAGCAAATGTCCGAAATAAAGAAGATGTCCGAGTGTTCAATAGAAGAAAAGGTCGAAGCCTGGAACAAAGGTTTCGAAGGCTATTATTTTAATATGGAAACGACTGCAGAAGCATTTGAAAAAAGAGGAGCAACGGAAGACCTGAATGAAGAATTATCGATCGTTGCATTTGATGGGAACAATCCGGTAGGCATCGTCCGTAACGGGCTTCGCGAAAATAGCGGAAGAAAAGTTTCCTGGAACGGCGGAACGGGCGTCGCTAAATCGGTTCGGGGCCAATGCGTCGGAAAACGCATGATGGAAAAAACGATCGAGTGGCTGGGGGATGCCGGAGTACAGTTGGCGACACTTGAAGCTGTCAGTGAAAATAACGCAGCGATCGAACTTTACCGAAAAATAGGATATGAAATAGTGGATGAAGTGGATTTCATGCAGCTCAAAGCGAAAGTCGAGAAGCTTCCAGAAGAGTTGGAGTCGGGGCAAGAAATCACGCTGAAATCGGCAACTGTAGAAGAGGCCGGCAGTTTGGATTTCTATCGCCATGATTTCACATGGCAAACCCAGTGGCAAAGTGTCAAAGACGGCGAGGCGCTGATTGCCTATAATGCAGAAGGAAAAGCGGCAGGCTATGCGTATTTCCGGAAATCCAAAGATGAAAACGGCAAGCATATCGCGACAACGCTTTATCAATGTGTGGCAAATCCTTTGGCCGAAGATCCCCAATCTCTTACTGCCCGCTTGATTGCAGAAGTTTTTGAAGGCTTCTCAGGAGAGATCAATCGCGTAGCGGTCAATATCCCGGTGGAAATGAACAAATTCACCCATCAAGTTCTGGCAGAAGCGGGCTTTAAAGTGACGACGAAACAAGTGATGATGGCGAAGGAATTATAAATCGCAGAAAACAATAAAAGCCGAAGGAGAAAAGCGATGCTTCTCTCCTTCGGCTTCGTCTATGATTAAAGTTCAGTAACTGTCACTTCAGGTTTCGGGAATTTATTAGCGGCGCCGTGCATAACCGGCCCCACGTATTCGTTGAGTTTCCATCCGTGTTCAATTGCCGCAGAAACAAAGATCTTCGCGTTTAATACAGCATCTTTAACCGACTGGCCATTGGCCAAATTAGCGGTGATTGCGGCAGCGAATGTGCAGCCTGCACCGTGGTTGTAAGTCGTCTCAGTTTTTTCAGCTGTCAAAAGATAATGCTTTTTGCCATCGTACAAGAGATCAGCCGCTTTTTCATGCTGCAACTGCTTGCCGCCTTTGATGACTACGAACTGTGCACCATGTGCATGGATTTTTTCGGCTGCTGCTTGAAGGTCTTCCACTGTACGAAGAGTGCCCATGCCGGATAGTTGGCCAGCTTCAACCAAGTTTGGCGTAACGACTTTAGCATTCGGAAGCAAATGCTGGATCATGGCATCGACATTTTCAGGGAATAGCACTTCATCTTCGCCTTTGCATGCCATGACCGGGTCAATGACAACGTCTTTCAAGCCGGAGTCTTTAATGGCTTTGCCAGCCATCTCGATAATGTCGACTGTCGGCAGCATGCCGGTTTTCAATGCATCCACCCCTGTAGAAAAAGCGGTCTGCAATTGAGCATGCAGCGTTTCAACCGGAATCGGATGGATGCCGTGGCTCCAGCCATTATTTGGGTCCATTGTGACAATGACGGTCAACGCGTTCATACCGTATGTGCCATGTTCCTGGAAAGTTTTCAAGTCTGCTTGTATGCCGGCTCCACCGGAAGTATCCGATCCAGCGATCGTTAAAGTCTTTTTCAATGACATCATCAAAACTCCTTTTAAATGGATTCGTTTATCACTTTATTTTAACAAACGGCGAAACATTTACATAGTATTCAGCTTATGGGGAAACGCCAGTACATACGCGGTCGCAGCTGATAATAGAAAAAATAGGCTGGCGATGGCAGCTAAGATCCAGTTGCCGTTTCTGAAAAGACCAATTGCTATGATAAATGTTAGAATGGAAACAGCTGCCGCCATTGCGGCGATGACCCATAACCCGATGCGCTTGGCGCTTTCCGGGGCATGGTCCCCTTTGGTGGAGGAGATTGTTTTTATTTTTTCACGCAAGTCCGCCATAATCATCGCTCCTTTCTTTAATCCTATCACGGAGCGAGGATGAAATGAATAAAAAGAAAGAGGGAGAGGAATTGGCAAAAGACCCGAAGTTAACGGAAATCGAACGCTTATTAAAAGAAGTAAAAGGGAAAGAAGATACGAAAGAATCCGGATTCTGGAAGAGCATCAAAGTGATGATGGGCGTTTGGCGCAATTCATTTTTAGTGTTGATCGTCATCCTTCTTCTATTATTGATCGCGTTGCCTCTCGGAACTTGGTGGATGATCCAAGGCAGCACAGCAACGGAAAGCAAAGGGGCTTTTTTAGAGCAGATCCAGGATCTCAATGAATTGTCGACTGCGGAAGCTTTTTCGAAAGTGATTATTGAGCGGGAAGACAATAAAGTGTTTGGACAAGATATCGGACTTGATCTGCCGGGAACAAAACGCCAGATTTTAGTCGTGATTCCAGGTTCGGTCCGTGCAGGGGTGGATTTCTCCGAACTAACGGAAAATGATATTGAACTGGATGAAGAAGCGAAAACGGCTACACTTACATTGCCGAAAGCCGATTTTCTGGGAGGTCCGGAATTATTCATGGATAAAGCTGAAATATACACCTACGAAGGGCTGTTCAGTGGTGGTTCCGATATTTCCGAAGCCTTTGAATTAGCCGACGAAGCAAAGCAAATGATTCTGGAGGAAACTAGAGGACAAGGCGTATTGGAACTTGCAGAAGAAAATGCTGCACAATCCGTCCGCAGTATGTTCAATCTGGTGGACTATGACGTTACAGTAGAATTTGAAGAATAAGGAGTGGCCGATATGCCAAAGAAAATTTTTCGAAATGACTGGCAAGAAATTGTAGGAGAAGAATTTGAAAAGCCTTATTATTTAAATCTGCGTGAGTTCCTTAAAAAGGAATATGAAAATGAGACGGTTTATCCGCCGAAAGAAGACATATGGAATGCTTTTGAGCACACTGCTTACCGAGATGTAAAAGTCGTTATCTTAGGGCAAGATCCTTATCATGGCCCGAACCAAGCGCATGGCCTCAGCTTTTCCGTCCAGCCAGGCGTCCCGCACCCGCCGAGCCTTCGCAATATGTTCAAGGAACTGAAGGAAGATATCGGCTGTGAGAAGCCGAAAGACGGGACGCTGACAAAATGGGCAGACCAAGGGGTGATGATGCTGAACACGGTGCTCACAGTGCGTGGAGGCGAAGCCAATTCGCATCGCAATCAAGGCTGGGAGATTTTCACTGACGAAGTGATCCGCAAACTATCCGAACGCGAAGAACCTGTTATTTTTGTGCTTTGGGGAAAGCCTGCCCAAAAGAAAAAACAGCTTATCGATTTGGAGCGGCATTCGGTCATCGAATCGGTGCATCCGAGCCCATTAAGTGCGAGCCGTGGATTTTTTGGCAGCAAGCCTTATTCAAAAGTGAACGAACTGTTACAAGCTCGTGGAGAAAAACCGATAGATTTCTGTTTGGCCTGACGGCTTTTCCCTGTGCGTGATAAAATAGGATGATTAGAAGTGGAGAGGGGGAGTTCAAATGGCGATTGAAGCTGTCCGGATACTAACGGAGATTGAAAAGCATACCGCACAGGCGAGAAATGCTGAACCGGCAAGAGTCCGTGAATCGGTTGCGGCCATTCGGGCTTTATGCGACTTATTGCTGAACGATGAACCGCTGCCTGAATCCAGCAGACCGAAAGCGATGCCGCTCGCGTCTCCGCAAGTGCAAACCGTCTCATCTATCAACAAGCTCAAAGAAGAAGATGCAAACGGCGATTCATTATTTGAATTTTAACAGGAAAGTAGAGGACCTAATATGAAGTTTTTCTTAATTGCAGGCGCAGTCAATGCGATGCTGTCTGTTGCATTTGGAGCCTTTGGAGCGCATTTGCTCGAAGGGCGTGTTGCAGATAAATATTTGGACACATGGCAAACGGCTGTCCAATATCAAATGTTTCATTCCATTGGCTTAATAGCCATTGCGATTTTAATGAGTTCGTCGCTGATCGGCAACTTGGGTTCATTAAGCTGGGCAGGCTATTTGATGCTTGCAGGCATCATCATTTTCTCTGGCAGCCTATATGTCTTGAGCTTGACTGGCATCAGCGTGCTGGGCGCCATCACGCCAATTGGCGGAGTAGCTTTTATTGCTGCGTGGATCCTAGTGGTTGTGGCAGCTGCAAAAGCATTATAAATTGTGTGAAAAAGGAGTTGTCCCAATTTATTTTTGGGACAACTCCTTTACTATTCCAGTAAGTTTTTCAATTTTTCCGGGTTATCCACTTTCAAGGCGATTTGCGAAACCTCTTTCGTACGGCCGTAGAATAACGTCGCTTTTTGAGGCGCCTTGAAGTTGATGACGAGTTGAGGTTCGCCGGTTTCGATGTCGTTTGCGATAAATTCCAAGGCGTCTTTTTTAGCAGGTTCGCCCCACCGGATGGACTCGATGGAATCTAAGCGGAACGTCATCCGTTTGCTCAACCCGAGGGACAATTGGACAGAACCGTCTTTGACCGTCAACGGATTTAAGCGGATGGCCTGGATTTCAGCAAGGAAATAAAACACCGAGTAGATGTTCAGGACGAGCAGAATAATCGATAGAACCGCTGATTTTTCATGCAGGAACCAGTGGATGCCGATCGTTTCAATAACGATTGCGTGGATTAGCATGATATTGAAAGCGATGGCACTGGTGTTCTTATGGAGCGACACGGTATGAGAGTTTTCTGGTGCTTGTTTTTTCCAAGTAAAGAATGCGTAGTACACCATCAAAGCTTCCGAAAGCACAATCGAAACGAGCGGATTGGGTTTAACGACTGCAAATGTCGCAGGGAAAAGAGAAAAAAGCGGGCTTTCTGCCTGGCTTTTAATGGTCCGCAAGATTTTCGGGAAATGATAGAAAAGCAAGAAGATCAATGCAGCCTCTGCCGCTATGGCGATTGCTTCTAATCCGATTGCTACATAGACCAGCCCAGAGAATGGTTCAATGTAAGCAGAAGGAATGAGCAGGCGGGCAAAGATCAAGCCACCAGCGACAAAGCCGATGAATTGCTTGGTTGAAAGCCTGTAAGAAGCGAGCAAAAGAAGCGGTGCCACAAGCGCTAAATCGAGAAGCGAACCGCTGACGACCCAAATCGCTTCTTCTGGAATGATAATAGTGGAAAGAGGAGAACGGTAAAGCAGGAAATTGCTGGTGAGGACGAGTGCAAGCAAAAGTAAAGCCCATTTTGCAAACTGGGTTCGGCGCATGGCGAACATCTGAACACCCCATTTTTCTTTTAGTATAGCGCAGTGCACGGGAAAGGTCAGCGCTGATCTGTGACAGAATTCTGAAAACTTGAGCCGAGCAGGGAATTAAGGCATGCGTAAAGTATTTGAAGAGGAAAGGCATTGCAATCATGAAGGTTTTAATTTCGAGGTGCGGAAATATCAATTTGAGGTGCGAAAAAGCAGCATTGAGGTGCGAAAATACTGATCCGGGGTGCGTTCACAGCTCAAACACATAAAAAACCGCCCGAGGGCGGTTTTAAAACTTAAACTTCCAAAAATTTAGCTGTACGGTCAGCGTCTAAGCGAGTTCCCACATAGAAAGAACCGAATTCCGCATAGCGCGCGCTGACTTCGTCAAAACGCATTTCGTAGATCAATTTCTTGAATTGAAGAACGTCGTCTGCGAATAACGTAACGCCCCATTCGTAATCGTCAAAGCCGACAGATCCTGAAATGATCTGTTTAACTTTGCCGGCATAGCTGCGACCGATTTTGCCGTGGGACAGCATCAATTCTTTGCGTGTGTCCATTGGCAGCATGTACCAGTTGTCGTCGCCTTCGCGGCGCTTATCCATCGGATAGAAGCAGATGTACTGTGAACGTTGAAGTTCAGGATACAAGCGCGCACGTACGTGAGGGTTTTGGTAAGGATCTTCGTCTGATTTTCCAGCCAGGTAGTTGGAAAGTTCAACAACCGATACATACGAATACGTAGGAACGGTATAAGCGATCAATGTCAGCTTATTGTATTCTGTTTCAAGCTCACGCAATTCGTCCATCGTTTCGCGAAGTAGCATCAACATCAAGTCCGCTTTTTGGCCAACGATTGAATACAATGCGTGGGCACCTGTTTTATTTTCATCGGCTTGGTTTACTTTGTCCATAAATGCCTGGAACTCGTCGATCGCGAATTGGCGTTCTTCGTCCGTCAGCATTTTCCATGATACCCAGTCCATCGAACGGAAATCGTGGAGGACGTACCAGCCGTCTAATGTAATTGCAGCTTCATTCATTCTCTAAACACTCCTTTGATCTGAATCTCTCCCATCCAGTTTATCACATCGGCCATTCAAGTTCCTATAAAACAGAAGGCTGTCACCAATTCGTCATTGCTGCACCTGCTTTTCAGCAAGGCAAGAGTCGGGTAGACTGGAATTAAGCAAAATGCTTTTGAGGAGAATGAATATGAGCTTATTTTCACAACAAACCAATTGGCGTTTCTGGGACCAATCCTTGAGCGCAAAAAAACGTTCGGCGCTGGAATCGTTTGCGGCGGATGATACATTATGCGAACTGGTTGGCAGCGGGAGAAGTGAGCCGACCGTCCGGACTTGGGTCCATGACGATACGGTAGTGCTTGGCATCCAAGATCACCGTTTGCCGCATGTCGGAGCGGGTATGGAATACTTGGAAGCAAACGGCTACCACCCGATTGTCCGGAATTCCGGCGGTCTCGCAGTGGTTCTTGATGCCGGTGTTTTGAATATTTCACTGGTCGTTTCGGAGAAAGAACATGCCATCGATATTTCGGCTGGCTACGATATGATGCTTGAACTGGTGCAGGCACTGTTTCCGGAAGCACCAATAGAAGCTTACGAGATCGTGGGATCCTACTGTCCGGGATCTTATGACCTCAGCATCGGGGGCAAGAAGTTCGCCGGCATTTCCCAACGCCGCATCCGCAAAGGGATCGCTGTCCAAGTCTATCTTTGCGTCGAAGGCTCTGGTGCAGAGCGTGCAGAACTGATTCGCGGCTTTTATGAAAAAGGGCTGCAAGGCGAAGACACAAAATTCGATTACCCGGCAATCAAACCGGAAGTGATGGCGTCGCTCAGCGAATTGCTGGATAAAGAAGTTACGGTCCAGGAAGTTGTCATAAATTTATACGAATTGATCGGGTCGCCCGCGCCGCGCCCGCTAATGCCTGATGAGACTGAACTTTACGGATTTTATTTGAATCGTGTCGTTGAACGCAACGCGAAAATGCTTCCGGGGCCTCTTGAATGAGGTCCTTTTGCTGGTGTAGAATACCTGTTACGCAGGAAAATTTGGAGGTGGGCTTATGGATTACGCATCGCAAAAATTAGCTGAAGAAAAAGTGTTTAAAGATCCGGTTCACCGATACATACATGTGCGCGACCAAGTGATTTGGGACTTGGTGAGCACGAAGGAATTTCAGCGTCTGCGGCGCATCAAACAGCTTGGCACCTCATATTTAGTCTTCCACGGCGCTGAACATAGCCGTTTTAACCACTCCCTTGGCGTCTACGAAATCGTCCGAAGAATTTCTGACGATATTTTCCACGGCCGCCCCGAATGGGATGAAAGTGAACGGCTTGTCGTTTTATGTGCGGCCCTTCTTCATGATCTTGGACATGGTCCATTTTCACATTCGTTCGAAAAGGTTTTTCAAGTCGACCACGAGGAATTCACCCGTGAAATTTTGCTTGGCGATACTGAAGTCCATCGCGTCCTTAAGAAAGTGGGGGCGGATTTTCCTGCGAAAGTCGCTGAAGTCATTGCCAAAACCTATGGCAATAAACAAGTCGTCTCGCTGATTTCGAGCCAGATTGATGCGGACCGCATGGATTATTTGCAGCGGGATGCGTACTATACGGGAGTTTCCTACGGCCATTTCGATATGGAACGGATCCTTCGCGTCATGCGTCCGGTGGATGATCAAGTGGTGATCAAATCGAGCGGCATGCATGCCGTTGAAGATTACATCATGAGCCGCTATCAGATGTACTGGCAAGTATATTTCCACCCGGTTGCCCGAAGCGCCGAAGTGATTTTACGGAAAATCCTCCAACGTGCGAAAGAATTGAGCGAAGGCGGCTATAAATTTGCCCAGCCACCCACGCATTTCCTGTCATTTTTTGACCGCACGTTCACACTGAAGGATTATTTAGCGCTGGATGAGGGCGTCTTGATGACGTATTTCCAATTGTGGATGACGGAACGCGATCCGATTTTAGCGGACTTAAGCGACCGCTTCGTGAATCGGCGCTTATTCCAATACGTCGACTTCGATCCGGGGAAAGACTACCGGAAGCTTGGGGAACTTGCACAATTGTTCCGAAAAGCCGGAATTGATCCGGATTATTATTTGATTGATGACTCTACGTCCGATTTGCCATATGACTTTTACCGTCCGGGAGAAGAGGAAGAACGCCTTCCGATTCATTTATTGATGCCGTCGGGTGAGATTAAGGAACTGTCCCGCTTGTCCCAGATCGTTGATGCGATTTCAGGTAAGCGGCGCACAGACTATAAATTGTATTTTCCAGCTGAGCTATTGATCGATGGCAAGAAAAAAGCCATCAAGCAGCAGATACTGGAAATGTTAAGAGAAGGGGGAATTTAGTTGCTCCAGGAACATGCGAAAATTGTGGATTTTATTGCTGCAGCGGAAGGGATTACCGGACGCAAAAAGATGCAGAAGATGATTTACATCTTAAAGAAGATGGGCGTTCCTTTTCAGGAAAAATACGAATTCCATATTTACGGACCGTATTCAGAAGAGTTGACGGCCCGCGTAGAAGAACTTTGCGATATGGGGTTTTTGTCGGAGGAATTGGAAGACAAAGGGTCTTACGTCCAATATAAATACAGCGTTACAAAAGAAGGCGGCGATTTCCGGAATACCTTGAAAGAATCGGTGCTGGAAGATTCGGCTTACGCCGCAAAGCTCAATGAAAAGAGCGCACGTTTTTTGGAATTGACCGCGACGCTTTTGTACTTTGACCAGCTGGAACGAAGCGAACAAATCGAAAAACTCCATGTTGTTAAAGGGAAACTAAACTTTACAGAGGAAGAAATCGAAGAGGCGTTTGCTTTTATAGAAGAATTGAGTGCATTAAAAAAACTCCCGTAACGGGAGTTTTTTTATCCAAATGAATGGGTTTTTTCATTGTCTAGACTCCAGCGCCCAGCCCCTCGAGTCGCTTCAGCCTTTCCAGCAATGGCAAAGAACGCCATTACCGGCAAGGCTTCCAGCGCTTGTCGGAGGCCCGCAGGATGCGGGTCAGCTAACCGTTGCGACAGGAAGTCGCGCACTTAGGTTAGCTTCAGTTAGTGAACGCTTCCGCTTTTCTAAATATCAGAAAATAATTTTCCTTTAACGCCGTAATCGGTTTTCTTCATGTCTTCGATAAAGACGACAACGTTTTCGACTGGAGCGCCAGTCGTTTCAGAGACAGCTTCAGTTACTTTTTCGACGAGTGCGCGCTTTTGGTCTTCTGTGCGGCCTTCGAGCATTTTCACAGTTACGTATGGCATAATGGACACAGCTCCTTTTTTAGGGATATTCTTATCATATCAGAACGGAGGGAATGTACACATGGCAAACGAAGAAAAACCAAAACAAAAAGTAGGATTTACCATTATAAAGAACGACCCGACGGATGGCCATAAAGGCTATGGCATCGGTTCCTTGTCACTCGAAAACGTGTCACCGCTGTTCATCGACATCGAAGAGCAGGAGGCATTTATTGATATCGGTGCCATGCACGCCCGCAGCCAAGTCGAACGCGGCATCAAGTTTACGGTCAACCGCGAAGACTCGGAAGGCGGAAAACCTTATTGGCTTGTGTGGATCACGATCGACTTCAATCCGGAAGGCCCTTATTACGCTGGCGTGACGGCTTGTGAAATGGTTGTGAACCGGGAAAAACGCCGAGGCTATAAGATATTAGCCGATCATGTGAACCTCATGGATAAATCGATGAAACGGAAGATTATCGTCGAGCAGATGGACGAAAGTTCGAAAAAAGTCTTGGCTGAATACTTGAGAAGCCACAATCCCGAAATGTGGGAGCGCAGCGAAAATCAACTGAAACAAGATTTAAACGCATAAAGGCTAAAAAAATTTGTACGATTTGTGACATTTGCAATTGCTTCCAACAGGCGGTTGAAGTTGTTTAAAAAAGGCAGTACACTATAACTACAGCTTTTAAATAGAAAGCTAGGACACCTGATTGCGGACAAGTGACGTGAGCCATTGCGAGAAAACCCAAGCCCAATGCCTCATGTCTCTTTCTTCGCGCCGTCAGGCATAAAAAGGTTTTCTGTACAGGGAAAAGTTCTCTGCGCAGAAAACCTTTTTATTTTGGGGATAATTGGATGGGATTCGGGTAAAGAAGACTGTGCAAATAATGATTGCACTTTCGTTGAAAAGATTTATACTTTTTTAAGTAGATTTTAATCTGAAAGTTAAAGGAGTTTGATTATAAATGGCAGGATTCTGGTATACAGAAAAACAGACCGAGAATTTCGGGATTACAATGAAAATCAACAAGACGCTTCACACGGAGCAAACGGATTTCCAATATTTAGAAATGGCTGAAACGGCGGAATGGGGAAATATGCTTTTCCTCGACGGCATGGTCATGACTTCTGAAAAAGATGAATTCGTCTACCATGAAATGGTGGCACATGTTCCATTGTTCACGCACCCGAACCCGGAGAACGTGTTGGTTGTAGGCGGCGGAGACGGCGGCGTTATCCGTGAAGTGCTGAAACACCCTTCTGTTAAAAAAGCGACGCTTGTCGACATTGACGGCAAAGTGATCGAGTACTCGAAAAAATTCCTGCCATCTATTGCGTCAGGCCTTGAAGATCCACGTGTAGACGTCATCGTTGGCGATGGCTTCATGCACATTGCAGAATCTGAAAATAAATACGATGTGATCATGGTTGATTCTACGGAGCCGGTCGGGCCAGCTGTGAATTTATTCACAAAAGGCTTTTACGCTGGCATTTCACGCGCGTTAAAAGAAGACGGCATTTTCGTCGCCCAATCGGACAACCCATGGTTCAAAGCGGATTTGATCACACAAGTCCAAAAAGACGTGAAGGAAATTTTCCCGATTACGAAATTGTACTTGGCGAACATCCCGACGTACCCATCAGGCCTTTGGGCGTTTACAATCGGTTCGAAGAAATACGATCCGACAGCTGTTCCAGCTGAACGCTTCCATGACATCGAAACAAAGTATTACACGAAAGAATTGCATAACGCGGCATTCGTCTTGCCGAAATTCGTGAAAGATATGGCAGGCGAATAAGATGCGCTTCGACGAGACGTATTCTGGAAAAGTATTTATCAAAAGCCATCCGAATTATGAAGAATCGAAAGCGGTCCTTTACGGCATGCCGATGGACTGGACAGTCAGCTACCGTCCCGGTTCCCGGTTTGGCCCGAACAAAATCCGTGAAGTGTCGATCGGCCTGGAAGAGTATAGCCCTTACCTAGACCGTGAACTGGATGACGTGAAATTCTTCGATGCCGGCGATATCCCATTGCCATTCGGCAATCCGGAAAAATCGCTGCTTGAAATCGAAACGTATATCCATACTTTATTGGCAGACAATAAAATCCCAATCGGCATGGGCGGCGAACATCTAGTATCGCTTCCGGTGATGAAGGCAGTTGCGAGCAAATACGATGATTTAGCGATCATCCATTTTGATGCGCACACCGATCTTCGCGAAAACTACGAAGGCGAAGAATATTCGCATTCGACGCCGATCCGCAAAATCGCAGATCATATCGGACCGAAAAACGTTTATTCGTTCGGCATCCGTTCAGGAATGAAAGAAGAATTCATCTGGGCAAAAGAAAACGGCATGCACATTTCCATGTTCGAAGTATTGGAACCATTGAAAGAAGTATTGCCGACACTTTCTGGCCGTCCAGTTTATGTGACGATTGATATCGACGTCCTGGATCCGGCGCATGCACCGGGTACTGGAACCGTTGACGCAGGCGGCATCACTTCCCGCGAGCTGCTCGCATCGATCCACGCTATTGCCGCTTCAGGCGTCAATGTCGTCGGCTTCGATTTGGTGGAAGTGTCTCCGGTTTACGACCACTCCGACCAAACAGCCAACACCGCGAGCAAATTGCTGCGCGAAATGATTTTAGGCTGGGTGAAGTAGGAAAAGCGTAGCCGCCTCGACAGCCGCGACAAGCGCTGGAAGTCAGAGCGGGAATGGCGTTCTTCAGCCATTGCTGATATGACTGAAGCGACCTCGAGCGGCTAGGCGGCGAAGCTGGACAATAAGAAAAGCGGAAACGGCCTGGAAATCTCCAGGCCGTTTTTTATTTCGGCAACTTTTCGGACGGCGGAATGCAGTTTCTTGGTGAATGATCATAAAATGGCGAAAGTCGCTCATAAAAACACAAAACTCGCTCGTAAGACCTGCAAAATAGAATCTTTCAAAAAGAAACGGTAAGATGAGAGAGAAAATATTGAAAGAGGTGCTGACGATGGAATTATATAAGTGGACTGGACCGCGCGACCAGGGGGTATCGATCCTTGCGTCCTCGCCGAATTCGCGATTGATTTACTTGGTGGACGGCGAAGAGGCAACGGTATTGTTTGAAGCGGAAGATGGCACATCGGCGCAAGGGTTTGAAGCATTTCAGATCTTGAACGCAGTCGGTGATATCAATGACGGCTTTTATGCGGTCTTCAATAACATTCCGGTAACTGAGGAAGGACGCGAGCTGTTTGAAGCGCGCTTTCAAAATCGCGCCGGCAAAGTGGAAGAAGAGCCGGGGTTTGCGGCGATCCGGGTACTTCGCCCGCTAAATTCAGATACGTATATCATTTTGACTTTGTGGAAAGATGAAGAATCGTTTACAAACTGGCAGCAATCCCAAGCCTATAGCCATGCCCATGCGAAACGCGGCACAGCAGAAGGCATTGATAAACGCCCGAATGTTTTTCCGCGCCCTTCTTTCGTTAAAACGTATACGCGATAAATGGCTCCAAGTGGCGCACAGCATGGCTGTGCGCCATTTTTTTATGCGATGCCGCGAGCTATCCCAAACTTAATTGAAAAACCAGTGCAAAACAGGCTATAATATAAAGGTTATCAATCGACAGGAAGGCGGAAGCGTTTTGAAGAAATTCGTGAAAATCAAACTGACAACTAAAATCCGCCAACCGGATGTTGAAGAGCAAGTGTTGGAAATGCGGTCGGAAGGCACAATGACGGTTAAAAATAACCGGCTTTATTTGCAATATGAAGAGCAGCTTGAAGAGCTCAGCATCCGAACCACAGTGAAAATCAGCGATGATGAAGCAGTAATCATGAGAAGCGGAGGCTTGCAGATGCGCCTGCCGTTTTTATTACATAAAGAGCAAACGGGGAATTTAACGAACGAACAAGGGTCTTTTATGCTGACGACGAAAGCGCACGAATTATCAGCAAGCGATACGCGTTTCAAAGTTCGATACGATCTGGCGATGGGCTCATCCCATGTCGGGGAATACGAAATGGAAATACAATTTACGGAGGGTAAATCATGAATGCAGTAGAAAAAGTGCAACAGGCCATCAAATTGGCCATCAGTGAAGCGGTTCAAAAAGCCGAATTAACAACCGAACCAATGGAAATCCATTTGGAATCTCCAAAAGACAAAGCGAACGGCGATTATGCAACGAATATCGCCATGCAATTGACGCGCATCGCTAAAAAAGCACCGCGTGCGATTGCGGAAGCGATTGTGGAAAACCTGGATAAAGAATCAGCGAATATTGAAAAAGTGGAAATTGCAGGACCTGGCTTTATCAATATCACGATTAAGAAAGACTATTTACTGGATGTCGTCAAAACCGTATTGGAGCAGAAGGAAGATTACGGCCGCACCAATTCCGGCGCAGGCGAACGCATTCAAGTCGAGTTCGTTTCAGCAAACCCGACTGGTGACTTGCATCTTGGCCATGCCCGCGGTTCGTCTGTCGGCGATTCGCTTTGCAATGTACTCGACCTTGCAGGCTATGACGTTTCACGTGAATATTACATCAACGATGCCGGAAACCAGATCAATAATTTGGCGCTTTCGATCGAAGCCCGTTATTTTGAGGCATTAGGAAAAGGCGACAGCATGCCGGAAGACGGCTATCGCGGACAAGACATCAAAGATATCGCGGAAGACCTTGTAAAAGAACACGGCGATAAATTTGTTGCGATGACGCATGAAGAGCGTTTTGAAGCTTTCCGTAAACACGGCTTGAAAGTGGAGTTGGCGAAGCTTCAGAAAGACCTTGCGGATTTCCGTGTGGAATTCGATGTATGGTATCCGGAATCATCCCTTTATGAAAATGGCAAAATCGATAAAGCATTAGCGAAACTTCGCGAAAATGGCCATGTCTATGAAGAAGACGGCGCTACATGGTTCCGTTCAACGGCATTCGGAGACGATAAAGACCGCGTATTGATCAAGAACGACGGATCTTACACGTATTTGACTCCGGATATCGCTTACCATGAAGATAAATTGCAGCGTGGATTTGATAAATTGATCAATATTTGGGGCGCTGACCACCATGGCTATATTCCGCGTATGAAAGCGGCAATCGAAGCGCTTGGCTACGACCGCGACACGTTGGAAGTGAACATCGTGCAGATGGTTCAGCTTTACAAAGACGGCGAGAAGATGAAGATGAGCAAACGTACTGGCAAAGCGGTCACCATGCGTGAATTGGTTGAGCTGGTCGGCTTAGACGCAGTCCGTTATTTCTTCGCGATGCGCTCAGGCGATTCGCATATGGACTTTGATTTGGATTTGGCCGTTTCCCAGTCCAACGAAAACCCGGTTTACTATTCGCAATATGCGCATGCCCGTATCTGTTCGATTGTGCGCCAGGCAGAAGAGCAAGGTTTCATCGCTTCAACTGACCATCTGGAATTATTGTCATCAGAAAAAGAAGTAGATGTTTTGAAGAAAATCGGCGATTTCCCGAAAGTGGTTGCCGATGCTGCGAAGCTGCGTGCACCGCACCGCATCACGACGTACATTCAAGATCTTGCTTCGAACTTCCATAGCTTCTACAATGCCAATAAAGTATTGGATGCGACGAATGAAGACTTGACGCGTGCACGTCTGGCATTGATTACGGCAGTTAGAACGACGATTGCGAATGCGTTAAAAGTGATCGGCGTTTCTGCACCGGATAAAATGTAAACTTTCTGTTTTTTAACTGAATGTGTATAATGAAAATGAATCAATTGAATAGTCGAAATCATAAAGGTGCTTATGTGTAACAGCATAAGTTAAAAGGGAAGCCGGTTCGAATCCGGCGCGGTCCCGCCACTGTAAGTGTGAGCAATCTGTTGAAGCCACTGGAGCAAGACTCCGGGAAGGCGCAGAAAGCGTTGAGCACGAGCCAGGAGACCTGCCTTTATGAAACGCCCCATTAGCCTGCGAGGACCGGCTGGATGCATAGTCTTCTTTATGCCGTCCTTTCGTCCTTCCGCAGTCCTATGCGGAAGGATTTTTTTATTTTTAACACATCAAAACAGAACATCAAGAGAAAAGGGGATACAGCAATGAAAAAAGTTTGGAAGTTTGGAATGAGTGCGGGTATGGCGGCTTTGCTGCTGGCAGGCTGTGGTGAAGAGGCAGCACCGGTAGAAGAACAGGACGTAGAAACACCGGCAGAACCGCCCAAAGAGGTGGCGGAAGTCGAATTCCCGGTAACTTTAACGGATGCTGTCGGCGAAGAAGTGGTGATTGAAGAAGAGCCGGATGCGATTGTCTCGATGGTGCCTTCTAATACGGAAATCGCTTATGAACTGGGATTGAGTGAAAAGATGGTCGGGGTTTCCGATTTTGATAATTATCCGGAAGAAGCAGCAAGCGTTGAGAAAATTGGCGGACAGGAATTCAATGTGGAGAAAATCATTAGCCTGCAGCCCGATATCGTATTAGCGCATGAATCGAATTTAGGAATCGGAGACGCTGGATTGCAGCAGCTTCGAGATGCTGGCCTAGATGTATTTGTAGTTGAAGAAGCTACCACTTTTGATGAAGTTTTTGAAACGATGACCATCATCGGCCAAGCGACAGGCACCATGGAAGAAGCGGATGCACAAATTTCGGAGATGGAAGCGCAATTGGACGAAATTGAAGAAATGGCTGCAGAAGTAAAAGAACCGAAAAAAGTGTTTGTCGAAGTGGGAAGTACGCCGGAAATTTATACGACCGGCAAAGGTACATTCATCGATGAAATGCTGTCAACGATCAATGCTGAAAACATCGCCGGCGATCAGGAAGGCTGGGTCAGCATGGATCCGGAAGCGATCGTCAGCAGCAATCCGGACGTAATTGTTACTACTGAAGGCGCATACGTACCAAATGCAGTCGAGCTCATCATGGGACGCAATGGTTTTGCTGAAATCACAGCAGTACAAGACGAAGCGGTTTATAACCTCGACTCGGACAAATTGACACGCCAAGGCCCACGAGTGACAGAAGGATTGCTGGAGCTTGCACGAGCAGTATATCCAGAGGTCTACGGTGAATAAAAACCTGATCGCCTACACGATATCCCTCATTTTATTGGCGGGAGCTGTAGTGTTGGGTGTAACGGTCGGCACGGTAACGATTTCGCCGCGGGTGCTATGGAATCCATCTTCGGATGAAACAGCAGCTAATATCCTTTGGAATATTCGGATGCCGCGTGTGGTTTTGGCAGGCCTTGTCGGAGCGGCGCTGGCCATTGCCGGGGCAGCTTTTCAAGGGCTTCTGAAAAATCCATTGGCCGATCCTTACACGTTAGGAGTGTCTTCCGGTGCCTCAGTAGGTGCCGTGACGACGCTCTTTTTCGGCATTACCATTCCTTTTTTAGGAATTTTCACCTTACCGGTCATCAGTATGGCGGGCGCGCTGGCTACGATGTTGGCGGTTATGGCATTTGCCAAATTAGTGGACCGTTCGATGAAGATGGAAACGGTGATTTTGACGGGAATCATTTTCAGCTCTTTTCTCGGTTCGGTCATTTCGTTGATGATCGCTTTGACGGGGGAAGAGCTGCGCCAAATAATCGGTTGGCTTCTGGGTTCAGTTTCCATGCGCGGTTGGCCTTATGTGCAGATGGCGCTGCCATTTCTCTTAATCGGATCGTTTCTGTTATGGCTGAACCGCAGAGAGTTGAACGCCATGCTTTTTGGTGAAGAACGGGCACAGTATCTCGGCGTCAATATCAAAAGGAGCAAAATGATGATTTTGGTCAGCGGTTCGGTTCTGACTGGTGCAGCCGTTGCCGTTTCTGGAACGATTGGATTTGTCGGGCTCGTGGTTCCGCATATGGTTCGCTTGCTGTGGGGATCGGACCATCGGCATGTGCTGCCGCTGTCCTTTATCAACGGAGCCGCATTGCTGATCGTCTGTGACTTAGTTTCACGTACGATCATTTCACCGACGGAACTTCCGATTGGCGTGATCACAGCCTTTATCGGTGCACCGGTCTTTGCTTTTATCTTTTTCCGCCAACGCAAAGGAGTGGCATAATATGTTGAAAATAAACAACTTAAGCGGCGGATATGGGGACCGGAATATTGTCCAGAACGTCTCTTTTTCCGTAGCGAAAGGAACCATGCTCGGCATTTTAGGTCCGAACGGCAGCGGCAAATCGACTTTAATGAAGTTGATCAGCGGGGTATTGCCGGCAACTGCTGGGACAGTCGAAATCGGCGGCAAAGAAATTGGCGCATTCCAAGCAAAAGAATTGGCGAGAGAGATGGCTGTTTTGCCGCAGCTTCACGCCCATGCTTTTGCCCATACGGTCCGTGAAACAATTTCGCTTGGCCGCTACCCGCATCAAAGCGGCTGGTTTTCTTCCTGGTCAGCGGAAGATGAAAGCGAAGTGCATGAAGCGATGCGCCTGATGAACATCGGTCAGTATGAAAAGACGCAAATTGACCAGCTGTCAGGCGGAGAACAACAGCGCGTTTTTGTGGCGCAAGCTCTAGCCCAAAATGCCCGCGTTCTATTATTAGACGAACCAACCAATCATTTGGACATTAACCACCAAAAGGAATTATTAGACACGATTAAAAAACAGGCAATCGAAAAAAATCTGACGGTCGTTTCGATTTTCCATGACATCAATATCGCCTCTATGTATTGCGACCAGCTCTTGCTATTGGATCAAGGACAGATTGTCCGCATGGGCGAACCGCACGAAGTTGTGCGGGAGCAAGATATCGAAGCGGTTTACCATACACGCGTCAGCAATCATCCCCATCCAGAGCTTCCGAAGCCGCAGATTACTTTGCTGCCTGGGGTGGAACGTAAAACAGCCGCTGTTAAAATAGCAGCAGCCGATTTTCTGGTTTCTCCTGAAATGGTCGTCTACCAAAGTGAAATGCCTTTGAAAACCGTTTCTTCCGCGGTCATCAATGCGGGGGCGGGCTGGTTCCGTACCTTTATCAACCGCCACGTGGATATGGATTATAATATCGACGACAGTGTCCAGGAAATGACCGGTTTCATTGAGAGCAAAGGCTATAAGCCGACAGAAACAGTCGGGATGATGACGGCTGTCCGAACAGAACATGCGGTTGTAAAAGAATATCAGGGAGATTTCGGATCGGTTGTCATTGCTGTGACTGCAGGTGTTGGAAATGCCGTCGATGTCTCAAGGGCGCTTGACCGGGAAGTTGGCGTCGGCACCATCAATACATGGATTATGGTCAATGGCCATTTATCGGATGAAGCGTTTATCCAGGCGATGATAACAGCGACAGAAGCCAAGACTAAAGCGCTTCATCAAGAAGAGGTAAAAGATCCATTGACGGGCACGATCGCTACCGGAACATCTACAGACAGCTGTCTCGTCTCTGCTACGCAGCAAGGCGAATATTTGCCTTATGCCGGGCCGATTACGGAACTGGGCAAATTGATCGGTACGGGTGTATTTGAATGTACGTTGGAAGCGCTTGAATCCTACCGGCAGGCGAAACGGCAATGACGGCGCATGTCTTAGCCATTGCCCTTGGTATTTTAATCGACCGGATCATTGGCGATCCCGAGAATTGGCCGCATCCGGTTCGCTGGATCGGATCGCTCATTATGAAGCTGACTCGAAAGTTGAACCGTGCGCCACATGCATTTCGCAATGGTTTCTTGCTAATCGCTTTAATGGCTGGTGGTGCTTTTGCGATTGCTTATCTAATCGTCAGCTTAGCTTATGAAGTGCACGGAATAGTGGGCTTCTTTGTTGAAGCTGTATTGATCGCGGTAGGACTCGCACAAAAAAGCTTGAAGGACGCAGCAGAAGAAGTGCATCAGCCGCTTTTGCGGAAGGACTTTTCAAAAGCACGCGAAAAGCTATCCTGGATTGTCGGTCGGGATACCGGGCACTTGAACGAAAGCGAAATCACAAGAGGCGTAGTCGAAACCGTATCCGAAAATACAAGCGATGGCGTCACGGCTCCTTTGTTTTGGGCGTTCTTGCTGGGTGCACCCGGGCTGTGGATGTATAAAGCGGTCAATACATGCGACTCGATGGTCGGTTATCAAAACGAGCAGTTTAGCCGATTCGGCTATGCTTCTGCCAAATTGGACGATGTGCTGAATTTTATCCCAAGCCGGATTACGGGAGCGATTATTCTATTGTCTACGCGAAATAAAAGAGGGCTCACCTTACGTCAGCGTTTTGCTGAATGGCTGATCGATGCTCCGAAACATCCAAGTCCGAATAGTGGCTGGCTAGAAGCTGCGACTGCCATCCAGCTTGGCATCGAACTAGGCGGCATCAATACTTACAAAGGGGTCCAATCCGTTCGTGCGCGAATGGGAATGCCAATTTTTAAACTGGAAGCACACCATATTAAAGAAACAGTGGCGCATATGCATCTAGCTGTCTTTTGGTTTTACATTTTATTTGCAGGAGGAGCGATGATTTTTGAAATTGCCTGACCATGGAGCAAATCCACACCGGCTTTACCAGCAATTGAATATCGAATGTCCGGAGCGGATTTTGGATTTCAGTGAAAATGTCCATCCATTTGGTCCGCCAGAATTCATCCGGAACTCTTGGCATTCCATGCATGGATTAATTGAACGTTATCCGGATCCGGAAGGTGAACCTTTTCGGAGCGCCGCTGCCAGTTTCCATGGGGTTTCAACTGAACAAGTGATTACAGGAAACGGTGCTGCTGAAATTTTTACATGGTTAGCACGCCGGTATCAGAAAAAGAAAGTGGTGCTTATTGAACCGGCTTTTTCCGAATACCGAAAAACACTGGAAGCGGAAGAAGCCCAAATCATAACCGTCCAATTGACGGAGGAAAATGACTGGCAGCTTGATATCGAATTATTGGCATCTTCTCTTGCTGGCTGTGCCGCTGTCTATATCTGCAACCCGCATAATCCGACAGGCCTTCTGATTAAACAGCCGCAGATGGAATCTATTGCTGAAGCATGCAAGAAGGCGGGATGTGAATTGGTGATCGATGAAGCCTTCATCGATTTTGCGGGAGAAGCTTTTTCATTTATTCCGCGCCAATCGTCTTACCCTAAAACCATCGTCGTCCGGTCGATGACAAAAATGTACGCGATTGCCGGACTCCGGCTCGGTTATGCAATTGGCACCCCGGAAATCATGCAGGCGCTAAAACAAGGAGCGGCCCATTGGAATGTCAACGCCATTTCTGCTCAAATCGGAGCCGAATGTTTTAAGGAACAGATTTACAGGGAGCGGGTAATTGCTTCGGCGAATGAAGAACGGGAGCGCATGGCAGTCTTTTTAAAAGGCGTTCAATGCAAGGTGAGTGCATCCGCAGTGAATTTCTTATCTTTCAAACTGCCGGAAGAAAAAGATTCCTGCCGGTTTTTCATCGATTTTCTTGAGCAAGGCTTTGTTCTTCGGCATACCAAATCGTTCCGAGGAATGGATGGCGAATGGTTTCGCATCGGCATGAAGACACCTGCGCAAATGGATCAATTGCAGGAGGCGATCGGCAGATGGCTAATGGACAATTGATCTTTGTGAGCGGAGGTGTCCGCAGCGGGAAAAGTGCGTGGGCTGAACGGAGAATTCAAGAGTCAGCTGGGACTCGCAAAGTTTATTTGGCGAGCGGGCAAGCGCATGACCCGGAAATGGTGCAGCGAATCCATCGCCACCAGGAGGACCGGAAAGAACAAGATTGGATCACCATCGAACAGCCTTTGCATTTGGAAAAGGCGCTTCCATTTATAAAAGACGGCGACGCGGTCTTATGGGATTGCGCCACCACCTGGCTCGCCAATGAATTATACGAAGGCTGGGAAAAAGGGGCCCCGTGTGCCGGACAGCCAGGATGCATGGAGCAAAAATGGGCAAACTTGAAGAACACGATCCACAGTTTGCAGTGCCGGACAAAACTGCTGGTTATTGTCTCGAATGAAGTGTTGGATGATTTCGTCCGGGACGATACGTATCAGCGCTGGCTTGGACGAATCCATATTTGGATCGTTGCACAAGCAGATGAAGCTTATGAAATGGAAAATGGCATGGCCCAAAAAAGGAAGTGATGGAAAGATGCGTCATGTAGTGAATGGAATTGCACTGGCTTTTCAGTTTTTCTCTGCCATTCCGGTTAAAAAGGAATTGCCGATGGAGAGAAAAGACATCACCGCAATGTATGCGGCTCTGCCTTTTCTGGGATTGTTTTTTGGCAGTGCAGCAGCAATTACTGCGTTCGTATTCAGGGATTTCACAGAACTCAGCTCATTAATTGCCGCATTCTTCATCACGGTTCTCTTCGTTATTTTAACAGGCGGCTTGCATTTGGACGGTTTGGCGGATGTCGGAGATGCCTATTTCTCTTATCGGGACCGGAAAAAACGGCTTGAAATCATGACCGACCCCCGTATCGGTGCATTCGGGACAATGGTGCTGCTATTTGCAGTAATCGGGAAAATCCTTATTATTTCGGAAATTATTTACCAGGCTTCACTCATTGCGGTTTTATTCATCCCATTCCTGTCCCGAACGGGTCTTCTGCTGCTGTTCAATACGCTTGGCAGTGCAAAAGAAGAGGGCCTTGCGTTCTTTTTTCAGAATAAAGCGAATAAAAAAAGTTTGCTTGCAGCATCGGCCCTATACTTAGCAATCGCATTAAGCGGGTTGGTCATATTGCTTGGCTGGAAAATAGCTCTTGCTTTATCTCTCGCCTTAGCCATTTCTTTAGGGCTTTACCGGAATTGGTGCAAGCGCCATTTCGGAGGGGCGACGGGAGACTTGTTTGGAGCTTATATAGAAGGGACGGAATGGCTACTATGGGCAATTCTTTTATTCTTCATCTGATCCGCCACGCACCGACCGCAGGAAATCAAGCAAAACAATATATCGGCTGGACTGATGAAGCGGTGTTGCCGTTTAAAGCAGAACCGAATTCTTTACAGGCATCCGTTTGGGGAAGTGACCTGAAAAGATGCAAGCAAACGGCAGCCCTTCTTTTTCCGAATGCGATTTATCACCCGTCGCCGCGTTGGCGCGAATGCCATTTCGGCGATTGGGAGCAGAAAACCTATGCAGAACTCGAAAACGACGAATTGTATCGGAACTGGATTGACGATCCGCTAAACTTGGCACCTCCTAATGGAGAAAACTTGCAGCAGCTAGCGAAACGTATTGAAAAGGCGTTAAAAGTTTTGCCGGAAGGCGATGAATTTACCATTTTGACGCACGGAGGACCCATCCGTTATGTATTGGCGAGAGCAACGGGACAGCCGTTCCAACAGCAAACTGCGCCGCACGGGCACCAAATTACATTGGAATGGAAAAACCGGAAAGCCATGGAGGAGGGGGAATTATGCACATCGTTTTCGGCGGTGCCTTTAATGGCAAACGTGAATACGTAAAAAAACGTTTAGCTGGCCAGGAAGTGGCATGGTTGGAAAGCGAACTTCCAAAAGGCTCGGTTGTTTTTTCAATAATTGTGGTCGCTGGAATTGAGCACCGCATCAAAACCCAATTGGGCAATGGGATCTCCGAATTTCAAATTCGTGAAGAAATCCAACAGATGCTGGCTAAGTACAAAGATTATAAGCTGATTTGGGTATTAACCGATATGAACCGGGGAATCGTACCGATTGATCCGCTTGAACGCGAACTGCGCGATGTGCTCGGCAGGATCTATCAATTTTTATTCTCCGAAGCGACTGAAATTACACGAATCTGGTACGGCATACCACAAAACTTAAAAGGCGGGGATGAAAGATGAAAATCTACACAAAAACAGGCGACAAAGGGCAGACGGGTTTAATCGGGGCGCGGGCGGATAAAGATGCACCACGCGTTGAAGCTTACGGAACGATTGATGAAGTCAATTCGTTTATCGGCAAAGCAATGACAGAGTTGGATGCAGAAAAGTACGCCGACTTGTTGGCTGATCTGGAAGCCATCCAAAACGAATTGTTTGATTGCGGCGGGGATCTTGCAGATGTCCGGAAAGAGCCGAATTACAAAATGACCGAACAGCCGGTGGAAGTGTTGGAATCGCGCATTGATGATTTGATGGAAGAGCCGCCGCTTCTCGAGCGTTTCATTTTGCCGGGCGGATCGCCGGCTGCAGCCACTTTGCACATCGCACGGACAATCACACGCCGGGCAGAACGGCAAACAGTGACTTTGATGAAAACAGGAGAAGAATTTCCGTCGGTCGTGCAGCGCTATTTGAACCGCTTGTCCGATTACTTGTTTGCAGCAGCCCGTGTGGTGAATTCGCGTGCAGGAGTGCCGGATAACGAATACGTCAGAAGTGCAAAAGTTTTCAAAAACGGCGGCCGTGCGAAAAAGCAGGATTAATATGAAGACAAAGACGCTTGCCCTCACTGCTATATTTATCAGTTTATCTGCAATCGGCGGCTTATTGAAAATTCCAGTCGGCATCGCTTCTATTGCACTCGATTCCATGCCGGCGTTAATTGCCGCCTTATTTTTGTCAGCCCCGCTTGCTGGGACAGTGGCTGCGGCCGGTCATTTACTATCTGCGATGCTCGGTGGTTTTCCGCTCGGTCCATTTCACTTTCTGATCGCGTTTGAAATGTTTGCAGTTGTTTGGCTGTTTGCGAAGATGAGTGAACATGGATGGAATAAATTAAGATGGCCGGCGTTTGTTATAGGGAATGGAATCATCGCCGCCATCCCGTTCTATTTTTTATTGTCTCCCGCATTTTTCTATGCTTCTGTTCCAGGACTCTTGCTTGCTGCAGCGATTAACGCAGGCGTTGCCGCAGTCGTTATGCCCTTCATGTTCCGAGTTGGCGAGAAGGTGAGCTGATGCGAAACGGGATCGAACTGGATGGCTGGGTGATTACATCCGATAACTCAGCGGGAATCGGCAGTAAGGAGTTGGATGTAGTCAATGCCCCGGACCAGCTAACTGCAAAATTTGCAGCTCGTGTTGCATTGCTTGAACAATGGGCTGCCGGAAGTGAACCGGAAGCTGTGCTCGTCCACAATTTTAGCGGGGATGCGCAATGGGCTTCTTATAAGGCTGGCATCGAAGAAATTTTCCGAGAAGCAGATATGGACGTGCCGCAAATCAGTGGAAGTTCCGAGACGAATATGGCGACGCTCCAATCCGGAATTGCGGTGACGATGCTTGGCCGGCAACAGCGTCACTTCGTTTCGGAAGGACTGCAATGGTATGTCTACGGGAAGCCGCTCGTCGGTGAAGCTGTACTTGCACAAAAAGAAGCGGTTGCGGATTTGAAGAAAATCCGCAACGCAATGCAAAATCGCTTAGTCGAACGGATCTGGCCGGTCGGCTCCAAAGGAATTCAAGCAGAAGCACGCCATTTATTCGGTGCAACTGCAGCCGTTTCTGCAGATGTTGAATTGGATGCATCCGCGGGCCCGGCATGCTGCGTACTGCTCGGTGTAGAAAAAGAGCGGACAAAGGAAGCCGCTTTGTTTTTCGGTAAATTTTTTGAACCATTGATTGTAGAACTGGAAGAAGGCTGCGTTTAAGACGCTGCCTTTTTTCTATTGGCAATAATTCGCATTCAAGAATCAGCTACAGCAATTTCGAAATAAAAAATCTGACACGATTCTGGATAGCTTGATATCAAGCCAATGAGAGCGATTCCAGAAAAAGCTTTTATTCAACTGGAGCCTGTGTATAATAAAAAGATGAAACCCCTTTCAAATAACAGTTGACTGAATGCTCATTCATATTTTAAACTAGACTTAGCATCGACATTTAAAAAGGGTTCACGTACACTTTGCTTAAGGAATTTTTGGAATTTACACATAAAAAAGGGGGATAACATCATGGAGCCATTGCTCATTGCGAACTGGGTCTTCTTCATAGCCATTTTGGGATATGCAGTTTATCTGTTTATTTATTTGCTGAAAACGCGCTACGATTTCATCAAGCTCGGGAAAAAAGTCGAGTTTGAAGAAAATTTCAAAGAGCGTTTCCGCAAAGTCATGGTCAACGTTTTTGGCCAAAAGAAATTGATGAAAGATAAGAAGAGCGGAACGATTCACGTTATGTTCTTTTACGGGTTCTTATTGGTGCAGGCAAGCGCCATCGATTTCATCATTAAAGGGCTTGTGCCTGGAGCACATTTGCCGCTAGGACCGTTATACCCAGCCTTCACATTCTTCCAGGAAATCGTGACATTGACGATTCTGGTTGCAGTGGTTTGGGCGTTCTATAGAAGATACATCGAGAAATTAGTACGTTTGAAACGCGGATGGAAATCCGGCTTAGTGCTGATCTTCATCGGCGGATTGATGGTTTCCGTACTTGTCGGGAACGGTGCCAGCATGATTTGGCTTGGACACGAAACTGCATGGACAGAGCCTGTAGCTTCTGTATTTGCCACTTTGTTCTCAGGACTTCCTGAAACAGCAGCAGCTGCAATTTTCTACGTAATGTGGTGGGCGCATTTATTGTTCCTTCTGACATTCTTAGTTTACGTACCACAATCAAAGCACGCGCATTTAATCTTCGGACCGGTCAATACTTGGTTCCACCGTGTGGACCACGTCGGCCGCTTGAAACCGATCAATTTTGAAGAAATGGAAGACGAAGAGGACGAGGAAGCGATGCCTTCATTTGGCGTCGGTAAAATTACCGACTTCAGCCAATCGCAGATGATCGACTTTTACGCTTGCGTAGAATGTGGGCGCTGTACGAATATGTGTCCAGCAACCGGAACAGGGAAAATGCTGTCTCCAATGGACTTGATCACGAAACTTCGCGACAATTTGACGAATACAGGCGCAGTTATGACACGCCAAAAACCATGGGTTCCGGCACTTGCATTCAACGGAACAAAAGGGAACCAGTTGGCAATGGCTGCCGGTGCTGAAGGGGTTAGCATCGATGAACTTTACAGCCCGAGCTTGATCGGAGACGTCATCACAGAAGAAGAAATTTGGGCATGTACAACTTGCCGTAACTGTGAAGACCAATGTCCGGTTATGAACGAGCACGTGGATAAAATTATCGACCTTCGCCGTTACCTTGTAATGACGGAAGGGAAGATGGACAAAGACGCTCAGCGCGCGATGACAAACATCGAGAAGCAAGGGAATCCTTGGGGCCTTAACCGCAAAGAAAAAGAAAACTGGAGAGATGCACGTCCAGATATCTCAATCCCGACTGTAAAAGAAATGAACAAAGCAGGCGAAGAATTCGAGTTCCTATTCTGGGTAGGTTCGATGGGATCATTCGACAGCCGCTCTCAGAAAATCGCTTTATCGTTTGCCCGTTTGATGAACGAAGCAGGCGTGAAATTCGCGATTCTTGGAAATAAAGAAAAGAACTCCGGCGATACACCGAGACGTCTAGGAAATGAATTCTTGTTCCAGGAACTTGCAACAGCGAACATCAAAGAATTCGAAAAAGCGGAGATCAAGAAAATCGTGACGATTGACCCGCACGCATACAATATCTTCAAAAACGAATATCCGGATTTCGGCTTTAAAGCGGAAGTCTACCACCATACGGAAATGCTGTTTGAACTTGTGCAAGAAGGCAGACTGAAACCGCAATTCCCGGTAAATGAAAAAATCACATTCCATGATTCTTGCTACTTGGGCCGCTATAACGACGTCTACGACGCGCCGCGTGAGATTTTGAAATCGATCGAAGGCGTCGAATTGGTCGAAATGGTCCGAAACCGCCAAGACGGCATGTGCTGTGGAGCCGGCGGCGGATTGATGTGGATGGAAGAAGATGCTGGACACCGCGTCAACGTAGCGCGTACGGAACAAGCGTTGGAAGTAAACCCAACCGTCATCTCATCTGGATGCCCGTACTGCTTGACGATGTTGTCGGATGGAACGAAAGCGAAAGAAGTAGAAGAAACCGTCAGCACTTACGACGTAGCAGAACTTCTGGAAATGGCAGTCATCGGCAGCCAGACACCAGAACTAGAACCGGCAATCGTTCAATAATTATTGCCAAAACAACAAAAATTCTATAAGATAGAATCATAAGCAACAGAAATGAAAGGGAGTCTAACCACTCCCTTTTCTTTTGAACCAAAATCCGAGCGAGCGTTCAGTCAACGTTTGATGCCGCAGGAAACGCGGCATCAAATGTTTGCGCCGAAGCTAGCGCAGCGATGCAGGCGCAATAGTATTATGCGATGCTAAGTACAAAATTTGCCTCGAAGCTAGCGAAGCGATGCAGAGGCAATAGTATTAAGCGGCATCAAATGTTTGCGACGAAGCAGCGAAGCGATGCAACGCACTTTCATGTTTCGAAGCTAGCGAAGCGATGCAGGAGCAAACGGTTTGCCGAAGCTAGCGCAGCGATGCAACGCACTTTCATGTTTCGAAGCTAGCGCAGCGATACAGGCGCAATAGTATTAAGCGACACCGAGTATGAATTTGCGACGAAGCAGTGAAGCGACGCAGAAACAAACCAATTGTCTTCATGTATAACCCAATTTCATTTCATAAATGAATTTTTTTATACCACTATGAAACCGTTTACACCTACACAAAGGGGAGGAAAAGAAAATGGCAAAAACAGTGATCATCGAAGGGGCACGGACAGCATTCGGCAAGTTTGGCGGGAATTTAAGTGCACTTACAGCAAGCGAGCTTGGGGCAGCAGCGATCAAAGAAGCAATGGCGCGTGCTGGCATTGAGCCGGATCAAGTACAAGAAGTAATCATGGGCAACGTGTTGCAGGCAGGGCAGGGCCAGATCCCCTCTCGCCAGGCAGCCAAAAAAGCGGGGATTCCGTATAACGTCAAATCAGAAACAATCAATAAAGTGTGTGCTTCCGGCATGCGCAGCGTGACACTTGCCGATCAAATCATTCGCTTAGGGGATGAAGAAGTCATCGTGGCAGGCGGCATGGAATCGATGTCCAATGCGCCTTACTATTTGCCGAAAGGCCGATGGGGGCTTCGCATGGGCGATGCTCAAATGATTGACGGGATGGTTCACGACGGATTGTCTTGTTCGTTCCACCCGGACCGCGTGCACATGGGAACATACGGCAACTCGACTGCAGAAGATTTCGGTTTGACGCGTGAAGCGCAAGACGAATGGTCCGTGCGTTCGCATGAACGGGCGATCAAAGCGAAAGACCTTTTTGCTGAAGAAATCGCGCCGATTGAAATTCCACAACGTAAAGGCGATCCAGTAACAGTTGATTTTGATGAAGCACCGCGTGCCAATTCAACGATCGAAGCGCTTGCGAAATTAAAGCCAGCATTCGGAAAAGACGGCACGATTACAGCAGGGAATGCACCAGGAATCAATGACGGTGCCGCAGCATTCGTATTGATGAGCGAAGAACGTGCTCAAAAAGAAGGCAAGAATCCGTTGGCACATATTCTGGCACATACGGAAGTGGCGATTGAGCCGCACCGTTTCCCGGAAACACCAGGAATTGTCATCAACGAATTATTGAAGAAAACAGGCAAATCTCTAGAGGAAATCGATTTATTCGAAATTAACGAAGCATTTGCGGCAGTGGCGCTGGCAAGCTCGAAAATTGCTGGATTGGATGCTGAAAAAGTGAATGTGAACGGCGGGTCGGTTGCGCTTGGACATCCGATCGGAGCAAGCGGAACTCGCATCATCCTGACGCTCGCGTATGAGTTGAAGCGCCGCGGAGGCGGAATTGGCATCGCAGCCATTTGTTCAGGCGGCGGCCAAGGCGATGCAATTATGATCGAAGTACCGAAACAGGAGGCAAACTGACAATGGCGATTCAAAACGTAATGGTAATCGGTGCCGGCCAAATGGGTTCAGGCATCGCGCAAGTTTGTGCACAAGCTGGATTTAACGTGAAACTGAATGATATGAAACAAGAAGCTTATGAACGCGGAATCGGGACGATTACGAAAAACTTATCCCGCAACGTTGAAAAAGGACGCATGACGGAAGATGAGAAAGCAGCGGTTCTCGGCCGCATTACACCATCTCTTGATTTAAAAGATGCCTACGATGCAGATATCATCATCGAAGCTGCAGTAGAAAATATGGAAATCAAGCACAGTATTTTTAAAACGCTTGATGAAGTAGCACCGAAGCATGCGATTTTAGCATCGAACACATCGTCGCTTCCAATCACGGAAATTGCAGCGGTCACAAACCGTCCAGAGCAAGTGATCGGCATGCATTTCATGAATCCGGTACCGGTCATGAAATTGGTTGAAATCATCCGCGGATTGGCAACTTCTGATGAAGTGTACCAAGCGGTTGAAGAAATGACGCTCAAACTTTCGAAAACGCCGGTTGAATGCAACGACTTCCCAGGATTTGTTGCAAACCGCATTTTGATGCCGATGATCAACGAAGCGATTTTCACGCTGCAAGAAGGTGTCGCAACGAAAGAAGCGATTGACGACATCATGAAACTCGGCATGAACCACCCGATGGGACCGTTGCAGCTTGCCGATTTTATCGGGCTTGATACTTGCCTTTACATCATGGAAGTTTTGCACGATGGATTCGGGGACAGCAAATACCGTCCAAGCCCATTGCTTCGCCAGTACGTGAAAGCCGGCTGGTTAGGCAAGAAAACGGGCCGCGGATTTTATGAATACAGCTAATTTAGGGGGAACAGCAATGGATTTGCGATTTACAGAAGAACAATTGATGATGCGCAATATGGTGCGTGATTTTGCAAAAGAAGAAATAGCACCATTTATCGACCGGATGGAAGAAGGGGAATTTCCCCGCGAAATCATCAAGAAAATGGGCGGACTTGGCTTGATGGGCATCACCGCACCTGAGAAATACGGCGGTTCCGATATGGACTTCACTTCTTATATCAGCGCCATTCATGAATTGTCAAAAGTCAGTGCAGTTGTCGGTGTAATTTTGTCCGTTCATACGTCAGTCGGCACGAATCCGATTTTGAACTTCGGTACAGAAGAGCAGATCCAGCGCTATGTTCCGAAATTGGCTTCAGGCGAATATTTGGGGGCATTTTGCCTAACAGAACCGGCTGCCGGTTCTGATGCAGGCAGCTTAAAGACAAAAGCAGTGTTGAACGGCGATCATTACGTCTTAAACGGCTCAAAAGTATTCATCACAAACGGCGGAGAAGCGGATACATATATCGTTTTCGCGTCGACAAAACCGGAAGCGGGCTCGCGTGGAATTTCTGCATTTATTGTGGAAAAGGATTTTCCGGGCTTGGTAATCGGCAAAGATGAGAAGAAAATGGGGCTTCACGGTTCACGGACAGTGCAGCTGACATTCGATAATATGAAAGTGCCGGTTGAAAATCTACTGGGCACGGAGAATAAAGGCTTTAGCATCGCCATGGCGAATTTGAACGTCGGACGCATCGGGATTGCGGCACAGGCACTCGGCATCGCAGAAGCGGCTTATGAACATGCAGTGGCTTATGCGAAAGAGCGCGTGCAGTTTGGCAAACCGATTTCACAGCAGCAAGGCGTCGGCTTTAAATTAGCGGATATGGCAACACAAGTGGAAGCGGCAAAATTGCTGGTCTACCAGGCGGCTGATCTTTATGCACAAGGCAAAGACTGCAATAAGCAAGCTTCAATGGCGAAATTATTCGCATCAAAAGCAGCAATGGACGTTTCCATCGAAGCCATCCAAGTTTTTGGCGGCTATGGCTATACGGAAGATTATCCGGTCGAGCGCTTATTCCGCGACGCGAAAGTGACGGAAATCTATGAAGGCACGAGTGAAATTCAACGCATTGTTATCAGCAAGCAACTATTAAAATAATTGGGGGAAATGAAAATGAATTTTCAATTGAGCGAAGAACATGAAATGATCCGCAAAATGGTACGCGATTTCGCAAACAAAGAAGTGGCGCCGACAGCAGAAGAGCGCGACGAAGAAGAACGTTTTGACCGAGAAATTTTTGATAAAATGGCGGAACTGGGATTGACAGGAATTCCATGGCCGGAAGAGTACGGCGGTATCGGATCTGACTATTTGGCATACTGCATCGCTGTAGAAGAATTGTCGCGCGTCTGCGCTTCAACTGGCGTAACGCTTTCAGCCCACACATCACTTGCAGGCTGGCCGGTATACACATTCGGAACAGAAGAGCAGAAACAGAAATACCTTCGCCCGATGGCAGAAGGTACGAAAATTGGTGCTTACGGTTTGACGGAGCCCGCTTCAGGATCGGATGCAGGCGGCATGAAAACTTCTGCTAAAGAAGACGGCGACCACTACATCTTGAATGGTTCGAAAATCTTTATTACAAACGGCGGAATCGCTGACATCTACATCGTCTTCGCGGTGACAGATCCAGAATCCAAACATAAAGGCACGACCGCTTTCATCGTTGAAAAAGATTTTGAAGGATTCTCGGTCGGCAAAAAAGAGAAAAAACTCGGGATCCGTTCAAGCCCGACAACTGAAATCATTTTTGACAACTGCCGCGTACCGAAAGAAAACATGCTTGGCGAACTTGGCCAAGGCTTTAAAATTGCGATGCAGACACTTGACGGCGGACGCAACGGAATCGCTGCACAAGCAGTCGGAATTGCACAAGGTGCGATGGACGCTGCAATCGGCTATGCAAAAGAGCGCGAGCAATTCGGCAAACCGATTGCTGCGAACCAAGGTGTGTCGTTTAAATTGGCGGATATGGCAACATCGATTGAAGCTTCCCGTCTATTGACTTACCAAGCAGCTTGGCTTGAGTCGAACAAACTTTCTTACAGCAAAGAATCGGCAATGGCGAAATTGATGGCTGGAGATACGGCGATGAAAGTCACAGTAGAAGCTGTTCAAGTATTCGGCGGCTACGGCTATACGAAAGACTATCCGGTCGAACGTTTCATGCGTGATGCGAAAATCACTCAAATTTACGAAGGCACACAGGAAATCCAGCGTTTGGTCATTTCCCGTATGGTCACTAAATAACCGGAGGGCTGCTTTATGAATAAAAAGCGTGAAATTCAGTCCTCCGTAAAAGACGAAAGCCTGATTGAAAAGCGCCGTGCACAGATGATTCGCGGCGCTGTCACGCTTTTTAAAGAAAAAGGCTTTCACCGGACGACGACAAGAGAAATTGCCAAAGCTTCAGGTTTCAGCATCGGGACTTTATATGAATACATCCGGACAAAAGAGGATGTCCTTTACTTGGTCTGTGATTCGATTTACGACGAAGTGCATGCACGGCTCGATGCGCTTGACATTGATAAAGGCTCACTTGAAGTACTGATTACGGCAATCGAACATTACTACAGCTTGATCGATGACATGCAGGACGAATACGTGGTCATGTACCAGGAATCGAAATCGCTGCCAAAAGACGCACTTCGCTATGTGCTGGATAAAGAAATGGAAATGGTGTCTCTCTTTGAGCGTTTGCTCGCAGAATGTGCGGACAGCGGAGAAATCACCATGGCGCCGAAAGAAATTAAACTGGCAGCCAATCATTTATTTGTCCAAGGCCAAATGTGGGCATTCCGCCGCTGGGCATTGCGTGATTACACAATTCAGGAATTCATCGAACTTCAAACGAAATTTCTGCTGCAGGGGATGGCAGGGGAGAAAATTACGCTACGGGGGGTTTAATAGATTATGGCGACAATTCAAGAAGAAACGAAATACAAGCCGCAAAATCACGTTCGCTTTGTAACGGCATCCAGCCTTTTCGACGGACACGATGCATCGATTAATATCATGCGCCGCATTTTGCAGGCAAGCGGGGCTGAAGTGATTCACTTAGGCCATAACCGCTCTGTCGAAGAAGTGGTAAATGCAGCAATCCAGGAAGACGTTCAAGGAATCTGCATTTCCTCTTATCAAGGCGGCCACATGGAATACTTTAAATACATGTACGATCTGCTTCAGGAAAAAGGCGCTGGCCATATCCGCATTTACGGAGGCGGCGGCGGTGTTATCCTGCCGCGCGAAATCAAAGAATTGGAAGAGTACGGCATTGCCGGTATCTTCTCGCCGGAAGACGGCCGTAAAATGGGTCTTGAAGGCATGATTCTGGAAATCGTCAAAGAATGCGATTTCTCGACAATCAAAGAAACGCCTGCTTTTGATGTGATTTCAGCTGACAACCCGGTAGCCTTGGCAAACTTGATCACCGCAGCCGAAGAAGCGCATACGCGTGAACTCGATACGGATAAATTGCTTCAGGCAGTACGCGCCCAAACGAAGAACACGCCAGTTCTCGGCATCACCGGAACAGGCGGGGCAGGGAAATCTTCTCTGACCGATGAATTGATCCGCCGTTTCTTGTCTGAACTTCCAGATCAGAAAATCGCGATTCTTTCCATTGATCCGACAAAGCAAAAAACGGGCGGCGCTTTGCTCGGTGACCGGATCCGCATGAATGCGATCTTCAACAAACGCGTCTTTATGAGAAGTTTGGCGACTCGCGGTTCAAGAACGGAAATCTCAAGCGCATTGGGCGATGTCCTTGATGTCGTTAAAGCGGCAGATTTCGATTTGATCGTAGTGGAGACAAGCGGAATCGGACAAGGGGATGCGGAAATCGCTAATTTCTCAGACGTTTCAATGTACGTCATGACAAGCGAATTCGGTGCGCCGACACAGCTTGAGAAAATCGATATGATCGATTACGCAGATTTGATTGTCATCAACAAATTTGAACGCAAAGGTTCAGAAGATGCGCTTCGCCAAGTGCAGAAGCAATTCCAGCGCAGCCATCTTTTATGGGATAAAGACTTGGACGAAATGCCGGTATTCGGCACGATCGCAAGCCAGTTCAACGACAAAGGCACGAACTCACTTTTTGCAGCGCTAGTGCATGCAGTCAATGAAAAATGCGGCACCGAGTGGACGACGGATTACGACCAATTCGTCAAAACGCAAAAAGAGAACTTGATCATTCCGAATGACCGCCGCTATTATTTGCGGGAAATTACGGATACGGTCCGCAACTACCATGCGAAAACACAAGCGCAAGCAGCATTTGCACGCCGCTTGTTCCAATTGGAAGGCGCCATCGAAGCGGTAAAAGAAAAAGCGCCGGATGATGCGCTTGTTGAATCGCTTCAATCGCTTGCTTACGGTGTACGCGAAGAATTGACGGCAGAGTCTAAACGCATTCTTGAAAACTGGAAACAGCTGAAAGAAGCCTATGCTGGAGATGAATTCATCACGACAGTCCGCGACAAGGAAATCCGCACGATCTTGCGTACGGAAAGCTTGTCAGGATTGAAGATTCCACGAGTGGTGCTGCCGAAATTCGAAGACTACGGTGAAATCCTGAAATGGGTTTATTTGGAAAACGTTCCAGGTTCATTCCCTTACACGGCTGGAGTATTCCCATTCAAACGGGAAGGCGAAGATCCAAAGCGCCAGTTTGCAGGAGAAGGAACACCCGAACGGACGAATAAACGATTCCACTACCTATCCAAAGACGACGATGCGAAACGCTTATCAACGGCTTTTGACTCGGTAACGCTATACGGCGAAGATCCTGACCACCGTCCCGATATTTACGGAAAAGTTGGCGAGTCGGGTGTATCGATCTGTACATTAGATGATATGAAGAAACTATACGCAGGCTTTGATCTATGCGCACCATCTACATCGGTGTCGATGACGATCAATGGACCGGCGCCGATCATTTTGGCGATGTTCATGAACACTGCCATTGATCAGCAAGTGAAAATAAACGAAGAGAAATTCGGCCGTCCGTTGACGCTTGAAGAATTCACGGAAGTTCGTGAATCGACGCTTCAAGTAGTGCGCGGGACGGTGCAGGCGGATATCTTAAAAGAAGATCAAGGCCAGAACACATGCATCTTCTCAACGGAATTCGCACTTCGCATGATGGGCGATATCCAGCAATATTTCATTGACCATAAAGTGCGCAATTACTATTCGGTATCGATTTCCGGCTACCACATTGCAGAAGCGGGAGCGAACCCGATTTCACAGCTCGCGTTCACCTTGTCGAACGGTTTCACTTATGTCGAATATTATTTGAGCCGCGGCATGAACATTGATGACTTCGCACCGAACTTATCGTTCTTCTTCTCGAACGGTTTGGATCCGGAATATACAGTCATCGGACGTGTGGCACGCCGCATTTGGGCAGTCGTGATGCGCGATAAATACGGCGCAAACGAACGCAGCCAAAAACTGAAATACCATGTGCAGACTTCCGGGCGCAGCTTGCACGCACAGGAAATCGACTTCAATGACATCCGTACGACGCTGCAGGCATTGATGGCGTTGCAGGATAACTGCAACTCGCTTCACACAAATGCTTATGACGAAGCGATTACAACGCCGACCGAAGAATCGGTTCGCCGTGCAATGGCAATCCAGATGATCATCACAAAAGAGCACGGCTTGTCGAAAAACGAAAACCCGCTGCAAGGTGCGTTCATCATTGAAGAAATGACGCAGCTAGTTGAAGAAGCAGTATTGCAGGAATTCGACCGCATCAACGACCGCGGCGGAGTTCTTGGTGCGATGGAAACGCAATACCAGCGCGGCAAGATCCAAGAAGAATCCATGCATTACGAAATGAAAAAGCACACAGGCGAATTGCCGATCATCGGCGTAAACACGTATTTGAATCCGAATCCGCAAAGCGACGACGATATCAATGCAATGGAAATCGCCCGTGCGACGACCGAAGAAAAAGAAACGCAAATTGCCAACTTGCGCGCTTTCCAGGAGCGCAATGCTTCAGAAGAAGCGCTTAATCGCTTGAAACACGTAGCGAAATCCGGCGGCAACATCTTCGAAGAATTGATGGAAACCGTAAAAGTCGCAAGCCTCGGCCAAATCACGACAGCTTTATATGAAGTTGGCGGACAGTACAGACGGAATATGTAGTTAGAAAAGCGGATCCGCCCACGAAAGCCCCGACAAGCTTAAGGCGACTTGGCGAAGCGGCATGTTTTCAGCCGCACAGCCAAGTTGACTTAAGACCTCGAGGGGCTGGGCGGAGGAGCTGGACAATGGAAAAGCGGAATCGGCCGTTTTGCTCCGACAGGCGTAAGACAGGCCGCGAGGAGGCTGTTGCCGCCGCAGCGGAATGGTTTACGACCCGAGGAGCAGGCCGATGGAGCTGGACATCAAGAAAAGCGGATCCGCCCACGAAAGGCATAATCCAGCTTGAATAACACCAAAAGTGGTTCGTGGAGCATCCACGAACCACTTTTTCTTCTTCTTTTATTGAAATTAGATGGTTTAAATCCATTTGCGCGCGTTCAATTAGAAATACGCGCGTTCAAACGGATTTGCGCTCGTTCAAAAGAAAATGCGCTCGTTCAAAAGAAAATACGCGCGTTCAACCAAGAATACGCGCGTTCGACCCCATTCCAGATCCGTGCGAATGTCATCGCCGCCGAGAAGTGCAGCAAGTCGATAAAGATGGCAATTTTCTGTATAATAGAAGGAAGTTCACTGTAGAAAACACAAAGGATGATCACTCATGTCGAAATACGCACATTATCTTATCATCCTCCTCTGCCTCTTCCTTACTTTCTTTCTCTACAACAAAGCGCTCGGATCAATCCCGTTTTTGATCTTGTCGTTTTACTTGTTTTATTTCGGCTGGACGCAGCTGAGTAGCAGAAAAAAGAAAACACGGTAGCGGAGCGCAACTACTTTGTATATAATGAATTAAGTTAAGATAGAAGAAGGGACGTGCACAGATTGAAAATCCGTGAATTATCAAAAGAAGAATTAGTGGAAGAGTCGTTTGTCGACTTAGCCTATGCACTTTTAGAAGAAACACACGAAACAAAAACTTATCCGGAGATTGTTGCAGAAATTGAACAATTGCTCGGTTTATCTAAAGAGGATATGAAAAAACGTCTGGCTCAGTTCTACACAGACATGAATATTGACGGCCGTTTCTTGATTCTTGGCGAAAACCGTTGGGGCCTTCGCGAATGGTACCCGGTTGAACAGATCGAAGAAGAATCGGCACCAACTGTTAAAGCACGCAAGAAAAAAGCGAAAGTGGCAGGCGACGATGGCTTCGACGATTTGGATCTTGATCTTGAAGATGAATTGGAATTCGATGACTTCGGCGAAGGCGACGACGATGAAGACGACGATGAAGACGACGATGACGATGATACAGATGAGCTGTTGAAAGTTCCAGAAGTGGAAGTCCTTGATTTCGACGTGGAAGATGAAGACGATGATAATGACGGCGTCTTAGTAGAAGATTTGGACGGCAACATCATTGATGATGAAGATGACGAAGAGGAAGATGATCTGAAGTAATCAGAACAATTTTACCTTGACTTATGTGACTGGACTGGATAAGATTTTACTGGGCTCCTTAAAAATAGGAGAGATGATTCGTATAGTTTACGCGCTCCCTCTGCACTTGCAGACGGGGCGCTTTTTATTTTTTCAAAATTGAAGGAGGAACCGGCATGACAAAGTATATTTTTGTAACTGGCGGCGTTGTATCGTCATTAGGTAAAGGGATAACAGCTGCTTCACTTGGGCGTTTATTGAAAAACAGAGGGTTGAACGTCACAATCCAAAAATTCGATCCATATATCAATATTGACCCAGGAACGATGAGCCCATACCAACACGGAGAAGTTTTCGTAACGGATGACGGCGCGGAGACAGATTTGGATTTAGGGCATTACGAACGTTTCATCGATATCAATTTAAATAAATACTCTAACGTAACGACAGGGAAAGTATATTCCACTGTCATTCAAAAAGAGCGTCGCGGCGATTACTTGGGCGGAACTGTCCAAGTGATTCCGCACATCACAAATGAAATCAAAGACCGCCTTCTGCGCGCTGCGAAAACAGCAAAAGCAGATGTCGTCATTACCGAAATCGGCGGGACCGTTGGGGATATCGAATCGCTTCCATTCCTTGAAGCAATCCGCCAAATGCGTTCAGACCTTGGCCGCGAAGAAGTCATGTACATCCATTGTACGTTGATCCCGTACTTGGGCGCTGCGAAGGAAATGAAAACGAAGCCGACTCAGCACAGCGTGAAAGAATTGCGCAGCTTAGGGATTCAGCCAAACTTGATCGTTGTCCGCACCGAGCATGAAGTGCCTCAGGACATGAAAGACAAAATCGCTTTGTTCTGCGATATCAAAGCAGAAGAAGTCATCGAATCCCGTGATGTTGACGTGATCTACGAAATGCCGCTTCGCTTGAAAGAACAGCATATGGACCAAATCGTTCTTGACCATTTCGGCATTGAAGCGCCGGAAGCGGATATGGGCGAGTGGATCGAACTTGTGGATAAAGTGAAATCATTATCGAAAGGAGTCCGCATCGGTCTTGTCGGAAAATATGTGGAACTTCAAGATGCTTACATCTCTGTAGTTGAAGCGTTGAAACACGCCGGATTTGCATTTGATGCAGATATCGAAGTGGATTGGATCAATGCAGAACACATCAACGCTGAAAACGTTGAAGAGAAACTGGCAAACTGTGACGGAATCTTAGTTCCTGGTGGATTTGGAGACCGCGGAGTCGAAGGGAAAATCGTGGCAACAAAATATGCACGCGAAAACAAAGTGCCATTCTTCGGGATTTGCCTGGGCATGCAATTGGCTTCAGTCGAATTTGCACGCAGTATCATGGACTTTGACGATGCGCATTCATCTGAGTTGAACCCGAAAACCTCGTATCCGGTCATCGACCTTCTTCCGGAACAAAAAGACATCGAAGACTTAGGTGGAACGCTTCGCCTTGGCCTTTACCCGGCAAAATTGGAAGTTGGTTCAAAAGCGCATGAAGCATACGGCGAAGAATTGGTGTACGAACGCCACCGCCACCGCTATGAATTCAACAACGAATACCGTGAGCAATTCGAAGCAGCCGGCTTTAAATTCTCAGGAACGAGCCCAGATGGCCGCCTAGTGGAAATTATCGAGATTGCAGACCACCCATGGTTTGTCGCTTGTCAATTCCACCCGGAATTCATCTCGCGCCCGAATCGCCCGCAGCCGCTATTCAGAGAATTCGTTAGAGCTTCTTTGAACAACTAATATCAAAAATCCTTCCCAGGAACTTTCCTTGGGAAGGATTTTTTTATTCTGCGAGCATTTCATCAATGATCATTTTGACAGCATGGTAAATAAACAATGCGCCCATGGCATAAGGAACCACCGTGCGTCCGCCGTCGTCTGTAGGGACAAGGCCCTTCGAAATGCCAAGTGAAATGAATGCATCGGCTTCTACCGGATCTCTTGCGGCACCCGTCAGCATGGCGAACGGAATTCCGGCATCATTCAAGCGTCCTGCCAGTTCGTCGCCTTCATCATTGGGTGCAAGAATCCATACACGGTCTGCGCTTGTCAAAATACTATCAGGTTTCCAGTCGATACTGCTTTCGAGCGGTTCAGCACCGTTTAGCGCCGTTTCAACGACTGCTTTCATTTCACCAAAGGCTGCGAGAAAGATAGTTCCTTCGCCGACTGCAGCCTGAGCCAGGACTCTTGCCGTATCTTCAACGGCCACTTCTTGCTTTGAAAGACGCTGGAACAGTCCGGCGGTTTGTGTAGCTAACATTTTCATTTCATTCACCTCACTTTTCATTATAGCCAAATGAAAGAAAAGAATAAGCTTTCCAGTCGTCCAATTTAAACGAATCAAAAAGTAATTGGAAAGTATTGGTGGAAATGCATGCGGCTATTCAGTAGAATGAAACTAGAGTTGAGAAAGCTGGAAGAGAAGGGGGCAATACGGTTGAAGACGATATTGATTGTAGATGACCAAATGGGAATCCGTCTTTTATTGAATGAAGTATTTAAAAAAGAGGGGTATGACACCTTGACGGCTGCAAATGGCAACCAAGCCCTTCAAACGGCAGGCGAAAAGCATTTGGATATCGTATTGCTCGATATGAAAATTCCAGGGATGGACGGCATCGAAATATTAAAGAATTTGAAACAGATTCAGCCGGATGTCCAAGTAATCATGATGACAGCCTATGGCGAACTGGATTTGATCGAAGAATCGCTTATCAACGGCGCGTCCTGCTATTTTACAAAACCGTTTGACGTATTTGAGATACGTGAAGCTGTAAAGCAATTGTTAACAGACTGATACACGCAGAAGTGGCGAAAGCACGGCGTTTTTGGTATAGTATAAAGGATATTTGGATAAGAGTAGAGCTTAGGAGGAATTGTGAATGGCATTAGTTTCAATGAAAGATATGATGATCAAAGGGAAACAAGAAGGTTATGCAATCGGTCAGTTCAATTTGAATAACCTGGAGTTTACCCAAGCAATTTTACAAGCTGCACAAGAAGAGAACTCGCCAGTTATTTTAGGGGTATCTGAAGGGGCAGCACGTTATATGGGCGGATTCACCACTGTAGTACATATGGTGAAAGGCTTGATGCACGATTATAAAATTACAGTGCCAGTGGCGATTCACCTAGATCACGGTTCTAGCTTTGAAAAATGCAAAGAAGCGATTGATGCTGGATTTACATCTGTCATGATTGACGCTTCCCATCACCCATTCGAAGAAAATATCGAAATCACGAAACAAGTGGTAGAATACGCACATAAACACAATGTTTCAGTTGAAGCGGAACTTGGAACTGTAGGCGGCCAGGAAGATGATGTCATCGCTGACGGCGTTATTTATGCAGATCCGCAGGAATGCAAACAACTCGTTGACCAAACAGGAATCGATTGTTTAGCGCCAGCTTTAGGTTCTGTCCACGGGCCTTATAAAGGCGAACCGAATTTAGGATTTAAAGAAATGGAAGAAATCTCCCAACTATGTGATGTTCCGCTAGTATTGCACGGCGGCACAGGCATTCCGACAAAAGATATTCAACGTTCTGTGTCACTTGGAACAGCGAAAATCAACGTCAATACAGAAAACCAGATTGCGTCAGCGAAAGCGGTCCGTGAAGCATTGGCTAAAGATGCAGAAATGTATGATCCACGTAAATACTTGACGCCAGCTCGCGACGCGATCAAAGCGACAGTCATCGGCAAAATGCGTGAATTCGGAAGTTCGAACAAAGCGTAATCGATTCTCTGGAATCAGCAAACAATAAACTAAAACTGTGGAAAGGGAGAAGCGTCCGAGTGGTCTCTTCTTCCTTTTTCCAAATTACAGGAGGAAAACAACAATGAAATTTTTTATTGATACAGCAAACTTCGAAGAAATCAAAGAAGCACATTCATGGGGCATCCTTTCAGGCGTTACGACGAATCCGTCATTAGTGGCAAAAGAGAAAAACGTTTCTTTCCATGATCGTTTAAAAGAAATCGCGGCTTTGGTCGACGGTTCAATCAGCGGTGAAGTTATCGCACTAGATGCTGAAGGCATGATCAAAGAAGGCCGTGAACTGGCTGCACTTGCTCCAAACATTACTGTGAAATTGCCAATGACTCCAGATGGTTTGAAAGCATGTTCAACACTTGCAGCAGAAGGCATCAAAGTAAACGTTACATTGATTTTCAGTGCGAACCAAGCTCTTCTTGCAGCTCGTGCCGGCGCTTCATATGTTTCTCCTTTCCTTGGGCGTTTGGATGATATCGGACACAACGGCATGGATTTAATCGCGACAATCGCAGACATTTTCGCTATCCATGACATCAAAGCTGAAATCATTGCTGCATCAATCCGCCATCCACAGCACGTAACGGACGCTGCTTTGAACGGTGCGCATATTGGAACAATGCCGATTAAAGTTATGGAGCAAATGTTCAAGCATCCCCTAACCGACAAAGGCATCGAAGCGTTCCTGGCAGATTGGGAAAAACGTTCAATTGAAGAACAAGTAAAATAAATCGGCACGGCAATCAAATTTCGAGATTCAACAGGCTTTCCAATGTGAAAGCCTGTCTGATTCTTGAAGTAGGGCAAAGGAGAAATTAGATCTGATGGATGTATATAAAGTAAAAGGCGGTAAACGCTTGTCGGGCACGATAAAAGTGAATGGCGCAAAAAACAGTGCAGTGGCTTTGATTCCTGCATCAATTTTAGCGAATTCGCCTGTGCAAATCGAAGGTTTACCGGAAATTTCTGATGTCTGGACACTGAAAAATATTCTTGAAGAGATCGGTGGAGAAGTTTCTTTCGAAGACGGAACCATGAACATCGATCCGACCAATATGGTTGATATCCCTCTGCCAAACGGAAATGTTAAAAAACTTCGCGCTTCCTATTATATGATGGGCGCTATGCTTGGACGATTCAAACATGCGGCAATCGGTTTGCCGGGCGGCTGCTTTTTAGGGCCTCGTCCAATCGATCAGCACATCAAAGGATTTGAAGCACTCGGAGCGAAAGTGACAAATGAACACGGCGCGATTTACCTGCGTGCAGATGAACTTCGCGGCGCGAAGATCTATCTGGATGTCGTGAGCGTTGGTGCTACGATCAATATCATGTTGGCTGCTGTTCTTGCGAAAGGGCAGACGGTCATTGAAAATGCAGCGAAAGAACCTGAAATCATTGACGTTGCTACCTTATTGACGAATATGGGCGCAAAAATCAAAGGGGCAGGCACGAATATTATCCGGATTGACGGCGTTGAAGAATTGCATGGCACGAACCATACCATCATTCCAGACCGCATCGAAGCCGGAACATTCATGATCATGGCGGCAGCAGCAGGAGACGGAATTACGATTGATAACGTTATTCCATTCCATATGGAAGCTTTGACGGCGAAACTTCGTGAAATGGGAGTCGACGTGCAAGAAGGCGAAGAATCCATTTACATTCCGAAAGCTGAGAAACTGCAGGCCATTGACGTGAAAACGCTTGTGTATCCTGGATTTGCAACGGATCTGCAGCAGCCGTTTTCTGTATTGATGACGCAGGCCACGGGGTCTTCGATGATTACGGATACCATCTATTCGGCCCGCTTCAAACATATTGATGAACTTCGCCGCATGAATGCAAGTGGGCGTGTGGAAGGTCGGGCTGCCATTATTACCGGACCGACGCCGTTGACTTCTGCTACTGTTGTAGCATCTGATTTGCGTGCCGGTGCGGCATTGATCATCGCCGGTTTGCTTGCTGAAGGCGAAACCGAAATCCGCGAGATTTACCATATTGAACGCGGCTATTCTGCAATTGTCCAGAAACTGCAAGGGCTAGGTGCGGATATCCGCAGAGAAACAATCGATCCCGTCAGCAGTGTAAAGTCTGACCTCGGGCATAATGCGAATTGACTTCTTTTTGGCTGATTTAACTATGCTACAATTAAATTGAACTTATAGCTGAACTGGAGGAAATGCATGATGGAACGAAGTTTATCGATGGAATTGGTACGTATTACAGAAGCGGCTGCAATCGCATCCTCAAAATGGATGGGCCGTGGACTGAAGAACGAAGCTGACGATGCAGCAACTACCGCAATGAGAAATGTATTTGATACGATCCCGATGCGCGGAATCGTGGTCATCGGTGAAGGTGAAATGGATGAAGCTCCGATGCTTTATATCGGCGAAGAACTTGGCACTGGCCAAGGGCCGGAAGTCGATGTGGCAGTTGATCCTTTAGAAGGAACGAATATTGTCGCAGCTGGCGGATGGAATGCATTGGCTGTATTGGCAATTGCCGATCGCGGAAACTTATTGAACGCACCGGATATGTACATGGAAAAAATTGCAGTGGGACCTGAGTCGGTTGGTAAAATCGATATTAATGCACCTGTAATTGATAATCTCCGTGCAGTGGCGAAAGCCAAAAATAAAGATATAGAAGACGTAGTGGCGACTGTTATGAACCGTCCGCGGCATGATAAAATCATTCAGGAAATCCGCGACGCCGGAGCCCGGATCAAACTGATCAACGACGGCGACGTAGCAGGAGCCATCAATACAGCTTTTGACCAGACGGGCGTCGATATTCTGTTCGGAACTGGCGGCGCACCGGAAGGCGTAATTGCTGCAGTCGGCCTGAAATGCCTGGGCGGCGAACTGCAGGGCAAATTATTGCCGCAAAACGAAGAAGAAGCACAACGCTGCATCGATATGGGAATCGACGTCACTAAAGTCCTGAAAATGGACGATCTTGTTAAAGGCGACGATTGCATATTCGCTGCAACGGGTGTAACGGACGGGGAATTATTGCGCGGCGTTCAACTGAAAGGCGGCTTTGCAGAAAGCCATACTTTAGTTATGCGTGCGAAATCAGGAACTGTCCGCTTTGTAGAAGGCCGTCACAGCCTGAAGAAAAAACCGAATCTTGTCATGCACGATTAATGATCCTACTTCTAAAATGGGTCCGGCTTAGTGCCGGGCTCCTTCTTTAAAGATCTTCCAATCATTGCAACGACTGATCCTCAACAAATTAACCCTAAAAAATGACTAAGAGTGGTGTCTGATACATGACAACGATAACAATTTCCGCATTGGAAAACATGACGCTAAAAGAGCTTTATAATTTAGCGAAAGAATACAAATTGACGAATTACAGCAAATTGACGAAAAAAGAATTGATCTTTGCTATCTTGAAAACACGTGCTGAACAAGAAGGCTTTTTCTTCATGGAAGGCGTTTTAGAAATCATCCAGTCAGAAGGCTTCGGTTTCTTGCGTCCAATCAATTACTCTCCAAGCTCCCAGGACATCTACATTTCCGCTTCACAAATCCGTCGATTCGATTTGAGAAACGGCGATAAAGTTTCAGGGAAAGTCCGTCCGCCAAAAGAAAACGAACGTTATTTCGGATTGCTGCAAGTCGAAGCTGTTAACGGTGAAGATCCGGAAGTGGCAAAAGAACGCGTGCATTTTCCAGGTTTGACTCCGCTTTATCCGGATCGCCATATCCGTTTGGAAACATCGCCTAAACATTTATCTACACGCATTATGGATTTGGTGGCACCTGTCGGATTTGGGCAGCGCGGATTAATTGTAGCTCCGCCTAAAGCCGGAAAAACAATGCTTTTAAAGGAAATTGCCAATTCAATTACAACCAATCATCCGGAAGCGGAATTGATTGTTCTATTGATTGATGAGCGTCCAGAAGAAGTAACCGATATTGAACGCTCGGTAAATGCAGATGTTGTTTCTTCAACTTTCGATGAAGTTCCTGAAAATCACGTAAAAGTGGCGGAACTTGTTTTAGAGCGAGCAATGCGCTTGGTCGAACACAAACGGGATGTTATTATATTGATGGATTCCATCACGCGCCTTGCGCGAGCATATAATTTGGTCATTCCTCCAAGTGGGCGTACACTATCAGGAGGGATAGACCCAGCAGCATTCCACCGTCCGAAACGTTTCTTTGGGGCTGCCCGCAATATTGAAGAAGGCGGCAGTTTAACGATTCTTGCAACGGCTTTAGTTGATACAGGTTCACGTATGGATGAAGTCATTTACGAAGAATTTAAAGGGACCGGCAATATGGAATTGCATTTGGACCGCAGCTTAGCGGAACGCCGCATTTTCCCGGCACTTGATATTCGCCGTTCAGGGACTCGGAAAGAAGAATTGCTCATCGGAGCCGATCAGTTGGACAAGCTATGGACAATCCGTAAAACTTTCTCGGATACGCATGATTTCGGAGAGCGTTTCTTGAAAAAACTTGGCCAAACAAAAACCAATGAAGAATTTTTCGAACAGCTTAGCAGCGAATTGAAAGCTCATCGCAGCAATAAAAAGATGATCTAATTAGTTGCAAACAGATGAAAGATTTGTTATGATTATGAGAGTGAATTAAAACAGTGCTATTGCATATATGGCCTAAAGAGCCATGTAAGGCAATAGTCAAAATAGATTATTAAACTCTGTTCCAGATGGTTCAGGGCGGGAGGAGAAACAATAATGAAAACAGGTATTCATCCAGATTACAAACAAGCTACAGTAACTTGCTCTTGTGGGAACTCTTTCACAACAGGTTCTGTAAAAGAAAACATCAACGTCGAGCTTTGCTCTGAATGTCATCCATTCTACACTGGACGTCAGAAATTCGCAGCAGCAGATGGCCGCGTAGACCGTTTCAACAAAAAATACGGCATCAAAGAAGAAATCAACGAGTAATAGTAAAGAATATACCTGCTTTGCGCGAAAACGCGAAGCAGGTATTTTTTCGTTTAAAAGACACATTTTGAGCGTTAATTCTTTTACATAATCGAGAAAAAAGCAGTAATTCAGCCTGATTTTGGGTATGATGAATAATGATAAAGTTGTTTGAAAGGGGCTTATTTATGTACGTTATGAAACAATCCGGTTGGGTAGAACTGATTTGCGGAAGCATGTTTTCAGGAAAATCAGAAGAGCTGATCCGCCGAGTGCGCCGCGCACAATTTGCCAAACAGAAGATTGCAGTTTTTAAACCGAAAATCGATGACCGCTATAGCAAAGAAGCGGTTGTTTCCCATAATGGCACGACCGTAATTGCTTTGCCAATCCAGCATTCACAAGAAATTTGGGATTATATTTCCGATGATTTCGATGTAATTGCCATTGATGAAGCCCAGTTTTTTGATGAACAGATCATTGAGAACGTACAAAAATTAGCGGATCATGGATTCCGCGTAATCGTTGCCGGATTGGACCAGGACTTCAGAGGGCGTCCGTTTGGACCGATGCCGAATTTGCTGTCGATAGCTGAGCAAGTGACAAAATTGCAGGCAGTATGTACAGTTTGCGGATCTCCAGCAAGCCGGACGCAGCGCCTAATTGACGGCAAGCCTGCCGGTTCTGATGATCCCACCATTTTAGTTGGCGCTTCAGAAGCCTACGAGCCCCGTTGCCGCCATCATCATGAAGTGCCTGCTGGGGTGACAGTGACGAAATAGGTTATTTTGGAAGCTTCCTAAACAATGTGAAACTATTTTTTTGCCCGTTTTATTAATTAAATCGTTGTATAAGTTGAACTAATGATTTGTACAAACCGATATTCCGCAAAACAGCTGCGCTTGCCGGGGGCTTGCGCTGAGCTAACTCGGGCTTAGCGCCCGAGTGGATCTCACCACTTCGCTTGGTCCCCAAGGCGTCTCCGCTGTTTTGCTCCATATCTTTGGAGAGTCGCAAGTAGCCGGCGCGTTTCCGGACTGAGCGGAGTAATAAGACGAGTGGTTTTCTCGGCTTATTGCGGGAGCTGTGTCCATAGCGCCGAAGCGGTGTATAAATGCTACTTCTTTAATCCAACTTATATAGTTTAACAATAAATATGTGAATTAGAGGTGATGCAGCAATGTTCGATAGATTACAAGCAGTAGAAGACAGGTACGACCGTTTAAACGAATTATTGAGTGACCCGGCGATTGTCAGCGACACAAACAAATTGCGCGATTACTCGAAAGAGCAATCGGATTTGCAGGAAACGGTGGAAGCGTACCGCGAATATAAGGAAGTCACTTCCCAATTGAATGAAGCAAAAGCGATGTTCGATGAGAAGCTGGACGCCGATATGCGCGAAATGGTCAAAGAAGAAGTGAGCGAATTGGAAGCGCAAGCGAAAGCGATTGAAGATCGTTTGCATATATTATTGATTCCGAAAGATCCGAATGACGATAAAAACGTCATTATGGAAATCCGGGGAGCTGCAGGCGGAGACGAAGCAGCTTTGTTTGCGGGAGATCTATACCGCATGTACAGCCGATACGCTGAATCGAATGGCTGGAAAGTGAGCATCATGGATTCCAATCCGACTGGACTCGGCGGATTCAAAGAATTGGTCTTCATGGTTACCGGCAAAGGCGCATATTCAAAATTGAAATATGAAAACGGTGCACACCGTGTGCAGCGGGTGCCAGAAACAGAATCAGGCGGCCGGATCCATACTTCGACAGCAACAGTCGCTTGCCTGCCGGAAGTGGAAGAAGTGGAAGTTGAAATCCATGACAATGATATCCGCGTCGACACTTATGCATCATCCGGTGCAGGTGGCCAGTCGGTTAATACGACAATGTCAGCTGTCCGTTTGACGCATATCCCAACCAATACGGTCGTAACGTGCCAAGACGAGAAATCACAGATTAAAAACAAAGCGAGTGCGATGAAAGTTCTTCGTGCACGTGTTTACGATAAATTCCAGCAAGAAGCACAAGCGGAATATGATGCAGTCCGGAAATCTGCAGTCGGAACAGGCGACCGTTCTGAGCGAATTCGTACGTATAACTTTCCGCAAAACCGCGTTACAGACCATCGAATCGGTTTGACGATTCAAAAGCTGGATCAGATTCTTCAAGGCAAGATGGACGAAGTCGTCGATGCGTTGATCATTGAAGAACAATCAGCAAGAATGGAAAGCTTAAACAATGACTAATAAAAAATACATTTTTGAGGCCCTTCAAGGGGCTTCTTCTTTTTTAAAAAGCAAAGGCCGCGAGGAAGCAGCGGCACGGATTATTCTTCAGCATGAGCTAGGCCTTTCACATGCGGGGCTGCTCGCTTCAATGCGGGAAGAGTTGGAAGAAGAGAAATTCCGTGAGTTTTGGTCTAAAATTGAATTGCATTCCTTAGGGACGCCAATTCAGCATATAACGGGCAGCGAGGAATTTTATGGGCGTTCATTTGGAGTAAATGAGCATGTACTGATCCCACGGCCGGAAACAGAAGAACTAATCGAAGAAACTTTGCAGTTGGCCGCTCGCTATTTTCCAACTGGCAATCCGTCTATCGCAGATATAGGAACTGGGAGCGGCGTTATCGCCATCACGATGAAATGCGAGTTGCCTGCTGCAGACGTGACAGCAACGGATATCTCACAAGCAGCTTTGGATGTAGCGGCAGACAACGCAAATCGGCTGCATGCAGAAGTCACATTTAAATTAGGAGATTTGCTGGAACCGATCAAAGACCGGAAATGGGATATCGTGTTATCCAATCCTCCTTATATCGGCTATGAGGAAGCTCCTGATTTATCGGATAGTGTCCGTGACTTCGAACCTCACTCGGCTTTATTTGCAGAAAACCAAGGTTTGGCCTTGTACGAAAAAATGGCTGAAGGGTTACCGGGAATTGTGGATAAACCAAGCATTATCGGTTTTGAAATCGGTTATACACAGGGAGAGGCTGTAAAAAATCTCTTAAAAGATGCTTTTCCAGAAGCGAATGTGTATATCAAAAAAGATATCAACAAAAATGACCGAATGGTTTTTTGCATAAACGTGTAAGTTACTAACATATTTTGAACAGGGTAGGTGAAGTTATCCACGTAATGTGCATAACTTTATCGAAAACTAGTTATAATAGGAGATGTTTATATGGAAACGGAAACCATACTTGTGGATAGAAATGTGAATAAAGAAGAAACTTATTCACAGGCTGTGGAAAGACTGCAAAATGGAGAAGTTGTCGCTTTTCCGACAGAAACCGTTTATGGACTTGGAGCAGACGCTACAAATGCGGAGGCTGTGGCAAAAATCTTTGCTGCAAAAGGGCGTCCAGCCGACAATCCATTGATTGTCCATGTGGATTCAAAAGAAAGCGCATTGAATTATGTTCAAAATGTAAGTCCAAAAGCGATCCAATGCATGGAAGCATTTTGGCCAGGCGCATTGACGTTGATTCTACAAACGAAACCGGGAGTTTTTGCTGAAAACGTAACAGCCAGTCTATCCACAGTTGGAATTCGAGTGCCGAATCATCCGGTAGCGCTGAATTTGCTAAAACGTGTGAAATTGCCGATTGCGGCGCCAAGTGCGAATACAAGCGGCAAACCAAGTCCGACTTTAGCGGAGCACGTGTATCACGATATGGAAGGAACCATTCCATTGATTTTAGATGGGGGTGCGACAATGATCGGCATTGAATCGACCGTATTGGATATGACAAGTGAACCGCCCGTTATCCTTCGTCCGGGCAAAATCACGAAAGAAGATTTAGAGGCTGTTATCGGCACAGTCCGGCTTTCTTCGGAAATTCAAGGGAATATACCCAAATCACCGGGAATGAAATACATTCATTATGCACCAGAAGCTCCGGTCTATTTGATTGAAAAAGCAGATGGCTTGATTGAAAAAGCGATCGCACATGTGCAAAATGACGGCAAAAAAGTGGCGATTCTAAGTTCGGAAAAGCATCCGAGTGCGGATTATTGCTTCCCGCTTTCAGCGGAAACGCTGTATGCCAGCTTGCGCAAATGCGACCAAACGGATGCGGACTTGATATTGGCTGCAATTTCTACAGATGCCAATAGAAGTGAAGCGATGATGAATCGCTTGGAGAAAGCGGCTGACCATAAATGGTTCAGTTAATGAAGTAGAAAGAGAGGAAATAACATGAATATTTTCTTTGTTTGTACGGGGAATACCTGCAGAAGCCCGATGGCGGAAGCAATTTTAAAAGCGAAGGAATTGCCGGATGTGAAAGTTCGTTCAGCCGGCATTTTTGCTGGAGAATCTCCCTTGTCATCCCATGCCCAAACGGTTTTAGATGATCAAGGGATTGATTTTACCCATACTTCCAAACAGTTGCTGCCTGGCGACATGGAATGGGCGACATTGATCTTGACGATGACCGAATCGCACCGGAAATTCCTTCTGCAGAATTTTCCGGAATACGCAACGAAAATCTATACATTAAAAGAATTCGCGAATGGTTCTACAGCAGACGTCAGTGACCCATACGGAGGCTCTTTAGCCACTTATCAGTCCACTTTCAACGAATTGCATGGGCTGATCAACCAGGTAGCCGAAAAATTGAATGATGAAATAGAGGGATAACATACAAGCCTATGCGGGTTTGTATGTTTTTTCATATAATGATGTTAAAATGAAGTGAACCATCACTAAGGGCGCGTTAATCAACAAAGCCCTTAGCGAAGCAAAAGTAAGTGAAGTGCATTTCTGTATTCCACTTTATCCGAAAAGAAAAGAGGGTTTTTAATGAAAATTGCAATCTCATCAGATCACGGCGGAAATAATCTTCGTAAAGAAATCGTCAACTTATTAAATGAACTTGGCATGGAATATCAAGATTTTGGACCGCATACAGATGATTCGGTCGATTATCCGGATTATGCAACACCGGTTGCGGAAAAAGTGGCTAGCGGAGAATTTGACCGCGGCATTCTAATTTGTGGAACAGGAATCGGCATGTCGATTGCCGCAAACAAAGTAAAAGGCATCCGCTGCGCGCTTGTACATGATGTGTTTAGTGCGAAAGCGACGAGAGGACATAATGATTCAAACGTTCTGGCGATGGGCGAACGTGTCATCGGCCCAGGACTTGCACGTGAAATTGCAGAAACTTGGCTAACTGAAGAATTCGAAGGTGGGCGCCATCAAAAACGCGTTCAAAAAATCTCGGATTTAGAAAAATAATAAACTGAAGGAGTGGCTGGCATGCAACCCTTATGGCAATTACAGCTTGAAGAAGCTTTAAGTGAATTGGAGCAGGAAATTCAATTTAAAAATGGCCAGATATTTGTCGTCGGCTGCTCGACTTCAGAAGTGGTAGGCAAACGGATCGGGACGTCAGGCGGCCTTGATATAGCTGAAAGTTTGTTTGAGCCTTTGCAGAATTTTGCGGATCGCCACCGAATCTTTCTGGCTTTTCAAGGATGCGAGCATATCAATCGTGCGTTGACGCTTGAGCGGGAAGCCGTAGAAAAATACGGCTGGGAGCCTGTGTCAGTGGTACCGGTGCCAAAAGCGGGTGGTTCGATGAGCGCATTCGCTTATTCGAATTTGAAAGATCCGGTTGTCGTGGAAGAAGTGCAGGCGCATGCCGGAATCGACATCGGCCAGACAATGATTGGCATGCATTTAAAAAGAGTAGCCGTTCCTGTGCGAACTTCTGTTAAACTAGTAGGAGAAGCGATTGTCTCAGCTGCAACCACTCGGCCGAAATTGATCGGCGGGGAACGTGCTAGGTATAATCGTGAGCTTGTTCAACTACAGGAGGGATTAACAGATGGAATTGATTAAGACGCAGGACCAGGCAGTTTATGAAGCAATGCAAGCGGAAAAGGAACGTCAGGAATCGAATATCGAACTTATCGCATCTGAAAACTTTGTATCACAAGCAGTAATGGACGCTCAAGGCTCTGTACTTACGAATAAGTATGCCGAAGGCTACCCAGGCAAGCGCTATTATGGCGGCTGCGAATATGTAGATATCGTAGAAAACATTGCTCGTGATCGCCTGAAAGAAATTTTCGGCGCAGACCATGCAAACGTACAGCCACATTCTGGATCACAAGCCAATATGGCAGTTTATACAGCGGTTCTTGAAAAAGGCGACACGATTTTAGGGATGAACTTGAACCATGGCGGACATTTAACGCATGGCAGTAAAGTGAATTTCAGTGGAATGCAGTACAATTTCGTCGAGTACGGGGTAACAGAAGACAATCAATTGATCGATTATGAAACGGTTCGACAGGCCGCTCTTGAGCACAAACCGAAAATGATTGTTGCTGGAACAAGTGCTTATTCACGCCAACTAGACTTTGCTAAATTCCGTGAAATCGCGGATGAAGTTGGCGCGTATTTAATGGTGGATATGGCGCATATTGCGGGACTTGTTGCAGTCGGGGCCCATCCGAACCCGGTTCCTCATGCCCATTTCGTTACATCAACAACGCATAAAACTTTGCGCGGACCTCGTGGCGGATTGATTCTTTGCAAAGAGGAATTCGCAAAGAAAATCGATAAAACGATTTTCCCGGGAATCCAAGGTGGACCGTTGATGCATATCATTGCTGCAAAAGCAGTAGCATTCGGCGAAGCGCAGCAGCCAGAATTTAAAACTTATATTGAACAAGTAGTGAAAAATGCAAATGCGTTAGCTGAAGGATTGATTGCTGAAGGCGTGGATATCGTTTCTGGCGGAACAGACAATCATTTGATGCTGATTGACCTTCGTTCGTTAGGTCTAACTGGAAAAGTAGCGGAGCACGTGTTGGATGAAGTCGGCATCACGACTAATAAAAACACGATTCCATATGATCCGGAAAGTCCGTTTGTCACGTCAGGCATCCGTTTAGGAACGCCGGCAGTCACTTCCCGCGGCTTTAAAGAACCTGAAATGAAGGAAATTGCATCCATTATTGCAACATTGCTAAAAAATCCTGAAGATGAAAATGCGAAAAAAGAAGCTGCTGAGCGCACTGCGAAACTTACAGCTAGTTTTCCATTATACAAATAAGGGAATACAGCTGCCAAAGAGGGATTAAGGCAGCTGTATTTTTTCCCCGATTTTTGAAGAATAGCAACTAGATTTTTGGTATATAACTGGTAATTTCATTAATAATGTTACTTATTTCTAATTTCTTCAGAAACCAGCAATACATAGAATACATTAACTAAGGGAAGCTAGGTGAACCGCGTATGCCGACTCACGAAATAAATGAAGAGAAACAAGTGATCATAAACTGGCTGCGGCGTTTGGGGATGGAATTCCAGACAGGTTTTATTGTGCTGAATCCAGAAGCGAAAGACCATCCGATCATCTATGCCAACCAATCTTTTTTAGAGATGAGCGGCTACGAAGAAGAGGAAGTTTTAGGGCAGAACGGCAGGTTCATGCATGGCCTTAAAACAGATAAGCAGGTTGGGCAGGAAATCAGGAAATGCATGGAATCGAAAAAAGCAGGGATTTTTGAAATCGTCAATTATCGCAAAGACGGGCTGCCTTTCTGGAACGAAATCACGATCCAGCCAATTATCATGCATGAAACGAACTTTACGTTCACGATCATGCTGCAGCGGGATATTACCGACCGCAAGCGCGCAGAAGCATTGATCAATTTGCAGCAGCAAATCTACAACGATATGGGCAAAGGCTATCTACTAAGCTTTTTGCTTCAAAAAGCGTGTGATACAGTGGAATCTTTCTTCAAAGATGATACGAAATGCACCGTGCTTTTTGTCAATGATGCCGGTTACTTTCAAGTAGGTGCCGGAAAATCAATGCCGAGTGAATTTCATGAAAAAGTCGAGAAAATCCAGTCTTCTCCGTTAACCGGTACGTGCGGAGCCGCTCTCCATACAAATAAGACGGTCATTGTGGAAGACATGAAGGTGAGTCCACTCTGGAATGGCCTTCAATATTTGGTGGAGGAACACCACTTAACTTCAAGTTGGTCTGTGCCCATCAATGATGCAGACGGCCAAGCAATCGGTACGTTCGGGATCTATTTCGCAGATAAGGTATTGCCGACTGAAGAGGACATCGCCTTCATGGAGCAGGTCGGCTCTATTGTGTCGTTAACCGTAAGGTATTCTCAGCAACAGGAAGAAATCCTGCGATTGGCATACACCGACAAAGAGACTGCCTTGCCAAACCGGAATTATTTTATCAATGAGTTAAAAGAATTGCTGGATGAAAAGAAAGAGGGATTTGTCGCTTTCGTTTCAGCAGATGAATACATCAAAGTTGTCGATCAGTACGGCCATACGGCAGGAGATACGCTGATAAGGGAAATCGGCAAACGTTTTTTGAGAGCCGGCATGTCTGCAAATAATGTCATCGCGCGCTTTTCCGATTCGACCATTGCTTTAGTGAATTTAAATCCGTTAGGGGATGTACCGGCGTATTTAGAAAAGTTATCGCAATGCGTGATCGAACCGATCAGTGTACAAGACATGGAATTGTTTTTAACTTTAAAAATGGGCGTCGCGCTTATCACCCCAAAACAGCAGGATGAGAAAGAACTGATCCGCTACGCAGACAGTGCGCTGTCGAAAGCGAAATTGCGGGCGGGAGAATCCATCTGTTATTTTGAAAATGAGCACGATGATTTCATGATGAGGGATTTGCGGATTGCCAATGAATTATCGGCAGCGTTACGACGCGAAGAAATCGATGTCCATCTTCAACCGAAAGTGGATTTGAGATCAGGCAAAATCATCAGCTTTGAAGCTTTGGCCCGCTGGAACTCTCCGGAGCTCGGCAATATTGCGCCGGATGTCTTCATTCCGGCAGCGGAGAAGAACGGGAAAATCCGACTGCTGGAGCAAGTCGTTTTAAAACGCGTGCTGACATGGTTAAGGAAACGTAAAGAAATCGGACTTGAATTGCGCCAAGTCGCCATCAATGTCTCAGCTGATCATTTCTTCCACCATTCGTTCATCCCGCATCTGGTTGATAAAATGGCTGAATATGGTATTGAACATAAATGGATTCAGCTTGAAATCACCGAACGCATTGGCTTCGTTGACATTGAAACCGCTCATCAAGTGTTTAAAAAATTAAACCGCTACGGATTCACCAGTTCTGTAGATGATTTCGGGACAGGCTATTCTTCGCTTAGTTATTTGCAGAAACTTCCGGTCAGTGAAATCAAAATCGACCGTTCTTTCATTTCCACTATGCATGAACAAGGGACGCTCGCGATTGTCAGAACCATCATTCAACTAGCTGAAAACTTGAATATGACAGCAGTTGCGGAAGGCATTGAAACCGATCAGCAAAGACGCGTGTTGGTATCGCTCGGCTGCCGGGTAGGGCAAGGGTATTTCTACTACCGTCCGATGTCACTCGAAGAAGCCAACCTTTTATAAAAAAAGCCGGAGTTTTTAACTTCGGTTTTTTGTTTTGTCCATTTTTCTTTTGCGGGAAACTCCAATTAACTGAAAAGTTGCAATGCTATCTACAGCCCCAAGCGGCCTAAATTTTCTGTTATACTATTTAAGATAAAGTTTGAAAAGGAGAGATGTGCCGTGGGAAAAGTACATGTATTTGATCATCCGTTGATCCAGCATAAAGTGACTTATATCCGTGATAAATCTACAGGAACGAAAGAATTCCGCGAATTGGTAGACGAAATTGCTACATTGATGGCTTTTGAAATTACGAGAGATCTGCCGTTGGAGGATATTGAAGTTGAAACGCCTGTTCAATTGACAACTTCAAAAGTGCTTTCTGGCAAAAAATTAGGCATCGTGCCGATTCTCCGCGCCGGTCTTGGCATGGTAGATGGTATTTTGAAAGTAATGCCTGCTGCTAAAGTGGGGCATATCGGTTTATACCGTGATCCGGAAACTTTGCAGCCGGTTGAATACTACTTTAAAATGCCTTCAGACGTTCAAGAACGTGAATTGATTGTTGTTGATCCGATGCTTGCTACAGGAGGATCTGCAATCGAAGCAGTGGATTCACTTAAAAAACGTGGCGCTGTTAAAATCCGCTTCATGTGCATCATCGCAGCTCCAGAAGGTGTAGAAGCTTTGCAAAAAGCGCATCCGGATGTGGATATTTACATCGCGGCACTTGACGAAAAATTGAATGACCACGGTTACATCGTTCCAGGACTCGGAGACGCCGGAGACAGATTGTTCGGCACGAAGTAAACAGAAAAGCGGAAGCGCCTGGTCAGCTCTGACAGGCATAAGATGATTCGGCGAAGCGGCGTTTTTCAGCCGCACAGCCGAAGCAGCTTATGTCCCGAAGAGCTAGGCGCTGGAGTCTGGACAAGAGAAAAGCGGAAGCGCCCGTTTAACCCCGACAAGCGCTGGAGGCCTTGCCGGTAATGGCGGTTTTTGCCATTGCCGAAAAGGGCGAAGCGACTCGAGGGGTTGGGCGCTGGAGTCTGGACAGTAGAAAAGCGGAAGCGCCCGTTTAGCCCTGTGTAGTTGGAATTTATCTGGACAAGTAAAAGCAATAAGTCAGGTAAGCGATTGCCGGAAACAAAGGCGATTACTTCCTCACTCAAATAATATGAAAACGAGGTTGATTAGTTTGACGAAAAAGTGGAAAGTAATGACGATCTTTGGCACGCGCCCGGAAGCAATCAAGATGGCGCCTCTAGTGCTCGAGCTTCAAAAGCATCCGGAAACAATCGAGCCGATTGTGACGGTCACAGCTCAGCATAGACAGATGCTTGATCAAGTGCTTGAGACATTTCAGATTACGCCGGATTACGATTTGAATATTATGAAAGACCGCCAATCATTGAGCGACGTTACGACACGTGCTTTGCTCGGTTTAGACGAAGTGATGAAAAAAGCACAGCCGGACATCGTGTTGGTCCATGGCGATACCACGACAACTTTTGTTGCCAGTTTAGCAGCGTTTTACAATCAGATTGCCATCGGCCATGTAGAAGCGGGTCTGCGTACGCACAATAAATACTCGCCGTATCCGGAAGAGATGAACCGTCAATTGACGGGCGTAATGGCTGATATCCACTTTTCGCCGACTGAAAAATCTGCGCAAAACTTGCGTGATGAAAACAAAAAAGAAGAAACCATCTACATTACCGGCAATACAGCGATCGATGCATTGAAAACGACGGTGCGCGAAACTTATAGCCATCCGATCCTTGAACAGATCGGCGATGACCGGATGATCTTGTTGACAGCTCACCGACGCGAAAACCTTGGAGAGCCGATGCGCAATATGTTCCGTGCGATTAAGCGATTGATTCAAGAACACGATGACGTCCAAGTGGTTTATCCCGTGCACATGAACCCGGCTGTCCGGGAAGTGGCAGATGAAGTCTTAGGACGCGATCCGCGCATCCATTTAATCGAACCGCTTGAAGTTTTGGATTTCCATAACTTCGCAGCACGTTCATTCATCATCTTGACGGATTCTGGCGGCGTCCAGGAAGAAGCACCATCACTCGGCAAGCCGGTACTGGTACTTCGTGATACGACGGAACGCCCTGAAGGAATTGATGCAGGAACGTTGAAGCTTGCGGGTACGGAAGAAGAAACCATCTATTCAATGGCAAAAGAATTATTGACAGATGAAAACGCATATAAAGAAATGTCGCATGCTTCAAACCCTTATGGGGACGGGGAAGCTTCCCGCCGAATCGTTGAAGCGCTGCACACGTATTTTTCTGAGAAATAAATAGCGGAATTGTTGAGAGGACATGTTGGACACGAATTTGTCAAGAATATGTCGAAGGGTAGTTGCTTGTGAAGTTTTTCACTTCTAGTAATTGACATGATTTTACCCCTATTGTATGCTTACAAAGGGTATGCATGAGAAGGTTTTCTTACATATAGATGTTGTTCCGAAAGCCTGATGCGACTGCTCTTTTATAGGGGTAAAATGTCAAATCAAACGAAACTCGAGGGGTTTATCATGCGCCCAACAAAAAGTCCCTTACAAGCGATGGCGCTTTACAGTGCTATCCTCTCACAACTTGTCGGGTCCGTGCTCATCGGTACGTTCACAGGTATGTGGCTCGATGAACAATTCGGAACCGCCCCGCTTTTCTTAATCATCTGCTTGCTCACGGGCATGTTTGCCGGTGTGTGGGCAATGCTACAGACCGTCCGAAAATTCGAATCAGGAGACAGATAATAATGGATGGACTTAGGGAGATTTATGCAGGACAAAAAAGAATGATGTATTTCATCCTGGCGGCATTCGTTATTGGTTGGGGGTTTACCCCTTATCAAGAAGTTTTCGCAGGCCTGATAATCGGAACTTTGTTTGGTCTTTATAATATGTGGATTTTGGTTCGCCGGATGGAAAAATTCGACCGGGCGGTGGCAGAAGGCTCGAAAGTTCGTTCGCTTGGAACGGCATTACGGTTTGCATCAGGTGTAGCTGCTGTTGCGTTGGCATTATTATTCGCAGAGCATATTCACTTGGTCAGTACAGTAATCGGGTTGATGATCCCTTATGTTCTGCTTTTAGCAGAACGGATTGTTTATCATGTGAAACACCATTAAGAAAGTGGAAAGAGAGGTGAAACTATCGTGGATCATGGCGCTCCTATGCTTAAAGTGTTCGGGATCTGGTTTAACTTATCGAACGTTATGATGCTTCTTGTAGCCGCTATTATCGTATTCCTAATTGCTTTTATCGCTACACGGAATCTGCAGCTCAAACCAACGGGCATGCAAAACTTTATGGAATGGATCATGGATTTCGTAAAAGGGCTTATCAAGAGCAACATGGACTGGAAAGACGGCGGACGATTCCACGTTCTTGGAATTACGCTGATCATGTTCATCTTCGTCTCGAATATGTTAGGGTTGCCTTTTGCAATAGTCGTCAATGGAGATCTTTGGTGGAAATCACCGACAGCTGATCCAACAGTGACAATGACATTGGCAGCCACAGTCATCATTTTGAGCCATTATTATGGCATCAAATTGAAAGGGTTGGGAGAATACAGCGCAGGTTACTTGAAACCTATGCCGTTTTTATTCCCGCTCAAAATTATTGAAGAATTCGCAAATACGCTGACACTCGGTCTGCGTCTTTACGGTAATATCTATGCAGGTGAAATCTTGCTGACGTTATTGGCAGGACTTGCATCAGCAGGTGTATTCGGATTTGCCTCAGCTATCGTTCCAATGATGGCATGGCAAGGATTCTCGATCTTTATCGGAGCAATCCAAGCGTTTATTTTCGTTATGTTGACGATGGTTTATTTATCGCATAAAGTTGCCGACGACCATTGAGTATAAACTGTTCAAAATGAGCAGAAAAAACAACTATCCTGAGGAGGACACATTACAATGACAGGTTCATTAGGTTTATTAGCAGCAGCAATCGCAGTAGGTTTAGCAGCACTAGGCGCAGGTATTGGTAACGGTCTTATCGTTTCAAAAACAGTTGAAGGTATCGCTCGCCAGCCAGAAGCACGTGGCGTTCTTCAAACAACTATGTTCATCGGGGTTGCATTGGTTGAGGCATTGCCGATCATCGCTGTAGTTATCGCGTTCATCGTTATGAACCAATAGTAGCAAGCTCTTCATACATTAAGCTAAATGGCGGGAATGCTTCGGCAGGTTTTTCGCCATTTATGTTTGTATGGCCCATTTCAATTTTGAATAACCATCTTACATTAAAGATCTTATAATAGAAGAAACTGAATTTTAGGCTCTTGAAGGGAGTGAAACAATCGTGTTTTTTGATCACCTCGTACTCGGTGCAGCCGGGGAGTTTTTGAATATCGGAGATATCTTAGCAACACTTGTAATTTTCATCATCTTGATGTTGCTATTGAAGAAATTTGCTTGGGGACCTTTGATGGGAATCATGCAGCAGCGTGAAGAATTGATCGCTAGTGAAATCGTAACGGCTGAAAACAGCCGCCAAGAATCACAAAAGTTGCTTGAAGAACAGCGCAGCTTATTGAAAGAAGCGCGTACGCAAGCACAGGAAATCGTTGAGAATGCTAAAAAACAAGGCGAAGTTTCGCGTCAGGACATTATCTCGACTGCGCGCGCTGAAGCTGGCCGCATGAAAGATGCAGCTGTACAAGAAATTGCGAACGAAAGAGAAAAAGCGATTTCTGCAGTACGCGAAGAAGTTGTGGCATTGTCATTGCTTGCAGCATCTAGAGTGTTGGAAAAAGAAATCTCTGAAGAAGACAACCGTCAGTTGATTAACGAAACGATTGCGAAGGCAGGCGAAGTGCAATGAGCCAAGTCTCAGAACGCTACGCATTAGCTTTATTCCAAATCGCTCAAAAACATGAAGTGGTTGATAAGGTAGAAATGGATTTGCGTGAGGTGAAGAAAGTCTTTGAACTGACTCCTGAGCTTTACAATCTGATTGTTTCTCCAAAATTATCAGCTGAAAAAAGAACGAACTTAATCAATGAAGTATTCAACGGCGTTAACGTCTACGTAATGAACACACTTCAATTGATGGCAGAACGCAGACGTTTAAACGAAGTCAGCGGCTTGGCTACAGAATTCATTAACTTATCAAACGAAGCACAAGGAATCGAAGATGCAAAAGTATACTCAATCCGTCCGTTGACGGAAGAAGAACGTGCATCGATTTCTTCAACTTTCGCTAAAAAAATCGGTAAGCAATCTTTGCGCATCGAAAACATTATTGATCCATCCCTAATCGGTGGATTGCGTCTTCAAATCGGAAACCGCATTTATGACAGCAGCATCAGTTCAAAACTGGGCCGTTTGCAGCGTCAGTTGATCGGTTAATTCAGGAAATTATGAGAGGGTGAAATACATGAGCATCAAAGCTGAAGAAATCAGTGTCTTGATCAAACAGCAGATTGAAAATTATCAATCTGAGATGAAAGTTGACGACGTCGGTACAGTAATCACGATTGGTGATGGTATCGCACGCGCTCATGGCCTCGACAACATCATGGCTGGAGAACTTGTTGAGTTCTCTACTGGTGTCCTAGGTATGGCACAAAACTTGGAAGCCAACAACGTTGGTATCATTATCCTTGGACCTTACACAGACATCAAAGAAGGCGATGAAGTACGTCGAACTGGCCGTATTATGGAAGTACCAGTAGGACAAGAACTAATCGGACGTGTAGTAAATCCGCTTGGTCAACCGGTTGATGGTCTTGGACCGATCAACACAACTAAAACTCGCCCGATCGAAAGCCCTGCACAAGGGGTTATGGCCCGTAAATCGGTTCACGAACCACTTCAAACAGGTATCAAAGCGATCGATGCTCTAGTGCCAATCGGCCGTGGACAGCGCGAATTGATCATCGGTGACCGCCAGACAGGTAAAACTTCTGTAGCGATCGATACAATTTTGAACCAAGCTGACCAAGACATGATTTGTATCTATGTAGCAATTGGACAAAAAGAATCTACTGTACGTAACGTAGTAGAAACTTTGCGTAAAAACGGTGCTTTGGATTACACAATCGTCGTGACTGCATCTGCATCTCAACCAGCTCCATTATTGTACTTGGCTCCTTATGCAGGTATTTCTATGGCGGAAGAGTTCATGTTCGATGGCAAACACGTTTTGATCGTATATGATGATTTGACTAAACAAGCTTCGGCTTACCGCGAATTGTCGCTATTGCTACGTCGTCCTCCAGGCCGCGAAGCATATCCAGGGGATGTTTTCTACTTGCACTCCCGTCTATTGGAACGCGCTGCAAAATTGAATGAAACATTAGGTGCTGGTTCGATTACAGCTCTTCCATTCGTTGAAACGCAAGCGGGCGATATTTCTGCTTATATTCCAACAAACGTAATTTCGATCACTGATGGACAAATCTTCCTTCAATCAGATCTATTCTTCTCGGGTGTACGTCCGGCAATCAACGCTGGTCTTTCTGTATCACGTGTTGGTGGTTCAGCTCAGATCAAAGCGATGAAGAAGGTTGCGGGTACATTGCGCCTTGACTTGGCTGCATACCGTGAGCTAGAGTCGTTCTCTCAATTCGGTTCAGACCTTGATGCAGCAACTGCAGCAAAACTTGAGCGTGGGAAACGTACAGTTGAAGTATTGAAACAAGATTTGAACAATCCAATCAAAGTTGAAAAACAAGTTGTCATCTTCTATGCATTGACTCGTGGATTCCTTGATGATATTCCAGTTCAAGATATTCAACGTTTTGAAGCTGAATTGACAAGCTGGCTGGATTCTAACCACACAGAAGTTTTAGAAACTATCCGCACTACGCAAGGTTTGCCTTCTGACGAAGCATTTGGCGCAGCAATCAACGAATTCAAACGCACATTCGCAAAATCAGAATAAGAGAAACTCCACATTCAGCAGTAACTTAGGGAGCTGCTGAATGGAAGAGGCTCTAACAGACTTTCGTTCGGACTAGAAGAAAAAATAATAAGGTGGTGAAATACCAGTGGCATCTTTACGCGATATAAAAAACCGTATTACTTCAACCAAGAAAACAAGCCAGATTACAAGAGCGATGCAGATGGTTTCTGCGTCGAAGTTGAACCGTGCTGAATTGAATGCGAAAGCATTCGTTCCTTACATGGAAAAAATTCAGGATGTTGTCGCTTCAATCGCGGCCGGATCGAACGATACGAGCCATGCAATGATGACGACACGCCCAGTACAAAAAACAGCTTATCTTGTCATCACTTCGGATCGTGGGTTAGTAGGCGGATACAATAGTAATATTCTTCGTACAGTGATGAGCAAAATCCGTCAGCGCCATACCTCAAATGACGAGTTCGTTATCTTAAGTATTGGCCGTAAAGGACGGGATTTCTTTGCTAAGCAGGGAATGACGATTCTTGATAGTGCAATCGCACTTCCAGATCACCCGAGTTTCGCTGATATTAAAGAAATAACGCGCAAAGCTGTTGGTATGTTCTCAGATGGTACGTATGATGAAGTTTATATGTACTACAATCACTTTGTCTCTGCTATTCAGCAAGAAGTTACCGAAAAGAAAGTTTTGCCATTAACGGATATCGAAACGACTGGTTCAACTGCTTCTTACGAGTTTGACCCATCAGCCGAAGCGATTTTGGAAGTTCTTCTTCCCCAATATGCAGAAAGCTTGATTTTTGGTGCAGTTCTTGACGGTAAGGCAAGTGAACACGCTGCGTCCATGACCGCTATGAAGAGCGCAACCGATAATGCAAGTGAGTTGATCGATGGATTGACTCTTTCATATAACCGTGCCCGCCAAGCAGCGATCACTCAGGAAATCACTGAAATCGTCGGCGGAGCAGCCGCGTTAGAATAGAAAAGTGCAAGCGTCCATCTAGCCCCGACAAGCGCTGGAAGCCTTGCCGGTACTGGCGTTCTCTGCCAGTGCTGGAAAGGCTGAAGCGACTCGAGGGGCTGGACGCTGAAACTGGACAATAAGAAAAGTGCAAGCGTCCATCTAGCCCCGACGGACTTAAGGTCCCGAGGGGGGGAGGCGCTGAAGCCTTGAATAATAAGAAAAAAAGTAAGACAGGAGGGAACAGCATGAACACAGGACACGTTCTTCAAGTTATGGGTCCGGTTGTAGACGTTAAGTTTGCGAATGGCCAACTTCCAGCGATTTACAACGCCCTAACTGTATATATTGATCGTCCAGGCCAACAACAAGTGAAATTGACACTTGAAGTGGCGCTTCACCTTGGTGATGATTCAGTACGCACAATTGCGATGGATTCCACCGATGGATTGCAACGTGGTTCAGTAGTAACCGATTTAGGCAGTGCTATCACTGTTCCAGTTGGAGAAGTAACTTTAGGCCGCGTATTTAACGTACTAGGAGAAGTAATCGACTTAGGGGAAGAAATTCCAGCAACTGAGCGCCGTAACCCGATTCACCGTTCAGCACCGACTTTCGAACACTTATCCACAGAAGTTGAAATTCTTGAAACAGGTATCAAAGTAGTTGACTTGCTTGCTCCTTACATCAAAGGTGGTAAAATCGGTCTCTTCGGTGGTGCCGGTGTAGGTAAAACAGTTCTTATCCAAGAATTGATCAACAACATCGCACAAGAACACGGTGGTTTATCCGTATTCGCTGGTGTTGGTGAGCGTACACGTGAAGGAAATGACTTATTCCACGAGATGAGCGATTCTGGCGTTATCAAGAAAACATCAATGGTCTTCGGCCAAATGAACGAGCCGCCTGGTGCACGTATGCGTGTTGCCTTGACTGGTTTGACGATGGCAGAATATTTCCGTGATGAGCAAGGCGCAGACGTTCTTTTGTTCATCGACAACATTTTCCGTTTCACACAAGCAGGATCTGAAGTATCTGCCCTATTAGGACGTATGCCCTCAGCGGTTGGTTACCAGCCGACACTTGCTACTGAAATGGGTCAATTGCAAGAGCGTATTACGACTACAAGCACAGGTTCTGTAACATCTATCCAAGCGATCTATGTACCAGCCGATGACTATACGGATCCGGCTCCGGCTACAACTTTCGCTCACTTGGATGCGACAACTAACCTTGAGCGTAAACTATCGGAAATGGGTATTTACCCAGCGGTGGATCCTTTGGCTTCAACTTCACGCGCTTTGTCGCCTGAAATCGTTGGTGAAGAACACTATGCAATTTCCCGCCAAGTTCAAGAAACGCTTCAGCGTTACCGCGAACTACAAGATATCATTGCCATCCTTGGTATGGATGAGTTAAGTGATGAGGATAAGCTGACGGTTAACCGTGCACGCCGTATCCAAAACTTCCTTTCTCAGAACTTCCACGTTGCTGAACAGTTCACAGGCCAAAAAGGTTCTTATGTTCCAGTTCAAGAAACGATCAAAGGATTCAAAGAAATTCTTGCTGGTAAATACGATCACTTGCCGGAAGATGCTTTCCGTCTAGTTGGACGTATCGAAGACGTTATTGAAAAAGCTAAAAGCATGGGCGTAGAAGTCTAAAACAAGGGACCAGGAGGGGAAAAAATGAAGACCATTACAGTCAATATTGTCACTCCCGACGGCCCGGTATACGATTCAGAAGTTTCTATGGTAATAGCAGTTACAGCGACAGGCGAGATGGGTATCTTGCCTGGCCATATTCCTACAGTAGCTCCTCTTGGCATCGGTGCAGTCCGATTAAAGAAAGAGAACTCGACTGAATTAGCAGCTGTAAGCGGCGGATTCTTAGAAGTTCGTCCGGATAAAGTGACGATTCTTGCTCAGTCTGCAGAACTTGCGACAGATATCGATCTGGCGCGTGCACAAGAATCTGCAAGACGTGCAGAAGCGATGCTTCAGGCGAATAAAGAAGAAGTCGACTTTCAACGTGCAGAATTAGCATTAAGACGTGCGAAGAATCGTATCAACGTTTATGAGGGTAATATTTAATGACAAAAGCGGAAGCGGCTGTTTAGTTCCGGCGGGTATAAGGCAGACTAGTGAAAGCAGCTTTTGCTACAGAGCTGGACTGGCTGATGACCTAAGGGATGAGCTGCTAATGTTTGGGCATTAAATAAAAAGAGTAGAATTTTACGAGCGGGCAGAAGGGCAATTGACTTTTGCCCGCTTTTTTAAATAGGAGGGAATCAGTTAAATGGAGACCGCCATTGGGCAGCAAGCCCTCATTTCAATATTCAGCCATATCTTTTTTACAGGCGTCGCTTTTTACGCATTGCGTGCCGTGATGTTTGAGAAATGGATCCGCAAGCAGCATGTGCTGCAAGCTCAAATCCTTTATATCTTTCTCAGCATTGCCATTGGAACTGCCGTATCGACTTTCTTTTTGAATATCTCTTCGTGGTCAAGACAATTGCCTTACTTATTCTAGGTTTGCTAGTTTGCCATGAGAGCGATTTTCGCCCATATGGCAAAACAGCAAACCTTTTTGTTTATTTCCTGGGAAATAAACAAAAACCATGTTTATCTCTTAAAAATAAGGGAAATTTAAGTTTGTAATCAAAATGTAATATATAATTTTTTAGGACGGACATAAGGACCCGGTATTGTACGAATGATATACTAACTGGATAATATAACTACTAAAATGAGCGTTAAGTTACTTGTATATTTAATAAAAAACGGGTATTATGGAAAAGGTTTTGTTTCTAAACTATGACATTGGACTTTAAAGGTACATATAGATGAATATTTAACATATGGAGGGCATATCAGTGGATCAGATTATCGTTAAAGGCGGCCAAAAATTAAAAGGGAAAGTTCGGGTAGAAGGGGCTAAGAATGCAGTTTTGCCAGTTCTTGCAGGAGCACTTCTCGCATCAACAGGAAAAAGCATTATTAAGGAAGTACCTAATCTAGCAGACGTTTATACTATTCAAGAAGTGCTTAAAAGCTTGAATGCTTCGATTGAATACTTCCCTGAAAAGAATGAAGTGGTGATTGATTCATCAGAAACATTATCTAGTGAAGCGCAATTTGAATATGTGAGAAAGATGCGTGCTTCAATTTTGGTGATGGGGCCGTTGCTTGCGCGTAATGGATTCGCTAGAGTTGCCTTGCCAGGTGGATGTGCAATCGGTTCTCGTCCGATTGATCAGCATTTAAAAGGATTTGAAGCGATGGGTGCTCAAATCACTTTTGGCAACGGTTTTGTTGAAGCAAATGTAAATGGAAGACTTCGCGGAGCAAAAATCTATCTTGATTTCCCGAGTGTCGGCGCAACGGAAAACATCATGTCGGCAGCTGCTTTAGCTGATGGCGTGACAATCATTGAGAATGCGGCAAAAGAACCTGAGATTGTAGATTTAGCGAACTACATCAATGAAATGGGTGGCCGCGTAGTAGGTGCGGGTACAGATACGATGCGCATCGAAGGAGTAGAAGAATTGCACGGTGCAGTTCATTATATTATTCCTGACCGCGTAGAAGCTGGAACGTTCATGGTGGCTGCTGCCATCACTGAAGGAGATGTTATTATCGAAAATGCAGTACCTGAACACATGGCTGCATTGATTTCTAAAATGGGTGAAATGGGTGTCGAAATCAAAGAGGAAGAGGAAGGATTGCGCATTCGTGCTTCTCGTCCACTACGCTCGATTGATATTAAGACAATGCCGCATCCAGGATTCCCGACGGATATGCAATCACAGATGATGGCTTTGATGTTGACGGCTACTGGAAATGGCATCTTGACAGAAACAGTTTTCGAAAATCGCTTCATGCATGTAGAAGAATTCCGCCGCATGAATGCAGCAGTTAAAATTGAAGGACGCTCAGTCATCATGGAAGGCCCTTCAGAGCTTCAAGGAGCAGAAGTTGCAGCAACGGACCTTAGAGCTGCAGCGGCATTGATACTAGCAGGACTAGCAGCTGACGGCATCACACGCGTTAACCAGTTGCATCATTTAGATCGTGGCTATGTGAACTTCCATTCGAAACTTGCCGCTTTGGGAGCAGATATTGAACGTGTATCGACAGTAGAAGCTGAAGTCAAAGAAAAACAAACGGTCTAATTCTTCTATCATTTATTTTTCTTCTAAAAACCCATGAGGCAAATTCGCCTCATGGGTTTTGTTTTGTTCGATTTTAGAAGCGTATTGCTCCAAATCAATATCACAAAATTTTATGGTCGTTGAAATATTTTATGATGCGAATCGGGTCTTTATTCCTTGAAAATTCTTTTTCTTTTCTAATCACACTATGCTAAAATGTTCATTTAGGAGAGTCTTTTTAGATAGCACATTAGGTTCAGAAAGCTGGAAGGGGAAGCGTAATAATGTTTTCAAAAGATATCGGTATTGATTTAGGAACGGCAAATGTCTTGATCCATGTAAAAGGCAAGGGAATCGTATTAAATGAGCCATCGGTTGTTGCGCTTGACCGAAAAACAAACCGCGTTTTGGCGGTTGGGGAAGAAGCCCGCAAAATGATCGGACGCACACCTGAACATATTGTGGCAGTCCGACCGCTTAAAGATGGCGTCATTGCAGATTTTGATGTGACTGAAATGATGCTAAAGTACTTCTTAAACCGTTTGAAGGTTAAAGGCTTTATGACTAAACCACGCATCTTAATTTGCTGTCCGACTAATATTACGAGCGTCGAGCAAAAAGCGATCCGTGAAGCAGCCGAAAAATCCGGCGGCAAGAAAGTCTTTTTAGAAGAAGAGCCGAAAGTGGCGGCAATTGGTGCTGGGATGGACATTTACCAGCCGAGCGGCAATATGGTCGTCGACATCGGCGGCGGGACGACGGATATTGCTGTTTTATCCATGGGCGATATCGTAACGAGTGAATCAATTAAAGTGGCTGGCGATGTTTTCGACCAAGACATTCTTCAATACGTAAAACGCCAATACAAATTATTGATTGGCGACCGTACAGCAGAAAATATCAAAATCGAGATCGGTTCAGTGTATGGCGGCAGCCGCAACGAAGAAATGGAAATTCGCGGCCGTGATATGATGACGGGACTGCCTCGGGTAGTGAAGATCCAGTCTGCTGAAATAGAAGAAGCCTTGAAGGAATCTGTTGCAATGATTGTTGCTTCTGCGAAAAGCGTGCTTGAAAAAACGCCGCCCGAACTTTCTGCGGACATTATTGACCGCGGTGTGATTTTAACGGGTGGAGGAGCTATGCTTCACGGCATTGACCAATTGCTTGCAGAAGAATTGAAAGTTCCGGTTTCCTTGTCTGAATTGCCGATGGATTGTGTGGCACTCGGAACCGGCATCCTTTTAGATAATATGCAAAAACTTTCTCGCCGTTAAATCAGTTGAACTTATTCGAATGTGGCAGTTAAGTTTTTGGTTAAGCTTTAGCATTGATCCTCTTGGGATTTTAGCCAATCCGGCATATGGCCAGATTTGAACCGTGAATTTCTTCTGTTTCTAAAGGGGTTTAATAGGCATATAAAGGTATCAGGCGACTTTTAAGCAGAATGCCTTATGGCGATGGTAAAAATCTTTAGTATAATGATAATTAATGCATATTACCGAAGTGGAAATCCGGATCTCTTAAAAGGGGATAGAGGATAGATTCACTGCCGTATAGAATTCTTGAAGATTGACTGCCTCGAAATGAGGCATGCATCAATAGAAAGGTTGACTGAGCGAATGGCTGAAACAAAAAAGAAAGTTTCCCTTCGAAAACAAGCAAAAATCGAAAAGGCCCCAGAAAAAGATGAGAAACAGACTTGGTGGGTCCAAATTCGTTTATTTCCAATTTGGCTTCGAATCATCATTGTTCTCGTATTGATTGCCCTGGCTGCAATTTTAGGGGCTATGGTCGGTTATGGCGTGATCGGGGACGGCGAAGCAAGGGATGCGCTGAAATGGGAAACGTGGCAGCATATAATAGATATTATGAGCGGAAAAAAATAATTTTTCCGCTTGTATGAGTTTCAAGCAAGATACATAAATTACGGTTGAAGGAGTGGGATTATGTTAACGACTGAACAAATTCAAGCCATTTTACCGCATCGCTATCCATTTTTAATGGTGGATCGGATTTTAGAAATCGAAGCGGGCAAAAAAGCTGTCGGATTAAAGAACGTCTCAGCAAATGAACAATTTTTCAATGGCCATTTCCCAGGATATCCGGTTATGCCGGGTGTGCTGATCGTCGAGGCTTTAGCGCAAGTCGGAGCGGCCGCTGTATTGCAGTTAGAAGCAAATAAGGGCCGTTTGGCATTCTTCACGGGCATTGACAATTGCCGCTTTAAACGGCAAGTTGTACCGGGCGATCAATTGCGGTTAGAAGTAGAATTGACGAAGCTTCGCGGGTCGATGGGCAAAGGCCATGCGATTGCTACCGTTGATGGAGAAATCGCTTGTGAATGTGATATTCTTTTCGCTTTAGGGCCAGTAGTTGAAAAATAAGCTCGAATTTGAATTTGAAAGTTCATTCCTGTAAAATGATTCAGGGAAATACATAGGAGGGGAATAGCAGAAAGTGATTGCTATTCTTTCTTGCGGAGTGTAGGAGGTTTACCATGTACAAAACATTGCCGACAGGCGTTAAAAGCAGCATCACACGCTCCATCTCAAAAATATTTGAAGCTTACATGGCGAATATCGAATGGGATGAAGAACGTTTTAATTTAGAAGACTTCGTAAAGGTTTGGAAAGACTACATCGAAAACGGAGCCGCTTGGTATGAGAAGGTTCCACTCGAAGTCAAGTTAAGTCCTGAATTCCATGAAGAAGTGGCGAACAAAATGAATCAGATCATTGATAAGATTTTAAACGAGCCGCCTTCAGAAGATCAAATCGCCCGCATTGAAATCATGCAGGAATCGATGAATACGCATTTCGATTATTCATGCAGAGCAGAAGCTGCTTTTGTGGAAACAAAATTAAATGCGATGAAGAAATAAATATAAAAAAAGGCTGGCCGAGATGGAATTCCATCTTGGCCAGCCTTTTTTTGTTTAAAGAAGTGGGATAGGACGCCTTCCAGCGACGAGCTGCCTGCGCTTTTCTTAAGCCTTTGTTTCGTCTTTTCTCAAGCCTGGGCGTGTGCGCATGTCCGATTCGAAACGTTCGAGCAACTCTTCGCCTTCTAGCCCGTCTTCAAGCAATTCCGATAGTAAGGTTTCAGCATATTTCCGTCGTGCACGTTTCAAGGTTCCTTTCATTAAAACAGAAACCTGATTGCCCATGACTTTGACGTCATAGATGGCTACTTCAAAGGTGGCCGGTTCGTTTCCAGGATAAGAGATGACGACTTTAACATCGTAGATATCGCCAGTTTCCATCATTCGATCGAAGCTTTCTTTGTAGTCTAATTCCATCAACATTTCAAGCACCCATGAACGGTGGCTATTTTCTTGGTTGATGATGATTCCATCAATTAAAGGATAATCCGTCACTTCATCTTCTTTAACGACTCCGAGTGACAGCATTTTAAATGTTTTCACGTCAATTCCTCCAAACATCGCTTTTTTTCAGTATAGCATAGCCGAAAACATGCCGCTTACCTGCTGGAAAACCGTTTATTTTTCCTGTTATTATGCCAAATTCCATTTTTCCAAAAGCAAATAAGAACTTCAAAAACCTTATGGCTGCAAGGATTTGAATGAAAAACAATTTTCGTTAGTGATTAAAAATCAGATTTCAAAGGCATTTTTGAGCCAAAAATCGAATTTGCCCTTTTGCGCAATATTCACTTTCCTTAGTATATTGTTAATAAGCCAAAAGGAGGTGAAAAAATGAATCAAGTCGGAATCGTTGGCCGCTTAACGAAAGACCCGACAATGCGTGTGATGAGTGAAGGCCGCGTACATACTTCTTTCATCGTCGCCGTGTCCCGGAATTACAAAAATCAAAGAGGGGAAGTGGAAACGGATTTTGTTCTCTGTTCAACCTGGGGCAAACCCGCCCACAACGTTTCGAAATACTGCACGAAAGGATCTTTGGTTGCAGTAACAGGCAGACTGCAATCCCGCCATTACGACAAAGAAGACGGATCTCGTGTTTATGTCACAGAAGTACTGGGCGATCAAATCCGTTTTCTGGATAAAAAGCAGCGAAAAGAAGAAGCCGCTCCTAAACCGCTGGAACCAGGGTCTGAAGCAGACTTTGATTTCCAGCCGCCAGGAACGGCTACTGTAATAAGCACTTAATTAGGATAAGGAGGCACTTAGTTATGCCAAAAGACGTTCAATTGCAATTGGAAGTGCATATGGAGCAATTAATCAAACTGACCGCCTTGCTTCATCGCCGATTGGCAGAGGCGGAGCGGGAACTAGGTGAACTGAAAGAGAGCTTCCGTTCCGTCCAACAAGGATGAAGTTTTCACTCGCCAGAAGGAAATCCGGTTGGGTGGGGGCTCAGCCGGATTATTATAGATTATAGGTAAACAGTTCTTTCAATTCGCTGTCTGACAGCTCCGTCATCCACTGGCTGGATTGGATAAATTGTTCGGACATGGTCTGCTTTTGAGTAAGCAGCGCGTCAATTTTTTCTTCGATCGTGCCAATGGTCACAAATTTATGGACGTGCACGAATTGGGTTTGGCCGATTCGGTATGCCCGGTCTGTCGCTTGGTTTTCAACTGCGGGGTTCCACCATCTGTCCGCATGCAAAACATGGGTAGCGGCTGTTAAGTTCAAACCGGTTCCCCCTGCTTTTAACGAAAGGATGAAAATCGGAAATTTGCCGTTTTGGAAAGCAGCTACGAGAGAATCGCGCTGATTTTTTGGCATGCTTCCAGTCAAGAATGGAACTTCATGGCCATATAATTCATTGATGGCTTGCTGCAATAAATGCCCCATGCCGATATATTGAGTGAAAATCAGGCATTGCTCTCCGCGCTCGGCAATTTCTCCTGCCAGAGTCACAATGCGTTCAAGTTTTTGGGACCGCGGCAATATTTCTGCAGCGGATGTATAAGGTTCTTTCAAATACAAAGAAGGATGATTGCACAATTGCTTTAATTTGCTGAGCATCTTTAAGACAAGGCCTTTTTTCTCAAATCCGGTGAGCGTCTCCATTTTCTGCACCGTGTCTTGCACTAAACCTTCATATAAAGCCGCTTGTTCCGGCGTTAATGGACAGTATTCCAACTGCTCTTGCTTCTCCGGCAAATTCAATTGCAAATCAGGATCTTTTTTCGTGCGGCGCAGCAAGAATGGCTGAATGCGCTGTCGAAGCTTTTCTTTCGTTTCTTCTGAATCGTCGCGTTCGATCGGAATCATGAAATTCTCCTGGAACTGCTTGATGCGATACAAATAGCCTTTATTGATAAAATCGAAAATCGACCAAAGTTCAGAAAGCCGGTTTTCAATCGGTGTCCCTGTCAAAGCGATATGGTGGTCGCCTTTAAATTTACGGATCGTGCGGGATTGCTTCGTATACATATTCTTGATGTTCTGCGCTTCATCCAGCGTAATGCTGGTCCAATGGATGCCTTGGATCTCTTCCGCATCCGAAGAAGCGATGCCGTACGTAGATAACACGACATCCGGTTTTTCTTTCTGCAGGAAGGCCTGGAATTCCTCGGCTTTTGGACGGGTGCTGCCGTAATGGGTAACCACTTTCAAGTCCGGGCCGAAGCGTTCAAGCTCTTTTTGCCAGTTGCCGAGTACGGAAGTCGGGCAAATGATCAGCGAAGGCTGCTCAGGCTTTTTCGCATGGACATGGAGAAGGTAAGTGATCAATTGAACCGTTTTTCCAAGTCCCATGTCATCTGCAAGGCAAAGGCCGAAGCCTTCTTCGCGCATGAATACAAGATAATCGAATCCGGTCTTTTGATAAGGCCGAAGTTCTGTATGAAGATTTTCAGGAATCGGGGTTTCCGGTAAATCACGTTTATCCAGCAATTTATCGAGCAAGGTCCGCAATGATTTATTCAAATGGAACTCTATCAACGGATCTTCTTCGTCTACGCCTTCATCCAGCATAATTTCAGGCACGTTCTGGAACAGCATATCCTTGATGGTCCAATCGGCATCATCTGCTTCTTCGATCATTTTCCGGAGCTGCATGAGCAAATTGGAGTCTACACGTACCCATTCGTTGCCGATGCGGATAAATTCTTTGTTCTCAGCGACAAGCTGCTGGAAATCCTGCATGCTGAGTTCGTGGCCGTTCAATGAAAATTGCCAGTCAAAGCGCACAATCTGATCCAAACCGACCACAGATGCTTTTTTGACCGGAGAATGGATATTGGCTTTCACTCGGATTTTGGATTCTTGGACCGCTTTCAGCCAAGAAGGGATTGAAACTTCGACGCCAAAAGACTGAAGGATCTCTGCATCATTGCGCAAGAACTCCAACACTTCTGCATCTGTCCATTCCGCATGGTAAAGGCGGTCTTCGTCGTAATTTTCGACAGAAGGGCAGAGGCTCAGAATCAACATCTGTTTTTGTTTGATCTCCTGTTGGTGAGCACGCCATTTCTCAGGCAGCACTTTATCGAAAGGTTCATCCATCCGCCGTTTGGAAGGTGTCCAGTAGACACTTCCGCGTTTGGAGCGAAGAACCACTTTGAATGACCAGAAAGCGTCGTCTTGCGGTTCGCCAAGTTGGACCGCCATGACGTAATCGTCGCTCGCAGGCAAACCGTCCCATCCGGCATGTTGAACAAAATGCTGGATAAAAGACAGCTGTGCAGTTGCCAATCCTTTTTGATGCAATTGGTGCTTGATGGTATCACTTAGGAATGCTTGGATTTCCGGATCTCCATATGCTGGATCGATCAAAATGTCTTCTCCGTCCACTGAGATATGATCCCAAAGCGTTGGATCGTTCAAGGAATCGGCTACTTTTCCAGCGAGATTCAGCCAGGTTTCGTCTTCTTCGGTCTGTCCTGAAAACGACACATAATGATGCGCCTCCCGTTGGAATAAACGCACAAAGTCAGCAGGCGTCAGCAACAGGTCCAGTCCATCAATCCGTGCAGTCAAGCCGAAAAAGCTTTCCTTGTCGAGGAAATACAAGTATGGTTTCCAGACTTCTGGTGGAATCCGGTTGCCGGTTTCATTTATCGCTTGTACCCGGAATTCTTCAAAACGCCGGATTTTTAAATAATAGGTACGGTTTCCTTCCGTTTGGAACTGATTCATACAAGATGTCCTTTCTCGATCTCTTCCTGGAGTGCCCGCAGGCGTTTGTTTTGCGTACGGATCTCATTGATATACGCAGTCCAGAATTCCATTTGACCGCTTTTTTTGCAAGCGGCTTTCATTTTCTTCCACATCCGCACCGCTTGTTTATAGCTGGGGCGATTGCGTTCTTCCAGATAATCCATCGCATAGCGGTGGAACAAAGGCAGAACAAAATCCGGAGCAGCTTCTTGTACTTCTTTTAAGCCGCATTCCTCAGCGAAATAAAGCGGGGAATTGTGAAGATGGTGAAGTTCCGCCCATTGCTTGAATAGCTTTTTCTCGATTAAATAAGTTGAATAAGCTGGGAGGCCGTAATGGCCGAATTGTTTAAACAAATCTTCCCAATCGGTTTCGCTTAAATGAATCAACGAAAACAACCTGCTCAAAACCCGCACATATTGGTGGCGGTATTGTGTATATAGGCCTTCGAAAAGGAAGGTTTTAACATTCGGTTTGATTGACATCAAAATGGCGGTCAATGCTTGTTCATGTGTTTCGCTTTCTGCGAGGATGGCAAGCTGCACCCAATCCGGAGTTTCATCCGGCGAAAGTTTTTTCGCTTTTACATCGTCGCCGAGGAGAATGGCAAAAAATGCTTCAATCCGCGGTTCTGGACGGGCGAATGAAGCAAGCTCTTCCTTACGGAGTTTTGCCGTCGTAAATAAGGAAGTCCAGAATAGCTGGTAAACCGTAAAGCGCTGCGAAAAGGATCCATCTTTCACGGTAACAAAATCATGTACCAGATTTCTCAAATGTTCCAGAAAAGCGTCCGCTTCAAATGTCCGGTGCTGAACGCGCAATTGTTCCAGCAAATCGCGGAGCGCATGCAATTCATCATCGAACCAAGTTTTAAAGAATGAATGGTGCACTTCCTGAGTTCCCGCAATGTAGGTTTCCCATACTTCCATCAAAGAAATCAAATGGGCGTATGTGCGGTAGAATACTTTCCATTCTCTTTCAAGCGGAACGAAGGACAAGGCGTTTTTCAATCTGCCGTCATATAACTGCTCGAAATAGAAATAATTGCGTTTCGTGTAATCCGGAACCGGTTCCCGCCAAGCATTGCGGATGATGTGCACCCATTGCACAGGAGACCGTTTATCGGTCAATAAATTAAGCTGTTCTGCAGGACGTGCACGCCATTTTGCTACCCATTCCGACAATGAGCCGATTTTTTGGTAGAGCGCGAAAACGACCGCAAGCTTATGGCGGCAGTTCTCTTCCTGCGGACAGGCACAAACTGCCGTTAATTTTTCGAAATTCAAAACGACTTTAACTGTATGAGCGTCTTTTACGATGGCTTCGAGCAGGAGCCGTTCTTCGTTGAACGACAGAATCTGAACACCATCATGGCGCACTAAAAAGACTGCTTTTCGAACCATTTCCTCATCCATTTCACGAGATGGATTGAGTGAGTCGTCGATAGCAGCCATATAATTGTGGATCGTATCATCAAAACGTTTTGCCAAATGTTGAACTGTTGCCATTTACATCGCCCCAAAATAAAACTTTCCTTCTATTATACGGCTTTACAGCTCCTCCGTAAACGATGAAGGAAAGTTAATTGCCGTCTTTGTTTAGGTATTTAGATTTTAATCCTTTAATTCGATTTGCTATTTTCTTGATGAAATCATTACGAATGCTGTCAGGTAGGCGGGTGGGGGAAGAAGAGAAGCTTTAGACGGCATCGGCACCTATTCGAATTTAAGTAGAAAATGAATAAAACAATTGTGCTTCTTTCATTTATTGCAACTCTAGATAGGAACGTTTCAGACGAAGTTTGCGGTAAAGATGAACATTTTCAAATAAGCGCGGCCAATTGAGGGGGGAATGGAATTGATTAATTCTTATGTTTTGGAGATACCGAATTTTGGGTATGTATTAAAACAAGAAGATGTGGAAAGATTTGAATTATTTCTATTGATTGCCAATGATGATTATCGAAAAATTGCTTGGAATGCATTGCCGCTAAATGACAGCTATGTATTCGTCGGAAAACAAATTTCCTATAGTACTTTGAAAGCCGTGCGGCTCGACTTTAAAAACAACTGCATCGTCTTTTACAGAGGGCAGTTGAATGAACAGGAATTCGAAGATTTTATATACTATTTGATTGATTCTTTATTTCTTCACATCAATCCGGATCAATTGCATTTTTTGGTGTTGCCTGCCTTGTTGAAAACAGAAAAATAATTTGTGTGGACTGGATCTTGGCGTGCTTTTTTCTATCCGAAACCTCAAATTCATGGTATGATTAATGTAGTAAGAATATTCTAATTTCTTATAAAGGGGGGAGTGTCATGTTGCATGTTAAATTGATGAAGCCTTTTTATACAAAGAAAGAAGATCATTTAGTTAAATTCGTCTTTGCTTATCAATATTTCTCAATTATGAAAGATGATGAGCTGTTTCACTTTATTCCGGTAGAAGGAAAAGAGATTGTCGTCAATTTAAACACCTTCCAAGTGGAAAACCTTTCTGAAGTCTTTGTGTTCCAGAAAGGAAACCGTTTTATCCGTTTGCCGCTTTATCAACTGCTGTTGGTTTCAGATATCCATACGCACCTTCAAGCGATTTTGCAGGAAGAAAGAGCGGGCTTGCTGGAAGTGAACGACCAAGCGAAGCAAGAAGCTGAAGAAGCGATTCATTTTCTTGAAAAAGAAAACTTCAACCGCATGATCGACTATGCATTATCAGAGCGCAATGAAGAAATGTTCCATCATTTGCTCGAAGAACAACAAAATGGAGGTTTGTAAAGTGGATAAGGATTATGGATAAACGCCTGCCCCGGTCAATAAAAAGGAGCAGGCGTTTTTAAATGCGCGAAAACGAATAAAAGCCCATTTCCCGGATATGCGGAAAAGGGCTTTTATTCTTTGGCGTTATTCATAAGTCACCTCTCATAATGCTGTAAAAATCGTCAGCATGACCAGAAATCCCGTCGAACCAACTAATCCTAATGCTAGATCTCCTAATTCCAATTCCAATACTTTTTCAAAATTCATCTGCAATCGCTCCTTTGCTGTTAGAAGATCTAGTACGCTATAGCGGAAATCCTTTTGTGATTTCCTTGTTATTTATAGCTTGTTTTTATCATAAGGCATCTTATAAAATCCGTCATGCATCTAAATGACTAAAAATTCAAAATAATTATTTATTAACATATAATTTGGTTAAAAGATTTGGATTTCCATACTTAGGAGGATAGATAGCGATTGTATTCAGAGCTTGCTATTGCTACATTTGTAAATAAGAAGTTAAAAGGAAAGGAAATCAGCCGATATGAAATTCTATTTGTCGATGGATATGGAAGGCGTTACGGCACTTCCGGATTATACATACGTTATGTCTAGCGAGCCGAATTATGAACGCGGCCGCCGCCTGATGACACAAGATGCCAACGCCATTATCCACGGTGCGTATGATCAAGGGGCTACCCGATTTGTCATTAACGACAGCCATTCAAAAATGAATAATCTCATTGCGGAAGATTTGCATGAAGAAGCGGAATTGATCACGGGTGGAGTCAAGATGCTATCGATGGTAGAAGGGCTGGATTCCAGTTTCGACGGCTTGTTGTTAGCCGGCTACCATGCACGCGCCGGGCAAAAAGGCGTTATGTCGCATGCCATGGTTTTTGCGGTCCGCTCTATGTGGATCAATGAAACGGAAATTGGGGAGCTCGGCTTTAACGCTTATGTAGCAGGATATTTCGGGGTGCCTGTGCTTTTAGTCGCTGGCGATGATTGTGCTTGCCGGGAAGCGGAAGCGCTTATCCCGAATGTCGTCACAGCAGCAGTGAAAGAAACTATAACGCGTTCTGCGGTGAAAACCCTTCATCCGAAAAAAGCCCAGCATTTATTGAAGGAAAAGACCAAAGAAGCGATTCAGAACCGAGGAAATGTGGCGCCGCTCGTACCGCCAGAGTCGCCGCTCTTGCGGATTGAATTCACCAATTACGGTGAAGCGGAGCTGGCCGCGATGATGCCGGGCTGTGAAATTGAAGAAGGCACAACGATTGTACGGTTCCAGGCAACAGATATATTGGAAGCTTACCGTGCAATGCTCGTCATGACAGAGCTCGCGGATCAAGCAAAATTCTGCTAAGAACGATTAGAAAAATAAAAGAGAACTAGGAGTGAATGGATTTGCGCACAATGCCAAAACGATTAAAAAAAGGGGATACGGTCGGGATTATTTCACCTTCAAGCCCGCCAAATCTGGAAAACTTACAAAAAGCTTTGCCTTTTTTAGAAGAGCTTGGCTTAAAAGTGAAGATGGGGAAGTCAGTTGAAGCGAAACATGGCCATTTAGCAGGCAGTGATGAAGAAAGATTAGCAGATCTTCATGCGATGTTTGAAGACCCTGAAATTTCCGGGATTATTTGTGCCGGCGGCGGCTACGGGGCAGCCCGCTACACGGAAAATATCGATTTTCAAATGATCAAGGAGAACCCGAAAGTGTTTTGGGGCTATTCCGATATCACGTTTTTACATACGGCCATTGGCCAATACGCAGACCTTGTCACATTCCACGGTCCGATGCTTGCTTCAGATGTGGGGAAAGACACGTTCCATGAACGCAGTGCGCGGATGTTCGGGCAGCTGTTTGCGCCATTTGAACTGTACTATTCCGATGAAATTTCACCTTTGACTGCGTTGACAAATGGCGTAGCAGAAGGGGAACTTGTGGGCGGGAATTTATCTTTGATCCGTTCAGCGATCGGCACTAAATTTGATTTGGAGACGGCTGGCAAGATTTTATTGATCGAGGACATTGATGAAGAGCCTTATCAAATCGATGAAATGTTGAATCACCTGCGCATGGCACGGAAATTCGATGACGTGGCAGGAGTGGTTATTGGAGACTTCAAGAATGCAGAACCGAAAAAGCCGGAACGATCGTTGACTCTGGATCAAGTGTTAGACGATTACTTTAAAGAAATGAAAGTCCCGGTCGTAAAAGGATTTAAAATCGGCCACTGTGAACCGCATTTCTCGATTCCGCTCGGCGTAAAGGCAAGACTTGATGCGAATGAAAAAACGTTGACCATTCTTCCTGGAGTAGAATAAAGAAAAGCGGAAGCAGCCGTGTAGATTCGCCGGGCATAAGACGAGCTGGCGAAGCGGCGTATTTCAAGCCGCACAGCCGGATTGGCTTATGACCCAAGAATCTGGTTGCTGGAGTCTGGACATAAAGAAAAGCGGAGGTGCCCGTTTAGCCCCGACAGGCTTAAGACAGAACGCGAAGGAAATCCTGATTTCCGAAGTGTACCGGCTTAAGATCCCGAGGGGCTGGGCACTGTAGCTGGACACAAAGAAGAGCGGAAGCAGCCGTGTAGATTCGCCGGGCATAAGCCGAGCTGGCGAAGCGGTGTGTTTCAAGCCGCACAGCCGGATTGGCTTATGACCCAAGAATCTGGCTGCTGGAGTCTGGACACAAAGAAAAGCGGAAGTGCGGCTCTAAACAAGCGCATCTTCAGACGTGAAATCTTCTATAAAATGTGCTATAATGAATAGATATTGTTTCTATAAAGAGAGGCGAGGATAACGATGGCATTTCAACCACATGAAAAAGAAGTTTCTGAATTTGTAGCAGCTCGCAAAATTGGCGAATGGATTTCCTTCACTCGCAATGGTGTGGAAGTCAATGGAACCATTTTTAAAATCATGGACAATTCGGTAATCGTCGAGATTTCGCCGGAAGATGCAAAAGAAATTGGTGCGGCATCCAATATGACCGTAATTTCACATAAGAAATACAAAATCGTTTAAGATTTAAACCTTCCGTTTCGACGGGAGGTTTTTATTTTAGAAAAAGATTGTTTAAGCGAATTAAAGGGAAAGAGCCTGCGAATCATTTGGCATTTTTTCAGTTTTCTGGTGCTTATTCTATGCCTTTTGGCTCAAAGCGTTGGATATTGAAAAATGTGGCAGGTTTTGCGTTTCAAACATTCGTGTTTTTTGGTAAAGTAAAGTATGCAGAACCATCATTTGCACCGAAAGGAATCACATCGCATGATATTTGATTTTAAATTCTGGCATTATTTTACCAGACAGGGAGAACTTATACATAATTTGCACGAATCAGAGATGAGACGATTTAATCAACGGCTTGCCTGGATTTTCGTTTTAGGCTTGCTGGTTTTTGCGCTGCGCGAAATTTGGGGGATGAATACGTCCTCGCTGACGCCTTTCCTAGCTGCAGGCGAATGGGATACATATACGCTGGCACGTTGGACTTCGCTTGCCGGCACCTTGATTTGGGCAGGACTTTACTTGGCATTCCATTCTTACGGAGTGGCTTATCTATTCGCTCGCATCACGAAGATGCCTTGGCGTGCCGCATTGGTCATGCAGACTTATGTGCTGGCCCTTTTACTCATCGAAAAAGCCATCACATTCGTGATTTTCGCAGTCGTCGGCTATACGCTGCCGGTTTCGATGCTATCGTTTGGCCCGATGGCGGCTTCGTTCCTTGATGTACCATTTTTAACATTCTTCTTTAATCAATTGACGCTTTTCACAGCGCTGATCATTGCTGTGCAATACCGTTACGTTCGCAGTTTCACGGAATACTCACCGAAAAAGGTTTTGTTTGCATTGATTCTCATTCACGTGGTCGTGGCTTTGGCAGTTGCCTCATTCAGCTTGATCCCGCTTGATGAAATCATTGCCGATTTCACGAGAGGAGGCGCTTCCGTTGAATAGATTCTTTTTCATCGGCCTCTCCATCGCCGTCACCGCATTTTTGGCGACAAACGCCTTATTGATGTTCGGCGACAAGAGCATATTGGCAAAAGACGTATATGTCAGTGAATACGAACGGGCTTATACGAATACGTATACCGAGAAATTGGCGAAAGAAGCATTGATCGAGCCGCTTGGCACAACGCAAATTTACGTTCAAGACTCAGAAGCGATTGAACAATGGCTTGTTTCTGAAGGTGACGTGATTGAAGCGGGTTCTGAACTGGCGATGTTGAACGAAGCTGAATCCGAAGACCAGCGCGCAATTTGGGAATCTGAACGAGATGCATTGCTGCAAGAGCGTGGAGAAGTCCAAAGCACGAAATCTTCGCTTGAATCGGCTCGCTCCAGCCAGCAAAGCCGCTCGGAATCAAGTGATGCTTCAGATAATTCGACCGTGACAAACGGAGAAGGCGATACCGTTGAACTGAATGTCGACCTTTCAGTCGGAGTGGATGTAGAAGTGCCGCAAGACGGCTCGTATGCAGCGGGCATTGCCCAAGCAGAACAGCAGCTTGCAGCGATCGATTCCAAATTGGCCGTTGTGGAAGCTCAATTGGCGCAAAGTGTTTCAAATCCGGCGTTGATCAGCCCAGTGGAAGGTGTTGTATCTTCCATCCAGCGGAATTCCGAACCACTAAGCATTGAAATTTATTCGAATGAAAGATCATTTGTGACATATGTATTTGAAGACGAATGGCAGGACGTTTCCGAACAGGACCGGGTTTTCGTTCATGCTGAAGGCATGGGGAAAGCAATGCCAGCAACGGTATTGAAAAAATCACAAGTCCCTGCTGAAGAAACAAGATGGCTGGAAGCTTACCGGACACTTGATCCGAAAGAGCAGAAAAATCCGCTCGCATTCTATGCAGTGCATATCATGACCGATGAACCGATTGAAGCTAGCATGCCGTTTGGCAGTAAAGCCAACGCTTCGATTATTACCAATGAGGCAGCGGATGCTGTAGCCTTGCCGGAAACATGGATTTTCGATCGAACGGATATGAATGGCTCGGTGAACGCTTTAACAGAAAAAGGCTATGCTGCTGCTGTACCGGTCATCATCAATTTTGATTTGAACGGCAAAGCTGTATTGTCAGAAGGCGTCGTTCCAGGTGCAGTTGTTGTAACAGATGGCACACTTGAGAATTTCACTTCGCCACCGGCAGTCTTCATGCCGTTCCCGAGCGAACAGCCGGATTTCGAGTTTGCGAAAAACACGAACTGGCGCCATTATGTAGAATATCTGCTTGCGCGATAAGCACGAAAAGCCCCTTGGCTGCAATTGCGGCCAAGGGGTTTTTACGTCTAACCGAATAAAAGAAAGGATTGCCTGCACGGCAGAAAAACTACATAATAAAGAACTGAATGAAATATTTTCCTATTTCAAAGCTTTTAGGCGTTTAAATCCAACGAAATGCTGGTTCCAGTAAGGCGTATCTAAATTCGATACTTCGATTCCTTTGCTGCCGGCATGGATGAAGGAGTTATTGCCGACAAAGATGCCCATATGTGAGATGCCTGGCTTATATGTATCTTGGAAAAAGACCAAATCCCCGATTGCGGGATTCGCGATTTCAGAAGAAAGGTTGTAAAAGCCGACGCTGTCTGTGCGGGACACTTTTAATCCAGCCTGGGAATAAACATAATAGATAAATCCGCTGCAATCAAAGCCAGCAGGGCTTGCACCGCCGAATACATAAGGTGTACGCTCTAATGAATAGGCGATTTTCAATGCAGCTGCATAAACGGAACTTGCCTGATTGCCGACTGGTGCTGCAATAGGTGCAGGAGCAGGAACCGGAGTGGGTTTTTCAGCGGATACCGGAACCACTTTAGAAGGCTGCTTGGCGCTGCCGATTTTCAAGCTTTGATTGACCAGCAGGTTCGTGGATGCAAGTTTGTTCCAAGCAATGATCTGGTCTGCCGTGACCCCGTATTTCTTAGCGATGCTGTAAAGCGAATCGCCTTTTTTGACTATGTAAGTGGTTGTGCCGGTACTTGGCGCTGGTGCGCTTGCTTTAACAGGCACTTTCGCCTTCACCGGATTTTTTACTTTTTTCGGTGCGGCGATTACGGCATTCCCGATGTTGAGGGATTGGTTGGCATAGAGGGAGTCGCTGCTGAGCTTATTCCAGGATTTTAGATCTGCGACGCTTACTTTGTGTTTTTGTGCGATTCGGTAAAGGGTATCTCCAGGTTGTACCTTATACGTTGCGGCTTCCGCCAAGGGAAGAGAGACGGTGGAGAATAGAGCGATAGCCAATACACCGGACAGTAATTGTTGCTTCATGCTTCAACCTCCAAAGGTAAGATGTTTTTTGGTGTCCAGACTTCAGCACCCAGCCTCTCGGGGTCTTAAGTCAGCCCACTACGGAAATCAGGATTTCCTGCGTGTTCTGCCTTAAGCCTGTCGAGGCTAGATGGGTGCTTGTGCTTTTCTTAATATAGGTGATAAAGAATATTCAGTCAATAGATTTTTAGGATATTTTACATAAGTAATAAATGATAAGATAAGAAAAAGGTCATTTTGTTAAGGTTTTGATGAAAGAAGAAGGAAATAGATACGTACATTTAAAATCAAGAAATTGCGCCAAAAGACTAAATAGGAAGTAAGACTATAGAATGGAGTGGAAAAAATGAAAGAAACGGATTGGCGATTTAAAATTGCGAACCGGGAAGCGTTGATCGGCTTGGGACTGGCATTATTCAATTTTGTCTGGTGGTTCGGATTCGCATATGGAATGGGGAGCCGGCCAGTTGAAGAATACAGCTACGTTTTCGGTTTGCCCGATTGGTTTTTCTGGAGCTGTGTAGTGGGTTTCTTGGTGATTGTCGTTTTAGTGATCGTCATCGTCAAATTTTTCTTTGTGGAAGTACCTTTTGATGAGGAGGACGATGATCGATGAATTATGCAGTTATCATTCCAATGTTTGTTTTCTTATTGATCATTTTTGCGATCGGCTATTGGTCGAGCACCAAACTTTCTTCCAATTCAAATTTCATCAAAGATTATTTCCTCGGGAGCCGGGAGCTAGGCGGTTTCGTACTTGCGATGACGATGGTTGCGACTTACGGCAGTGCTTCCAGTTTCCTTGGTGGTCCCGGAACCGCCTATACGATGGGTTTCGGCTGGGTATTGCTTGCCATGACGCAAGTGGTCACCGGGTATTTTGTCTTGATGATCCTCGGCAAAAAGTTTGCAATCATGGCGCGCCGTTATCAAGCGGTGACGATGATCGATTTTCTAAAAGCGCGCTATAACAGCACATGGTTGGTCATTTTATCGGCGCTCAGCATCATCATTTTCCTGTTTTCTGCGATGGCTGCGCAGTGGATCGGCGGCGCACGTCTCGTCGAATCGCTGACGGGTCTTCCGTATAACACGGCTTTATTCATTTTTGCGGTCAGCGTGCTGGTCTATGTGACCATCGGCGGATTCCGCGCAGTGGCTGTAACAGATGCGGTCCAGGGAGCGGTCATGTTTGTAGGGACCTTGGTTCTTCTCATCGCCGTCATTATCGCAGGCGGCGGCATTCCGAATATCATGTCGGATTTACTGAATGAAAACCCGAATCTCGTAACGCCTTACGGAGCGGACGGCAATTTAAGCGCTGCGTATGTTTCTTCTTTCTGGATTCTGGTCGGAGTCGGAGTTGTGGGCTTGCCGCAAATCACGGTGCGTGCGATGTCTTATAAAAATTCGCGATCGATGCACCGTGCATTGATTATCGGAACCATCGTCACCGGATTCATCATGCTCAATATGCACTTGATCGGCGTTTTTGCCCGTCCGATTCTGCCTGGCATTGATATTGGGGATAAAGTCATCCCGTTGATCGCACTTGAAACCTTGCCAGCCTGGGCTGCCGGTATTGTCCTTGCGGCTCCAATGGCAGCCATCATGTCGACGGTCGATTCATTGCTGATTCTGGTCAGTTCTTCAATTGTAAAAGACGTTTATTTGAACTACATCAAACCGGACGCCGATTTGAAATCAATCAAACGATTATCTTTCGGCGTTACAGGAGCGCTTGGCATCATCGTCTTCCTGCTCGCTTTAAATCCGCCAGACCTGTTGATCTTCCTGAATTTATTTGCATTCGGCGGTTTGGAAGCGGCGTTTATCTGGCCGGTGGTTCTCGGCCTGTACTGGAAATGGGGCAATAAATACGGAGCGATTGCGTCGATGGTAACGGGGATCGGCAGCTACGTTTTCCTCCATCTCTACAATACTGCGAATGGCAATTTGTTTGGCGTCCATACGGTGACGCTGCCCGTTCTGCTTTCACTCGTTGCTTTTATCGCATTCAGTTTGCTGATAGGGCGCACAGCATATGATTACAATGTGAGGGCTGCTAAATAATCCGGCAGGCGAAAGAAGGTCTTCTGATTTGAAACCATGGAAAATCTATCTCTTATTGACGCTTGTCATGTTCATGTGGGGAATCAACCTGCCAGTCGTTAAATACATGATTGAATTTGTCGATCCCATCACGCTGACAGCATTCCGGATCATGCTCGCCGGAATTGCCGTGATGGCCATACTGGCTGCAATGCGGCTGTTAAGATGGCCAAAGAAAAATGAATGGAAATACATCGGGCTCGGCGCTTTGCTGAATGTTGTCGGCCATCATTATTTCCTATCAAGCGGATTATCGCTTACGAGCGGTTCGAATGCCGGGTTGATTCTTGGGACTGGGCCGATGTTGACGGCGGTACTGGTGTCGCTGATCATGCGAAGCTATCCGTCGAAACTTCAGTGGATCGGTGTTTTTGTCGGCCTTGCTGGTGTCTCGGCAACGGTACTCGTCGGCAACGAAGCCGCTTCCGGCATGAACATCGGCGACATCTTCGTCTTCTTGTCGATTTTGGTTCAGGTCTTCAGTTATATCGTCATCGCGAAAGCAGCTGCTTCGATGGATCCGCGTGTGTTGACAGGCTATATGTTTGTTCTCGGTTCCGTCGTGCTGCTCGTCATTTCCCTGATTCAAGAACCAGGCGAAATCCAGGCATTCAAAGACATGCCTGCGATTTTCTGGCTGGGCTTTGTCTTTTCCGCAATCATCGGGACAGCGATGGGGCATATGCTTTACAACTACTCGATTGGACAAGCTGGACCAACAAAAGCCGCGATCTTCATGAATTTGAACACCTTGTTTTCTCTCGTCGGAGCAGCCGTCATCCTCGGTGAAAAAATCACCAGCGGCCATATTTACGGCCTCGTGCTGATTATCATCGGCGTGCTATTCGGTTCAGGCGCTGCGGAAGACTTGCTGCGGAAAAGAAGAAAACGGATTGAATAAAAGAGGAAATCTCATTTGCTGTCATTTGAAGGCGGATGGGATTTTTTTGATCTCAGTATGTGGTGGATTTGACTAGCAGCTCGAGCGGTTTGCGGAATTGTGAAAAATGACACAAGGATTACCAGCCCGCCGCCCTTTATTTTCTCATTTATTGCAATATAATAGAGGAAAGCCAAAACGTGAAACGGAGCGTATGAATATGTCTTTACAATTAAATCCACGCGCGGAAGCGCTGAAGATTTCAGGAATCCGCCAATTCTTCAATCAATTGGTCGATTACCCTGATGCCATCAATTTGACAATCGGCCAACCGGATTTTCCCACGCCTGAAAAAGTCAAAGAAGCGGGGAGAGCGGCAATCACGGCTGATATGACGAGCTATTCCCATAACGCAGGCCTGCTTGAACTGCGGCAGGAAGTTGCGTCTTTTTTCAGCGACACTTATAAACTTACATATAATCCACAAACGGAAATCATCGCAACCAACGGTGCCAGCGAAGCACTTGATGCTACGTTCCGTACGATTCTTTGCGAAGGCGATGAAGTCATTATTCCGGCGCCTTGCTTTGCTGGATACGAACCGCTTGTTTCATTGAACGGCGGCAAAGCGGTCTTGCTGGATACTTCTACGACAGGGCTCGTGCCGACTGCAGAATCGATTAAAGCGTTGATCACCAATAAAACAAAAGCGATCTTGTTTAATTTTCCATCCAACCCGACAGGCGTGACCTTGACGAAAGAGCAAATGGAAGTGATTGTGGAAGAATTGAAGAATCATGAGATTTTCGTGCTGACAGATGAAATTTACAGCGAAAATACATTTATCGGTTCGCATACATCTTTCGCCTGCTTTGACGCGATCAAAGACCGGACGTTCCTGATTCACGGCTTGTCGAAATCGCATTCCATGACAGGCTGGCGAATGGGCTTTCTGCTTGGACCGGAGGAATACGTGAAGCATATATTGAAAGTGCATATGTACAATACCGTATGCACGTCGGTTCCGACGCAGTATGCAGCGATCGAAGCGCTGAAAAACAACCGCCATGTACCAGCGGAGATGAATCGAGCGTATATGGAGCGCTTGGAATTCGTCTACGGAAAATTGACCGAGATGGGGCTTGAAGTGGTGAAGCCGAACGGTGCATTTTATATTTTTCCTTCCATCGCAAAATATGGCATGAGCTCGTTCGAGTTTGCCACGCGTTTATTGAAAGAAGCGGGAGTTGCAGCAGTGCCGGGAACGGCGTTTACCGAATACGGCGAAGGCTTCCTGCGGATTTCATACGCCTACTCCATGCCGACGTTGGAACAGGCAATGGAGCGGATGGCGGCTTGGCTAAAGACTTTGGACCAATAGAAAGGGGAAAGTGAAATGGCGTTAATGTGGGGGACACCCGATAAATTGCAAGAGCTGTTATGTGAACTGGTAAGTTGGAAAAGCATGACGCTAACCGAAGGGGAAGTGGAATTTGCCGATCGGCTAAAAGAGAAATTGGAGATGATTCCCTATTTCCAGGAACATCCGGACCATCTGTTTCTCGGCGAAGTCAATTGGGGGCGCCAATACGTGACGGCGCTTTACAAGCATCCGGAGGCGATCGACACAATTGTGCTCATCAGCCATTTCGATACGGTCCATACGGGTGAGTATGGGGATTTGGAGCCGCTTGCTTGCCGGCCGCTTGAACTCGGCGAAGCCTTGAAATTGGTTCGCGATGAACTTGATCCGGAAGCCCAGGCCGACCTCGATTCCGGTGAATATTTATTTGGCCGCGGCACAATGGACATGAAAGCGGGGCTCGCGCTCCACATGGCAATGATTGAAAAAGCGGCCGATGAAAACTGGCCGATCAATCTCGTCTTAATGACCGTGCCGGACGAAGAAGTGAACTCAGCTGGCATGCGCTACGGCGTTTCGAAGCTATTGGATCTCGAGCGTGAACATGGACTCGAATACATTCTGTTCCTAAACGGTGAACCGGTGTTCGCCATGAAGCCTGGCGACACCGCCCATTACCTCTATACGGGGTCCATCGGCAAAATCATGCCGTCCGCTTTATTCTACGGCAAGGAAACGCATGTCGGAGAACCGCTCTCCGGTATCACATCGAGCTATATCTCGACCTATTTGACGCACCGGATGGAATGGAATCCGAGCTTCAAAGAAACCGTCTACGGCGAAGCAACGCCGCTGCCGGTAACCTTGACGCAGCGTGACATCAAACACGAATACTCCGCGCAGACGCCGTACCGCACGAGCGCAATGTATAACGTCTTCATGATGGAGCGAAACGCGGAAGAAGTGTTCGAGATTTTCGAACAAGTGGCGAAAGACGCCGCTGCCCATTGCACGCGCGATTATTTGGCGATGTGTGAACGTGAAGGCGTGGAGCCGGTCGGTGAAATCCGCGTCATGCGCTACCAGGAATTGATGGATTATGCCATCGGCAAATTCGGCATCGACTACGTCAACGAAGCCCTGTACGATACCTTGATGCATCCGGAATGGGACGTCCGCGAGAAATCGATGCACATCGTCGACATCCTGCTCATCAACTGCCAGGAACTCACGCCGGCTATCGTCCTGCTTTACGCACCGCCGTATTACCCGGCCGTCAACTCTTCAGAAGACGAACTCGTCAAGCAATGCGTCGAACAAGTCACAACCAACGCGATGAATAAATTCGGGTTGGAAATGCAGCAAATCCATTACTTCAACGGCATCTCGGATTTGAGCTACGTCAACTACGGCGACCAAGGCGACGGCTGGATCACCTACGAACGGAACACACCCGTTTACGGCGACACCTACAGCATCCCGTTCCAAGCCATGAAAAAACTCAAAGCCCCTGTGCTGAACGTCGGCCCGTTCGGCAAAGACGCCCACAAGCGCACCGAACGCCTGCACATCAAAAACACATTCGAAGAAATGCCGGTGCTGCTGGAAGAGATGATCCTCTCGATTCCGGTAAAAAGCCGGCATTGAATAAAAGCGGGAGCCTCCACTTAGGGTGGGGGTTCTTTTTTTGTGGAGGAAGAAGCTAGTGTCGGTAGCAAAGTGGCTAGTGTCGATAGAAAGGTAAATAGTGTCGATAAGAAAGGAACTAGTGTCGGTAGAAGGTGAATCAGTGTCGATAGATAGGCCAGTTATGTCCATAGAAAAACAGCATCTTCTCACCAATTGGTTTTTCGTTCGCTGCAAGCGAACCAAGGGACGGCTGCGGAGCAGGCGGCTTGGGCAATAAGAGGGTTGTGGTTTTGTCGATAAGAATGAGATTTGTGTCAGTAAGAGAGGAGCTAGTGTCAATAGGAAACATATTAGTGTCGATAGAATTCGAAATAGTGCCGATTGAAGGACAACATTATTAAAATGTATGATCAATAAAATATCAAAAGTTAATTTTTATGAACGTCAAATATCATTTTTGCCACTCTATAGCCTTTCAAAAATGATATTTGGATATTTATGGAATCATCTTAATAGAACTGCTAAACTGTATAAAAGGAGGGCAGACCATGATTATTAAACGTCGAGAAAGGCCGATGAAGATTAAAGGTTATAAAGCGTTATTAGCAAGAATGCCTGAACATCATCCAAAAAGAGAGATGATTCAAGACCTCCTTTATTCAGCAAATGCTGGAATTGGCGGGGAGGAGCGATTGGATGAATGTCTTGAATATTTCGATCCGCCATATCCCCACTTAATCATCCAGGATTTGAGCTTACCGGAAAAATGTCAAATTGATACATTGGTGATCACCCAGCAGGCTATCATTATTTTGGAAGTGAAAAATATGTCTGGAAAATTACGGTTACAAGAGAATCCAAGTATACTAATTCAAACTTTGCCGAGCGGGCAGGTGAAAAGTTATAAAAGTCCAGTTGTGCAAATGGAGACGGCGAAAATAAGGGTGGAGAAAATCGTAAACCAGTATAATTTCGCTCTTCCTATCAAAACATCTCTTGTTTTGGCTTATCCTTCTCAATTTATAGAAAATGTTCCATCCCATGTTACTGTCTGGAGCGCAGATGAAGTCTTATATCGTTTGTATCGCATGAACTATTCAAATCCGCTAATCACAATTGACGAGATGGATCGCTTAGGCAAACACCTTCTTTCAGTAAGTAAACCCCACAATCCTTTCCCTCTTATCCCCAATTTGAAAATTAATCCGGATACAATCAATAAAGGCATGCTTTGTCCGAAATGCCACAATCAAAAAATGAAGCGTCTAAAACGTCACTGGCATTGTCCTTACTGCAAATTGTCTAGCTATGATGCGCACCTACAAGCGCTTGACGAATGGTTCATGCTCTTCCAACCCACTATTAGTACCGAAGAATGCATGGAATATCTTGGATTGCAAAATACGCTCTCAGCCAGTCGAATTCTAAAAAAGATGGATCTGGAACAATCCGGTGGAAAGAAATTTCGCCAGTATCACTTAAAAGAAAATCATAGATTTCAATAAAACCTTCACATTTGTGGAGGTTTTTGTTTGGACGAAATACCGCGCTTTAAGAAGAGAATGCAATCGATGCAGATTAGTATTGAATCAGTATCGATAGAAGTATAAATAGTGTCAATAAAAAATCACCTAGTGTCGAAAGAAAAGCGATTAGTGTCGATAAGAAAGATTCATTAAGAAGAATGGTTTTTCGTTCGCTGTAAGCGAACCAAGGGCTGACTGCGGAGCAGGCGACTTGGGCGATTAGGTCTTGTGGTTTTGTCGATAGGAATGAGAATTGTGTCAGTAAGAGAGGAGTTAATGTCGATAGAAAGTGAACTAGTGTCGATAAGGAACAAAACAATATAAATTAAGAAACTTCATGAAGAAAATATTCCCAGCCTTACAAATCACCGTCTCCACCAACCTAAACCCTACTGAATCCTCATTGTTCCGAGCAATTATCCTGTGTACAATTTACCTTATACATAAACCAAGGGGGCAGAAGTGTTGAAAATTACGAAAGCACAGATCCATGCAGTTGAATTTCCATTAAAAGAACCATTCATCATTTCCTACGCCACGTACCCGAACATGCCGGCGATTATCGTCAAACTTGAAACGGACACGGGGCTGGTCGGCTACGGTGAAGCGGTGCCGGACGAACATGTGACCGGTGAACAAGTAGCGGGGGCGTATGAAATTTTACGGTCGGTTTTGATTCCGCAGATTATCGGGCAGAATCCGTTCGATATTGAACACATCCATCACCTCATGAACAGTGCGATTGTCCGCAACCAAGCGGCGAAAGCGGCGATTGACATTGCTTGCTACGACTTGATGGGGAAGGCGGCGAATCAGCCGGTCTATAACTTGATCGGTGGACGCGCGCACGAACAGCTTCAATACCCGAAAGTCTTAAGCATCGAAGAGCCGGCCGTCATGGCGGAAAAAGCGAAGCTTGCAGTAGATCAAGGCTTTAGCAGCCTGAAACTAAAAGTGGGCGGACCCGATTCAGCGAAAGACATTGAGCGCATCTATGCCGTACGCGAAGCGGTCGGGAAATCGATGCCGATTCGGATCGATGTCAATCAAGGGTGGAAAACAGTCGGACATGCGGTCCAAGTAATCAACCAGCTCGATGCAGCACAACTCACCTGGATTGAGCAGCCGATTCGGATGGGCGATATCCGCGGATTAGCTGAAGTCCGCCGGAAAACGTCGACGCCGATCATGGCAGACGAAAGCGTCCAGACGATGGAAGATGTACTCGAAATCATCCGGTTGGATGCCGCTGACTACATCAACATCAAGCTGATGAAGTCGGGTGGGATCTTCCCGGCGATCCAAATGGCGAAAGCGGCAGAAAGCGCAGGCATCATCGCGCAGATCGGATCGATGGTTGAATCTTCCGTAGGATCTGCAGCCGGCTATCATGCGGTGATGGCGCGCCGCAACATCCAAAGTTCCGAACTGACCGGTCCGCTGCTTTTCAACGAAGAGATCGGCAATCTGAATTACCAATTGCCGAACGTCCATCTATCGGAAAATCCAGGGCTAGGCATTGAGGTAAACGAAGCACAATTGGAAAAGCTGACGACTGCTTCTTGCGTCGTTGAAGGAGGTGCTTGAATGACGAACCATCAAGCGAAAATCCAAGAATACTTCCACCATTTCCACACATATCCGGAAGTGAGCTGGAAAGAAATCGAGACCACGAAAAAATTGGCGGAAATCATGGAAGCGTTAAATGTTCCGTACAAGACATTCGATGACGTTACCGGGTTGATTGCCGAGATTGGGGAAGGGCAAGACGTGATCGCTGTACGGGCGGATATCGATGCGCTTTGGCAAGAAGTGAAGGGCACGGTTCAAGCCAACCATTCTTGCGGACATGATGCGAATATGGCAATGGTGCTCGGTGCGCTTCTGTATTTGAAAGAAGAAACACTAACGAAACGTGTGCGTTTTATCTTCCAGCCGGCAGAAGAGCAAGGGAACGGTTCGCTTGCCATGATTGAGCGAGGCGCACTTGATGAGGTCTCCCATCTATACGGCGTCCATTTGCGCCCAATCGAAGAATTGCCATTTGGAAAAGTCGCACCGGCCATCCATCACGGTTCAGGTATTTTCCTGAAAGGGAAGATTAGCGGAAGCGATGCCCACGGTGCACGGCCGCATCAGGGCAGCAATGCCATTGACGTCATCGCGGCAATCCATCAATTTATCAAAACCATTTATTTCTCGCCATTTGAATCGTATTCGGTGAAACTGACGAATATCCAAGCCGGCGGAAACAGCTTGAATATCATCCCAGGAAATGCGACCTTCGCACTCGATGTTCGTTCCCAGTCAAATGGGTTGATGGACGAACTCCGTAGCCGGATCGATAACGGCTTTGAATCGATTAAAATGCTCCACGACATAGACCTGGAATGGGAGTGGACGGATTATACACCGGCAGCTGAAGTGTCAGAAGAGGCAAGGGCTATCGCAGAAGAGGCAATCCGTGCCGTTATCGGGGATGAGCAGACGGCTGCCCCTATCGATACGACGGGGGCGGATGATTTCCATTTTTATACGATTAAAAACCCGGAATTGAAAGCGGCCATGCTAGGGATCGGTGCGGACTTGAGTCCAGGGCTGCATCATCCAGATATGGAATTTAACCACGGCGCACTGGATATTGGTGCACGCGTCCTCGCTGAAACGATTAAAAGAACATAATTTATTTTTGTTAAAATAAAGGACTTTTTTAATATTTTGGTGTAAAAAGCATGTGAAAATGGGTATAGAAATAATACGCATCGAAAAACCAACTATTTCCTGGGCAATAACATCAAAGAAAGGGCGGTGTATGAATGAAAAAATACCTGTCAGCTGCCATTATCCTCTTCCTATTTCTCATGCCAATGACGGTTAGTGCACATCATTTCACCGATTTATCAAAAAAGCATTGGGCATATCATTCTGTTCATACGCTATCGGATTCAGGAATCTTAACAGGTTATTCCAATGGAAGTTTCAAGCCTAATCAAGAAATCACGCGGGCACAGGCAGCGATGATCTTGGCGAAAGCCTTGAAAATTGATGGAAAGACCAGCTTTAAAGCGAAATTTAGAGATGTTCCCACTTCACATTACGCCTACAAAGAGATCAATGCGCTAACGGAAAAAGGGGTCTTTTCAGATGCCGGCTCTTTTAACCCGGAAGCGGTATTGACGCGGGCGCAGATGGCGAAGATCCTCATCAAAGGTTTTGGCATCAAAGTGGATTCAAATCACTTGGAATCTTATCAGGACGTACCCAAAGATTTTTGGGCACATGATTACATCATCACAATTGCTGAAGTCGGCATTTCCTACGGCGTAACGCGTACGACATTCCAGCCGGGAGCTTCGGTAACACGGGCGCAGCTAGCAGCATTTACGGAACGGTCACTTAAATTCAATCAGCGCGTCAAAGAAAAATCCATTACGTATGACGCTGACTTGAAATTGTATTCCGGCATCAATTCAGTTGCTTTCGACACAATCGCCATGGTCAATAAAGAACGGGCGAAAAAAGGATTAAAGATGGTTAAGGAAGATCCGGCGTTATCGAAAATCGCCCAATTGAAAGCGGAAGATATGGTGGACAATAGCTATTTTGCCCATGTTTCCCCGCTTTACGGCAAACCTTCGGAAATGGCGGTGCATTTCGGCTATCCGACCAATCAGGTAGGCGAAAATATCGCACTTGGCTATGCATCTTCCCGCGAAGCGATGGATGCTTGGATGGAATCAAAAGGACATAAAGACAATATTCTGCTTCCGGATTACACATCGATTGGAGTGGGCTATGTTGAAGACGAAGATGGCATTCCGTATTGGGTTCATCTCTTCGCGATCAACTAAAGTGGGAAATCCTCTCTTACCAGAGGATTTTTTCACTTTTACAAATACATAAGCAATCCGTTTCTCACTGGTATATTAGGGTATAGATAGATATTTACAAAACGAATAAGAGGAGATTTAATATGGATGCATTTATCGATGGCTTAAATTGGATTGTCAATGAAGGCAATGATTTATTATGGACGTACATACTGATTGCGCTCTTATTAGGGCTTGGCGTTTACTTTACCATCCGCACGAAATTTGTGCAGATTCGTTTGTTTGGTGAAATGTTCCGTGTCATCACGGAGAAAAAAGATGGGGAAAGCGGAGTTTCCGCGTTCCAGGCATTTACGATTTCCACAGCTTCCCGCGTAGGGACAGGGAATATCACGGGAGTGGCACTTGCCATTGCCATCGGTGGGCCAGGCGCGGTTTTCTGGATGTGGATCGTCGCTTTGATCGGGATGGCCACCGCTTTTGTGGAAAGTACCTTGGCGCAAGTCTACAAGATTAAAGACGGCGACCAATTCCGCGGCGGCCCAGCCTACTATATGCAAATGGCGCTCGGCAACCGTAAACTTGGCATTATTTTTGCTATTCTTTTAACTTTGGCATTTGGATTCATCTTTAATTCGGTCCAGTCCAACACGATTGCCGAATCATTTGGGGATGTTTTCAACATTCCGAATTGGACAGTCGGCATCGCTTTGGTCATTCTGGCTGCTTTAGTCATTTTCGGTGGAGTTAAACGAATTGCGAGCGTCACCCAAGTATTGGTTCCAGTCATGGCGATTCTTTATATTTTGGTTGCGTTATACGTCATCATTATGAACGTCACTGAAATTCCAGCCGTCTTTTCATTGATTGTGAAAAGTGCGTTTGGGCTTGAAGAAGCTGCAGGCGGAGCAATCGGTATTGCAATCATGCAAGGGGTTCGGCGCGGTTTGTTCTCAAACGAAGCCGGTATGGGTTCAGTTCCGAACGCTGCGGCATCTGCCAATGTTTCGCATCCGGCGAAGCAAGGGCTTGTACAAAGCCTCGGCGTCTTTTTCGATACGATTGTGATTTGTTCAGCGACAGCGTTTATCATCATTTTAGCTGGCGTCTACAAAACAGGGGAACAGGAAGGCATCCTGTTGACCCAAGCCTCCCTTAACGTGCATGTTGGGGATTGGGCGCCTTACTTCTTGGCTGGAGCGATTCTATTCTTCGCATTCAGTTCAATCATCGGGAATTATTATTACGGAGAAACAAATATTGAATTCATCAATGCCCATAAAAACTGGTTGACCGCTTACCGTGTAGGCGTATTGGCGATGGTCATGTTCGGTGCCTTGGCGAAAGTCGAATTGGTTTGGAATATGGCCGATCTGTTCATGGGGCTGATGGCTGTCATCAACTTGGTTGTCATTGCGATTCTTGGAAAGACGGCCTTCAAAGTGCTGGGCGATTACACGAGCCAACGGAAAGCCGGCAAGAATCCGGAATTCTTTGCGAAAAATATCCCTGGCTTAAAGAACACCGAATGTTGGGGAGAACATAATCGAGATTAATAAAAGTTTGACGAAAGCACATTTGCAATTGCAGATGTGCTTTTTTTGCGGAAAAAAATGTAAAAACCGCTTTAACTGATGATACAATTTATGTATGAAAAAATTATTAATCTTCCTCGCCTTATTTATTGTGTTGTTCATCTCATCAAGCCAAACCTATGAACAGCAATCATTGATTCCAGCGCTCGAGAAATATTTTCCTTCCATGCCGTTTTATTCCGTGCTCAGCACACTGGAAATTACGTATTGGGGAAGTGTCATTTCCATTGAAGAAAGGGGCTATTATTTATTCATCGAATTCTTTTTAAGAAAAGGTGCCCACGTAGCCATTTTCGGGCTCATCGCACTGGCTATTGCCAATTTGCTGCCGAAGAAAATGGGGTGGCTCGCTTTGCCGGCAACTGCAACGATCGCTGTTTTGGATGAATTGCATCAAGCCGTTACCGGCGGGAGAAGCCCGATGGCCGCGGATGTTTTACTCGACATTTCGGGTGCCGTCATTGCGCTCAGCTGCCTGATTTTATTCCGGAAAATAAAAGCTAGGAGAAAAGAACAACATTCCATGTTGTAAGATTGTAAAAATTACGCAAATTCTATAGAACGTAAGTCACAAATTTGGTAAAGTAAAGATGCATGAGAAAACCCATTCCCTAAGGAGGAAAAGAACACATGACAAATGTCTTGAAAAACAAAAAGTTTGTCGCTTCAGCAGTAGCGATCGCGGCAGTGGCAACAGCGGTTTCACCAGCATCAGCGGCAGAGATGAAATTTACTGATGTGCCGGACCGTTATACAGAAGCAGTTCAATTTTTGTTTGATCTCGGAATCGTACAAGGTGAAACAGCAACAACGTATGGTACCCATCACAGCGTGAAGCGCCAAGATGCGGCAGTAATGATTGCGAGTGCACTCGGCTATACTTCAGCTGGCAAATATGCAGATTCCGGATTTACAGACGTTCCCGCTAGCGCGAAATGGGCAGTGGATGCATTAGCTGAAAAAGGGTTCATCGATGGAAAATCGGCGAAACGTTTTGGCGCAAGTGATCCGTTGACACGCAACGAAACAGCGAAAATCCTAGCTACTGCAGCTGGACTGGAAATCAACGATGATTTGAAGAAAACTCAATTTACAGACGTCAACGAGCGTTTTGCGAAATACGTAGACGCATTAGTGAAAAATAAACTGGCAGTCGGCAAGACCGCTACGCAATTCGGTTCGAATGCTGCTGTAACGCGCGGAGAAGCAGCTCTTTTCCTTCACCGTACAGCCCAATTCCTTTTGGAAGATGACACATTCTCTTTATCGGTGATGCACGTGAACGATACGCATGCGCATTTAGATGACGCAGCGAAATTGGTGACGGCAACAAAAGAATTCCGCAAAGAAAACCCGAACTCCTTGCTTCTTCATGCAGGTGACGTATTCTCAGGAACACTTTACTTCAACGAATACAAAGGAGAAGCGGACGTTAAATTGATGAACTTGATGAATTTCGATGCAATGACTTTCGGGAACCATGAATTCGACTTGGGTTCATCGACTGAAGGCCATAAAGCGCTGCAGGAATTCGTAAAAGCAGCGAACTTCCCGTTCGTTTCAGCGAACGTAGATTTCTCGAAAGATCCATTATTCGATGGCCTATTCCAAACGAAAATTTCTTCTGCACCTGAAAAAGCGAATATCTACACAGGAATCGTCAAAGAAGTGAATGGCGAAAAAGTGGGGATTTTCGGTTTGACGACGAAAGAGACGGAAGACATTGCAAGCCCGGAACTTGTTTCTTTTGATGAAGACTACATCAAGGAAGCACAAGACATGGTCGATGAGTTCGAAAAAATGGGCGTCAATAAAGTAATCGCTTTGACGCATATCGGCTATGACGATAACCCGACAATCGACAACGATCTGGAATTGGCGAAAGGCGTCCAAGGAATTGACGTAATCGTCGGCGGGCACAGCCATACAAAATTGGCTGCACCGGTCGTTGCGGGAGCTAAAGAAGAGCCTACTGTTATTGTCCAAACTGGACAGTACGGCGAAAACTTAGGGACATTGGATGTCACGTTTGATGACGAAGGCGTTGTGATGAGCCATGACGGAGAATTGATCGAAGTCGGCAAATTGGCTGAAGACGAAGCAGCATTAAAAGTGTTGACACCATATAAAGAAGGCGTGAAGAAAGTTTCTGAAACTGAAACGAAAGCGACTGCAACAGCAGCCCTTGAAACTCCGCGTACGGGTGAAAACCCAGCAGCGCCAAGTGTCCGTAAAAACGAAACAGCTCTCGGAAACATCATTACGGACGGTATGTTGACTAAAGCGAAAACATACAACGAAGATGTCGTAATGGCATTCCAGAACGGCGGCGGAATCCGTGCAGGAATCGATGCTGGACCGATCACTGTTGGTGAAATCATCACAGTTCTTCCATTCGGAAACACATTGGCAACGATGAAAGTCACAGGTGCAGAACTTAAAGATGCATTTGAAACAAGCGTTGGCCAATATCCGAAAGAAAATGGCGGATTCCTGCATGTATCTGGAGCAGAAGTGAAATTCGATTCTTCTAAACCAGCAGGTGAGCGCATCGTTTCGATCTCATTGAAAAATGCGGACGGTACGTTGACAGCTATTGCAGACGAAACAACTTACACAGTTGCAACAAATGCTTTCACTGCTAAAGGCGGCGACGGCTTCGATGGTTTTGCTAAAGCTTATGAAGAAGGGCGCGTAACAGACCTAGGCCTTTCAGATTGGGAAAACTTGAGAGAAGAATTGGAAAGAATCGGTACAGTTACACCGAAAACAGAAGGCCGCATCGTGGATGTAAATCCAGCTGCAGCTAATTAATTTCTTTTCAATTAATTGTAAAAGTTAAATTGCAGAGATATGAAGAAATTATTAAAATCAAAAGCCCAACCTCATGCCGAGGTTGGGCTTTATTTCTTTTTACCTATGCGCTATATCTAAAAGTCAGGGAGAAATGTCGAATTAGACCAAATGATACATAGAAATTTTCAATAAATTGGGTTAAGGTATGTGAAGAGAACTAAACCTAGGAGGAAATGAGATTTGAAAAAATGGATTATGATGCTATGTTTTGCATTAATTGCCTCAATAATCGTCCCACAAAGCCAAGCGAATGCAAGTGCGAATTTTAAAGATATCGGAGATACTCATCGTGCAAAAGCGGAAATCACCTATTTGGTGGATAAAGGTTTTGTCAACGGTGTTTCGAACACTCATTTTGTCCCGAGCAGACAAGTTACCCGGGGAGAAGCGGCAGCAATGCTTGGCCGGTCACTCGGTTTAAATGGAACCAAACAAAATACGGAATTCAGTGATGTCGGCTCAGGAAACTTTGCATCCGGCTACATAAACGAAATGGTTAAACGCGGCGTCATCTCTGGCTATCCTGATGGCACATTCCAACCATACAAAGTGTTGAAACGCGGCGAAATGGCGATCTTGATCAACCGGGCTTTCGGCTACGGCGGCAATAGCGTTTCGGCAGCAGCAACCAACTTGATGAATAAAGGAATTGCCCAAGGTTTTCCGGATGGCACATTCGGAACTGAAGCAACAATCATCCGTGCTGACTTTGCCGTATTTTTGGCACGCAGCTTGAACGAAAGCTTCCGCGTGAAGCCAGGCGAAGTTTCATTCAGCACAACGATGTACGTAAACACAGGATCTGATACATTAAACATGCGTTCAGCGCCAAGCAATTCGGGTGCAGTCATCAGCAAATTAAAAAGCGGAACAGCAGTCGGCGTTGGCAAGTCGTCTAACGGCTGGTCTCATATCCGTGTAAATGGTGTAATCGGCTATGTCGCAACAAGCTATCTTTCTACAACGAAACCAGGGGCGGTTTTGCCAAGCCCAGCACCGATCGGCGGAAGTGATTTGACGGTTATCATTGATCCAGGCCACGGCGGATCAGATCCTGGAGCAGTTGCTAACGGATTCCAAGAAAAAAATGTGGTTTTAAATGTTGGGAAACATATGAAAGCTTATTTTGATCAAACACCGATTAAAACGAAAATGACACGTTCAACAGATGTCTTTATCAGCTTAACGGACCGTGCGAAATTCGCTTCGAAAAATGGCGGAGATGTATTTGTAAGCATCCATACAAATGCATTCAACAACTCAGCGAACGGTCAAGAATCGTTCTATTATGCATCAACAGCTGCAACTAATCCAAAAGTCCAGCAATCACGGGCTTTATCGATTTATTTACAAGCACGCATGCAAGAAGCATGGAACTTATCGAACCGTGGGGTTAAAGTCGGCAACTTGGCTGTACTTCGACAAAACACAGTTCCAGCTTCATTAATCGAGATGGGCTTTATCGATAGTTCAAAAGATATTCAATACATCAAGTCAGAAGCAGAACGCAAGAAAATGGGTAGAGCGTTGTTCCTTGGAACACTTGACTACTTCTATAACTACGAAGGCCGTACAGATATTGGCCAGTACTACAGCACAGCTGGTGCTTCACCAAGCAACAAACTTCACTAATCCGAGATCCCGCTAACGAATTTGTTGGCGGGATTTTTTTAACATTTTCACTTTTCTAGTCCTATTCAGACAAGTCAGCTGTCTCAAATACCCATGAAAATAACAAAAGCTAGTTTTTTATTTTAAATTAATAATAATAATGTTAAAAAAATACGTTTTTCTATCTTTTGTCCGGTTTTTTAAAATCCCGGTTAGGGTATTATGAGAAATATACTGAGAAAAGAGGGATCCTCACCATGAAACGCGTCGGCTTACTTACTTTACTATTCGCATTCCTATTTCTGCCTTCCCACATTTTTGCCGAAGAAACCGATACATATTTAATCCACGCAAACGAAGATCAATTAGAAGAGATCAAGGTCCAGTTTGGTGCAGTCACAAAAGAGTTTGAAGAAATTCCGCTTGTCGAATTGAAACTGAGCGAGTCAGATAAAGCCGCTTTGCAAGAGCAATTCTCAAGCGCTGAGATTTATCCAAACCAACAGTACGAAACGGCAGCAGAACTGGTATCTCCCTCATTTTCAATGATTAAGAGTACACCAAAACAAACTTCTCCTTATACCGGCAAAGGCGTGAAAGTGGCAGTCCTCGATACAGGGATTGATACAGAGCATCCGGATTTGAAAGTGGCAGGCGGCGTCTGTACGGCTGCTGTGTGTGCGAGTAAAGTCCCTTATGATGACAATTTCGGCCACGGTACCCACGTAGCAGGCATCATTGCTGCGCAAAAAAATGATTCAGGCATCATCGGAATTGCACCGAATGTGCAATTGTATGCGATTAAAGCGATGAACAACCGCGGATCAGGGTCAACTGCGCAAATTACGAAAGGCGTGGAATGGGCGATTCAAAATAAGATTGATATTTTGAACTTGAGCATTTCGATTTCGGTCAATGACCGTCCGCTGGAGTTGATGCTGCAAGAAGCTTATAAGCAAGGCATGATTATCATTTCGGCAGCCGGAAATGAAGGCGGTTCCGGGCAGATGGACACAATGACATACCCAGCCAAATATTCCTCAGTCATTGCTGTAGGGGCCGTAAATAACGACTTTTCAAGAGAAGAAAATTCATCGATCGGGCCCTCGATGGAATTTGCAGCTCCCGGAACGGAGATTTTCAGCACTTATCCGAAAGAGTTGGATGAGTGGGACAATAAAATAGACGGCTACCGGAATTTGACGGGAACTTCGATGGCCGCTCCGCACGTAGCAGGTGTATTCGCCATTTACAAAGAGCAGTATCCTGGCCTTACAAATGTGAAATTGCGCGAAATGGCGCAGGCTACGGCTAGAGATTTAGGAACGCCAGGCCGCGATAATGTCTATGGATTCGGCGCCATCCAGTACGAAAAAGAAATCAAAGCCGTTCCATTTATTCAAGCAGCCATCACGAAAGGCGGCATTTCCTTTACCTTAAAAAATCCTGAACTGGCAACTTCACCGTCTCTAAAAGAAGGGACGACGGATTTAAAGAGTACAGGGACGAATAAATGGGAAACGTATAAAACGAAAGGGAATTATTCCTTTACGTTCAGCTATACCGATGCAAAAGGCGTGAAAAAGACAGAGAATCTGTCAATCGGTTTGACGGAGCCTGCTTTTAAAGACGTGACGATGACGTCTTGGTTTGCGCCGCATATCAGCTATCTTTACAGCAACAACATGATCAGCGGCTATACAGATGGAACTTTTAAACCCCGAAAAGAAATTACCCGCGCGGAAGCTTTGATTTTAATCGGCAGAGCGAACGGGCTTGATGGCAAAGCGCGCAACACCATTTTCAAAGACGTCAGCGCGAATAATGCGGCATCCGGCTATATTCAATCGGCCTATGATAAGGGCATATTATCCGGCTTCCCTGATGGCACATTCCGCCCTTATCAATCCGTTACGCGTGCTGAAATGGCGTTATTGATCCAGAATACGTACCAATTCAAATTTGATCCTACGGCTAAAATGCCATTCACTGACGTAAACGAAAGCATGGCGAGCTATGAAGCAATCCAAGCAATGACGCAGCAAGGCATTACTTTAGGCGTGAGCGAAACAACTTTTGGACCGAGCCAGAACATGAACCGCTATTCGTTCAGCGTGTTCTTAGCAAGAGCAGAAAATCCGTTGCTATTTAAATAATAAAAGTAAATAATTACTATAAAAACCGCAAAACGGAAGACCCGTTTTGCGGTTTTTTAGATTTCACATATGTAAGATTCGGTTTAAATAAAGGTCAATCAGTTGATTTCAGGACTCACTAATCATACGTCAACTCTTTATATTGCCCGCTTTGCCCGGGTTCTAAACCTGTTTATAGGCAATGTTACACAACTGTAATACAACCGTAACCTAATATTGTTATATTCTCTGTTAGAATCTAAAACAGGTTAAGAAAACAGAAAGATTCAGTGTCTGATCAACATCTTGAATCGCCAAACTTACTTAGAGGTGACGAATTGAAAAAACGTATTATACTAATGATGATTGCTGTCCTATTGATAACAGCTAGTCCGTTTATGACAACTAAAGCCGATGCCAGTGGAGCAACACCAGATGATATTGCAACATACGCTTTGAAATTTAAAGGCACCCCTTATAAATTTGGAGGAACAACACCTTCAGGGTTTGATTGTTCAGGCTACATCCGATATGTCTTCAATCATTTCGGAATTTCCTTGCCAAGAACTTCAGCAGAACAATATAACGTTGGAACGTCCGTATCAAAAAGCAACCTGCAAAAAGGAGATCTTGTATTTTTCGCAAATACATATAAAAAAGGCATCTCGCACACAGGAATATACTTAGGTGACGGCAATGTAGTATCTGCCGAAAGCGGCGGAGTCAAAGTTTCAAATATTAATACGAACCCTTATTGGGGACCTAAATATGCAGGCGCAAAACGCTTGAGCAGCGTACAAAGTGCAGCTCCGGTAAAAGCAGAGCCGAAGCCGTTGCCGCCAGTAACAAACGGCAAATTCGTGGATGTAAAAACATCACATCCGGCTTATGAAGCCATCAAAACATTGAACACTTCAGGCGTTATCAGCGGCTACCACCAGCAAGACTTCCGTCCATCAGAGGAAGTAACGCGTGGACAAGCAGCAACGATGATCAACCGCGTGCTCGGCCTTTCAGCGAAAGGCAAAGTCCAATTCAGCGACGTAGCAGCGAACCACTCGTTCGCGAAAGACATTGCAGCGATGAACGAAGCGGGAATTCTGCAAGGATTCACAAACGGATCGTTCGGAATGTACGCACCATTATCAAAAACGCAATTAGCAGTCATCCTGGAAAGAGCGTTCCAGATGTCTAAATCAGAAGAAGTTCAAGCACAAACAGCTTCAGTGAAATATTTGGATGTGGCACCTTCTTTCTGGGCGCACGAGCCAATCGTAACATTGAAAGCAATCGATCAAACAACTGTTTTCCAAACTTCAAACTATTATGGTGAGTCAAATACAGACCGTGCAGAATTCGCTGCAGCACTTTACAGCGCGATGAACGCAAAATAATAGAAGCGTAAAGCTGTCCTGAAAGTCGTTAAATGACTACAGGGCAGTTTTTTTAATTTCAGGTATAAGTTCAACGAAACAATCTTTAGGATTTCCAGTTAATTACCTGATTTTATCTTTGATTCAAGATAGGCTTCGCTTATAATTGTAGGAGTAGACAAATTCATCCAAAAAATATCTAAGGATAGAAAATAAACCCTAGGAGGCGACAATGAAGTTTATAAGCAGGTTACTCATTATTTTATTAGCAATTACAGGCATTTTCGGTTTTGCGGCCGCAAGCAATGCAGCAAGTTCGCTTGAAAAAGAAATGAACGAAATGGTCAAGCGAGGGATTATCTCTGGCTATAAGGACGGAAGTCTCGGTGAGAAAGACAACGTGACACGTGAACAGTTCGCAGCGTTTATCAGCCGTGCGCTTGACTTGCCGGAAGGAGAACATTCGTTTAAAGATGTTCCGGCTAACAGTAATTTATCGAGCGATGTGGCAAAAGTTTATTCGTCTGGCATCATGGAGGGGGTTTCGGCAGACCGCTTTGCGCCAAAAGCCAATATTACCCGTGCGCAAGTCGTCTTGACGCTGCAAAAAGTTCTTGCATACAGCGACATGAAGATGGAACGCAATGCCGTGGAGTTCAAGGATAGTAAAAACATGACGTCGGTCGTTTTATCAGCCATCTATAATATCTCAAGCTATAACATTGTAGCCGGCCATTCAGACGGCAGCTTCAAACCAAATGCAAACGCGACGCGCGAACAAGCGGCAGCTTTTATTTACCGTTTCCTGATGGCGAAAGAGCAAGTGCCAGGCGAGAAATATGATTCCAATACATACTATATCGGCACCGTAGAGAACGGGAAATTAGTGGTTCCGACTGATAATAATTACGCTACCCATTCAGCAGCTTCAACGTCGTTCAATGCGGATGCTAAAGCCGACGCCTTGTTGAAAGGAACGGACATCGTTGCAATCAAAGATGGCGTCGTATACGGCGACCGTACTTCGATTGTGAATGGCAAAAAGGTTTTAGATGTAACGACGATCTACAGCAACGCGGATTTTAAAACTCAGCTGACTTACATGGAACCAGGCCGCGAAATGCGTTTTATTGAAGCGACTGGACAATATGTAAAAGTCCAAGCAGGCGGAACAATCGGCTATGCGAAGCAAGGGGAAGTGGATTTCGTCCCTGCTGAATTGATGAAAGGCGAAGAATACTATGAGGTAATTGGCGCGGAACTGAATCATTATCAGTACAATCACTTGTCAGGTAAACAAGAAACTAGATATCCTGTAGGGCCGGCGCCAAGCGGAATGAAAGAAGGCGTGAAATACAAATCAGTGGACGGTGTCCATTTCAAACCTTTCGCTGGCGGCGCGGAGATTAAACATTATCCGTATTTCCAATACCAATCAGTCCGCTCAAAAACGAGTTATACGGCAGAAGAGTTGGATCGTTATATTATGACAGCCTTGAATGGCGTAAATAATAAAACGGATCTTTATAAAAATGCTATCACTCGTTCAAAATTGATCGGCCAAGGAAAATTCATCCTGGAGATGCAGGAAAAGTATAATGTCAACGGCCTCTATATCCTGGCGGCAGCAATGCACGAAAGCCAATACGGCATGAGCGAAATTGCGCATGAGAAGAACAATCTTTTCGGGATTGAAGTTTACGACAACGGCTTGAAGGATGGCAAAGTCTATAACACGCCCAAAGAAAGCATTGAGGACTTCGCTAAATACCGGATGGACAGCGACTACGTCGATACATTGCACGGAGGCTATTACAACGGAGCCGCTCCGGGCAATAAAACCACAGGCATCACGGTAAGCTATGCTTCTGACCCTGCATGGGGTTCGAAAGTGGCTGGACATATGTACCGTTCGGATAAAGCATTAGGCAAGAAAGATCTTAATAAATATCAACTGGGAATCACGAATACTCCTGGAGTGAAGGTCTACCCGACACCGGCGGTCAGTGCTAGATATTTATATCATTTCTCAAGAACCGATCTTGGGGTTAATGGAGCATTCGGTTATCCAGTTATCATCACTGATAGCAAAGACGGTTATTACCAAATCATTTCCGAATTAAAAGCGGAAGATGATGACTACAACGGCATCGGCTGGATACTTGAAGAAAATGTAACAAAAATTAATTAAGAACAGGAAGGGCCGGCAAATGCCGGCCCTTCCTGTTTGCTTACGAGCAACTCAAACCGTTTTGAGAGAAACTCACCCATGTTTGCGAGCAACTCACGCCACTTTGAGAGCAACTCAACACTACTTACGAGCAACTCAGAGAAAAAAACGTTCTTCTCAATTTTTCAAAACAAAAGAACTAGTTCTATAGAAGAAACTTTTTTTATCGTATTTTTGTTAAGGCAAAGGACTCGTTCTTTAAGGACATACCATAAAAAACCTTTTTTAAAGGACAAAAATGCATTACACTGAAATCAGGCAGAAATAAGGAGGACTTCATGAAGAGTATTAGTAAATTCGTTGCGTCTATCTTGTTGATTATGGGAGTTTTAGGGTTCGCATCATCACCAAGCCAGGCCAGTGACATAGTCCCGGGCAGCGCCCTGGAAAAAGAAATGAATGAAATGATCAACCGCGGCATCCTATCAGGTTATAAAGACGGTACGTACCGTCCAACTGAAAACGTGACACGCGAACAGTTTGCCGCTTTTATTAGCCGGGCCATGAAGTTGCCGGCAGGGACGCATACATTTAAAGACGTCCGCCGTGATTCGAGCCTTGGTGCTGAAGTCGGCAAAGTCTACGCTGCAGGCATCATGCAGGGGATTACAAAAGATACATTCCAGCCGCAAGCATTGATTACGCGCGACCAAGTGGCGATTACAGTGAAAAATATGCTGGAATACAGCAAAATGAGCCTGCAGCCGAAACGCATGAGTTTCACAGATGAAACTGAAATGTCATCCGTAACCTTGAGCGCCATCTACAATATCGCCAATTATGACATCGTTTTCGGTTATCCGGATTACAAAACTTCTCCAGTTACTTACTCGTTCAAACCGAAAAACAACGCGACTCGCGAACAGGCAGCTGCCTTTATTTACCGTTTCTTAACGGCTTACGAAGCGGCTCCAGCGCCTGCGCCTGAGCAGCCGGCTCCATCTGATCCAACTCCGACGCCAACACCGCCAACTGACAACAGCCTTTATTATTTAGGGTATGTGGAAAACGGCAAATTGGTGAAACAGGCATTCGGCCATAAAGATTATTTGAGTGCAGCCGATTCTTTCAAAACAGTCGATTCGGCAAAAGCGATTTACCGCGGCAATGAAATCATCCGCGTGAAGAGCGGCCTTGCTTTTGGCGACCGTGTACTGAACGGCGTTAAGCAAGTGACGACGATTTACTTGGACACGGCATTTAAGACGCAAGCCACTTATGTAGAGCATGGCCGCGAAATCCGCTACATCGATTCGAATGCGGATTTTGTCAAAGTTCAAGTCGGCGGCACAATCGGCTACGCGAAGCACAGCGAAGTGGATTTCGTCCCTTCTGAATTGATCAAAGACCGCGATTATTACATCGTCAGCCAGTGGGGGACGCTTAGCCATTACCAATACAATTACGTGAACAAGCAAGGATCGAGCTACTCTATCGGACCGGCTCCATCCGCGATGAAGCAAGGTGTGAAATACTACAGCCACGACGGCGTCCACTTTACAGCTGGTTCGTCGAAAGTGACGCATTACCCGTATTTCCAATACCAGTCTGTCCGAACAAAAACGAACTACTCAGCAGCGGAACTCGACAAATACATCATGAACCGCTTGACGGCTTTGAATAGTTCATCTGGAACTTACAAAGACGCAGTCACAAAATCAAAACTGATTGGCAAGGGGAAATATTTCCTTGAAATGCAAGAGAAATACAACATCAATGCATTGTTCATGCTTTCTGCAGCGATGCATGAAAGTGCTTATGGCATGAGCGCGAACGCACAGACAAAGAATAACTTATTCGGTATCCGCGTTTACGACGGTTCGCCGCATGAAGGCACTACGTACAAGCAGCCGGAAGGCAGCATCGACGCATTTGCGCGCGAATACATGAACCGCAACTACGTCAACCCGAACGGCTCTTACGCAAACGGAGCAGCTCCGGGGAATAAAACCACAGGCTTCAACGTCAGCTATGCTTCTGACCCGACATGGGGATCGAAAGTGGCGGGGCATATGTACCGCGCTGATTTGGAACTTGGCCAAAAAGACATCAATAAATACAAACTTGGCATCACAAACACCGCTTCAGTAAATGTACGCAACGCTCCAGAAGGCGCTTTGCTGTATCAATACAAACGCACTTACTTAGGCGTTGAAAATGCCTTCGGCTATCCAGTTGTTATCGTCGAAACGAAAAAACACACGGACGGCTACAACTGGTATAAAGTCATTTCCGACTTGAACCCGGAACACGATACAAACAACGGCTTTGGCTGGATCCGTTCAGATCTGGTCGATGTCATCAACTGAAAATGAGAAAAGGGTCAGCTGCGGCTGGCCCTTTTTTTATGCATATTTTTTTGAAATCAACCATTATGTATCTGAAATCAACCCGTACGTGCCTGAAATCAACCATTTCCTCTTCGAAATCAACCCTTGTCCCAAAACCACTAAAAAAGACCCGCCGCAGCGGATCTTTCATCAAACAAACTTATTTTATTTCTTCCCGCGTCGTGCAAGCCCGAGGAAACGCTTGAAGCCATGCGGATGAACGATGCGCAGCATCACTGCGTAGACAATAATCCCGAGCGGCACTAGAACCGCCAATTGGATCAGTGAATACCAGTCTTCTGCGCCGAGAAGCTGTTTTGCTCCCCATACGACTGCGCCCATGACAATAGCCGGGATCAAGATGCGCCAAGCTGTCGTGCCGAAGCGGCGCAACTGGTCCCAGCCCAAATCTTTATACACGACAATCATCGAAACGGTGAAGTAGTAAATCGAAACGACTGAAGCGGCAAAAGCGAGCGCTGTGTAGCCGTAGCGGTCGACCAATAGCCAGTTCAATAGCAAGTTAACGGCAATCGTCGTCACGGAAATGCGGAAGACGACGGCTGTTTTGCCGCGTGCGTACATCGATTTCGAAAGAATCAATTGCATCCCTTGGAAAATGATGATCGGCAAGTAGAACAAGAGTGCAAGATGCGTGTTCGCTGTGTCTTCAGCGGTAAAGAGCCCGCGTTCGTAGATGAAGGAAACGACTGCGTCTCCGACAACCGCAAGTCCGACTGCAATCGGTACGAGCGTGATGAACGAAATCTCCATGCCGCGGAAGACCGTGTCTTTGAATTTCGGCAGATCGTCAATCTGTTCCGACATCAGCGTAAAGATGATGGCAGCGAGCGTTGCTGCATAAATTGCATTCGGAATGCTGACAATCAATTGCGAGTTGTTCAAATACGTGACGGCACCTTCAAGGCCGGTGCCGGATGCAAAGGCTTTATTGACAAAAAGGTTGATCTGTCCGACCACTGAGTTCAGTAGGGAAGGGACGATCAGGATAATAAATGCTTTTTTGAAATCGGATTCCATATACAAAGTCGGTTTCCAGGAATAATCGGAGCGAATCAAATAATAGATTTGAATCAGCGCACCGACGATCGTACCGAAGACGAAACCGTATGCCAGTGAATAAATTCCCCAAATATCTGAGAATAATAAGGCGAACACAGCTGACATCAAGGTTGCCAGCAATTTCGACATCAAGGTCGGCACGAAAATGCGGCGAGACTGCAGATAGGATTCCAATAAGCCGGCAAGGGCGATAAAGACCATGAAGATAAAGAACACTTCGGTCATTTCAACGGCAATCGGCTCAGCGCCTTCCGACATTTTCGGATAAATGAGCGGCACGAGCCACTGGGCAGAGAACCAGCCGGCAACTGAAATGCCGACGAAAAGAATCATCGTCCAGTTCAATAAGGCATTCGCGTTCGTATCGTCTTTATCTTCACCCGATTTCCGGCGCTTGATGTACATCGGCAAAAAGACGTTGTTAAAGCCGGTGGCGATCATCGCTACGACCAGCGTGATGAATGAAAAGGCCAGGAAGTAAGCATCAGTTGCATCAGAAGCCCCGAATTCTTTGGCGACGATTGATTCGCGCAGGAAGCCGGATAATTTTAATAGGAGTGCAAGACCGGTTGTCCATATGGCCGCTTTTTTAAGACTGGACATCAATTTCCCTTCTTTCTGAAAGTATGTGCGCATCTGGCACAGACAAGCAAAGCGGCTGACCCTTAAAGCCCTGAGTCAGCCGCCGTTTGTAGTTATGCCCAGCGCATCATTTCTTTAGCGCTTTTTTATAGATGGCTTCGTATTTCTCAGCCGCTGCGAAATGCGAGTATTCCGCGATGATCTTCTCGCGGGCTGCTTTCGCAAGCTCCTGTCCATACGCAGGCTCATCCAATAAGCGGATCATGGCATTCGACAGGTCTTCCACATTGCGTTCTTCAACGAGCAAGCCGTCTTTCTCGTGGTCGACGATTTCTTTCAAACCACCGACAGCACAAGCGATCAACGGAATGCCGGAACCCATCGCTTCCAAAGCGGAAATCGAAGTCGCTTCTTCAACGCCGGCCGAATAGATCGACGGCACTAGGGCGATATCGCTCAAAGCATAATATTGGATCATGTCTTTATGGTCGACAGCGCCAAGCATCGTCACGCGTTCTTCGATGCCGAGTTCGCGCGCTTTCGCTTTCATGTCGTCCATCATTTCACCCGTTCCGGCAAATACCAAGCGAGCGTTCGGGTATTTCTCCAGTACAGGAGGGAATGAAAGAATCGGGTAGATGACGCCGTTTTTCTTCGTCAATCGGCGCGGGATGAAGAATATCAAATCATCCTGCGGCAAATTGTATTTCGTACGGAATTCAGCGCGGCGTTCGACTTCCGGTTTAAAGTCTTCCACATCGATGAAGTTTTTGATCATCGTCGCATCCACACCGGATTCACGCTTGATGTATTCTTTGATGCGCGTATCCACCGTAATGACGGCACGCGTTTTCTTGTACATACTGAATTCGACATCAAGCAAAGTCTGCTTGTGTTTGCTGTCTTCAGCAACCGAACCTTTTGAAATTCCTTCATATGTCAAATAGCCGTGGGCCGTCGTTACAGTCGGAAGCCCGGCGTTCAACGACGCGCGCGTCGCGAAAACGTCCTGGCCGTTGACGATGTCGAAGGATTTGTATTTCTCTTGTTTCAGCATCGCTTCCAAGAAACCTTGGCGGCGGTTTAATGTCCAGACATATCCAGCACCTAAAGACATTTTGTTCAAAACGAACGAAGGCCCGCGGGCAATCAAATCGCGGCGCCATTTGGCGACGTCTGAGAACGATAACGTCTCAACCGTATGCCCCAAGTTCTCAAGCCCAGTTTTCAGCGTCGTCATATGCGTCGACAAACCACCGAGGTGAGGGTAATCGTAAGATGTTGCCAATAAAATTTTCATGATTCTGTCCCTTCCATAAATCCTTTATTTCACAAAGTTCTCTTCTAATAATTCCACATTGCGCATGGCTTCTGCGTGAAGTGTTGCGACATTCGGTTTGATGATCGCTTGCGCAGCTTCTTTGTTGTCTAATAGATATAACGCATTCTCGAGCAGTTTAGTTTCATCGATTTCGCCGAGGCGGAACGAATAGTCCCACATGCCCGAACGCTTCAAGAAACTTTCCACTTTTTTGTCGTAGCTGAAGCCGAGATGCGGCACATTTGAAAGTGCTGAGAAAATCAACGCATGGAGGCGAAGGCCAACCGTCAGTTCTGCGTGGCGAATGAAGTTCAAGAACTCATTCGGCGTGAAGTCAGAACCGAGCAGCATCGCTTTATCCGCATGCTTCATTTTCGATAGCACATCGTTTGAAGCGGGGACGTCGTATTTTCCTTCCATTGGAACGAATACCGGCGTCACGCCGCGAAGCTCGATCAACTGGTCTAAAAGACGAGCCGTTTTTTCGATGTAATCGGGATTATCGAACCACGGGCGCACTGTCACAGCGACAATTTTTTCATTGCCAGTCAAAGGCAATGAGTTATACGCGCGGTCTTCTTCGTCCGCTTTGAACGCGAACACGATATCCGCCGTCACAACCGTTTCCGGACGTGTTACGCCAAGCTTCTTCAAATAATCCTTCGAATACTGATCGCGCACGGTGATAAAATCGGCGCGGTTCGCGAAGACTTTCATCAAAATCTTGCCCCAAGTCGAAGTGACCGGGCCGATCCCTTGAGAAAAGAACATCACTTTCGTTCCGCAAAGTTTTGCCAGCATCACGATCAGCAAATAATACGGAAGGGGGCCGAACAGGAATTTTGTCGGGTATGTATCCTGCAGCAAACCACCGCCGCCGGAAATCAGCAGGTCGGCGCTCCGCAGCGCTTTGACTTTTTCTTTATTTTCACGGCGCCATGCGCGGTAAACTGATTTCACATTGTATTCTTTAGCCGTTTTTTCCGGTGACAATGAAAAGACGGTGATATCCGGGTTATTCAACTCCGCACGCAAATTATCAATAATCGCTTTCAGGATGGCTTCGTCACCCGTATTGCCTAATCCATAGAAGCCAGATAGTACAATTTTCACATATTTTCCTCCTCAAACTAAAGCTCGCAAGCCTTGTCCTCGCTAAATTCTACCACTTGTCAAACAGCCTGTGCAACTCCTCTAAAAATCTGCTATACTAATAAAATTGAAAGCGACTGAATCGAGGGTTTGACTAATGAAGGAAAAATATTTAGGGGTGGACGTTTCGCCTCTGTCATATGAAGGTATAATAAATGATTTGAGGGTGCGCATAAATGGCGGCAAACAGTCGACCATCATTGCGGTGAACCCGGAAAAAGTAATGAGCGCCCAGCGCAATCCGGAAGTGAAAGAACTGATCAATGCTTCCACGTACCAAATTGCGGACGGGGTCGGCATCTTGCTGGCAGCGAAAATCAAAGGCGGCGGCATTACATCGCGCGTCACTGGCGTCGATATGATGGCACGTCTTTTGAAGTTTGCGGAAAGTGATGGCCATTCTGTGTATTTTTACGGCGCGAAGGAAGAAGTCGTGACGAAAGCGATCGCGAACATCCAAGCGCAGCACCCGAATATCCGCGTCGCCGGCTACACGAACGGCTATGAAAAAGATGAAGCGGCGCTTGTTTCACGCATCCACCAAAGCGGGGCGAAAATTCTTTTCGTTGCGCTTGGCAGCCCGAAACAAGAACTTTGGATCAGAAGAAACTTGAAGAGCTTGCCAAACGTCCAAGTATTCCAGGGGGTTGGCGGCAGTTTTGATGTGTTCTCAGGGACCGTCAAACGCGCACCGGCACCGTTCCGGAAACTCGGAATCGAATGGCTGTACAGGTTGCTTGCCAGCCCTTCCCGATTCAAACGCCAGCTCAACTTGCCGGTTTTCTTATTTAAAGTATTGCGATCACGATAAAAGGAGATAATGTCAAAATGAAGAAATCCATCTGTGTTGTCGGACTTGGCTATATCGGCTTGCCGACAGCCGTTATGTTTGCGAACCACGGACACAAAGTCCATGGCGTAGACGTCAATGAAAAAGCGGTAACAATGATTCAAAATAAAGAGCTACATATAGAAGAAAACGGATTGCAGGAACGTCTGGATATGGCAATCGACGGAGGCATGCTGACCGCTTCGATGAAGCCGGTAGAAGCAGACGTTTTCATTATTGCCGTGCCATCACCGATCAAAGCGGATAAAACCGCTGAACTCGAATATGTTCGCAAAGCCACAGCTTCGGTTGTCCCTTTCCTGAAAAAAGGCGATTTGGTCATTTTGGAATCGACTGTGCCGCCAAGAACGGTGGAAGATGTCATGATGCCGGAACTTGTCCAATCCGGACTTGAAATCGGAACGGAACTCTTCGTTTCCCATTCGCCAGAACGCGTCATCCCAGGCCGTGTGTTCCAGGAACTTGTCACAAACGACCGCATCATCGGCGGCATCAACGAAGAATCGGCACGCCTGACTTCTGAATTGTATGCATCCTTCGTCGAAGGGACGATGCACGAAACAGACGCAACAACAGCTGAACTGGTTAAAGTTATGGAAAATACATACCGTGACGTCAACATCGCATTCGCCAACGAACTCGCTATGATCGCTCAAGGTATTAATGTCAATATTTGGGAAGCTATTAAACTGGCCAACTACCACCCGCGCGTGAACATCCACACACCAGGACCTGGCGTCGGCGGACATTGCATCGCCGTTGATCCATGGTTCCTTGTTGAATTGGATCCGGAAAAATCGAAAATCATCCACTTGGCGCGTAAAACGAACGACGGCATGCCGTCTTACACAGCGCAGCTCACAGCGGATATCTTAAAAGCCAAAGGCATCAAAGATCCGAAAATAGCGGTTCTTGGCCTTGCATTCAAAGGCAATATCGACGACATGCGCGAAAGTCCGTCTGTTGAAGTCGTATCGCAATTCCGCGAACGCGGCATGAACTTGACTGCCCACGATCCGCATATCAAAGTCAACAACTTGCCGGAACAGACGCAAAGCTTCGATGAGGCGATCCAAGACGCATCTGCGCTGGTCGTTTTGACGGATCACCAAGCGTTCCGCGACATCGATCCGACAACTTTGACAAATGTAGCGAATAAAATCATCATCGACACAAAAAACTGCATCAACCGTGAAAAATGGGAGAACGCAGGATTTGACGTCTATTTGCTAGGCGATTCGAAAAACTAAGAGGAGGAAACCGAATGAAGAAAGTCAGAAAAGCGATCATCCCCGCTGCAGGACTTGGTACGCGTTTCCTTCCTGCCACAAAAGCCATGCCAAAAGAGATGCTGCCGATCGTCGACAAACCAACGATCCAGTATATCGTAGAAGAAGCGATTGAATCCGGAATCGAAGACATTATCATCGTGACCGGAAAAGACAAGCGTGCAATCGAAGACCATTTCGATTCTGCACACTTGCTTGAAACGCGTCTAGCAGAATCGGAGAAATTCGAACTATTGAACGCAGTCCAGCTTTCCAGCAAAGTGGACATCCATTACATCCGCCAGAAATCACCGCTTGGCCTTGGCCACGCCGTGTGGACAGCGCGCAAATTCATCGGCGATGAACCGTTTGCGGTTCTTCTCGGCGATGATATCATCCAAGCGGAAACGCCAGGATTGAAGCAATTGATCACCCAGTTCGATGAACAGCAATCATCCGTCATCGGCATGATGGAAGTGCCGGAGAACGAAACTTACCGCTACGGCATCATCAATCCAGCCGAACAAATGGGCCAGCTTTACCGTGCGAAAGGTTTTGTTGAAAAACCGAGAGCCGGCACAGCTCCGTCAAATATGGCGATCATCGGACGCTACGTCTTCACGCCGGAAATCTTCAAGTATCTCGACCAGATGAAAGTCGGCGCAGGCGGAGAAATCCAATTGACCGACGCCATCGAACAGTTGAACACGATCCAAAACGTCTACGGCTATGCTTTCGAAGGCAAGCGCTACGACGTCGGAGAAAAACTCGGCTTTGTCGAAACCACCATCGAATTCGCCTTGCAGCGTCCAGACCTGCGCGAAGACTTGATCAAGTTCATGAAAACGAAGCTTGAGGGATTGTAATATAGTAGAAAAAATTGTTATTGATATTCCGTAAAACAGCTGCGCTTTCCTGCGGGCTTGCGCCGAACTAACTTTGGCTAAACGCCAAAGTGGATTTCGGCACTTCGCTGTCCCGCGGGAGTCTCCGCTGTTTTACTTCATATCTAAAATATTTCATAAGAGAACTTAGCGCCGCCGCGCCCATGGGCTAGACGAAGTAAGAAGACAGGCGTTCTGTGCCTGGCTTCTTACGGGAGTCATGCCCTAAGCGGCGAAGCGACTATAGAAAATTATCCTTCATACCGCACTCATAAAAACACATTCACGAACAGGAAGGGAAGGGACAATTTGAAGATTTTATTGGTATCGAATATGTATCCTTCTGAGGCATTTCCTAGCTATGGCGTTTTCGTCCAAAACACGGAAGCCATTTTGAAAGACGAGGGATTTAGCATCGACAGAGCGGTGCTGACGAAAAAGACCGGCAAGGCTCAAAAAGCACTTGGCTATGCACAGCATTACGCCAACGTGATCCGCAAAGGCGCAAGCGGCAAGTATGATGCGATCTACGTCCATTACGCTGCCCACAACGCATTGCCTTTACTTGTTTTAAAGAAACTGAAGCCGTCAGTGCGCATTGTGACCAATGTCCACGGCAGTGACGTGGTACCGGAAGTGGCTTCGCAGGAGAAATTCCAGCCGAATGTCAAAAAGCTTCTCGGCCAGTCCACACTGATTATTACACCTTCCCATTACTACGAAAAACTCGTCAAAGAAAAATACCAAGTCCGCACCCCGATTCGGATTTTTCCTTCCGGCGGCGTGAACTCGGCTGTCTTCTACCCGAATAAAGAAAACAACGCTGAACTTATGGCGACTTATAAACTCGATCCGAATTTCCGCTATTTCGGCTATGTCGGCCGCATGGACGTCGGAAAAGGCTGGGACCATCTATTGAACGGGTTCGCCGCATTCCTGAACGAACATCCGGAAGAAAAAGCCAAGACCCGCTTGATCATGGTCGGCTCCGGCAAAGACGACGCCGCATTTTTCGAACTTCGCAAACGCCTTGGATTGGAAGAATCAGTGGTGCATTTCCCATTGATGAAGCATGCAGATCTTGCTGCGATTTACAATATCATCGATTTATTCATCTTCCCGACCACTCGGAAAGGGGAGAGTTTAGGGCTCGTCGGCCTGGAAGCGATGGCTTGCGGTACGCCGATTCTCGCCAGCCGCATCGGCGGGATACTCGATTACACGAAAGACAACGAAAACGGTTGGCTCTTTGAACCCGGCAATCCACAAGATTTGGCAAGGGGCTTAGCCGCCTATAACAAGCTTTCAAAGGAACAGAAACAACAAGTCGGCCAAGCCGCTTATCAAACAGCTCAACAGTATGAACAAAAAACGATTCAATCGAAACTTTCAGCGATTTTTCATGAGCTTCGGTTAAAAAAATGAAAGAGGATTCCCAACCATGAATTATAAAAAAATTCTTATGCTCCTAGTGGCGTTCATCGCCCTGCAGCCAGTCATTGATGTTCTGACGACCGCGTCCATCTTCATCGTGGACACCAGCATAACAGTGGGAGTACTTATCCGCGCCGCTTATATGGTCGCTTTGCTCCTTGTCCTTCTCTGGGCTTCAAAGAAAAGCAAGATCAGTCGGATCTTCACGATTTACTTGGTGGGATTAGCAGTATTGCTCGCAGCCAATGTGCTGGTCAACTTGCAAGTCAAAGATCCCTATTATTTATTCCAAGAGCTTAAATTTTTCAATAAAGTAATTTATTTCCATATCGTGTTGCTTGGATTGATGATCGTCTACCGTGAGTTGAAAGACCGCGATTACGACATTTCCGGGAAAACGACGAAGTTTTTCTGGCTTTCCGGAATGATTATCGGAATCGTCTTCATCGTGGCGCAAATCACAGGAACAAGCCTGTCCAACTACTCGCATACAAAAGTCGGTTTCACCGGCTGGTTCTATGCGGGCAATGAAATCGGGGCCATCATGGCTATCGTATTGCCGATTATGGCGCTTTACGGGGCAGAGAAAACCGATTCCTGGAAGAAGCCATGGGCATGGATTCCGTTTGTGCTCTTATCCATCGGGATGTTGGCACTCGGCACGAAAGTCGGCTACGGCGGCATCATCATCGTTCTCTTATCTGTCTTGATCGGCAGTTTGATCATGCTGTTCTTTATGAAGAAAAAGACGGCCAATGTAAAATCAAACCTATTGATTTCAGCAGTTTTGACGGTAATTTTAGTGGTTGTAACACCATTCACACCAGTATTTGGCAATATGTTTGCACACTTAGAATCATTTGGCCTCAACTTCGGTGAAGCTGTCGAACGTCCAGGAGACGGAGAGCTAGTCGAAGGCGACGAAGGATTTGAAGAACAAGAACAACCAACGATTACGAATGACCAAGTGCAAAACTTGATCTTCAGTTCGCGTGAAAAGTACAAAGAAGTCATGAAAGACGATTTCTACAGTTCACCGATTTCGCAGCAACTGTTCGGTATGGGCTTTGCCGGAAACTACGAACCGCAGCTTCCGGGCAAGACACCGAAAATGATTGAAATGGACTTCCATGATTGGTTCTATTCGTTCGGCTTTATCGGATTCATTTACTTGATGGCGCCGTTTGTCTACTTCGCTGCAAGATACTTGATCCACTTTATCCGCAACATCAAAACGCATTTCACGTATTTCTACGTGCTTTACGGCGTCGGGTTCTTGCTTGGCATCGGTATTGCCTATACAGCAGGACACGTGCTGACAGCACCAGCCGTATCGATTTACCTGGCAGCAATCCTTGCGATGCTGGTTGTGAAAGAGAATTTAATTAAATCGAAGAGCTAATAAAAATCCGCATCAGAAATTCTGATGCGGATTTTTTTATTGAAAATTAGATGAAGCGCTTTAGGCGGACGATTTCCGCGGGCACGGCTTCTGCCGCTTCCCTCACTGCGTTCAGTCCAGTGGCTCCAGCTCGCGCTATTCCCGCTGGAGTCGCCGCCTTCCGCTTTTTCATCTAAGGTTTGTCTAAATGCACTTGGAGAGAGGATTAAATTTGTTTTTTACAAGATGATATGGAGCAAAACAGCGCAGACGCCTGCGGGATAGCGAGACAGCCGAGACCCCGCAAGAGCGAAGCGATGAGGAGGCTTGGCGCTCGCCCGCGGCAAGCAAGCTGTTTTGCGGAATATCATAAAAAACTAGATAAAAAAGAAGCTGGTGGAAAATCGTTATAAACGATCTTCCAACTCAGCTTCTTTTGTTTTGTTTCTATTAACAAAGCTCACGAGCACATGGACCATGCCGCCGATTGCCAGGAAGAAATACGGCAGGAGCGGCTGATTATAGCGTGGGTAAGCCAAGTACAGGTTGTTCATCACAGTGAAGTACAGGATGAATAGAATGATAAACAGCCATTCTTTCCAGATTCGCGATTTCACAGCGAACATCAAGAGAAGGGAAGCGAGCCCAGTCCAAAACAAAACAAGATAAGCGGAACGCATCGTCTCTTTTTCAATGCTCAATACCTGGAGCCAATAGAAAGGGTCTTCCCATTGGATTCGTAGCTTAGCCGTCGTGTACGTTTCCCAGAACCAGTCAGAATTGTGCTCTCGCATCATTTTAATCCGTTCTTTTGCTACTTCCATCTGGTAGATATTCTGTTCGTAGCGGCTTGCTTCCGGATGTTCGTCGACAAGCTGCTGTACGACAACGTCAAAAGGCGGTCCATATTTATAGCCGTTGCCTTGGTAAGTGCCGAGCAAGGTCGGATTGCCTGCGCCGCCGGAAAGCGGGATAAAGGCGTCATAGGCGATGTAATTACGCGCCCACCATGGTCCCATCACAAGCAACAGTAAAACGGCGGCGATGCTGAACTGCTTCAGTGCAATTTTGACGGGATATTTCTTCAATACTAAATACACAAGCAAAATGACTGGGAACAGCGCAATCGTCGGACGGAACATCAGCATGAACAGATACAAGCCGATGACCCAATAGAAATCTTTCATCGAATGCGTGTCAGCGAGCCGCAGCGAGAAATAGACAAAGAAGATAAAGGCGGCTGTGACCGGCGACTCGGTAGCGATCAAGTTATCCGTCACTGCAATCGGTACATAAAGCGCGAGGATCAACGCAGCAATCGAACCGGCCAAGGGATTGAACAGACGCTCTCCGATTTTGTAGATGCCGAAGATACTGAGGCATCCGATTAAAATCATGAGCATTTTAGCTGCAGCGAGACCGACAGTTCCTGTGCCGAAAAAGAAAAACACGCTGGCGACTAGGAATGGAAGACCGGGCATAATGTGTACAGTCGGCTCTGAGTGGTCGACATAAACCAATTTGCCTTCTTCCAATAAAAACTTCGCGCTGTCAATATAAAAGTAATCATCGCTGTTAAGTGACAAGCCAGGTCCGTAATAAATAAGAATCCCTAACCTGAGAATGAAACCGATAGCGAGGGGAATCCAAAGCCAGAGATTCAGTTTTGTAATCTTTGTAATCATAATATCCTCCTAAATGCATAGCACTTCCTATTATAAAGGAAAACGGGAGAGTTCTCAGCCATTTCATGAAGAAAAGGAAAATATATCTAGTTTTTCACAACGCTTCTTTAGTCACAAATGGAAAAAATTAAGAAATCCTGAATTTACAATGAAACTAAACGTTTCGGACTAGTATATTTACTTAAAAACGAATAATAAATCAATATTTTATTGGAATGATAAATAATTTTCATAATAATCTGATATGAACAATCTGACCCCTTACTCGTCAAACTGGCACAATAAATTATTAACAACAATTTATGAATGTAAATCCAGTTTTCATGTATAATTAAACATTAGTAAGAGCGGAGATCTTCCAGAATGATAGGTGAAAAACCCCTAAAACACACGAAAAGCTTCGAGATTCTGTATTTTTTGTAATACTATAGACTCTTTTTTACAATAAAGTGTAATTTTTAGGATACATTTTTAATTTATCAGTTGAAATCTTTAATATCTTTGTTAAACTAAGTTAGAGTTTAATTTTCTGATAATCTCTTTCGAACTGCCTAATCGGATTTACTATTACATTTTAGACTTTAGTCATAATATTTTAGGATTAAGTGGCAAAGAAGAGCTTTTATCAGTATAATTAAATTGGGTTAACCAATACTCAACATTTAACACATTAACACCTAAAACAGGGAGGAATTACACACATGGCTTACCAACCAAAGTCTTACAAGAAATTCGTTGCTACTGCAGCGACAGCTACATTAGTAGCAACAGCAGTAGTACCAGCAGCATTCGCTGACGAAGTTAAACCAGCAGCATTCACGGACGTTGCTAAACAATACGAAGCAGCAGTTAACTTTGTTGTTGCAAACAACATCGCAAAAGGTTTGAACGAAACTCAATTCGGAGTTAGCGCTCAAATCAAACGTGGCGACGCTGCGATCATGATCGCAAACGCTGCAGGCCTTAACAATGAAGAAGCTCCACAATCAGGATTCTCTGACGTTCCTACACGTGGCGTTCTAGCTATCAACTCTTTGAAAGCCGCTGGCGTAGTTAACGGTAAATCTGCAACTAACTTCGGTTTCAACGATTCAATCACTCGTGGTGAAGCAGCTATCATGCTTGCTAACGCTTTTGATCTTGATGGAAGTGCAGAAAACGTTAAATTTACTGATGTAAACGCTCGTTACCTTGAAGCAGTTGCTGCTTTAGTAGAAAACGAAGTTACTAACGGTATCTCAGCTACTCAATTCGGTACCACTAACAACATCAAACGTGGGGATTTCGCTCGTTTCCTTTACGCTTTGGAAGAATACATCGTTCCAGTTGGAGCTCCAGCAGTATCGACTGTGACAGCTACAAATGGTGAAGTTACAGCTACTTTCGGTGTAGCTCCTGAAACTGCTCCAGCAGCTGCAGACTTCACAGTAACTCGTTCTATTAATGGTGGAGCTGCGGTAACAGTAACTCCTACTAACTTTGAATATAACGAAACTACTAAATCAGTATCTTTTGATGTTCCTGAAGTTGCGCAAACAAATGCAGCTCAAACTGTAACTTACTCAGTTAAGTACAAAGACACTGCAGCTCAAACAGGTTCATTTAATATTGCAGCTACACCAGCATCTGCTGTTCACAGTATCTCTGCTAACGCAGCAAATCAAACTGTAACTGTAATTTTCGCTTCACCAGTTTCTCAAGAAGCGGGTACTACTCGTACAAACTATACTTATGATGCTAATGCAGGTGCTGCAGGTGCGTTATTCAACCCATCTACAGTAACATTAAATACTTCTGCAGTTGGACCATTTGCAGCTGGACAAGTTGCTACTTTAACTTTCCCAGCAGGAACTATTTCTGCAGCTGACGAAGCTACTGCTTCTCTACGAGTTTCTGGATTCAGTGCAACTGCTGAAACTTTTGAAACTACAACATCTGCTAACCCAACAGTATTTGCTGGAATCGTAGGTACATCTGATGCTACTGCTCCAACACTAGTGTCTGGAACTTTTGAATTATCAGCTGGAGCTACTCAAGCAACTTCAGTATCACCAGGAACAGCTGTAACAGTTGATTTTGATGCAACTGATACAGAAACAAGTGCAGTAGGAGCTCAATACCGCCTAGTTCGTCCTGATGGCACTCGTACTGGCTTCTCAAACCTTTCTCTTGCTGATGGTGCTGCTGATGAAAACCCAGAATCATTTACTGGTTCTATCAACACTGCAGGTTTGACACCAGGTCAATACCAAATTGAAGTTCGTACAGTAAACTCAGCTGGTGTTGTTTCATCTGTTACAACTCCAGGTTCATTATTCATCACTGGTCAAGATTTAGCTGCTCCAGTAGTAACTGCTGGTACTGCAAGTTATAACCTTCCAGGAAACTCTGCTGGTCAACCATCACGCAGTGTTACTGTTACAAGTTCTGCAGCGGTAGATGCTGATGCAAATGTTGCAAGTGCTGAGTACCGTGTTGAGAGCTATAATGCTTTAGCTGGAACTTACACTACAGTAATCGGTTGGACAAATGCAGCAGCAAATGATGGTGCATTCAACGAATCAAGTGAACTATTTAGCTTCAATACAGGATCTTTAGCTCCAAACACTACTTACAGAATTCAAGTACGTGCAACAGATGCTAAAGGAAATGTTTCACAACCTGTCTCAGTTTCTGCTGTAGGTACTGATCTTCCTGGTATCGATGGCGAAAGATTCACTATTCCAAGTGCGGCAGGAGTATCACCAACTCTTACAGCACCAACATTCGATGCTACTCGCCCTGCGGGAACTACTGCAGCACCAACTTCTTATCGTACTTTAGAAGTTGATGGATCTGTAACTGCTGGAACTGGCGAAACAGTTACTAGCGTAGAATACTCAATCTTAAAAGATACTGATCTAGATGGCGCTTATGAAACAACTACTCAAGCGTTTACTTCTACAGGAGTAAGAGCTAATGATGGATCGTTTGATGAAAATGCAGAAGCTTACACAATTAACGCTGAAGTACCTACTGATGGTAACTACAGAGTAATCGTGAGAGCAACTAACTCTGCAGGAAATACTACAACTTCTTCTGATGTATTAAATACTGTAATTGATGCAACTGCACCAACAGCTACTATTACTCCTAATACGGCTACTGTTGCAGCTAACGACTACGTTGTTACTTTCAGTGAAGCAGTTGTAGCTTCAGCAGCTCTTGCAGATGGAGATATTTCTGCAAGCGCACTTGATGAAGACAACTACACATTGCGTGTAAATGGTCAAATTCTTGATGTTGCTTCTGAAGTAGTAGTAAATGGAAATGTAAATAACTCATTCATCGTTACTTTCGCTGGTACACCAACACCAGCTGCTGGAACTACTGTAAACGTAGTAGCAGTTGAAGATATTGCTACACCAGGTAACGAAATTGCACCAGCTTCTTACACAATTCGTTAATATTTTGTTATCGGTTGTATAGAATAATTGTAAAAAACCCTTTGCCTAAGAAATTAGTCAAAGGGTTTTTATTTCTCTTAATTTCCATTTCATACATACTAGTCGTAGAGGTTTGTTCAATTAAAATAGAAAAATATTAAGTGCCGTATAGATATTGAAAGGTAGAAGCAACCAAGATTATTTGAAAATACAAAAATAGTTTTAAGAATTAATATTACTGTAAAGATTTAATTCTAAGTCTATATTTATGGGAATAAATACCTGTTATAATATTGGAGTTAACAGTGTTTTTTAGATTCTTAAAATTTTTTCAAATACTGTCTAAAAATAGCTCAAAGGGAGAGGAGAAATACTATGAAAAAACTTAGTTTTGCATTCATGTCATTGATGGTAGCGCTTAGCTTCACATTTAGCGCAGCACCAATGGAGGCAGATGCTGCAGGGACAAAAGTGAAGACGTTCGCTAACTGCAAAGAGATCAACAAGGTCTATGCAGGCGGCATTGCCCGTTCTTCAAAAGCGACAAACAAAGGCGGGAAATCGAAGTACAAGCCGTTCGTTTCTCAAGCCTTATATGATGCCAACAAGAAAAGCGACCGCGATAAAGATAACATCGCTTGTGAGCGTTAATAAAAAAGTAATAGAGCCATCCAGCAGAACTAATCTGCAGGATGGCTTTTTTAGTAGGTTTACATGAGCCCAAAATTGTAACTTATCTCAAGTTATCCAGTCTAATGGATAAGGAGTGATGACAATGCGAAAGTTGCCGATGATTTTATTCATATTGATGATAGCCGGCTGCGGTACGACTGAGCCCACTGTAACTTCTGGATCCTTAAAGATTTCAAAAGATGTAGAGTACGGAGAAGCGGATTATCAAAAGATTATTGAACCGAGCAATGAGCTCGGCTGGAAGCTGCTGCCGGTTGTGGAGCCGAATGAAGAAGGAAATCGGTTTATCTCTTTACCAAGTTTGTTTATGGCATTATCGATGGTATATAACGGAGCGGATGGTGTGACGGAAGAGGAGATTTCAAATGTCTTGGAGGTTCCAGGGATGGATGCGAAGGAATTGAACAAAGCCAATGCCTCTCTGATGAACCAGCTTGCAAGCGATTCTGAAGCGATTCAATTATCGATTGGCAATTCCATTTGGCTGAATAAAAGTTATCAGTTCCAGGAAGATTTTGCAAAGAACAATGAAGATTATTTTAATGCAAAGATTGAGGAAATCGATGTAACGGATAATGAATCTGTCGATCGGATAAATAGATGGGTAGAGGACTCGACCAATGGCAAGATTAAAGAAATGATGGAAGCTCCCTTAGATCCAAAACTTGTGACGGTTTTGCTGAATGCGATATATTTTAAAGGAGACTGGCAGTATCCGTTCGAAGAAGAAGGAACAAGTGAGCAAGATTTCCATCTAGCAGATGGTACTTTGAAAAAGATGCCATTAATGACTCTCTATGAAGAGCTGTCTTATCTGGAAACGGATGATTTTCAAGCTGTTACTCTGCCTTACGGCGAAGGGGAAATGGCGATGAAAGTATTTCTGACGAAAGAAGGCTCTTCACTCGGCGACTTTGAAGAATCGCTGACCGGTGAGAATTGGGATAAATGGAATGAAACATTTGGGGAAATAGAAGGGACGCTAAGGCTACCGAAGTTCCAACTGGAGTATGAAGTGGAGCTGAATGATGCGTTGAAAGGATTGGGAATGGCTTCGGCGTTTGACCGGTTTACGGCAGAGTTCCCGCAAATGGTGAAAAAAGAAGACGAGGAATTATTCATCAGCAAAGTAAAACAGAAAACGTTCTTGGATGTAAATGAAAAAGGTACAGAAGCAGCTGCTGCGACTTCGATCGAAATTGTAGAGGAATCAGAAAGCAGGGAGAAGACTTTTGAGATGAAAGTAAATCGGCCATTTTTCATCACGATTGAAGAGGTGGAAACCGGATTAATCCTATTCATGGGAGCGATAGAAGAGCCGACGGCGGGGAAATAAGAGATGATGCGCTGTAAGGGGAGTTTCCCATGCAGCGCTTTTGCTTTTATTAAGTTCATGTAATAGTTTCCAAATAGCGTTGACGTAGGAAAGGCAGTTGGTTAAAGTCGTAAGTAGAGAATAGTTAAAATTGTAAATTTACTTTATTTAAAGTAAATAATTTACAATATTTATTGGTGGGATGAGGGGAAACGTTCGAACGTAAGAAACAGAGGAGGAACAGTACAAATGGCCAACAGAAAATGGAGCAAGCCTGTGAAAGTCCTATTGTCACTCGGATTGGCGGCAGGATTATGGGTGCCGACAACACAATCGCCGGTTCAAGCAGCGGCAACTGCAAGTGATCTTTTTATATCGGAATACATTGAAGGCAGCAGCATGAACAAGGCAATCGAACTTTACAATGGGACGGGTAATTCAATTGACTTAAGCGCCTATTCGCTGGCTTTATATGCCAATGGCAGCACGGCAGTGCAAAGCGAAATGGATTTGACCGGAACAGTGGCAAACGGAGAGACAGTCGTTATCTATAACGGCCAGGCAGCTGAAGGCATCAAGAGCAAGGGGAAGCTGCAAAATAATAATGTCATCAATTTCAATGGCGATGATGCTTTGGTGCTGAAGAAAGATGGCGAAGCAATCGATTCTTTTGGACAAGTCGGCACGCGCATTGAAAATGCAAAAGATGTTACGCTGGTCCGTAATCCCGATATCCAAGCGGGCGATGGCATCGTGGATGATGCATTTAATCCTGCGGAAGAATGGATTGCGTATCCAGTAGATACGTTTGAGCACCTCGGAGCGCATACAATGACGGGATTCGGTGAAACACCAGCTCCAGAACCTGAACCGGAACCAACGCCAGATCCTGAACCGTTACCAGGGATAGAACCGATTCAACCTCAAAAGTTCCTTCATTATAAGAACCTGAATAAGAAAAAATTGAATATCGGCCAGCCAAGCGTGTCATTGACGCTAGAAGGAAAAACAGCGATTTCTGATGCGGTTTACTTAAAAGGAAAATACGCTGAATTTCATGGAATGGGTTTTAAAGATGTGAAAGTGGTGTTGAGTCCGGCGCGGGCTGAATCCATATTTGATTTTAAAGGAATCGAAGTGGCAAAAGTGGTAGTTGATGGCCAGAAAGTTTCCCAAATTAGAGGAGCAGAAAACATCAAGAACATCGAGTTTACCAACGGAGCGGATCACGAAGCCATCGGATTTTATGACGCAGCTGGCCAGCCGATGAATTCGCCTCATTTGCCGGCAGAGAATAAAGCACCGGTTGTGCTGAAAGCATTTGCCAATGAACAAGTGAAGAGCGGGGAAAGTTTGCAATATGATTTAACGGAATACTTCGCGGATCCGGAAGGGGAAAATCTGGCTTTTACTTCCACTAAAGGAAGTGTAGCAGGATCTATCCTGACAGTGAATCTGCCGGCCGGTTCTCATATTATCGGTGTGACTGCGACTGACGGCCAGAAAAGCATCACGCAATCGTTCTCGGTAACGGTGACAGAAGAAGTTCCAGCAACGGGAAGCTATTACGAAACAGCCACTGGTTTGAGCGGCGATGCATTGAAAGATGAGTTGCATGCTATCATCGACGACCACGATCAGCTGAGCTACTCAGCTGTTTGGGACGCATTGAAAGTGACGGATGAAGACCCGAATAATCCAAATAACGTCATCCTTCTCTATAGCGGCGAGTCGCGTTCGAAATCGTTGAACGGCGGCAATGTTGGCGACTGGAACCGTGAACACACGTGGGCGAAGTCGCATGGCAATTTTGGAACCTCGCGCGGCGCAGGGACGGATATCCACCATTTACGCCCAACAGATGTGCAAGTGAATGGAGCTCGCGGAAATCTTGATTTTGATTATGGCGGCAGTAAAGTGAGCGGCTGCGATGGCTGTTTACGAACTGCGAATTCATGGGAGCCGCCTGATGATGTGAAAGGCGATGTAGCGCGCATGTTGTTCTATATGGCTGTTCGCTATGAGCCGGGCGATCCTGTAGATTTGGAGCTGAACGAGCAATTGAATAATGGATCGGCGCCTTACCACGGGAAATTGTCTGTTTTGCTTGAATGGCATGAGCAGGATCCCGTCAGCGACTGGGAGCGCCAGCGCAACGATAAAATTCAAGACATCCAAGGCAACCGTAACCCGTTTGTTGACCATCCGGAATGGGCAGCGTCAATTTGGGATGCGAGCTGAGATTTAGAGAGTCCTGCAGAGAGAAATCTTTGTGGGGCTTTTTTTAATGTTAAGGAATGCGTTCTAAATGATAAGCAACCGTTTTGTTAACAATGGCACACGATCGACTGATGAAAAAGTCGTTTGAAAAACAGATATGAAAAGTATTTATCAAATATTTTTAATATGAAATGCGTAAATATAATTAATATATTGAATTAATTTACAATTAAATGCGATTTTAGGGCAATTAGTTGGAATACTTACAAAAAATTTACGAAGCGCTTACATTCTCCCTGTATAATTAATTTGTAACGCCAAAAAAATCCAAGGAGTGAAAAAGTTTGTCAAAAAATGCATGGATTAAACTGTTTTTGAGCCTAATATTGGTTCTGTCCGCAGCTTTGCCTTATACGGCGACTGCAAATGCGGCTGAACCGATTACGGTTGCAGAAGCAATTGCGAATAATACAGGAACTCAGACTGTGAAAGGATATATTGTGGGGGTCGCTAACAGTGGTACGAGTTATGACCAGGAAGCGCCTTTTACAGCGGCTACGAATATTGGACTAGCGGATTCACCGGATGAAACCAATCCGGCTAAGATTTTGCCGGTTCAATTACCGTCAGGCTCTATCCGTGCTGGATTGAACCTAGTCAATAATCCTGCAAACTTTAAAGCAGAAGTTACTATAACGGGAAGCCTTGAAACTTATTTTACAGTTCCGGGCTTGAAATCTCCTTCTGCTTTCACAATCGTTTCTGAAGGCGAAACTCCGCCAGAAGCGACACCTGTAGCTTCGGTTGCTGAGGCACGTACATCAGCAGGCGAATTGATCCAAGTGGATGCCATTGTAACAACTGGCACAGGTTTCTGGGGCGGCAATGCATTTTACGTCCAGGATGAAACTGCTGGGATTTATGTTTATACAAACAGTGCTGATGTGAGCCCTGGAGACAAAGTCCGTTTGACGGGTTCAGTTTCTGAGTATTCGGGCGAACTACAATTGCAGCCGAATACAGTTGAGAAGCTTTCTTCAAACAACGAACTGCCAGCCTTGCAGAACATTACTCCAGCAGGCGTTAATGAAGACACTCAAGGAGAACGAATCGAACTTCAAAATGTAACAATCACCGGTTTGAAATCAGTTAATGATTTCGGGACATTCGAATTTTCAGCAACTGCTGAAAATGGCGAAACGGTTGTTGTGCGCAACGATAACCGCAACGGATTGACTTTCGAGCAATTCACGAAGCAATACAAAGAAGGCGATTTGATTCATGTAACGGGAATCGCGTCAAAATTCAACACATCGTACCAAGTGAAGACTTTAGGCAGCGAAAGCTTTGATTTAGTCAATAAACCTGCAGTTTACGCAGACATCTTCCCAGGAGTCGTTTCAGAAGGAACGGCAATTACCCTTCAATCAGGCTGGGAAAATGCAGACATTTACTATACGTTGGATGGCTCAAATCCAACTCCATCAAGCACAAAATACACAGTACCAATTGAATTGACAAAAGACACCGTAATTAAAGCCATTGCTGTGGGAGACGAGACTTCAGAAGTATTCTCGTTTGAATACACAGTTCTTAAAACGAAAGATTTGAAAATCCGTGATATTCAGGGCGATGGCCATTACTCGGAGTATCAGAATGCAACAGTTACGGGAATTACAGGTGTGGTAACGCATCTTTACAATTCAGCAAATTTTGTTATTCAAGACACGAATCCGGATGACGATTTAACAACATCAGAAGCGATCATGGTCAATAGAGCTTCGAACGGATTGAAAGTTGGCGATTTGGTCACAGTTAACGGAACAGTTGAAGAGCATTACCAAGAAGGCTATTCTGATATGAAAGCGAATGACTTGCCAATTACGCGCATTCGCGCAACAGACGCAGTGAAAACCGGTACTGCGGAACTTCCAGCACCGATTATCATTGGAAAAGATGTTTTCCCGCCGACGAAGAAAATTGATACAGATGGGTTAGCTCAATTCAATCCGAATGTTGATGGCATCGATTTCTGGGAATCGCTTGAATTGATGCGTGTCGGCGTAGCGGATGCACAAATTGTGGGCCCGCAAAGCTATGGAGAAGTATTTATTGTTTCTAAAGATGCGACAAATAATGATTTCCATAAACAGGGCGGCATTTTGATCTCAGAAGATGATTACAATCCGGAACGTATCTCAATTGATATGGATAACGAAAAATTCATCGCAAAATCCGGCGATTCGTTTAACGGAACTCCAGTAGGCGTCCTAGGCTACGGCTTCGGCAACTACAAGATCTGGGCAGTTGAAAGTGACCTTCCAGCACTTGTGGATGGCGGCACTGCACCAGAGCAAACTTGGATTAAAAAACAAGAAGATAAATTAACGGTTGCTTCTTATAACGTAGAGAACTTCTCTGCAGATTCAAACCATACATCTAATTCGAAAGCACAGCGCATTGCTGAATCATTCGTCAATGATCTGAACTCGCCGGACATCATCGTGATGGTGGAAGTACAGGACAATGACGGCCCAATCACTTCAGGGAACAGCGATGCAACAGCAACTTATGAACGGTTGATTAGCGGAATTGAAACTGCGGGCGGTCCAACATATAAATGGACGGATATTGCCCCTGAGTACAATAAAGACGGCGGGGAGCCGGGCGGGAATATCCGCGTTGGCTACTTGTATAACCCTGAACGCGTTACTTTATCAGAAGGAACGAAAGGGTCAGCAACAGAAACGAACTCTTGGGTAAATGGTCAACTTGCATTGAATCCAGGTCGTGTCCAACCGATTCCGATGCCGGGTACACGAAAACCACTGGCAGCACAATTTGAATTCCAAGGCGAGCAAGTAGTCGTTATCGGTGCTCATTTAAATTCAAAAGGTGGAGACCAGCCGCTATTCGGCAAGAATCAGCCTCCTACTTTAGGGTCTGTACCTGAACGCATTGAATTGGCAAAAGCGATTAATGGTTTCATCAAAGAAGGCTTGGCTCAAAACCCTAATTTGAATGTGGTTGTAGCAGGAGATATGAATGATTTTGAATTCACACCAGCTTTAGCTGCATTAAAAGGCGATATTTTGGCGAATAAAGTCGAAGATGTGCCAGTAGAAGATCGTTACTCTTACTATTACCAAGGAAACTCCCAGGTTCTTGATCATGTATTAGTAACGAAGAACTTGAAAGATAGAACAGAAATCGATATGATTCACATCAACTCAATGTTTATGGAAGAGCACGGACGTGCTTCTGACCACGATCCGGTTCTGGTACAAATGGATTTGAAAAAGCCGGTAACAATACCTGAGAATCCATCATATCCAAATCCGCCAGTTGAACCGGAAAAACCAACAGAACCGGAAAAACCGGAAGTTCCAGAACCTGTAACATTCGATGATATCCAATCCCACTGGGCGAAAAAACAAATTGAAGCACTTGCTTCAAAAGGGATTGTCTTCGGTAAATCCACAGAAGCGTTCGAACCTGAAAGCAAACTTTCACGTTCTGAGTTCGCAGTTTTATTAGCTCGTGCTTTGGAACTGCCATTAAAAGAATATGAAGGAACTTTTAAAGATGTTAGAACTTCAAAAGAATGGGCTTACCAAGGAATCGAAGCGGCTGCACGTGCAGGCATCGTCTTCGGTAAAACAGATGGTACATTCGATCCGAACGCTGAAATTACACGTGAGGAAATTGCTGCGATGATGATTCGCGCAATTGAGTATCAAGATGCATCGCTTTTAGATGGCATCGATGAGTCCCACAAGTTTGCAGATGCGAAAAAAGTCGGCAAACACGCAGTAGAGGCAGTAGCGAAAGCTTACGGCCTTGGCATCATTTCTGGCCGTATGCATAATAAGTTTGATCCAAAAGCTGATATCACACGCGCTGAAACCATTGTCATCCTTTACCGCGGACTTGATAAAATGGATTTACTAGATTAATGAAAGAGCTGCAGCCTCCATGGCTGCAGTTTTTTGCTGTAAATAGCCCCCTCGTTTCTGGCAACCGCACAATTCACTTGCTATAATAGGTAAGAATTGAAACCAAATGGCTTTTGGGCCGTCTATTATATGACGAGAAAAGCAGAAGCGAGTTGAATGAATAGATGAATAACCGAACAGGAAAACGCAAACAGCAGAACCAATCGCGCAAACGGTTGCTTCTTAGCATAGTTTCTTTGATTTTATTGGCAGCGATTGGGCTAGGGGCTTACTTTTTAGCCTCTACACCGGATTCAAAATCGAATGCCGCACCGTCATTGAAAGAAGATTTCGCGGGAATGGTGTATACGGGATTTGATGTCAGTGAAATCGAAGAACTGGAAGCGCCGGAAGAAGTCGTGCAGGGCAAGGTCGAGAATACGGTGGAAAGTAAACCGGAAGAGCCGGTGAAGACGGAAACCGTCATCATCCCGCCGAAAAAAGACAGTTCGTTGATGATCGCAAATGCCAAAGCGCATGTCTATACGATTTACACGGATTTGGAACAGGGATCTGGTTTCTTATTTAATACGGAAGGCGATATCGTGACGAGCGCACATGTGGTGCGGGATGCGTCGTATATCGTCTTGAAAAATAGTGACGGCCAGGAATTCAGCGGCCAAATTGCCGGAATTTCTGAAACAGAAGACATTGCATTGGTGCGAGTTGAAGAACTGGCTGGCAAACAGCCGATGGGCATCGCGACATCGCCTGCAGAGCCAGGAACGGATGTAGTGGCGATTGGCAGTCCAGGAGACGTCAGCAATACCGTAACCGAAGGGGAAATCACCGCAACTGGTGCAAGCTTCTCAGACGGCTACGAGTACACAGATATGTATGAAATGACTGCCGTATTGAAGAAAGGGTCGAGCGGCGGACCGCTGATCGATTTGGAAAGCGAAAAAGTACTGGGCATCAACTCAATTATTCTGGAAGAAAATCCGGAAATTGGCTATGCCATTCCAATGTATTCGGTTGTAGATCAACTGAATGCATGGGCAGCAGATCCGATGACGTATGAAGAAGAGGAAATCGTCTTGCCGGATGTCAAAGATGCATTCTTTGAAGAAACGATTCTGCGCGACTTCATCACAGCGTATTACGAATTGCTGCCGTATTCGTTGAATGATCCGGAATTGGCATATTACGAGTCCTATTTGCTGCCGGATAGCCAGGGAGCGACAGAAGGCAAGAACTTCGTTGAAACGAATCGCAGCGAGACGCGGACATTCGATGCCGTTGTTCCTTCTATTGAAAGTGTCGTAATTGGTGAGGAAGAGGCGCTTGTCGAGGCGAGAGCTACATTAACTTATCACGATGAAGAAACAGGAGAGACGTCAACCATCGAGCACACAGCGATTTATACCGTTGTGATTGATGGATATGGGGATTATCAGATCAAGAATATTGAAATGAAGTAAGAGAGTTGGCTTAAGTGCCGGCTCTCTTTTTTTTGAAGTTTTGTGTGAAATCAACTTATTTCTTATCGAAATCAACCTTTGCGCGTGCGAAATCAAACATTGTACTCCTGAAATCAACCATTTGCATGTCGAAATCAACTCACCTCAATCATTGCGGTTCGCGGTAAGTGAAACGCATCCATTAATGTATTTAGTTTTGCTTTGGAATGTGAAATCAACTTGTTTCTTATCGAAATCAACCTTTGCACATGCGAAATCAAACATCTTACTCTTGAAATCAACCATTTGCATGTCGAAATCAACTCACCTCAATCATCGCGGTTCGCGGTAAGCGAAACGCATCCATTAATGCTTTTGATTGGCGAATCAACACGCCCAACCACCCTTTATAAAAAGTTCCTTCTATATAAAAGAACGCATAAAAAAAGAGCCAAGCAATAACTGCTTGGCTCTCTATCATATTTGATTAGTTGATGCGTTTGAAGCTGTGGAATTTTGGTCCCCAGTAAGAGTTGTTTAAGCTGACAACTTCTGCTTTAGATCCGCCAGCGTGAACGAACTGGTTGTTTCCGATATAGATCCCGACGTGAGAGATTCCAGCGCGGTATGTGTTTGCAAAGAATACTAGGTCTCCAGCACGTGGAGTTGAAACTGTTGTTGACTCAGCAAACTGAGTTGTTGTAGTGCGTGAAATGCTCTTGCCTGCTTGCTTGAATACATATTGAGTGAATCCGCTGCAATCGAATCCAGCAGTTGTTGTGCCGCCGAATTTGTATGGAATTCCTTTAAGTGCCAATGCTTTAGAAACGATTGTTGAAGCTGAAGCTGTGTTTGATACTTTTGCTACTGAAGCAGAAGTTAAAAGTGAGCTCAAAACCCAACCGGCTTTGCCGTTCGCTTTTACTTTGTACCAAGTTTCTTTGCCGACTTTCTTTTGGTGAGTGGCAGTAACTTTAGTGCCTGCTTTAGCTAGAGTGACAACTTTATATTTTGTGCCAGCATCCTGGCGTACGTTCGTGTTGTATTTTGTTTTGAAAGTTCCGGATTTAGCAGTTGCTTTGCTTGCTGCAACTTGCTCGACTTCTACAGAAGTTTCTACGGAAGTAGTGGATTCATAAGTTGAAAGAACCTCGTCGTTTGTATTGAAGGCTGCTTGTGCATCCGTGGCTGTTTGGCTAAGGAGTAGTGTACTTGCTGCTAATACTGAAAAGACAAATTTCTTCAAATTTATTTCCCCTGTCGTTTTATATTATCTAAATATAAGTTTTTAATTTCGTTGGAATCTGTTTTTAACTATATAGGCTTGAGTATTTAAAAACAACGTCAGTAAGATTGCAGTTATATTACAGTTTCATTACAAAGAAAAATTTGTTTAATAAACCCAGTTATATCAAGCTTTTTCAAGAAATAAAAAATCGCTTCCAAATGTTTAAAAATCAGAAATAGTGGTTATATGCAATAAATATTTCAATTTTGCACTCGTTTAGATCCTTAAAAATGTAAAAATAAGGGTTTAAAACAGGATATATTTCAAGATAAACGTGGTAAACGGGAAAGTGTACTATTACACAATCCAGCATCGATCTGGAAAGACAGCATTTAATTTATTACGAAATAATTGAATTTTGAGATTTTTTGTATGACAAGAAAATTTTACCTGGACTCGTAAAAAGTTTTACTTTTTCTTACATCTACCTAATAGATTGATAATTTTCTCTACTTTGAAATAACAATTTAATAAAAAGGGAAGAAAATAGACGTCCAGCATGCAAAAATTATATACTGATAATGGAAAGATACTAAAAATAATGTAAATTTATGGATTAGTTCCATGGGTTTTATTTCATAAAGGAGTTCTGCGATTGAAAGTTATGGGAAGTGGATTTATGGCGTTGGTGCTGCTCGTATTTGGGGCAAGCGAAATCCAGGCATCGGCACAAGGCGAAAAGGAACAAAAGGTGATTGTAGTTTTTGACGAGCAAGTTGATATGGAAGAAGTCATTGAGGACGCAGGTGGAACCGCAACAGAAGCATTCGAGGAAGTTGATATTGCTTTAGCGGAACTCACAGGCTCTGCAATCCATGAATTGCGTCAAGATCCTGCAATCGTTTCTATAGAAGAAGATGCGGTTGTCGAACTTCAAGCGCAGATGGAAGATTGGGGGATTGCTTCAAGCAACATCCCGGCTGCATGGAATTCCGGCTTTACGGGAGAAGGCATCAAGATTTCTGTCATCGACTCTGGAATTTCGCGCCATGAAGATTTAAAGCTGGCTGGTGGCATATCGACTGTAGATTATACAAATTCCTACGCTGATGACCAAGGGCATGGCACTCACGTAGCGGGAATTATAGGCGGATTGAATAATAGCTACGGCGTTAAAGGAGTCGCATATGATGCTGAGCTTTACGCGGTGAAAGCTTTTGATGCAAAGGGCCAGGCTTATGTGTCCGATATGATCGAAGGCATCAATTGGTCAGTTGCAAATGACATAGACATCATTAATCTAAGCGCCGGTTCTCAGACGGGTTCGGCCGCTTTTAAATCGGCAGCGGATAAAGCATATGCCAGCGGATTATTGATCGTAGCCGCTGCAGGGAACGACGGCGATTCAGTAGGAGCAGGCGATACGGTCGATTTCCCTGCCCGATATCCATCCGTTATTGCGGTAGGGGCGGTTGACCGCTATTCGAAACGGGCTGATTTTTCTTCAACTGGCAGCACAGTCGAAGTGGCGGCGCCGGGCGAGCGGATTTTAAGCACCTATACCGGCAACCAGTACGCTTACTTAAGCGGAACATCGATGGCGACGCCTTATGTGGCCGGCGAACTTGCTTTGATCAAACAAGCTTATCCGAATTTAACGAATAAAGAATTGCGGCAAGTATTGATCGACCATACCCGAGACGCAGGTCCGGCAGGAAAAGATCCGTACTATGGCTACGGCATCATCCGGGCATCATCCTTTACAGCAGCGCCGCGTTCTCAACAGGTAAATGCGGTGGCCAATCTGGCATTGAATTCAAAAGCCATAACGGGAGCGCCCGGCGATTCAATCAGTTTATCTGCGACGGCGAAGTTCCAAGACGGCGCTGTACAAAATGTAACGCCTGATGCGGTCTGGTCGTCCGCTGATGTAAAGGTTGCCACGGTTGCAAACGGCAAGGTTCAATTAAAAGCATATGGCAGCACAACCATTACAGCGACTTTCGGCGGCAAATCGGCAACGGCGACCATCACGGTTCCGCAGCCTGAAGCAAATCCTGTTGTGAAGTTGGAAGCGGACCAGACGACACTCGTTGGAAAACCTGGTGACATGTTCACAGTTTCTGCAGCAGCCACGTTTAAAAATAACCAAAAAGAAACGGTGACGAACGAAGCCGTTTGGACTTCGAGCAATGAAGCGATTGCGACGGTTTCGAATGGCAAGATCACTGTTCAAGGCTATGGCATGGCAACCATCTCGCTCTCATTCGGCGGCCAAACGGCGACTGTTATAGTCAACAGTCCAAATCCTCAAGCGGCGCCGAATAAAATCCATTTCGACGATGTACCATCGTTCTATGCCCCGGCAGTCGATTATTTGGTGCAGCGAGGGATTACGCAAGGAAAATCTGCGACGCAGTTCGGCGTAACCGATAGCATCATCCGCGCGGATGCAGCGGTCTGGCTCGCGAAGGAACTCGGCTTGAATACAGCGAATGCTCGTCCATCCGGTTTCGGCGACGTGCCGGACCGTGCAGCAGGAGCCGTTAATGCCTTGAAACAAGCGGGCATCATCGGCGGCAAGACAGCGACGCGGTTTGGTTCCTACGATCCGCTCACGCGCGGCGAAGTGGCGATCATTCTGCAGCGGGCTTATGACTTGGAGGCAGGCAATCAAACATCCGCTTTCACAGATGTTTCGTCCCGCTACGCAGATGCGGTCAACGCCTTAGTTGCAAACGACGTGACCGACGGATTGACGCCAACGCAATTTGGCGTTTCGCGAAATATTACAAGAGGCCAGCTAGCGGTATTCATTTACCGATTAGCGGAATAAAGAAAAAGGGACCGATTCAGTTTGCGAATCGGTCCCTTTTTATAGGTACGGGAAACTCACAGGGAAATGAGGGAAACCCAAGGGTATTTGCGAGCAACTCGGATGGATTTGAGGGAAACTCAAAGGTTCTTACGGGAAACTCATTCAAATTATAGAGCAATTCATCAAATGGAAAAGCCTCTCATCCAAGACCAAGTTCAAAAGAACGATTGGATGCTTTCCGCTTATAGCAAAAAGCGGGAAAGAAGGCAGCGTTTTTTACAAGCGACTCCCATTTTCCAGCGCTATCTATAAAAAAGACCGATTCAAAATCGAATCGGTCTTTCTTTATTCAAATCTCGCAAGCAGCCGGTCCATCAAGCGGTTGCGTCCTGTAATCCACTGTGTCCAGCGATAAAGATACAACAATGCGCCGACGCCGACGCAAATTCCGACGGTGAACAACAGCAGCGATCCCGTATATAGAAGGAAACTGTTTTCAAAAACTTTCACGATGCGGCCGAGTGCCAAAATGAACAGCATATGCGATAGGTAAATGAAAAACGAAAAGCTGCTGACGATTTCCAGCAAGGGGCGCGGCTTTTTCATTTTCTGGAACAGCACCGTTATCAGGAAATAAACCGATAAGGTGTAGAAAAACATATCGTAGCGGTCGCTTGAAACCAAGGTATAATCGGTTTCCGATGCATTAAAGTAAATCCAGCCGAAGCTTGCTACTGCTGCAAGCAAAGGCAGCCAGATTTTATTCGACAGAAAGGCAAAGATCCGGTCGTAATAGACGCCGATATAAAAGCCGGCAACAAAATAGAACAGCCAAGCAAAGATGAAAGTCCGGTACCAGAGCGGATATTCTTCAAAAATGAATAGGCGGTAGCTTTCCAAATGCTCCAAGGCGTAGAGATGGGCAAATGACAGCGCAAATGCGGCAGCAAGCGCAGCAAAAGGATTGATTTTTCGCAAGAAGCGGTTCAGCAAGTAATACAAAAGATAAAACTGGAAAATGACAAGGATGAAAAATCCGTGCCAATCACCGGCACCGATAATATTCCAAGCGGTTGGCCAAAAGGCGCTGCCGCTTTGTTCGGCAGTGATGTAAGCAGACAACAAACCGATCAAAACGTACGGCAATAAAATGTATTGAACCCGTTTCCACAGAAAATCCTTCGGCAGCTTATCCGGGTAATTCCGGGAAAGCAAGGTGATGGAAATCAGGATGAAAACAGGAGTAGCAAATAAGAATAAATAGCGGATGGCCAAAAATACAGGGGTTTCAGTGAAATCCGTTTCGGCAAACTTTGCGTAATTCGTCAGCACGTGGTTATAGACGACACTGAGGCAGGCAAATGCCCGGATCATATTGATTTCGTTTAATTGTTTCAAAAAAATACTCCATTTCTTGCAAATGCATTTTATGATAACGGCACCTATTATATCAAATGAAGCGGGCACGATGAACGGAGGATGTGTCCGTTTCGTTTCAGTGGAACAGGAGTTTCAAGAATTGATGGGAAGGGGAAGTGTAGGGTAAAGAGATTTTTGCAAAGGGGCGGGGCTATGAACGAGCGTTATGATTATATGGACTGGCTTCGTGTATTCTCAATTGTGGCGGTTGTCGGCGTTCATGTGGTGTCAAAAATAATCAATAGCGCGGCGACAGATGAATGGGCGTGGCAATTTGCGAACGTCATCGATTCCGGCTTGCGCTGGTGCGTGCCGATTTTCTTCATGCTGAGCGGTGCGCTGCTGCTGACGCGGCATCCGGATGAACCGGTCGGCGATTTTTTGAAAAAGCGTTTAAGCAAATTATTGATTCCGCTGGTGGTCTGGAGCGGTTTTTATATGGTTTATAATGTGATGGAACTCGGCGAAAGCTATACGGCCTGGGAAATGGTCAAATTGTTCTTGACGGATGATGTCTACTACCATCTTTGGTTCATGTACACGATTCTCGGTTTGTATTTGATGGCGCCATTCCTCCGCATCCTCGTCCATTACATGTCGCAGCAAGCATTTCAATGGTTTCTCGGATTCTGGCTCCTGTTCTCGGCCATCCTTCCGTTCTTTCCGAAATACTTGGAGTTTGAACTTGCCGTGCCTGCCGGATTGTTCTCGCCGTATATCGGCTATTTCATGCTCGGTGCCTACCTCGTCATGTATCCGCTGGCGAAAAAGCATTTGGTCTGGCTCGGTGCAGCAGCGCTGCTCAGTTATATAGCGACGATCTGGGGAACCGTGGCATTGACCAATCAGGCAGGCGAACTTGATGAATTCTACTATGAACATTACAGGCCGAACGCTTTTTTCATTTCGCTGTTTTTATTCGTCCTCTTCCAAAAGCTCAGCAATCGCCTAAACCCGAATCCTATCATCACCCGCATCAGCATGGCGACGCTCGGCATCTACGTGATCCATCCGCTGATCCAGCTTTACTTGAATAAATTCTTCGGAATAAATGAAACGATGATCCACCCGGCATTCGGCATTCCTGTATCGTGGATTCTCATTTTCCTGATTTCACTCAGCATCATTTTGGTGCTGCAGAAGATTCCGGTCGTGAAGAATATTGTGCCATAAATGGCTTTTAGAAAACCCGTCTCTATTCTGGAGACGGGTTTTACATTTGAAATATAATCACAAGTCCCAGGAATAATTTTATGAGTAGTCCATAACTCCTCATAAGAGTGGATGGGAAACATACATATACCTATGTAAAAAGAGCTGGAAAAAAGAAGAAATAATCCCATCAGACTAGTTAGAATATTTTAATAATATGGTAAATTTGAGATGCCGCTAAATTTAATTTAGCAAACACATGATCATAAGGGGGAAAACAATTGAGTAATTTACGCAATCTTGTCATCACGGCACTTGTGGTTTTGTTGACGTTCAGCTCGGTGGCCTTCGGGTTCACGGGAGCATCCGCTGCACCGAACACTTCGGCCGCAGGGGTTGCGAAACAGGTGAACCAGAAGCCGGCTGTTAAATTGCCGGACAAACTGGCAAACCCGGAAGATCCGAAAAAGCAGGTCCGCATCATTGTCGAGCTCCAAAAAGAGCCGGCAATTGAAAATGCGACTCGCAAAGGGGTTCTTTATAAGAGTTTGCCGGATTCCACAAAAGACAGCTTGGAATCAGCAGTGGTCACTGATCAAAACACGGTCAAATCAAAAATCAAAACAGCAGCACCCGGCATTACATATCTCGAGAACTTTACCACGGTGTTCAACGGCTTTTCAGCGAACGTACCAGCTGGACAAGTCGAGAAAATTGCTGCACAATCAGGCGTAAAAGCAGTCTATGAAGCAACAGAATACGAACGTCCGGCGATCAAACCGGAAATGAAGTATTCAAAAGCATTGGTCCAGGCACAGCAGGTCTGGAATGACTACGGTTACAAAGGCGAAGGAATGGTTGTCGGCGTTATCGATACCGGCATCGACCCATCGCATAAAGATATGGTGTTGACTGACAACGCAACGGGTGAAATCACCAAAGCGGAAGTCGACGCATTGCGTTCAGACAAATCATTGGAAGCAGGGAAATACTATACAGCAAAAGTGCCGTTCGGCTACAACTATATGGACGGCAACGATACGATTCTTGACCTAGGGCCCGAAGCTTCGATGCACGGCATGCACGTTGCCGGTACAGTCGGCGCGAACGGCAACGAAGAAAACGGCGGGATCCAAGGCGTTGCACCGGAAGCGCAGCTTCTGGCATTGAAAGTATTCGGCAACGATCCGCTTTACCCGTCAACTTATGGCGATATCTACATTAAAGCAATCGATGATTCAATCAAATTAGGGGCAGACGTCATCAACATGTCTCTGGGTTCTACTGCAGGTTTCGTGGATTCTTCCAATCCTGAGCAGCAAGCAGTTGAACGTGCAACAAACAACGGTATTTTAGTATCGATTTCTGCAGGGAACTCGGATATGTTCGGTTCTGGTTTCTTCTATCCATATGCAGAAAATCAGGATTACGGATTAACCGGTTCACCGAGTGTTTCTTACGACTCTTTCGGTGTCGCTTCATTTGAAAACGATGTGATTACAGCACTTAGCTTCGGCTACCAATTCGGCGGTGCAGAAGCAGGACGTGCATTATATTTACTCGCGAACGATAAAGATCCGCGCGATCTGCCGGAAGAAAATTATGAAGTGGTCGATGCAGGTCTTGGTTTGCCAGCTGATTTTGAAGGCAAAGACTTCACCGGCAAATTCGCATTGATTTCACGCGGTGAAATCAGCTTTGTCGAAAAAGGCCAGGCGGCACAGGCAGCCGGCGCAATCGGTGTTATCATTTACAACAACACATCAGGCACGATCAATATGGCATCAGATCCATCCATCACGATTCCATTCATGTCAACGGTTCAAGACGCAGGCTTAGCGATGAAAAATGCGCTTGCTTCCGGACAGACGGTAACGGTTTCATTTGATGGACAGTATTTGGAAACGCAAAATCCGGCAGCTGGCCAAATGAGTGATTTCACTTCCTGGGGACCAACGCCAAACCTTGACTTCAAACCGGAAATCACAGCGCCAGGCGGCAATATCTTCTCGACGCTGAACGACGATGAATACGGTTTGATGAGCGGAACTTCAATGGCAGCGCCGCACGTGGCAGGTGGAACGGCATTAGTGTTCCAGCGCATTGAAGAACTTGGCTTGCAAGGGAAAGACCGCGTACAATTCGTGAAAAACATCATGATGAATACAGCAAACCCAGTGGAATTCGCTGATGGCCAGTTTGTATCGCCTCGCCGCCAAGGTGCAGGATTGATGCAATTGCACGATGCGCTTTCAACTGACGTAACGGTCGTGAACAAAGCGACAAACGAAGGAAAAGTGGCATTAAAAGAAATTAAGAACAACCAATATTCATTCACATTGACAGCGCAGAACTATTCGGATGAAGCTGCGGAATTCGCAGTGGATGTCAATGTGCAAGTGGATGCAACAACGGACGGCGGCGGTGTCCTAGTGACGGCTCCGAACGAAATCGGTTCGGTGAATGTCTCTGACGACGTAACGATCGCAGCTCCGGCAACTGTAACAGTTCCGGCAAATCAAACAGTCGACATCCCGGTAACGGTTGACGTTTCAGCGATCGACGCTGAACTGGATGCAAGTTTCACAAACGGCTATTTCGTTGACGGATTCGTCACATTAACGGATGCAAACGAAGAAGTGACAGGCAACACGGAATTGGTCGTTCCATATTTCGGCTTTAACGGCGAATGGGACGATGCCAGCATTTTCGATGATTTTGCTTGGGATCCAATGACGTATTACGGACAAACGATGCTTGCAGACGATAAAGGATTCATCCTGAACGGCGGCACGCATATCGAAGGATTCGATCCAACGAAATTTGCGTTCTCACCAAACGGTGATGGTCTGCAAGATGGGGTCATTCCAGTATTCTCGCTTATGCGGAATGTGAAACAGTTTGAATTGAATGTACTCGATGCAAACGGTAAGAAATTGCGGACGATCCGCACCGAAAAAGAATTGGTTAAAAACTACGACAGCACAGAACCTTTCATCTTCTCACCTAATTTCACGTGGGATGGAAAAGCACTTGGAAAAGTGGTTGCGGATGGCAATTACAAATTGCAGCTTCGCGCTGTGATCGATTATCCGAATGCTGAATGGCAGTCAATCGAATTCCCGGTTATCGTGGATACGAAAGCGCCAACAGCAAAAGCATCATTCGATCCAAAAACGAAAAAAGTTGTCGTCAACAGCTTTACAGACAACACAGCGCCTGACCGCTGGGAAGTCTACTTGAACGGCAAGGAATTGACGGAAGATGCGGCAACTCCGGCTGATGAATCATTGGCACCGGCTATAACAGACTTTACCGTAACGGCAGAGTTGAAAAAAGACGACAAATTGACAGCCGTCTTCTATGACGTCGCTGGCAATAAAACCGAAGTGGAATTGCCGGTTACCGGTTCTGAAGATAAAGAACCTGTGATTTTCATTGATTCCCCTGGAGTCCTTTCTGCGCATGATAAAAATGAAGTAACTGTAAAAGGGCGCGTGGAAGACGATTCAACCATCAAGTCATTGACTGTGAACGGCGCGCCGGCAAAAGAATTCGACGGCACGAACTTCACGCATACCTTGACGTTTGAAGACGGTTCGCAGTATGTAACAGTGAAAGCGGTAGATGAATTCGATAACGAAATGGAAATCCGCCGCCAGATCCTGGTGGATACGAAAGCGGCAACCATCACATTAGTGGATGCGCCGAAAACAGTTGGCCTGGACACGGATGAAGTGGAAATTACATTCAACGTTAAAGACAACTTCGACCAAATCCGCGTTTACTTGTATGACAGCGAAATTTTTGCGCACGAAATGGCTTCATACAGCGGCAAGAGTTTTGACCAAAACATCAAAACAACGGTGCCAGTGCTTGAAGAAGGCGTCAACGACTACAAATTGGTCGTTGAAGATTTGACGGGCCACCGCACAGAGCTGGATTTCACAATCACGAAACAAGCAGCGGCGCAAGATGGCTCGAACTTAAGCGTGAATAAAGACAATGTTGAATTGAATGTCGGCGATAAAGAAAAATTATCGGTAACAGAAGAAACAACGCTGCCAAACGGCAAAAAGAAAACAAAAGACGTAACGAAACAAGCTTCTTATAAAGTAGCAGATTCATCCATTGTCAGTGTGAAAAACGGTGAAATCACTGCGAAAAAAGCAGGTAAAACAACGATCACTGTTTCGCATGGCAAAGAGAAAGTTGTCGTCAATGTGACAGTCGCAGATCCGAAACCGGTCGTAACGCTGGAAGTGGATAAAGCGAACCTGTCATTAAAAGAAGGCAAGAAAGAAAAAATCAAAGTGACGCAAACGACGGTGAAAGGCAAAGCCAAGCCAGTCAAAGAAGATGTCACGAAAAAAGCGAAATTCAAAGTGAAAGACAGCAAAATTGCCGAAGTGAAGAGCAATGGCCAAGTCACAGCCAAGAAAAAAGGCTCGACAACGATCACCGTTTCGTACGGCGGCAATGAAGCTACCATTAAGTTAACTGTGAAGTAAAAAGGGAAGCCCGGAGCAGCAGAAGCTGCTTCGGGCTTTTTGGTGTTTGCAGGGTACCTGAGTGGGGCAGATGTTGCTTTGAGTTTCCTTATAGAATTTTTCCTAAAAAGGTAGAGACTCACTCAAAAGATCAAAACCTAGTTGCCGGCTTTCCGCTTGCAGCGAAAAGCGAAAGTTCAAAGGACGATTTAATGGGGGAAGGGTGAATTCGCAGCGGGTCGGGGTGATTTCGAGGAGGCTTAGGGTGAATTCGAACAGGAATGGGGTGATTTCGGAAACGATTGGGGTAATTTCGCACGGACTTGAGAAAAAATCACAATAATGAGCAACTCAGAAGCAATCTTCGCCGCCTTTTCAATACGCGCCGATTTATTTATACTAGGGGCAAACGTTAACTGAAAGGATGACCTTCAATGGCAAACCCAGTTGATCCATTTCTTTCCCGGTTTTCAGCGCCGGCGAGGCGGGCATTAGAAGCACACGGCATTACCTCAGCTGAAGAACTATCAAAGTTCACGGAAAAAGAAGTGCGGCAGCTCCACGGCATCGGGCCGTCTTCGCTGCCGAAACTAAAAGAAGCATTAACCGAAAAAGGATTCACTTACCAAGACGAATAAAGAAACCAATCAAACTCAAGCCGCAAGCTTGGGTTTTTTTGTTACTTTAAAAGGACTAAAGTACCTAATAAGAATAATTTGTAAATTATTTAAAATAAACCTTGGGATTTTCGAATCATGTGATATTATAAAATTATCTAATTATTCAGATAATAATGATAGAACGGAAGGAGTTATGTCCCATGAAGAAGGTTTTGCACGTGAAATTCTTCAGAAGCTTCCTGTCCCTTGCCCTGGTTCTTTCATTGCTCATACCCTTTGAAACTGCGGAGGCTGCGGAAACTGCGGAAACCAATCCGTATAAAAAATCAGCCCACACTGCAGGAGATCTCCAAGCCCAAGCGGCGATTATCGAACAGCTTCAATTGTCCCACCGTACGGCAAAGTTACATAAAGATTTGCAGGATCTTTCCGGCAGCCAAAAAGTGCCGGTCATCATCCATCTATCGGAAAAGCCGGTAGCTTTGCAAAAAGGAATTGTAGAGTCAGCCGGACAAGCCTTCACTGCTTCGCTGGAAAGTTCAGCGGAAGTGAAAGTGGCGAGCCAGCAAAGATCGGCCAAAGAAGAAATGGCCAGCGAACAAATTTCATATGAAGTAGGATTCAGCTACAAAACCGTGTTGAACGGTTTTTCGGCAACAGTCAAGGCCGATGATTTGGACAAATTAATGGAGATTGACGGCGTGACGTTAGTGGAACCGGATGTCACGGTACGGACTGCTTCATCCGGAGCAGGCAATGCTGAAGTCAAGCCGGCGATGAATGTCAGCGCCCCGTTTCTCGGCATCGAGAAGCTTTGGGCGGAAGGCATCGACGGCAAAGGCATTAGTGTCGCCGTCATCGATACGGGAATTGATGCCGACCATCCTGAATTTAAAGGAATTTACAAAGGCGGCAAAAACTTCGTTAAGCATTCATCCATTTACACGCGGCCGCGAGCAGACAACGATGCTTCTGAAACGCGCCCGTCGGAACGTCCCGGCAACTTGCCGGAATTCGATGAAAGCGGCGATCCGTTCTATACGACGCACGGCACGCATGTCGCCGGGATCATTGCTGCAAAAGGCGCCAATAAATATAAAGTGAAAGGCGTTGCGCCGAAAGTGGACCTTTACGCCTACCGTGTGCTTGGCGCTTACGGCAGCGGCTTGAATTCCAGCATCGTCGCCGCCATCGAGGAAGCGGTCAAACAGGACATCGACGTCATCAACTTATCGCTTGGCGGCGGCACCAATTCCGAAACGGATGCCGGTTCATTTGCCATCAATAATGCGATGCTTGCCGGCACGGTCGCCGTTTCTGCCACCGGCAATTTCGGTCCGGACCGCGGGACGATCGGGACGCCGTCTACTGCGCGCCTCGGAATTGCGGTGGGGAACACGACGACGCCTGAATCCGTCTACAGCGGAAAAGTGCAAATTAAAGCAGGTCTCTTCAATTATTCGAAAGTGAACAAACTGATGCTCAACGCATTTAATGCGGATCCGGCCAAGCAATTGGCAGGAAGCTACGGAATCGTCTCCATTCCTGGATTCGGCAAAGCGAATAACTTCAATGGACTGAATGTGAAAGGGAAAGTGGCACTTATTTCGAGAGGCGACATTCCGTTTGTCGAAAAAGTTAAAAATGCTAAAAATGCCGGGGCCGTAGCGGTTCTCATCTATAACAACAGCAGCCTTTCCGAGCCATCCGGCGCATCTCTCGGCGAAGGGCTTGATGCTTTGCCGACTTTCGATTTATCAAAAGGGGACGGGGAAGCGATCAAAATCATGATTGCGCAAAATGCCGGAACGGTCTCGTTCAGTGATTTCACCGAAACCGTCGTAAAAGGCGATGACATCAACGACACCAGCTCGCGCGGGCCGAGTACGCCGAACTACGACATCAAACCGGATGTTGTGGCACCCGGCACCAATATCATGTCGACGTTGCCGATGTATCGAGCCGACAACCCGAAAGCAAGCTACGATCTCGCTTATGGCAATGAAACCGGAACGTCCATGGCCGCACCGCATATCGCCGGGATTGCCGCGCTGCTTTTGCAGAAGCATCCCGACTGGTCGCCGTTCGACGTGAAAGTGGCGCTATCCAATACCGCGAAGATTTTGGATACGAAAAAATATGATGTGTTTGCCCAAGGCGCCGGACGGGTCGATCCGTACGAAGCGCTCCATCCCGATATTTTGGCTTATGCGGAAGACGAAGCGATTTTAGATGAAACCGGCAGACGCGTGCCGAATGTTAAAGGCACCGTCACATTCGGTTCGCTGAATCCGGGAACCGGACCGATTTCCATCACTAAAGAAATCCGAGTGAAAGATATGGACGGGGGAGGCGGGAAGTACACCGTTTCAGTGGACACGCTGAAGACGTTTGCAGACGCCAAAGTCACAGTCGACAAGCCGTCCTTTACGTTAAGCGGCGAAGAGCTGATTAAAGTTACGCTGACGGCATCCCAAAATGCCAATTTCCAATTAGGCGATGAAGCCCTGGGCTATATCCGCATCAAACCGGAATCCGGAAATTCCAAGGAAATTTCCTTGCCGTTCGCTGCAGATTTCGGCGGCGCACCAACTGAAGTGAAGAATTTTAAAATGACGGAAACCGATCTTTCATTTAATAAAGACGGCATCAACGACAAAGCGGAATTGAGTTTCGTGTTGACGGAAGACGTCAAAACGAACTTCATCCAGCTCTGGAACATCATGGATCCGGCAGCCGGGGTGGAAGGAGACGGCTATATCGGCTATCTCTATGCAGCGTCCACGCTTTCAGCGGGCTCCTACCGAATGGACATCGACGGCACTTACATTCCTGGTAGCGGTCCGGAGGAAAAACCGATTCCGGACGGCTTGTATACGATCGATTACATGGGACAGACCGTTTCCGGCAATCCGCCTGTCGTCAGCGCTTCCATCGGCCCGGTTGTCGTCAAATCGACCGCACCGAAAATTTCAGGGGTTATGAGCGGAGGGAAAGCAAGCGGGAAAGTCACTGACAAATACATCGACTATTACAAAGAACTGACGAAATACGGAACGGCGTTTGACCTCAATGAGAAATTGAAGGCAACGTATACCGTGACGTCTGGCGGAAAAGAAGGGGCGCCCATGCCGATCAAGCTATCAACGGATGGCTCATTCACATTCGCTGTCACGGCAGGAGAGAAAGATACCGTCACCGTCCGGGTAGAAGACGCAGCCGGAAATGTCGGCAAGCAAGTGATTTCCGGAAAAGGGGCAGCAGGCCCATCCGGCTTTGCGGATACTCAAAACCACTGGGCTCGCACCCAAATCGAAGCGTTGGCGAGCCGCGGCATCATTGCCGGAAAAACAGCGGCGACGTTCGAGCCGGAAAGCGATTTGACCCGTGCAGAGTTTGCGGTGCTACTTGCCCGGGCACTTGAATTGCCGCTCCGGGAATATGAAGGGAAGTTCAAGGATGTGGGTGCGAGCAAGGCGTGGGCATATCCGGGCATCGAAGCCGCTGCCAGAGCCGGAATTGTGGCCGGGAAAAAAGACGGCAGCTACGCCCCGGATGCCCCAATCACGCGGGAAGAAATGGCCGTCATGGCGATTCGCGCCGTCGAGTTCCAAAATCCATCGTTGCTGAAAAACTTAGGGAAGCCGCATGAGTTTTCGGATGCGAACCGAATCGGCGGCTTTGCAAAAGACGCAGCCTCAAAAGCGTATGCATTAGGGATTATTACAGGCCGTACAGGCAATAAATTCGATCCGAAAGCCCGCACGACACGCGCTGAAACAGCCGTCATTCTGCACCGTGCGCTTGGCAAAATGAATTTGTTGAAATAGAAGTTTGTGAGAGGCATCCTAATTGGATGCCTTTTTCATTTTGTTTTAGGGATAAACCCAGTCAAGTTCAAAACCTCGAATGGATGCTTTCCACTAGAAGCGGAAAGCGAAAGGGCAAAAAAAGGGGGCGAAAATTCATTTGCGAGCAACTCAATCGGTTTTAAGGGGAACTCACATCGCATTTGGGGAAACTCAGCGAACTTTAAGAGCAACTCGCAGCCACTTAAGAGCAACTCGCCAAAAATAATAAAAAAAGAACCTTCTCATAAAAGAGAAGGCTCCAATCCAAATCAATTATTTCACGCTTGAAAGTTCACTTACTGTTTCGCCTAGGGCATTCAATGTTTTCACTGTTCCGTATCCTTCAACCATATAATATTTGTCGCCGCCAGAAGCTGTGATTTCTACAGCGTTGGTGAACTTTTTATATGGAGTGTCGACAGTTTTGTTGACGCCGGTAATGGTAGAGATGTAGATTTCGCCTAGGCCGTTCTCAAACGTTTTGCCGACTTTGATCGGGTAGACAATGTTTAAGTCAGACTCAGAGTACGGGTAGCCGTAGCGCAATTCGTCTTTGGTTTCAAGTTCCATATACAATAGCGTGCGGGAACCGAAGTTGCTGCGGTCCACCCACATATAGCCATATTCGCTGCCGTTGCGCGGCGCGATATACTCATAGGTTGAAGTGACAATTCCTTGTTTAGATGTATAGCTATATGTCTTCGTTTTGTCTCTTAAATACGAATTGGCCATGTGCGTATCATTCTGGAATTTCGGCTCAAGTGCACGGGACATGAAAGCAGAAAGCTGGCCGCGTGTAATTGACTGGTTCGGACGGAATGTGTTGTCCGAATAGCCTGCTGTGATATTGCCGGTAACCATTGCACTGATTGCATCATACGCTCTCATGTTTTCAGAAACGTCGCTAAACGGCGTGCTGCCAATATGGATGATATTGAATACACGGTCTAGAATGATCGACATATCGCCGCGCGTGATCGGTGCGTAAGGCTTGAATGTGCCATCCGGGTAACCGCTGATATAGCCGGCTTTTGCCGCTTCAGCGATATAGCCGCTTGCTTTTTGGGACTTCGAAACATCTTTAAAATTAGTGGAAGTTTGCGTCCCTTTAAAGTTTTTCAATTTGCCGATCATGATAGCTGCTTCTGCACGCGTCACGATCTTGTCAGGTTTGATAGTGCCATCCTCGTAGCCGGAAATGACGCCTTTATTCACCAAATAGGTCATTTCATCATAAAATCCGTGGCTTGCGGGCAAATCTGTCGCCGCCTGTGCTGGCGAGACAAGTAGGGTAAGTGCGAGTGCTGCTGCTGAGATCATCGAAAATTTCTTCAAAGAATCGTTCCCTTCAATAATTTATTTGATGTTTATTTTACATCCACTAATTCATAAAGCGTATCGCCGTCGTAATGGACGGTTTTAATTAACCCATAACCTTCTGCCATGTAGTATTTATAGCTTTTGCCATCCCATTCAGGATCCAAGACGGAAACTTCGACAGCGTTGGTGAACGTTTTATAAGGAGTCGTCACTTTAACATTCACGCCGGTAATTTTGAATGGCGGCGAATCGGTATCGCCGCTATCGAAAGTTTTGCCTTTTGTGATCGGATAGACCAAGCTAGCTGTAAATCCATCTTCCGGGAAGCCGGTAATGTACATTTCGCGGTTTTCGTATTCCCCGTAGAAATAATCTTCACTGTCTTCTTTATAATCTACCAACCAGAAGAAGCCAAGCGGCTCGTCGAAGTATTTCGCGCTGTCCACATATTTTTCAGTCGACACTTCGCCCGTGATTTCACGGTACGTATACGTTTTTGTTTTATCTTTCAAATACGAATGCGCCATATGCGTGTCGTTCTTGAATTTCGGCTCAAGTCCGCGAGCTAGGAAAGCGGAGAATTGTGCGCGAGTCGTTGCGTTATTCGGCTTGAACGTGAAATCTTTGTAGCCGGCTGCGATGTTTGCGCTGACGACTTCGCCAATGGCATCAAAAGCACGCATATTCGGCGATACATCTTTGAATTCTTCAATGCCTTCCATCGCCATCGGGAAGACTCTTGAAAGGATAATGGCCATATCGCCGCGTGTAATTGCTGCATTCGGCTTGAATGTACCATCCGGATAGCCTGTGATATAGCCTGCTTTTTCAGCTGCCGCAATATAGCCGCTCGCTTTTTGGCCAGACGTCACATCTTTGAATTTCGTTGCACTTTGCGTTCCGTTAAAACCTTTCAGCTTGCCGATCATGATGGCAGCTTCTGCACGGCTGACGGTTTTATCCGGTTTCACCGTGCCGTCTTCAAATCCGGAGACGACTCCTTTGTTGATCAAATACGTCATCTCGTCGTAGAACCCGTGGCTCTTCGGTAAATCAGTTGCTGCGAATGCGGGTGATGCAAGTAAGCTGATTGCTAATACGGCACCTGTGATTAATGGAAACTTTTTCAAAACGACACCCCTCAAATAGAATTGTTTACTTCCGTGTATAGAAGACAGGCCAGCAATCGTCATATTCCTGTTTTTTCCTAATTACTGTGTTTGAAACCATTTCATGGAATAAAGTCATTTCGTAACACTTCTGTAATAATACTGTAACAAACATTCCAGAATTAGTAAGTAGGTCTTTTTATGCAAATATTTCTAGCCAGCATGCCCTTCCTCCTACTAGACGCTCAGAAATCAAAAAAGTCTCGAAATTTCTTAATTAAATTTAAATTAACTGCAAATTCTTTATAAATTTTATGTAAACGTATTCAATTGTTTTATTATTAGGCATATAATAAAAAAGCTAGACTATTCAATAATAGGGAGATGGGAAAATGGCAATCGGTAAAAAAGCGGCAATGGCTTTAGCGGCATTTGTTTTAGCAACGAGCGCAGTGGCAACAACGGTACCAGCTCAAGCTGCAACAAAAGAAGTGACGCGCGGAGAGTACATCAAACAATTGGTGACGGCTCTTGATGTGAAGCTGGGAGATGGCTCGACAATCGCTTTTAAAGACGTGGATGCTAAACTTGCACCTTACGTGGAAGCAGCTTTCAATTTGGGATTAACAAGCGGCAAGACAAAGACAACGTTCGCGCCAAATGAAAAACTATCACGTGAGCAAGGATTCTCAATCGCAGCACGCGCAGTCGATTCAGAGAAAGAATACCCGAGTTCATTATTGAAGCCGTTCAAAGACAACCGCTACTTAAGCAAAAGCTTGACGCCTGATTTATCAGAAGCTGTCGGCATCGGATTGCTGAAAGGCTATAGCGATGGCACGGTGAAACCGGCAAAAGGAATTGCGCCGAAAGAAATGAGCGCAATCATCAAGCGTTTATTGAAAGAATACCAGCCAGTAAATGCTGAAGACGTATCGCTCCGCATTCTTGGAACGTCCGATCTTCATACGAATTTCGTCAACTACGATTATTACCAAGATAAAGTATCGAACAGCTTAGGGCTTGCGAAAACAGGCGTCTTGATCGAAGAAGCACGTGCGCAAAACCCGAACAGCCTTCTATTTGATAACGGCGACTTGATCCAAGGAACGCCATTCGGCGGCTATAAAGTGACGGTTGACCGCCTCGAAGACGGTGAACTTCACCCAGCTTACGCGGCGCTTGAGTCATTGGATTTTGATGCATCGACTCTAGGGAACCACGAATTCAACTTCGGCCTCGATTATTTGGACGAAGCACTTGATGATGCACCGTTCCCGGTATTGAATGCAAACGTCTACGATGCAGCAACAAAAGAAAACAAATACAAGCCATATGAAATCATCGACAAAGAAGTGGTTGATGGCAATGGCGACAAACACACGATCAAAGTCGGCGTCATCGGCGTCGTTGCACCGCATATCATGAAATGGGACCGCGCGAACCTTGAAGGCAAAGTCATCGCTGAAGATGCGGTCGAATCTGTAGAAAAATTCCTTCCTGAAGTCGAAAAAGCGGGCGCAGATGTGGTCGTTGTTCTTTCTCACTCAGGGATGGGCGATGAAAAACACGATGTCGGCGAAGAAGACATCACGTACCAGCTTTCTGAAATTGACGGCATTGACGCCATCATCACAGGGCATAACCACGATCTATTCCCTGGATCTTACGGCGATTTGAAAAACGTCAACCAAGAGCAAGGCACAATCAACGGTACGCCAATCGTAATGCCAGGTAAATTCGGCAGCCACTTGGGCGTTATCGATTTGAAACTTTCGCCTAAAGGGGAAGAGTGGGAGATCGTTTCTGAAAAAGCGGCACTCCGCGCAATCGATTCTAAAACTGACAAAGTAGCAGCACAAGTCATCGAGGCAGTTAAAGAGACACACGAAGCGACGATTGACTATGTCCGCAGCCCAGTCGGCAAAACGACAGCACCGATCAATAGCTATTTCTCCCAAGTAACAGATGATCCATCAATCCAAATCGTCAACAATGCACAAAAATGGTACGTAGAGAAGAAAGTGGCCGGCACAGCAAATGCTGACTTGCCAATCCTTTCAGCTGCAGCACCGTTCAAAGCAGGCGGACGCAACGGTTCGGATTACTACACAGAAATCAACACAGGCGAAATCGCAATTAAAAACGTTGCAGATCTTTACGTCTTCGACAACACCATCTTCACATTGAAATTGACGGGAGCCGATTTGACGGAATGGCTGGAAATGTCAGCAGGCCAATTCAAGCAAATCAACCCGTCGGCAACAGGCGAGCAGCAATTGATCAACCCGGATTACCGCACATACAACTTTGACGTAATCGACGGCGTCACGTACGACATCGACGTAACGCAGCCATCGAAATACGACGCGGACGGCAAATTGATCAACGAAAAAGCAAGCCGCATCAAAAACTTGCAGTATGATGGAAAAGCAGTAACAGCGACTCAAGAATTCTTGGTCGTAACGAACAACTACCGCGCAAGCGGCAACTTCCCAGGCGTGACAAAAGCGAGTGAGAAAGTCGACTACGCTTACGAAAACCGCCAAGTCATCATGGACTATATGGTCGAAGTCGGCACAATCGATCCATCGGCTGACAGCAACTGGTCATTCGCACCAATCGCTGGCAACCCGAATGTTGTCTTCGAAACATCTGGCAAAGGCCAAAAACTAGTGCCAGCAGACAGCGGCATCAAATACCTTGGTGCAGCAGCAGACGGCTTTGCGAAGTACAGCATTGAAATGAAATAAGAGATTGTTGCGGGAGAGCCCTTCACCATTTGGTGAGGGGTTTTTTGTGTGGGGGGATGTTTTTATTTGCGGGAAACTCAGAGTGATTATGGGGAAACTCACGTCAGTTTACGAGCAACTCACGAATGAAAGAGGGAAACTCGAACAAATTTAAGAGCAACTCGCTCAAAATCCAGAGATTAAGATCAGATTACCGGCTTTTCATTGCATGAAAAGCGACAAAAGCAGGCCTTCGCAAGCGAAGGCCCTATAGAGTTAAAAGTCGAATATAGTTGCGGGAAACTCAGGGTGATTATGGGGAAACTCATGTCAGTTTGCGAGCAACTCATCGACAAGAGAGGGAAACTCATCGCACTTTAAGAGCAACTCACAACTTCCAGAACGAAAAAGAGCCACTCCAAGAGCAGCTCTAATCTTCACTTCATATAAATACGGCCACGACTTTTGCCACTCCTTCGAAGAGCCATCTTCTTCAAAAGATATTTTGCTGCATGTCGATCCTTCATCCGCAAAAAATCCCGGCATTGGATGTTTGTAATTTCAGGAGAGACTAATTCAAACCAATCATCGAGTGCATCTTCATAGCCATTACTAATTGTAATTTCGCAACGAGTGCATTTGTGATGCCGCTGCGTAATTTTCAAACAAGCATTTCCGCAATTGTTGCAAAGCACACCTTTTCTTAATTGACTTACCGAGAGATTAAAAGTATCCAAATAATCGGTTCTGGGAAAAGGAGTATGCAGTGAGAGAATTTGCTGGCCGACCTTTGTCAGCGCAGTTGCAGATAATGGTTTACCGGTACGGGGGAGAGTTGAGATGAACCGGTTCAAGGAGTATGCATAAATTACGGGTATATCGTCTGGCGCTGACTCGACGAAGGTAGTGGAATAAGGAAGAACAACGGAAGTAAAGACAGGCAGCGAGATCTCTAAATCTTCCAAAGCAAGAATCATTTCTTCGCGGGCGTGCCAAGCTTGTGTCACAGGCGAATTATGCCCGACCAATTTCTCATCGCGATTATATTGCTTCATATGAAAACTCTTTTCATCAAAAACCAATTTCCCAGAAAAATTCTTCACCTCAAGAATTAAAATAAAATACGGCGTCAACACAAGTGTATCAATTTGGCAGGAACGAGAGCCGAGCTGTAAGTCACCAATGATGAGTCTATTTTTATCAGAAGACTTCTTAAGATACCCATCGACTCGTTTTTCACCGCCATAGCCAGCCTTCTTTTGATAATGATACAAGTGAATCTCATCGTAGCTCGCATGGTGGTTTGGCAGGCGTACCAGTAATCGGGGCAGCCAAATCACTTCGTGCGGCATCTCTCTTTCTTTAATGAACATTAAATTCCTCCTTTAAATAAAGTATAACAATAATAAAAAGAAAATTAAGAAAAATAAAATCTTATTAAATAATTTTTAGGGAAACTCATCAAGGTTTAAGAGCAACTCATGAACTAAAAGGGGAAACTCAAAAGGCTTTACGGGAAACTCAACGTATTTTTCGAGCAACTCATCAAATTCAAGTCAATATTCTATCGTTGCGTATCTAGAACCGAAGCAAAAGGAACTAACCCCGCCCAAAACACGTCTACTAAACGTATCCACTAACTCTTACATAACTCACTCATCCCTTAAAACACACCTTTTGTCAGCTGTTCATGGCACTATTTCCCATGTATAATGGCGATAATCAAAGGGGAATGCCATAATTAGCAAAAAAACATTTGGAAACCAATAGGAGGAACCACTATGTACTGTTCGAATTGCGGACATAAGAATAAGGAAGGCGCTCGCTTTTGTTCAAGCTGCGGCGAACCGCTAGAAGAAAGACGCTCGAAGAAGCCGAAGAAGAAAAAGGGCATGTATATCGGCATCGCTGCGGCAGTCTTGCTTGCAGGGGGCATCGGCGCGACGCAATTGCTCGGAGACGATGACGATGAACGGAAGCGGACTGAGCAACCGACAGAAGAAACAGCTGACGTCAACGAAGAGGAAACGCCGGAACCGGAAGAGCCAAAAGAAGAAGAGACAACCGAGCCGTCTGCCGGTGAAGTGACGAAAGTCGAAACGATTCAGCCGCCTGCGGAACAGCAAGAGTTATCCGAACCGAAGACGCGTGAAAAAACCGCTATCATCAAAGAAACGCAGCAAAAAGTTTATACGATTAAAACGGAAAATGGCTACGGATCCGGCTTCTCGTTTAACGATAACGGAACGGTCGTCACCAATGCCCATGTAGTCGCTGGCTTCACAGACGTCATGGTCCGGAACGTCAATGGACAGGAACAGCCCGGAAAAGTTATCGGCATTTCCGATAAATACGACGTTGCACTGATTAAAGTCGACGCGTACGAAGGCATTGCACCGCTTGAAATTGAAATGAACCCGACCGATGTCGGCACCGAAGTCATCGCACTCGGCAGCCCGTCCGGTTTTGAAAACACCGCATCGATCGGCTATTTGACAGGAATCGACCGCGATTTCGAGCAGGACTTCCTTTATGAAGACATTTACCAGATCGATGCTCAGATTGCACCGGGTTCAAGCGGCGGTCCGCTGATCGATGCAAAAACGGGCAAAGTCATCGGCATCAACTCATTGCTCTTCATGGACGGCAGTGAAATCGGCTTCTCGATTCCGATGCATTCGATGGTTGACCTAGTAACGAGCTGGGCAAACAGCCCGATGACGGCGGACCAAGTCGCAGCCTTGTTCCCAGCCTATGATGACTTCGAAAACTACGAGGGCGAAGACTATGAATACGACTACGAAAACGAAGGCAATCTCGCGTTTGACGAAGTTTTCCTGAGTGAATTCATCGGCGACTTCCGCTATTACTACGAAATCGCACTTAATAGCGAAGATTTCTTCTACGTCGAAGACATGCTCTTGTATGATAGTCCGGCCTATATCGGCCTCCGCGATTACATCACGGAAATCACCGGCCAAGGTATGGAATATACATTCACTGACCTGGAAATCACCGGCGTGGAAATAAACGAAGATCACGCACTTGTTCATACCTACGAAGCCTTTGACTTCCTTAACGCGGCAGGGGAGGCAACGAAAGAAGAACGCAATAAAACCTATACCGTCGTAATGGACGATTCCGGCTTTTATTACATCTCGGATATTATTAACCAGTAAATTTCAAATAAACCCATTTATTCTCAAAAAACTTCCGAATCTCTATAGGCAAAAATTACTGATTAAGCTATAATGAATGTAACTTATAGCCCTCGTAATTTTTAATGTAAGATAAAACACTATAGAGAGTAGGTAAAAAGGTTTATGGAGGAGTTCGAAATGTATCAAACCAAACTTGAAGAACAATTTGGCAAACCCATGAAAGAGATCATTTACGAATACTACATCACGAAAAACTACGGGCCGTCCGTGGGGGCAAAAGAACTCGGAATTCCACGCCGCGTCTTTATCTACTTCCGAAACTACTATAGTCTAAAAGAAGTCAAACATGCGCTGCATGCCGACCAGAACCTTTGCCCGGACAAATGAAAAACGCCATCCACTTTTGAAAGTGGATGGCGTTTTTTGCTTTCCTTTATTGTCCAGACTCCAGCGCCTAGCTCCTCGGGGTCTTAAGTCAACCCACTCCGGAAATCCGGATTTCCTGCGTGTTCTGCCTTAAGCCTGTCGGAGCTTGATAGGCGCTTCCGCTTTTCTTATAATCCAGTTGCCTTGCTGATTAAATCGCTCTTGCGCTGTTCTTTGCGTGCTTCGTATTCAGAAACTAAGGAATCGGCATGCGATTCAGCTAAGCCGTTCGCTTTCAATTCTTTTTTCATCGATCCAAGCACCGCGTAAAAGACTGTGTCTGTGCGGCCTTCGAGTTCAGTTGCTGCGGACATGTACTTATTATAGAAGTAACCGTAGCTGATTGATTCGCCATTTGCTTTTTTCGAGTCATACTCGCTCTTCGCACGGCTAACCAATCCATTGATGCGTGAATTTGCCTGGTTTTCGATATCTGCTAAACTTGGTTCATATTTCTGTTTGATCTGTGCGACTGTTACTTTGCCTGATCCAGCATCTGAACCGGAGTTGCCAGAACCTGAATTTCCAGATCCGCCTGCAGAACCTTTGCCTGAGTTAGAAGAACCGGATCCGTTCGACCCTGTATTTCCAGTTGTTGAACCAGAGTTTGATCCAGAACCGCTTGCTTTATCCGAGCTGCCAGAACTTGTTCCGCCATTTGAAGTGGATGTGCCGGCTGTACCAGAAGTAGAGCCAGTCGATCCGCCTTCAGAAGCGCCGCTTTCGGAATTGCTTGAACTTGATCCTTCGGATGAATTTCCATCAGTTCCAGCAGCTGTTTCAGATGAAGAGTCTTTCGAACCATCCGCTGAACTTCCATCAGAACCTTCTTCTATCACATTTCCATCACCGTCGACAATAATCTTAGAACCATCAGGTAATTCCACCTCATAATTCTCTTTTGTTATTTCGTCCACCTGTTCGTCCGCTACGTCGTACTCCTTAAATTGGAATAAATACACTAAATAGCCTGCGACACTTAAAAAGATGATCCCCAGTACCAAAACAATCTTTTTCCAATGCTTTTTCATCGTTAAATCCTCCCATACCTCAATAAATAATCTAATCATATTAGCCATAATAATTGCTAATTATATACAAATAACCACCGAATTACTAACTTTTTACATAAATTATTATTGTAGTACCAATATTATTAAGCTACAATTAGACAATACCACAAAATTGAATCAAGAGGTGAGCAAGGTTGAGTAAAAACAAAAACACGAAAATGTTCCTAGCTGGAACTATGGCTTTATCATCAGTTGTTGCAGTAGGAATCCCGGCTGGTACAGCAGATGCTGCAACAGAAGTGCCAACAGATGCACAGATTGCAGCTAAAATTGCAGCTGACTATAAAGCTTTGAATGGAGACCAAAAAGCAATTCTCGAAATTGCACAAAAAGAAGTAGCAAAACAAACTGGAATTTTTATCGATGCGAACTATGCAGATAAACCACAACTAGTTCAAAACTTAAACACTTTAATATCACCTTTATCTTCTACTGAGCAAAACAATGTTGAAGCAGCTGCATTAACAAGAATTACGAATTTCAAAAACAGCGCTCGCTCATACTTAAAAGATGATCTTCAAGTACAAGAAGTATTCGCTTATGCAGAACTAGTTCGTACAAGCTTATACGAAGGAGCACTAAACTCTACAATTAAAGACTTAGATCCGCTCTATAGCAAAGCATTAACATTCTTCCAAAATAATGCTGCTCCAGCTTCAATTAAAAATATCGTTGTTAAACCTTCTGCAGGACAGTTAGCAACTATCGTTTCAAACATTGAAAAAGCAGTAGCAGATTTAGATACTCCACCAGTAGTAACACCACCAGGCGGCGGTGGCGGCGGTGTAGTAACTCCACCAACAACACCAACTGAACCACCAACAACAACTCCAGGAGGCGGCATCGAAACTTCTCCGGACACGTTGAAAAACAACCCTGAAGATGTGATCAAAGCAATCGAAGAAGCAGCATCTGTGAAAGAATTAGCAGTTGATGTGAAACCAGGCGAAGCGGTATCAATCCCGATGACAGTAGCTTCAGCACTTGAAAACAAAAACGCGGATGCAGTAATCGTGATTGCTTCATCAGAAGCTTCATACGAATTGCCAGTATCCGTAATTGATGCAGCGAAACTTGCGAAAGATTTAGGTGTCGCTTCTTCTGAACTAAGCATCACAGTTGAATTGACAAAAATCGCTAACCAATTGACAAAAGAAAACTCAATCGGCTTCGCTATCGAATTCAGCATCAAAGCAGTAGCTCCAGACGGTAAATCTATTGACATTACATACTTGGGTTACCCAGTATTGCGTTCAATCGAAACTCCGACGGCACTTAACGCAGCGACTTCAGTCGGCGTACGGGTAAACCAAGACGGTTCATTTACAGCAGTTCCAACATACATTGATGGAAAAACAGCGAACTTGTACTTCTCTGCAAACTCGGCTTACACAGTGATCCAAAACGCAAAAACATTCAAAGACATCGATAACCGCGGCTACTGGGCTGAGGAATACATCGAGAAATTGGCTTCGAAAATGATCGTTTCGGGTAAATCAGCTGATAGCTTCTCGCCATCGACTTCAATCACTCGCGGTGAATTCGCAGCAGTACTTGCTCGTGGCCTTGGTTTAGTTGCTGAAGACGTGAACTCTGCAGACTTCACTGACGTATCACCAACTCAAGCAGTTAACCGCAACGGGGAAATCGCAGCAGTTGTTGAAGCGGGAATCGTTTCAGGCTACGGCAACGGAAAATTCGGTCCGTACAACGAAATCACGCGCAACGAAGCAGCAATCATGATCAGCAAAGCAATGGACTATATCGGTTCTGAAGATGTAAAATTAGATGCGACGAAGAAAGTTTCAAGCTTCGCGGATTACCGTTACATTTCGCCTGCAGCGCGTCCACACGTAGAGCGCGTACTTCAAGCGTCTTACCTGTCTGGATTCAAAGACAACACGTTCCGTTCACAAAATGAAACAACACGTGCAGAAACTTCAAGAATCCTGTATAATTTCCTTAACTCAATTAAATTCATTAACTAATCATATCAATAGGCACTTCTTAACCGGAGTGCCTGTTTTTTAAATAAAACCCGAAAGCCCCCTAATTAAAACCTACGAAAGGCTTCCACTCAACATTTTTCAAGCAACGGAGGAGAACACCTATGATTGACACGCATTCACACATTTTGGCAGGCCTCGATGACGGCGCTGAAACCATGGAACAGACAAAGCGCCTGCTCGAAAAAGCAGTCGAAGAGCAAATCACCGGCATCATCGCAACGCCGCATGGCCACCATCCGAATTTCAAAACCGATATTGGGGCCATCCAAACTCAATTGGCTGCAGCGAACGCCTACATTGAAGAACAGCAGCTGCCCATCAAAATATACAGCGGACTTGAAAACCGCTTATCTGAACAATTGCCTCAGCGCCTAAAAGACGGCGAAGCATTGCCGCTTGCCGATTCGCAATATGTCTTGCTCGAATTGCCATCGTCCGGCATTCCAGCATACACCGTGCCAATCATCCAACAGCTGATCATGGCGAACTACGTACCGATCATTGCACATGCTGAACGCAACCAAGGCATCATTGAAAAGCCTGAACGTTTGCGTAAACTTCTCCTTCACGGAGCAGTCGCACAAGTAACAGCGGGTTCGCTCGCAGGAAGCTTCGGCAAAGCCATCCAGAAAACGGCATTGACTTTGCTGGATGCAAACTTGATTCATGTCTACGGCTCCGACGTACATAGCTTGGACAAACGCCCATTCCTATTCAATGAAGGACTCGATTACCTGGAGAAAAAGAATCGCCACGAAATGGTCGACTTGATGCTCGAAAATAACGAGCGCATCCTGCTAAACCGCAACTTAATCGTCTTGGAACCTCAAGACATCCCAAAACCAAAATGGTGGAACGTCTTCGCATAATGCGAAGGCGTTTTTATTTTGCCGGAGGAAGCTGGGGGGAACTCACAGTGATTAGAGGGAAACTCATCTAACTTTGCGAGCAACTCATCAACGTAATAGGGAAACTCACAACCATTTAAGAGCAACTCGCCCAAAACCTTAAAACCCAATTGGCCAAAACCATGGCTTTTTGCTCCGCAAAAAGCGATAAAAGACAAAACCTTAGAAAGCAGGATGATTTCATTTGCAATTAAGGAGATTTCAGAAGGGTGAAGCTTGATTTCGAAGTGAATACGTGTGATTTCAACACCCAACCAGTTGATTTCACCGAAATCCTATACAAAAAAGCCGCTTGCACCAAAAGGTACAAGCAGCTTCATAAATTACTCTCAATTTTCTCACCCTACTTACAACCACAATCGAATTGAGGGAGCGTAATGGGGAAGACGAAGTAAGAAGACAGGTGCTCTTCCTGGCTTCTTACGGGAGTCCCCCCTAAGCGGGACGAACGGCTAAAGAAGCTGCACTCTTTCTTGCTATCTTCTTGATCAATCCCAGCAACCCAAAACGTCCCTGTGTCGGCCACAAATTGAAAAACATTTGAGTCCGACCCAGGGACGAAAAAATGCCAGCCATAAATAAAGAACATTTGTGTCTGGCATAGAAAGCTAAAAAAACGAGTTTCCACAATAAAACTAATCATCCCACTTACAACCACAACCCAAGTGAGGGAGCGCCATGAGGGAGACGCAGCCAGAAGACAAGCGCTCTTTGCTTGGCTTCTTGCGAAAGTCACCCCCTAAGCGGGACGAACGCCTCCAGAACCTCACTCAATCTCCAGCACTCCAACCAACTCTCTAACATCTTCCAAATGCGCATCAATATTTTCAGCCGTCACAAAAACCCCGAAATCCTCCGGCACCGCAGCGTCCTCACCTTGCTCCACGCGCTTCGCGATCAAATTGCCGATCTCCGGATAAAAATGATGCCCATCATAATAATTCGTAATCTCATTCGTCACCGAGTTCGGATACATGAAATTCCACACGCCGCCGTATACTTCAACCAAGTCGCGCAGCCAGACCTCATAGTCATCATACAGATCCGTCGAAACGAGCGACTTGAACAATTCTGTCGAAATCGGTGTCGTATAAACAAGCTTTTCAATTCCAGGCTCCGTATCCCGGACAATCCCCATAATCTCTTTATAGCGAGGATAATACACATAATTTGAACCGTAAAAGGTCTTCTCAAACGTAGCAATCTTATCGGCTGTATCCGCCGCCGTCTCTTCAGCGCTTAAGCGCCGCGCAAATGCATTGCCTTCGCGGTTATACAAGCGGTCTTCAGAAATCTCATTGGCCGCGGACAAACGTAGATTCTTCAGCGATGTCTCAAATACATCCAATGACAATAAATTCTTCGTCCGGTAAAACGATTTCTCGGTCCGCGCCACATGATTCGTGATGTCTTTCGGCGCTTCCGCTTCCTGGGTGCTCGACTTGAAGAAATCGACACCGAGTACAATACGTTCATAATCCGGATTCTTTTCAAACGCATATTCAATCATCGTACGGTATTCACGCATCGACAGATTTGCCACCGAATAATTATAAACGTCCCAATCCTCAAAAGCCGTCGTGTGGATATACGTACTGCGGCTCGAACCGATCAACAGCGTATCGGCATCTTTTGGCTGATACTTCTGGTTCGCCGTCTTTTGCTCGCGCTCATCCGTCACCACCTGAACATCATTGAACAAATGCGCATGGGCATAATGCCAAAGCGGATCGATCCAAAAATTCACCGCCACCACAATCGCGGTCAACGAGGCGAAGATCGCCATGACCGTAACTGTAAAATTCTTATCGTCCACGGGATCTCCTCCTAGAAGTTAAAGTACAGGAATTCGCTGACTTGCTGCAATTGCATCGTGCTGTAGAACAACAGCAGCGCCACAAAAATCGCCATCGGCACATTCCGTTTCATCTCATTTTTGATTTCAATCGAGTTTTTCGCAAACCAGCTGAGCAATAAACCGATCAGCAGCAAGAAATACATCTGAATGGTCGGTGTATCAAACGGCAGCAACACGACCCAGTCCGGATTGAAGTCCGGGAACAGTTTGTAAATGCCGGCAGGGAAGTAGAAGCCGTTGAATCCGAACATCGCTTTTAGCACCGTCATTGCATCTTCCAATGTCAAAGCGCGGAAGAATACCCAAGCCAAATGGACGAATAAAAACGTCGTCGCCCAGGCGGCAATGCCGTTCATCTTATGTCCCACAAGTTTCCAGTAACGGCAGATGATGCTTGCCACACCGTGCATGACGCCCCATATGAGGAATGTCCACCCCGCCCCGTGCCAGATGCCGCTCACCAAAAAGATGATGAAGATGTTCAAATAGGTCCGCCGCGGTCCTTTCCGGTTCCCGCCAAGCGGTATGTAAATATAAGCGGTCAAGAAATGCGACAAGGTAATATGCCAGCGCCGCCAGAAATCCTGGATGTCCCGCGCTTTATACGGCGAGTTGAAATTGATCGGCAAGCGGATATTGAACAGCAAAGCAAGCCCAATCGCCATATCCGAATAGCCGCTGAAATCGAAATACAATTGCAGCGTGTAAGAAAGCGTTGTAAACCAGCTATCCAGGAAGGTCAGCGACTCCACATCGCTGTATCCCGTATTCGCCCAAGCGGCAAACGTATCGGCAATCCCCACTTTCTTGAACAGCCCGATCGCAAACACCAGCAATCCCTTTGAGATATTCTCATACTGGATCCGGTAATTCTTCTTGTCCGTAAACTGCGACATCACTTGCCCGTGATGCACAATCGGACCCGCGATCAACTGCGGAAAGAAAGAGACGAATAAACCATAATTGAGGAAATTGTATTCCTTCGTCTCCAACCGGTACGAATCCACCAAATACGCAATCTGCTGGAATGTATAGAAACTGATCGCGAGCGGCAAAAGAAGCTCCTTCAGCACAATCTCCGACCCAAACACGATATTGATATTCTCCACAAAGAAATCATAATACTTATAATAGCCAAGCAAACCGACATTAAACAAAATGCCGAGCGTCAAAATCCCTTTACGCAGCGGCTTCGCCCGGTCCTTGCCAAGAAAAGCCCCGATGATGTAGTTGATCACCATCGACACCAAAATCAGCGGCAAATACGCCGGATTCCAGTAGCCATAGAAAAACAGTGAAGCGATCAACAGCCAACTTTTCGCAAAAGGAATATGCAAACGACCGAGTATGTAATAAACAACAAAAACAATCGGAAGGAACAAAAAGATAAACTCAAACGAATTAAATATCACAACGAAACCCCTCTGATCTATAGAATGAAACAATCACTCCATTTTACTAAACTCTTGGAGAAAACAAAATGGGAAATAAAGGATGTGACAAGAAAAAGAGAGTGGGGGAAGAATTCGCTCTAGGTGGACGCTTTCCGCGGGCACGGCTTCTGCCGCTTCCCTCACTCCGTTCAGTCCAGTGGCTCCAGCTCGTGCTGTCCCCGCTGGAGTCGCCACCTTCCGCTCATCCTTCTAATTATCATCTTTTAAAAAAGGAGAAGAACAGCTTTCTCCATAGGTATAGTGAAATCGACACAATTAAAGTAGAAACGAAAAGAGTCTAAATAAAAGGCGTCACAATTTAACTAAGAGCCGACATAATTCAAATTAAAGAAACCTTTCCAACTATCCACTCGAAGCCCAGTGGTTTAGGTTCTGTAATAGCCCACTATCATACTTATACTAGAGGGGATCGCGCCACTCCCGCGGAAAAACGAGGGACCGAGACCCCGCAGACCGTGCGTCTTTTTGCGCGGTTGAGGAGGCTTGGGCGTTCGTCCGCAGGAAAGGGCGCGTATTCCCTCTAATCTACAAATAAGAAAAGCCCCCAAAAAGGGAGCCAATAAAACTTAACGCATCTCACTAATACCGATAATCGAAACCCCAAGCATGATAAAGCACACACCTGCCACTTTCCAAAGCGTAATCGCCTCACCGAAAATGAAAAATGCTCCCACAACCGCAATCACATATGCGCTCGACTGCAGTGGATACGCCACACTGAGCGGCACCCTAGTCAAAATGAACAACCACAACACCGTAGCAAGCCCATACATCGTCAGCCCCGTAAAAATATACGGCGTGAAAAACAACTTAACAACGGAGAAAACCGAACTGAACGCATCCGTATTTTTTTCCATACCGACCTTCCATAAAAACTGGCCGGCAACCAATATCAATGTATTACACAATACCAATAACAGCGACACAATATTCATGAACGAGAATCCTCTTTCCGTACTTCCTGTATTTCACGCTGCAAAAACGCAACGTCCTGCACGAGCGTCTTAATGCGATGCTCTTGCTTCGACAACAAATGCGTATGGTAGATGAGCAAGCTCAACACCACCAAAAACGCCAGTAAAAAAATCAGCGACGGCAAATAACTGATGCCGATCGCGCGGGCAAAATCATTTAAATAAGGCAAAGCGAAAGCAAGCACCACGCCGATGATCGAAAACGTCAGCCACATAAATGCGTACTGATCCGTCAGCTTATTCTTCGCCGTCATCCCAATCACCACGATCAAAAAGAACAGGGAAGAAGCGATCACGATGAGATAAACCGTATTCATGAACAAAACTCCTTCCTATATATAAGAACGTATCAGCGAAAAGAACGTCACTTTCGCCATATAATAGACCGACTTGCCAGGCGTGATCGAAGACGCGCCGCCTTGCCGCGCATTCATCTCGACTTTCGTCTCTTCCACTTTAAAGCCTTTACGTGCGAGCTTCACAATCACTTCCACTTCCGGATAGTCCACCGGGTAGTCTTTCGCAAACCATTCAATTACACGACGGTTCACAATCCGGTAGCCGGAAGTCGGATCCGTGATATTCACCCGTGCAATCATACGCAATAAATAATTGAAATAAAGGATGCCGGTCCGGCGTGTCAAACTGCCTTTATAATTCGATTTCTCCAAAAAGCGCGAACCGATCAGCATATCCACATCACGCTTCTTCATCTCCGCTACCAAATGGTGAAGATCTTCCGGATCGTGCTGCCCGTCCGCGTCCAATTGAATCGCATAATCGTAGCCGAAGCGTTCCGCATAACGATAACCGGTCTGCACGGCACCGCCGATGCCCAAATTCACAGGAAGCGTCACATGTGAAAAGCCGTGCTGCTCGAGAATTTCTTTCGTCCGGTCCGTAGAGCCGTCATTAATCACCACATAATCATATTCATGGAATTGTTCCAATTGCTGGACCGTCCCAACAATGGCCTGTTCCTCGTTATAAGCAGGAACAATAATCAAAATCTTTGAAGTCATTGCCAAAAAGCCCCTTTTTCATAGTCCTTCTCATTATAGGATGAAATTCAAAAGAAGTCATGCCAATTCCTAAATTCATACAATTAGAATAAAAACTGTTCCGTTTAGCTCAGTCCGAGTGGGGAGCAATTTCAAGGCCATAAACCCTTGTTCACCTCTCGTCACATAAGGAGAAAGTCTATTCATCTTCACTTCTATTGGTAAGAATCTCTTTTCCACAAACTGTCTGAGCTCTATATAGAAAAACTCAAAAATATCTTCTCAGCGCATGTTTTTCGACAAAATATATCCAACTGGACATGCAGAAATACCTGCATCATTCCCATTAAAGGAAACAATACCTACGAAAATTTTCCAAAATAATCCGCAATACCCTTATAACTTCGTGTTATACTGAGATAAAGAGAAACGATGAACAGGAAATTATTTACCATCGTTTAGACCAATCGCACTTTAACCGCCAGCTGATTCCCGCATCAAAAGAGGGATTGCCCTGTCATTTAAAGTAAGATAAAACCACATTTACCTTTAAAGGAGTCAAACGGCACATGGAAGAAACCATCTCGTTACAGGAACTTTTTAGCACCTTGAAAAAAAGGTTAGGCCTAATCCTCATCTTGACGATTCTGGCAGTCATCATCGCAGGCGTTGTCAGCTATACCTTGCTGACGCCAATTTACCAGACGTCAACGCAGATTCTCGTCAACCAGGAACAGACAGAAGCGACGCAGCTGACCAACCAGAACATCCAAACCGATCTTCAATTGATCAATACATATTCGGTCATCATCAAAAGCCCGGCAATCTTGGACCAAGTAGCACAGCAATTGGATCTTGGGTTGACGGCTGAACAGCTGAACAGCAAAATCACCGTCAGCAATGCTGAAAACTCACAAGTCGTGAATGTGGCAGTTGAAGATGCAGACCCGGCAATTGCTGTAGACATCGCGAACACGACAGCAGACGTTTTCCAAAACGAGATTCTGGAATTGATGAGCGTCGATAACGTTTCGATTCTTTCGCCGGCTATGTTGAAAGAAGACCCAACTCCGATCAAACCGAATCCGATGCTCAATATGGCGATTGCCGCTGTCATTGGCCTAATGCTTGGAGTTGGTATCGCATTCTTGCTTGAATACTTGGATACAACGATCAAGAGCGATCAAGATATCGAAGACGTACTGGGCATTCCGGTACTTGGCATGATTTCACCAATCGAAGAAAAAACCGATATGCAGGAAGCTGCAAAAACTTCATCTAAGAGAAGGGGAGCGTAAGCCAGATGGCAAGAAAGAAACAAAAAAAAGTATTGCAGGAAACTGCGCGTAAAGTAATTTCGTTTACCAATCCCCGCTCTTACGTAGCGGAACAATTCCGGACGCTCCGGACGAACATCAACTTCTCGTCTCCGGATTCAGATATCCGTTCACTGCTTGTGACGTCAGCAGCACCTTCAGAAGGCAAGTCAACCGCTTCAGCGAACCTGGCTGTCGTTTTCGCTCAAGAAGGAAAACGCGTCTTGCTAGTCGATGCTGATATGCGGAAACCGACAACGCATTACACGTTCCATATGGGGAATACGCAAGGTTTGTCATCTGTTTTAACTCGCCAGATCGAAGCGGAAACGGCGATCCGGGAAACGGAAATCGAACGCCTCGACTTATTGACATGCGGACCGATTCCGCCAAACCCGGCAGAACTCCTCGCATCCAAATCGATGGACGCTTTAATTGAACAATTGAAAGAAACTTACGACATCATCATTTTCGATGCACCGCCGGTTCTTTCCGTGACAGATGGCCAAATCCTTGCCAGCAAATGCGAAGGAACGATCCTGGTCGTCAATTCCGGTACAACGGAAAAAGAAATGGCCCTAAAAGCGAAAGAAGCGATTGCTTCATCCAATAGCCGCTTGATTGGTGCCGTCTTGAATAACTTCATTCTTCCAAAAGACAACTACTATTACCAATACTACGGAGCTGAAAAGTAAAAAGGGCTTCCCTTTTTACTTTTTTCTATGCCTAAACGAGCTCGGAAAAAGGCCTATAAACGGATTTTTCAGTTTTAGACCCCTAGACCCATTTCTCAGGACTATTCATACATAAGGTTTTGAAATAAAAAACGAAACGAATTCTTTATCGGGAACTAAGGATTACGTATTCATCAATTTGTAGGAATTGTAAGTTATCTTAGAAATTTTTAACAAAAAAAGTAAGAATTTGTTTTAGAAATCTATTCTTTTCCAAATACTAGTATGCTAAAATAGATTAATAGTCTAATTACCTAGATCTAAAGTACTTAAAAAGGAAAGGAGTGAACGATGTGTCTTTAAAAAACCGAGTATCCCTGTTGGTGTTGCTGGATTCATTTATTGTCTTCTTCTCCATCTTTATCGGTTATTACTTGCTTCATCCACTGACAAACCCATTTGACAGTATCTTCTTGCTGGCGAGCGCTACGACGATCTTTGTCGCGCACCACGCATTTGCGATGTATTACGGACTCTACCGGAAAATCTGGGAATACGCTTCAATCGGTGAACTCACATCCATCTTTAAAGCGGTGACCTTCTCCATCATTGCAGTCGGAATGGTTCAATTCCTTGTGCGGGGAGATGTGCTGCTTCGGGCGCTAGCGATTACATGGATGCTGCATCTCTTACTAATCGGAGGTTCGCGCCTCTCTTGGCGTTTGTTCCGGGATATGTTTGTGGGGAGTCAAAAAAGCGACCAAAAACGGACATTGATCATCGGAGCGGGGAGAGCGGGGACACTAGTAGCTCGCCAACTCATCAACAACCCGGAAAAAGGCTTGATGCCGATTGTCTTTGTCGATGATGACATCAAAAAGCAGGGATTGGAAATTTACGGTGTACGGGTTCAAGGTGGCACCGAAGCCATCGCCGACATTGCAAAAGATAACAGAATCGAACAAATCGTCTTTGCCATTCCTTCCTTGCCAAAAGCAGAAACCGCAGAAATCATCACCCGCTGCGTCGATACCGGCATCAAAACGCAGATCATCCCGCTCATCGAAGACTTGATGACAGGAAAACTGTCCGTTACCGATATGCAAGACGTGAAAATCGAAGACTTGCTTGGACGCGACGAAGTGAAGTTGGACATGAATAAAATCCAAGGGCAACTGACGGGGAAAACTGTTCTCGTCACTGGGGCTGGTGGATCGATCGGTTCAGAAATTTGCCGCCAGATTTCACGCTTTACACCGAAGAAGCTCTTGCTTCTCGGCCACGGAGAAAACTCGATTTACTTAATTGATATGGAACTGCGCAACTCGATTGACTGTGATACCGAAATCATTCCGATCATTGCAGATGTCCAGGACCGTGAACGCATGATGCAGATCATGATGGACTACGAACCGGATGTCGTCTACCACGCAGCAGCGCATAAACATGTTCCGTTAATGGAAGGAAATCCGATGGAAGCCGTGAAGAACAATATTTACGGCACGAAAAACGTTGCGGATGCAGCGCATTTTGCAGGCGTCAAAAACTTCGTTATGGTGTCGACGGATAAAGCGGTCAACCCTCCGAACGTGATGGGCGCAACAAAGCGTTTTGCTGAAATGATTGTCCAGAACTTAGCGAAGCGCAGCAAGACAAAATTTGCCGCAGTTCGTTTTGGGAATGTCCTCGGTTCACGTGGATCGGTTATTCCGTTGTTTAAGAAACAGATTGCTGCAGGCGGACCAATTACAGTCACGGATGAACGAATGACTCGTTATTTCATGACAATACCTGAAGCATCGCGTCTTGTGATTCAGGCGGGAACACTCGCTGAAGGTGGAGAAGTGTTTGTGTTGGATATGGGTGAGCCTGTAAGAATAGTGGATCTTGCAGAAAATCTCATTCGCTTGTCTGGGTATGAAAAAGAAGACATTGGAATTAAATTTGCGGGGATTCGTCCTGGTGAGAAGCTATACGAAGAACTGTTAAATAAAGACGAAATTCAAAGTGAGCAAGTGTTTCCGAAAATCCATATTGGGAAGGCGAATCCAGTTAGTGAGGGAGAGCTGACAATCTTACTGGATAAGTTATTAGATATGGAGTCAGACGTTCTGAAAGATACATTAATTGCACTAGCGAATCGTAAAAATGTAGGAATGAGTGAAAGCAACTTATTAAAAGCTGCAAAATAAATCATTAAATGCGCAATCGAATGTTGTGGCACATCAGGAAGGAAGCATCAGACAATGGCAGAACGAATTTTCCTCTCATCACCGCATATGAGTGACGAAGGCTACGAACAGCAATATGTAAAAGAAGCTTTTGATACAAACTGGATTGCCCCTCTTGGAACGAATGTAAACGAATTTGAAAATGAACTAGCTGCAAAAGTCGGTTCGAAAGCAGCAGCGGCGCTTTCTTCCGGGACAGCAGCCATCCATTTGGCATTAAAAGCAGCTGGAGTCGGAGAAGGGGACATCGTCTTTTGTTCGACACTCACTTTTTCCGCAACTGCAAACCCGATCATCTATCAAAATGCCATTCCAGTTTTTATCGATAGCGACTACGAAACATGGAATATGTCTCTGAAAGCATTGGAAGAAGCATTTGAGAAATATCCAAAAGTGAAAGCAGTTCTCTTAGTGCATCTATATGGTTTATCGGCAGATATGGATCAAATCGTAGCACTTTGTAAAAAGTATAATGTCGCTTTGATAGAAGATGCAGCTGAATCATTGGGTACTTACTATAAAGGTCAGCATACTGGTACTTTCGGTGATTATGGAATCTTCTCTTTCAATGGAAATAAAATCATCACCACTTCGGGTGGCGGAATGTTAGTTTCTAATAATGAAGAACGAATCGCTAAAGCCAGATTTTGGGCTACTCAGTCGAGAGACCAAGCAAGACATTACCAACACAGCGAATTAGGCTATAACTACCGCATGAGTAATGTAGTCGCTGGGATAGGCAGAGGACAGTTAAAAGTGCTAGATAACCGAGTTGCAAAGAAAAACTATATTTATAATTTTTATAAGAGCCACTTAAGTGATCTTGAGGGTGTAGAGTTTATGCCAGATAACGAATGGGACAAAGCGAACTATTGGTTAAGTGCAATGACTTTAACTGGCAGCATCCGACCGAATGATGTAATGGATGCTCTTGAAAAAGAAAATATTGAATCGCGTCCAGTATGGAAACCTATGCATATGCAGACTTATTTCGAGAAATATGATTTTGTTGGAGCAAAAATTTCGGAAGAATTATTTAAAAATGGAGTTTGCTTACCAAGTGATACGAAAATTACGGATGAGCAGTTAGATAGAGTTGTAAAGATTATTAGAGGGTTGTGGGAATAAGAATGGTTGTTTCTAAAGGCGGATTATATAGAAGGTTTTTCAAACGGCCTATGGATTTTGTGCTTTCTTTGTTAGCGATTATTGTACTTAGTCCTGTATTTCTTATAGTGGCTATTCTGGTGAGAACGAAGCTTGGGAGTCCGGTTTTGTTCAGACAGAAGAGGCCGGGGTTGAATGAAGAGATATTTGAGATGTATAAGTTTCGGTCTATGACTAGTGAAAAGGATGCTAATGGAGATTTGTTGCCTGATAGTATTCGATTGACTAAGTTTGGCAGAATTTTGAGATCTACTTCTTTGGATGAACTTCCTGGGCTTTTGAATATTTTGAAGGGTGACATGTCTATTATTGGACCACGACCTTTAGCTGTTCAGTATTTGCCATATTACAATCATGAAGAAAAGACAAGACATTCGGTTAGGCCTGGATTATCTGGATTAGCTCAAATTAACGGTAGGAATACCGCAACTTGGGAACAAAGATTTTACTATGACATTCAATATGTAAAGAAAATTACTTTTATTTTAGATATAAAGATTATTTGCCAAACACTTTTAAAAGCGGTTAAGCGAAGTGATATTGGTGAGCGGGGTATAGATGCGCCAATAGATTTTGATCAGTATCGAAAGAAAAAATAAAAGATGGGTGGGTTATTTAAATGAATATTACAGGTGAAAAAGTTTTGTTGCGAGCTATTGAAATCTCAGATAAAGAAACTTTGTTGAAAATCATAAATGATTCAGAGACAGAGAATTCTCTTGGTGGATGGTCATTCCCGGTTTCAAGTTTTAATCAAGAGGATTGGATTAAAAATCAAAAGCCTAATATTGGAGTTTTAAGGTGCATGATTGATGATAAAAAAACTAAGCAGGTACTCGGTACAGCCATATTATCTGATATAGATTACAAGAACGGTAATGCTGAAATTCATATTAAATTAACTGAAGATGCTAGAGGCAAGGGGTATGGAGCTGATACAATCAAAACTTTAGTAGAGTATGCATTTAATGAGTTGAGGCTTAAATGTGTATTTGCAAGTATCAACGCTTATAATACCCCTTCGCAAAAATTATTTGAGAAATGCAACTTTATCGTAGAAGGCAGACTTAGAAATAGAATTTTTAAAAAAGGGAACTATCATGATGTGTTAGTTCTATCTATATTAAATGAGGAATAACATTATGGAGATAGGTAGTGAATTTTGGTTAGAAAGTGTAGACGAGAATTCAAAACGTAAGACTCCAGATTTCTTGAAGGAATATAAAAATGTAATTTTAACTTCATCAGGAAGGGGAGCCATAACCCACCTCTTACAACAGATACAACCAAAAAGAAAATCTGCTCTTTTGCCAGCGTATATTTGCGAATCAGTAATCATACCTTTTATTGAGATGGGGTATGAATGTAACTATTACGAAGTAGATGAAAATTTAATTCCATCTCTGGAAAGCATAAGGAAATACAAAGATGTTGGAGTGTTTTTACATCTTGGATATTATGGATTTTCAACGAATTCTAATTTGGAAGAAGTTCTAAAATCTTTTTGCGAGAATTCAACTATTGTAATTGAAGATGTGACACACAGCCTTTTTTCTAAATTTATAAGATCCAAGTTTAATCATTTTTATGTTGGTAGTATTAGAAAGTGGTTTGGTATACCAAGCGGAGGATTTTTGGCTTCGAAAGAAATCCTTGATAGTAAACTTGAAGAAAAACCTTTTTTTTCATCGAAAAGACTTGAAGCTCTTATTAATAAAAGGAATTATATTGAGACTGGAAATGTTGAATTAAAGGACAAGGCGTTAAGTCAATTCTCTGAAGCTGAAAAAAATATAAATAATGATTTTTATCCATATCAAATTGATAGGTTATCATTTGAAATTATAAACTCAATAAATGAAGAAGAGCTTATTAGAAAAAGAAAACATAATTATTTGATTTTAACTTCTAGCTTAAAAGAGGTATCTTATCTTCAACATGTTACTTTGAAGAATGATGATAATACATGCCCTATGTTTTTCCCCGTATTTATAGAAGGAGAGCTTAGGAATATGGTTAGAAGTAAACTCGCAGAGCAAGGTATTTACTGTCCGATTCATTGGCCAATACCACCACAAATTGATACAGATACTATATCTGCAACAAAAAGGATATATGAACATATTTTATCAATTCCTTGTGATCAAAGGTATGATGGGAAAGATATGGAGAGAATTCTGACGGTGCTTAAATCCATATACTAATTAGATATTCAGTATTAAGTAAGGAAGTGGATTCATGATTTCAGTGATTACAAATAATGAAACAGAAAAATGGAATAAGATAGTAAAAAAATTTGAAAATTTCGATATTTATTATTTAGCTGAATATACAAAAGCATTTGAGATTCATGGCGATGGGGAACCTATTCTTTTTTATTATCAAGGAGATAACTTTAAAGCCATTAATGTCGTAATGAAAAGAGATATTGCACTAGATGAAAAATTCAAAGGGGAAATTCCAGCACAAACATTTTTTGATATCGCTACTCCCTATGGCTATGGAGGATTTTTGCTAGAAGGAGAAGTAACAGAGAAAAATATTTGTATGTTAAATAGAGAGTATAGTTCCCTCTGTAATGAAAGAGGAATAGTTAGTGAATTTGTACGTTTTCATCCGCTTCTAAAAAACTCGAGTAGATTAACTTCTATATATGATGTTATAGATCTAGGTAAGACAATTACTATGAAGTTAGAAACCCGAGAACAGATTTGGAATGATTTAATTGGTAAAAATAGAAATGTTATTAGGAAAGCTAGAAATAGTGGCATTAATATTTATTGGGGCCGTAATTCTCAGCTTATTGAATGTTTCATAGAAATGTATAATGCGACGATGGATAAGGATAATGCTAAAGACTACTATTATTTTAAAGAAGATTTCTATGCAAGCATACTTGAAGATTTAAAATACAATTCAATGATATTTTATGCTGTTTACGAAGAAAAGATAATATCGATGTCAATGATATTGTTTTCGAATACTCAGATGCATTACCATCTTTCTGCTTCTGATAAAAAATTTCAGCACTTGGCACCAACAAATTTATTGTTATATGAATCTGCATGCTGGGGAGTAGAAAATGGGTATAATACTTTCCACTTGGGCGGCGGTCTTGGCAGTCAGGAAGACAGCTTATATAAATTTAAAAAAGCATTTAATAAAGGTTCTAATTCTTATTTTTCGGTAGGCAAAAAGGTTTTTGACGAAGTCAGATACAAAAATTTAATGGCATTAAGAATGGAAACGAAATTTAAAGGTATTAAAGAAAGTTTTTTTCCTGGATATAGAAGTTGAAAAAAGTTTGATGAAATTATTTTAATTATTATAGATTTTAGTAATTCAGAAAAAATGAAGTGGAAATTCAAGTTTTTTATGCAATTTTTATTCAAATAGGTGTAAAAAAGAGGTAACTGTGATGAATAAAAAAATCGTAATTACGAAAATCATTTTTATAGCAGGTTGGTTATTTATAGGCTTATTGATATATATTTTTAATCCATACATTAATATTTTGTTTACCAATAATCATCCCCAAAAGGTAAAGTTTTATTCCATAGTAGGATTAATCATGTTCTTCTTATCGATATATAGCTGGAAAAAAGTGAATGGAACAATTATAACTCCATTTATACTTTGGATTACATCATATTACTTTTTTTGTTTTGGTCAGTTTTTTTTGTATATATTTAATATAGATTTTGATTTTTTGATATTCCATAGATACTCATATGAAAGAATCTTCGATGCGCAGTTATTTACACTATATACAATTGTGGCCTTTATGATAGGTGCATTAATGTCGGTAAATAGTATAGAAAAGAAAAGTTTAAAACCGAGAGAAAATACAGAATTTACACAATCGGCTAGAACCATTGGTTGGTTATTGTTCAGTATTTCAATTATACCGACTGTCATAAATTATTATGAAATTTTAACGATTTCTTTTCAGTATGGATATTCTGGTCTTTTTAATGTAAGAGAAGTGAAGACAAGCTTCGGAAATATAGGTGGTTTTTTAGCATTATTTACAATTCCTGCGATGTTCTTATTACTCTATTCGTATAGAAATCATTTTAATATGTATAGAATCTTTTTCTGGTTAATAGTTGTTTACGCAATAATTGGACTAATAAGTGGAGATCGTGATAAACCTCTCCCAATTTTAGTTGGAGTAATTATATTAAATTTAATTTTAAAAAACCAAAAAATAAAAATAAAAAAATTGATACCTTATCTAATCGGCTCGTTGATTGTTTTAACTATGTTTCCCGCCTTTTTAATCTACAGAAGAGGCACAGAAAATAGAGGTCTTAGTACTTTTTGGAATAATTATATAGATAGTTTTACTGATAATAACCCATTATTTTTTGTTTTTGCAGAGATGGGAGCTTCTGTCATTCCATTAATTGAAACTATGGCAGTCATTCCGGAATTTTTTCCATTACATTATGGATCTACCTATCTTTGGGGGCTGACCGCAATTATTCCTAACTTATTTTGGGATGTTCATCCGGCTGCTGTACATTCGAATATAGCGGCTTGGGTAAAAGAGCTTATGGGTATAAGTTATGGCGCAGGAAGTTCATTGCCTACTGAAGGATATTATAACTTTGGTAAATTTGGATTCTTATGTTTAATACCGATAGGTTATATTGTTGCTAAATTCTCAAATTTTAATAACAAGGATATATTAATGAAAAATCCCTATAAATTGATTTTTGTATGTCTCTTTTTAATATTCTCGCTTACTTTAGCGAGAAGGGGTTTATATGACATGATTAGAGGCGTTTCATATTACACTGCTATACCATTACTCTTAGTATATCTACTAATATTAGTGAAAAGAAGGTATGGAAAAAAATGGGGATAAAAATCTCTAATTCAGACGTAAAATGGAGTTACATAAGTTTAGCTCTATCTAATGGAATCAATATAGTGTTATTACCATTTATATTGATATATTTGAACTCTAAAGAAGTTGGCTTATGGTATGCGTTCGCAGCAATTGCGGGACTTGTAGTCATATTAGACTTTGGGTTTATGACTACGTTATCTAGAAACGTAACATTTGTATGGTCTGGAGCTCAGTCAATTAAAAGTTCTGGTTATGATAAAGAATCTATAAATAGTGATTCACCGAATTATGGGTTATTCGTAAAATTATTTAAAACTACCAAGCTCATATATCTATTGATTAGTTTAGTTATTTTGATTCTTATGTGTACCATAGGAACACTTTATGTATATAGTATTTCTAAAGAATCAATCGATTTAGCCATAGTTTTTTTTTCTTGGACATTATATTTTCTCGCTGTTTTTCTTAATATGCGTTTTGCATATTGGAATGCAATTTTAAAGGGTATTGGAGCAATAAAAAGAAATCAACAGATATTAATTGCGACTAAGATAACTCAATTAACTATGACTATTATTTTTTTAGTATTAGGATACGGCCTTATTGGAGTTTCTTTGGCCTATCTAATCTCTGTTATAACTAATAGAGTTTTAGCTCATTTTGTCTTCTTTGCTTATCAAAATAATAAAGAAAAGCTTCAATCACTTATGAAAGAAAAAGTGACATTTAATGAATTAAAAAAAATTGCTGTAGATATTTGGCCAAATACTTATAAACAAGGGCTGATATCAATTTCAAATTATATTAGTTTGAGATCTCTGCCACTGATTAGTGCTTCTTTTTTAGGACTGAGTATTACAGCTGCATTAGGTTTATTACTACAAATAATCACAGTAATAACAGTAGTAAGTAATACATTTTTCAATACCTATTTACCTCAACTAAGTTCATACAGAATACAGAATAGGTATAATTTATTAGAAAGTAAGTTCAAAAAAGCGATTTCAATAAATTATATAATCACACTTTTCAGCTTCACGATCTTACTTCTTTTTTCTGAACAAATTTTGAATATATTAGGTTCCGATATTGAAATGCCTTCTATAAGTGTTTTAATTACTTTATTGGCATACTATTTCCTACACAATAACCACTCTTTATTTGCAGGTTATCTTGCTACTGCTAATACACTCTTGCATTATAAAGCATTTATTATCTCGAGTTTATTGACGCTAATTATTCAACTGTTTAGTGTCTTCATAGTAGGGCCGTCAATTTGGACATTATTATTGCCTATGGTTATAATTCAACTATTTTACAATAATTGGAAATGGCCATTATCGGCAATCAAAGAAATAAACATAAATAAAAAGTTTGCAAAAAAAGTAGAGATATAATTTAGTTTGATAATAACTCGTTTTTAAATACAAAATTTTTTTGGTTTTAAGAAAGAAGGGTATTTATTTGAAAATATTAATTACTGGTGCTGCAGGTTTTATTGGATCAAATTTAGTAAAAAAAATATTGACATTAAACCATTGTGTAATTGGAATTGATAATATGAATGATTATTATTCAGTTTCTCTCAAGGAAGCGCGATTAAATTTATTAAAACATCCTGATTTTACTTTTTATAAAACAGATTTAGAAGATGAGGAAGTAATTACTGCTATTTTTAAAAAAGAGCAACCTGATGTAGTGGTAAATTTAGCTGCACAAGCAGGTGTTCGATATAGTTTAGAAAATCCACGTGCATATATCGACTCTAATATAGTAGGTTTTATAAACATTCTTGAGGCATGCCGCCACAATGAAGTGAAGCATTTAATATATGCTTCATCAAGCTCTGTATATGGTGCAAATGCTTCTTTGCCTTTTTCAGTCCATGACAATATCGACCATCCGTTAAGTCTCTATGCCGCGACGAAAAAAGCTAACGAATTAATGGCGCACACTTATAGCAGTCTATACAATATTCCGACCACTGGACTGAGATTCTTTACAGTTTACGGTCCTTGGGGACGCCCAGACATGGCTTTATTCATGTTTACGAAAAACATCATTGAAGGAAAACCAATAGATGTTTTTAATAACGGAGAAATGATGAGAGATTTCACTTTTGTGGACGATATTGTTGAATCGATCTCACGTTTAGTTGACAAACCCGCACAGCCTAATCCGGAGTGGACTGGAATGAATCCTGATCCAGGAACGAGTTATGCACCATATAAAATTTATAATATAGGAAATAATAATCCGGTGAATTTAATGGATTTTATAGAAGCGATTGAAGAAAAAACTGGAAAAAAAGCTATTAAGAACTTTATGCCCCTTCAAGCAGGTGATGTGCCAGCTACTTATGCAGATGTCGCTGATTTATATAGAGATATTAATTTTCAACCAGAAACAAACATCAAAGATGGAGTCGAAAAATTCGTTGACTGGTATGTTGACTATTATGGAGTGAAATTATAATGAATAGAAAAATCGGAGTAGTAGGATTGGGTTATGTTGGTTTACCGGTAGCAGTAGCATTTGGCAAGGAACATAACATTGTAGGATTTGATATAAATGAAGGAAGAATTTCTTCGCTGATTAGTGGAACAGATTATACGAACGAAGTAACTGATAAAGAACTGACAGAAACATCGATTCAATTCACTTCTGATCCCTCAAAATTGAAGGAGACGGACTTTATTATCGTAGCTGTACCGACTCCAATTAACGAACATAATCAACCTGATTTGACTCCCTTAGTAAAAGCGTCTGAAACAGTGGGTAAAAATTTGTCAAAAGGCACAATAGTGGTTTTTGAATCTACTGTTTACCCAGGTGCGACAGAAGAAGTTTGTGTGCCAGTTCTAGAGGGATTTTCCGGTTTGAAATGCGGAGCAGATTTCTTTGTAGGGTATTCTCCTGAGCGTATAAATCCAGGCGATAAAGAGCATACATTTACTACAATTACAAAAGTAGTCTCCGGCCAGACTCCAGAAATATTGGAAATAGTTGCTGATACTTACAGTAGTGTAGTAAAGGCAGGTGTCCATAGAGCGAGTTCCATTAAAGTAGCGGAAGCAGCGAAAGTTATTGAAAATACTCAGCGTGATGTAAATATCGCATTAATGAATGAATTAGCTTTGATTTTTGACTTGTTAGATATTGATACTGCAGAAGTATTGGCTGCTGCAGGTACGAAATGGAACTTCTTAAAGTTTTCACCCGGTCTTGTCGGTGGACATTGTATAGGGGTAGATCCATATTATTTAACACATAAAGCTCAAGCTGTAGGATATCAGCCAGATGTTATCTTGGCTGGTCGACGGATTAATGATGGTCTTGGCAAATATATCGCAGGTACTCTGGTTAAAAAAATTATAAAACAAGGTACTGCTGTCCAAGGCGCTAAAGTGACTATTCTAGGCTTAACTTTTAAAGAGAACGTTCCTGATCTTCGTAATTCAAAAGTGATTGATGTAATCCGTGAACTTCAGGAATATGATATTGACGTCCAAGTTACTGACGCAGAAGCAGGAGGTAATGAAGCGTTGCGTGAATATGGAGTTAACTTAATCTCTTATGAAGAATTAGAAAAGGCAGATGCGGTAGTTCTAGCTGTTCCTCATAGAAGTTATATTGAAAAAAGCTGGTCCAACATTCAGTCATTATTTAAAAATGAAAAGGGTGTACTTGTTGATGTAAAGAGTGTATTACCCCTGGATAAAAAACCTGATGGTATTTCAGTTTGGAGATTATAAATAGTTGAGGATGGATGAAAGTGCCCTTATTAACAGTATATACACCTACTTATAACAGAGCTTATATACTACATGAATGTTATGAAAGTTTACTGCGTCAAACAAATCAAAATTTCAAGTGGTTAATTGTCGATGATGGGTCAACAGATCAAACAAATGAACTGGTTAATATATGGATTAAAGAGGGGAAAATTGATATAAATTATATATATCAAGAAAACCAAGGAGTTCATGTGGCTAGGAATAAGGCAATCGAAAATATTGATACTTACTTAAATGTTTGCATCGATTCCGATGATCATCTGCCAGATAATGCAGTTGAATTAATCACCAAACTATGGACTGAAAAAGGCGGAGAACAATATGCTGGTATTATAGGTTGGGATGTTTATAAAAGCGGGAAAGTAGTTGGGAAAAAATTTCCAGAGAGCTTAGAAGTAGCTACTTTAATGGATTTATATGAAGTTTATAATATTCCAGGCGATAAAAAGCCAGTTTATAGAACAGATATTGCAAAACTATTCCCTAGTCCACAATTTGAGGGAGAGAACTATTTTCCAAATCGTTATAAGTACAGCTTAACTGACGAAGTCGCTCCATGTCTGTTATTACATGAACCGTTATGTATAGTAGAATACTTACCTGATGGAATTACGGCTAATTTGTTTACTAGATATTTAAAAAACCCAAGAGGTTTTATATTTTATAGAGAATTTTTAATGAAAAAAAGCAATAGCTTATATAAGCGTTTGAGACAAGCAATTCATTTGAACGCTATGCAATTGCATATAAAAAATAATGGATATATTAAAAAAAGTGAGTATCCAATAACAGTTGCATTTGCATTACCATTGGGATGGATTTTATTGAACTATATAAAATATAAAGCTAAGAAAAAGGGATAACTATGAAAAAGAAAAGAATATTATTTACAATAGCGAATTTTAACATAGGCGGACCTCAAAAAAGTTTATTAGCTCTTCTTCATAAGATAGACTATACAAAATACGAATGTGATTTAATGATTTTAAGTGGTGAAGGGGCTCTTTTGAAATATTTACCACCAGCTGTAAATGTTTTAGAAACACCCATAGAAATAAAATTTGCATTGATTTCGAAAAAAGAGCTAAGAAAATCAACTTTTAAACTGTTACAGAGAAAGAAAGCTAAGTTGGTGTTTAAAGCACTAAATACTTTGAATGATGGATATAAATTAAATAATATGGGACAGGCAAGGCAAAAATTTTGGTTAGAAAATCATAAGTATTTTCCTGAATTAAACCAAAAATATGATGTTGCATTTGGTGTATCAGGCGGTCACTCGATGATGTATATTAATGATTGTGTTTCTTCTAATAAGAAAATAGGATGGATAAGATCTGATTATAGAGTTTTGAAACGAAATATAAAAATAGATAACATTTATTTTAGAGGAATGGACTATATATTATCTGTTTCTAAAGAGTGTAAAGTAATCTTTGATGGCATGTTTCCAGAACATGCTCATAAAACGGTGACAATGTATAATGTACTCCCATTTGATATTTACAAAAATATTAAATCTGATATTTCCTTTTTAGAAAAGGAACATAATACGATTAATGTTTTAACTATATGCAGATTAGATCCTAATAAGGGAATTGACATGGCAATGGAAGCTATGTCGAAATTATTGGAAAAAAAAATAAATATAAAATGGTATGTCCTTGGTGATGGGAGTTTTAAAAAGTCAATAGAAGATGAAATAAAAAAAAGAAAATTAGAAAATAATTTCATACTATTAGGTTTTCATCTTAATACCATGGATTTTATTGAAAAGTGCGACATTGTGGTTCATCCTTCAAGGTTTGAAGGTAAGTCTAATGTTATTGACGAAGCTAAATATCTAAATAAACCGATTATAGCTACTAATTATGAAACTGTAGGGGAACAAATTCAAGATAATATTAACGGGATAATTGCTGAAATGAATGGAGAATCTATTGCAAATAATATAGAAAAGTTAATAAACTCTAAAGAGTTAAGAGAGAAATTAATAACTAATCTATCGAATGAAGAAAGTACTGAGGAACAAAGTTTAAAAACATTTTACAGAATTATTGAAAATTAAATTTAGGGAGAAATAAATGGCTAATTATTTGATTGTTCCAGGAAACACCGATTTAAACAGAGGAGATCAAGCGTTAATTTGGGAATCAATAAATATTCTAAAGGAAATCAATAATAACGCTAACTTTAGAATAATTCTAAGTGGAGAAACCGAAAAAGAAAGACATATTCAATCTTGGCAAACAGCAAAAAAAGGTTACGAATTTGTATATCCCTTAATAAATCATCCAAATAGGGGGGAAAAAGAAGAAAAAAATCAATATTACTCTAAAAACCAGTATATTAGATGGGGTTTAAGAGCAGTAAAAGATTTTGTGCCAAGATTATTATTATTAAGTAGAAATAGTCATATAGAAAAACTTGCATTAAGGAGTTTATCATATGAATTTCAACAAACATATGATCATTTAAAAAAATCTAAAGGTATTATATTTAAAGGTGGTGGATTTATCCATAGCTATGGTTCAATTCGAGATCCATATATAATGTTTTATTTTTTATATTATGCTATGTTGGCAAAAAAACATAATATAAAAGTAGTTTTTATGCCGAATTCTTTTGGACCTTTCAAAAATAAAATAGCAGCAAGAATGGTAAAAAATGTGATGAAAAAAATTGATTTGATAGCAGTAAGAGAAAAGATTTCTTTAAACGTTTTAAAAGAAGAATTAAATATAGATTCACAATATTATCCAGATTTAGGTTTCTTTTTAAAAGAAGATCCAAACTTTGAAGTAGAATCTTATCTGAGAAAATTTTCAATTCCAAAAGACAGAAAAAAAGTGGGTATCACAGTTAGGCCGTATCGTTTTGACGGACATACAAATCCACATCAAGCATATGAAAATTATATAAATTCTTTTAAAGAGTTCATAAATTATCTGGAAAAAAATAACTTCCACCCGATTTTGATTGCACAAACTATGGGACCGAGTTTTAATGAAGATGACAATGAGGCAATTAAAGCAATTTTAGATGGTGGTATTCAAAACAATGTGACCGTAATTTCTGATATTAACCTGGATGCTAGCTCCATAAAAAAAATATATAAATCTATGGATTATGTCGTAGGAACAAGATTCCATTCTGTCATATTCTCTATTTCTTCTGGAACGCCTTCTATAGCTATTTCATATGGAGGGAATAAAGGAAAGGGAATAATGGAAGAACTAGGATTAAAAGAATATGAAATAGAAATTGAACAATTAGCTAGTGAGAGATTAATCAAAGTGTTTAATGAATTATTATTAAATGAAGAATCTTACAAAAAGATAATTCGCGATAAAATGAAGGAATATAATAAACTTCGTGATGATTTTAAACTTGAGTTAAATAGAAAGTTCCATTAAATGAGGTATTAAAATATGAGAGTTCTTTTTGTAGCTTCAATTTATCGACATTTGGAATTTTTTCACATTCCTTTTATGTTGCTTTTAAAATCCAAAGGTTATGAAGTATATGCGGCAGCGGCAAGTGATACATTTTCTAGAAAAGAGTTACTAAAACATGGTATTCCCTGTTATGATATCCCCTTTGCTAGAAGTCCACTTAATGCTCAAAATCTGAAAGCTTTGAGGGAGTTAAAAACGCTTATAAAAGAAGAAGATTTTGATCTCATACATGTTCATACACCTGTAGCATCTCTTTTAACCAGGTTTGCTTATAAAAAATATGGTAATGGAAAAATTATTTATACAGCACATGGTTTTCATTTTTATAAAGGTGCTCCCTTATTAAATTGGCTCCTTTACTATCCGGCGGAAAAAAGTGTTGTTAAATGGACGGATGCGTTAATTACTATAAATAATGAAGATTACAATCGTGCACTTAATATGGGATATAAAAAAGAAAATGTTTATTTAGTACATGGTGTAGGAGTAGAACAGAATTCTTTAGACGAAGAAGTATTTGATAAGAAATTATACAAACAAAACTTGGGATTAAAAGAAAACGATTTAATCATTTCATATATAGCAGAGATAAATGAAAATAAAAATCATCGCTATTTAATTGGAAATTGGAATAAAATAAAATTAAAAGTCCCTAATTCTGTGCTTTTGATTATAGGTGACGGAGTGCTAAAAGAAGAATTAGAAAAAAAGATACTAGCCGAAGAAATCGAAGGAATCATTTTTTTAGGGCAAAGAAATGACGTAAATAAATTGCTTCAAATAACAGATATACTAAGTTTATTATCATATCGTGAAGGTTTACCTAAAAGTATTATGGAGGCAATGATAAATAAAGTTCCTTGTATAGTGAGTAACACCAGGGGATTAAGAGATTTAATAATTCACAATGAAAATGGCTATGTGGTAAATCAAAATAAAAATGAAGAACTTGTAAATGCTTTCATTAAATTATTAAAAGATGAAAATACTAGAAGAACAATGGGCGAAAAATCGAAAGAGTTTATTCAACCATATCTATTAAAAAATGTTTTAGAAGAATATGAAGAGATATATGATGAAGTATTAAGAAATAATTAGAAGTTTTAATTTATTTTTTTGAATTAATCATTATAAAGAAAATAATGAAAGATTAAGAGCATTAAAGCAGTAAAAATTTTTAGGGGGCAAGACCTAAATGAATATACTAGTAACTGGCGGAGCGGGCTATATAGGTTCTCACACATCCATTGCTTTGCTGGAAGCAGGTCACAAGGTGATAATTGCAGACAACCTTTCAAACAGTAGGCTTGAAACGGTGGAAAATATTTCAAGGATCACAGATAAAGAAGTGCAATTCCGAGAAATTGATGTTACAGATGCCCAAGCTGTTGAAGTGATTTTTAAAAATCATAAGATAGATGCTGTCATTCATTTTGCTGGACATAAAGCAGTTGGTGAATCTGTAGAGAAGCCACAAGCTTATTATTATAATAACTTGGTCAGTACGATGGTTCTTGCCAATGCCTGCCTCAAATACGATGTGAACAAATTTGTTTTCAGCTCGTCGGCGACAGTATATGGAGACAATCCTGTTGTACCATTTACAGAGACGATGAAACTCTTGCCAACGACGAATCCATATGGTGAAACGAAAGCGATGAGTGAACGTATTTTAACAGATATTGCTCAAGCAAACCTGGATTTTTCTGTATCGATCCTCAGATATTTTAATCCTGGTGGTGCTCATGAAAGCGGATTGATTGGAGAAGCGCCAAATGGTATTCCAAATAATATAATGCCCTATGTGACTCAAGTAGCCAAAGGTAAATTGAAAGGATTAAAAATCTTCGGAGACGACTATCCAACTTCCGACGGCACAGGAGTCCGCGATTATGTTCATGTCGCAGATTTAGCAGATGGCCACCTGGCTGCATTAAATAATCTTACTGATGGTGTCAAGGTCTATAATCTAGGAACCGGTAAAGGTACTAGTGTATTAGAATTAGTGAAAGCTTTTGAAGAAGCAACCGGAATCGATATTCCTTATGAAATTACAGAACGCCGCCCCGGTGATATTGCTTCCTGCTATGGTGATGTTTCCAAGGCAGAACGAGAATTGGGTTGGAAAGCGAAGCGGGATACTATTGCTATGTGTCAGGACGCTTGGAGATTTGAGAAGAATTTTAAGGATTAAAAATTATTGCCGCGCATAATGACGTGGTAATAGGAATTGGGATTGAACTCGCGCCGAGGCGTCATCTCAACAGCGACTGATGGGCCCGGCGTGCACTGATTTTCCATTTCAGCGCCTCGTCCACTGCCGCGTCCGGTACCGTGTCGCAATCCAGCACATCAGCAATCGTCCGGGCCAACCGCAAAATCTTCAGCGTTGCTCGGCTGCTCAAATTTTCCTGGAAACTGGCGGCTTCGATGCGTTCCAGTTGAGCCGCGCTAAACTGGACTTTCTCCTCAAATAACTTAACCGGCACAATGGCGTTCGTGTAATTCGAACCGTAGCGCAGCCGTTGCCGGGCTCGTGCCGTTGTTACGGTTTGCCGCAAGTCAACGGATGTCGCGGCAGTAGTTTGATCCAAAACGCTTTGGCTTTTCATCGCTAGCACAAAATCGATGCGGTCGATGATCGGCCCCGTGATTTTCTGCATGTACTTCAATCGTACTTTGTCGCCGCAAACGCAATAATTCTCCCGGGCACCGTAATAGCCGCAGGGACACGGGTTCGTCGCTGCGATTAAATTGATGCTTGCAGGGAACTGGTCAGATCCTTCCACGCGATTGACCACCGCAAAACCGGATTCCAGCGGCTGCCGCAGCGTATCGATGACGCGGCGCGGGAAATGGCCCAGTTCATCGAGAAATAAAACGCCGCGATGCGCAAGCGACATTTCACCCGGTTTCGGATAGCGGCCGCCGCCGATGATCGCCCCTTCAGAAGAAGAGTGGTGCGGCGCGCGGAACGGCGGACGTTCGGACAGAGAGCGCGGCTGCTTCGCCAGCTGGTAGATGCTATAGACTTCCAGCACCTCGTCATGCGTCAAATCCGGCAAAAGCGTATGGAATGCATTCGCCAACAGGCTTTTGCCGCAGCCCGGAGGTCCGCTCATCAATAGGTGATGGCCGCCAGCTGCCGCCAACAAAAGTGCACGTTTTGCTTCAACATGTCCACGGATTGCTGAAAAACAGACATGAGGGATCTTCTCGGTTTCTTCGTAAACGGGTTCATTTTCAAGTAAAGACAGGTCATCATCAAAAAGGGAAGGTTTGCCTGCTAAATGGGCAAGTATCGAAGGCATGTCCGGCATGCGGATCAATTCAATATCCGCAGCTTTCGCAAAAAGGGAGATTTCAATAGGTGGAATGTAGATGCGTTTAAAGCCCAACAGAATCGCTTGGTGGATCGTCGGGATCATGCTGTGGAACGTCGTCAGCTGGCCGTTCAGTGTCAATGCGCCGATGAAACAGGTTTTATCCGGAATCTTCACAGGGTGTTTCGCCATTGCCTGCAGAACAGCCAGCAGCATCGCCGCATCATATGACGTGCCTTGTTTGCGGACATCCGCCGGCGACAAATGGATCGTGATTTTCTTCATATCGATATCTTCTTTGAGCGCATGCAGGCAATTCAAAATCCGCTCACGTGACTCCTTGATTGATGCATCCGGCAGACCGATAATAATGCACGACTCCTTATCTTCCCGCACCGTCGCCTCAACTTGGATCACTTGTCCGGTAAGTCCGGACATTCCGACACTGTAAATGTAATTGCTTATGGGAATCCCTTCTTTCCTTTTAAACTGGCTTACTTTTTCATTGTAGGTGAAGTGAGAAGAATTGTCTAAATATTCTTTTGTTAAAATCGTGTTGTTCCTAGGAAACGAAAAAAGAAGATATGATATCCTATAGAAAACATAATGTGAAGTGAGGAGAAGTAATGAGGAAACTAAAAGAGAATCCGAATTTCAAACCGTGCGAACCGGTTGTGGGCGATGAAACTTTGGGCGGCTATCCATTCAGGTGGAATATCACACGCGCAGCAAGCTGGATTGAAGAAAATCTCGATCAAGTGGAACTGTCCGTTGTGCAGATCGGACCGCCGGGGCAAGGTGCAGACTCAGCGCATTTGGATGAAGACTTTATTCCGCAGGCGGATCTTTCGAAGCCGGTCATTATGGCTTGGATGCGCCCGGAGTTTTTCCGGTTGATCGACGGCAATCACCGCGTCGCAAAAGCGAGGCGACTCGGCATTAGTGGACTGCCCGCTTATTACCTGACCGAAGAGCAGCACCGTCAGTTCTTCACTTTAGCAGAAGCGGACCGTATCTACGTCGATTATTGGAATGATAAACTGAAGACGATGAAGAAAGACCGTGGAAGCTGGGGAGTCGTTGGGGAATCTAGAGTTTAAGTGGTTCGAGATTCAGAGGGTGAAAGGGGAAACTTGGGATGATGGTATGTGAAAGTTGCCATAAAGCGGAAGTTTCTATCCGGTTTGGGGAGGCGCAGATGTGCCTGGATTGCTATAACGGCGAAATGGCGAAAGAGTTGGGCGTACAAGCGGAGAGCTATCCGGAAACGGTATCGATCCGAGACGGCGAAGGGGAGCCACATGTATTTCACTTGAAGAAGCGTTTGGATCAGGAAGGCATTTTCATGGAAGCGGTGGAGAAGGGAACCGGCTATTGCGCGTTTGAGATCGAGGGCGATTTGCACGGGAACCAAGGCGAGCTGCTGCTGGAATTGTTTGCGAAGATTGAGCGGGGGTTGGCCGAACGGTTTGTCCTAGCCGGTGAGTTGGTGAGCGATCGCTTAGCAGGGACCATCGCCTATGATAAAGACCGGGAAGAGATTCCGTTCGTGGTAGTGGACGGCAAAACGTACAAGTGGGAAGAAATCGGCCAGATGCTCGCGAGGTTCGAAGGATTTCAGCTGAAGCTGGAAATGGTCGATCCGCTGGATGAGATCCGTTGGGAAGAAGACTGATGGCTGGTCTCCTCGGGAAAGAAGAAATCCCGAAAAATTCTAATCATACATGGTAATTGCCTAAAATAACGCCCTTCCGGTGAACACAAGATTCACTGGAAGGGCGTTTTATTTTTTATGCAGCAACCGAGATTGGCATGAATTGTGCCCTTGCTTGAAAAAACAAAAAGCTTTTGTAATGCAAATGTATTGCAATTGTCATTACAAATAATTATAATTTAGGATATAGAAAAGGAGGCGAGTGTCTTGTTAACGAAGACAAAAAAAGCCACTATTCAAGTGCGGATTGATGAAGATGTTAAAAGCCAAGCAGTAGAAGTTTTGAATGATCTCGGAATGGATGCAAGCACTGCCATTAACGTATTCCTGCGTCAAGTGATTGCAGAAAACGGCTTACCTTTCCAGCCGACGAAAGCTCGTTTTAATGAAGTGACATTAAAGGCGATAGAGGAATCAGATGCGCTGGTTAAAAGCGGTTTATCAAATCGCCAAAAATCAGTAGATGATCTTTTCGACGAAGTCCTTGAGGACCTGGAGTAATGCTAATTGCAAATTGGACAAGTCAGTTTAAGAAAGATTTAAAACGATTAAACAAACGCGGTAATGACTTGGAAGAATTAAAAAAAGTAATGAAGATGATTGAAGAAGAAGTTGAGCTGCCTGAAGAAATCTACCGTGCCCATAAACTGCGGCCTACAAAAGATTATAACGACTGTTGGGAGTGCCATATTGGCGGGCGCAATAGCGATTGGCTGTTAGTTTACAAATTTTACTCTTCAGAAGATTTAGTCGTATTCATTCGAACAGGAACACATGCTGATTTGTTTTGAAATGTGCAATTATTTGAAAAACAGTTCCTTTTAAAATTCACTTCCCTTGGAAAGAAATAATGCTCAAGAACGCTAACTATATATGGCAATTATTAAGAAATTCCCTTCCGGTGAACACAAAGTTCAATGGAAGGGAGTTTTCCTTTTCATGCAGCAGCTGGGATTGTCGTAGGTTACGTAGATTCCTGGAAACAAAAATAGAACATGTTTAACAACTCATATACTGGGAATAGAGAATATACGAGCGAAAGCGCACAAAATATTTTAAATGATGGAGGCAGAACAATGAATCATGCAAATCAAGTGAAAGTCATGGAACATCGCAATACTGAGGTCATCTTTTTTAAAAGCCAGGAAGAATTCGCAAAAGCCTTAAGAGAAGGCACTGGATCAGCTGAAGAAAAAGGTCTTGTAGTCGAATTGACAGAAGAATAATCAAGTGATGCAGCTCCTATAGGGAGCGCTTTTTTTATTTTACGGAAAATTTACTTTAGGAAAGAACCGGTTCAAGAGAACATTAACTATACACGTCATTTTTATGAAAAAACTCCCTTCCTGTGGATGCTAGGTTCAAAGGAAGGGAGTTTGAGTTGTGCCGTTCCCTGGGACGAACTTTATAGATCACTCTCTATTCTGGCAGCTAATCCGTCCAGGTCGATCATAGTCAAATGTGAAATCACCCCATCAGGCGTACACAATGCCCAGCCGGTAAAATCATAAGAGCCGCCTTCTCTTCGCGTAGAATATTCTACTTCAGCAGTGAAGTCGAACGCACTGAATTCCTGATCCGTGTCTTCTATCTCCACTTTCTCCACATAAACGGCGGCATCCATCCAATAATCAAGATTATGCTGATGAAACTTGAAAACATCCGGAAAATCTCTATTGATGAATTCCACATATCCCTTTTCCGTAAAATAAGACCTATAGGTTTCCCGGGCATATGCAAAAAATGCATCTATCTCGGGTCCGCTTTGCATATAGCCTGGATGCTGTACGAGATGACCGTATTTTTCATCAAATTCTTCCAACATGTCATCAACTTCCTGTTTCATGCGACTCACTTCTTTGTCGGGACCTGTAAGCTCCGATCCGACAACTTCACTCACAGCTGCTTCACAGCGGTCACTGCCGGATGCCGCTTTCGGCTCTGGCTCCTTGGGCTTGTTTGGATTGCATGCGCTTACCATGAGACAAAGCATCATAAGTCCAGCCAGTTTCAACGAATGCCTAACTTGCTGTCCCATCCTGTTTCCTCCTCATTGATTGAAAAAGCTCTTGATGCCTTTGATCGATGACCCCTTACCCTCGAAATATGTCCAAACATCTTTTGCTTTTTGGATGCGTTCCCTCTCTAGGTTCTCATTTTGGTATACGTATCCTTTCATGTAAATAGTAAGCCGCACATTGTAGCCGCTAGAGCTGATGGAATAGACCATCGTTTCTAAACGGGCTTCCAAAATGGTGTTGCCCCGTTTGAAGACCAGGTAGCCGCCTTCGTCCAAATTGAATTGCATGAGCTTCATGAAGGCTTTTTGGTGGGGCGCTTTGACCACCACATCGGCCATCATTGACCGGAAAATTTTTTGGTCAATCACCGATTCTTGCAGGAGCGAATCCCTCACCAAGATATCAATGCCATTGACTTTCCAATGCCCCATCTCCAATTCCGTTCTAAGTTCAAGCGTGATTCCAAGGCCTTGGGCATCCATCTCTGCCAGTATCTCGTCGATAATTGCGGCATCGTCTCTAGCTCCGTCACTGTTTCGTTCTTTCCCCAGTGTATACCCGTTATGGAGAATCCATAGTGCTTGTGAAAAAAAGAAACGAATTAAGAAGTTCACTTCCTTGGGGACGAAAAACAAGTGAAACGTTTAAAAAAACCTATGAAAATATACATAAATACTGTATCTCTCTTTTTGTTAAAAATGAACGATATGTGTAATTAAAGGGATAATATTCGCTTTTGATGTAACAAAGATGGAAAAATTAGATGAAAAAGGAAAAAATAAAGAAAATGATGAAAATTTTAATTCGTAAATCGAATTATTTTTATGAATACTATGGTTATTTATTCGTAATTATTGTATTATTATAAACATTCACAACAAGAAAGGGGCAGACAAGATGAAGAAAAGAGTACATAGTTCATTTTTAATCGGATTGATCTTGGTTTTATTGTTGGCAGCTTGTTCCGGAAATGAAGGAGCAAGTGAAACAGAAAGTGGAGGAGAACCCGCTGAAGGCGATAAGCAAGGCGGTACGCTTGTTTACGGACGCGGAGCGGATTCAGTTGGGCTCGATCCAATCAATGTGACGGACGGCGAATCGATCCGGGTCACACATAACATCTTTGAGACATTGCTGGAGTATGATCAGAATTTAGAATTGCAGCCGAAGCTTGCAACGGAATACGAGTCGAGTGAAGACGGCTTGACGTGGACGTTCCAACTTCGTGAAGGCGTGAAATTCCACGACGGCACGGATTTTAATGCAGATGCAGTGGTGTTCAACTTTGAACGCTGGATGGATCCGGAAAACCCGTACCACCAAGGGGATTTTGCTTACTATCCGTTCTTGTACGGCGGGTTTAAAGGCGATGAGAATCATTTGATCGAATACGTGAAAGCAAATGACGATTATGAGCTGGAAATCAAATTGAAGCGCAAAACCGCACCGTTCTTGAGTTACCTAGCGATTTCGATGTTCGGGATTGCGAGCCCGGCAGCGATTGAGAAATACGGCGAGACCTTGAATGAAAATCCGGTTGGAACGGGGCCGTTCAAGTTTGAAAGCTGGAACCGCAACGATACGATTACGCTAGCGAAAAACGAAGATTACTGGATGGAAGGCAAACCGCATTTGGATAAAGTCATCTATCGCGTCATTCCGGAAAACTCCGCGCGCTTGAATGCTTTGCAGACAGGTGAAATTGATGTGCTGGACGGAATGAATGCAGGGGATACGACGGTTGTCGAAGATGCGGAAGGGTTTGAGTTGTTGAAACGTCCAAGTTTCAATATCGGTTATATGGCGTTCAATATGGAGAAAGAACCGTTTGACGATCCACTGGTTCGACAAGCGATTAATATGGCGATTGATAAAGAGGAAATCGTTGAAGCGTTCTATAGCGGACTCGCTGATACAGCGACTAGCCCGCTGCCTCCTTCTTTATGGAGCTATGACGACAGTTTAGAGAAGTACGATTACAACGTGGAAGAAGCGAAGAATTTATTGAAAGAAGCCGGGCTTGAAGATGGCTTCAAAACGAAGCTGTATACGATGAGCAATCCGCGGCCGTATTTGCCGGAGCCGATGAAGATTGCGGAAGCGATTCAGGCGGATTTAGCTGAAGTGGGCATCGAAGCGGAAATCGTGTCGATGGAATGGGCGACGTATTTGGATGATACAAGTGCCGGGAAGCACGACATGGCGCTTTACGGCTGGACCGGCGTTATGGCGGATCCAGACAACTTCCTTTACCCGAACTTGAGCAACACGAATATCACGAAACCGGCGCAAAACATCGCGTTTTACGATAGTGAAGAGTTTACGGCGTTGATCACGGAAGCGCGTGAAACGATCGACCAGGACAAGCGGACTGAGCTTTACAAACAAGCGCAGCAATTGTTCCAAAAAGATGCGCCGTGGACGATGCTTGCCTATACGACACCGCCGCTTGCGCAGGCGGATTACGTGGAAGGCTACGTACCGCATCCGATGAGCAATGATTTACTGACAGACGTGTATTTGACTAACTAAACGCTTGGAGTGGTTTTGTGTATCAATTGTTGAAGGAACTTTGTGAACTCGTTGGACCGAGCGGATTTGAACAGGACGTCCAGCGCTATATTCGGGATAAAGTAGTGGACCAGGCGGATTCAGTCGAAGTGGACGCTTTGGGCAATCTGATTGTTAAACTCAATGCGACGGATGCTAATATGCCGTCGGTCCTGCTTGCAGCGCACGCGGATGAAATCGGCTTTATCGTCAAAAAGATTGAACCGAACGGCACGCTTCGTTTTGAATTGCTAGGCGGATTCGACCCGCGCATCTTGCATGCGCAGTCGGTGAAGATTAAAGGTGTGGATGGATATGTAGATGGGGTGATCGGGACTTTGTCGACCCATTACATGAAATGGGACGACCCGAAACGGATTGCGAATCACAGGGAACTCTATATTGATATCGGTGCAGCGAATGCCGAAGAAGTGCTGGAAATGGGTGTGCGAGTCGGGCAGCCGATCAGCTATGGCAGTGAACTGAAGCGAGTGGGACGTAACCGGGTTGTTGGGAAAGCGTTGGATGACCGTGCGGGTTGTGCGACGTTGATCGAATTGATTTCTTTATTGAAGGGAAATCCGGATCGTTCGCATGGTGATGTCTACTGTGTCTTTACGGTGCAAGAGGAAGTGGGACTCCGGGGAGCATCCGTCTTATCGCCGGCCTTCAAACCGGACTTTGCACTGGCGATCGATACGACGCCGACAAGCGATACGTATGATGTATTGATGACCGGCACGCGTACGCTTGGTGCAGGTCCATGCATCAAGATTGCGGATAAATCGTTGATTGCGCATCCGCTTGTGACCGGTTTGTTGAAGCGCGTCGCAGAGGAAAAGGCGATTCCGGTTCAAACGGAAATCTTCATGGGCATCGGGACAGATGCAGGTGCGATCCATATGACATCGACCGGCGTTTCATCCGGCGTCATTTCGATTCCGTCCCGCTATACGCATTCGCCAGTGGAGATTGTGGATTTGGATGATTTGGAGAATGGTGTGAAGCTCGCAGCGGAATTTATTTTTCATGCTGGAGAGTTGGTTGGGAAGAACTTTTTGGATACGTGAGTGAATGAGAGAGCCGTTTCTGGGATCCGTTTTGGGTTCTGGGGACGGTTTTTTTATTGTTGGTAGTGGTCAATCTGTTTCGGATAGAAGAAGGGCGGGGAAAGCGGAAATAAGAATTTACGAGAAACTCAAAGCGGTTTAAGGGGAACTCAAGCGACTTAGGGGGAAACTCCTTACTGGTTGAGAGAAACTCAAGTAATTTTGCAAGGAACTCGCCCGAAAGCACAATCTAATTGCCTAAGACCGGCTTTCCGCTTTGCGAAAAGCGAAAAAAACAGTGCGGGGTGATTTCGTGTGTCCCAAAGTTGATTACAGTACGTACTTGGTTGAATTCGGATTGCTTTGGGCTGGATTCAAAAAGATGCGAGATTACACACAGAATCAGCTTAGTGCAAGAAGAAAAGGGGATAGTGCAAGAAGAAAAGCAATTAGTGTAAGAAGAAATCGAATTAGTGTCGATAGAAAAGGAAATAGTGTCGATAGAAGCGCGATATAAGAGAAATGAAAGGAGGCAGTGATTTAAAAATGAACGAGACAGAAAAAGCTCTCCGCTCCTTTCAACCGAAAGAAGCGGAAAGCTTTTTAATTTCCTTCTATAATAAGTAGGAATCGATAAGGAGAGTTAGGGAGTACTGCTAGAAAGCTGATTTAAATAAGTAAAGAATAATCTGCGAGAGCAAGGAGAAAATACCTTTATAGCGATAGGAGCTTGTGCTATTGAGGTGAAAAGTTGATCTCATTCCTATCATTCATTTCTTGGAGAATTAAACCAACAATTCTTTGATAAACCGTTAAACAAAAGATTCATTCCTACCGATATTTCTTATGAATAGTAGGAGGGATATTATGGAATTGGATTTTAGTCCGATGCAGCCATTCATGGATGAATTGTTGATGAATCTTTTATTGGTCGTGGGCATGCCTTTAATTGCGGCTGTCATATTAAGATACATTTTAGTGAAGTTAAAGCTGCCTATTTATTTCGCAGGCGTTTTATCATCTCTCGCATTTTTGTATTTAGCGTATAAAGCTTTTATGACTATTTCTGTATAACAATATGGTTCGGCACTTTTTTAAGAGAGGTGTCGGACCCTTTTATTTATAGAAAGATTTCTGGAAAAAGACGGTGTGGTTTTGATAACACGCTTCCTGAATGAATTTATTCAAAAGAGCGGTATTTGTGAAAACGGGGTGGGAAAATCAATCGAAAATGCCCGTTTTTTGCGTGATTTCATAAGTATTTCCGAACATAAAAAAGAGCAGAAAATAAAATAGTTTAAAATTTAAAAATAGTTTTACAATAGTTCAAGATGACTATATACTTATCACAGAAATAGGAAAAGATAGGAAGCGATGAGAGTTGAATTCCGTCGCTTCCTTGTATTTCCAGAAAGAAGGTGAGAAGTGAAAAAGAGCTTAAAAACAAAAAGAAACCCCCGGGTGTGAAAGTCGTGGCTGACCATCACCCGGAGGCTGTTAGCTGGAGTATACCAACTACCTGTTAGTATACTCCTTTTTTATTGGATTGATAAAGGGTTTAATTCAAAAGGGGGAAATTTAGAGATGAGAATGAATAAGAATTATGCAATTACGGCCGACACGCTGATGATTGTGCCGCATTATAATAATGGCCATTTGTATTCGTTAGTATGTGGGAAGGATGGCTACCTTGAGGCGGATAAAAGCCCTTATCAATTGATCGATACGAATTTTCTCTACCGGGGGACGAGCCTGCGTGGAGCAATGGAAGGTGCGCACGATATTCTCGGGAAAATCAGCATGTATCCAATCATCTTGGATTATGAGAAGGAAATCATCCTGCTTCCCTGCAAATCGCCGTCGCGGAAAGACTGCATCTGGTTTTCGCTGCGCCACATCCATGCAACAGACATTTTACAGGACAAACATACACTCGTGACGCTGAGCAATGGCAGCACGATTGTCATTGACATCAGCAAAGAGATTTTCGATAAAAAGATGCGGAAGGCGTACGAGCTTCAGTTTAAAATGGCTGTGAGACGAAAGCTTGAAGAACTCGACGAATTGGCATCGGAAACGCCGTATCATTTGTTCAAGATGGTGAACGGTGTGAATTACGAAGAGCGGACGATGACGAACTTGTCTTTTACGGCGAAGCTGGATTATAAAAAGCCGGCTGCGAAGAAATGAAACGGAATACCCTTTAATGTGCTTACCCTCCTCGAAATCGGGTAATAGACGACCATACAATTTTTAGGAGGGATCAGCATGAATGGAAAAACTTCAGCTCTTGCAAGCAGCCAAAAGGGTCTATTCAAGAAGCTATCCTTAAAGAAATTAGAAGATCAGGTTATCGTTATTACGGGGGCCTCAAGCGGTATCGGGCTCGTGACGGCGCGCATGGCCGCAGCTAAAGGCGCAAAAGTCGTCGTTGTTGCACGGAACGAAGAAGCGCTGCGGCAATTGACAGACGAGCTGACGGGTGAAGGGCATTCGGCAGTTTGGGTGAAGGCAGATGTCGGCAAGGAAGAAGACGTCAACCGGATTGCAGAAACGGCGATCCGGGAATTTGGAAGTTTTGATACGTGGGTCAATAATGCCGGCGTGTCGATTTTTGGGAAAGCGATGGACGTCACGATTGACGACATGAAGGGGGATTTCGATACAAATTTCTGGGGTGTTGTCTATGGTTCCAGAGCAGCCGTCAATCATTTCAAAGAACGCGGCGAGCCGGGTGCCTTGATCAATATCGGGACGGTTTACGGCGACCGGGGCGTTGTACTGCAATCAACATATTCGGCAAGCAAGTTCGCAGTTCACGGCTTTACAGAAAATTTGCGGATGGAGCTCGAGAAGGAAAAAGCGCCGGTTTCGGTTACGCTCGTTCGTCCAGGACGGATCGATACGCCTTACAATGAACACGCACGCAGCTACCTTGAAAAGCAGCCAGCCCATATCGGCATGATGTGTACGCACCGGAAGCGGTAGCGGATGCCATTCTTTTTGCAGCTGCGCATCCGAAACGTGATATGTTCGTCGGTTTCCAGGCGAAGTTCGGCGCATTCGTTGGAAATGTCTCACCGCGCTTCATGGATAAATTCATGGAGCTGACAATGTTCCGCACCCAGCAATCGGAACGTCCGTCGCGATCGGTTGAAGACAACGCCTTGTACGAAGCGGGCTACGGCATGCATGAAAGAGGCACGAATACCGGCTGGGTCCGCTCGAAAAGTTTGTATGCGACAGCTGAAAAGCATCCGGTGATTGCGGCAGCGGTCCTCGCCGGGGCTGGATCGATGATTTGGAATGCGGCTTTTAAGAAGCGGTATTGAAGGGGAATCTTTGTTTATTGGTTTACAAGCAAATAAGAAATCTTAAAATCCATTTTCGGAGAAGAGAATTCTCTGGAAATGGATTTTTTATATAAATTGGAAGGTAGGTATTATTTGGATATAATTAACAATTATTCTGAATCTAAAAAAGAAACTTACTTCTTCATTTTACTGGTAGTAATATTTAATTGATTAACTATATATACTACTTTTTATATTCTGATAAAATTATATAAATATAGAGGAGGGGTTCCGATGATCATGGAAGAAGCCTTACGGATTGGGGAGCTAGCGAAAGGGGTTTTGATTGCTGGGAAAGCTGGAGGGTCCAGAGAAATAAGGTCGATTGAAGTGATGGAAGTGCCGGAAGTGGTTTCTTGGATTAATGAAGGGATTCTGGTGATGACTGCTTTTTACTCGATCAGTGAAAATCCGGACAAGCAGGTAGAGGTGCTTCGAACATTAATTGACAAGAAAGCAGCAGGAATTGTCATCAAAATAGGGAGATTCGTGAATGAATTGCCGGAAGAAATGATCCGGTTAGCTGATGAATCTTCGTTTCCGATTATTGCTTTGCCTAAAAATGTGTCTTATATCAATGTATTAACGCCATTATATGAGCGGCTGTACGAAGAAAAGAAAATGAAAATCGACCAGTCGGCCAACCCGTTTAGTGAGTTTGATGATACTGATTTTCCTACGGTAAAGAAAGCACTTAACTTTTTAGAGAAACTGACAGACTCACCCGTGTATATCGAAGACATGGAAGGAAAGTTATTATATATATGCAATGGATTCCAGCCAGATAAATGGCGTAATTCAGTGTTATTGTTTTCGGAGCCTCGCTATGAACAGTACCCTAAAGTACTGGAACAATGGCGAATTGAATTTCAGACGAAGAAAATTATTGAATTCAAAATGGAGGGGCAGCGAACCCGTTATATAATTCCGTTGGTTTCAAAAAACAATGTCTTTGGAACCCTCCATTTATTGCACAAGGGACAGACTGCCTTTGAGGCAATAACTTCCCATCACATCGCTCAAGTGGGCGTAAGCATGGCTGAACTGATACTGAAAGAACAGTTGAATTTTCAAAAAGATCGGATGCAGGATTTAGAAGCTTTAGAGAAGTTTACGAATGGAGAAAACAGCATCCAGCCAGATGAACGGGCGTTGGTGCTTTGCTTTAGGGGCCGGACAATGGATGCCAGCAATTACCCGGTGATGTCGCTGCTGGATTATTCCTGCCTGTGCCGGCACTGGCTTCAATTCTGCAGCAGAAAAGCGGAGAATGCCTCGACTCTCATTTTTGAAAAATATCAGCAGTATTATGCATTAATCGTCTGTAAAGAAGAACACTACCAAAAAATCATCCAGCAATGGATTGAAATTGCAGTGAAGAGCAACGAAGCATTCCCAGATAACGGCTTTCGGCTTGCTATCAGCCAGCCGTTTAACCATTCAAAGAAATTTAACGGCAATCTCCGTTCAGCTGTTAAAACCATGGAAATTGGATTGAAAATCCAGCCGAAAGAACTCGTTTATTCGCAAGACAAACTAGGCGTGTACGAAATACTTTTTCAATTGAATGAGGAACCTCAAGTGAGGAATTATATTGAATCGGTTCTTGGAGAAATCAGCCAGGCCGATAATGAATTGTTTATTTCCTTGAAGACATATTTAGAGGAAAACGGAAACGTATCACGCACGGCGGAAAAACTATTTATCCATAGGCGGACGATGACCTATCGCCTCCAAAAAATTCAGGAACTGCTGATGATGGATTTAGATAATGCAGAACATCGGTTTATTTTACAGTTTTGCATCAAATTGAAAGAGTTAAACTAAAGGCGGATGATTCCGCCTTTTTGATGTGGTGAAAAAGTGAGCAATGGGCAATTGAATACTTTTCCTATCTTTTGCATATAAATAAGTAGTGTCACTATTTATAATTTTTCAAAAGGGGGATGAAATCATGTTAGGGATTATACGTGTACTTACAACAGATAATGAAGAGGTCTTACAAGAACATGGGAAAAAAATCGAAGAAAAATCCTTCGCCAAGACGGTGACCCACTGTATCGGAAGTCAGCCGAATGGCATTTTTGACGATGCTTCTGAACGGGAAGCGATACCGAAAATAGTCGAGCTTGCGAAGGAAATGAGCAGAAAGTATAAATTGGATGCCATTACCATAAGCTGTGCTGCCGACCCGGCGTTGGAGGAAACAAGAGCGCAAGTCGATTTGCCGATACTTGGAGCGGGGGTCAGCGGTGCCCATGCAGCTGCAATGGTCGGCAGTAAAGTGGGGATCGTCGGCATCACAGATGAACCGCCGAGCAGGATGAAAGAAGAGCTTGGCCAGCGGTTTTTCAAGCATCGATTTTCATCAGAATTGCGGAAAACCACTGATTTATTTAATGACGGAGCGAAAGAAGAGTTATTGCGTGTTGTAGAAAGTTTAATAGATGAAGGTGCAGATGTTATTTTATTCGCTTGTACAGGATTTTCGACCATTCGCTTAAAAGATTATTTGACTCTGCATATCAAAATCCCGGTTATCGATTTAGTTGAAGCGCAGGCAATCGCCTATCAATTGATAGGCAAGGAGGATTCTAAATGAAAAAAACCTTTGATTTGCCATTTATCTTATTTTCAATTGTGATTGCCGCTTTCGGGGCAATCATCGGGATGCAGTTGATTACTTCGCTTGGGATTACGCCGAATACTTCGATCATTGGAGCATTAATTGCGATGATGATTGCTCGAATTCCAATGCAGATGTTTTATAAATATCGTTCACTGGAAAACCAGAACTTGGTTCAGACGACCATTTCAGCAGCGACGTTCGGTGCGGCAAATAGTTTACTGATACCGATTGGACTGCCTTATGTCATGGGAATGCCGGAACTAATGGTTCCGATGCTAATCGGTGCAGGAATTGCCTTATTCATTGATGTATTCATTCTTTACAAAGTTTTCGATTCGAAATTATTCGGTTCAAATGAGCCTTGGCCGCCTGGAATCGCGACAGCCGAAGCTTTGAAAGCCGGAGATGAAGGCGGAACAAAAGCAAAGTACTTGGGTCTCGGGATTTTAGGGGGAATGATTGGTTCTCATTTCGGGATTGCGATGTCCGCTTTCGGAGTAGCTTTTATCGGAAACATTTGGGCGTTGGCGATGTTCGGTATCGGTTTATTGCTGCGAGGCTATTCTGTGCAATTATTTGGAATCGATTTGAACGAATTGTATATTCCTCATGGCATGATGATTGGCGCTGGGATTGTGGCCCTTTTGCAGTTCGTCATGACGTTGGTGCGGTCAAACAAAGAAAAAGTGAAACAGCATGTCGAAGGAGACCATGTCTATACACGTTCTGAAGCAGATGCGAAAAGAGGTTTCGGCATCGGTTTTGCGCTTTACCTTGGCGGTGCCGCTTTGGTGGCGGTCCTGGGCGGCATCGTAGCGGATATGCCGTTATGGCAAACGCTTTTGTTTGTCCTATTCGCAGCATTCGCAGCGCTTGTCAGTGAAATCATCGTCGGAATTGCGGCAATGCATTCAGGCTGGTTCCCGGCCTTTGCCGTGACTTTGATCGCTTTGCTGATCGGAATGATGTTAGGCTTCCCGCCAGTGGCTTTAGCATTATTAACAGGATTTACAGCAGCAACAGGTCCAGCATTTGCTGATTTAGGCTATGACTTCAAATCCGGTGTCATCATCCGTAAAGGCGCTGACATCGCCGCCGAGCTGCATGGCCGCCGCCAGCAATTGAAAAGTTCCCTGATCGGTTTTGCCGTCGCAGTAGCAATGGTCAGCATCTTTGCCCAATCATTTTTCGAGCAGGATCTTGTGCCGCCGGTCGACCGTGTATATGCGACAACTATTGAAGTGGGGTTGACGGGTGATGTCGGCATGCTATTGCTCCTATGGGCTATTCCAGGTGCCATCATTCAATTAATTGGTGGACCGAAAAGGCAATTGGGAATCATGTTATCAACGGGTCTATTAATTATCAATCCGATTGCCGGTTGGGCAGTAATAATCGGAATTCTTATCCGCATTACGATTTTGAAAGTCAAAGGGCCAGAAGCGGAAAATGCGATGTATACAACAGCAGCAGGATTTATCGCCGGAGATGCTATTTACAGCTTCTTTACGTCGATTTGGAAAGCAAGATAAGGGGGAGAAGAAATGTTAACCAAAATTTTAACGATTGAAGATGCAGTAAACGCGGTGTACGGAGGATGTATCCTTGGCGGTGGAGGTGGAGGCTGGATCAAAGACGGCCTTGAAAAAGCGGAACTGATTTTTGAATCGGGCTCTCCACGCTTAGTATCAGTAGAAGAGCTGAATGATGATGATTTCATCGCGTGCGTTTCTCTTGTCGGTGCACCTTCCGCTAAAGAGCAGTTTGTGAGTGCTGAGCAAATGGTGGATACGGTGCTCCGTATGCAAAAGGAATTCCCTAAACCATTAAAAGCCTTGATGACAAATGAAAATGGTGCGGCAACAACGATTAACGGATGGCTGCAAGCTGCCATGACTGGATTGCCTTTTCTGGATGCGCCATGCAATGGGCGCGCTCATCCAACAGGTTCGATGGGATCGTTGAACTTATCGGAACTGGAAGGTTATGAATCGATCCAAACCTTTTCAGGTGGTGCCGGAGCGAAAAAAGTGGAAGGGGTCGTTACAGCTTCCCTTGATTTATCATCGAGTGCTATCCGCTCGCTATCCGTTCAAGCGGGGGGGATGGTTGGCGTATGTCGCAATCCGGTTGATGTTGCTTACATTAAAGAAAATGCCGCCATTGGCGGGATTACACAAGCTATTGAATTAGGAGCCGCATTCTTGGGAGCTCCTGAAGGGCCGGAGCGAATTGAAACGGCAGCTTCCTATTTGAAAGGACGCATCATCCATTCGGGCAAAGTAAGTAAATTTGAACTGAAAGCAATTAACGGTTTTGATGTCGGTTTTGTCCAAATTGATGATTTAGAACTGACCTTCTGGAATGAATATATGACCGTTGAAATGAATGGTGAACGCAGAGGGACTTTCCCGGATTTGATCATGACGTTTAATGCGGATACGGGAATGCCGATCGTCAGTGCAGAAATTGAAGATAATATGAATATCGCTGTAATCTCAGTGCCTAAGGAAAATTTGAAGTTAAGCTCTACAATGTTCAACTTAAAATTATTGAAAGCAATCGAACCGATCGTCGAAAAGAAAATCATCTAAGGGAGTGGAGCTCATGGCTTTAAAAGACACAATGGACGTCTTGGAACTATTGGACGATTCAAAAGCAAGCGGAAAAAATGTAGTGGAATTATTCAAAGACTTCGAATTTGCCGAAGCAACATACCAGACAGTCACAGGAGAAAAAGGGAACACAGACTTTGTGAAAATTCTTATTAAAGGAACGGAAGGTAAAGCGGGTGGGGGAAATGCTCCTACTTTTGGAGTGGTCGGGAGATTAGGCGGGCTAGGTGCAAGGCCGGCACGAATCGGTTTTGTATCAGACGGCGATGGTGCAGCAGCCGCTGTAACCACTGCTTTGAAATTGGCGAAAATGTCTGTAAGAGGCGACCGGTTACCGGGAGATGTCTATATTACAACTCATATTTGTCCGGATGCGCCGACTCAGCCGCATGAACCTGTCGATTTCATGGGATCTCCCGTAGATATCTTAAGCATGAACAAGTACGAAGTATTGCCTGAAATGGAAGCTGTGCTTTCCATAGATACGACAAAAGGCAATAAAGTCATCAATCACCGGGGCATTGCCTTATCCCCGACTGTAAAATCGGGCTATATCCTGAAGTTCAATAATGAATTGCTGCGCATCATGGAAATGACAACCGGCGAACTGCCTGTAACTTTTGCAGTGACGATGCAGGATATAACGCCATACGGTAATGATGTCTATCATATTAATAGCATCCTTCAGCCAGCTGTCGCAACCCAGGCCCCAGTGGTCGGCCTTGCCATAACGGCAAAATCAGCGGTTCCAGGGTCAGGGACAGGGGCAACGCATGAAGTGGATATTGCTCAGGCAGTCCGTTTTGCAATTGAAACGGCAAAAGAATTTACCCAAGGCCAGATTGATTTCTATGATAGGAATGAATTTAATCATCTTGAAAGCTTATACGGTTCTATGCGCCATCTCCAAACATACGGAGAAGCTGAATCATGACACGCTCAAAAGTTGGTGTTTTGACGATTGGACAGTCACCGCGTACTGATGTAACGCCTTCTATTCAGCGTATTTTAGGTGAGGGAGTTGGCATCATCGAAGCAGGAGGATTGGACATTTTAAAGGACGATGAAATGCATTTGGTTTCCCCGGGAACTGTAGACACGATCTATATCTCTAAATTAAGAAACGGCGCATCGATTAAAATTGGGAAATCGAAACTGTTGCCTTTGCTGCAAGATGAACTGAGTCGATTAGAAGAGCAAACAGAGGTCACAATCATGCTGTGTACGGGCGATTTCCCGAGCCTTACAGCTGCTAAGCCGATTATTTATCCGGATAAAATTTTAAATGCGACCGTACAGTCTTTGATGGACAATGGTACGCTTGGACTGATTATCCCGTTGGAAGAACAACGGGGAAGCTTGCTGGAAAAATGGCATCAACCTAATATAGAACTGAAAACTGAAGTGGCTTCGCCCTATGAGGAAAGCGACATACGTGGAGCAGCTCAAAAACTGAAAGAACAGGGCGCTTCCGTCATTGTCATGGATTGCATGGGCTACAACGAATTTCATAAAGAAGAAGCGGTAAAAGGAAGCGGCTTGTCTGTCCTATTGCCGAGGACTTTAGTGGCTCGCATCGCTGCAGAATATTTAAGTTAGTAGATCCGGCGTGCCGGATCTTTTTTGGTAGGAGGAGTTAGATGCCAATAATCGCTTTGCTGAGTTTGAGTTTGTTGTGGGGTTCCACTTTCTATTTGACGAAGATGCTGCTGCCCGATTTCCATCCTGTATCAATTGTCTTTTTTAGATGTCTATTTGGCGGTCTTGCTTTGCTTCCTTTTTTCATATGGCAAAAAAGAAAAGATGAATTTAAAAGAGTTCCCCTGCTGATTTTTATTTCCCTTATCAGTGCAGGTGTTCCATGGACTTTCATGAGTATCAGTATGGGTGGACTTGATACCACCGTGAGTTCTGTGTTGAATGCTACTGGACCGATTTTTGGGATTTTGCTGAGCAGCCTGATTTTTAAAGTAAAGGTGAGCAGGCAAGAAGTTTTAAGTGTATTGATTGGCTTCGCCGGCATTGCCATTGCTTTTCTTATCGGTTCCGAAGAAGCAATCGATTTTCAAATGAGCAGTGCAATGCTCTTATTATTTTCGGTTAATATGTATGCGCTATCAGCCGTTTTGGCAGGGAAATATTTAAAGGGATACTCTGTTGTCACCATTTCCTTTGTTGCGATGGCGGTTGGAACCGTTTTTACTAGTTTTTTTATGCTTTCAATAGACCCATCAAGCTATAAAGGCCTGTTCAATTCGACAAATTTAATGCTCTTTTTCATATTAGGAGTTTTCAATTCAGGTCTCGGCAATATTCTTTTTTATTATTTAGTCAAAAATGGCGGGGCGGTTTTCGCTCTGCTGATTACTTATTTGATGCCTTTCACTACGTTGATTTTAGGCGTATTCTTGTTACATGAACCACTTGGCGGAGGAACGCTTATCGCATTGGTTTTTGTACTGGGTGGACTATATCTTTCAAAAAGGGGCAAACGAATATGACAGATTTTAATACGACAGTTAAAAAGTTGATGAGCGGTAATTTTTCATTGGACAAGAAAAGCTCAGTATTGGTGCTGGCTGACCAAAGCACGATGTCTTTAGGCATTAAATTTGCAGAGGCGTTGAAAAAAGATGAATGGAATATAGAAATTCATATTATGGAAGATCGAACGAAATCGGGTGAAGAACCTCCAGAGGAAACTGCAAATCTCATGTTGAATTTTGATGCAGTATTTTGTCTGACCAAACATTCCTTAACTCATACAGTTGCCAGAAAAACAGCGAATGCAAAAGGAATCAGCGTCATCACGATGCCAGGCATAACGGAAGAGATGTTTTTAAACGGTGCGATGAGTGCCGATTACAGCAAGGTGGAAAAAGAGACGATAGATATGACGGAGAAATTAACAAAAGCTAGATCTCTGTCTATCCAGACAGGCAACGGACTGAGGCTGAAAATTGAAATGGATGGCCGCGATGGGGTGCCGAGTACCGGCGTATTTAAAGAAAAAGGCGCTTCCGGCAACCTTCCTTCAGGGGAGGCATATATTGCTCCAGTAGAAGGGAAGTCGGAAGGGGAAATTGAAATCAATGGCTCTATAGCTGGAATAGGCTTGGTGCAGGAACCTATCATACTGACTATTGACAAAGGACGTCTGATAAAAGCGACCGGTGAACAAGGAGGAAAGTTGTTGGAACTGCTGGGGGATGGCGACGGCCGTCTTCTTTGTGAACTTGGCATCGGAACGAATCATGCCGCCCGTGTCATTGGAAATATCCTCGAAGATGAAAAAGCCTATAATACGATTCATATCGCATTCGGCTCCAACCACACGTTTGGCGGAACGATTAAAACAAATGTCCATATTGATTGTGTGACTCGAAATCCTGAACTGGATTGGGAATAAGAATATTACTTCTATAATCAAAAAGAAATCCATGCCTCTGCACTAAGATTAAGCAGTCAGAGGCATGGATTTTTCCAGTTTAAGTTAGCGATTGCACATTGTTTTTTTCTAGTTTATTTTCATTATATTTCTTAAAAGATTCTAAGAAAGAATTCTTCGTTTAATATTTTCTGAATATTTAATAAATAATATAGATTTTAATAACTTTCAACGGTAGAATGAAATTAACAACCAATCGAATCAGCAAAGGAGTGGCATTATGAAAAAGCTATTATCTCTCGTAATCGTCTTACTGTCTTTGTTTCTTGCGCTCCCAGCAGCGGCAGCGCCTCCCGATTTACCGGAAAAACACGCTTTCTACGATGAAATGACATATTTAATGGAAAAAGGCGTCGTAAGCGGCTATTCCGATGGCACGATGCGGCCGGACGCGGAAGTCACACGGGCACAAGCAGCCGTCATGATCGGGCGTTTGAAAGGTTTTGACGGTGCGAAAGGGATGACGCCATTTAAGGATGTGCCGAGCGCTCATTATGCGAGCGGCTATATTGCAGATGCAGCAGGAGCAGGTTATCTGAGGGGCTACGGCGACGGGACGTTTCGGCCGAACGCGCCAATTATCCGGGGGGGATATGGCATTGATCATCGAGCGGGTTTTTGATCTGGCGTTCACGTTCAATTCTTCGTTCGAAGACGTTGGTCCGAATGCCGTCTATTCCGAAGCCATCAGCAAAATTCTCGCTGCGAACATCACCGTTGGTTACCCTGACAATACATTCCGCCCGCGCCAAGCCGTCACACGCGGCCAATTTTCTGCGTTTCTCGCACGGGCACTTGAACCGAAATTTAAAAATGATGCGGTGATTCCCGATTCCTACTTGAAAGACAAGACGAAAACCTACACTTATCAAATGTCTGATGGAACGACAGCTGTCCATCGCTATCAGAATGTGCCGAACCGCGACGGGCTCGTCTACGGATTTATGTGGACAGCGCAAGTCGACGGTGATTCTTACGAATACTTGGAGCTTGAAAACTATAGTATCTTTGCCTATGGCTATCCGTATTCCGAATACGACATCGCGCTCGCATATCCGGTTCGTGTCGGCAGGACTTTTGATACCGGACTCGGAGATGAAATCATCAAAAACACCATCACCGGAGTCAATAAAACCGTAACGACCAAATATAAAACGTTTACGAATGCGACAGAAGTGATGACGCAAAGCGGCCTCAAATACTATATGGTGGAGGGCTATGCGACCGTCAAATCGGTCAATGCGCAAGGACGAGTGGAAATGGAATTGGTGAATGTGCGATAAATAGTTGAAGTTACTGCCAGCAAGAGTCCGAACCGTGTGCTTGCGCACAGTCGGACTCTTTTGTATGGTGAAAGTACAGGAGGTGGGGAGATGTTCGGAAAGAATAATTTAGTACTCGTATTAGAGGATTATGACTTGTCTTTCAGTGTACGCTTGATGGACCGGGATGGACTCGTCTACAGCGACAACCGCTTTATGGAAAAGCCATCGCTATCAAAAATCCGTTCACTGGTCAGCGCACTCACCCAGATTTTCGGCAACTTCAACCGCGTCACCTACAGCAAAAACTTTCAAATGGTCTGGGACCACGAAGCGCGGCCGGACGCCTTCGGCAAATTTCTCGCTGAAATGTTCACATCCCATGAAGCAGCTGATCCCCGTTATTCGACGTGGGAGCATTTCAGTGAATTCCTGGCTGAACAGGAGAGGGAAGCGAAGGACAGCCGGCTTGGGGATTTGCCTTTTTGAGAGAGGGGATATTATAGGGATTTGGTTAACCTTAGGACAGTCAAATCAATTGAAAAGCCAAGCGGAAATCCTTTTGTTCTCTGCTTGGCTTCTTTAGAGTCTTTAATAATCGGATCAAATTGTATAAGCAATAAGATTTATTGGGCTAAGTCCAGTCTGCTGAAATTAGTCTTTCTTTCTACACTGCTGAACGCTGATTTTACTCATGAACCGGAGCCAGACAATTGTGTAGAAACATCGGACAATAAAATTACTGTGATATACTAAAAATTAGGAAATCACGGAAAGTTAGGCTGTGATTTGAATCTTTGCATCTAGAATAAACACGTGAATAGCCAGGCGTTGAAAAATCGATTCCATTAGAGGGAATGGGTTTATTTTATTGTTCTGGATTTACAGATATCTACAGCTATGGAAATATCAAATAGGTAGATAAATAAGGGGGAATGCAAGATGAAAATTGCGGTATTGGGAGCAGGAAATGGCGGCTGTGCAGTAGCAGCTGATCTATCGCTAAAGGGGCATGAAGTGACATTGATCAAGACATCGAATTCGATGCACAATGAAAACTTCCAGCATTTATTGGATCACGACGGGGAAGTGCGGATTCACGAAAAAGAGGAAATCAAGACGGCGAAAATCGCTCATGTCACGAAAGAATTAGCGGAGTTGTCCGAAGCTAAAATTGTAATCGTTTACATTCAAACGAATTATCACGAAGAGTTGATCGCTAAAATGTCGAAGTATTTGGTTGACGGCCAGATTGTGCTCATCAATCCGGGGTACTTGTCGACCGCTTACATGTTGAAATACAATTCTGGGAAAAAAATCACCATCGTCGAAGCAGAAAGTTCGTTCCTCGATTGCCGCATCTTAGAGCCGGGGCTCATCAAAGTCGGATTCCGAAACGTGCGCAATCCGCTTGGCGTTTATCCAGCAGCAAATCTTCCAGCGGTGAAAGGCGATTTGGAAGCGCTCGGATTCCCGTTCGTTTACTTGTCTTCCGTCGTAGAAGCGGCGCTCCATAATCCGAACTTGATCGTCCACACGGTCGGCGCCATCATGAGCATGCCGCGCATCGAAAAAACGAACGGCGATTACGTCATGTACCATGAAGTCTTTACGCCAAGCGTCTGGAACATTCTAGAGAAGCTGGACAGCGAAAAGATGGATGTCTTGGAAAAGCTCGGTTTTCCTCGGCTTTCGTATGTCGAAGCTTGCAAATACCGCAACACCTTGGACGATACGGAAGATGTAAAGGAAGTTTTCTTCTGGTATGCAGCGATGCCGACCCGTGCAAAAGGCCCGGTGAAAGTCGATTCCCGCTATATTACAGAAGATGTACTGGAAGGGCTTGTGATGTTAGAAGCACTCGGCAAACAACTGTCCGTTGCGACGCCGATCTGCACATCACTCATTGAAATGGCTTCAGCGGCACTCAATCGGGATATGCGGACGCAAGGACGGACGCCGACGCGTCTCGGCATTGAAAATATAGAGATGATTTTAACTGACAGCTTTGTTCAAAAGGAAGTTGAAAGGGTTTAAGGCATCATGCGCGCATCGGAGATTTTCTCTGATGCGTTTTTTTAATGGAGTGAACGGGAAAGGAATAAATAAAGATTGAAGGAGGCGTTCAGTATGGCTGAAAACGGAGAATCAGGAATCGATAAATTTGCGAAGAAAGCGAAGCAAATGGTTCGAGGCGATAAAGATCCGGATGCGCAGACGGATAAGAATTTCCAGAACGCACCGGATGAAGGCTCCGAAGACGTTCCAACAGAAGACAAAATCATCGAAGACCATCGTACAGGTGAAAAGACATTCGTGAAGAATGAAACAAAACGATAGGATTTCCACAATAATAATTGAGGGGCATGAACCGATTTGGGTTCATGCTTTTCGTTTGTCTAAAATGTTGCAAGCAAAAGATGTGCTTGACGGAAATAGATTCCGTTGATAGTATTTTAATAATTAAAAATTTTCATTCAATATAGTAATTTCGTCTTTAGTTCCTGTATTTTTTCAAGGGATTAAGTAATGGATTATTTAAGATTTTTAGTATTTATTTTTAAGGGATGGTTTTGCCGTACTGTCGTCAGTACGTGGAGGAAATGCATAGAGACAAAGGGGGAAATGACAAATGAAGAAAAGGTCGTTAATCAGTTTAGTTTTGATGGGGACGCTTTCGCTTGCACTGGCTGCTTGCGGAGAAGAGGAGACGGCGGGCGGAAGTTCAGGGGATTCCGGCGGCGAGAAAGAAAAACTGCGCCTCGTAACAGACGGGGCCTATGCACCGATGGAATACTTGGACGGCGGTGAAGTCACAGGCTTCGGCGTTGATTTTGCGGAAGCGGTCGTTGAAGAAGCAGGCTACGAAGCAGATATCGAAGTCATCGGCTGGGAGCCGATCTTTGTTGAGATTGAAGGGAAAACGGCCGATCTTGCGGTGTCGTCCATCACAATCAACGATGAGCGGAAAGAGACATATGATTTCTCCGTCCCTTATTATTTGTCGACGAATATGATCATGGTTCCGGAAGACAGTGATGTAGAGAGCGGCGAAGATTTGAAAGGAAAGAAAATCGCGGTATTGAACGGCTCAACAGGGCAGGAAGCGGCTGAAACGATTGCCGGTGAAAACAGCACCGACGTCTTGAAATTTGCCGATAATAACTTGGCGATCCAAGAACTTCTGGCAGGCGGAGCGGATGCGGTTATTGCGGATAATACCGTAGTTGAATACTATACGCAGATGAATCCGGAGCAGAACTTGAAAGTCGTGACGGATGAAGATTTTGCAGATGAATTCTACGGCATTCTTTTCCCGAAAGGAAGCGAGCTGAAAGCTGATTTTGACGAGGCGATCAAAGCCATTATCGATAACGGCACCTATACGGAAATCTACCAGGAATGGTTCGGCACCGAACCGGATCTTGAAACCTTAAAAGCGCAGCAATAATAAAACAGCTCCAATTGCGCAACTCCGATTCTAGGTGTTGCGCAATTTTTGTCAGGAAAATCCGGTTCTTCCGCTGCACGCAAGCGGAATAAAGAAAGAGAGGGCGATTTATGGATTTTCGGATGGATTTGATCATCGACTACATGCCTTTTTTCCTGAAAGGCGCATTATATACCATTGGCGTTTCGCTCGTGGGGATCTTGCTTGGCACTATTCTTGGGTTACTCATCGGCATGGGGAAAATCATGCGCAACAAATTGCTGGCGCTGCCTTTTATTCTCTACATCACCTTTTTCAGGGGGACGCCTTTATTCGTTCAAATTCTATTGATCCACTTCGGCTTGATTCCGCTAGTCATCGGACAGACCAATGCGATAGTGGCCGGGATTGTAGCGTTGACGTTGAATGCCGCCGCTTATATTGCAGAAATTTTCCGGGCCGGCATCCAGTCAATCGACCGGGGGCAAATGGAAGCCGCGCGTTCGCTCGGGCAAACCCACGCCCAGGCGATGCGCTACGTCATCTTGCCGCAAGCGTTCAAGCGGATGGTACCGCCGCTTGGCAATGAATTCATCGTGCTATTGAAAGATTCTTCCCTGCTCGCCGTCATCACCGTGCCGGAATTGATGTACTGGGGTCGTGCGTTTCAAGGGCAATACTATAAAATTTGGGAGCCTTACTTAACAGCAGCGCTCATTTACCTCATCCTGACGCTGTCGATGAGCTATCTGTTGGGCCGTTTAGAAAAGAGGTTGGCTACAGAATGATCAAAGTCGTAAATTTAAAGAAAACCTTCGGGGATAATGAAGTCTTGAAAGACATTTCTGTGGATATTCAGCCGAAAGAAGTGGTCGTCGTCATCGGCCCTTCAGGTTCCGGAAAATCCACTTTCCTCCGCTGCATCAATTTGCTTGAAAGCATCACGGACGGACACGTCTACATTGAAGGCGTCGACATCACCGATAAAAAGACCAATATCAATAAAATCCGTACCGATGTCGGCATGGTGTTCCAGCAATTCAACTTGTTTCCGCACCGCACCGTTTTGGAGAATATCACCATGTCGCCGATGAAGGTGAAAAAGGAAAGCCCGAAAGTGGCAAAAGAGAAAGCCTTGGTTTTATTGAAAAAAGTCGGGCTTGTCGAAAAAGCCAACGCTTATCCGGATTCGCTGTCCGGCGGCCAAAAGCAGCGCGTCGCGATTGCCCGGGCACTCGCGCTCGAACCGCGAATCATGCTATTTGATGAACCGACGTCAGCGCTCGATCCGGAAATGGTCGGGGAAGTGCTTGAAGTTATGAAACAACTCGCGCTTGAAGGCATGACAATGATCGTCGTCACGCATGAAATGGGCTTTGCCCGGGAAGTGGGTGACCGCGTCTTGTTCATGGACGGCGGCTATATTGTCGAAGAGAATGTGCCGTCTGAATTATTTGCCCGGCCGCAGCATGCGCGGACGAAGTCGTTTTTGAGTAAGGTTTTATAGCTAAAGAAGAACAGCTCTCGGAGAGGTCCGGAAGCTGTTCTTCTTTTCGTTTGCTATCCTATTTCCAAAGGGACGTAATCTCTTTATCGTCTTTATCTAAGAGTGTCAAATAAGGCAACAAAGGCTGTTTTAGCTTGTCAGGTAATCTTCTGTAAATGATAAATGTTTCTTTCTTGGGGACATCTTCTGTCATTGTAAAGTCTTCTTCATAAGCACTTGCGCTTATCCGGTCTATCTGGAATTCCGGATTGCTGCCGATAATAATTCCGTAGCGGCCACTGTCTGTGTTAACAAAATTATAAGAGACAATATTATTGCCTTCCCCAGATTGATGGATTTTGAATTTTCCGTTCCATCCTTTTATCAGTTGGGCATAACCTACGAATTGTCCACCAGTGTCATGGGTATAAAGCACAACATGACTAGTTGTTTCGGCTAAATGATCAAATTGGATGACAATAGGCTTATAAGTTTCTCTTGGCACTCTATTTAGCCACTCTGTTAAAGCCGCTTCAATGGATGCTTTCTCATCCACAATCGAGTACTGGTTGTTATAGTAAATTATGTAGCTTCCTCCAGCTATTAAGAGGAGCAGAACAATGATTTTTTTACGCATATATTGAAAACCTCCATTAAAAATAAGAATGAGAGCTCCATCTATTATAACCATTATTTTCCTGATTTAGTGAAGCAGATTTATAATTCTTGTTTGTAGAACATGAGAAAAAGTTTAACGGCAGCAGAGGATGGGAACGTTAATAGAGGATAGATAGTTTTAGACGGGTTTGGTAAGCCGCTAATTCTTCCGATACTTATAGATTAAAGGAGCTGGAATAGATGAGCATGCAGCATATTGTTGCTTCTGATTTAGTGCGCGACGAATATGGAAATTACTACGAAGTGGTCGGCACGCATCTTGAAGGGGACACCTTGAAAGCACTTGAAGTGTCCAATCTTTATTTTGAAAAATCATTCCAAGTTCAAATGAACGATGCTTATAAGGACAAGCCGGTTGGGGTTTTAGTCCAAGAGCATATGAATGCCTACATCGAAGCGATTGAAAAGAATAACCGTCCGATTTACGGAATCCGTGATTTGATGGTTAATAAGATCAAAGTGTATGCAGTTGATGTGACAAAACCACATCCGAAACGCAACGTCACAGTTGAATGAAATCGAGCTGCCTTCCTTTTACGGGAAGGCATTTTTTTATTGTTTAAACGGGTAGGAAGTTATTCTGCCATCGTATTTGGTTCACATTTTTGCAATTTCACGTTTAAGGGGAAGATGAGCGGGAAAAGGTACATAAATCAAAATAGTATATGGAAAATATAAACTATTAGGAAGAAGGGTTTCTATTTGGGCTTAAATCCTATTGTATTAGTTATTGTCATTTTCATGATCAGTATCGTCTATGTGACTTTGTCGACGGTCCGCATGATTTTGATGATGAAAGGCTATCGGTATTTGGCAGCTGGGTTATCCGTTATCGAGGTCATTATTAATATTCTCGGCCTCGGATTGGTGCTGGAAAACATTTCGCAAATTCAAAACTTGATTTCATATGCGGTCGGTTTCGGAGCTGGGGTCGTGGTCGGCTCTATTATTGAAGACAAATTGACCTTGGGCTATGTAACGGCTACGGTGGTTTCACCGGACAATTCCGATCACTTGGCCAAGCAATTGCGTGAGCAGGGTTACGGGGTTACGGACTGGGAAACGAATGGGCATGAAGGTCCGCGCCGCTCTCTGCAGATATTGACTCCGAAAAAGCGGGAGCTGAAATTATATCAGTCGATTAAGGAATTGGAACCGCAAGCGTTTGTTGTAGCGAATGATTCCAAAACGATTCATGGCGGCTTTTGGATCCGCACGGTCCGCCGCGGAAGATTGTTTAATTAAAAAAACCATTCTCGGTTTTAAATCGAGAATGGTTTTTTGTGTTCTCTAGTGAATAATTGCTTTTGCAATTTAAATTGTCCTGAGCAGAAATAAAAAAATTTTCGGTTGAAAACCTTGATGTACCAATAGAACTATCTAAATTGAATAAAATATTCAGAAAAATTTAAAAATAGTGCTTGCATTACAATTATTTATTTGATAAGGTAATTCTTGTAAGGATGACAGGTCAATATGTCCCATACAAATTAAATTAAATAGTTCAAAAGAGAGGTGAGTGGGTGAAAAGGTTCACGACTATGGTGTTGGTTTTAGGTTTAGCACTATTTTCTCTAACTGCCTATGGAAACTCAGACAGTGGGTTGAAACTGAAGAACTGGTACGACCAGGCATTTGGTTTTGCGGTTGATGAGGTAGTAGGCGACTATTTCGCTGGAGTGATCCAACTGAAGAAAGCCGTCAGCAAAGACAAAAAAGAGCAGGCGGTGTTAGCGGGGGATGAATTGGCCAGTTTCTCTAATTTATTATCTGAAAATTCAGGTAAAGAAGTAGAGAACTACCAGAAGCGCTATATCGACATAGCCAATGCCACAGAGCAGCGGCTCAAACAGCAAGACTTCTCCGAAGTGGAAAACGAACAAAAGAAATCAGTTGAAGCGGAACTGGAATCTGAGATCGATGAGATTTTAGAGGATGCACTGCGATGATCGGTTTTAATGAAATCCTATATAAATTTTTATTAAGACAAAAAACTAAAATCAAAGGGGAGAAATGAAAATGAAAAAAATCAAACTAAACACAGTAAAAAGCAAAATGGTAGCAGGAGTTGCAGCAGTCACATTGTTCTCAGGAGTCGGGTTTGTAGCGGCGAATACGGATGCTGGTGGGGCTTTGCAAGGTTGGTATAATAAAGCACTTGGCAAAGCAACAGTAGAACTAGAAACTGAAGTTGTCAAACACGGAGCAGAAAAGCTGGTCGAATTTAAAGATCATGCAAAAGAAGAAAAAAATAATGGGATTAATTCAATTAATACTACCAAAGCAGACGAATTAAGCACGAAGAAAGAAACCATCAATGCTGCTAAACAATCTCACATTGATTCAGTAACTGCTAGAGAAACTGCTATTAAAGATTATATGGATGACCAATTTAATAAGCTTTCTGCAGCAAATATCAATACCTTTAATGCTCTTGGTTCGCTAGCATACTTTGCTGCCGACTTAGATTTGACATATCAAGTAAATAAAGTTGGAAAATCTGCATTTAGTTCTTTGCAAGATGAATTGAATGCAGAGAAAGAAGCAGCAGTTACTGCGTTGGATACTAGAATTGTAGAAGCGAAGGGGAACTTGTTTGCTCAATTGGAAACAGAAAAAAATGGAACCACTGAAGAAATTAAAGCTGCAATTGATGCGAAAATTGCTCAATTGAAACTAGACATCACTGCTAAAAAAGATGGTTTAGTAACAACATGGACAACAAAGCTGACTGACGAAGCAAATAAAATTGAAGCAGCAGCAAAAGCTGACTTAGATGCTCAGATCATGATTTCAATTAACAAAAACTAACCATAACCACAAACTCATTAGGGCCTCGTAACGGGGCCCTAATATTTTAGTAGGAGGGGCGAAATGTTAAATAGAAAAGACACCTACCGAAAAAAGAAAAAGACGGCTTTTGCGAAAGTATTGCTTGCGATGATGACCGTGCTGGTGATCATGGGAGGGACTTTAACGGTTTCATTTGCCAATGAGGATTTGAATGCAGTGTTGACGAAATGGTTTGATGACAAACGAGAGAACGCAATTGTTCACATAAAAGAAGCGGTTTCGAGCGAGAAAGAGATTCAAAAAGAACGCTTGAAAGCGGCTTTAAAAGAAGAGATGAATGCTGCAGAAGTCGAAATGAACCAATTCACAGCGGCTGAGAAAGAACGCCGTGTCCAGAATATCCGCAATTACGCCGATCAACTGATCCAAGGAATCGATATCGACAACTCTGCGAAAGAGCAGGAATTGAAGCGCCAATTGGATTCCATTTACGCCGAAGCGCAAAAAGCGATGCAGACGGCAAATTCTAACTGGAAAAGCAGCATCGTCCCTGTAGAAAAAGCGGAAACGGAAAAGCCGAAAGAAGAGGAAGCGAAGCCGGAGGAGCCGAAAGCAGAAACTCCAGCACCTGAAGCAGAAGCACCAGCTGCGCCTGCCCCGACGCCAACGGCTCCTCCGGTCGAACAGCCTGCAGCGCCAGAAAGTGAAACACCAGTCGAGCAACCGGCAGGTGATGGTGAATGACAACGACGACGGTAGCCGAACAAAAGACAGAGGCGAATGTGAAGAAAAGGAGCGAAGTGTTCGGCTGGATCCGCTTCTGGCTTTTGCTGATCAGCATCTATGTTTTCTTTAATTACGTAATTGGCTTATCGATCATCAGCGGCGATTCGATGAACCCTAGCTTTGAAACGAATGACGTCATTCTCTCAAGCAAGGTGTTTAATGAATACCAAAGGGATGATGTGGTGATTTTCAATAACGAATACGGTTTTTCAGTCGTAAAACGCGTGATCGGAGTTCCAGGAGATACGGTAGCGATTCAAAACGGCCAAGTCCTTTTGAATGGCAGCGTACTGGAAGAGGCTTATACAACGGGAACGCCAGATGACATGGCTGCGGTGGAAGTGATGGAAAATGCCTACTTCGTGATGGGGGATAACCGCACACCCGGCGAAAGCCTCGATAGCCGAAGTGCAGAAGTCGGCCTCGTGCCAGCTTATATGGTCGAAGGAAAAGTGCTCATGTCGTTAATGCCTTTCCAGCTTTCAGTTAAATAGAAGGAACCCGATGGACTGCCGAATTGGCGGTCCATTTTTTGGGTTGTACTTGAATTGTGACGAGTTCTTCATGAATTGTGTCAGACTATACATGAATTGTGACGTCTTCTTTATAAGTTATACCGATTTCTTCTTGAATTGTGTCAGTTTTCACCGACTTTCGTTGGTTTTTGGTTTCTTTTTTATACTAATTCCATTTCTATCGACATTAATTCTACCCTTATCGACACTAACTTCATCTTTATCGACACTATTCCACTTTCTTCTTACATTAAGCCACTCCAACTAGTTCGAATAAGGATTAGGCTATATAAATAAAGAACTTCCTTACTGCCTATTCAGCGATTCCTTATTTTATTCCTTCGCTAGCCTTTAGAATTATTCAAAACCTTGCTATTTTATGACAATATTCATAAAATATAGGGAGAACTTGTAAATGACAAGGGGGTGCGAAGATTGAAGCTGAATGTTGAACAACGCAGGATTGTCGAACTGGAACCGTCTGGGCCAATGCTTGTTAAAGGGGTGGCGGGGTCAGGGAAAACAACAGTTGCCATTCGCCGGATCAATTTCTTAAAAGAACATTATTGCCACGAATCGGATGATAAGATTTTGATGGTTACTTATAATAAAACTTTGCTCAATTACATACGTCATCAATATGCCCGCATGGCTGATTCTGATGATGTTTCAGGTATGCAGCTTTTCGCTTCGGACGCAGAAGTGGACATTTCAACAATCGATAGTTTGATGTACAAAGAATTTATACGCTATCAAAATCGAACGGGTAAAAAAATAGAGATGGCGGCACCGGATCAAATGCATAAGACGATGGTTCAAGCCGTACACTTGGCAAAGAAATCCTATCCAGATGTGAAGCTGTTGTCACCGAAAAACAGCAAGTTTTTATTGGAAGAAGAAGAATGGATGCAAGCTTGTTCCATCAAGGAACTGGAGGCGTATCAATCAGCTGACCGGATTGGACGAGCTTCTGGCGATGGAAGCACTCCGCAAAAGCTGTTAAAGAATTCGAAGCTTCGAGAAGCTATATTTGAAGTGTGCACGCTATATAAAAATCTATTAGAAAAAGACAATTTAATCAGCTACAAACAGATGAATCTATTGGCATTAGAAGAAATTCGGCGCAGACAAACAGGCAAGTACACGCATATCCTCATTGATGAAAGCCAAGACTTGACGCGTGTCCAACTGGAATTTCTGAAGGAGCTGTATAAGGAAAAGGAATATTCTTCACTGATGTTTGTGGCGGATAACACGCAGAGTATCTACACGCAGTCATGGCTTGGAAAAGGTAGGCCTTATACGACCATCGGTTATGATATGAGCGGGAAATCGCGGACGTTAAGTAAGAACTACCGGACGACAACGGAAATTTCGACCGCTGCTTTTCATTTAATCGAAGCGGATGAACATATCCGATCGAATGTCGATTTCGTCAAGCCGGCTTTGATTGATCGGCATGGCCATCCACCGATTTACCGTTTTTTCCTGACACCGGATCAACAGCTACAGTTTTTAATAAATGAAATCAATATCTTGAAGAATGATTATGCGTTATCGGAAATTTGCATTGTGGCAAAAGGGAATCGCTATATCGAAAATGTCGCAATCGGTTTGGAGCGAGCTGGCATTCCAAATACGGTTCTTCAACGCAGCGAGCCGGATTTCGAAAGCGATAACGTCAAACTTGTCACAATGCATTCGATCAAAGGACTTGAGTTCAAAGTCATTTTCTTAATTGATTTGAACAGTGGATTGATCCCGATGGAAGTATACGCGGATGAAGAGGATCAAAAAACGGTGGATTCGGATGAACGGAAGCTGATGTATGTCGGCATGACGCGTGCAAATGAATTGCTGTATATGTCCTCGGTTAAAAAGCCCTCGAAATTTATCAAGGAGATTGACCGAAAGCACTTGCGGATGAAAAAAGACGCTGCTCTTCGGCCATTTGAATCGATTAGCATAGCAGAATATCAATTAACAAATCAGTTAGTGGATCTCCATTCCAAAGAAGAAGTCATCAGACAATGGCTGATCCGTGAATTGAAAGACACTTACGGCTATCCATTGGAGTTACTGGAACTGGAGTTTCCAGTACAACAATTCTCGAAAAAAGGCTATTGTGATATTGCTGTATTGGTTTATTCCGACGGGGAAGCAAATCCCTACATCATTGCAGAAGTGAAGCGTTTCGGAAGTGGAATCGATGAAGCGCTGAACCAATTAAAATCCTATCTTGAAGCTGATGGAAGAGCATTTTACGGCATTGCCACAGATGGCCTCGAACTTAAAATCATCGACCGAAATGGTGAAGAAGTTCAAGACTTGCCGAAGTGCCGCGCACAGTTCTTACCGGAAACGAAGAATAAACAACAGTATTTGAATCTAAAGAATAATCGTCAATACGACTATGCCGTGGACCATGACGAAGCAGATCAAATCGAAGTGAAAGAATCAGGGCAGGACGTCCTCATGCAAGTGCACGAGAAAGTGAAAGTGCCTTTACTCGGCAACGTGGCTGCCGGTATACCGATTCTTGCAGCCGAATCCTTCGAGGCCGAAATCTATTTGCCGCGTGATTGGGTGGTTTCGCCGAATGAAACCTTTGCGCTCACAGTCACAGGCGACAGCATGACCGGTGCAGGCATCGAAAAAGGCGATCAAGTCATTGTCCATCAGCAAACGACAGCATCTAGCGGTGACATCGTCATCGCCGTCATCGATCAGGAAGCCACCATGAAAAAATACATGCCAATGGGGAGCAATATCCTTTTAATGTCAGAAAATCCTGCGTACGAACCCATTATGATGCGCAGCGAAGATGTCCATATTAATGGTCGGGTGATTGGGGTCTTAAAGAAGTAGACGAGAGGCGGACTGTGAAAAGGCAGTCCGTCTTTTTGTTGTTTGGGGGAGTTCTTCTTAAATTGTGTCGGGCTCTACATTAATTGTGACGAGTTCTTCTTGAATTGTGTCGGCTTCTACATGAGTTATGCCGGATTCTACTTGAATTGTGTCAGTTCTCTCCAGCATTTGCTTCCTTTCACCAAAACAAAAAATCTTCCAATTCATTCGAATAATTGGTTTAATTGACGGAGATATTTATATAATAGAAGAAGATTGATGATTATATTAGCCAAAGGGGATAGCAGCATGGAAAAGACAGCTTTTGAAATAGAAGAAACGACGATATATGAGATCCAGCAGGCGTTTGAAAACGGCCAACTGACATCGGTGGAACTTGTGCAGGCCTACCTGGACCGCATTGAGCAATTCGACAAGAACGGCCCGAAGATCAATTCGGTTTTATCGATCAATCCAGACGCGCTTAAAATCGCAGCGGAATTGGATGAAATGCGCGGACAAGATGGGCAAGGGCCGCTTTACGGCATTCCGGTCCTATTGAAAGACAATATCGATACGGTCGATGCGATGCCGACGACGGCTGGAACTATTGCGCTCAAAGATAATTTTGCGCGGAAAGATGCGTTTGTTGCGGCGCAGCTTCGAAATGCCGGAGCGATCATTCTGGGGAAAGTGAATATGAGCGAATGGGCGTATTTCATGACGAATGATGTGCCGAGCGGTTTCAGCAATCTCGGCGGCCAAGTGTTGAATCCTTACGGCATTGATGTGTTTGAAGCGGGGAGTGTCGGCGGTTCGAGTTCAGGGACCGGGGCGAGCATTGCTTCGAATTTCGCGGTGGTCGGCATCGGGACGGAAACTTCGGGTTCGATTTTAAGTCCGTCTAGCGCCAATTCACTTGTCGGCATCAAACCGACTGTGGGATTGATCAGCCGAACAGGCATTATCCCGATTGCCGAAAGCCAAGATACTGCAGGACCGATGGCGCGCACAGTCGCGGATGCGGCGATTACGCTTGGTGTTTTAACAGGCGTTGACGAAGAAGATCCAGCGACAGCCCAAAATGAAACCCATGCGCTATCAGATTACACACCGCATTTAAAAGTGGACGGCCTGAATGGAGCGCGGATCGGTGTTGACCGGGCATTCTTGAGCGAAATCGGAAAAGAAGAGCGGGACTTGATGGAGCGCGTGATTATCGAAGTGGTGGAACTCGGGGCAACCGTTGTAGATGTAGAGATTCCGCAGTCCGACGCAAGATCCGAAGTGCTTTGGTACGAGTTCAAGCGAGGAGTCAACGACTACTTGAGCAAAGTCTCAAGCGATGTTCCCGTTAAATCTTTGGAAGACGTCATTGCGTTCAACAAAGAAAATCCGGAAGAGCGGATGAAGTTTGGCCAAGTGGAACTCGAAAAAGCACAAGCGCTGAGCGATGATCCAAAAGATCCGACTTACGTTTTCCACCGCGAAACGGACATCCGGATTTCCCGCAGCGAAGGCATCGATGCCGTGATGGACGAACACCTTCTGGATGCTTTGCTGTTTCAAAATAACCACGGTGCGGCACTCCCGGCAAAAGCGGGCTATCCGTCCATTACAGTCCCCGCTGGATACATCAGCACCGGTTTGCCGGTTGGCGTGACGTTCTCAGCGAAAGCGTACAGCGAACCGAGATTGATTGAACTTGCCTATTCCTATGAGCAGGCAACGAAAAAGCGCCAAGCGCCGATATTCGAATAAAACACAAAAACAGCCGCTAGTGGAGAGTGATTCCACTAGAGGCTGTTTCATATTAACGTACGTTCATCTCGTTTGGATGAGAACCTTTGCGGCGGTTTTTATTCAACGCATGGATCTGTTCCATTTCATCAGAAGATAATTCGAAATCGAAGACTTGAAAGTTTTCTTCGATACGTGAAGGCGTCACGGATTTTGGAATGACGATTGTTTGGTTCTGTAAGTGCCAGCGCAATACGATTTGTGCAGGCGATTTTTGGTGAGCTTCTGCAATTTTCTTGACGGTTTCGTCTTGCAGCACTTCGCCGCCTTGGTCAAGCGGGCTCCACGCTTCTACAAAAATATCGTGTTTTGCACAGAACTCTTTCAATTCCGTTTGAGCCAAGTACGGATGGCATTCCACTTGGTTCAACACTGGCGTCACTTCACATTCAGCAAGCAAGCGCTCCAAATGTTCGATTTCAAAGTTGCAGACACCGATCGCTTTTACGCGTCCGTCATGGTACAGCTTTTCCAAAGCTTTGTATGTATCCACGTAGTCATCAAATTGCGGAGTCGGCCAATGGATCAAATACAAATCCACATAATCCAATCCTAAACGTTCCAAACTTTCATCGAAAGCACGCAAAGTATTTTCGTAACCTTGGTCGCTGTTCCAGACTTTTGTCGTGATGAACAATTCTTCGCGCGGAAGGCCAGCATCTTTGATCGCTTTGCCGACACCTTTTTCGTTTTGGTAAATCATTGCTGTATCGATCGAGCGGTAACCTGCTTTTAATGCATTCGCTACGGCTGCGGTTGCTTCGTCGTCAGGAACCTGCCACACACCGAAGCCAAGCTGCGGCATTTTCAAACCGTTGTTTAACGTTACGTAATCCATTATCCATTGCCCCTTTTCAAAATAAATTCAAGCGCTTTATTTGATACCCTTTTAGTGTAAATAATAATCCTTTAAAACGCATTTACTTTGACTCACGAAGGAATAACTTTGTGAATACGCACGGTAGTTTTAAAAATACGCCCAGTAGTTGAAGAAATACGCACGGTAAAGTTGAAAATACGCCCCATAACGCAAAAGTATCAAAAAATGCACTTGCTTCAGCCGTTTAAAGGCAGAGCAAGTGCATTTTTTATTTTGCAGCTTTGTAATTGTTGTACCAAGGCATCACGCCGCGGTCCATATAAATATGGAAGAACCATTCTCCGGCAGCAAGCACCAGTGCGGACACGAGAGCAGGTGTCACCATTTCGGCCATCGTGCCGCTGATCAATTGGCCAACATACCAGATTACGAGAAAAGCTAATACAAAATCGCAGACGGTCGCAATCGTATTGCGTGTGGACTGGTCATCCGCTTTGCCGGCATTCAGGAAAATCAGCAAATCGCCCATCAAGTAGGCAATCGCGGTCAGTCCCAAACTGATAATCAAGGTGTCGACAAAGGATACATCGAAGATCCACGTCAATACGATCAGTAAAACAGCAGTAATCATCACGAATTTAATTAAGAACGCAATCACATGATTCATTTTCCACTCTCCTTTGAAAAAGTTTTACTTAGAGAAACTGTACCCGATTTTTCAGGAATATAAGCAATCTCTCACATAAAGCGATTCCAAAAAGAGCTCATTTCTTATTCCGATAGAGATACATGGTCAGTGGTGCAAAAATCGCAACAAATAGCAGCGAGACAATCAACACCCACATCACTTGTTGGAATGTTGCCGTGCCGTGCATGAATCCGCGGACGGCCGTAGCCAGAATAGAAATAGGATTGATTTCTACAAATCCCTGCAGCCATGAAGGCAAAGTGCTCGGATCCACAAAAACATTGCTGACGAAAGTCAGTGGCATCATGACCAAGAAACTGAGCATCATTAAAGATTTTTCTGAACGGACGATTAATCCTAAGGTTGTCCAAATCCAGGAAAGGCTGAATGAAAAGATTAAGATCATCCCGATGGCCATTAGAACACCAGAAAGTCCGCCTTCTGGACGGAAACCAAGTGCGAGTCCCAATCCAATCATGATGAAAGAAGCCATGGAATAGCGGATGACATCGACCAAAAGAGCGCCGATCAATGCAGACGGCAGCCAAATCGGCAAGGTCCGGAAACGGTCGAAAATGCCTTTGCGGATATCGTTATTCAAATCGATCCCGGTATACATCGTAATCTGCGCAACAGTCATGACCAAAATTCCGGGCAGTAGGAACTGGAGATATTCAGCAGTGGATCCAGCAATCGCGCCGCCGAACAGGTACGTGAACATTAATAAAAAGATGATCGGGAAAAGCGTCACATCGAACATTTGCTCAGGGACATGGCGGATGCGCAATAAAGCACGGGTGGCAAATACCCTAGTTGACGAAACCGCGCTAGGGCGTTTCGGCCGGCTAGTGGCAGAAATCGCATCTTGCAAACGCTCATCTACCGTAATTTGTTTACGAAGTTCCGTGGAGTCAATCATGAGTTTTCCTCCTCGTTAAACGTTTTCTGTTTCAACAGCTTGTCCGGTAAGGGTCAAAAAGACTTCGTCTAGGCTAGGGCGTCCGAGTGAAAAGTCACTGATGGCAATCCGTTCTTGTGCAATGGCGCCTAAAGCTTCTGCAACTAATGAAGGGTCGCTTACTTGAGCTGTCAGCATCGTTGGATCGGTACCGGTATGGATGCCGACTGAAAGCTTTTGCTTCAACAATTCGATTGTACGGTCACGATCTTCAGCGTTTACCAGTTGGACCGTGAGCGTTCCAGTGCCGACAGAAGCTTTCAATTCGCTGCTGGTGCCTTCTGCAATAATTTTCCCTTGGTTGATCACGGCGATGCGGTCTGCGAGCTGATCAGCTTCCTCTAAATATTGCGTAGTCAAAAGGACAGTCGTTCCTGTAGAAACGAGTGTACGCACGATATCCCAAACTTGGTTGCGGCTCCGCGGATCCAGTCCCGCGGTAGGTTCATCCAAAAAAAGCAGATCTAGCGTGACCACTAGGCTTGCGGCAATATCGATGCGTCTTCGCATACCTCCCGAATAATTCTTCACTTGGCGCTTGGCCGCATCTTCTAATCCAAAAGCGGTGAGCAATTCTTTTGCGCGTGTTTTGGCTTCTTTTCGTCCATAGCCCATTAAGCCTGCCATCATCACCAAGTTCTCGATGCCGGTCAAATCTTCATCTAAAGAAGCATATTGTCCAGTCAACGAGATGCGGCTTCGAATACGGTCTCCTTCAGTTGCGAGGTCATATCCGAAGATCCGTGCAGTTCCGGCATCAGGCTTTGACAATGTTGCAAGCATGCGGATCGTTGTCGTTTTGCCCGCTCCGTTTGGTCCTAAAAATCCATAGACAGTCCCTTCTTGAATAGTTAGATCCACACCATCGACGGCCCGGTGCTTCCCAAATGTCTTCACGAGCCCTTTTGCTTCAATGGCCCATGTGGTTGTTTCCCTCGTCCGATTTGCATCCACTAGAATCCTCACCTTTCGTTTGGATTATTGTGCAGCTCTTGAAAAGAGTATACTACCATTTGAAGAAAAATAAAAGAACAAATGTTCTAATTTTTCAATTTTCTTTTATTTAATTCTCCTTCTATGCTATAATCATCTCAACTAAGCGATAGAAAGGCTGATGGGTGGACGATGAGTAACTAATCTTATTTTTTCATTTGAAATGGATATTTCAAATCACGTGAAATAGGATTAGTCTGCCCACTTATAAAACTGTCGAGCTATTCATTTATCGAAATGGCTTATTTAAGTTAGGCAAATACCGGCTAATCCTTCCAAGAAATTTTTGGGAGGATTTTTTAATTCTCCCTTATTCAGAAGGGAATGGTTAGATGAAAGAATTAATGAAATTGCAGCAAGTCGGTTATGAAATAGAAGATACGGTGATTTTTGAAGAGGTGAATGCAAGTGTCCGCCAAAAGGAGATTATCGGGATCATCGGCAAGAACGGCGCTGGAAAATCGACATTGCTTGAATTGATAGCCGGCAAATTGGCACCAAGCAAAGGGCAGATTCACCGCATAGCGGATCGCCTGGAAATCGCATATGTCGAACAGGAAGCGGAATCGTATGAAGTGGATCAAATTGATTCAGCGGAAAAGGTTTTATTGAAGAAATGGCAGGTACCGGTACACCATTATTCTTCTTTGAGCGGCGGTGAGAAATTGAAGGCCCGGCTTTCAGCAGGAATTGCCAAAGGGGCACATTTGCTATTGCTCGATGAACCGACCAACCATCTTGACCAGCCAGGCATCGAATTATTGCTGGAGCAACTCAAACACTACACTGGAACGATTATTTTAGTTTCGCATAACCGGACATTCCTGGATGCGATTGCGACAAAAATTTGGTCGATTGAACACGAAAAACTGATTGAGCATATTGGGAATTACACGAGTTATGTAGAAGAAAGAAAGCAAAAGCGGTTATCGCAGCAGCGCGATTACGAAAAGCAGCAGAAGATGGTGGAGCGGATCGAAGGCCATATGGAAGAACTTAAATCCTGGTCCCATAAAGCGCATGCGGAGTCCACAAAGCAAGAAGGAGCGAAAGAATATTACCGCAAGAAAGCGAAGCGCATGGACAAGCAAGTCAAATCGAAGCAGAAGCGCCTCGAAAAAGAATTGGAGAAGCATCAAGCAGCGCCGCCGGAAGCGGAATACGAAGTATCATTTTCCGTGAAAGCTAATGAAAAAATGGGCAGGCGGTTTTTGGAAGCGAAAAATCTGTCTAAGGCATTTGGCAGCCGCATTCTTTTTGAAAAGGCCAACTTCACGGTTCAGCACGGAGAAAAGATTTCAATTGAAGGACCTAATGGCAGCGGAAAAACGACTTTACTGAAAATAATCATGGGAGAAGAAGAAGCGGAAGGGGAGATTTGGCTTTCTCCTTCAGCAGATATCGGCTATCTGACTCAAGAAGTATTCGACTTGCCACTAGAGAAGACACCGGAGGAATTGTTCTATAAAGAAACATTCGCAGCGCGAGGCAAAGTCCAAAATTTGATGAAGCATCTCGGGTTTACCGCAGCGCAGTGGACGGAGCCGATCGGATTGATGAGCATGGGTGAACGCATCAAATGCAAATTGATGGTTTATATATTGGAAGAAAAAGACGTCTTGATTTTGGATGAACCGACAAACCACCTGGATTTGCAATCGCGTGAGCAATTGGAAGCGACGCTAGCGGAATATCCAGGAACAATGTTAGTGGTATCGCACGATAAAACCTTTATCGAAGAAACAACGTCTGCCAAACTGGTCATCAAAGACGACGCGATCCATAAACAATTGGAGCAAATGGCGCCGGAGCGGGAAGCTATCGACGACTTGCGGCTGAAACTAGAAACAGAACGCCAAGCGGTGCTGGGGAAATTGAGTTTCATGACGCCGAACGATAAGGAGTATGCCTTGTTGGATGGCCGATTCAATGAGTTGACGAGAGAAATTAAAAGTTTGTAACAATGGAATAAAATTTGATGGTCTGAAATCCTGTTAAGTCAGGATTTCAGGTTTTTTATATAGAGGAACGTTTTTAATTTTATTTCCATCAAATTTACATTTTTTACGAGAAACCACTAGACGCCTTGTATATTAACAGCTAAAATAAATAATTATAATCTGAATTATTAGAATAATTTAATTCGGATACAACCGTACTGCATTTATTAACCAAATACACGGCAAAAATTTAAAAATGCTTTCTAAAGGACGCTCCAGTTTACGAAAAGAGGTTTTCCAGTTGAGTGATATCTATTTTGAAACAGCTTACGGCCAGTTATACGAGAAAATTGAAAATGGCAAATGTGAAGTCTTTCATTATATAGGAGAAGAAGGGGAAGTTCGGCATCTGTATATCAAAAAGGAAATTCCATTTCGGTTGGAGGGTGAAGTTTACTATGATTTGGTAACTCCCTACGGGTATGGCGGGCCGCTGATCATCCGAGTAAAAGAAGCGGGAAAAGCACGTCTTGTGGAGGCTTTTCAACGTGCCTTCCAGGAGCATTGCTTGGAACAGAACATCATTTGTGAGTTCGTCCGTTTCCATCCGATTTTAATGAATGCCGAGGATTTTTGCGATTGTTATGAGTTGACCCTGCAGCGTTATACGACTGGCACCAATTTACGGGATTTTGAGAATCCGATTCAAGCAGAGTTTTCGAAATCCAAGCAGAAAAGCATTCAGAAAGCCTTAAATGCAGGTGTGGAATACCGGATTACTCAAAACCCGGCAAGTTTGAAGGGTTTTAAAGACATATACGAACGGACGATGAACCGGAAAGAAGCGGATGCTATCTATTATTTTGATGATGGATATTTCGATCAACTGCTTCGGAATTTGGGGCAATACATCTTGCTCGTGGAAGTTTTCTATGAAGGCCGGGTGATTGGAATGAGTTTGAACTTTGCCTATGGAAAGTTGATCCACATTCATCTATCGGGGACGTATTTTGAATATCGCCATCTTTCGCCTGCGTTTGTTATGCGCTATGCACTCGTGCTCTGGGGGAAAGGGCAAGGATGTGAAATGATCCACGAAGGCGGGGGAAAAGGAAGAGGCTTGGATGATCCGTTGTATCTCTTGAAAAAACAATTTGGAAAGAACACGGATTTCAATTACTATGTCAGCCATAAAATCTGGAACCCTGAAATCTACAGCCGCTTATGCCATATGCAGCGAGTGGGGGAAACGGTTCAAGCCTTTCCGGCATACCGCTATGCCCACACAATAAGCTAATTTTCATTAGCAAAACTGCCGTTAAATGCCGGGCTTTTTGCGCTATTCAGCTAGAAGAAACGCCTGGTTTATACGATTAGAGCAAATCGTTGTGAAATCAGATCCATTCCTGTAAGATGAGCAAAACGGGGTGAAGCATATGGCATTTCTTGATAAGCTCAACGAATTGAAAGACAAGTCAATCGAAAAAGGCAAAGCCCATTGGGAAGAAAATAAAGACGATTACAAAGAGAAAGCAGCAGACTATAAAGACAAAGCAGTGAACTTGAAGAATAACCTCAAGGACAAAGTTTCTAAATAACAGAAAAGCTAAGCGGCCAGGCACTTTGTGTCTGGTTTTTTATTTGTCTAAAGAAAGGATTAAACAAATTAAACTCAAACTAAATTGACAACGCTTTCTTTTTTTCCTACAATTGATGAAAGATTCAATTAATGAAACAAGGTTCCGTATAAAGGAACAAAAAATTCAAGGAGGAAAATAAATGACTATAAAATATGGATGTCATGGATCGACTTGGGAGCTGGATTACGATAAAAAATCAGATTATTTTCCAGAAATAGCAGATGTAGTGGAGTATGCTGGATTTCAGGGAGTGGATATTCAAGTCTCTTTACTAGGAAGATTTAAAGGCGATCCACAAGCATTAAAAAAAGAACTAGATCAGCGAAGTCTTCAATTGGCTGCTCTGACGATCCCATTCAATTGGTTAGAACCACAAGAAACGGAGGAGGAAAAAGCTTTAGCTGACTATTATATTGAATACATAAAGCATTTTCCTAATGCCTTATTAAATGTAGCTCCAAGAACCGGAAACTTACGGGAAAACTTGGTGAACCGCCAGCAAAACATCATTCGTTGTGCTAATCAATTAGCGAAGAGAGCGCACGAACAAGGGGTGCTCTGTTCATTTCATCCTAATTCACCAGCAGGGTCTGTATTCCGTTTAAAGGAAGATTATGAAATTCTTTTTGAGGGGTTGGATACGAATTATATTAGCTATACTCCGGATGCCGGCCACATTGTATTTGGTGGGATGGATGCATTGGAGATTTTCAAAAAATATTTGCCTTTCATCAAGCATGTCCACTTCAAAGATGCTACTAAAGATTTTCAGTGGAGAAAGATGGGAACCGGGGATATTGATTTCCCTGCAATTGTCCAATTGCTGACTGATTCAGGATATGACGGATGGATCATGGTTGAAGAAGAAACTGAGGAATCTACAGCTAACCCGAAACAAGCGGTAGTCGATATCAGCAAATACGTGAATTCGAATCTTAAACCAATCAGTCAAGGGGTTAACTAATATGGAAAAACCGATTGAGTTTTTGCCCACCATTCTTATGCCTGAAATTTATCGCCCATTTACGGGAGATGAAAGCTTTTTTGTTTCAAAAATAGAGGAGATTGCAGAAGAAGGTTTTTACCGAGGAATTGAAATTGCGAACATTCATGACAAAGAAAAAAGAAAAAGGATTCAGGAGGTTACTTCTGCCTCAGAGTTAATCGTAACGCAATGGATGACTGCGATTATTACGGAGCATGGATTGAACTTATCTGCTATTGATGAAAAAGCAAGACAGCATGCCGTGGACGAAATCTTAAGGAATATTGAATGGGCTAATGAAGCGGGAGCCTCGAATATCGCATTGGTAACCGGACAGGATCCAGGAGAAGAATTGCGGATAAAAGCCGGAGAAAACCTAGTAAAAAGTCTTTCGTCAATTTGTGCAGAAGCGGCGCCTTATGGCATAGAAGTGCTTGTGGAGCCTTTAGACCGACATGCCCATAAAAAAATGTTCCTTGGCCCTACAGAAGACACTTACAAAATCTTATCAACCGTTAAAAACAATCATCCCAATATTGGCTTTGCATTTGATACAGCACATGCTGCTTTGAATGAAGAAGAAATTGAAACTGCAATAGAATTGGCTGGTCCCCTTATGGGCCAATTGCATCTTTCAAATGCTGTTTTAAATCCGGTAGATCCGCTTTATGGAGATCATCATATCCCTCTAGGTGCACCTGGATTTTTGACATATGAAAAAGCGCTAAGCATTATGCAGAAAGTAAAATCTCAGGGACTTTTTGCTGCAAAGCCATTCCGAATCTCTGTAGAAGTACGGACAAATGAACATGAAAATGCCCATTCCACCGAGCTGCAAACTAAGCAATTTTTAAAGAGATTACTTACCGAAGTAAGAGGATAGGGTGAGTTTATTGTATGAATCTAGGAGACTATCCTATAGAATTTAGGAAGAATCTTTATTAGATGATTGTTATATTGCCAGGAGGAAAGTATATGAAAAAAGAAGCCATTACTGTTCAGTCTGTTGACCGGGCTTTACAAATTATTGAGATTTTGCAGCAAATTCCCCAAGGGCTAGGGGTAACCGAATTATCGAATCGTCTTGACGTTTCTAAGAGCACAGCACATCGCCTCCTTATGTCTTTGTACAATAAGGGGTTTGTCCAACAAGATCACCAGACAGAAAAGTATATGTTGGGTTTAAAGTTTATTGAAGTCGGACAAGTCGTGACAGATAATTTAGATATTCGAAAACTTGCTTCTCCGTATTTGCATCAATTGACTGAAATAACGGGGGAAACTGCCCATTTGGCAATTATGGACAAACACGAAATCGTTTATATTGATAAGTTGGAAAGCAATGCGACGATACGCATGTTTTCAAATATTGGCAAGCGGGCTCCAATTCATTGTACAGGGATTGGCAAATCCATTTTTGCATTTCTGCCGGACGATAAAATCGAGGAAGTAATCACTGAAGCCGGTCTTCGCAAATACACAGAGAAAACTTTAATTACAAAAGAAGCGATGTTAGAAAATATTCAGCTGATTCGCAAAAGAGGCTATTCAATTGATGATGAAGAGCACGAAGCAGGCATCAAATGTGCTGCAGCTCCAATCTTCAATCACCATGGAGAAGTAATTGCCGGAATTAGTGTAGCTGGTCCGATAATGCGGGTAACTGAAGAAAAGTTGGAAATGATGGCTAAAGAAGTACTGCGAGTTTCTACTGAACTTTCAAAATTACTAGGCGCTTAAAGAAAATTCAAAATATTCGTTGACAGCGCTTTCTTTATTAAATATACTAAAAAAGAATCTACTAAACAAAACGGCGTTCCACATTAAGGAACGCCAAAAATATAACTAAATAAGAAACGGTGTTCCTTAATAAGGAACTAAGGGGGATTGAAAATGATAAATGTAATCAACCAAGTCAACAAACATAAAATTGTTGCCATTATCCGAACGGATTCAATCAGTGAGTTAGAACAAACAGTCCAAAGTTTGTATCGAGGCGGCATACGGATAGTTGAAATAACGTTGAATACACCAGGAGCATTAGAAGGAATCTCTTTACTTCAAGGAAAGTATCCAGACTTGGCCATTGGAGCCGGAACAGTTTTGGATCCTGAAAGTGCCCGTCAGGCAATATTGGCAGGAGCCTCATTTCTGCTAGCTCCAACTTTGAAAGAAAGTTCAATTTCAATGGCTAATCGATATAACACTTTTATCGTACCAGGAGTTTTAACACCGACAGAAGCATTAACAGCCTATGAATATGGTGCTCGTATGATTAAAATCTTTCCTGCTAGATCAGTTGGGTCTAAATATATCACTGATCTCAAAGGGCCTTTATCACATCTTGATATTATGGCTGTTGGTGGAATTTCTCTTGAAAATGCAGAAGAGTTTTTGGAAGCTGGCAGTTCCGCTTTAGGTATCGGCAGCTCTCTCGTTGATAATAAGTTAGTTAAACAAGGAGATTTTGATGAAATTGAGAAACGTGCTAGAGAATTTGTCGAGTTAGCCAATCGATTTGAATTGTCTAAGAAATTATAAAAAGTGGTGGATTTGATGAAAACAATATTAATAGATTCAGGGACAACGAATTCACGGCTTCGCCTCGTAGATAGAGGCAGTAGTGAAATCTTAGATCAACTAAAAATAAATATCGGCGTAAGAAACACGGCAATAGATGGCCATAATGAACAGTTAAAGAGTGGCTTAAAAGATGCTATTGAAAAAATTCTGGAAAGAAATTCGCTGGCGTCGAAAGATATTCGGTACATGGTTGCTTCGGGAATGATTACTTCTGATTTAGGCGTCCATGAGGTTCCTCACATTACCAGTCCAGCCAGCTTCGATGATTTTGCCCGAAAATCCGTAGTTATCAAACTTGAAGAATTCTTCTCTATTCCTTGTATTTTCGTACCGGGCATGAAGAATAATACTGAGGATATTTCAGACTCTCTGGCATTTATCAATGACTATGATGTGATGAGGGGAGAAGAAGTTGAAACAATCGGCTTATTAAAACAGATTGAGGTCCAAGGGAATGGGATTATGGTTTTGCCGGGTTCTCACACAAAATACGTCGCAGTCGATAACCAAAAAAATCTGCAGTCGTGCCTTTCGACTCTAGGAGGAGAAATTCTTCACGCTATCCAGAAAGAGACAATTTTATCAAAATCTCTTACAACTAGCCTTGTGGAGGAAATTGATATAGAAATGTTGGAAAAAGGATACGAAGCATCAAAAAAATATGGATTTACAAGAAGTTTCTATCATATTCGGCTATTACAGATGTTTTCAACTTTAAATGAGAATCAGCGTGCTAATTATTTTGTCGGAGCTGTCATTCACGACGATATTAAAGCCCTGATGCAGACAACTGAACACAATGAAGTGGATTGGGTTATCGTCGGGGGGTCAGATCCTTTGCGAAAAGTGTTTGTGCATTTATTAAAGTATTTAGGAAATGGTTGGCGCATTATCGAAGCAAATGATCAGCAGGTGGCTACTTCTATGGTCTTCGGAGCACAAGAAGTCGCATCAGTTTATCTGACAGGCAATGAACTGAATGTAAGCGATTACTAAAACAAAACAGGGGGTTTTATGATGAAGAAATTTTTATTGGCTGTTACATTATCCGCGTTAGCTTTGACAATCGGTGGGTGTGGTGAAGAAAGTTCGGGGGCTTCTTCCGGTGATGGCGGGAATTTCCCAGAGAAATCTATTGAAATTATTGTTCCAGCAGCTGCTGGAGGCGGGACGGATGCCACTGCTCGTGCGCTGGCAAATGAAGCGGAAGACGTGTTTGGACAATCTATCGGTGTATTAAATAAAACAGGCGGAAGCGGTTCAGTCGGCATGTCTGAAGGTGCCAATGCAAAGGCTGATGGCTATAAAGTGACGATGGTTTTCGTAGAACTGACAATGTTCAAGCATTTAGGCTTATCTCCACTTACTTATGACCAATTCAAGCCTATCGGGATGATTAATTTTGATCCAGCGGCTTTGACTGTAGCAGCGGATGCTCCATACGATACACTTGAAGAATTTATCGCTTATGCAAAAGATCATCCAGGTGAAGTAAGTGTTGGTAACTCAGGGACAGGATCGATTTGGCATATTGCGGCAGCGAGCCTTGAAAAAGCGGCGGATATTAAATTGAACCATGTTCCACATGAAGGGGCTGCTCCAGCAGTCACTGCTTTAGTAGGCGGCCATATTGATGCAGTTACTGTTAGCCCGGCAGAAGTTAAGACGCAGCTTGAAGCTGGAAATGTAAAAACGCTTGCAGTGATGGCTGACACAAGATCCGATATCATACCTGATGTTCCGACGTTTGGAGAGGCTGGACTTGAAGTTAATCCAACAGGGACTTGGAGAGGGTTGACTGTACCGAAGGATACGCCGGATGATGTGGTAGCAAAGCTTGAAGAGGGCTTCATGAAAGCGGCAGAAGATGAAGATTTTGCAGAATTCATGAAAACGAACGGCTTAGGGATTGAACTTAAAGATTCCGGAGAGTTTGAGGAATACATGAAGCAAAATGAAGAAGATTTCGGTGAAATCATTGGTGATTTAGGGATTAATTAAATCCAGTTGAAAAGTTCAGAGAACATTACCCAGACGATTGTCATGAAAGGGGCTTGGCATTTGTCAAGCCTCTTCTTTAAGGAGTGAAATGCGTGAAGAAACCCAATTACATTAGTGGACTGATCATAATCATTATTGCTGGCTTTTTCTATTCGTTAACTTTCAATTTTCCGAAATTGGAAAATCAATTAATCGGCGCAGAATTTATGCCGCGCGTATATTCCGTTATGCTGATTATTTTAGGTTCCATTCTTCTGATTCAGACATTTCGTAACAAGGAAGAATCGGATGAACAAGAGAATACAATGAAATATTCAATCGGAGCCATGTTGTTCGTTATTTTGTATGTTGTTGTCATTCCATATATCGGATTTTATATCTCGACTTTCTTGCTGGTGTTAGGATTGTTGCTGTTCTCTAAAGTTAAGAACAAAATCCTGCTTATTACGATACCGGTTGGAACCAGTCTCTTCATTTTTGTTTTCTTCCAGATTCTGCTGAAAGTATCGATACCGATGGGTACGTTATTTTCTTAATTAGGGGTGAATAGTTTGGATTTATTATTAGAAGGTTTAACAGGTGTATTTCAACTAAATGTACTGCTCATCCTTTTAATGGGCATTATTGCTGGTATCACAATTGGATCACTTCCAGGTCTTACAGCTACGATGGGGGTAGCTTTGATATTGCCAGTCACTTTTGGAATGGAGCCGGTTACCGGAATCCTCTTATTAATTGGAGTCTATTTCGGAGCGGTATACGGAGGGTCCATCACAGCCATTCTGATCAACACTCCAGGGACCCCATCTTCTGCAGCTACTGCAATAGATGGCTATGCGATGTCAAAGAAAGGATTAGCGCATAAAGCATTAACCGTATCAACAGTTTCTTCGGCTATTGGCGGTATATTAAGTGTCATTGTTTTAATTTTTATCGCACCGCAACTGGCTACGTTCGCTTTAAAATTTAGCGCTCCGGAAACATTTGCATTGGCAGTTTTCGGAATTTCCATTATTTCAAGCATTGCTGGAAAGTCCATGGTTAAAGGGCTGATTGCTGGTTTTATCGGCTTATTGATTGCCACTATTGGTATCGATCCAATCGGTGGTTTCCCTCGTTTTACTTTTGATAATGTCAATCTCTCAAGCGGCATTAATTTGATACCAGTAATGATTGGGCTTTTCGCTGCTTCGGAAGCTTTCAGGGCGATGGGGAGTATTTTCTCGACACGAAAACTTACAATTGTAGTTGAAAAAGTAAAGTTGAAATGGATTGAATTTAAAATTTTAATTGGTACAATCCTTCGTTCAGGGGCTATCGGAACATTTATCGGAATGATTCCAGGAGCGGGCGGAGACATTGCCGCTTTTGTTGCCTATAACGAAGCAAAACGTTTTTCGAAAAATAAAGACGGCTTCGGCAAAGGGGAAATGAAAGGTGTGGCAGCTCCAGAAGCAGCAAATAATGGTGTGACTGGCGGCGCAATGATTCCTTTGCTGACTTTGGGTATTCCAGGTGATGCCGTTACCGCAGTTCTATTAGGTGCTTTAATGGTACAAGGAATTCAGCCGGGTCCGATGTTGTTCGAAAATAACGGTCCGATCGTCTATACATTATTTGTCGGGATGTTGGTTGCAAATTTAATGATTCTGATTGTCGGGTTATTTGGAATCCGGCTTTTCACAAAAATATTACTGGTGCCAACGACTGTATTAACACCGATTATTTTAGTGCTTTGTGTAGTTGGAGCGTATTCTCTTGGAAATAATTATTTTGATGTTCTCGTCATGTTGATTTCAGGAATTGCAGGATACTTCTTAATGCGCTACGGCTTCCCTGCCTCTCCAATAATTTTAGGGATTATACTGGGGCCATTAATGGAGAGTAATTTCAGAAGGGCTTTAGTAATGTCTCAAGGAAGCTTTGACATCTTCATCACTAGACCTATTACAGTGGTCTTGCTCATCTTGGCGGTTATAACATTATTTTCTCCGCTGTTGACTAGAAAAGTGAAAAAACCGACGACGGAAGGAGAATCTTAAATGAAAATCATCAGCTATGAATTGTTTCAAGTTCCACCGAGGTGGCTGTTTTTAAAAATTGAAACAGATGAAGGAATTATCGGATGGGGAGAGCCGGTAATTGAAGGTCGAGCATCTACGGTCAAAGCTTGCGTCCATGAATTGATGGAGTACTTGATTGGAAAAGATCCTTTACGAATTGAAGATCATTGGAATATGTTATACCGTTCAGGTTTTTACCGGGGAGGTCCAATTCTGATGAGTGCAATTGCCGGTATTGATCAAGCGTTATGGGACATTAAAGGGAAGTATTTTGATGCCCCTGTCTACCAATTGCTCGGTGGGGCTTGTCGCGATTCGATTAAAGTGTATTCATGGATTGGCGGCGATCGTCCAGCTGATGTTGGGTTAGCTGCACAAAAAGTGGTGGATGCTGGATTTACAGCGATTAAAATGAACGGCACCGAAGAGCTCCAATACATTGATTCTTATGAGAAAATCGATCAAACACTTGCGAGAGTTGCGGCGGTCAGAGAATCAGTTGGCCCTTATGTTGGCATCGGCATCGATTTTCATGGGCGTGTACATAAACCGATGGCAAAAATCTTAGCCAAAGAACTTGAGCAATTCCGGCCGATGTTCATCGAAGAACCGGTACTAGCAGAAAATAATGAAGCGTTGAGAGAAATTGCGAAACATACCACAATTCCGATTGCGACAGGAGAACGAATGTTCTCGCGCTGGGATTTTAAGCAGATTCTTACAGAAGGCTATGTGGATATTATCCAGCCAGATCTGTCTCATGCTGGAGGCATCACTGAATGCAAAAAAATCGCTACTATGGCAGAAGCATTTGATGTGGCCCTTGCCCCGCACTGTCCGCTTGGCCCTATTGCTTTGGCTGCTTGTTTGCAAGTAGATGCGACCGCGCACAACGCTTTTATTCAAGAACAAAGTCTGGGCATCCATTACAATCAAGGGAATGATCTCCTGGACTATATTAAAGACCCTTCTGTATTTGAATATACCGAGGGTTATGTGAAAATTCCACAAGGTGCAGGTCTTGGAATCGAGATAAATGAAGATTACGTGAGACAGCAAAGTGAAATCGGCCATAACTGGAAAAATCCAGTTTGGCGTCATCAAGATGGCAGCATTGCCGAGTGGTAAATGGGAGGGGAAAAGATGAAGCCTAAAGTATATATTGCTAAACCGATTCCGCTTGAAGTAGAAGAATATATTGCCCAGTACTGCGAGTATAAAATTTGGGATAAAAAAGAAGCGATTCCCCAAGACGTTCTATATGAAGAGATTGCTGATGTCGACGGATTAATGATTTCGAAATGGAAAGTCTCAGAAGAATTCTTGGACCATGCACCAAAATTGCAGATTCTCAGCAATGTCGCAGCCGGTTATGAAAACTTCGATTATGAACTGATGAAAAAACGAAATGTGCTAGGCACCAATACTCCTCATGTTCTGGATGACAGTGTTGCCGATTTGGCATTGGGACTAATCTTGATGACAGCTAGAAAGTTAGGGCGGTTGAATCAATACGTAAAAGACGGAAGCTGGTCCCGTTTAGACGACGAAGATTTCTTAGGGCAAGATGTTCACCATGCCACTTTGGGAATTATTGGGATGGGCAATATTGGTGAAAAGATCGCTAAACGGGCAGCCTTAGGATTTGATATGCACGTACTTTATAACAATCGTTCGAAGCGTCCAGATGCTGAAGAAAAATATGGAGCAGTTTACGCAGAATTGGATGATCTCCTACGAAAAGCTGATTTTGTTTTAGTTATGCTCCCACTTAGTTCTGCGACGGAAGGGCTGATTGGCAAAAGAGAATTCGATTTAATGAAACCGTCATCTTTCTTTTTCAATTGCTCCCGCGGAAAAATTGTGAAAGAAGCAGAATTGATCGAAGCGTTGCAGACCGGTTCAATCAAAGGAGCTGGCCTTGATGTATATGAAACAGAGCCTGTGGATAAAGACAATCCTTTGCTAAAAATGGACAATGTGGTGACTATGCCGCACATGGGTTCCGCTACAGAAGCGACACGATTCAAAATGGCTATGACGGCAGCGCATAATTTAGTAGCAGGAGTTACAGGGCAAAATCCGCCAAATCTAGTCAAAGAATTAAAAGATATGGCAAAACAAAAATAAACTAATAACAAATGGAGGCTACAAAATGTATAAAAGTTTACAAGATACAGTAACACTTAATAATGGGGTTAAGATGCCGATTATGGGGCTTGGAGTTTTTAAAGTGGAAGACGGAAATGTTGTAACAGAGGCAGTTAAAGCGGCTATTCAAAATGGCTATCGAAGCATCGACACAGCCTCGTTTTATGATAACGAAGCAGGAGTGGGAAAAGGGATTATAGAATCTGGCGTTCCTCGAGAAGATTTATTCATTACCACAAAAGTTTGGAATAGCGACCATGGTTATGAAAACACCTTAAAAGCTTTTGATATCAGCTTAGAGAAACTAGGATTGGAATATTTGGACCTTTACCTGATTCATTGGCCAGTTAGAGGCAAATATGTTGAGACATGGAAAGCTCTAGAAAAGCTGTATCATGAGGGGAAAGTCAAAGCGATTGGCGTCAGCAACTTTAATATTCATCATTTAGAAGATATTCTGAGAGAAGGCGAAGTTAAGCCAGTGATCAACCAAGTTGAATACCATCCACATCTGACGCAAGTGGAGCTACGAGAATTCTGTGAACGTGAAGGCATTCAGTTAGAAGCGTGGTCTCCATTGAAAAAAGGCGAATTGCTAGGGGACCCGGTTATTCAACGGCTTGCTGAAAAGCATCAAAAAACTCCCGCGCAAATTATTTTACGCTGGGACATCCAAAATAATGTCCTAACCATTCCCAAATCAATTAAAGAACATCGAATCATTGAAAATGCAGATATCTTCGATTTTTCATTGGAAGAAGAAGATATGCAAGAAATCAACGGCTTAAATATCAACAGCCGTAGCGGTGCAGATCCTGAAACGTTTAATTTCTAAGCTGTACCCAAATGCTGTATCCTTCTTAAAGACGGATACAGCATTTTCTTTTGTTAATTTTCAAACAAATAATGTGAGGCGGACTTATCTCAGCAGGATTTCACCTTATGCTTCAAGAATAGCTTAAGTGGAAATGTATATGATTAGACGAGCCGCGCGTACATATGCCAAACTAGAAATAGAACAGAAAGGGAGTAGTGAAATGAAGTATAATTTCGATGAATTTGTAAATAGAAGAGGGACCTATTCGATGAAATGGGACGGCGGCGATATGATCAAGGAGTTTGGATTGACTGAGCGCTATGATGCGGACACCATTCCTTTATTTACAGCGGATATGGATTTGCCGGTGCCGCAGCCGCTTGTCGATGCACTTCACAAAACAGTAGACCACCGTATTTTCGGCTACTCCGTTTTTCCAGAAGAATATTACGAAGCGATCCAGCGCTGGTTCGAAACGCGCCATGATTGGAAGATTGAGAAGAAGGAAATCGTCTATAGCCCCGGAACTGTGCATGCACTCAATGTAGCGGTTAAAGCGTTGACAAGTGAGGGCGACGGCATCATCATCCAGCGGCCGGTTTATCCGCCGTTTACTTCAGCGATTGAAGGCAACGGACGAAAAGTTGTCAACAATGCGATGGTCAAAAGGGAAGACGGGCAATACGCAATCGACTTTGAGGATTTTGAAGAAAAGGCGAAAGATGAGAGAACGACCATGTTCGTTCTTTGCCATCCGCATAATCCGACTGGCCGCGTCTTCACGAAAGAAGAACTCGCGCGCATGGCGGAAATTTGCCACCGCCACGACGTCGTGATTGTCGCAGATGAAATCCACGGTGACTTGATCCGTAAAGACCAAGTATTCATCCCGATGGCGAAAGCCACTGAGTTTACCGATAAGCTCATCACTTTCACAGCCATCAACAAAACTTTTAATGTGGCCGGACTGCATTGTACGAATGTCATTATCACAAACGAAGATTTGCGCGCAACTTTTGCAACTGAAATGGGGATGCAGCTGCCATCGCCATTCGCGGTGTCTGCGTTGATCTCGGTATACAATGACGGCGAAGATTGGCTCGACCAGCTGAAAGATTATATCGACGGCACGATGCAAATGGTCAAAGACTATATGGCTCTGCATATGCCGGAAGTGAAAGTGGTCATTCCGGAAGGCACGTATGTAATGTGGCTCGATTTCAGCGGCTACAACATCAGTGCGAAAGAAATCCATGACCGGATTTTCAATAAAGCCAATGTCTTGCTCGAAGACGGCAATATGTTCGGAGAAGAAGGGGAGATGTACCAACGGATTTGCATCCCATCTCCGCGTCCATTGATTCAAGAAGCCCTCGAGCGGATCTCTCGTGAGTTTGAAGATCTTTCAAAAAAACAGACTGTTGAAAAACAGGCGGCAAAATAAGAACGATTTTGAGAAAACCATCCCCGATTATAAAATGGGGATGGTTTTTTATTGATATAGCAAAAAGTTTAAAGGTGAAAATAATTTTCTAACCCGTAAATCTTGAATTGCGAGTATTACTATCTACCTCTATGGAAATTCTCTCCTTTGAGAAATTGCTCATTTAGTAGAAGATAATAGATCATACTAACTATTGAAAGTTATAAAATAAAAAAGGTTCTATTATTAAATATTAATAAAATGATTTTTATATTAAATATTCCTAAAAAAATAAAACTAGTAAGAATTTTTTAGGAATAATAATTATGAATATATAAGTCTATTCTAAAAAATAATTAAAAGGTATATAATACCTAGTAAAGATAAAAATTAAAAGTCTAAAGAGATATTTTATTGTATATTAATTCAAGTTAATTTTGTAAAAAGTTATAGGGAACATTCAGCAACAAAAGCACGTGTTAATAGATTGCTGCGGGTTTTCCAGAGAATATTAAAATACTTTATTACGTAGGAGAGGAATTCATGTTTATATTCAAAAGAGAACCAGTAGCAGAAGAATTTGATACAAGTAAATTTAAAAAAATCGTAGGGGAAACCGTAGAGGAAATGTTGAAAACGCGGGAGGAGACGGTGTATTTCCTAGATGAATATGACCTTGTCCTTATCTTCTCGTGGGAGTTCGACTATCTTGAAGGCTCCCTCTATAAATGGTCGGAGTTCCAGACTTCTTTGGAAGGTGGATATTCTATCTATAACGAATCTTTATATACAGAAAAAAGGTATATTTACCGAAAAGACGATAATCTCGTCACTTACATAGATGATGAAAAAATAAAAGATTTCTCGATGGAAAACTTGAAAGTGTTTTATTGTATGTGCGAATTGATTCGCTTATATGATATTCAAGTGGATAAAAGAGGCCGTTATCGATGCATCTGGGCATAATATGAATACGTAAACAAAAACAATGAAAAGACGATTCAAAAAGGCTCGTATTGCCTTTTTAAATCGCCTTTTATTTTTTATTTGGCTTGAATGAGCTGCTCGGATTCCTTCAATTCATGATGGATTTTTTCCATCCAGATTTTGTTTCCAACGTAATAGGAGAATTCTGTATTTTTTCCAAACTGCTTTTTGAAAAGAAACAGGGAATCTTCAGGATCGCTCGTTCTTCCGCCGCCGTCGTGGATCAAAGAGATATGGTTTTCCTTCCCCCATAAGGTTAAAGCATATTGCAGAATTGAAGCAGGGGAAAGGTGATGATACTCTCCTAGAGTGCCCGATAGGTGCGTACTGATGAGCTTGCCATATACAAAATTAATCCCCATTCCGATTACTTTTCCTTCATAAAACACCTCGGTCAACAGAATGTTTTCACGCAGCAATGCCAAGCAATTATCAAAATAAGCTTCATCAAAAAAATAGATTTCTTCAGCTTGGTTTCGCTTCATCGTTTCATAATAAAGTTTCATGAAATCCCCTAAGCTGTCCGGTCGAACCGTTACTTTAAAGCTGACGCCGCTATTTAATGCTTTCTTGATATTCCTTCGGCACGATTTCGAAAATTCAGCTTGGACCGGGTCTTCCGATAATGCCAGATTGGTGCCGGTTGTCTTTCGCTTGAAAGAAACGTCGTAGCAGTCTGCAAAATCTTCTGCATTCGAGAAAACAGGGTGGAAGCGTACAAACTCGCGGACAATCCGCTGCTCGTTGCAGTATTTTTGAAAAGCGGCTTGGAATTCTTTTACTAGAAAGGGCTTGTCGCGCTCAAGGCAATCGGATATCAATGGTCCGCCATAGCCGTAAGGCGTTTTAATTTCATAATAAGTTTGCCCACCCAGTCTTGTATCCAATTCGCATCGAATGTACAAATGTCTGATCGAACCTAAAGAATGCCGAAATTCAAACACCTCACTAGTTCCTTTTTCAATGGCTTCATATAAACGGGCGTAAGGCTTTTCAAAATAAATATCGTTAAAAGTCATGAATTCGCTCCTTTTATGAGATTGAAAAAACATATTGTTTTTAAGTATATACTAAATTCCTTTAAAATTAAACTGAAAATTCAGTTTAAAATTTGGTGAGCATAAATTAAATGAAGAAAGAAGAATAAATCTGCATAAAGTAGTTCTAATTTTCAAACAATATGATATTATAGCACTAGGAAATAATTTCTTCAGTTTCTTTAGCCTCAGTCTCATCTTATAAAAGAGCTTGTCATCGGAGCAAAACCGACAAAGGGGGATTATTGATGAACAGAGATGTATTCTTGCCCATGATTGAAAAGAAATACGCGAAAGGCTTGCACACAAGCGAGGTGCAGAACCCGGAAGATACATATTCACGTTCAGCGCAGCGGGAACGCAGAAAATTCGAGTCGATGAAATTGTTTTTGTCGCTTGCTACTGTCTTTGGGGTCGCCCCTTTCAGTTTTGTGATTTTCGGCATTCTTCATGCTCATCTGGGACTAAACGTATTTCTTGCAGCTGTTTTCATGATGGCGGTCCCGATTGTTTTCAGCCATTTCCTCTCAGGTGTGATCCAGAAAGAATACGATAAGAAAATGAAGGAATTAAAAAAAGAGATGCTTCATTAATTCAAGGCAATAGTTAACTTCAACCATAGAAAAAAGGCGCAGGATGGGGGAATAACCCATCTTGCGTCTTTTTTATCCTACTTCCTTAGTTAGCCGAGCCCGATAAGCCGGAAAGCAAGGGCTGTTTGGAACCGCTCCAACTGCTTCCATCAAACGTTCATAAACAGATGGGTTCCATATCTTATATCCGAAATAATAATTGAACTCCGTATGTTTGCCAAACCGCTTTTTAAATTGGAATAGTTTGTCATCAGGGCTTGAGGTTCTGCCGCCGCCGGAATGGATCAATTTCATGTTCTGTTCTTTCGCCCAAATAGTGAGTGTTTGCATCATTATGTAAACGGGCGATAAGTGGATCGTTTCCTGAAGTGTACCGGATAAATGGATATGGACATAATCACCATGGACAAAATTTAAAATCATGCCGATCACTTCACCTTCATAGATGGCTTCAATCAGCAAAATGGAAGGCCCGAGAAGTGCCAGGCATTTATCAAAATAATCATCTGTAAAAAAGTAGATGTCTTCCGCCTGGTTTTTTTGCAGAGTTTTATAGTAGAACTCTTTAAACAGTTTTAAACTTTTCGGGTGACGAGTCACACGAGTCTCGATTCCAGCCTTTGCTGCCCGTTTAATATTCTCTTTCGCCGATTTTGAAAACTCGCTTTGGACCGGATTTTCAAAATCGGAAATATTGGTGCCGATAGTTTTTCTTCTCCAAACTAATTTATACACCTCTTCAAAATCTTTTTCATTAGAAAAAACAGGATGGAACCGGATAAATTCACTGACGATGTTCTGTTCTTTGCAGTATTGCTGAAAAGCATTTAGAAATTCTTTTGCTAGAAGCGGTCGATTTGATTCTTCCTTGCAGAACATCAGCGGTCCACCGTACCCATAAGGTGTCGTTAAATCGTAATATAAAATGCTATCAAGTTCGATATCAATTTTTCGTTTGATGAATAAGTGTTTAACGCTGCCCAGCGGATGGGTGAATTCAAAAGTTTCACAGACCCCGCCTTCAATTTCTTCATAAAGTTTTCCGTAAGCTTCTTCAAAATAGATGTCTGGCAATCCAATCACCCTCGTTTCTCAAAATAGTGGATCTTTGAACAGAGAAACCTAATAGCTTTTTTGATTACTTCACGCATAAGCAGAAAGTAGAATCAGGCAAATAAATATTTGTGTGCTCCTCCAATTATATTTAAAAGCATTTCAACAAAAATTTCAATAATGTATTCAGAATTATCTGTATTTAATATAGGTCTTTATGATATACTCTTTTCAAATATTTTAGAAATTAATTGATAGGAATTAGCTTATTTATCCTGTTTTTGGAAAGGAATGATGGAGTGAACGTGCAAGTGCCGGATATTTATTTTTTACCAGAGTGGGGGAAATTTTTTGAGACAAAAGAGATAGGCGGTGAATGGCGTATGTTTGAAATAAAGAATGACATCGGACATGTCTATTACCAGTTTATCGTCAGGCCAACGCCGGTACAGATAAGCGGTGCACTCTATTTCGATATCATCACGCCTTACGGATTTAGTGGACCGATTATTTTGAAATGCAAAGATGGGCAGCGGCAGCGTTTAGCTGCAGTCTTCCAAGAGCAATTCCAGCAGTATTGTGAAGATCATAAGATTGTCAGCGAGTATACCCGATTCAACCCATGGTTAAAAAATCGACTGGATTTTGAAGATTATTATGAGTTTCGCGATAACGGATATACGGTCTATATCGATTTGACTGGGGAAGATTATTTTATGGAGCAATTTTCTTCCCAGAGCAGAAGACAAGTGCGAAAAGCGGCTAAAAATAATGTCGTCATCGAACTGGATTTCATTGGCGAAAGCGCAAGTGAATTTCAGCGTCTCTATGAGCTGACAGCCAAAAAAAATAACATTGGCGACTATTATCTTTTCAGTCTGGATTCCCTGCACGCGTCGTTTGAAGTGTTCAGTGGAAAGCAATTTTTCATTAATGCGATTCATGAAGGGAACTACATCTCCTCATCCCTCATTCTTCATCACGGAGATTATATGCATTACCACTTAGCTGCAAATGATCCTGCGGCCTATCCACTGGCAGGGAATAGCCTCGTAATTTCCGAAGCTTGCCGGTGGGGAGTCGAAAATGGAAAAAAGGAACTTCATCTTGGAGGGGCAGGTTCTGATGAGAACCTTTACCGCTTTAAACGGAACTTTACCAAAGCGCCGCCTTTAGAGCTCTTGATGGGGAAGAAAATCCGCATGCAAGAAGCTTATGATCAATTATCGGAAGCGAAGAAGGCCCAGCAGGGAATTGAATATCCAGGCTATTTCCCACTGTACCGGGGTTAACGGTTGGAATAGATGCCTATATAAAGAGAGAGAAGAAAAGAGGTTTTTTAGTATGGAGGATATCTATTTCAAAAAAGATTATGCACGGCTCTATGAAAAAGTCGAAGGCGGCATTGCTGAAGAGTTTTACTACGAAGGGCCGAACGGGGCCGTTAAGAATCTATTTATCAAAAGGGAAATTCCGATTGAAATCGAAGATGGACCGTACTACGATTTAACGACTCCGTATGGCTACGGAGGCCCAATGATTGTTGACTGTAAAGAAGGCAAAAGAAGAGAGCTTGTGAAAGAATATGAAGCGGCTTTTCAGCGTTACTGTGAAGAAAATAAAGTGGTATGCGAATTTGTTCGATTTCATCCACTTTTCAATAATGCAGCTGATTTTAAAGACTGCTACGATACCCATTTCAAAAGAAAGACCATCCAGACACAGTTAAAAGAGTTTGATGATCCTATCCAGCATGAGTATTCCTCATCATGCAGGAGGGACATTCGACAGTCGCTTAGAGCCGGTGTTGAATTCCAAGTGGTTCAAAATCCGGACGATCTTCATGATTTTAAAAAAATCTATTATTTGACGATGAACCGAAATGATGCAGATTCCATTTACTATTTTGATGATGAATACTTTGAAAACTGCATGAAGCTGTTAGGAGAATATCTTGTCACAGTAGAAGTGTTGTACGAAGGGAAAACAATTGGCATGAGCATCAGCTTTGCTTGCGGCAATACTATCCATGCACACCTCACTGGAACGTTAAAAGAATATCACCGGCTCGCACCAGCATATGTCCTGCAATATGCCCTTGCACAATGGGGGAAGGAACATGGCTATGAGCGGATTCATCACGGCGGTGGGAGAACAGGAGAGCCCGACGATAAACTTTATCAGTTTAAAAAGAAATTCAGCAAAAGCGAAGAGTTGGATTATTTCATAGGCCATCGCATCTGGCATCCCGAAAAATACGGTCATTTATGTGAAACGGTTGGTGCAGAAAAGAACGGGAGCATCCCGCAAGCCTACCGGATAACTGCTAAACCTGAAAAAACGATGAGTTGAAAAGAAAGGTAGTCAGAGAAATGGTATAATAAAGCCAAACATTTAGAAAAAGAGGCTAATCGTTTGATGAAAAATATATCTATAGCAGCTTGGGCAGCGGTCCTGATCTGGATGGCAGTCATTTTTTTCTTGTCCCATCAACCTGGAAGCGAATCAGGTGAATTAAGTTCCGTGATTACGGAAAAAATCATCGCAGCAGCTGAGCAGATTTCGCCGGCACTCGGAGATTCAGTAGAGACGCTGCATACTATAATCCGCAAAAGCGCGCATTTTATTGCTTACCTATTGTTAGGCATTTTGGCGCTTAATGCATTGCAAAGAAGCGGGGCAATCGGTTTCCGCAGTTATGCGTATGCTTTCGGGATTGCCGCAGGGTATGCAATGTCCGATGAGTTTCATCAGCTCTTTATCCCTGGCAGAAGTGGCGAAATAAGGGACGTTGGGATAGACAGCGCTGGAGCTGCCACGGGCCTTCTGTTATTTTGGCTTATTAGAAAATTGTTCTTCTCTAAGCCGGTTTCCCGATCATTAAATTGAAGTTTGCAAAAAATCGTTCCTGCATCAAAGGGGACGATTTTTTTATGTTAAAAATTTTTTCTATTATTTACAGTGGAAACCATCCAATAACCTACCCTTATTAAAATTTTTAGATAATTTAGACTATTTAACTTTAATTTAACCTAAGTCATTTAGTATAGAGATTCATTAGAAATCCTTGGTGCAGGAGGAGGACCACTATGATATTTGTAACGGGCGGAGCTGGATTTATTGGCAGCCATGCAGCAGTTGAATTGCTGGAAGCGGGTCATGAAATTGTTGTTGCCGATACGTTGATCAACAGTCAGAGCGAAGCGATCCGGCGCATTAAACGTATTACAGGCAAAGACTTTCCTTTCTATCAAGTCAATCTATTGGATTATAAGAAATTGAACGAGATTTTTTCTTTGCATCCCATTTCAGCCGTCATGCATTTTGCTGGGTTGAAGTCGGCCGCAGAATCGGAAACAGACCCGCTAGCGTATTATCGGAACAATTTAGCAGGTACCTTATACTTATGTGAAATCATGAAGAAGCACGGGGTCAAAAAAATAATATTCAGCTCGTCGGCTATGGTCTACGATGTCTCGGAAGAAATGCCGCTCATGGAAGAGTCGCCTCTCGGTGCATCCAATCCATATGGCCGCAGTAAATCAATGACGGAAGAAGTTCTTCAAGATTTAATCGTCTCGGATCCCGAGTGGCGCATCGCTGTGCTTCGTTATTTTAATCCGATCGGAGCGCATGAAAGCGGGTTGCTCGGCGAAGAACCGAATGGCAGTCCTAACAATCTGATGCCGTTCATTACACAAGTGGCAGTTGGAAGGCGGAAAGTCGTGCAAGTTTTCGGTGATGATTACGAAACACATGATGGAACCGGCGTCCGTGATTATATCCACATTGTCGACCTTGTAAAAGGACACGTAAAAGCTTTAGACTATTTGGAAACGCATAAAGGACTCGAAGTATTTAACTTAGGGACTGGAAAAGGCTATTCCGTATTAGATCTGATCCGTACTTTCTCTTTGGCTACAGGCATCGATATTCCTTATCAAATTGCCCCTCGGCGCAGCGGAGATGCAGCTTCTTATTACGCAGATCCATCAAAAGCCGGAGCGTATTTAGATTGGAAAGCGGAAAGAGATTTAATGCAAATGTGCCGCGACTCTTGGAACTGGCAGGCGAAAAATCCTTTTGGCTACAAAGAATCCACACATCCGGCTGCCGCTTTTTTAGGGCGGGAGCTGGATAAAGCTTTTTAAATTGAATGCTAGAGTGGGGCAGTGATTTCACGCTGCCCCTTATTCGAGGGAAATTACCCATTCCTTTTGAAAATATGCTATGCTTTTCACATATTTTGTAAAATCCAAATGTCAAAAAATAAAGGGGAATTTGATGTCCATATTGATTTGTGGTGGCGCCGGCTATATCGGCAGCCATACGGTAAAAGAGTTGATCGGCAATTATGAGGTGGTTGTATTGGATAATTTGACCACGGGATTTCCTTTCCTGCTGGACGAAAAAGCAACGTTCATTAACGGGGATTTAGGTGATGAGGAGACCTTGGATAAAGTATTCACTGAGCACAACATTGAAGCTGTCTTTCATTTCGCAGCCAATAGCCTTGTAGGTGAATCTGTCACACAGCCTTTGAAATATTATCAAAATAATGTTGGAGCTACAATTATGCTCTTAAAAAAAATGGTTGAATACGGCGTGGATAAATTCATTTTTTCTTCTACAGCAGCTACATATGGAATTCCGGAAACGGCGATTATCACGGAAAATAATCCGACTCAGCCAATCAATCCATACGGCCGTTCGAAATTGATGGTTGAACGGATTCTTGCAGATACCGCTAAAGCACATGATTTCAAATACGTCATTTTACGTTACTTTAATGCAGCAGGCGCACACGCTTCTGGAGAAATTGGCGAAAGCCATGATCCCGAAAGCCATTTGATCCCGATTATCTTGCAGCATCTTCTTGGAGAGCGTGAAAAGATTTCCGTTTTCGGCACTGATTATGAGACTCCAGATGGAACTTGCATTCGGGATTATATCCATGTCACTGATTTAGCGAATGCGCATATTTTGGCATATGAAGGCTTAGTCAAAGGCGTTGTGGAAAATGAAATTTTCAATCTCGGCAATGGTTCCGGTTATTCGGTAAAAGAAGTGATCGACCTTTGCGAGAAAGTGTCTGGCAAAAAAGCAGTAATCGATTATACAGAACGCCGTCTTGGAGATCCTGCTGTATTGGTCGCGTCTTCTCAAAAAATCCATGATGTTCTTGGTTGGACGCCGAAATACAAATTAGAAGAAATTATTAAGAGTGCATGGAATTGGCATAGCAGAAGCCTTAACCATCAAATTTAAAGAGAATCCACCGAAACTTTTCAGCGAAAATGGCAGTCTACCCTTTAAAGAGGGCAGACTGTTTTTTCTTGAAATCTTCTCTTGCTCCTTTAGTATCAAGTGCTTTCAGTCCTTTTAACTATGAAAAGAAAAAATATTTCAAATATTTTCAGAATTATTAGGTATTTCAGTTAAATTCGTATTATAATGATTTTATTAGTTATAAAACCTATGTCCATTCAGCCGTATTTTGATTATAATGAACCAAATCATTTGGAGAAGCAGTCTTTTTTTTCACCTAAGCAATGGGAATTGGAGTGATGAAGATGCAAATTGATCATTTTGTGGTAGCGCCGTCTGGTATTGGAGATGACGCATTAAAGTATAGAAGGCACCGGCTCGTAGAAAAACTATTGCAGCATCCAGATACGGGAAAGGTCTTTTGGGTCTCGCCTATAGAGACGGGCAATAAAGGAGAGCTATTCAGGAAGGAAAAACGTTGGAGAAGAGTGGACCAGACAGAAAAACTCGTGGAGCTGAAAATCAATGATTACAAGAATATCATCAATCTTCAAAGCGGCATGACACTTTCCATTTTCAAGAAAATCGTAAAAGAAGTCAGCGAGGGAGAAAAGCGAATTCTTTGGTTCACTTATCCCGGATTCAGCGACTTAGCAGCGGCTGCGAACTGGGATCGCATTGTTTATGATTGCAGTGATTCCTGGGGAAGTACTTGGGTGCAGCCAAGCGGCTTGAAACGGGTGAAACCGGCTATCTTGAAAAAAATGATTCAGTTGTCAGAGAAAAGAATTGCGAAAAGCAGCATGATTCGCTTCGCAAGTTCACAATTTCTCGGTGATAAAATCGAGCGCATCACCGGCCAACCAGCTGTAATCATTGAAAATGGTGTCGAATACAATGATTTTGCAAATGCACCAATGGCTGAATTGAAGAAAATTCCCTCGCCGAGGCTCGGGTTCATAGGTGGCATAAAAAGTAAACTCGATTTTGAGCTTCTCTATAAATTGGCTATAACAGCGCCTTCTGTCCAACTTATACTCGTCGGGCCTGTAGCGAAAGAAAAAAATGAATCGCTCGATAAGCTCCTGGCATTGAAGAATGTTCATAGCTTGGGTGGCGTAAAATACGAAAACGTTCCGCGGTATATGAAGGCGATGGATGTAGGGTTGCTGCCTTACAAGAAAATTGAATACAATCAAGCAGTCAGTCCATTAAAGATGTTCGAATACTTAGCAGCTGGAATTCCGGTAGTCGGCATCGGAGTGCCGACTACAGAAAAGTATCAGCAGTCCGGCGTCTTTTCTTATGCGAAAAGCGATTTGGAGTTCATCTCCGAATGCCTAAAAAGCATTAAATTTAGAAATTCTGATAGCCTGATTCACGAACGGCAAAAAGCAGCGAAAAAACAGGATTGGGAAGAGAAGCTCTCATTAATGGTTCATCTGGCAAAAGATCCGGTATATGAGGAGAACTTTAATCTCTTAAATAATCTGAATTATTAGATTTAATAAAATGAATAAAGATTATTGGGTTCTATGGGCCTATTAAGATTCGGGATAAAAGAAAAATTCGGAGCAAAGGGGACAGCGAAATGATTGAAGAAATAAATTTGCGGACGGTATACGGAATTATTAAAAAGAGGATTTTGATGATTATCAGCCTGGTCATTTTAGCAGCTGTATTAGCAGGAGCGGCGACTGTTTATCTAGTAACTCCTATTTACCAGACTTCCACCCAGATTCTGATCAACTCAGAGCAAAGTGAAACGATGCCTATTACAAATACAGACATTCAAACAAATCTCCAATTGATCAATACGTACAGTGTCATTATTAAAACGCCTCTTATACTGGATCAAGTCATCGAACGCTTGGGCTTAACGGTTACTGCAGAAGAGCTGACAAATAAAATAACCGTGAATTCAGCGTCCGAGTCTCAAGTTATTGATATCTCCGTAAGAGATGAAAATGCAGCTGAAGGAGTTAAAATCGCGAATATGATCGCAACGGTTTTCCAGGCAGAAATTGAAGAACTGATGAATGTAGACAACGTCAATATTCTTTCAACCGCAACGCTGAGCGAAAATCCGGAGCCGGTTGAGCCCAATTTGGTGATGAATATTGCAGCAGCTGCCTCAGGTGGACTTGTTTTAGGGATTGGCATCGCCTTCTTGCTGGCATTTTTAGATACCACGGTAAAAAGTGAAGAAGATGTCGAGGAACTGCTCGGTCTCCCGATACTTGGTGTAGTATCGCCGATGAATGAAAACCATAAAATCCGAAAGATTGAACAAGTATCCCTTAAAGAGAAGGAGGCGTTCAGAACATGAGTAAAACGAAACGAAAAACAGATCGTACCGGAAGAAAATTGGTTGCTTATACAACTCCAAAAAGTTTTGTTTCAGAGCAATTTCGGAATGTCAGAACAAATATTAATTTTTCAATGCCTGATAAAGAACTTCGGTCGCTAGCGATTACTTCCGCAGCTCCGGCAGAAGGGAAATCGACCGCTGCGGCAAACTTAGCCGTCGTCTTTGCGCAAGAAGGAAAGAAAGTTCTTTTAATCGATGGCGATATGAGAAAACCGACGATGCACCATACTTTTGAAATCCGCAACACGGTCGGATTGTCGAGTGTATTGACTCGCCGTTTGCCAGTAGAAGCTGCAATTAAAAAAGGTCCGATCAGCGGGCTGCATTTACTGACTTGCGGGCCCATTCCTCCAAATCCGGCTGAATTGCTAGCTTCAGAGACAATGGCCCATCTAATCCAACATTTAGGGAAATCCTACGATTTGGTCATCTTCGACTCGCCGCCGATTTTATCTGTAGCGGATGGGAAATTGATAGCGGACCATTGTGAAGGAACCGTGTTGATCATCAATTCAGGCACCACTGAAAAACGTGGGGCGTTAAAAGCGAAGGAGGTGATTGAACTGACCAGCAGTAAGCTTTTGGGAATCGTCCTCAATAACTTTACGCCGACAAAAGAAACATATTACTACCAATATTGAAGACTTTAGCGAAGCCGCAGCTGGAAGGAAATCCACCTCCTTTGGCGAACGGCTTTTCTATTGTCTTTAGATATTAGAAAATTCTAATAATAACTATTAATTTGTGGATTTCTCTGATAATATTAATTAAATGATATCTGTAAAGAGGGGCGTGTGAATTCTCCTAAAACAACCTGGCAATCGTTTCACAAAACTTTATTTTTAAATAGCCAAAGGAGGATTTAATTGGAGAACGCAAAATGGTTAAGGTGGATGGTCGTTTTTCTCGGAATTGCTGGAATCAGTTATCTACTGTATATGAATTTGAATAGACCGGAAGTTGCGATGGAACCAGAAGATGAAAAAATGCTTGCGGATAAGAACGGTTTGGTAGGAGATGGCATAGCGGATGATACCGCTGCGCTGCAAGCAGCTATTAATGAAGTGCCTCCTGGAGGAACCCTGAAATTGCCGGATGGCATCTATAAAGTAAGCCGAAACCCTGATTTGAAGGCCGTCACTGGATACGGAGAAAGTCATTTTGCGCTTGAAATCACCAATCCACTTACCATTGAAATGGATGAGGTGACGATCAAAACGGAAACAGATGGACGTTACGGAATATTTTGGATTCATGATACGGCGGATGTCCATTTGAAGGGCGGCTCGCTCATCGGGGATAAATTTCCACGTGATGCTGAATTGACCTCCAATATTGCTGTGCTCTTGCATGAAACGCAAAATAGTACGATTGAAAACACGTATACGAAAAACCATTCCCAAGGAATCCATCTGCATGATGCGGATAACAATTTAATCCGAAACGTCACATCAGAATACAATTATGGCTCCGGCATCATCAATTTTTCGTCCAACAATAACATCATCGATTCCTGCGTTGTCCGGAATTCGAGCGACGGGCACCTTTCTTTATACGGGGTGGGGGAAAACAATACCGTAGTTAATTGTGTAGTTACGGAAGACCGTCCAGATCATACGATTGAACAAGGGATTACGGTAGAGAGCGAAAAAAATAGCCGCATTGAAAACAATACCGTCAGTGGGTTTTATTATGGCATTGATATTAAAAATGGTGCTGAATCGAATATTATCACCTCCAATAACGTTTTTGACAATGAATACAATATTGCGATTCGCCCAGGAGACGGCGGAGAAAACCTTTTGACGCCGAGCCATGATATTGTCATCACCAATAATTTTGCAACGAATCCGAGGGGCAACTCGCATTTTGGAATTTTCGTAGATATTGGGGAAGGGCATGTCATTACCGGGAACACGGTAAACAAAGGGAATTTGATCATCACAGATCCGAAGATGTTTGCCAAATATGAAAAACAAAATTCTTACGTGGACTAGTTTCAAGCTATGTTTTAAAGCGGATTAGATAAAGAGCCGAAGGGGTGTTGATGTGAAGGAAATCGGGGGATATTTTGAACTTGAGAATTTAGCAGGGCAGGAATTTTATCCAGATCTAATCGCATTAAATAGTGCGCGGAATGCTCTGTTATATGTAATGAAAGCAAGAGCGATAAAAAAAATATACATCCCTTATTATTTATGCGATTGCATACGGGATACCTTGCAGAATTACAGCTATGATTTCGGCTATTACCATATCGATGAGGATTTTAAGCCGAAAATCGATCATAGGCTGGAAAACGGGGCTTACCTTTATCTCGTCAATCATTACGGCCAGCATTCAAATGACACGATTAAGAAATTCGAATCTTTGTATGGCTCGCTTATTGTCGACAATACCCATGCGTTTTTTCAGCCGCCGCTGCAAGGAATCGATACAATTTATTCCTGCCGAAAATTTTTTGGGGTACCGGACGGCGCCTATCTTTCTACGGATGCGGTATTGGATGAAGAATTGGCTGTGGATATTTCCAAAGACCGTTATCCGTATTTATTGGGGCGGTTTGAAGGGAAGGCATCGGATTATTATAAGGAATACCATGAAGTCAATGAATTATTTGATTTGGAGCCGCTGAAACACATGTCTAAGCTAACGCATAATATTATGGGTGCTATTGATTATGAAAAAGCGAAAGAGGTCCGCAGCCGCAATTTCAGTTATTTAGCAAATGAGCTTCGCCTATTGAATCCTTTAAATGTTTTTTCTCCAGAAGGTGCTTTTGCCTATCCATTTTACTGCGAAAACGGACCTGAAATCAGAAAGCTTTTAGCTGGACAGAAAATTTATATCCCTACGCTTTGGCCGAATGTTTTGGCTGATACGGAAGAAACTTCTATTGAGAATCGCTATACGGCCAATATCCTGCCGCTTCCATGTGATCAACGCTATAGCCTTGACGATATGGAGTATATGGCCGGCCTATTGAAAGAAGCGCTGAATAATTATATAGCCATCAAAAGATGAAGCCAAGAAAGTTGCCAGCCATTATGGATTCGGCAGCTTTCTTGGCTTTTGCTAACAGGATTAGACTCTCGAAGGTGTTTCAACAGGGTTGCGATATGCAGGGAAAAAATCACTTTCCATTAAAGTGCCGCTTTTTTCGCATAGCTGTTCATATACTTCCACATTCCAAATTTTCGAGCCGGTATAGTATTCAAACTGTGTGTTCTGTCCAAATTTTTTCTTGAAGAGGTAAAGTTTGTCGTCCGGTTCACTTGTTCTGCCGCCTCCTGAGTGAATCAGCTCGGCGCCATTCGATTTGCCCCATTCTGTGATTGCATAGGTCATGATATAAACGGGAGACAGATGATGAAATTCTTCTTTGGTAGCCGAGAGGTGCGTATGGATCCACTTATTGTAGTGAAAATGGAGTTCCATGCCAATCGTTTTTCCTTCGTATATGGCTTCGACCAAAAGGATATTGTCACCGAAGTAAGCCAAGCAGTTTGAAAAGTAGATGTCATCAAAGAAGTAGATATCGTCTGCGCCAATTCTTTTCATCGTCTCCACGTACATCGTGCGGAATGGTGCCAAGCTTTCTGGTTTTTTTGTGATTCGATAGGTAACGCCGGCCTTTAATGCTTTACGAATCGTTTTTCTAGTGGATTTTGAAAATTCATGTTGGATTGGATCGGTATAAGGGGCTAATGCCGTGCCAGTAGTGAAACTTTTAAAAGAAAGTTCATAGCAGGCCGAAAAATCCTGGGCATTGGAGAATAGAGGATGGAACCGTACAAACTCGCAAATGATTCGCTGCTCTTTGCAGTAAGCGGAAAAAGCTACTTCAAACTCTTTTGCGAGTATGTTTCTTTTTCCTTCTTTGCATGTAGTGATAAGAGGTCCTCCGTAGCCATAAGGGGAGAGAATATCATAAAATTGAATGCCGTTTAGTAAATAAGGGATCTCTTTCTTGATAAACAGATGTCTGACAGAGCCAGTTGAACTTTGGAAATTAAAAATTTCACATTTGCCATTTTCAATTTGCTCATACAAGAGCCCATAATTTTTCTTATAATATACATCCACTAATTAATGCACCCCACTTCGTTTTTATATGAATATGGTTCAGCTAAAGTCGTAGTAAACGAAACCAGCAGACTCCTAAAAATTCCTGAATCAGGGAATCCTGAATTCAATTATATCAACAAGAAATAGAAATGTGAATAAAAAAACTGTTTATTCAGAATAATTTAGAGGAAAATGCTTTCATAGAATTGATTCTAAAGACTAAAATATATAGAAGTAATAAACTTTAAATTATCTTAATAAATAAAATTATCTAAATAATCTGTTACTTATGGTGCATTCTGTGATAGAATGAAAATTAAATAGAATCACTTAAGTAGAAAGTATTAGTATTATTTCGAACTAAAAGGATTATTTTAGCAAATCTATTACTAATGACACTCGCTCTTGGTTAATGGCTCTTTTATGAAAGGAAGACTGATAAAACTTTAGATGAAAATGCCGGAATAAGAGTGGCCTGATGGAAGCGATCTCTTAAAATAGAAGAATTTAATTGAAGAGGAGCCATATAAGGATGGAAAAAGAGATGATGGTGAGCATCACCTGTGAAGCCTATAATCATGAAAAATATATAGCGGATGCACTGGAAAGCTTTCTTATGCAAAAAACCGATTTTCCGTTCGAAATCCTTATTCATGATGATGCTTCAACCGATCGAACAGCAGAAATTATTAAAGAGTATGAAAGAAAATACCCAGATATTATAAAACCTATCTATCAAGTAGAGAATCAATATTCAAAAGGGGTCAATGTAGAACTGATCAACAGCAGCAGAGCTAAGGGGAAATATTCAGCGGCTTGTGAAGGTGATGATTACTGGACAGATCCGCACAAGCTTCAAAAGCAAGTAGATTATATGGAAGCTCACCCGGAGTGCAGCATGTGTGTACATGGTGCCTATAAAGTATCTTCCAGCCGAAAAAAAGTGGTTGCAAAAGTGAGACCGAGTACCGAAAGCAGAATTTTTACCGTTGAAGAATTGATTGAAGGCGGCGGGGATTTTGTAGCTACCAATTCGATTATGATCGCCCGTGAAAAGGTCGGGGAAATGCCGCAGTTTTACTTGAATGCTGTAGTTGGCGACTATCCTTTAGTGATTTACGCCGCCCTCAAAGGCAGTGTCTATTATATAGATGAGATCATGTCAGCCTACCGTATTGGTGTAAATGGTTCCTGGACAGACAGAGAATTAGGCACTTTGAGCAAAAAGAAGCAGCATGTCTATGATATTGCAGCAATGCTGGACGAAATCAATGCGTACACTCACTTTCAATACGACGCGGTGATCAACCGGACAAAGAAGAAAAACCATCTTTGCCTGTTAATTGAAATGGGAGAAAAAGAAGAAGTGAAAAAACCGGAATATAGCCAGTTATACAAAGAGTTAGGGTTGAAAAGAATCGCGACCTTAAAAGTGAAGCATTCATTTCCGCGGATTGCCCGTGTATTAAAAGCAGTGAAATGGAAACTGATTACGTAAAAAAGAGGGAAACCACCTTATTTTGATTGGAGCCAGCTTATGGAAAAGCAGAATTCCTTAAAGAAAAAGACAATAAGCGGATTGCTTTGGAGTTTTGGTGACTTGGTCGGGAACCAAGGTGGGCAGTTTATCATTCAAGTCGTATTGGCCAGAATGCTGCTTCCAGAAGATTTCGGTCTGATTGGGATGATTTTGATTTTTATAGCCATTTCCAATTCCATCACAGACAGTGGATTTACCCAAGCGCTGATTCGTGAGCAGAAAGTGACTCAAACTGATTATTCCACGGTGTTCTATTTCAATATTGCCGTTTCGTTTTTTATCTATACTATCCTCTATTTGACAGCGCCGGCCATTAGCTCTTTTTATAGCCAGCCTGAATTGACCATGCTGATCCGGGTGCTTTCGATTGGGGTGATCATCAACTCTTTTGCCATCATTCCAAGAGCAATGTTCACGAAAGAAGTGAATTTCAAAGTCCAAGCAAAAGTAAATTTAACAGCCAGCATCTTATCGGGAGTTTTTGCTGTTGGAGCTGCTTTTGCCGGGCTAGGGGTATGGAGCTTAGTCATCCGGCAATTGACGATGAATGCAGTGCAATCCCTATTTTTGTCCCTGTCAAGAAAGTGGATGCCTTCATTCGTATTTAGCTGGTGGTCCTTTAAACGATTGTTCGGTTTTGGATGGAAATTATTGGTTTCAGGTTTGATCGATACAATCTATACGAATATTTTCTTCTTGATCATCGGGAAGCAGTATTCGGCAAGAAGCCTTGGATACTATACGAATGCTTCCAAATTCAGTGATGTTGCTGCACAAACTTTGACTGCTACATTGCAGCGAGTGACGTATCCAGTGCTTAGCAGCCTTCAAGAGGATGAGAATCGAATCAAGCAGGCTTTCCGTAAAATCATTAAATTATCCGGGTTCATTATTTTCCCGGTCATGGCAGGAATCGCTGCCATAGCTGGACCGCTCATCCATTTAGTGCTGGGGGAGCAATGGGCAGGAATGGTGGTCTATTTTCAATTGCTGTGCATTGCCGGAATGCTTTATCCCATCCATGCCTTGAATTTAAATATCCTCCAAGTGCGCGGCCGATCTGATTTGTTCCTGTACTTGGAAATTGCCAAAATGATTGTTTTATCTTTGCTCATCTTTTTAGCCATCTGGTTCAAGCTTGGCATCATGGGGCTTGTCGGTGTCATCGTACTCGATTCTTACGTCGCTTTGTATTTCAATACTTACTTTTCTGCCCGTGAAATTTCCTACTCCATTAAAGAGCAGGTGAAAGACTTGTTGCCGATGTATCTCATTTCCCTTGCAATGGGACTCGCAGTCTATATAGGCGGCGAATACCTGTTTGAAAGCAATTTGATGAAATTGCTGTTCCAAATCAGTTTAGGCATCATCCTATACATTACAATCAGCAAGCTCTTGAGAATCAAGGAATTGAATATTATTTTTGATTTGCTTAAACCGATGTTGAAGAAAATCAGCTTTGCCAAATCTAGCGATATAAAAAAAGTATGATCGTGGGGGATGAAGAATATGGCAAATCCATTTGAAAATCCGATATTTATCACCAGTCCATTAATGCCGAAGGTGGAAGATGTCACGAATAAAATCAATGAAATCTGGGGAAGCGGCCAGATTACAAATAACGGAAATCAGCATAAAGAATTGACAAAGCAATTGGAAGCCTATTTGCAAGCGCCGAATCTCTCCTTGTTCAACAACGGGACACTGGCTTTGCTGCTTGGCATAAAAGCGCTTGAGCTAACTGGCGAAGTCATTACGACGCCTTTTACATTTCCAGCCACCGTCCAGGCATTGGATTGGAACGGCCTGAAACCTGTTTTTTGCGATATCGATCCCATCACTTTAAACATCGATGCTTCTAAAATAGAAGCGTTAATCACGGAAAAAACCTCCGCTATTTTAGCGGTCCACGTTTTTGGAAATCCATGTGATGTAGACCAGATTGAGAAGATTGCCAGAAAACATAAATTGAAAGTTATCTATGATGGAGCGCATGTTTTTGGTGCGAAACTGCATGGCAGGCCGATCAGTGATTTTGGGGATATGACGATGTTCAGTTTCCATGCAACCAAATTATTTAATACCATCGAAGGCGGCGCTTTAGCAGTTAAAGACGAAGAAGTGCTTCAGAAATTGAATCTCTTGAAAAACTTCGGAATCCTGAATGCAGAAGAAGTGGTGCTTTCAGGCTTGAACGCCAAAATGAATGAAGTCCAGGCGGGCATCGGAATCGAAGTGCTGAAGCTCGTAGAAGAAGAGCGGCTAAAAAGGCATCAATTGAAAAAAGCCTATGAAGGGCATTTCTCAGAAGTTCCAGGCATCCGTCCAATTACCGTGCTAGAAGGGGAATCGAGCAGTTACCAATATTTCGTCATTGAAGTGGATGAACAGGAGTTCGGCTGTTCGAGGGACTGGCTGCATCAAGAATTGGAGAAATACAATGTCTTCACCCGCAAGTACTTTTATCCGCTATGCAGTGATTTTGAATGGTATCGACAGCTTAAATCTGCGAAACCGGAAAACTTGCCAGTTGCACAAAAAGCAGTGAAGCAAGTCTTATCGATGCCTTATTACGGTAAATTGCCGATAGAAGCAGTAAATCAAATTTGCCAATTGATCAAAGAGCTTCAACAAAGCTTGAAGACCTTGACTCGAATCTAAGAAAAGAGGGATTGGTTATGAAAGGAATCATTCTAGCCGGAGGATCCGGAACACGCCTTTATCCATTAACAAAATCCATTTCGAAACAGATGCTGCCGGTTTATGACAAACCGATGATTTACTATCCGCTATCGGTGTTGATGCTTGCTGGCATCAAAGAAATTTTGATCATTTCGACTCCGCGTGACGTCGCCGGTTTTTTAAGCCTTCTCGGCAATGGGCAAAAATTAGGGATTAAATTGGAATATGCTATTCAAGAAGAACCGAAAGGGTTAGCCGAAGCATTTACCATTGGGGAAAGTTTTATCGGCGACTCTCCGGTCGCATTGGTGCTGGGTGACAACATTTTCTATGGCTCCGATTTCGGGAGCCGATTGATCGAGTCGGCTGAACTTGAGCATGGCTGCATCATTTTCGGCTGTCATGTCGCTGATCCGAGAGCGTATGGCGTAGTAGAAGTCGGGGATGACAATAAGATCCTTTCGATTGAAGAAAAGCCGAAAGAACCTAAATCTTCTTTCGCGGTTCCAGGCTTGTATTTCTTTGATAATCAAGTGATTGAAATCGCAAAGAACATCCATCCTTCAGAACGCGGAGAGTTAGAAATTACTTCTATTATAGATGTCTATCTGCAGCGCGGGGAGTTGACTGTCAACCTGATGGGACGCGGCCTTGCCTGGTTGGATACAGGAACTCATGAAGCGTTGCTGCAGGCGGCCAATTTTGTCGAAGCCATTCAAAAAAGACAAGGGTTATACGTATCTTGCATCGAAGAGATCGCTTATCGCCGGGGCTATATTTCCCGCACGCAATTAGTGGAATTGGCGGAGCCGTTGATCAAAACCGATTATGGAAAGTATTTGATTGATATTGCTGCAGAAAAATCCTTTCAATTAAACAATTGAGAATAGAGGTCTTGCTGATGAAAAAAGTATTAGTAACTGGTGGAGCAGGGTTTATCGGTGGTAATTTCGTTCACTATATGGTGGAAAAGTATCCTGAATACCATATTTTCAATCTGGATGCTTTAACTTATGCCGGAGACTTGACGAAGCATCAGAAAATTGAAGGGAAAAGCAATTATACGTTCGTTCATACAGACATAACGAAAAGCTTGGAAATTCATAAGCTTTTCGAAAAGGAACAGTTTGATTATGTCGTCCATTTTGCTGCTGAAAGCCATGTTGACCGATCAATCCGTGAACCGGAAGTATTTATCCGCACCAATATATTAGGCACGCAAATTCTGTTGGAAGCTGCAAAACGAATTGGAGTCCAAAAGTTTGTTCATATTTCAACAGACGAAGTATACGGAGAGCTGGATTTTGACCCTTCTACATTCTTTACAGAAGAGACGCCGCTTCAGCCGAATAGCCCTTATAGTGCGAGTAAGGCATCTTCCGATTTATTGGTGCGTTCGTATTTTGAGACCTTCGGATTGCCAGTCAATATTACGCGCTGTTCCAATAACTACGGCCCTTATCATTTTCCGGAAAAGTTGATCCCGTTGACCATTTCTCAAGTTTTGAAAGATCAACCCGTTCCGGTTTACGGAGATGGCAAAAACATTCGGGATTGGCTGCATGTAGCGGATCATTGTTCGGCCATTGATTTGGTTCTGCATAAAGGGGAATTAGGAGAAGTCTATAATATCGGCGGCCATAATGAGCAGTCCAATTTAGAAGTGGTGCAGACGATTCTCAAAGGGTTAGGGAAATCCGAAGAATTGATCCAATATGTACCCGACCGCCTTGGGCACGACCGCCGCTATGCCATCGACCCTTCCAAATTAGAGAAGCTGGGCTGGATTCCAGCATATAGTTTCGACAGCGGGATTCAGCAAACCATTCAATGGTATTTGGAAAACCAGGATTGGTGGGAACATATCCTGAAACGGCAGCGGCAGCCTAAACCAGATTTGCAGCCTATCAGCAAATAATGAAAAAAGAAAGCCATATAGGTTCAAGGAGCGTCATCCTTTAGAAGACATTTGGGATGAGGCTCTTCTGTTTTGATTTTTTTCGGCTGTTTATGAAAAGTGGGGAGGTGCAGTAATGGAGAATAGTATGCGCGTCAGTGATTATTTAAGAGAACTGAATGATGATAAGAAGAAAGTGAAAATCCTGCATTATAATGCGGAAGACAATAAGCTGAAAATGGAGCTGGCTGCAGCTGGATATGATAATTATTTAGCAGTGGTTTCTGATATTTCCCATTCGTTCAGTGGGTATGCATATCCCGTAAGCGGCAATGACGTTATTTATAAAAACAATGCGGACGTCCTGATTTTAGGCAAGGCAGGATTCGATGATATTAAAAAAGCGTTTAATTCTTCAGCGGACCTGATTGTCTTTAAACCGAATAATTTGGTGAATAACTTCAGTTTTTTGGCAGTGTGGGCATACAAATATGCTCGAAAACGAAGATGGGAAATGAGTTTTAAAGGGTTTGCTGAAGAAAACGGAACAGTCAGCAGAGGCATCTTATTTAAACGCAAATACAAGAAAGAAAAGAAAGCGCGCTACTATCTATCTCCGGAAACGCCGCTTGATTCACTTTTCAAACGCTTTAATGAACAGCGATTAAGATATGTTGTCCTCAGATGGTTTGATAAAATTCCCTTTTCCGATATTCAGGAAGATGTCGATCTCCTGGTAGCAGATGAAGACATTTTCAGGGTGCAGCAAGTATTAAATGAAAGAGTAGGCATTCTGCCATTCGACCTCTATAGTGTCAGTGGTTTGCCGGGAAGCAGCTTTAAGAATATGGCTTATTACCCGCCGAATTTGGCCGAGAAAATCCTGGCGGAAAGAACGCTTTGGAATGGCCGGTTCTTTGTGCCGGACAAGCGCCATTACTTTTTAAGCCTTCTTTATCACGCAGTTTACCATAAAGGAATAAAATCCGGGATCCCGGTTCGGGACGGAGATGTCGGCAGACAAGAATTGGCCGATCATGAATATTTGAATATTTTACAAGCGTTAGCGAAGGAAAATAACATGGAATTAAAAGAGCTTAATCTTATGTATTTCCATCGTTTGTTAGGAGAAGCAGGGTGGGCGCCGGCGACCGATACGATTCGAAAGTTGCCGGAAGAAAATGCATCTTGGTTGAAAGAGACCATCATCCGTTCTTCAGATGACTTTGAAAAATCGGGAGAAGTGATGGTGTTCGTTATAAGGGATTGGGCTTATAAGAGGGGGCTGACGGGTTTTATCATCAATTGGCTGGAAAAAAGCGGATTAAACCTGGTGAAAGCCATTGAATTGAATCGCGAACAAAAAAGGCAGGCATCTCAAAGGCTGCGCGGGGGCAATTGGGGGCAAGGACCATGGCCAGTAAATGGGGGAGATCCGGCAGTACTGCTTGTCATGTATGATTATCATCCCAAACCTTTAAAGGAAAAATTCAAAAAGAAATATCCGCATGTATCGAACGAACATTATCTCTTTAAGGAAGAAGTCCGGAGAGAAATCAATTCAAATCTTGAAGCTGAAGAGAAGACGAATCCGATCCATAGTTCTGATGATGAAATTGAAGCATTGGATTATATCAATATGGTCGTTCCAGAAACGATGGCTTACGTCCGAAATACCATTACTGAATGGGACAAAGCTTACGTAACAAAAGAGAAAGTCTATAAAGATTTATCCGGTAATCGGCGGCGGGCTAAAGTGGAAGTGATCGAATATCAAGGAAAAAAAGCAGTCAAAAAAACCTATCAAGCAGGAAAAGAACGTTTTTTAAAGCGTGAAGTTTATGTTTATGGAGAGCTTAGCAAAGAATGTGAATTTATTCCGAAACTCCTCGACAGCGGCGACAATTATTTGATTGTGCCATTGTTGGATACACTGAGGATTGCTGAAAACAAACGAGTGAAAAAGTGGATGTTGAAAAAATACAAAGAAGAGATTTTGGGCATCAGCCGGTTCTTTTATGAAAAAGGATTCGCATTGATCGATTTCCATCCTGGCAATATATTAATGACCAAAGAGGGGCCGCGAATCATCGATTTTGAGTTCTTGTATAAATACGATCACAAACCAAAAACAATTGATGAGTCGTTTGATTTCATCGGATATCCCGATAACTTTATGGCGGACATCCCGTATGGCATCGATTTGAAAAGCAGAAAAGATCTTTGGAAAAAAATCCTGTATTGAGATTGGAGTGAGTTGAAGCGATGTCGACTTTAAAAAAGAAAGTGGCCAACAGCATGAAACTCACTTCACTTTCAATGCTCATTACAAGTGTCCTGCAGATTATCCAATTAGTAGTTCTGGGACGCATTCTCGGTCCTGCCGTCTATGGGATTTTAGCGCTTGTGCAAATCGTCATTCAGTTTGCCCAAATGTATATGGATATGGGACTGGCAGATGCAATCATTCAAAAGGCGAAAATCAGTAAAATTCAATTATCGAGCCTTTACTGGTTTTCGATTTTCATGGGTATCGGAATCTTCATCATTTTATTCATTGCTGCACCATTTCTCGCCATCCTATTTAATCATGCTGAATTAAAAGAGATGATTCGGGTGGTTGGCATCAGTTTTCTCATCATCCCGTTCGGTTTACAATTCCAAACGATAGCCAGCAAGAATTTGGAGTTCAGCCAAATTACGAAGAACGAAATCATCGCTTCTTTTATCGGGGTTTCTATTACGATTTTCTTAGCGGCCTTTATAGGAGCGGGCGCGTGGTCTCTTGTATTCGGCCATATTGCAAGTTCTCTCGTCCGGACTGTGCCGTGGGTTTTTTCAGGCTTTAGAAATCCAGAAACACGGCCGATGCTTGTGTTTTCTTGGAAAAACATAACGGAATTGATAACGTTCGGATTGTATCGTCTCGGAACTACGACGGCGAATTATTTCAATACAAAAATCGACCAAATTATTATCGGTGTTCTAATGGGACCGCAAATTCTTGGGATTTACAGTATGGCAATGAACTTGATCATGCAGCCAATCCAGAAATTGAATCCCATGATTACGCGCGTATCATTTCCTGTTTTCGCTAAAATTCAAAGTGATCAAAAGCGGCTGCAAAAAGCTTACCTATTTATCATTCAACTGATTATGACGTTAAATGCACCATTTTTTTCCGGTCTTATCGTATTAGCGCCTTATCTTGTACCGCTTCTTTTAGGGGAAGAATGGACGGAAGCCGTAATCATTGTCCAGATTCTCTGCTTCTATGCCTTATTCCGTGCTTTAGGGAATCCGAGCGGAAGTCTTTTCACCGCGGTAGGGAAGGTGCGCTGGAGTTTTTATTGGCAATTGGGTCTGCTATTTATTGTGCCGGCCGTTGTTTATTTCTCAAGCTTAACTGGGGAAATTGCAGTGGTGGCATTAGCCATGGGCTTATTAAGGGTTGTTCTGTTCTTTATCAATTATTTCAGCAGAATCCGGTTGATTATCGGCAATAGCTTCACTGAATTAATGAAAGCCATCTTTATTCCAATTTTTCATTCAGCAGTGATGATTTTATTGCTCCATGGTTTGATCGGCATCTTAGCAAAAACCAATGACTTAGCTATTATCCTTATTAGTTTTAGTGCGGGAATGATGATCTATGGGTTCATGATGATTATTTTCCAGCGGAAATTGTTGCTGGAAGTAAAAAGTTTTTTTATCCAAAAGGCGACGGTTTGAAATTGCTTTTGGAAGTTAAAAAAATATGAAATTGGAAGATTACTGGTTATAGAAAAGAAATTCTGTAAAATTTATAAAATAATCTAAATAATCTGTTTTATTAAGTCTAAAGTATGCTAAAATGATAAAAATAAAGTATAGTATAAGCATTTAGTATTGGTAAATATGTATAGATATACAGGAAGAATATTAAAGAGTGAAAAGGGCCCGATTTAGCGATATGCAATTATTCAGCGGCATATGCTCTCTGGCAATAGGCAAGAGAGCATTCTCTTAAGAGACCATAGAAAAGGATGGGGTTTAAATGGATGTGTCATCAAAGATTTATGTAGCAGGGCATCGGGGTCTTGTAGGATCGGCTATTGTCAGAGATTTGAAGAAGAATGGCTATCATAATCTTGTCTTACGGACTCATTGCGAATTGGATTTGACAGACCGCGGCCAAGTTGACGCATTCTTCAACTTAGAAAAGCCGGAATATGTATTTTTAGCTGCTGCAAAAGTCGGGGGGATTGTAGCAAACAACGATTTTCCAGCTGATTTTATTCGAGACAATCTAATGATTCAAACGAATGTAATAGATGCGTCCTATAAGAACGGAGTAAAAAAGCTGCTTTTCTTAGGAAGCACATGCATTTATCCGAAATACACCCCTCAGCCAATGAGAGAAGATTCTTTATTGACTGGAGAGTTGGAGCCGACCAATGAGCCCTATGCTATTGCGAAAATAGCAGGGATTAAAATGTGTGAGTACTATAACAAGCAATATGGAACTAAATTTATTTCGATTATGCCGACCAATTTATTTGGCCCTAATGATAATTTTGATTTAAATAGTTCCCACGTGCTGCCTGCGTTAATCCGGAAATTCCATGAAGCGAAAGTGAGTTCTGCTCCAACAGTAGAAGTATGGGGCACGGGAACGCCGAGAAGAGAGTTTCTATACTCAGATGATTTGGCCAATGCCGCTGTCTATCTGATGAACACATACAGTAAAAGTGAATTAGTGAACATCGGTGTAGGCAAAGATATTTCCATCAGAGAATTAGCCGAAAAGATTAAGGACATTACCGGCTATGAAGGGGAAATCAGATTCAATACGTCAAAACCGGATGGTACTCCCCGTAAGCTCGTTGATGTAAGCAAATTGCATAGCCTTGGCTGGAAAGCGGAAACTTCATTGGACCATGGGCTGAAATTAGCTTATGAGTGGTTCTTGGAAAATATCAGCAAAGAAACTATTACGGTTAAATAATGGGGGATTCGATGAGAAAAGCATTGATAACAGGGATTACAGGACAGGATGGATCGTTTTTAGCGGATTTTCTTTTGGAGAAAGGCTACGAAGTTCATGGCATCATTCGGCGAAGCTCGAGTTTTAACACAGAGAGAATAGAACACCTTTATATCGAAGAGCTGAAGACCAGCGAGAATTTCTTTATCCATTACGGGGATATGACAGATACCTCAAATGTCATCCGGTTGATCAGCGAGATCAAACCAGACGAAATTTATAATTTGGCCGCCATGTCTCATGTGAAAGTGTCTTTTGAAACTCCGGAATATACAGCGGATGTAGATGGCATTGGCACACTCCGGATATTGGAAGCGGTACGAATTCTTGGGCTGCAGCATAAAACCCGAATTTACCAGGCATCCACTTCAGAACTGTTCGGAAAAGTCCAAGAGGTGCCGCAAAAAGAAACAACGCCATTTTATCCGCGTTCACCATATGGAGTCGCCAAATTGTATGGCTTTTGGATAACGAAAAACTACAGAGAATCTTATGGCATGTTTGCCGTGAACGGCATTCTTTTCAACCATGAATCAGAGCGCCGCGGAGAGACTTTTGTGACACGTAAAATTACCATGGCCGCAGCGCGAATTGCCAGTGGACAACAGCAGAAGCTATCGCTTGGGAATTTGGATGCCCGCCGGGATTGGGGATATGCAAAAGATTACGTTGAATGTATGTGGTTGATCCTGCAACACGAAACGCCGGAAGATTTTGTCATTGCGACCGGAGAAATGCATACGGTCCGTGAATTTGCGACACTAGCGTTTCTTCATGCCGGAATAGAAATCGAATGGCAAGGCGAAGGGCCGGAAGAGAAAGGCATCAATAAGCGTACAGGAGAAGTAATTGTTGAAGTGAATCCGGATTACTTCCGTTTGGCTGAAGTGGAACAATTATTGGGCGATCCTTCAAAAGCGAAACAGCTGTTGAAGTGGAATCCCACTGCTACATCATTTGAAGAGTTGGTAGAGATTATGGTTAAAAACGATTTGCGTTTATTAGGCAAAGAAAAGCAAGAAGCATACAGCACAAAAGAGTTTTAAGGAAAAAATGCAGAGCTGCGGATGAGAGGGGCTCTGCATATTTTTTCATCCGTATAAGTATTCTGTATTTTCGTGCAACTCAGAAATTAGATTATAGACAAGATATGTATGGCTTCCCGCCGAGTCAGATTCTGTCTTAATCCTGCATCAGTGTTAAGCGTGCAATTAAAAATTTGTAAAATTGTATGTTCAATATATAAGAGGAGACAGACGCTAAGGAGTGGACTCGATTGGGAAAAACAAATGAAAAAGTAAGTGTCGTAATCCCCACTTATAATCGTTCTGAATTATTGAAGAAAGCTGTTTACAGCCTCCAGCATCAGGGCCATCAAAATTTAGAAATCATCATTGTGGATGATTGCTCGACAGATGACACAGAAGCGGTTGTGAAAGAAATGCACGACCCACGCATCAAATACATTCGGCATCAAATCAATAGAGGCGGCTCTGAGGCCAGAAATACCGGCATTAAGCACGCTAAGGGAAATTACATTGGATTTTTGGATTCAGATGACCAATGGCTGCCGGACAAATTACAAAAACAACTGGCGATATTCAATAGCAATCCGGAAGTCGGCGCAGTATACACTGGTGTCAAATTGGTCAATGAGCGCGAAACCATTAAGGAAATTATTCCTCGTTACCGTGGGAATATTTTGCCGATGCTCATGGAATCTAATTGTATTGACACGACTTCTTCGGTTCTAGTTAAAACAGAGCTGCTTCATGAAATCAACGGGTTTGAATCCGCCTTACCCAGTTGCCAGGATTGGGACTTATATCTCCGTTTATCACAGATTACAAATTTTGATTTTGTGAAAGATTCCATGGTGCTGTTTTTCCAGCATTCCGGAGAGCGCATTTCAACGAATAATACGGCGGTACTAAACGGCCAAGTATATATTTTTAAGGCTTATAAAAACTTAGCGAAGGAATTAGGGAACGGCGTTTTCGAGAAATTTTCAATTAATATTTTTAAGACATTGCTGAAAGTGGGCATTACCAGCTGCGACAAAGAAGCGGTTAAATTGGCCAGAAAAGTGTTGCTCGAAGCTGTATTTGAAAAGAATAGCTCGTTAAAAGCGTTCATCTATTATCTTTCTACTTTCTTGCCGCTGAAAGTCCTGGAAATCATGTATAAACAATCGAAAAAGAACTATAAATTCTCTGAAATTCTTTCTACTTAATACTTAATCGAATACCGAAGAGCATTATGAGGATAGAGGGATGAGCATATGGTGAATTACAGTGAATCAGACAATAAAAATGAGCGGATCTTTCAAGTGGCAGTCAATATCATTGCTGGAATAGCGATGTTGTATTATTTTGCGCAAATCGGCCAGCAATTCCATGCGGAAGATGTGTTTCATTTTATTATATTAGGAATTTTTGCCGTTAAATTTGTCATGGATGTCGCCATCTTCAAAGTCGGTTTTGCTTCATTCTCACTTTTGCTGTTGTTCCTGCCGATATTGAGCATTCTCGGATTTGCTCCTGCTGGCGAAGTGCAGCCATTATTTAATGATCGAACGCAGCTAATTGAAAAACATTTTTACATTTTAGCTTTTGGGGCATTATTTTTTTACTTTATTTGGTCGCTTTTACTAGTTCTTGATAATAAATCATTTAAGAAATATGATGCCATCATTTTAAAATTCTTTTTCAGGGACTCGAATAGCTTATTGTCTACCTGGTTCTTCAGCATTGTTGCGATTGCGTCGGCCATCATTTATCTGCCGGATCTTCCGGGGCGGGCCTACCATGAATTCTCGCCAAGCTTGCTGCCGGGGAATGCCTGGAATTCAGTGGTTGCCATTTCTTACTTTTTTGTCCTGATTGGGGTTAAGGGAAGTATGCTGCGAAAAGCTGCTTTGTTGTTTGTGCCTTTTTGGCTGCTTTCCCATTATGCACGGGTGGATATTCTGGGCTTGATCCTGATTTTATACGTCATCATTACGAACACGAAAAAAGGGAAGATTTTTAATGCCAATTTTAATTTTAAGAAAGTCAGCATCATTGCCATCGGGCTTTTGGTCTTTTCTTATTTAGGGATTGTGCGGCATAACGGATTGGTGTTTGATGCAGCAGCCATTTTGGATTCATTTGCAGTTTTAGTGAATTATCCAACAGTCCAGGATTTGGTCTACTCCACTGCTGCTGCCATTGAGGTGACCTATGACCATGGGACAGTTTCTACGCTTCTTGGTTATATCCCGCAATTAATGCCTTCGTTTCTTGGGTCGGAAGCAGGTCCCGGGGCAGCTCATCTTGTGGCGGAGTCGATTCATACCAATTATGGCTTGTTCATATACGGGGAGTATTTCTTGAATTATCAAGTAATGGGAGTCATTCTAGCTCCGTTTTTAACGTATCTTGTGGTGTTTGTCCCGGCATTAATGCTACGGAAGCTATTCGGAGATTTTGGTTTTTCTCTCGGCTATTACTTAATCGTAACCACCATCGCGCGTGTTTTCTGGTATGGATATATCTATTATATAAAGCCGATGCTTGTCATTGTTCCAGTCTTTATCTTAATTTATTTGGTGATCAATGCATTGGAAAAAGATTTGGCTGGAAAGCCGGTATTGAAATTCAAATAGGGATCCTAGGAATGGAGAGGTGAACCGGATGGGGAACATGAAAAAGAAAACTTTAATTTTTGTAGGGCCGCTGCCGCCTCCGATTTTAGGCGAAAGCATCGCTCTTCAATCACTGTATGAAGCAGAAAAGCTCCATGAAATCTATAATGTAAAAAAAATGAATTTGAACCGAAAGGATTTTGAAGATCCCGGGGGTTTGGCATTTGATAAATTACTTTTTGATTCAGTGAAACTTGTATATACTGCTTTTCTCAGTCTGTTTAATAAAAATGCCATCCTTTATATTTCGATTTCTCAAACTAAAATGGGGTTGATCCGCGATTGCCTGTTCATCCGTTTCTGTAAAATTTCGCATAAGAATCGAGTGGTTACCCATCTCCATGGCAATAATCTAGGCGGAACAATTGAGGCGACTTCCGGTAGGTTGCGGAAATTCATCGAAAATACTTTGAAGAAAGTGGATGTTGGCATCGTTTTAGGCGGGAAATTAGCTCCCAATTATAAAAATCTCGTGAAACGAGTGGAAGTGGTTTCAAACGGCATACCTGAAAATTTCATCCGAAAAAGTGAAATCGATTTTAATCGGAAGAAAGACAGAGTATCGATTTTGTATTTGAGCAATTTAATGGCTGAAAAAGGGTATGTTGAATTGATCCATGCTGTGGTGGGTTTGATCAGAGAAGGGTTAGACCTTGAATTGAATCTGGTAGGAGCGATCCAAAGTGAAAATGAATTCCAGGAAGTGAAACGGTTTATTGATAAATACGGAATGGCCGATCGAATTATCTATCATGGAACGAAACGCGGGGAAGAGAAAAAGCAGTTTTTCCTTCAAGCCGATATGATGGCTCTGCCAACAAAATACAAAGTGGAAGGCCAACCGATGTCCATTATCGAAGGCATGGCTGCGGGATTGCCGATTATATCGTCGGATCGTGGAATTATCGCTGAATTGATAGAAGACTGCGGAATTTTAGTCGAACCTGTAGTGACGGATATCAAACAAGCGATTAAACAGTTAGCTGTAAATGAAGAAGAGCGAAAGCTGCTTGGCAAAATCAGCCGGGAGATCTACGAAGAATATTATACAGAAGACAAATATACCGATTCGCTTATAGCCATTTTCAGTGATTTCGATAATCAGGAAGCACCAATCTCTGTTAATTCTTTAGGATAGGAAGGCGACGTATGGAACCTAAAAAGAAAATCGTTTTTGTCATCAATTATTTTTATCCGGACTTAGCAGCCACCAGCCAATTGTTGACCGAATTGACCAAAGATCTCCAAGAAGACTTTTTGATTACGGTCATTGCGGCACAGCCCGGCTATGCAGGGGAAAAGAAAGTAGTAAAGAAGACTTTCGAGGAAGATTATTTGGAAACGATTAAAATTATCCGGATTAAATTGCCTGAAGTTAATAAGAACTCGAAAATTAGCCGAATTCGTTATATCCTTTCGTATTTTAGTTTAGCAAATATAGCATTGCTAAGAGAAAAGGATGTCGATATTATTTTCACGATTTCCCAACCCCCGATTTTAGGCGGGTTAATCGGCTCAATCGGGAAGTTCCTTAAGCGGGCCCAACATATCTACAGTATCCATGACTTTAATCCGGAGCAGGCGCAAGCTGTTTCCTACACGAATAACCAAGCAATATTTAAGGCCGCAAAAATGGTAGATAAATGGAATTGCAGCTATGCTGACCATGTTTTAGTGGTCGGTCGGGACATGGCTGAAACGCTTAGGCAACGATTTTCGAATCAGAGCGTGCCAGATCATTCTGTCATCAGCAATTGGACCAATGAAAAAGAAATCCTCCCGCTTGATAAAAATCAGCCGATGGTAGCTGACTTTTTGGCGAAACACCGATTGCAGGATAAGTTCATCGTCATGTATTCAGGCAATCTGGGCCTCTACTATGATTTGGAGAATATCGTAGAAATTATTAAAGAATTTAAAGAAGAAACGGGCATTGTGTTCTTATTTATTGGAGAAGGTGCTGTGAAGAACCGAATGCAGGAATATGCAAAAGCGAATCACTTAAACAATGTGATGTTTCTTCCCTATCAACCGAAAGAGTTTATCCGTTATTCCTTGAATGCGGCCGATGTCCACTTAGTGGTGAATCAGAAAGGGATCAAAGGTGTTTCGGTTCCAAGTAAAATTTACGGGGTGATGGCAGCTGGAAAACCGATTCTTGGCGTTTTGGAACAAGGCAGTGAAGTGGAGAGGCTAATCTCGGAAAGCGGATCAGGTGTCGTCGTAGAACCACAGAACTATGCGGGAATCGTCGACTCAATTAAAAAGCTTTATGAGATGAACCGGGAAGAGCTAAAAGGTATGGGATTGAATGGCCGTGTGTATTTAGAACAGAATCTTACGCGGGAAAATTCAATCGGCAAATATCGGGAAGTATTAAAGTCTTTATAAGCAACCAAACCGTCTTGTCCGCCTTTGGACAAGACGGTTTTTTGGTTCTTGAAAAATCTAAATACCTATATTTATTTAAGGTTGAAATAGAAATAAACGAGAATAATGATTCTATTTACTTATAAAAATGAATGATATATTCCGTAAAATAATTTAATGATTTCTGATATTTCAAATTAATATGAATATTTATATTGAATTATCAGATAATTGTGAGTACAATGGGGTTATATCCATTTCTTATGCGGGAAAAAAGGATCTTTGGATAAGAATTAAGTAATCCTTTTTACCCAATTAAGAGTCATGTGTTAAAAAGTGACTGAATGAGCGTGAATACAGCAAATTAGAAGGCGATTGGAGGATTTCATATGAGACTTGTTTTATTGTCAGGAGGATCAGGCAAGCGGCTTTGGCCTTTATCAAATGATGCGCGGTCAAAACAATTCTTGAAGGTACTGAATGACCAAGAGGGCAATAAGGTGTCGATGGTCCAGCGTGTATGGCAGCAATTAGAGGAAACGAACCTTGCGGACCATTCCATTATTGCGACGAGCTATTCCCAAGTGGACATGATTAAAACTCAATTGGGGCCATCTGTCCATATCGTGACAGAACCGGAAAGAAGAGATACTTTCCCGGCAATTGCACTTGCTGCCGTTTACTTATTTTCTGTTAAAGGATGCAGGCTGGATGAAGTGGTTGGCATGCTTCCTGTGGATCCGTATGTGGACAATGCTTTTTTTAATCGAGTCCACGACTTAGAGGAAGCGCTGAAGAACTCAGGAGCCGACTTGGCTTTAATGGGAGTAAAACCGACTTATCCTTCTGCGAAATACGGATATATTATTCCGAAAGCTCTGAATGGCGATGACTATTTAACGGTTGATTATTTCAAGGAAAAACCGAGTGAAACGGAAGCGGAGAGCTTGATTGCTGAAAATGCTTTATGGAATTGCGGGGTGTTTGCGTTCCGACTGGATTATATTATCGATCTTCTGATTGAACGGGGCCTTCCGACTGATTATGAAGGGCTCCTCGAAAATTATCATCTTTTGCCTAAAAACAGCTTTGATTACGAAGTGGTGGAAAAGGCGAAGCAAATTATTTCGTTGCCGTACGAAGGCTATTGGAAAGACCTTGGTACCTGGAATACGTTAACAGAAGAAATGGGCGGTTCGATTACCGGAAAAGGCGTTATCGGAAAAAACGTGAAAAACTCGCATATCGTCAATGAACTTGACGTGCCGATTACGCTGCTCGGTCTTGATAATGTCGTAGTAGCTGCAAGTCCGGATGGAATTTTAGTTACGGATAAAGATGCCAGTACGAAAGTGAAAGAATATGTCGACGGCTTCGGCGGCCGCCCGATGTATGAAGAGCGCCGGTGGGGATGGTACCGGGTATTGGAGCATACGAAATATCCGGAAGGCAATGAAGTGCTGATTAAACGGCTAACTGTGCATGCAGGCAAAAACTTCAGTTATCAAGTTCATTATAAGCGAAGCGAAGTATGGACGATTGTAAAAGGTGAAGGGGTTTTTGTGATCAATGACCAGCTGAGCCATGTCCGTACTGGCGACGTGATTCATATTCCTTTGGCTGCAAAGCATACACTGCGTGCTACGACTGAAATGGAGATCATTGAAGTCCAAACTGGCAGTGAACTGATTGAGGAAGATATATTCCGGGCTTTGAATGAATGGGAGGAAATCGAAGCAGTCTGCAAAGGGAGACTGTCGGCTATTCAGCAATAAAATGCGAATTCTTATCTTTAAGGTGGGGAGGCATGTCCATGTACAAGGAGCCGGTTTTTCTTGACCCTGTTTTTCAAGAGCGGATCTGGGGAGGCAGCAGACTGCAAACTTTATTCGATTATCAAATCCCTACTCATTTGACGGGAGAAGCTTGGGTGATTTCAGCGCATGAAAATGGTCCTTCTGTAGTGAGGAATGGGGCATTGAAAGGCAAGAAATTATCAGAGGTTTGGAAAGAGCATCCGGATTTGTTTGGATGCAGCACTTCTGATGACGAATTTCCGCTATTGGTCAAAATTTTGGATGCGAACGATAATTTGTCTGTCCAAGTCCATCCGGACGACCATTATGCTCGGGAAGTTGTTGGGAAACCATGCGGTAAGACAGAGTGCTGGTATATATTGGATTGCGATGAAGATGCGGAAATTATTATCGGCCATAAAGCACAAAGCCAAATGGAATTTCAAGAAATGGTGAAGAATGGAGAATGGCAAAATCTTCTTCAAACCATGAAAGTCCAAAAAGGCGATTTTATTTACGTGCCGAGCGGAACGCTGCATGCCATTGGCAAGGGAATTGTAATTTTGGAGACCCAGCAAAGTTCCGATATCACCTATCGCGTTTATGACTATGACCGGACGGACCGGCATGGCGTTAAGCGGGAACTGCATTTAGAGCAGGCTTTGACATGCACGATGTATCCACACCAGGATTTTTTGTGTGAGAAATTGCGTGAAGACAAAGGAAATCTGGTTTCTACACGTTTAGTACAGGAAATGTATTTCACCGTCTACCATTGGCTCTTGAATGGGAAGATGGAAGCCAGCTTAGCGGCGGGATTTCTGATGATCAGTGTCATCGAGGGGTCTGGAGAATTTGGGACCGAAGACTGTAGGATGGCATTAAGAAAAGGGGATAATTTTATTCTGCCTGCTACTATTAAGGATTATTATATTAGTGGCGAGATGGAGATGATTGTGTCGCATACTTCAAACACCGCTATCGGATTGAAGTGAAAAGAGAAATGCCTATCATTCTGAATTTTAATTTCTGAATATTTAGTTAAAAAGCGATTGGGTTCATCAATCGCTTTTTCTTATGGAAACATTTAAAATCCGGATACGCAGCGAATTTTTTCGGAAAATTTTTGCCTTATCCATAAAAAGTTCCCATTTAGATGGTAAACTTAGAAGATGAAATTAATGGCATAAAGCTGAAATCGCGTAGGGAGTCGGAAAAGTTGAAAAATACATATACTGATAAAAAGAGGAATCGAATATGTGGATGGCGTTAACAGGTGGAATAGCGGTGGTGATCGGTTTTGCATTTTCTTTTGCAAAAACAAGCTCGCGGGCAGAAAAAATAACTGAAAAGCATCGTGAGGAATTATTGAATAGAGAAATTCCGAAGGAAAAAGAAGTCCAACAAAATAATGAGTGAGAGCGGCTAGAGTGTATGTCCTGCAAGGGACAAGCACTCTAGCTTTTTTTGTATTGATGCTTTCAAGTATTCTAATTTACTAGAAAATTTAGAAAAATGTAATATATTCACTGAAAAAGCTTCCTATTTAGGACTATGGATGTTAAAATAATTAAATAAATTGATTATTGAGAATATTAGTAATTATATATAACCATAAAAGGAGGAGGAAACTGATAATTAAAGTTTATTTGGGTATAAAGTATTAGTTAATTTGTGAGGGGTATTTAATTGGAATAAATATGGAATTTTACTTAACGAATTAGCAAATACTTATGGATATCCGTTTTAGTAGATTAATGAAACACCTAATAGAATCATCTGCATCCTTATCTTTAAGCTTTTTAACGTCTCAATACGAATAGCGGAAAGTGGAAATATAATTGATTGCTAATCACAGGAGGGAATCTAATGACAAAAAAAGTGACAAAAGCCATTATTCCAGCAGCTGGCCTTGGAACCCGATTCTTGCCAGCTACTAAAGCAATGCCGAAAGAAATGCTGCCTTTGATTGATAAACCGACCATCCAATACATCGTAGAAGAAGCAATTGCTTCTGGAATCGAAGATATCATCATCGTCACCGGCAAAGGAAAGCGGGCGATTGAAGATCATTTCGATAAGAATTTTGAACTTGAAGATAATCTTTTCAAAAAAGGCAAATACGAATTGTTGGAGAAAGTCCGTGCTAGCTCAAAAGTGGAGATTCATTACATCCGTCAAAAAGAGCCGAAAGGGTTGGGGCATGCAGTCTGGTGTGCTCGAAAGTTTATCGGCAACGAACCATTTGCCGTCCTTCTTGGTGATGATGTGGTTAAGGCCGAAAAGCCTTGTTTAAAACAATTGATGGATCAATACGATAGCCTGCAGTCTTCCGTTATCGGCGTCCAAGAAGTGCCGGACACTGAAACCCATCGCTACGGCATCATCAATCCGATTGCTGTAGACGGCCGGAGCTATCAAGTCAGCAATTATGTGGAGAAACCGAAACAAGGAACAGCGCCATCGAATTTGGCGATCATGGGACGCTATATTCTAACGCCAGAAATTTTCGAATTCCTGGACCAACAGGAATTAGGAGCTGGGGGAGAAATCCAACTGACAGATGCCATTCAAAAGTTGAATGAAATCCAGAATGTCTTTGCCTATAACTTCGAAGGCAAACGTTACGATGTTGGGGAAATGCTCGGTTTTATCCGGACTACCATTGAATTTGCACTGGATAATGAAGAGTTTGCGAAGCCGCTTGAGGAAATTATGAAAGAATTGCTCAGCCAAAAATCAGCCGCATCATTAATCTAGCCTGGGGGAATGAGAATGAAGATTTCGGTAGTCGGTACAGGGTATGTCGGATTGGTGACGGGTGTCAGCTTGTCCGAAATCGGACATCAAGTCACTTGTGTAGACATTAACGAGAAGAAAATAGAAAAAATGAAGAGAGGGATCTCTCCTATTTATGAGCCAGGACTCAGTGAGCTGATGAATAAGAACATCTTGGAGAATGGTCTGGAATTCACTACTAGCCATAAAGAAGCCTTTAAAGATGCGGAAGTGATTTACATTGCCGTTGGGACTCCGGAAGAACCGAGCGGGGCTGCAAATCTGGATTACGTTGAAAAGGCAGCAATCGATATAGCTAAACACATTACGCGCCATGTCACGATTGTGACGAAAAGCACTGTTCCGGTCGGTACAAATCATAAATTGCTGCAACTTATCAAACAGAATTTGGTCCATCCGGTGAGGGTGGATATCGTGTCGAATCCTGAGTTTCTAAAAGAGGGATCCGCTATCAACGATTCATTCCATGGCGACCGTATTATCATCGGTGCTGAAACCGGACATGCTTTCAAAGTGATGGAAACGATCAATAAGCCGTTCGGAATTCCAATCTATAAAACGGACATTAAAAGTGCAGAAATGATTAAATATGCTTCTAATGGATTTTTAGCAACCAAGATCAGCTTTATCAATGAAATTTCGAATATTTGTGAGTTGGTTGGCGCGAATATTGAAAATGTTGCAGCTGGCATGGGAATGGATCAGCGTATCGGCAGCCAATTCCTTAAAGCAGGAATCGGTTACGGCGGTTCGTGTTTTCCGAAAGATACAAAAGCGCTTATCCAGATTGCTGGAGACTTCGAATATGATTTTAAATTGCTGAAAGGCGTTGTCAGCGTTAACAGAAAACAGCAGCGGATTTTAGTGAATAAGTTAAAAGGCTGTTTCTCCAACTTGTATGGGAAAAAAATCGCAATCCTTGGGTTGGCATTTAAGCCGAACACGGATGATATGAGAGAAGCTGCCTCTATCCAAGTGACAAATGAATTATTGAGTTTAGGCGCAAGTGTGATCGCCTATGACCCAATCGCTATCGACAATGCAAAGAGAATTTTAGATCCGCTTGTCGATTATGCCTATTCAATTGAAGAAGCTGTAGACGGTTGTGATGCTGTATTGATATTAACGGAGTGGGATGAAATTAAGAGCATGGATCTTTCTGTATTTAAACGGATGAAGCAGCCGCTAGTCATCGACGGCAGAAATTGCTTTTCGCTCGATTCGATGAAGCAAGCGAGAATCGAATATCATTCAATCGGAAGACCTTCTGTAATTGAAATTATTGAAACTGCCTCTCTGTGAATTTGGAAATTTAACTTCTAGGCGAAAGTGGTGATTTTATTGTCAATTTCCACTCCTGAAAAAACAAAAGATCCGGTGATGAATGAGATGCCGCATCTGACTTTTGATGAGGTCACGACCAATGAAAATTATGCGTACTTAATCACTAAGCGGTTTATCGATATGGTTGGAGCGCTTGTTGGCCTCATCTGCTTAAGTCCGCTATTCCTTCTGGTCGCCATTTTCATAAAAGCGGAAGATTCTTCTGGACCGGTCTTCTTCAAGCAAAAAAGAGTAGGGAAAGATGGGGAAACTTTTTATATGTATAAATTCCGTTCCATGGTCTGCAATGCAGAAGAATTAAAGAAATCGCTGCTGCGGCAAAATGAAGTTTCTGGACCGGTTTTTAAGATCAAGCATGACCCGCGGGTAACAAAAGTGGGAAGTTTCATCCGGAAGACCAGCATTGATGAATTGCCGCAGCTGTTGAATGTGCTAAAAGGCGAAATGAGCCTGGTTGGGCCGCGGCCGCCTCTTCCAGATGAAGTTGAGAAATACACGCTTTATGAACTGAAGCGGCTTAGTGTGACCCCGGGGCTCACTTGCTACTGGCAAGTAAATGGCCGCAGCAACATCGGATTTGAAGAATGGGTCTATCTTGACCTGAAATACATTCGTGAACGCAATACATTCATTGATATTAAATTGATCCTTAAAACAGTGTTGGTGCTATTTGGGTCTAAAGATGCCTATTAAGAACCATTAAAATCCCTGCATCGCTGCTTTGCGATGCGGGGATTTTCCATGGAGAGGCTAATGGAACGGAAAGGATTTTAAAAACTGTTGATAGGCACTGCAAAGGAGTGGATAATGGAATGAATGGATATCTCAAGCAGTTTTCGAAGAAAGGAGGAATTTACTCATGGATGAATTGAAAGGCGTTTTGCCGGCGTTGCGCAATATGAAAGAATTTGAACGCTTATTGAAAAGCGACCATGAATACATCATTTATTTGGAAGTGCGTTTATCGCAGCTGAAAACGCTTGTGCAAGCGGCGAAAAAAGCGGATAAAAAAGTGATTCTTCATGTCGATTTGATTCAAGGGCTCAAAGCGGATATGTACGGAATCGAATACTTGGTCAGGGAAATCAAGCCGGATGGCATCGTTTCTACGCGCAGCAATGTGATTACGCTGGCGAAAAAGAACAAATTGATGACCGTCCAGCGGCTTTTCTTGCTGGACAGCCAAGCGCTTGAAAACAATATCAATTTGATCAATCAAGTGAAACCGGACTACATTGAAATTCTTCCAGGAATTATTCCCTCGGTTATAAAAGAAGTGAAAGAAAAAACGGGGATTCCTGTCATTGCTGGCGGTTTGATCCGGACTGAAGAAGATATAAGCCTTGCCTATAAGGGCGGAGCTGTAGCAATTTCGACTTCTCAAGCAGAATTATGGGGCAAGTGAAGGCGCTTTGCAGAATAAAAAAGTTTCTGGATTAACTATGTCAAATCCAGAAACTTTTTAAAAAAATGATGTTGACAGCGCTTTCAGTAAATGATAGTTTAGGATTACAAGTTAAGAGCTGTGTTGGAGAAAAGGAGACCTGCACTGATATGAGTACTTCGTAAGCGGAAGTGTGCTCATTTCAGTGGAGGTCTTTTTATCTTTTTGGTTCTTAAACAAGTTTATAAAGGAGTGTTGAAAAATGACGGAATTTTTAGCTGAAGTAATTGGTACCATGATTTTGATTATTTTTGGTGCTGGAGTTGTAGCTGGTATCGCATTAAAGGATTCTAAAGCGGAAAACGGCGGCTGGATCGTTGTAACAATCGCTTGGGGCTTAGCAGTAACGATGGGGGTTTACGCTGTCGGCAACTTCTCAGGAGCTCACTTGAATCCAGCAGTTACACTTGGCTTTGCGGCAGTCGGCGACTTCCCATGGTCAAAAGTTCCTGTCTATATTTTGGCGCAGATGATCGGCGCGATCATTGGAGCAGCTATCGTCTTTTTCAATTACTTGCCGCATTGGGAGCGTACGAAAGACCAAGCGACGAAGCTTGGTGTATTTGCAACCATCCCTGCTGTGCGTAAGCCATTCTCGAACTTGGTTTCAGAAATCATCGGGACATTTGTTTTAGTAATGGGCTTATTGTTCATCGGAGCAAACGAATTTACAGAAGGCTTAAACCCACTGATCGTTGGGGCATTGATCCTTGCAATCGGTTTGAGCTTAGGTGGACCTACAGGATATGCAATCAATCCGGCTCGTGATTTAGGACCAAGAATTGCTCATGCATTATTGCCGATTCCAGGCAAAGGAAGTTCAGATTGGAGCTACGCTTGGGTGCCGATCGTCGGACCGATTTTCGGCGGTATCTATGGAGCAGTATTCTATAAAGCAATGTTCTTAGGCGAATTCAATTTGCTTTTCTGGGCGCTTAGTGCAATCTTCCTGCTGGTTTTATTCGGCGCAGCAAGTGTAGAATTGAGAAAAGGCTCAACCGTAGCTGATAAATTAGAAGAAAAAATCATTTCTTAAATCCCAAAGGAGGAGATCGTTTTGACTAAAGAATATATTTTATCCATTGACCAAGGAACTACAAGCTCGCGTGCCGTGTTGTTCAACCATGCAGGTGAAATCGTCAATTCAGCTCAGCAGGAATTCGAACAGTTTTTCCCGCAGCCAGGCTGGGTAGAGCATGATGCCAATGAAATCTGGACTTCTGTGCTTGCTTGTATCGCAGAAGTTTTAAGAAAAGCGGACATTACGCCGGATCAAATTGCAGGAATCGGGATCACGAACCAACGCGAAACAGCAGTAGTATGGGATCGCAATACTGGCAGACCCGTCTACCGCGCAATCGTTTGGCAGTCGCGCCAAACAGACGGCATCTGCAAAGATTTGAAAGAAAGAGGATTGGAAGACACGTTCCGCAAGAAAACAGGCTTGTTGATTGATGCTTACTTCTCTGGAACAAAAGTGAAATGGATTTTGGACAATGTTGAAGGCGCCCGTGAAAAAGCGGACAACGGAGACTTGATGTTCGGAACAATCGATTCATGGCTAGTTTATAAATTATCGGGCGGCAAAGCGCATATCACGGATTACAGCAATGCTTCCCGTACATTGATGTACAATATCTACGATTTGGAATGGGACGATGAGCTTTTGGAAATCTTGACGGTTCCAAAGAGCATGCTTCCTGAAGTGCGCCAGTCATCTGAAGTTTATGCAAACACAGTCGACTATCATTTCTTTGGACACGAAGTGCCGATTGCCGGAATTGCAGGCGACCAACAGGCCGCTTTATTCGGCCAAGCTTGCTTTGAAAAAGGCATGGCGAAAAACACATACGGCACAGGTTGTTTCATGCTGATGAATACAGGTGAAAAAGGTGTGGTTTCAGACCACGGCTTATTGACAACACTTGCTTGGGGAGTAGACGGCAAAGTGGAATACGCTCTTGAAGGCAGTATTTTCGTTGCTGGATCCGCTATCCAATGGCTTCGCGACGGTTTGAAAATCTTGGATAACGCACCTGAAAGCGAAGCGTATGCGGCTTCAGTCGAATCAACAGACGGCGTTTACATGGTCCCTGCATTTGTAGGCCTTGGAACACCTTACTGGGATACGGATGCACGCGGTGCCATCTTCGGTTTGACTCGCGGAACGACCAAAGCCCACTTCATCCGTGCGACTCTTGAATCATTGGCCTATCAAACAAAAGACGTGGTAGATGTGATGATCAAAGACGCAGGAATCGAACTTAAGACATTGCGCGTCGATGGCGGAGCCGTTGCAAATGATTTGCTGATGCAATTCCAAAGTGATATACTTGATGTACCGGTAGAACGTCCGGTCATTCAAGAAACAACTTCACTTGGTGCTGCGTACTTAGCAGGACTCGCGGTAGGTTTCTGGAAAGACAAAGAAGAAATCGCGAAACAGTGGAAAGTGGAAGAAACGTTTACGAGCTTGATGCCAGCTGAGCAAAGTGAAGAACTTTACGAAGGTTGGAAAAATGCAGTAGCTGCAACTCGTACATTTAAAAAACCTGAAGCAAAATCAATTGTTAATTCTTAAGTAAAAGTTAATATTTGGCCGGAGATATCGAGAGACCAAGCCAGTTCAGCTGAAGAAATTCTGCGACTGTAGCTTGGTCTCTTTTATTTCACTTCCAAAAATTGTAAAAAACTAAAGGAGCGGTATATGATGAAATTTTCCAGCTTAAACCGAACAGACACTTATAACAAAATGAAAAATACACCCCTTGATTTAATCGTAATCGGCGGTGGGATTACAGGTGCAGGAACAGCACTTGATGCAACGATGAGAGGCATGAAAGTGGCGGTCGTGGAAATGCAGGATTTTGCTGCAGGAACAAGCAGCCGTTCTACAAAACTTGTTCACGGCGGGCTTCGCTATTTGAAGCAATTCGAAGTGAAGATGGTTGCAGAAGTAGGGAAAGAACGTGAAATCGTTTATGAAAACGGGCCTCATGTAACTACTCCTGAATGGATGCTATTGCCGTTTTACAAAGGCGGAACTTTTGGGCCCCTTAGTACAAATGTAGGCTTGCGCGTCTATGACTTTTTAGCAGGCGTCAAGAAAGATGAACGCCGTAAAATGCTGTCAAAAGAAGAGACTTTGCGCCGTGAACCTTTATTGAAAAAGAAAGACATTAAAGGCGGCGGCTACTACGTAGAATACAAAACAGACGATGCTCGCCTAACGATGGAAGTCATGAAAAAAGCGGTTGAAAAAGGCGCTTTGGCTATGAACTATGCAAAAGTCTCAAGCTTCATCTACCATAACGGCAAAGTGGTCGGCATCCGTGTAGAAGACCAGGTCGATGGTAAAATCCACGAAATCTATGCGAAGAAAATCGTCAATGCAGCAGGCCCATGGGTGGATACATTGCGTGACAAAGACCATTCTAAACAAGGTAAGACATTGCAATTAACAAAAGGAATTCACTTAGTATTCGATGGCCGCCGCTTCCCGTTGAAACAAGCGATCTATTTCGATATGCCGGATGGTCGGATGGCATTCGCGATTCCGCGTGAAGGGAAAGTGTATGTCGGTACAACAGACACAGTTTACAAACAGGACATTGCTCATCCGACGATGACTACAGAAGACCGCGATTATGTCTTGAAAGCGATCGACTTCATGTTCCCGGAAGTGGGAATCCGTACGGAAGATATCGAATCAAGCTGGGCTGGATTGCGTCCGTTGATTCACGAAGAAGGCAAAGACCCTTCAGAGATTTCACGTAAAGATGAGATCTTTGTTTCAAATTCAGGATTGCTGTCGATTGCCGGCGGTAAACTGACCGGATACCGTAAAATGGGCGAAAGCATCGTCGATATGGTAGCTGAGCAATTGGAAAAAGAGCATGGCTTGAAATTCAAAAAAGTATCCACAAAACATTTGCCGATTTCAGGCGGCGAAGTTGGAGGGTCAAAAGGGTTCGTGAAGTTCTCTGAAGATCGGGTGCGTTTAGGTGTGAGCCGCGGCCTTTCTCCGGAAGCTGCACGCAAATTGGTTCAACGCTACGGATCAAATGTTGACCAAGTCTTCAATTTCTTATTTACCGGAAACGAAGAAGCGGCTAAAGAGGGAATCGACCCAATCGCTTTCGCTATGCTGCGCTACGCTTTGGAATACGAAGCAGCCTACAAACCGATTGATTTCTTCATCCGCCGTACAGGTGCATTGTTCTTCGATATCAACTGGGTACACGCCAATAAAGCGGCTGTAAATGCTTATATGGGCAAAGTGCTTGGCTGGACTGAGGAACAGGCAACGGCTTATAATAACGAGCTGGAAGGGCTTCTATATGAGGCTGTGCATCCGGTTGAAGTTGGCGGAAGCCGTTCAAGTGCCTCTTTTAAAGCCGCAGTAAATTAATAAATTCATAGATAAGCCGCTCTGATCTTAATTGATCGGAGCGTTTTTTTTGTATGCAGTTGCTTCTTGCATGAATGGTATTGGCTTCTCCCGATTTCCAGCGATTTGCCCGTATCCTTAAAAATGATATAGTGGATAAAAGCGCAAGTATTCTGAATAGAGACAGGAGCAAGACAATGACATCCAATGAACGGTTAAAGCGAAGTTTTCTCGAGAGTGAGCACCAGTTGGCTGGCCACGGCAAGCGTGATGTGAAGGTGCTGAAAGAGGCATTTGAGGGTATTGATGGAAATGTAGAAAGCGATATTTACGGCCAAGGAACGGTTATTGAAGAGTTTCAGGAGAAGATGGCGGAGCTGCTAGGAAAAGAAAATGCAGTATTTTTCCCGAGCGGGACAATGGCGCAGCAAATTGCCTTGCGTATCTGGTGCGACGCGGCAGGCATTCGGAAAGTAGCTTATCATCCATTGAGCCATCTGGAAATCCACGAAGAAAAAGGGCTTCAAGAATTGCATGGAATCGAGTCTGTGCTGCTCGCTGATATGGATCGCGTCATTGAGCTAGAAGATGTCCTCCAAATGGACGAGAAAGTGGCCTGTGTGCTGTTGGAGTTGCCGCAGCGTGAAATTGGCGGGCAATTGCCAAGCTACAAAACTTTGGAAGAGATTTCGGCTTATTGCCGCAAGAACGAGATCAAACTGCATCTGGACGGGGCGCGGCTTCTGGAAGTGCTGCCTTATTACGGTAAAACCGCAAGTGAAGTCTGCAGCCTTTTTGACAGTGTCTATATCTCGCTCTATAAAGGAATTGGCGGCATCGCAGGAGCGATACTGGCAGGAGATAAAGAGTTCATGGCTCAGTCAAAAGTTTGGAAACGGCGCCACGGCGGCGATTTGATTTCGCTGTATCCATATATCCTTTCCGCTGACTATTATTTTGACAAGCGATCTAAAAAGATGGCGATGTATCATGAACATGCAAAAGAACTGGCCGGCTTTTTCAATAGCTGTGAAGGGATTACCACTCTGCCCGTGGAGCCTGTATCGAATATGTTCCATGTCCATTTCAGCTATGCCAATGACACGATGGAGGAGCTGCTTGCTGAGCTTCACCAGGAAACGGGAATCAGGCTTACAAGCTACCTTAAAACATTGGAAAACGGCGGCAGCTCCTATGAAGTCAGCCTAGGTGATTTGTATGAAACTTTGCCGGCAGAGAAGGTAGAAGAGCTATTTGCCAAGCTTAATGAAAAAATGAAAACTCTTAAATAGAAAGAAGCCTGTAAAAGACAGTAAGCGTCTTTTACAGGCTTTTTTCTATTTATCCTACGTACCATTTCTTGTACACCGGTTCTAAGGTATATGCCAGCATATGTTCAACGATTTCCCTTTTTTCAGGCTGTTCGATTTCGACCCAATGAATCGTGATAGGTGCCTGGATCTCTTGGGAAAATCCGTGAGGGGCATGATTTGTCTTTTTCAGTTTTGCGAAATGGCGGCGTATGCGGTTGTAGATTGGTGCTCCTTTTCCGATATAAAGGATATTTTGATTGGAGTCACAGAAAATATAGATGCCTTTAGCCATTCCCATATTCAATTTAATCTTGTTCAACAACATCGTGGTCTCATCATTTAAAAGAAAAGGAACATTTTCGATGGACTTCCAATTTTCATTATCGAATGCATAGTTTTCTTTTCTCAGAAGCTCATGAATCTTTTCTTTCATCTAATAATCCCCCTTATTTGTCGGTCGTAAAATTCATTTCTATTTCATATTTTCGACTTATCTGATTATTAGTTTAACCAATAAACGATTAATAAGCGAGAGCAGAAGTAAAAGTCATATTATTCAAATATCTGGAAGCGCTTTCTAATCGGAAAATTAGGCTTTTCTAAGGAATAAAATATGCTACACTTGAAACAAGTGAATAATCATGCAGAAAAAAGGTGCTGATTCGTCAGTATAACAGGGAATCCGGTGCGAATCCGGAGCTGTTTCCGCAACTGTAAGTGCGTATGAAATAAGAAAATGCCACTGTCTTAGATGAGTGATCATCCGACGGGAAGGTTCTTAGAGTAAAACGATGCACAAGCCAGGAGACCTACCTTTTTTTGAACGTATTTTTACTCTTCGGAAGATAAGGGAATCATACGGCAACTTTTACAATTTGGGCTTTATAGACGAGCCGTTTAATTGGAATGGTGCCGCCCTTTTTATGAGGGCGGCTTTTTGCTGTTTATCTGAAGTGCGATGCGGAAGATTACCACTGAGTAAAGCAGGAGAAGAGGTGATATGAATGAAAAAAGAAATGCGCTATATTTGCTATCCATTCATGCGGGAGTCCGCATCCACAGTGGATTTTGAAATTCGCACCGATTCACTGACGACGCGCATTGGTGAAGCCATTTCGTTGACGAAAGACATTCCGGAAGTAGAGTGGGATCTTCGTTATTTACAGCCTATGGCCTATCATTTGAATGGTTCGGTGCGTGGCAAAATAGCGATTGACCAAGAAGACCTTGAAAAACTGAGCAGTTTATACGATTTTTACGTGGCAGAGGTGGAAGACAGTATCGGAAATTTTGTCTTGCCGCAAGGGAGTCAGGCTGCCTGTAGCTTGCATGTGTGCCGAAGCGAAGCGAAAAAATCAGTTAGGGCATTGCATAAAGTGAGTTTGGAGCGGGAAGTTCCCGAGATTTTATTTGATTATGCGCAATTGCTCGCTAACGTCTTATTTGTCATGGCAGTTTATACCAATCGCAAACACGGGGTGGAAGAGATTCCGTTCATCAGCAAATCCTATCCAACGAGACCGAAAAAGAAAGAAGAGGAAAAGAGCAAATGAAAAAATCTTATTTATTGAGTGGAACGCTTGCACTGGCTGTATTTCTCGGAGCCTGCCAAAGTGAGGAAAGTGCGGAAACAACTAAAACTGCAGACAATGCAAACACGGAAACGGAAGTGGCTGAGTCTTACGCAGTGACAGATGATTTAGGCAATGAAGTGAAGTTGGAAGAAATTCCGGAAACCGTCGTTTCGCTTATTCCGAGCAATACGGAAATCCTTTATGCATTAGAAGAAGGAGACAAATTGATCGGTGCCACAGATTTTGATAACTACCCGGAGGAAGCTTTGGAAGTTGAGCGGGTTTCTGATTCTGTGAAATTCAATGCAGAACGCATCATCCAATTGGATCCGGATATTGTCCTCGCTTATTCGACTGGCGGACCGACCGGGTTTGAGGTTTTAGAAGAAGCGGATATTCCGGTATTCGTCATCGAATCCGCCGCTTCGTTTGAAGATGTATATGGCGACATCGAACAAATCGCGCAAGTAATGGGAGTGGAAGAAAAAGGCGAAGAACTGATTGCTTCCATTCAAGGAGAAATTAAAGACGTCCAAGACAAGCTCGCTGAAGTTGAGCAAAAGAAAAAAGCTTACATCGAAATCAGCCCGTTGCCTGAAATCTATACAACTGGCGATAAGACCTTCCAACAGGAAATTATGAACCACGCTCAAGTGGAAAACGTATTTGCAGATTTGGAAGGCTGGCCACAACTTTCTGAAGAAGAAGTGGTGAACCGGAACCCTGAACTGATTTTTACAACAGTATCCTATGTTGAGAACGCTGTAGATGAAATCAAAGCCCGCGATAGCTGGTCGGAAATTGCGGCTGTCCAAAATGAGCAAGTCTTCTTGTTGGATTCAGATATCACCTCACGGCCGGGGCCAAGAATAGGAGAAGCCGTGAAACTGGTAGCCGAAACCGCTTATCCAGATTTATTGAAATAAGTTCATTAAAACCACTGTCCGAAAGAAAAGGGCGGTGGTTTTTTAAATTGATTAAATTTTCAGATAACTGGTATAATTTATAATAAGCCTTTGCTTAATTAGGAGAGAAAAGAGGGGGAAGCATGATTAAAGTGACTGTAGCTATTCCCGTATACAACGACGAACAATTTATTGAACGCTGCATTGCCAGCATCCTGAATCAGACATTAGACCAGCAATTTCTGGAAATTATTTGTATAGACGATGGTTCTACTGACCAAAGCGGCGCCATCCTGGATCGCTACGAGAAAGAATTCCCGAATATTCACGTAGAGCATCAGATGAACTCAGGCTCTCCGAGCGGTCCGCGGAATAAAGCGATTGAACTAGCGAATGGCCAGTATATTTACTTTGTGGATGCAGATGATTTTTTAGGGGAAGAAGCGCTGGAACGAATGGTGGCGGTAGGAGAAAAATACGATAGTGATATTGTTGTCGGAAAATACAAAGGGGTGAATCGAGGCGTCCCGGAAGCGATTTTTTCAAAAAATCCGGAGTTTTTCTCATTTTACGGATCCAACGCGTTAACGACTATCAGCTCATTGAAGATGTTCAAAGTTTCTTTGCTTCATGAACACCAGATCCGTTTTTTTGAAGAAACCAATATTGGCGAGGACCATACGTTTACGGTCCCTGCTTATATCTGTTCGAATGGCATAGCCATCGTAAAAGACTATGACTGTTATTATGCGACCCGCAATCCAGATGCCATTAAAGTCCAATTGACAAAGCAGGAAAGGCCATTTTCGAAAGTCTTCCGTTTTATTCAGGCAGCGCTTCAAGCGATCGTTTCGCTTAACGTGGAAGAAAGCAAAATCAATCGCGGGCTTCAGCAGTATTGGGACCGGCTAATGAATTTCGAAGTCATGTATGAAGTGAATAAAAAACTGGATTACTCCAGAAAAAAACAACATCTCGCCAGTTTAGCGCCTTTATTGAAAGATTATGGACCAGGCGAAAGCTTTCAATTCTTCACTCCTATCCAAAAAGTGAAATTCCGCTTATTGGAGCATGGAGAAGCAAATGAGTTGATGGATTATCTCGACAGCGAGAAAAAGCAGGAAGATCTGCAAGTTTACCGAGGAGAATTATACCCGGCCACTAATGCCGCTTTTAAAATAGCGATTGACGAGCGAATCAGTTTTACACATGCCAATAAATATACGGCTTGTGTCATCAATGCTTATATCAAAGGGCAGAACTTCATCATTGAAGGGCATCAATACCATAGCCGCTTTTTACCCGAGAATCCTTTTTTGACGGTGCTGATGAGCAGGCGCGATACGGAAGAAGTCTACCGGATTCCAGCAAAACTCGGACTAGCAGAGAAGAGCTCAGGATCGCCTTTGTTGACAGTGCCGGAAGGAAAAGAAAAACACGGCTATTTCCATGCCATACTCGATTTGTCATTTGTACGGGAAATTGAAGAACCGCATTATTTTGATTTTTCATTGGTCAGCGATTACGAGGGATACAAAGTTCAAACGCGTCTAATGGCGGATGCCCGCTATTTTGAAGATTCGTTCGGTTTGTTCGGAACAGCTAAAATTGGCTATTTTGATGTTAAGCCCTATCGCACAAAGCATGGGAATTTCTCGGCAATTTTTAAAGAACCCGATAAAATCTCAGACAAACTTTCGGTTGAGGAAGCGGTTTTTTATCAGAACGGCGATGAAGTGCGCATTTGTGTGCATGTCCACTCGAAATATGATGGGTTTTTAGACGAAGTAAATCAGGTCTTTTTAGCTGTTGGCGAATGGTCCATCTCCGGCACCGGGCTGACCACTCAATTTAAAAATGGCGATTATTTCTTCTGCATGGACATTTATTTAAGCAAGCACGAACGGCGCAAACTGGCAAATAGCTATGTAGCATTTGTTGTGAATGATGTGGCATTGAAAATGCCGGATATTAAATGGGCAAGATAACGAAAAGAACGGGTAATCCAATGAGTCGCCTCACTCGATTACCCGTTCCATTAAGCCCGTTTGAAAAATTTGCTGAAGGGGCTGGCGGGTTTTGGTTCTTTTAAAAGAGACAGCCAGTTTTCGAGGAATTGTTCGTCGCTGAAACGGTCTGCGGGCCGGACATCAGGAAACTCCGTCTCTACGGCTTTTGCCATCGCTTCGGATAAAGCATAGATATCGTCAGGTGGGACCAAGAGGCCGTTTTGTCCGGAAACAATCAAGTCGCTCGGCCCGTATTTGATGTCATAAGCGACCACTGGGCAGCCATTATTTAAGCTTTCGATCATCACTAATCCGAAGCCTTCAAAACGGCTCGTTAGAAAAGAAGCTTTTGATTGTGCAAATATTTTTTCCGGAGTGGCGGTTTTCCCCATCAATTTTACTTGTTCTTGAAGGCCGGCATCATTGATTTGCTGCTGCAACTGTTCTTTATAATCGCCGTCCCCGTATATTTCTAGTGGGTATGCACGCAACACATCCCGCTTTAGGCGATAAGCTTCAATCAAATGGTGGACCTGTTTTTGTTCATCCAAACGCCCGATAAACACCAGCTTATTTTCTCTTTTTGAAGAGAAGCCCAAGTTTTTCAGTTCAACGGAATGGGGGATAACTTTTACTTTTTGAGTATCCGGTACGACTTCAGCTAAATCCGCCTGTTGTTTGTTCGTTAAGACCACAATTTCGTCTAGATCATCCAAATGTTCAAGTGCGTAGCGGTAGGACGATTTCACGTCGGCCACATCATTGCTGTTCAAATGTGAGTTGTGGAAAAGCAGGATTTTTTTAACTTTTGGCACTTCCATTTCCAGTAAAGGGCGATCCAAAAAGCGGGCATCGCAAATGACGGTGGAATGCTTCTCAATCATTTGTTCAAAACAATGGCGAATCCATTCTTTTTCCGTTTTGAATTCAAATGCCTCTCCTTCTTGGAAAAGATAGATGCGTATCAGTTTTTGTTCTGCCGTTCCGTTATAAGTTTTATTCAAATAGGCTTTTCCGGATTCATCTAAGAAAATCTCTTCTAAGATATAGGTTGTCCCTTGTTTGTAGATGATTTCCTTATGGCAGAGTCCGGCAAGATTATACTCTTTCCGTATTTTTCGGATGCGGTGGTGGGGATCCATGATATCGATGAATTTCAAGCGATTGCCTGGACTTTCATAATTTTTGTATAAAACATATTTTCCATTATCGAAAAAGCGGTAAACCTTGTTTTTTTCCAGTTCATAGCGAGTTAATCCTTTTTCTTCAGGCGGGTGTTCAACTTCTGTCACTTCATAGGTTCTTTTTGATAGGAAGTCATAGATATTCATTAATTTCACTTGTTTTGGGATATAAGCCGTTTTTGTAATAAAGCCGGTAGACGCTTTTGTAATTCGGATTATAATTGGTTGAAATAATGGCGATCGGAAGCTGCCCTTGTTCGCTGAGCAAGCGAGTTCTTTTCAATAATGCTTTTGTACGCCCTGCAAATTCAGCAGGCAAGGTTGAAGTCACCACATAATGCATACAAACATCCTCCTTGGTCAAAGTAAATCGTCTGGTTCGTATACTTTCTTAATCTTCTCTTTCTCAATTTGATGGGATTAACTATAAGGTGGAGTGTTTCTGGGATGAATAGGGCAAATGAGGATTCAAATCATTTATTACCGTAGTAGCAATGATAATCTTTTTTTCCTTCCATGTCATTAAATTCTAATTATCTTACTTGTTCTTACGAGTTGTTCCAAGCAAAAGTTTGAAGAGACGCTTTTCAGGTATAGTAAGAACAAAGCGTTTCAAAGGATGGAGGATTAGGATGGAGACGATACTTGCAGTTTGCATCGGATTGGCTTTAAGTGCCACTACAGGTTTCCGGGTTTTTACACCTTTATTGATTACCGGCATATTCGTGCGGGCTGACTGGCTATCGCTTGCAGAGGGCTTTGGTTGGATTGGAAGTACACCGGCACTGATCGCATTTGGCGTAGCGACGGTTCTGGAAGTGTCGGTTAATTACATTCCGGCTGTCGGCTCTTTCATGAAAGTATTGGAGACGCCTCTAGCAGCACTTGCAGGAATTTTACTGACGGCATCATTTATCGGTGATATGAGTCCATTTTTGGAATGGAGCATCGCCATTATTGGAGGAGGCGGCATTGCCAGCGCTTCACATGCTGCAGTGGCATCCGTCAAAGGGGCAAGTGAAACCGTGCTGATGAGTCCGGTAGTAGCAGGAATTGAAGATGCAACGGCGACAACTGTACCAATTTTGATTTTTATCGTGCCCGTTTTAGCGATTGTCTTCTTGATTGTGCTTATCATCGTCTTCCTGAAACTTTACCGCAAGTTCTTTTCAAGGCCAAGAGCTGCTTAGCCGGGTTTAAAGCCTGGCTAAGAAGGAAATACTTCCTATTGTACATAGAAAAGCAACTAGAGAAACAGGAAGTGGACAATATGAAGAAATTTAAAGTGTTTTTAGGCATATCTGTGGCGTTGAATCTTGCCTTTATCGGCATTGCGGGATTCATCCTGGCAAAACAAGGAGGAATCGGTTTTATCAAAGAACAATGGGATTCACTGGCTTCGGATCAAGGATTTCCGGATTATTACCTGCAGAAAAAAGCGATTTTTGAATCACTGGATACGGAGGCGCCGGATAAGATTTTTCTAGGAGACAGCATCACCGACCATGGAGAATTTCAGGAGTACTATCCGGAAGAGAAAGTGTTGAACAGAGGAATCGCAGAAGATACGTCAAATGGCGTACTGAACCGGATCGCTGAAGTTGTGGATCGAAATCCGAAAGAAGTATACATAATGATCGGCATTAATGACATAGGGGCAGGGGCAAGTTCAGCTGCTTATGAAAAAAATATGCGCAAAATCATCGAATCATTTGACCTGTCAAAAACCCGCCTCGTCCTGCAATCGATTTTGCCGATCAATAACAAAGATTTCAATAATGAATTGTCCAATGAGACAGTCGATGAATTCAATCACATTCTTGAAAGTTTGGCTAACGAATATGGGATTAGCTATGTTGATTTGCAACCGGTATTTGAAGAAGCAAATGGACAGTTGGAAAAGGAAATCACAATTGACGGCATCCATTTAAAAGGCATAGGTTACGATAGATGGATAAAAAGTTTAGAAAATTAAATGCAAAGCCTCCTATTATAACCAATAGGGGGCTTTTTTCATCTGTTTTTTCTAGCTGCAGTTATTGTAAGATTAACTTTGCTATTGTTTGATATTTACAATTCATCAAAGTTAATTAACTTATTTTAGAAAAAATAGGGTATGAAAAAAGGTATAAGCCGTGTTAATGGAAGGGGCGTATGAGAATGGTTCAGACATTTCTCTGGGTAGTGGTGGGATTACTGGAGGTGCAATTGATTTTATTGGCTGTTTTAATTTTTGGCAAACAGAAGGCACTTAAACGGCAACGGAAAATAGCATGGGTTAAAAGCCAAGTCATGCCGATTTATAGTAAGTTTATCGAAGCTCCCGAACAAAAATGGTTGGAACCTCAACTCCCTTCAAATAAATCCATCAGGCAATCTGCTATAGAAGAAATGCTCGTCGATTTTCAAGAGACTTACAAAGATCAAGAAGAGCGGAAACGAATTACAGAATTGGCAGAACGCCACTTGGCTCCGCGCTATAAATCCATCCTGAAAAATGGCGGTTGGGCTGAACGGATTAATTCCCTTTATTTCATCGAAGATTTTCGGATGGCATCTTTAAAAGAAGATGTATTTGTACATTTCAAGAGTTTAGAGAAACAGGACGATGAATATTGGCAATGTCTTCGGGCGGCGGCCATCTTGCAGGAACCAAAAGTAGTGGATGTATTGTTCGAACAATCGAATTTATCTATCGGCTTTTCCAAAGAACTATTGATGAGAATGGACGAAGAACTTCACCAAAGAATCATGGCCCGGATGTTTATGAAAGATGATGCGCCTGAGAACCTTTTGTACGCATTTATTCTGCTTAACGGCGAACGGAAAAGTGAGCGCTTTTTCCCGTTTGTTGAAAAAATGATGACGGACGAACGAAAAGAAGTGCGAATCAAAGCGATGAAGAGTTTGACGCATTACGGCAAAATTTCAGAACCCCAAAAGTTATCAGCATTCTTCATCTCCATCTTTTGGGAAGAGCGCATGTATGCGGCGAAATTGGCTGGAGCTTGTAAATTGAATGATTTTAAAGACCAGCTTATCCAGTTATTCACGGATCCGGTTTGGTGGGTGCGTTTTGCAGCGGCAGATAATCTCCAGGAGTTTGAAGATGGCAATGCTTTGCTGCATGAAATTGCTTCAACCAGCGAAGACGCCTACGCCCGCGATGTTGCAAGACACATGCTGACAAAGAAAGGGGGAGGAAACCGATGAACGTGGTTGAACTAATATCCTTCGGCATCATTGTTTACATGCTTGCAGCCGGCAGTATTTATCTTGTGCTTTTCTTGGTAGCAGGACCGAAAATTAACCGAGAGAAAAAATTGAACCGTACGGAACAAATTGAAGAGATCATGATCAATAAAGATACCTACCCGATTTCTATTTTAGTTCCTGCCTATAATGAGGAGGCGGGAGTGGCAAGCACCGTTCGGTCTTTGCTGGCGTTAAACTATCCTCAATATGAAATCATCGTGGTCAATGATGGTTCGACAGACAAAACGAGTGAAAAGTTGATGGATGTCTTTAAAATGAAGCGAATCGAATTGGCCGCAAGAAGCTATTTTAAGACTGGCAAACTGACGGCTGCTTATCAATCAGAGTTGCATCCACATCTCTATTTGATTGAAAAAGAGAATGGGGGAAAAGCGGATGCATTGAATGCGGGGGTGAATTTCTCTCAATACCCTTATTTTGCAGCGATTGACGGCGACTCTATATTGGAAAAAGACGCTTTGTTGAAGACCATGAAGCCAATTATTGATTCGAGCGGCAGAGTAACTGCAACGGGTGGGACTGTCCGAATTGCCAATGGCTGTAAAATCGTAAAAGGGGAAGTCACAGAAATCAAACTGCCGAAACGGCCGCTTGAAGTGATGCAGATCGTTGAATATTTCCGTGCCTTTTTGATTGGACGCCTAGGTTTTAGCCGAGCGAATATTTTATTGATCATTTCTGGTGCATTCGGTGTTTTCGAGAAAAGCCGGGTTATTAAAGTCGGTGGCTATAATACGAAAACGGTCGGCGAAGACATGGAATTGATCGTCCGGATCCATCGGTCGATCAAAGAAGAGAAATCCAATCAGCGCATCGAATATATCCAAGATCCGGTTTGCTGGACAGAAGCACCGAGTACAATCGCTTCCTTGCGGGCACAGCGCATCCGCTGGCAGCGCGGATTAGCGGAAACGATTTGGATCCACCGGAAGATGCTGTTCAATCCGAAATATAAAGGCATCGGTATGTTTTCCATGCCTTATTATTTATTCATCGAGCTATTAAGTGCTGTTTTTGAAGTCATCGGCTATGGCATTATTATCAGCGGATTGCTGTTTTCGTTTGTTGATACTGAAATTGCTTTAGTGATGCTTCTCGTCATGATTTTATACGGATCCCTTTTGTCAGCCCTTGCCGTGCTGTTAGAGGAATGGACCTATCATAAATATCCGGACGTCAAAAGCATTTTCATTTTATACATCTATGCACTGACAGAAATATTCTGGTATCGGATTTTGGCTAATTTCTGGCGCGTGCAAGGCCTGATTTATTCGCTCCGCAAAAAGCACGCGTGGGGAGACATGGAACGAAAAGGCGTTTTCTCAGACGATACGCCTACCTAAAAAGGAGTTGTCCCAATTATAGTTGGGACAACTCCTTTTTCATTCAATCTTTCCAAAGAATTCCTGGAGGATGTAATAGGATTGTTTCAAGCGTTCGTTTGTTTCCGGAAGCTCCCAAGTTTCCCACGTGTACGACGCCGGTTCTTCGCCAGCAAATGAATCAACGATTTTCTCATCCTGATCGGTCAAAGTTGCTGCAACCGCGATCCGTTCTGCCGTAATGGAAGATTCAAGGCCGTCTTTCCAGAAATCGCCTGCAAACTCCTTTCGACTCGGATCTTTGGCATTGAGCAGCATCCATGGAATTCGGATTTCCAGTACACCGGTTTCTTCCGAATAGTAATAATCGTTCAGTGAGTCGTAGTCTTCACTATTCGGATCGGCAATTCCGAATTGCAGCACACCGGTTTCATAAGAAGAGAACGGGAAGACTTCCCCGGTATCGGGGCGTGTAATTTCTTTGCTCAAAGCGAGACGGATCGGATGGAAGACAGTCGAGATGTCTTCTTTCGATTCCGGAATCATTTCAAGCCTCTCTGCATAATCGTAGTAGAACGAATCGTAATCTCCTGCCACGAGCAGACGTGCGGATTCTTTGCCGTTAATCTGCAAATGGAAATCGGCATTGAATGGTGCAGCAGCACCGGTGTCTACCGGAATTCCTTTACCGTCGCGAATATTGAAATACAGATGGAATTGTTGAAGGTCCCACCAGGCTTTATCAGCTTCGTCAAAAGTGGTTTTGATGTATAGATAGCGTTCATCATGATCCATTTCGATTGACTGCATGGCACCTTCATTTTTTTCATAAAGCGTTTCACCCGTTTCCCAGTCATCCACGCCGTTAACTTTCACTTTGTGGCGGTCAAAACTCAAGATGCCGAATTGCTGTTCGTTTGTTTGCGCATTCGACCAGAAGGGACGCTGATCTGGATTGTCATAATCCATGGTATTCCACGTCCGCTTAAACCATTCGTCTTGCCACGTAAATACAAGGCCGCCAAGCATGCCTTCATTTAGAATATCTTCATAAAGGCGTTGGGCAATATCGCCTTGCTGCTTCTCGGAAATGAAACCTTGGTTCCATCCGGATGGATTTTCGTGTGTTTTACCGCGGGAAGCGGGCACGCCGAATTCTGCTACTAATATTGGCATTTCATGCGAGTCGTTTAAGTCTTTCAAATAGCCGGCGTAGTTGTTTTTCTCGCCGCGATGATCAATAAACTCCGTATATTTTTCCTCTAAATTCAAGAAGTCAGGGTAGTAAGGATAGATGTGATAGGAAGCAAACATTCCGACATTTTCAGTTTGCCCTGTCATTTTAATATGGTTGGGATCGATTTCTGCAATATCTTCATTTTCACTTGGCTCTGAAGGCTGCTCTAAATTATCCGTAGTCACCCAATTTGTAAAACTTAAGGGGCGCATGCTCTGATAATTGTCCATTTCGTATGAAGCGAGCATGTCCAGCTGCTGTGCAATCCAATTTTCCATCGGGCTGGCGCCTTCTGTATAAACATGCTTTCCTTCAAACTCACCGAGATCTGGATACTTGTCCACCATTTGATCCACCATGACCGGATCCCACTCAATGCCGGCAATCCATCCGATGACGTAAGGAGAAATATCCGCATCGTATGTTCCAGCAGCATGGCCGGGACGCGGTTCCACTTCTGCGCTGCCGTGGACGACATCAATCAATGTCCGGATTTCTGTCTGGAACCTTTCCGTGATTTCCGGATCGAAAGCATCGAGTTTTTCGGCAAGCGGCTCCTCGTCAATCCAGATGCCGTGGTAAACATATAAAGGCTGGTCTGCTTGCTCGTTATAGGCTTTCAAAGCTTGATAAAAAGCGGGTGGATGCAATGTGTATACCCGGATAGCATTGGCATTCATTTCACCGATCTGTTTAAACCAGCGATCGTATTCTTCCCGGGTAATTGCAGCTTCCCCCGGGAAAGTTCCTGGTTTTGCCATCCCCATATTGACCCCTTTGACAGTGAAGTTCTCCCACTCGCCATTTTCATAGACCTGGAAATCCTGGCCATTGACCCGTGCTGGGTAAGCGATCCCTTCATCATTTGCCAATTCCGGAGCAGCGGCAACCGTTTCAGGAGAAGCAGTGTTTTCGAGAATTTTCTCCATCATCGGAGCGTAGGTTTTCCAAAAGAAGCTTGTATCTCCTGAAATGCTTTCAAACGATAGCCAAGACCGCACTTTCGCAAATCCGGCAAATTGATAAAAGCTTGGAACTTCTGCAATGTCCACAAAATCCCCCGCAAAATAAAACGTCTCAGCCGTATTTTTTTGCTGATGGACGATGGCTGGGAAAGACGAGGGAATTCCATTTTCAGCTAATAATGCTTTTCCTTTTTCTGAAAGGTCCCATTTATAATTGGCTAAGATGCTGCTTTCAGCTGCTTCATTAATATCAAACCAATAAGTGAATTCAGGAGAATCCTGCATTGAAAACAGCTCTTGCCCGGCTTCTGTGAAATCCAGTTGAATCCCATCATCGCCAATCAGCCCTTCCTGTTCTGAAAGTAACAGGATTTCGCCGGATTGGTCATTTGTCAGAACAAAACCTGCGCCGGCAAAGTTCCAGCGATCTCCTGCTTCTTCATAACGGGAAATAACCCATTTCGGGACTTCCTCTTGCTGTTCATCCAGTTCATTGAATTTTCGGCCGCTCCAGCCAGTTGGCTGAATCCCTAAATAATCTGCAGCCGTATCCCGTACGTCTATGGAAGTGGGGGAGGCGAGCGTGTTAAATTCCACCACAAGGTCGCTGTCTCCAGCATCAACCTGATTTTGGATGCTTTGCCATTCGGCCATTTCAAGTCCTCCGTAGACCAATGAAGGAGCATCTTCTGCTTCCTGGCCTTGTTCATTCCAAGCAAGATCTTCTTGGTAGACTCCGTAAGTATCGGCTAAATAGATAAAATCCGTGTCGCCGAAATCCTCCGGAATTTCGTTTAACTCATAGGATTCATTTTGTTCATCCGGCTTAAAGCCAAAATAGTCTACACTGGCTTGGTAAGCTGAATCGTCATTTTTCAAATAGCCCATATGATTTAAGAGCCATGTCAAACCGTGGTGTTCACGGTAGGTTTCGTTAGGCACCGTTTTATCGATAATGGCGACTTGTAAATTTTCTTTTTCTTGTAAAAACCAGAAAGCGAAAGGCAAAGCGAATATAATGATGAGCCCGAAGATGGAAAATAGAATTTTTCGCACCGGCATTCCTCTTTTCTTCTGCAAAATTGAATCCAGCTTCAATTATAGCGTAAATTAAATTGGAATTATTGTATTTTACTTAGGCTGAAAGAGGTGATTTTTAAACGAAAGAAGGAAAAGATGTCAACAAAAAAGCAGCCAAAGGAGATGGCTGCTTTACAAAAAAACTTATCTGGGAATCGTCAATACTTGCCCAATTTTTATGATGTAAGGGCTTGGGATTTTATTGGCTGCGGCAATTTTAGCTACAGTCGAATTGTACTTTTTCGCAATACTGTAAAGCGTATCACCTGCTTTGACTGTATATTTCACCGAAGCAACAGGAGGTGCAGCCTTGCCTGGAATGATCAATACTTGGCCGACACGGATGATATACGGGCTTGCAATCTTATTGGCGGAAGCCAAAGCATTTACCGTGACATTGTATCGTTTCGCGATGCTGTAAAGCGTATCTCCCGCTTTGACCGTGTACTTATTGCCGGCAGCAGGTGGAGGGGCGGAAGGCAATTTTAGCAGTTGGGATACAGTCACAAAAGAGTAGCCTTTTGCTTTCAATTTGGTGATGATGCCTTGAAGCGCACCCGGAGTTCCGGATGCCCCGGCGCCAGTGTGCATTAAAACAATAGAGCCCGGAACGATATTATTGACGACTTTATTGGTGATGGCTGTGGATGATACGCCTTTCCAATCCAAGGTATCAATATTCCACTGAATCGTATGCGTGTATCCGGCATTTCCAACTGCCGCTAAGACGGCTGCGTTCGAAGCTCCAAAAGGTGCACGGAATAAAGGCTTCGTGGATTTGCCCGTGATCTTTTTGACAGCAGCTTCTGTTTTGTCCAGTTCAGCTTTTATTTGAGACGCAGTCAATTTTGTGAAGTCGGGATGAGAGTAGGAATGGTTGGCAAGTTGATGGCCGCTGGATGCAATATTTTTGATAGCTTGCGGATGATTATTTGCACCGGAACCCGTAAGAAAGAACGTCGCTTTGATTTTATTCGCCGACAAAGTATTGAGGATTTTTTGGATATTGGTGCCATCAGATCCATCATCAAACGTCAACGCGACAACTTTGCTTGAGGTAGTGGCTTTTGAAATGAATTTAGAGCTGGCTGCTTCAGCAAACGGCGAGAATGAGAGGGCGGTATAAAGAATTAATAGGAAGGCTGCGGCAATTTTGAGAAGCTTGCTTTTCACATTGTCCACCCCTTTTTTTCATAACGCATTTTAGTTGAATGCGTATGTATAAGTTTGGAATGAATAATTTTATTAATGAGTTAGAATATATTATTTTGTGCTATTTTATGATTACATTATATCATTTTATCACTATTAAATATCACTTATTTATCTGTATTATAAAAAATGTATATAAAAAGTACTAATTATCTTATCGTACTTTAATTGAACAGAATAAACCATGATTGATAGAAAAGGTTGTCATCATGGAAAAAGGAGAAAGAGAAAGCCCGCTAAACTTTTTAGTTCAGCAGGCTTTTCGATGCTTTTGTGCGTGAGGTGCGAAGTTTTCATGTTGAGGTGCGAAAACTTGGATGCAAGGTGCGAAAAAACCGGTCTGAGGTGCGAAACTTTCATAATAAGGTGCGTTCGCCTTCATTCGTCCACGATTTAAAGGAAAAAAGCAGCCCCTTTCAATTTGAAAGGGGCTGCTTCCAGTTAATCGACTTGCTTTTTACGGAATTTCGCTGTCACTTCATACACAATCGGTACAATAACCAAAGTCAATAAAGTGGAGCTGACGAGACCGCCGATTACGGTAATGCCAAGTCCTTTGGAAATCAATCCACCGCCGTCGCCTTCAGCACCGATAGCCAGTGGGATCAATGCGCCAATGGTTGCCAGAGCCGTCATCAAGATCGGACGGAGACGCGTTACGCCGCCTTCAAGAAGCGCTTCGCGTGTCGTAAGTCCGGCTTTTTCCATGTGGATAACCCGGTCAATCAAGACAATTGCGTTCGTCACTACGATACCGATCAGCATCAGGACACCGATCAATGCGTTGACACTCAACGACTCTCCTGTAATCCATAGCGCGACCAATACACCAATAACAGTGAAAGGCAGCGAGAAAAGGATTGAGAATGGAGCAAGTGCTCCGCCGAATGTTACGACAAGAACGAAGTAGACAATGGCAATCGCAGCAAGCATCGCTAAGCCAAGCTGGCTGAATGATTCATTGATTTGTTCGGTAACGCCGCCATGGTCGATTGAAACGCCTGAAGGCAAATCAAGGTCCGCCACTTTTTCATCGATTTCAGTAGTGATGGCAGCTGCGTTGTTTCCAAGCACATCTGCAGTCAATGAAGCGTACATTTGGCCATCTCTGCGGTTAATGGTATCCGGCGATTTGCCTTCTTCGACTTCCATCACATCGCCAACGGCAACAGTGGTGCCAAGTGCTGTCGGAATTTGGACGTTTGTCACGTCGTCAATTCCTGCATACGTTGTTTCTTCTGTTTCGATATAAACATTAATATCTTTGTCTTCATTTTTCACAGTAGTTAAGATTGGAGCTTCACCGACATTGCTTAAAGCCATGCCAATTTGAGCTGCCGTCAAACCACTTTCACTCAATGCCTGCTGGTTTGCGACTAAAGTGAACTGATCGTAAGCTTCAGTCAAACTCGACTCCGTGTTCTCCAATTCATCATGTTCTTCCATGATGGGTTGGATTTGGTCAATAGCGGATTGGATGTCTTCGATATTATCGCCGTAGACGAACAGTTCAAGTCCTGTTGCACCCATCGCGGCAAAGTCGAGGCTGCTCCATTCGCCCGCTTCTGTATTTTCGTTCAACTCTTCGATCAAGTTCGTGCTTTCTTCACTGAATTCTTCAAAATCAGAATCGTATTCAATATAGAACAACGCGGAATTATCTCCGCCGCCGCCCATCGCTGTCAATGGATTTCCACCGCCAAGCGAGTATTGATAAGAAGTGACGCCATCGCGTTCCCCGATTGCGCTTTCTGCATTAAGGGCAATTTCTTCAACGTCTTCACGCGTCTGTCCAGGTTCCGGGCTGTAAGTAGCCATTACCAGTTTCTGTTCCTGTTCAGGCAAGAAACTTACACCAATTACCGGTACTAAGAAAAGGCTCGCTACGAGAAGTACAGCAGCTCCGCCGAATGTGATGATCTTATGGTTCAAAGACCATTCCAAAATGCGCTTGTAGCCAGCTGCCATTTTTCCAGGTTTGTGTTCTTTGGTCACTGATTTATTGGCATCCAAGTTTTTCAATTGTTTGCCGTACATCAAATGGGCCATCATCGGAACGATTGTTATTGCAACGAGCAGAGATGCGGCAAGTGCAAAAACAACTGCTAATGCGAATGGCAAGAACAATTCGCCGATTTGTCCGCTGACAAGAGCTAACGGCAAGAATACGGCAATGGTTACAACAGTAGAAGAGAAGATCGGAAGGAACATTTCACGTGTTGCTTCACGAATCAATTCTTTGCCGCGCAATTTTTCACCAGGCAATGCCATGCGGCGGTAAATATTTTCTATAACTACGATCGAGTCGTCAATGACACGTCCGATTGCGACGGTCAAAGCACCGAGCGTCATAATGTTTAACGTGATATCAAGTTGATTCAATAGGAAAATCGCCATCAATAAAGATAGAGGAATCGAAATGATCGATATTAATGTTGTTTTAAAGCTGCGCAGGAAGAGCAAGATGATAACAACGGCAAACAAGATGCCGTATAGGGCTTTGCTCAACATCGTTTCAACCGATTGTTCGATCGGCTCCCCTTGGTCAAATGTGGTTGCGACAGTTAAATCAAAGTCTTTTTCCAAGTCAGTGATGACGTCTTTTACGCCATTTACAACTTCCACTGTATTGGCTTCCGGAGATTTCACAATCGAAAGGCCGATCGATTCTTCGCCGTTTGTGCGTGAAATGGATTCCGCTTCACTGACAACTTCAATTTCCGCTAAATCACTTAATGCGACAGTTGGGATTCCGGCTGCAGCAGGCACTTCAGCAGAAGGTGCAGCTGGGGCTGCCGGTGCAGAAGGTGCTTCAGGCGCAGCTCCCGGAGCGCCGGCTGCTGCATCACCCGAAGGTGCTTGCGCAGATTGAGGGACTGCTGGGATTTGAAGGTTCTTCAAATCATCCACAGTCGTCACATTGCCATCAATGACCAAGTTTTTCAATTCGCCATCGAAATTCGTCAATCCTAACGGGAAGGTAAGATTCGAGCCTTGGATCAGTTGTTGGATCGTTTCTTCCGTCAATCCATATTGCGCTAAAGCAGCTTCATCAAAAGTCATCGTCACTTTCTGGACACGCTGCCCAGAAACTTGGGCCTCAGACAACCCTTCAATGCCTTCGACCGCTGGAAGGACATGTTCTTCTACATCTGCAGTCAATTCTTCTAACGAACTGCCAGGCTTACTGACACTCAACGCAAGAACCGGGAAAGCATCCAGGCTAACGCGTGATACTTGTGGTTCATTTGCAGCTTCGGGAATGGAAATCTGTGACAAAGCATCTTCCAATTCGCGTGTCGCTTCGTCCATATCCACCTCAAAAGCATATTGGACCTGGATCGTGGAAGCATTGGCCAGCGAAGTGGATGTCATCAGTTCGACGCCGCTCATGTTTTGAATCCGCTGTTCCATAGGAATTGTAATCTCTTCCATTATTTCATCCGGTGCAGCACCTGGATACGTCGTGACAACGGTCACAGCAGGAAGGGTAATGCTTGGGATGGATTCTTGTTTCATGGTCAAGCCAGCATAAAGGCCGGCAACAACAACCATGATCGTCAAGATCCAAATAGCGAACTTGTTGTTCAATGAAAAATCAATAATTTTCTTCAATCCATACACTCCTTCAAATGAACTTCTCTAAAGTTGAAAGTTCGGTTGCTAATGATTCTTCTTGTTTTAAGTAATCCAGTAGGGCATCAATCAAAAATGACTTGGAATCTTTTTTGCCCATTTCTTCTTTCAGCATCAGAAAAGCAGATAGGTGCTCTTCTCGTTTGGAAGAAGTTTGTTTGATCTGTTCTTCTAATTGGTTGAAAGCTTCTTCTAGTGGAGAAATAGAAGAGGTGAAGTCGGTAAGAACGGGATTGATTTTCTCAGAGTGGTTGACGATGGCATCGAGGCTTGAAACGATGAATTCAGCCAGCAGCTCTTTGTCGATAGGCCGGTTCTCAAAAATCAAATAGAAATAGTATTCCTTTTTAATCCCTTCAAAGATGGTCACCAAATCGTAGATGAACGGTTCGGCTCTATTCCCGTAGACTTCAAGCAAACTGTATTTATGTAAGACTAGCTGCGCCATCCGAAGTTCTTGCAGCAAATTTTGCATTAGTTCATTATCATTTGCCGGAAAATCCTTGAAGACCATTAAAAAGAATTCTTTGTTCATAACTGTCCGTTCGATTTCCAATAGTAGTTTTTTCTTGAAAAATTCACGGTTGGTCAAGCCAGGCTCAAAGTCGGTGCTATTCAAATCTCTTGTCAAATCCTCGTGATATTGCTTGAGGATTTCTACGAATATGCCTTCTTTCGAATCGAAGTGCTTATAGAAAGCCCCTTTTGAAATTCCCGCTGCCTTCGCTATTTCCTGGACAGATGTTTGATGAAATCCTTTGATGGAAAAGAAATGTACAGCATGATTCATCAATTCCTGCCGTTTATCCATGACACCCCTCCTTAAAACCAGTTGGTCATTTTAAGTAACCCTTCGGTCATACTTTAGGATAAAGCTTGGAAAAAACAGAGTCAATTTATAGCAACTCTTATCCTGTGTCTATTTTGTGACTGCCAAACGAGCTGAATGCCACTAGCGTTTACATCAAGAAAATAGGGTAAATAGAAAGGAAATAGCAAATAATTAGCGGCATTCCATATTCGATAAATGCGTTTTAAAGAAGGGAAGGTTATAAATGGCTTCGTATTTATTATCTGGACCAAGCGTGGAATATAGAGTTGAACAGCCGTACGCAGCAATCCCAGTCCAAGCGGCAATGGACGAGTGGGGTAAAACCACCGCTCTAGTGCCCGAACTCTTTCAGTGGCTGGAAAACAAGGGCTTAACGCCTGCAGGTGCGCCGTTCTATCGCTATTGGTGCCTGGAAGATGACAAAAAAGAATTCGATCTGGAAGTCGGAGTCCCATTAGAAAGGATGGTGATTGGGGATGAACGGGTAATTGCCAGTTCGATTCCTGAAGGATCTTACGTTTGTGCTACCCATAAAGGGCATCCAGATAGACTCCTAGATTCCGTTCTGGAAGTGGAAAAATGGGCGGAAAAGGAAGGCCTGTCTTTCGATAAACGCTTTGAAGGGGATACTGAAATTTGGGACGGACGCTTCGAACAGTATTTAACGGATCCTGAAACTGAGCCGGATTTAACCAAGTGGGAAATCGAAGTATCTTTTTTGATTTTGCGCGATGAAATCGCATAAAAACACTGCATTGGAAGATAGGGTGGATGCTCCCCATTTCCAATGCAGTGTTTTTTAAAGAGATTCAAGTTTGATTTGCCAATTGATTGAAAAGAAAATTGTTCGGAATTTCTTGGAATCGGCTAAGGACAAAAGTTTTGCTTGGCAGTATAGGGCTCTAGAGTTGTTGAGAAGAGCGATATGAAGGCTTTAACGCTATAAAACCGATTTTGCTGCTGGAAAATGCAACAGCTATTCTGATAACACCCGGGAATACAAAAGGATATCCAGAAGGATTCGAACTTGAAGGAATATGAAGAATTAGACATTCAATATGCACCAATGATTACCGCGCTCATTCGAAAACTGCATATATACCGAGAATATGAAACTTTTCGCCAAGTAGGAAAAATTGCGCTTTGGCAAGCGAGCATCCGATATGACGAATCGAAAGGAAGTTTCACCGCATTTGCTTATCGGACCATTCATGGCGCCATGCTTGATCATTTGAAAAAAGAGGCGAAATACATTGAACGAAATCTTGTGCAGCAAAATCATGAATTTGACGACCTTGCTGTATGTATGGAACAAGATGAATTGCCGGAATGGATAGATGCCCTCTATTTAAAAAATGAAGAAAAAAGCTTGTTGGAAGAACTTTTCGTAAAAGGAAACAGTTTAACGAGACTTGCGGCCAGTGAAGGGCTCTCACTAGCCGGCATGAAAAAAAGAAGGGAGCGCGTTTTAAAAAAGCTAAAAGAAAACATCAGCCAAGATCAAATCACTTTGGATAGATAAAAAATGGTAAGGTGTTCATAAAAAAATTCCAGAGAAGATTTTCTCCGGAATTTTTTTATGATTTTTTACCCGTTAATTGTTCGACAAAAGGAAGGACCGCTTGTTCTTTCATCTTGGCTTCAAACATGATGTCCGCATCCGTGCCCTTTAGAAGCAGCAGCAATTCGTCAAAGTCTTCTTTCGTGACAATATTATGATGGCGCAGGTCTGTAAATCCTTCCTTGCCAGTGCTAATGTGGATTTTGGGTGTGCCAAAGCCATCCCAAGTTGCCAAGATTTCGGCGTAATCAACAGGATTTCCGTCATTATTGCAATTATGGTGATGAATATCAAAGCAAATTGGGACACCGCATAATTTGCTGACGTCCAGGACATCGCGGACAGTAAATGTTTTGTCGTCATTTTCTAAACGGAGCCGCTGTTTTATGCTAGCTGGCAATAAAGCATAGTTTTCAGCGAATCTTATTTTTGCTTGCTCTTTGTCTCCGTAGGCACCGCCAGTATGGACAATCAAGTCATTGCCTCCTAATAATGCAATAAGCCGGTCGTGATACACCAAATCCTGGACGGATTTCTCCACCACTTCAGGCTTTGGGGAATTCAAGACCGTGTACTGGCCAGGATGCATCGAAACGCGCATCTTATGCGTTTCCACTATCTCTCTTATTTGAGCGGCAATCGATAGGAAATCAGGATCTTCCCACCAAATCCAATCATTGATGGGATGTGTGGAAAGCGGGATCATCGAACTTGAAGCGCGGTAGAAATAAATATCATGCTCAAGATTCCATTGGAGGATTTCCAAAGTCGTCTGCATATTTTTCAATGTTAAGTCCTTAATCTTTGCGATACCTTCAGCTTCCGCTGTTGCAACACGCAAAGTCCGGAACACAGTTTTCAATTCAGTATTCATACAAGCATAACCCAGTCTCATATTATTCAACTCCTTAAAAGCTGTATACCCAGATTTTCTCTCGTTTATCGGCTTCAAAAAATTTTAGGGCTTTTGGAGAAAAACCCTTCTACAAGGGTAAGGAATAATAAAGCACCTAATTCGAGGAGGAAAATGAATGAGAGCAGAAATTATTCAAGATGAGTATGGATATACAGCTACATTTGCGCGCATATTGTCACATCCACCAGAATCTGTATGGGAAATGCTGGTCGACAACCAAAAGATTAAGCAATGGTTTCCCGAATTATCGATTCAGGAGTTGAAGGAGGGAGGCGCCATTCGATTCGATTTCGGAAATGAATCTAATGAAGAAATGGCTATATTGCATTATAAAGAAGGAAGCATCCTGGGATTTGAGTGGGGAGAAGACGAAGTCCATTTTGAGGTGCAGCCGTTGGAAGGCAAAACTCAACTCATCTTAATCGAAACAATTCGTCAACTGACGCCACACACGGCAAAAGACCTTGCCGGCTGGCATGTGTGTCTCGATGTGATCCAAGCGCAATTGGATGAGAAGGAGATAATCCGAGAACAAGAATGGGAAAAAGAACTCACCGCATATCAGCGGCTGCTGGATAGCCTCACCGGTTCGTTGGGGTAAGAAAACTTAATGGCGTAATGTAAAAGAGTTGGCCCAAATTGCTTATGGGCCAACTCTTTTTTTAAATGCTAAGGATTGCTGATTTTGAAATTGAAAACTTGTTCTTCTTTCAATACTCCGTCCTTATAGACACGTTCTGCGAAGGTAAGGTTATTTTCCATATCTACAGCCACGATGGTTGAAGAGCGGGTTCCGTAGTCAGCGGTTTTAATGAACATCGGTGAGAGCATTTTTTCGAATTCCAAGCCAACGCCTGTATTGGGCAAATCTGTTTCGTCAGCTTGTTCTGCATCCGCCAACAGTTCAAAAATCAGGCCTAAATCAAGCTCTTCGTGTTCTGAGAGATACCGGTCCAATTGATTTTTGCCTTTCATTACTTTCGGCCAGGGAGTATTTAAAAAGTGATTGCTTAGGCCATGTACGCCGTTCTCAATAATAGAAAGCCTTTTATCAATATTGTTGTAATAGAAAAGTTCATCCGCCGTGCCAGCAATTAAGTTAAAACCTGTATAATCTTCGGCAACTAAAGAATGAAAGAAAACTTCGGGCGCTTCGTTGGTTCTTAAAAAATCCCTGACAAGGGCTCCGCGTGATAATTTTCCCGCCTCTGGCATAGAAGGATCCCGAAAATTAGTGAGGGCAGCAATTCTGCCGGTTTTTGTAACGCCGAGCCAAGTGCCCATCTGCAAGAGATCACGGCCAGCTAAAATATCCGGTTCATCGTTCCAATAATGCGCTTTTTCTGTTGGCCTTTTGTAAAACTCATCGCGGTTAGCGGCAATGACCAGTTTGTATCGATGGTGAGCATGAAAACTAAAATTGATTAAGCACATCGCCTTCACTCCTTTTGTATTCATTATATAGAAGGAAATAAAATGAAAACAGAAAAGAAGTTTGAAAAATGTGAGATTATAATAGAAGTAATTGATTAATCAAAAGTATTTAGGGGAATAGGATAAGTAGAAATATATAAGAAATTTTATTTAATATAGGAAAAATAATCCAATAATTTATTGTAAATTAGTATATAATAACTATTAATAAAGTACATATTTGATTTTTCAAGATGTGCGAAGGCGGTGTTAAGAGATGGAGAGCGATAAAAAAGCCCTGAGGGAATTGACTGAACCTAACGAAGAACTCGTTCTCATTCTTGATGAAACTGGCTCGATTATTCGAAATATCGAAGGATGGAACGAGTTTGGAAAAGAGCATGGATTAACCGAGAAATACTGGAAGACCAACGGTAATTTTTTTACCTTTATCAAAGACTTTGGAAAAGGCGATGAATTAAGGACGCTGCAAAAAGTCATCAACAAAGAACTAAAGGAATATTTAGACATGATTCCCGTTATATTAAAGGACAATTCACTGCAATGGTTCTCGATCAAAGCGCGTCCTATGAAAACTTTGAATGAAAATTCAAAGGGAACGGTTATTTCATTGAGGCTGGTAAACCTTCATAGTATCCAGGCTATTACGGCAGAAAATGTGCTCGAAAATATGGCAGAAGGTTTCGCGCTGTTGGATGAGAATTACAAAATCCATTACCTCAACGCATACGGTGAAGAAGTACTGAAATGCCCTCGCGAAGAAAACGTCGGAATGAATTGGTGGGATTTATTTCCTGAAGCTGTAGGTACGAAATTCCAGAAGGAGTTTGACAAAGTGATCCATCAAGGAGCCACGGTGCATTTTGAAGAATATTACGCTCCGCTTACGACTTGGTTCCGTCTGAATGCGTACCCTTTGGCGAGTGGAGGCATGGCTTTATATTTTCAGAATATCAACGAACGAAAAATAAATGAAGAAAAGCTTTTGGAATACGCATATACCGATTTCTTGACCGGTCTGCCGAATCGCCGAGCGATGTCGGAACTGGCGAATTTCTTAATACGCAGTAAAACGAAGTTCACTTTATTCTTTGTCAATCTTGATAATTTAAAAGTTGTGAACGCCATGCATAATTTCAATTCAGGCGATAAAGTTCTTGTTTCTGTTGCTGCGAAATTAAAAGAATTGGCTGATCCAAATTGCAAAGTTGGCAGGTTAGACGGGGATGAATTTATAGTGATTCGCCAGCCGAAAGCCAAAGAGCGACTCGAGGATTTCGCGGAGAAACTGAAAGAAATTTTCATGCATCCTTTTCTGCTTGAAAATCAACAATCGGTCAATATCACAGCCAGTATCGGAATTGCCTGTTTTCCTTATGATTCAAAAAATCTAGGTGAAGTGCTTTCCTATGCTGAAACGGCAATGTTCGAAGCCAAGAAAACAAAAGAAACAAGTTTCCAATTCTATCGGAAAGAAATGAATTCAGAACGGGAAAGAAAAATTAAAATCGAAAAAGGGCTGCTCGAAAATTTAAATGGCATCGGCTATTATTTCACGCTTCAGCCTCAAATTGATGGAGTTACCGGATGTATTACGGGGGTTGAAATTCTCTCCAGGTGGAATCATCCAGAGTTAGGGGAATTGTCGCCTTTGGAATTTATCCAAGTCGCTGAACAGTCTTCGACGATTGTCGCGTTGACAACCCATCTATTAAACGAAGTTTTTACCCAATTGAAGGATTGGCAATTGCGTTTTGGGTGGAACTTAAAGACAGCGATTAACATGACGCCGTCATTACTCGCCAATCCGGAATTCTTCAAAGAATTCTTTGCATTGATTGACCGCTACGAAATAAAACCGGAACTGATTGAAATTGAAATTACAGAACAGGCTGAATTGACCTACTCCGACTGTACCTTGGAAAACTTGCAGCTTTGCAAATCAAAAGGCATTTCCATCGCCATAGATGATTTTGGTACAGGTTTTTCGATGATCGCTTATTTGACTCAATTTCCAATCAATAAAATAAAACTCGATAAATTTTTTGTTCAAAAAATAGGAGAAGACAAAAAGTCGGAAGCGGTGCTAACATCACTTATTCATTTAGCCAAAAGCATTGAATGTGAATTGCTCGCTGAAGGCGTGGAACGGGTTGAGGAAGTGGCTTTTTTAAAGAAACACGATTGCATCCATTTTCAAGGTTATTACTTTGATAAACCTTTAACAGTAGAGAATTTTGAAGAGAAGTATCTGCGCAAGCAGTATCAATTTGCGATTGAATGAAGATTAGGGAGGAACAAGGCTGTGGGGGCAACTGAGGAGCTTTTGATCGAACGGGTATTAATGGATAGTACACAAGAGATGGTGTTCATCGTAAAAGTGGATGGCTGCGGGAATTTCTTTTATGAATTTTTTAATCAAGAAGCGATAAAACAAATTGGATTCGATGCAAGTGCCATTGGAAAGAATATGCGTGAAGTGCACTCTTCTGAAATGGGGAAATACTTGGAAAGCCATTATCAACAAGTAGTCGAAAGTGGAGAAAAAATGGAATTCGAAGATGCGTATAAATTGAGTTCCGGTGAAATTCACTTTTACCAAATTGCCTTGACGCCACTTTTAAATGATCAACAGGAATGCACGCATATCTCTGCATTTGTAAAAGACGTGACAAAAGAAAAAAAAGCAGAACAGAAAGCCAGTGAAACATGGAGGCATTTAGAAGAAAGCCGTTCAAGATACAGCTCACTTTATGAAAATAATACGGATGCTGTGTTTACTCTCGATTTGGAAGGCCGGATCTTGGAAGGGAACCAAACGGCGTCGAAACTGACTGGATTCATTATCGATGAATTGAAAGAAAACCGTTTTCTGGATTATGTAGCAGCAGATGATCCTGAAAGATTCCGGCTTTACTTGGAACAAGCGCTGTCGACGCCGTTAGAAGATAGCCGCATCCGATTTTTAACAAGCGCCGGCAATGAGGTGAATTGTTTGCTCAAACTCGTCCCAATTATTGTCGGCGGCAATAGAGTAGGGATATATGCCATTTTGAAAGATATGACTGAGCTCGACAAAATGGCCGGAAAGTTTGCTGAAAGTGAAAATCTCTTTCAAATTATCGCGGAAAATGCGCACGATGTTATCGTGTTATTGAATAATAGTGGTCAATTTATGTATATCTCCCCTTCGTGTTTAAATGTCTACGGATCGACTAGGGAAGAAATCGAAGCCCAAGCCCTTCTTTCGCTTATCCATCCAGAAGACAATGAAGAGTTAGACAGAAAACTTACAGAATCGATTTTAACCGGCAAGCTCTGTAAAATGCAATTGCGTGTCCAACATAAGACAAGAGGCTGGGTTTGGTCTGAGCTCTTGGGTACGCCAGTATTCGATAAAGATGGAGAGTTTATTCATAAAGTCTTGATCTTGCGCGATATTTCGAAGCAAAAAGAGTATGAATCCAAACTTGAATTTTTCGCTTACCACGATTCTTTGACCGGATTGCCAAACCGCAGGATGCTCAAAGAAGCCATGTTTAGAAAAATTGAGCAAAATGAAGAATTTGCCGTAATGATATTAGACATCGATGATTTTAAAGTAATTAATGACGAATGGGGCCATGAAGTTGGGGACCAGGTCATCCAGGAATTTGCGCAAAGGTTAACCCGAAACATTGGGGAAGGTGACTTAGCAGCAAGGCTCGGTGGAGATGAGTTTGTCATTCTCTATAAAGGCCCGATTTCTCCTGAAGAGGTTATGGAAAAAGCGCGGCTTATTCGCCAATCTATGGAATTATCCTGGAATGCATGGGACACTGATTTAAAGATTACGACGAGTATTGGAATTCACATTGCTTCTGCAGAGGCTTTCAATCCTTCTGATGTCCTGAAAAATGCAGATCATGCATTATACGAAGCGAAAAACTCCGGAAAAAATAATTTTCAGCTAAACCGTTAAAAGCATAAGCTTTTAGCGGTTTTTTATTTCCGTAATAGTTTTATAAGAAGAAAAAAAGATTTGAATAAAAATAAATAAAATAGAATAAAAATTAAAATTCAGTATAAATTGTCTGAGAAAACAGTTAGACTAGTGGAAGGTGGTTTTTTAAAAACCGCGATTACATAGAGAAGGCAGGCGGGAATATGGAGAAAAAGGATTTACTGACTGTGCTTAAAGACTGGCGGCTGCACGGTGTCGTCTTTATATTAGTATGCATTACGGAAGCTATCGGCCAGTTCAGCATCAGTGTAGGGCCAGGAGTCATTTTGTTATTGCCCATGCTGTATGCATTTTTCCTCGGATTAGGATTGTATTTTACACCTATGATCAATGAAAAGAATTCCAAGAACGCGGAACCGCTTATTGTGCTAGGGGTTACGTTGTTGATTGCTAAAATCGGATTTACAATCGGACCGCAGATTGAAGCGATAATCGCAGCAGGGCCGGCACTGCTGCTGCAGGAACTTGGAAATTTAGGGACGATCTTTCTAGCTTTGCCGTTAGCGGTATGGCTTGGATTCAAAAGGGAAGCTGTGGGGATGACACATTCCATAGCACGTGAGCCAAACGTAGGGCTCATTGTCAATAAATTTGGTTTTGAGTCGCCTGAGGGACGCGGTGTTATGGCCATCTATATTTTCGGTACCGTTTTTGGTGCAGCTTTTTTAGGTTTAATATCTGGTTTATTGGCTACAGCTACACCGCTTCATCCTTTGTCGTTTGCAATGGCATCCGGTGTAGGGAGCGGCAGTATGATGGCTGCTGCGAGTGGTTCGCTAATCGCTGCATTTCCGGAGATGGAAGATCAAATTGTTGCCTTTGCCGGTGCAAGCAATCTTCTGTCATTATCTACCGGACTATACGTCAGTATCTTTATCGGCTTGCCGCTGACTGAGAAGCTATATGAAATCATGACAAGAAGAAAAGACAAAAAAGACCGCTTAAAAGAAGAAGGGGGCAAGCCGAATGCTTAAAACAATTACTGAATGGATACTCGTTTTGATGGTGTTCGGATTTTCGGCTCTTTTCGGCAACTGGCTTGGTTTTGATGTCCTGCCATGGGAAGCGGTGCCAGGGATGCTTTTGCTTGTAGCTGTCAGCGTTGTTGGCTTGGTGCTTGAAAAAGTTCTCCCTGTAAATATACCGGCAGTCGGCTATATCGGGTTGATAGCAATCGCCATATCTTTACCTATGTTTCCAGGATCGGCATTATTCGTTGAATGGACCGAGAAAATAAGCATCTTAGCGTTAGCAACGCCTATTTTAGCATATGCTGGAATATCCATCGGTTCAAACTGGGCAGATTTTAAGAAGCTTGGATTCCGAAGTGTACTTGTAGCTTTTGCTGTCTTCCTCGGAACCTTTTTAGGATCTGCATTAATAGCAGAGGTAATTTTAAGATGGCAAGGAATAATTTGACAGAAAATTTTTTAAAATAAACACAATTATACCTTGAATCCCCTAAAACGATTTGATACACTAACTTTATGTTATGTGTGCCTTACCTTGTGCCATCCTGTTTAACAGGATGGCTTTTTCATGGGGAAATAAATGTTTTGTTAACAACAAATAAGCAAGGCTCTGCCAATAGCAGAAGCCTTGCTTATTTTTATTCCATCTCTAAATGTTCTTTTAAAAGGTTCTGTACTTCGGCAAGTTCTCCGTCATCCATTCTATAGTACCAAATGCCATTTATTATTTCTCCGCTGCCCCGTTCGAAATTGAGCTGTTCAATTGAATTTATAGCTGAACGGTAATTGCTTTGAACATCCATCATCTCTGAAAAACTCATATTAGTTTTGACATTGTCTCCTAGAGCATCCATGATTTTTGAATAGTTAAAAAGGGTATTGGCAGAAGCGGTTTTTGCTAAAACACTTTTCAAAACTTGCTTTTGGCGGTTCTGCCTTCCAAAGTCACCATCGGGATCTTCTTTTCTCATTCGGACATAGTCCAAGGCATCTTCGCCGCTCAGCAAAATTTCTCCTTCGCTAAATCCATCGAAAGCAAATTCGTTGTAGACGGTGATTCCGCCGAGAGCATCAATAATGTCTTTAAAGCCTTCCATATTGATTTGCATCACATAGTCGATGGGAATATCCAATAAATGTTCTACGGTTTCCAAAGACATTTCGGTACCGCCGAAAGCAAATGCATGATTAATTTTATCGTATTTGCCCATATCCGCTATTTCGGTATAAGTGTCTCTTGGAATACTGACCATTTTAATCGATTGTGCAGATGGATTAACCGTAAGAACCACAATCGTATCCGATCTCCCTTTATCGTTCTCCCGTTCATCAACCCCTAGCAGCAAAATGGAAAGCGGTTCCTTCTCTTCTAACACAATCTTTTCTGGGCGTTTCGCCGACACCTGGCGGGTTAAAGGTTCGTGAATTTCTTCTAAGGTGCTCGTGGCTTTTGGAAACAGGGCTATTAAGCCGAGAGATCCGATTAGCAAGATAGAAGCGAGGGCAATCAATAGCCATTTCGTGTATTTTTTCTTTTTGGGGTTTACATCATAGTTAGCCATTTGCATTCTCCTTTTGAGGATATTTCTAATAAAAGGAATGAGAGACATTTGTACCATTCAAGTTCTTTTTTATAGCGTAAACCGATTCATCTATTAGGTCAATAGTTTTATTTGAATTTTCCGAAAAATTAATATACTTTTTTAATGATAAAAATGGTATGATTTTTGTACGAATAAACCTATACTCAGTCCAAAAAATGGAATATAGGTGATTCTATAATTTCTGAATATTTTATTAATTAAAATAAAGTTATTTATATATTACCGGTCTGGCGGATTTTAGATAGGAGGAAAAGGGATGATAAGCGCGACAGTCATGGTAATCCAAGATGAAAAATGGGTACGTGAGTTGATCAATGCTTTTTTGAAAGAGAAAGGATATAAAGTCATAGAAGTGAACGAAGGTTCTGAAGTCATTGAACTTCTCAAAATAAGAGAACCGGATTTGATTTTATTGGATGCGGAAATGCCAGGCATCAATAGCTTGGAAGTATGTGCGAAAATTCGTTCCCGTTCAAGGCTGCCGATCCTCTTCATCAGTTATCGGAAAGAGTTATCCTTTAAAATACAAAGCTTTGATGCAGGCGGAGATGATTTCATTACGAAACCTTTCGATTTTAACGAGCTGGAAGCAAGAATCCGGGCTGTTTTAAGAAGAACGGGATGGACGCAAGAAACGGTCGATTTAACAGTACTTCGGTATGGGGATTTACATATTCATGCAGATGCACGGCAAGTGTATGTAGGAGGAAATCCTATTCATTTAAATCACAAAGAGTTTCAACTGCTCTTATTGCTTGCCCAACAACCGAATCGTGTTTGGACAGCTGAACAGCTTTATAACCAAATATGGGGGTATTATTCTGCTGGAGAACTTCAAACGGTAAAGGTCCATATTAGCAATCTGAGAAGAAAAGTCGAAAAAGATCCTGCCAATCCAATTTATATCCGCACCATTCGAGGGTTCGGCTATAAATTCGCTCATAACACTAATTGAAGCTTCAATGACATTCAAGCAAACGATGTTTGCCAAGAGGAACTGCTCGCTTAAGAAAGGAGAGCGGAAATCTTGTAGTACGGAGGAGTTGAAACCCGATGGGGATTCAAAAGAAAACGAAGCAAGCAAGTGGGAGCAAGTCGATTGAAATACCAAAAACGAATTCGCTTGCTGCTGAGCAATATAGAAGCATACGCACAAACTTGAATTTTACGATACCGCATTCGAATATAAGAACCCTTCTATTCACATCAGCAGAAAATGAGGAAGGGAAGACAACAACCGCATTAAATATAGCCGTTGTCTACGCAGAATCCGGCAAAAAAGTTCTATTGGTTGATGGGAATATGCGCAGGCCGTCACTCCATCATTTTTTCGGTATTACAAGCCCCAATGGTTTTTCGAGCTTGCTTCTGAAAAAAGGCGAACTTTTGGACACGGTTAAGCGAACTGGCATTGTTGGGTTGGAAGTACTTCCTTGCGGCCATGTCCCGTCCAACCCAGCAGAACTTTTAGGAACTGCCGCTTTGGAACAATTAATGGCGGAAATGAAAAAGTATTACGATATCGTAATTTTCGATTCGCCGCCTATTTTAACCATTGCGGATTCTAAAATTTTAGCCAATAAATGCGATGGCACCGTTTTAGTAGTCAGCAGCGGGAAATCCGATAAAAAAAGAATCGTAAAAGCAAAAGAGGCCTTAATTTCCTCAAAAGCCACTATTCTGGGGGTTATCTTAAACAATCATGAATTGGAGAATAGCCAATATTATGAGGACTATCATCAGTAGCAAAGGAGGAAGTGCATTGCAAAATTTCTTATCGATTATCTATAATCATTTGCCGATATACTTCCAAAATCTTTATATAAGCTTTGAAAACAAAAAGGTGAAAGAAGAGCGGTACGGTGACACCTATACGGGCTTGCTGCACGAACTTGCTTCCCGAAAAAATGATGACCTTGGAGAAGAAGACCGATGGAATGAATTTCGCAGACTGCTAGAGCATTCAATCGGGCATAGTCAATTTTATCGAAAGTTTTATCAAGGGATTGATTTAAAGGCAATCCGGGGAATCGCTGATTTGCAAAAGCTTCCTTTACTGGACAGAGAAGCCATTCATCAGCATATTCATCAGATGTATGCAGTAGAGGGCTCAGCTGCTGCCATTTCCCACGAAATTGACCGAGAAGGGGTGCCGCTGAAGTTTCTGCTAACAAAGGAAGATATTCAAAAGCGCAATGCGTTTATGGATTTTTTCAAACAGCAGAATAGTGGAGTCTCCAGGAAAATGAAACAAGCGATTTTCACTTCCAGAAAAATTATTCCAAAAGCTCAGCAAAAGAAAGCCTATTGGCGGGATAACCGTCCAGAGAACATTCGTTTATATTCGAACTATCATTGCACACAAGAGAATGCCGAGTTGTATATTCAAAACTTGAATGAATTCCAACCCGCCTTTATCAACGGAACTTCTCCGATCTTATATAAGCTTGCTGTTTTTTTGAACGAAGCAGAGGGGAAGTTGGCATTCTCGCCGCAAGCAATCTTTTTGCAAGGGGGGTTGATGGAACCGGCTCAACAAATAGAAATCGAAAAAGCATTTAACTGTCCAGTACACAATTATTTTATTCCTTCTTACGAATTTCCGATCATGTCCGAGTGCTCGACAGGAAATTTTCATGTCCATCCAAGAGCCGGTATCATTGAGCTGGCTGAAGACGGGGAAATGATTGTCACCAATTTTATGAGCTACGGGACGCCAATCATCCGCTGCAAAACTGGAATATACGCTGAACTGAATGATGGAGCTGCAAATTGTGCATGTGGATCTTTTCAGCCCATTATTGAGTGCCGGAAAGAATCCGATTCAAGCTGTTTGAGCACAGCGGATAATATAAAAGTGCCAGTTCCTCAACTTGATGAAACAGACAATGAGTTCTCGGAAAGCGTAAAGAAAATGAAATTTGTCCAGCATAAAAAGGAAGAGGTTGAAGTGTTTGTGGAAGCCGGGGAAACCTATACGAATGAACTCACTAAAACGATTCATCAAAATTTGCAGTCTGCATTCAGCCAAGATATGAAATTTAATATCCGAGTGGTTGAAGAAATGCCTGGAAATGTTAAAGAGGATTTTCAGCTTATCATTAATAAACTGGTTAATTAAAGCGTGATTTTAAAGGTAGAACAGGAAGGAATTCCTGTTCTTTTTTCATGGAGTGCTCCAGAAGCCTGTTCATTCCCTGAAATGCTTTGAAAATGTTACGATAGAAAAAGACTAGTTAGAGATGAGGAGCAGAAGTATTATGGTCGAAAATGTTAAGAAAGCATCTTTTCTCCGCCTGATTCCAGGATTAGTGCTTTGTTTTATTGTTATGATGGCAGGAATCATCGGTGCGGATTGGATTGGCATCGGATTGCAGGCAGCGGGAATTTTACCGGAAGGCGGTGCTAGCCCGATATCAGGCATTTTTGTAGCCATCGTTCTCGGGATTCTGATCCGCAATCTTATCGGTTTGCCGGATGCATTTGCTAAAGGAATCAGTTTTGCCCTTAAATATGCATTGCGTGCGGGAATTATTTTGCTCGGTTTGCGTCTGAGCATGACCGAAGCTTTAAAATTAGGGGCTTGGGGATTGCCGCTCATTGTGGCATGTATTTCCGTCGGACTTTTTGTCACTTTATTTTTTACAGCAAAAATGAATCAATCCAAGCGTTTAGGGACTTTAATCGCTACGGGCACAGGGATTTGCGGCGTTACGGCCATTATGGCGACAGCACCCGTCATTAAAGCGAAGGAAAATGAGATCTCTTATGCAGTCGCCAATATCACGATTTTCGGTTTGCTTGGCATGCTATTTTATCCGTACTTGGCCAATGCCTTTTTCGCTGATGAGCCGATAAAAGCCGGATTATTCCTCGGAACGGCCATCCATGACACTGCGCAAGTCACAGGTGCAGCGTTAATTTACGATCAAATATACAATTCATCAACAGTGGTAGATGTTGCAACCATCACAAAACTGACTCGCAATGTGTTCATCATCGCTGTCATCCCGTTTGTTTCGTTCTTGTTCTACCGAAACAACAAGGAAAATGGACAGGCAGCCCAATTGCCGAAATGGTATAAATTATTCCCATTGTTTATTTTGGGCTTTTTATTCCTGTCATTGCTACGGACAATTGGTGATTCTACAATCGCTTCTTCCGGCTCGGCTTTTGGAATATGGGACCCGAGTACTTGGGAAAGTTTCTATAGCTTTTGGAGTTCGTTCGGTTCTACTTATATGCTCGGCCTCGCGATGGCAGCAGTAGGGCTTGGCACGAACTTGAAAGTGTTCAAAGGAATGGGAATTAAACCATTCTATATCGGATTTATCGCAGCAATTTCCGTCGGGTTGGTCAGTTTACTGCTGATCTCATTATTTGGCGGATTGATTTCCGTGTAAATAATACAAAGGAGCCAGTGGCGGTTGCCACTGGCTTTTTCTATGGAGGAACAGCTTACTTCGATTGAGAATCTCCGGGTAAACGTTTTTTGAAGAAGGGCTAAGGGTATGGAATCACAAAGGACATAAGGAGAGTGGATGAAATGGAAGTTGTAGCGAAAAGGGATTTATTGAAAGACCGGTATGGCAATTATTATTTCGTTTCGTATGCTGGCAAAGATTCATTGACGCTTATTAATGCAGCCTTGTATTATGCCTTTAAGGAAATTATGAGTGAAGAACTTGTAGAAAGAGTAAAAGCACAATACCCAAATGATGTCGCTTGTGGAAAGTATTTTGCAGATCTTGTAAAAACGCATATTGATAAAATCGAAAAAGGGGAAATTCCCGGAAACATTTACGATATTGAAGAAGTAAAAGGCAAATTCGATTTGCATATGAAACCGATTTACGATGAATCGTTTCATTTATAAAAGGTCTTAGCATGAAGCTAAAAAGCTCCTATTGGAGCTTTTTTATATTGAATGATCCAATGGGCAGAAAAGAAAGCGTTTTCAATTTTTAAACTCTCAGTCAAAAGTCCGAATATTACGAAAAAGACTTTCAATTTTCAGAAATCCCTCTATAATGAACCATTATGTGTAGAAGGAGATGAAGCGATGTCGAATCTGAGAAATGACTCTTTACAATTGCATCTGCAGCATAAAGGGAAGTTGGAAGTTCGGTCGAAAGTGGCAGTGGAAAATGGACGCGATTTAAGTCTTGCTTATTCTCCTGGAGTGGCCGAACCATGCAAGGAAATTGCGCAGGAGCCGGCCAAAGTCTACGATTACACGATGAAAGGCAATACAGTAGCTGTTGTCACAGATGGAACCGCTGTACTTGGACTTGGAAATATTGGTCCTGAAGCTGCCTTGCCTGTCATGGAAGGAAAAGCCGTGCTTTTTAAAGAGTTTGCTGGAGTGGATGCTTTTCCAATTTGCCTTGGTTCGACAGATGCAGAGACCATTATCCAGACCGTGAAATTATTGGAACCTGGATTTGGTGGTGTGAATTTAGAGGATATTTCAGCACCGACTTGCTTTATCGTAGAACAGCGTTTAAAAGAAGAAATGAATATACCTGTATTCCATGATGATCAGCATGGGACCGCCATTGTCACTTTAGCCGGCTTGATCAACTCGCTAAAGCTAGTAGGCAAAGGAGTTACAGGGACGAAAATTATCGTTAACGGGGCCGGTGCTGCGGGAATTGCTGTAGTTAAGCTTCTTCATAAATTCGGCTTTAACGACGTAATTATGTGTGATACAAAAGGTGCGATTTTCAAAGGCCGAGCTTATGGAATGAACCCGTTTAAAGAAGAAGTTGCAGAGATGACCAACTCCGAACGCAAGGCAGGTTTGCTCCATGAGGTCATTATTGGCGCGGATGTTTTTATCGGCGTTTCTGCAGAAGGTGCATTAACTGAAGAAATGGTGAGAACCATGGCGGAAGGTCCCATTATTTTTGCGATGGCAAATCCGAATCCTGAAATCTTGCCGCATGAGGCCAAGCGTGCAGGAGCCAAAGTGATCGGTACAGGACGTTCGGATTTTCCGAACCAAGTGAATAATGTATTAGCCTTCCCAGGCATTTTCAGAGGTGCGTTAGATGTGCAAGCCAGTGAAATCAATGATGCGATGAAAATTGCAGCGGTTGAAGCTATTGCCGATTTGATCGAAGAGCACGAACTCCATGAGGACTATGTCATTCCGGCTCCTTTTGATCTGCGTGTGGCTACAGCAGTTGCCAAAGCGGTAGCGGCTGCCGCAATCGAAACAGGCGTTGCCAACTATGCTGCTTGCCCAAATCAGATTGATGAAAACGCGGAAAACTTAACCGCAGTTAACGTAAAAGAATAAAATATATATAGAAGAAAGCCGTTCATCTTTTGCAAAGGTGAACGGCTTTTCAGGTTGGAGAGAAGCACGAGAAAGCTCGATGCCTGTCCGGGTTCATATCTTTTTTATTTAGTTAATACAGGTTGTGGGCTAGCTTCGTGTACTTTTTTTAATGCTTGCTCAAGATCTTCAAGCAAGTCATCGGCATATTCCAATCCAACGGATAATCGCAATAAGCCGTCGGTGATTCCTCGCTGCTCACGCTGTTCTTTTGGCATGGATGCATGAGACATGGTGGCTGGATAGGAAAGAATCGTTTCAACTGCCCCAAGCGATACCGCGAAAACCGGGATTTGCAAGCTGTCGACGAAAATCTTGGCTGCAGCTTTATCGGCGAGGCGCAAAGACAAAACCGCCCCTGCTCCACGTGCTTGCCGTTCATGTATCGGATTTCCCGGATGGAACCGGAAACCGGGATAATATACTTCTTCCACTACGGGATGGCTATGCAAATAATCAGCAATGATACGAGCTGACGCAGAAGATTGTTTCATACGGGCGCCGAGTGTTTTAATGCCTTGGATAAGCGAATAGGAATCTTGCGCCCCTAAAATCGAACCGAATGTGTTTTGGATAAAAGCGAGCCGGCTGCCGAGCTCTTCGTCTTTTGTCACGGCGAGTCCGGCAATGATATCACTATGGCCGGAAAGGAATTTTGTAGCGCTATGCAAGACGATGTCTGCTCCAAGGTCAAGCGGGTTTTGATAAAGAGGCGTCATGAATGTATTATCGACAAAAGTTAAACAATCGTTTGCTTTCGCAAGCTTAGCCGCGATTTCAATATCCGTGATGTTCATCACCGGGTTAGAAGGCGTTTCAATATAGATGACTTTTGTATTTTCGCGGATGGCAGAGGCCATCTCACTGAGATCGGTCATATTGACGAATGTGTAGTCGATATTGAATTTATTCAGCACCTCCGTGACGAAACGATAAGTTCCGCCGTAGACATCTTCAGAAACAAGAACGTGGTCTCCGGCAGATAGAAGCATGAAAGCAGAGGAGATAGCAGCCATTCCGGAAGAAAAGGCAAATCCACGGGTGCCATTTTCGAGTTTCGCAATCGTTTCCTCTAATTTTTGGCGCGTCGGATTGCCTGAACGGCTGTAGTCGAATGGTCCGAACTCATCGATATTGGGCTGATGATACGTGGAGGACAAGTAAATAGGGACATTGACTGCCCCCGTTTCTTTGTCTACGCCAGTTGAATGGATAAAACGAGTCTCTAAATGATTTGCCATAATGAAAACCTCCTATTAGTTGTAGAGAACGGTTCTTGTTGATAAATAGAAAAACGGAGCTTTCTTCAGCAAGAAGAAAGCTCCGTTTCATAAGGAACACGTTCTTCTCATCTTTAAGGCATACGCCTTTTGGAATTAGCACCGTGGCCTTCGTCAGGCTGGTTGCTGAGACATCAAAGGGCCAAATCCCTCCGTCTCTCTTGATAAGAAATAAATAATATGAAGTTATGGATGTTGCGATGTCTTCAAGCTTAAACCATCTCATCAAAAACTGCAAGTGCAATTGTGAAAAAATTCTTTTAAATGGAAAAGCCCACCAGGGTTTAAACGCTCTATAAGCAAATAAGCGATTTCTTTTAATTCGAATGACGAAAGGTTATAATGGATATTAACATTTTATTTCAAAGGGGTAATCTGATGTATATTGTGACATCCACTGTTGTGGTGCCTGAAGAGAAGACTCAGGACCTCATTGATATTTACCGCAAACGTTCAAGACGGGTAGATAAAGCTCCTGGATTCCATTCTTTCCGGCTGATCCAGAATACAAAGAAACGTAATGAATTGACTGTCCACTTGGAATGGCATTCGAAAGAGGCCTACATGGAATGGGTAAGAAGCAATGAGTTCAAGGAAATCCATGATCTCGAAAAGCATTATCCTGACAAAGCGCTTGCAGGCATTGTGCCGAAAGTCCATCAGTATGAGGTGGTAGCGGAATGAATCAAGATTTAAAGCAGCAAATTGCCAAAAGCACGGCTATTCAAATATATGAAGCTTATCCAACCCTATGGGATCGTTTTGGCGAGCGCGGATTTGAACATACGGAAAAAGACAATATGCATCATCTCGACCATTTGGAGACGGCGTATGATTTGAACGATAGACAGGTGTTTCTTGATTATACGTTATGGCTTGAAAAGGTATTAACGAGCCGAAATGTCGAGTCAGACTTGATCGTAGATAATTTTGAAAGACTCACTGGTTTATTAGAAGCGCAAGTTGAACTGAAAGAAAAAGATTTCATGCAACAATGCCTACAAGAGGCGATCGATTTGTTGAAAGGCAGCAATTTGAAGAAGGGAGGTTGATCAGATGATCCAACCAACCGAATTAGCGGAACTTTTTTTGCAAGGCAACGACCTGGAAGCGCTGAAGCAAGTTCAGCAATTTCTCGACAGCCATAATCGGAAAAAACTTTTTGATCAGCTATTAACACCCGCGATGTACCATATTGGTGAGCTATGGGAAACGAATGCAATTTCAGTGGCAGATGAACATCTTGCTACGGCGATTTGTGATTTTGTCGTATCGGTGATTGATAAGCGTGGAGAAGAAACACATTCTTTAAAACGGAAAGTCATGGTGTTGGGACCTGAAGGCGAAGAACATTATATCGGATTGAAGATGGTCTCAAGCCTTTTCCGTGAACACAATTGGGCCGTCAATTATTTAGGGCCGAATATGCCGCTTGACCATGCTGTAGAAGCGGCCAATCGCTGGCAGCCAGACGCAATCGCTTTATCAGCAGCGCTTGTCTATCGTCTGCCAACTTTAAAAGCTTATATCAAAAGTTTCAAAGAGCTGGCGCATGCTCCTGCAATCATCGTCGGCGGCCGAGCCGCTGCATTTGAAAGCAGCAGCATCTTGATTGATGAAGGCGCCATTTTAGTGAAGGACCTCGAGCAATTGGAACACTGGATTAAAACGGGGGAGGAGCCGGATGATGAATACAGAATTTCAATATGATGCCTTGCCGCTCCCGGCTTTTCGGCTAAATGAAAAGCTCTCCGTGGTCCATTGTTCCGAAGAAGCTCGGCGGTTATTTGGCGAGATTTCCTCATTCTTAGAAATCGTGGATGAAGCGAGTGCAAACAAGGCGACGAAGATGCTGACTTCTGGAACGGTAGTCGAAAAGTTTGAGCTGAATGTGATCGCACAGCCAAGCAAGCTGATTTTGGCAGATGTTTTTGCAAAATGGGACAGCCAATTTAGCTTATCTGTAATACTTGTGCCTAAAGACGGCAAAATGGAGAGAATCGTCCAGCAGCTTGGCCAGCTTCGTTCCCGGCTTAATGAGACCGATTATGATTTATTTCTGGAAAAAGAGCGGACTGCGGAATTGCTGAAGCAAGTTCAAGAGTTATCCGCCCCTTGCATCCAATTGGATAGGGACCGGCTGTTGATTCCGTTATTTGGGGAATTATCCAGAGAAAAAGTGGAAGCTGTCAGTTCACGCTTATTGGAAAATATTTATCAAGTAAATGCGGAAATGGTTATTTTGGATTTTACTGCAATGACTAAAATTACAAGCCAAGGATTGATCAGCTTAGAATCTCTTTTGCAGACAATCTCCGTGATGGGCACAGAAAGCATCATTTGCGGAGTAAAACCGATTCATGCTAAAAAGCTTCATCATCTTCAATCGCTATTGTCCATGAAGTTTATTTCCTCTTTGCAAGAAGTAATTGCTTTGCGTCCAGAAACCAGCAAGAGCTGACTCGAAAAAACCGAGTCGGCTTTTTTGTTTTGGGAGGAAATTAGCGGGGGGATAGGGGGGTGATTTTAGCCTGTCAGGGCTAAAACAGCCGCTTCCGCTTTTCTGGTTGTCCAGACTCCAGCGACTAGCCCTTCGGGGTCTTAAGGCAGTCCACTACGGAAATCGGTGAAGGGCAAAGATATGCTCCTGCATCGCTTCGCTAGCTTCGTCGCAAAGACTTGCCCTCACAAACCATCGGCCAATGTCTTTCCTGCGTGTTCTGCCTTAAGCCTGTCAGGGCTAAAACAGTCGCTTCCGCTTTTCTGTTTGTCCAGCTATGCCGCCTAGCCGCTCGAGGTCTTAAGTCGTCTTGCCTATGCGGCAGAAAGCGCCGCTTCGGCAATCCGCCTTAAGCTTGTCGCGGCTGTCAAGGCGGCTTCGCTTTTCTCGAGTGAGCTGATTGCATGCCTTTATTTGGCAAAATCGCTACAATATTAGTGACAAGGAGTGAAGATTAGATGAATCAAAAGAAATTTGAAAATGTTCCCTTATCCGTTTTGGATTTAGCGCCGATCAATGAAGGCAGCAAAACGGCTGAGTCTTTTGCAAATAGTGTAGAACTTGCCCAGCATGTAGAGAAATGGGGTTTTAACCGTTACTGGCTTGCTGAGCATCACAATATGCCAGGAATCGGCAGTTCTGCTACTTCTTTATTAATTGGCCATATTGCAGGCCATACGAATACGATCCGAGTGGGGTCAGGTGGAGTTATGCTGCCTAACCATGCACCGCTGGTCATTGCTGAACAATTTGGAACGCTTGAAACCATTTATCCAGGACGCATCGATCTTGGGCTAGGACGGGCGCCAGGAAGCGACCAGGCAACGGCTTATGCGCTCCGTAGAAATTTGCAGAGCAATGTGGACGAATTTCCGCAGTCTGTCGCTGAACTGCAGAATTATTTTTCCGATAACCCGGTTGGCCGAGTGAAGGCTTACCCAGGGATCGGCTTGAATATTCCTTTATGGCTATTAGGCTCAAGCGGCTATAGCGCACAGCTTGCGGCAGTGAAAGGTTTGCCTTTTTCGTTTGCCAGCCATTTTGCGCCGGACTTTACGATGCAGGCGATGCAATTGTATCATCAGAATTTCAAACCATCGAAAGACTTACAAGAGCCTTATGCAATGGTTGGAGTCAATGTGATTGCAGCCGATACCCAAGAACGGGCTGAGTGGTTAGCGACTTCAAGCCAAGCGCAAATGTTTGCCTTGATGCGCGGAATGCCGACAACTTTCATGCCGCCGATCGATAACTTGGAAGAGGAATGGACGGATCGTGAAATTGCGATTTTCCGTGAGAAATTGGATTCGGAATCGATGATTGTCGGAACACCGGATGTGGTTCGTGAAAAACTGCGTAGTTTCATCAATAAAACAAGAGCGAACGAAGTGATCATCAATTCGCAGATTTTCCACCAAAAAGATCGTCTACGTTCCTATGAAATTGTTGCTGAATTAATGGAATGAGCTAAAAAATGACCCCGAGAAAGCACTGCTTTCTCGGGGTCTTATTTTGTTTGGGAGCCAAAAGTTTATTGAAGCTCTTCCGCCTTTTTAGCGTCGCGCTTCACTTCTTCCGGTGCATCATCCTCAATAGCCGCATAATCCGGTCCGCCTTCGCCAATCATATTCAAAGCTGCATAATAATCTTCATCTAAGAGACGGGAAATTTCCTTTTGGTCCACTCGAGCGCGTTCCATGATGAAATAGCCTCCTTATGAATAAAATCGTTAACTGAAGGATGATGGGTAAATTATTCTCTCTCAATTAATTATACTGATTATTCTGTCTTATTGAAAGCGAATGAACTCGGATTTGACTCTTAGCGAGCGGAAAATCGTTTTGAAATACCGGCAATTAGGAATAAGGATAAAAAGAGCAGGACCGCTACGACCATTCCAAGAGGTATGGCACTCAATCTACTTTTAATAAAATTAGGCATGCTTGTTGCAGGGGGAAGCATGTGTTGCGGGCGATTCTCATGTTTGTATAGATGCACAACCGTATTACCTGAAAGAGCGGGTTTCCAGACCCCCGTCTCTTTTTTTAGCCAAATTTCGATTTCGTCCGATTTGGCAATGTCCATCCGGGCTCCGCCTTCCATCTCTAGCCAAGACGGAATATACGTATAATGCACTTCCACAGATGAACTAGCATCTGCCCCTTCAAGGCCCTTAACGATCGAGGTGATCTGTAAAACCATCTTCCGTTCCTGATGCGGGAAATTCGAGTCATCGATTTGTTCGAGCATCTCGTCTTCAATAACAGTGCCAATCAGATGGACTGGCGCTGCTTGTTTAATCGCTTCCACTTCATTTGGATCGGGTGCTGCGAGTGCAATAGCAGGAAAAGCGACGAGCATAAAGAAAACGATTGTCCATATTTTGGCCATGAGATCCTCCCGTATTTTTAGAGTTAGACGCTTGAAGAGGACGATTGTTACAAAAAAATCCGCAAAAGCGAAACTGCTTTTGCGGATTCTACTCATTTACCTGAATTGATGTGAGCGTTCAGCATCATCGATTCAAAAAAGAGGGAAGGGGATTTTTCATTCCATTCTGCTGAAATTGTATCTGCTGTCCGATCTTCGTTTAAATCATAGGCGAGCTCTGTGCGAAGATCGTCTGTTTGTTCGATTTTAACCAATGGTCCAGCAGGTGTCAGCCAATTCAGCTGCTGTTGCCGGTTTTCAGCGGCAAATTGAATCCATTCGTCTTCCTTTTCTTCGGATTCAAAGAAAGGAGTCTTGGCCAACATAAACCACGTTTGTACTTGGTGTTTTGGCGGGAGCCAGAAACTTTTTAGCAAGCTGCCTTCCTCAATAGTGAGATCAGGAATTTCGTGGCGCAGTTCCTGGACTTTATTGCCGTTTCCAAGAGGGATTTGCCGCGATACATATAAGTTCCCTTGCAATATCTCATTCTCGGAAAAAGAGATTGTACCAAAAGGATTGCGGGTCGGGTCATTGCCGTATACCGGATCCTCATTGCGTGGCACCGGTTCATCATTCCATGATTTTACTTTAGCTTCCTTTAAACCGTCTGTGTTCAATGAAAGTGCGTAAGGCATCCAACTGGTGTTATCGATTTCTTCAAATATGATTTTTACGCCATTTTCCAAAGTCCGCTCGACAAGGGTATAAGTGCCAATCGGAAGCCCTAGCAACGTGATTTCATGTTCAGAAATAAGATCTTCATCTTCTTGTACAGGTTTTGCATCTGCTAGGGTGAAAAACGTCGGCTTTTCCACCATTAATTTCATTTCTCCTAACGAATAAACTTCTGTTTCGTTTTTCAGGAACATCATGCCGGTAAATAAGATCAGCGCCATGAAAAAGAAAACAGCTATTGAGAGTACAATCTTTCGAATCAACATTTCCACCTCTATTATTTCAAACTGCTTTGATTATATCATGAGGGCAGGAAAATAAACGGAGGAGATATGAGCATCGGATGAACAAGTGCTGATTAGAAAAGAAGTTGCACGTGAATAGAAAAAAGCGTCGCTTCGGGCGCTTTTCTATAACACTTTCTCCAAAAAGTCTCTAGCACGTTCTGTTTTCGGGCTGTTGAAAAATTCAATCGGCTGACCGTCTTCGACCAATACCCCGTGGTCGAGGAAGATGACACGGTCTGCTACTTCGCGGGCAAAGCCCATTTCGTGTGTGACAACGGCCATTGTCATGCCGGATTTTGCCAAGTCCTTCATGACTTCGAGCACTTCTTTCACCATTTCCGGATCGAGAGCGGAAGTCGGTTCGTCGAAAAGCATGAGTTCCGGTTCCATTGCTAAAGCCCGTGCAATGGCAACACGCTGTTTTTGTCCGCCAGACAAGCTGCTTGGATAGGCTTTTTCCTTATCCGACAATCCGACGCGTTTTAGCAATGTCCGCGCCTTTTCTTCGGCCAACGCTTTTTTCTCGCCTTTGACTTTCATCGGTGCATACGTCAAATTTTCTAAAACCGTCAGATGAGGGAAGAGGTGGAAATGCTGGAACACCATGCCGATCTGCTGGCGGATTTTCTGGATGTCTTTTTTGGGACCGGACAAGTCCTGTCCATTTACAATAACTGAACCGGAAGTGGGGGTCTCCAACAAATTCAAGCATCTCAGGAAAGTTGATTTTCCTGAGCCGGAAGGGCCGATGATTGAGACCACTTCGCCTTTTTTGATTTCTGTGGAAATATCCTTCAAAACTTCATTACTTCCAAACTTTTTATACAGCTTTTCTACTTTAATCACTTAGTTTCAACCTCCGTTCGAACAATCTGCCAAGAACCGTCAATCCCATGACCAGACACCAGTAAATCAAGCCGACGAATAATAACGGCTCGAAGTTGCGGAATAGGTCGGAGCCGACGACTTGTGCGCGGCGCATCAAATCAAGATAACCGATGGTCGAAACGATAGCTGATTCTTTCGTCAAAGTGATGAATTCATTCATTAAAGCAGGAAGGATATTTTTCAATGCCTGCGGCAAAATGATGTCTTTCATCATTGCGCGATAAGGGATGCCAAGAGCTTGTGCCGCTTCCATCTGCCCTTTATCCACAGCTTGTATGCCAGCCCGGATGATTTCTGAGATGTAGGCGGAAGAGTTTAATCCGAATGCCAGAATCGCAGAAAGGAAAGGCGAGATGTCGTAGCCCGTTAGTTGCGGGATGGAATAATAAATAATCATCAACTGCAAAATCAAAGGAGTGCCACGGAAAATCGATGTATAGGCATCAGCGAACCAACGCAGGGGTTTGATGCTGCCGATTTTGAATAATGCCAAAATCGTCCCAAGAATTGCTCCTAAAATGATGGCAAAGAATACGAATTTCAACGTCACCCAAATCCCTTCCAACATGAAAGGGATATACGGGACGATTTGCGAAAAGTCCAAGTTCATTGTATCCAACTCTTTTCTCTAAGGAAGATTACTCTTGAATCTCCCATTTCTCTTTTAGTTCATCAATCTTGCCGCTTTCTTCCATTTCAGCAAGGACAGCATTCACATCTTCCACAAGATCGCCGCCTTTCGGGAAAGCAACGGCCATTCCAGGAGAAGCGGTTGTCGGATCATCAAATGCATCCAGGTCTTGGGCTTCGATATAGCCTTTCGCCACGGCTTTATCCATATAAGCTGCATCGATGCGGCCGGACAATATCTCTTGGATCAAAGCTCCGGAATCATCCAATGCTTTCAGTTCAAAATTGATGCCTTCGTCTTCGATGATGCTATTCGCACCTTCTTCTTGAATTGTGCCGAGCTGGACACCCACGACTTTTCCTTCCAGATCTTCAAGGCTTTTCACATCCGACCCTTTAGGGGTTAAGAACATCTCGCCGGAATGGTTGTATTCTGTAGAAAAGTCGACGTTCTCTTTACGCTGTTCGGTAGCGGACATGCCGGCAATAACCATATCCACACGGTCGTTTTGAAGAGCACCGATCAAGCCGTCAAATTTCATATCGGTAATTTCGAGTTTATAGCCGAGTTCATCGGCAATGTGGTTGGCCAAATCAATATCAAATCCCACAATTTCCCCATCAACGTTGCGGGATTCAAAAGGAGGGAATTCTGCTGAAGTACCCATTTTCAACACTTTTGTTTCATCCGAAGCTTCCGAGCTTCCTGAAGTTGAGTCATCATTTCCGCAAGCTCCGAGCATTAATGCAGCGGATGCAGCTAAAGCCAATAAAACATTTTTCTTTTTCATATGTAATTCCTCCAAGTTTTCGAATATTTATTCAACTAAATGAATTTTAACAAATTAATATCAAATAATAAAGGGTTTTTTATTCTATTTAGTGAATAAAAATGTATTTCAATTTTTCTGTATTTTCAGCTATAATAGAGGGGAGAGGTGTGAAGAGGATGAAAAAACTATTGTTGACCGGTTTTGAACCGTTCTTGGACTATACTGTCAATCCGACGATGAAAATAGTGGAAGAGTTGGACGGGGAAATGATTGCCGGCTATGAGATTATCGGAAAGGTGATGCCAGTAGATTTTAATAAGTCAGGTAAACAATTCTTATCTTACATAGAAAAAATTAAGCCAGACGCAATTGTATCGTTGGGATTAGCAGCGGGGCGCTTTAAGATTACACCTGAGCGTATCGCTATCAATTTTAAAGATGGAGCAGCAGACAATGAAGGGCATAGGCCGGTAGACGAAGCGATTGTGTTCGGTGGAGAGCCCGCTTATTTATCAACGCTGCCCATCCGAAAAATGGTCGCCCGCTTGATTCAAAACGGATTGCCTGCAGATATTTCAAATACAGCAGGTGCATATCTATGCAATAATATTATGTATGAAGGCCTCCATCTAGCTGCTATCCGACAACTGAATATGCCGACTGGGTTTATCCATATTCCCGCTTCCCATGAATTAGGGATTCAACACGGCAATATTCCAAGTTGGCCGCACAGCGATTTAGTAAAAGGCATTCGCCTTTGTATTGAAGTGATGGGAGAAGAATAAAAAAGCGATCTGCCGAATTACCGGCGGATCGCTTTTCTTAGATAATTTCCCAGTTTCGCTGTTCAGCGACTGTACGGAGGCGTGCTTCTGGTTGAACGGCTACAGGATGGCCGACAAGTTCCAGTACGGGCAGGTCGGAATGGCTGTCCCCATAGGCGAAGCTATTTGCCCAATCGATTTCTTTCCCGGCCAATACTTCATGGATCTTTTGGGTTTTCATCGGCCCTTGAATATGATTGACCTTAGCTTGATGGTCCAGGATGCTATTTGCATAAGGAATTTCTGTGCCGATAATGGTTTGGATCGGCAAGTTATCGGTCACCGAATAAAGCAAAGGGGTAAAAGCCCCTGAAACCAACATCACATAATCGCCTTTTTCGACGTGATTTTTTAGCCGCTCAACAACTTTCGGGTTAAAATCATGATGCATTTTGTCAGCAATCTCTGAGAAGTAGGATTCCATTTCGGGTTTAGTGAAGCTTTTAAGCGCAGTTAGGTAAGCTTGAACAGAACGCTCGCGCATTTTTTGGACTGAGACAAGTTTTAATTTCGAACCGATATAGGGCGGCATGATTGCGCGGTAGAACTGGCGATACCTGCTGCTGTGGATCGGGTGGTTTTTTAAATGGTCCATCATCAACTGAAAAGTTTCTTTTGAATATAAGGTTCCGTCAAAATCGAATATCGCTACACGCATGAAAATCACTCCGGTCGTTGTAAATTTCTTGTAATAACATCATAACGGAAAGGAGGGGAGTCTTCTACTTGTTTATCCGATATATTAAAGGAACCTAAACGTACTAATTTTATGATAAGATGGAGGGAGGCAAGAGTGGCACTTTCACTTTGCAATTTCTTCCGGAGGTAGTGGGATTTGAAAAAAGAAATTAAATCGATATATTACATACGGGTGTTTGCAATGATGATGGTTGTTCTGGTCCACGTGACAGCGCCATATAGCCATCTGTTTTCACCGAATACGATTCAACATATGTCCTATCATTTCCTGAACAATATCGTGCGTGTGGAAGCCGGTTTGTTCATCATGCTCGTAGGAATTGTGTTTTTCTATAATTACCGGAACCGCGAATGGACCCCGAAAGTCCTTCTCGATTATTTCCGCAAACGGGTTGTATACATATTAATTCCATACGTTGTCTGGTGCATCATCTATGAAGCGGATGCAATCTATTATAACCATAAAGTGTTCGATCTCGCTGGCATCATTGACAATATTATTGACGGCGGCAGCAAATACCAGCTTCATTTTATCTCGCTAGTGGTCCAATTCTATTTGATTTTCCCAATTCTGATGTTCATTGTACAAAAGTCGGCTTTCCTACGGAAATACTTGTGGCTCGTCGGTATTGTCATTGAATTCGTCTATTATTTTGCGAATCTCAAATATCAGTTGGTCACGGGACCGTTCTTTATGTCCACGATGGCGGCATTTTTGCTGGGCGCTTGGATCGGTCTCCATTACGAGGAATTGACTGCGAAAGTCAGCAAAACTAAGACAGCTTGGCTCTTCTTGGCATTTCTTTCAATGGCGATCCCGTATGTGCTGATTCGTTATCAAAATGCGTTTAATACACGGGTGCCAATACCAGAGGAATTATATAAATTGATCGGCATCGGTTTCCTGGTAGTTGGTGGAATTTTCTTCTTTTATCTATCAGAGCGCTTTGTCATGTCATTCACTGAAAGCACCACGTTAAAAATCAAAAATATCGCTTATTACTCTTTCGGCTTCTATTTGATGCATCCTTACGTTATCACGCAAGTAAATATCTATTTTCCGATCAAGGATGGATGGTATTCTTGGCATTTCATGATTTTCTTCCAGTATTTCTTAGTGGCGGTCATTTGTTATTTCGTCATTTGGTGGTTCCACCGCTTTATTCCTTTTGCAAGTTTTGTTTTCGGGAAACTTCCAAAAAATGCGCCTTTGTTCTGGCAAGTGAAAAAGCCTGCTTCAGCTGATGTTTATCCCGTTTCCAGTGAAGGGTATAGAAAGGAAACGTAACGAGTTTGACAGGAGGTCATCGCATGACGGAAAAAAGGATCACGGTAGGGTATATCGAGTTGACGGAAGATGAATCACAAGAGCTTTATGAGCAAGTGAGCAAAGATAAAAAAATAGATGGCTATGAGGGTTTGCAAAGCTTAATGGAGGATTTCGATTCACTCATTATTGAACCGGAGTCTAAGCCACTGGCAGATGTGCTGGATGCTGAAGAGGCGCCGGCGGAAGAGAAACCTCGAGGCATTCGTTTCATTGAAATTTTTAACAAACTAGAAGAAGATTCGCGTTACCGCATTCAATCATCCAATCAGGATTGATGGATGGAACCGCTCCAGCAACTGCGCTGGAGTGGTTCTTTTTTGTCTATAAGTAATAAAAAAGAAGGCTCCTCCATATGTAGGAGAGGCCTTCAATCAATTATTCGTCTTTGCTTGCGATGCAGCGTTCGCATTCGTAGATGATGGATTCACGTTGTTCTTTGATTTCGCATCCGCATTCCCGGCATTCTTTCTTAGAGCGTGTTTCGTATGTTTTTGTCGTTTTCATAGGGATCTCCTCCAGTATGTTAGTTTAGTTTTTCATATCCTGGCAATGTCAAAAATTCGGCAAAATCATTTTGTAAAGTCAGCTCTGTAAACAATTCACGGGCTTCTGCGAAACGTCCTGATAGATAAATGGCATCTCCGACAGTTTCTTTGATCGTATTTGCTTCTTCTTCGATGATTTCATGGAATAACTCAATCGTTATGTCCCGTCCATCTTCCAAAATTCCATTTGGGTGGCGGATCCACTGCCATACTTGGGATCGGGAGATTTCGGCAGTGGCTGCATCTTCCATCAAATGATTGATGGGTGCGGCTCCGTTGCCGGATAGCCAAGAAGCAATATACTGGATGCCGACAGAGATATTGGCACGCAATCCCTCTTCCGTTATGTTGCCGGTCGGCACTTCCACCAAATCTTCTGCACTCACCTGAACATCTTCCCGCTTCCGGTGAATCTGGTTTGGCAAAGGCATCAAGTCGTCAAATTGCTCCATCGCCACGGCGACCATTCCTGGATGGGCGACCCATGTGCCGTCGTGGCCATCTGCTGCTTCCCGCCGCTTGTCTTCCGCCACTTTTCGGAAAGCCATTTCGTTCGCTTCCGGATTTCCTTTGATCGGAATCTGTGCTGCCATGCCGCCAAGTGCCGGTGCATTTCGCTTATGGCAAGTCTGGATGCATAATTGGGTATAGGCTCGCATAAACGGCACCGTCATCGTGACTTGTGCCCGGTCAGGAAAAAGGTATTCCGGACGGTTTCGCATGCGCTTGATGACACTGAAAATATAATCCCAACGGCCGCAATTGAGTCCAGCTGAATGGTCACGCAGTTCATAAAGAATTTCGTCCATTTCAAAAGCTGCGAGAATGGTCTCAATCAGCACCGTCGCCCGGATGGTTCCTTGCGGGATTCCGAGTTCGTCTTGTGCAAAAACGAAGACATCATTCCAAAGCCTTGCTTCCAAGTGGCTCTCCATTTTCGGAAGATAGAAATAAGGACCCGTGCCTCGGTCAATCAACTCTTTTGCGTTATGGTAGAAGTAAAGGCCGAAATCGACTAAGCTGCCTGAAGCAGCACGTCCATCTATCTCGATGTTCTTCTCGGATAAATGCCAGCCGCGTGGACGTACCATCAAGACAGCCGTGTCTTCGTGCAAAGAATATTTCTTTCCAGTTCCAGGCGCTTCAAAAGAAATCGTCCGTCTGACCGCATCGCGCAAATTGATCTGCCCGTCGATGACATTGAACCAATTCGGTGCGGTCGCATCTTCTAAGTCGGCCATGAACATCTTAGCGCCTGAATTCAATGCATTGATCAGCATTTTCCGGTTTGTCGGACCGGTAATTTCCACACGCCGGTCTTTCATATCATCTGGCAACGGAGCAATCGTCCAGTCGTTTTCGCGGATATACTTCGTTTCCGGAAGAAAATTCAGCGGTTTTCCACGATCAATTTCTTGCTGGCGGACTTGCCGCTCTTCAAGCAAACTTAACCGCCTGTCATCAAAATGTACGTGCAGCTTTTCAATAAAAGCCAGTGCTTCAGGAGTTAAAATTGTTTCCATTTCAGGTGTCACTGTATTTTTAATGGAGACATTCGATTTCGTGATCAATCAAATCACCCTTTCATTTCACCGATTGGAATTGGGCCGTTTCAGTCGAACCTTTCATGGCAGTGGTCGAGCTTGTGCCGCCCGAAATGATTTGTGAAACTTCATCGAAGTAGCCGGTTCCCACTTCACGCTGATGTCGAGTTGCTGTATAGCCTTTTGCTTCACTTGCAAATTCAGCTTGCTGCAATTTTGAGTAAGCGGCCATGCCGTTGTCTTTATAATCATGCGCAAGCTCGAACATGCTGTGGTTCAATGCATGGAAGCCGGCCAACGTGACGAACTGGAATTTATAGCCCATCTTCCCAAGCTCCACTTGGTACTTCGCTATGGTTTCTTCATCGAGCTTCGCTTTCCAGTTGAAGGAAGGCGAGCAGTTGTAAGCGAGCAATTTGCCTGGGAATTTCGCATGGATTGCATCGGCGAATTGTTTTGCCTCTTCCAAGTTCGGGTGCGAAGTTTCGCACCACACTAAATCAGCGTAAGGAGCATAAGCAAGGCCGCGTGCAATGGCTTGATCGATTCCAGCTTTCGTCCGGTAGAATCCTTCCGGTGTGCGTTCACCTGTGATGAACGGATGGTCTAATGGATCGATATCACTGGTAATCAAATCAGCGGCATCTGCGTCAGTCCGTGCGATTAATACAGTTGGTACACCGAGCACATCAGATGCTAAGCGAGCAGAAACCAAATTGCGCACAGCGTTTTGCGTCGGCTGCAAAACTTTCCCGCCTAAATGGCCGCATTTCTTTTCCGAAGCCAATTGGTCTTCAAAGTGGACGCCAGCTGCACCGGCTTCAATCATCGCTTTCATTAATTCGAATACATTCAACGGGCCGCCGAAGCCTGCTTCTGCATCTGCAACAATCGGTGCGAACCAGTCGAATCCTTCATTGCCTTCGACATGATCGATTTGGTCGGCGCGCTGCAATGCCTGGTTGATCTTTTTGACAACCGTCGGTACCGAGTCGACCGGATATAAACTTTGGTCCGGATACATTTGTCCAGCTGAGTTAGCATCAGCGGCAACTTGCCAACCGCTCAAATAGATCGCTTCCAGTCCGGCTTTGACTTGCTGGACGGCTTGGTTGCCGGTCAATGCGCCTAAAGCGTTGACGAAATCTTTTTCATGGATCGAGCGGAACAAACGCTCAGCTCCTTTTTTAGCTAAAGTATATTCAATTTGAATGGATCCACGAAGTTTAACGACATCTTCTGCGGAGTAAGGGCGTTCAATTCCATTCCATCTGCTGTCCTGCTCCCAGCTCTTTTTCAATTCTTCTGCTTGTTGTTGTTTGCTGACCATTTAACCATCCCTTTCGAATAAAAATTTTAATTCTACTGTATTAATACAGTTTGTTTTGATGTATATTAATATATAACAGAATAGTTTGACTGTCTTGAATATTGGATAAAACGAGTTATTCGCTGATGAAAGAAAGGATTTCACGACAAAGACATTTGAAAGGGGAATCGCTGTATGGATAAGTTGGTATTGGAACAAGTGGGCTTTATTATGGGGGATTGGATTCCGAAAGAAGCTTCGATTGCGATTGCGGTAGAGGGGAAGTATGTCTATTACAAAGCGGGAAAACGGGATCTCCATATCGGTTTAGGCGACAAAGTTTTGCCGGGGAGTATAGCTGCCCGTACATATATAGAAGGAAAGCGAATCGAAATGCTCGTCGAGGAATCGGTACTTGGAGCCGCTTATTTTGGTGTCGGCTACCCGATTGAAGTGGCTGGGAAAGCAGGCGTTCTAGTGATTATCTTACCGCCTGACCATATGATCCAGCCAAAACAGCCCGTACATTTTTTAACTGGAAAAGTGGAAGAAACATGGCGTCCAGTTCCGATCGATCGAATTTCACATATTGAAAGCAGCCAAAAGAAGACATGGTTTTATGCAGAAGAGGAAACCTATTGTTCAATCCATACTTTAAAATATTTGAAAGATCGCCTTCCGGATCTATTCCTGCCTATCCACCGTTCCTATATCGTCAATATTTCATTCATTAAAGAAATCTCCAGAGATTTTTCCTCCAATTATTTAATGACAATGAAAGACGGTTCGATTTTGCCGATCAGCCAAAACTATGTAAGCACGGTAAGGGAGCGGTTGGGTTTTTAAAACGTTCTCCGTTTTAAGCAAGCATTACTGGGGAAGAGAGGGGGTAAGAAGACAAAGGAGTGAAACAGATGCCAGAGGAACAATTTGTACATTTTGAAGATGATGGATCCATCCCGAATAATCCGAGGCTTCCGGTAGTCATTTATCCAAGCGTATTTAAAGGAAATCCGGAAGAAATCGAAGCGGTATTCAATCGGAATGATTGGACGAATAGCTGGACAGACGGTGTGTTCGATTATCACCATTACCACAGCAATACACACGAAGTACTGGGTGTGCGTTCAGGATCGGCAAAAATCCAGCTTGGCGGAGAACAAGGAAAGGCGTTTGACGTCCAAACAGGCGACGTGGTCGTTTTGCCAGCGGGAACGGGCCACAAATTGCTTGAAAGCACAGAAGATTTCCAAGTGGTCGGAGCTTATCCGGACGGACTCAAGCCCAATAAAAAATTGGGTGAACAAGATGAACGGCCGGAAGTGCTCGAAGATATTTTGGACGCCCCTTTGCCAAAATACGATCCGGTGCACGGAGAAGACGGCCCATTGCTAACGAATTGGTCATAAGAAAAGCGGAGGCAGCTCGTCAGCCGCGACAAGCGCTGGAAGCCTTAGCGGAAATGGCGTTCTTTGCCATTGCAGCTAAGACTGAAGCGACCTCGAGCGGCTAGCTGCCGGAGTCTGGACAATAAGAAAAGCGGAAAGAGCCATGGAGCTTCGAAAGGCATAAGGCGGACCGCGAGGAGGCTGTTGCCGCCGCAGTGGGCTGACTTATGCCCCGAGAAGCTGGTTCTTGCAGCTGGACAATAAGAAAAGCGGAGGCAGCTTGTCAGCCGCGACAAGCGCTGGAAGCCTTAGCGGAAATGGCGTTCTTTGGCATTGCAGATAAGGCTGAAGCGACCTCGAGCGGCTAGCTGCCGGAGTCTGGACAATAAGAAAAGCGGAAAGAGCCGTGGAGCTTCGAAAGGCATAAGGCGGACCGCGAGGAGGCTGTTGCCGCCGCAGTGGGCTGACTTATGCCCCGAGAAGCTGGCTCTTGCAGCTGGACAATAAGAAAAGCGGAGGCAGCTTGTCAGCCGCGACAAGCGCTGGAAGCCTTAGCGGAAATGGCGTTCTTTGCCATTGCAGCTAAGACTGAAGCGACCTCGAGCGGCTAGCTGCCGGAGTCTGGACAATAAGAAAAGCGGAAAGAGCCGTGTAGCTTCGACAAGTTTAAGGCGAATTGCCGAAGCGGCGCTTTTTGCCGCACAGGTAAGGCGTCTTAAGACCTCGAGAAGCTGGCCGGTTAGCCGGAAAATGAAAGCCCCCTGACATTGGAAATGTCAGGGGGCTTTGGATATTTTTATAACGAATAAGATGGAACAAAAAATTCCTTATACAATTCTTTCAAAATTTTTTGTTCGTCTTTCTGTAGGACGCCGAACACCAAACTGACTTCAGAAGAGCCTTGGTTGATCATTTCGATATTGGCACCCGTCCGTGAGATGGCTTCTGTAGCGCGGGCTGCGAGCCCAGTTGTATATTTCATGCCTTCACCTACTAGCACCACCATCGAGAACTTGCTGTTCAAATGGACGTCATCGGCGTTCAATTCATTTTTTACCCGGCTGACAATGCGAAATTCTTTTTCAGGAGTCAACTGGTGGCTCCGTATGATAACGGATAAATTGTCTATGCCGGATGGGATATGTTCATAAGAAACGTTTTCGTCTTCAAGAATTTGCAGCAGCTTCCGGCCAAAGCCGACTTCCCGGTTCATCAAATACTTACTGACGTATAAAGTGGAGAAGCCGCTGTCCGCTGAGATGCCGGTAACGGGGCGTTTGGAATAATCCCTTTCCGCAACAATCATCGTGCCTTGTGCATTCGGATTATTCGTATTTTTGATGCAGACGGGTACAGAAGCTTTAAATGCCGGCATTAATGCTTCATCGTGAAGGACGGCAAAGCCGGCATAAGACAATTCACGCATTTCACGGTAAGTCATCACTTCAATTTCCGCCGGGTTTTCTACGATCCGCGGATTCGCGGCGAAGACACAATCCACATCCGTGAAGTTTTCGTAAAGTTCCGCTTGGATAGCTGCAGATAAGATGGAACCGGTAATATCGGAACCGCCGCGGTCAAATGTCCGCAGCTCTCCGTTTCGGGTGAAGCCGAAAAATCCGGGGAAAACGGATATGGAGTTTTTCTTGCGCAAGGTCGATAAGTTGTCATTTGAAATCGGCAGCGCTTGCACGCGGGCGGGAGCTTCCGTGACGATGAGCCCCGCTTCTTTTGGATTGATGTATTCGGCCTGCAACCCGATAGAAGTCAAATAAGCTGCAACGAGCTTAGCGGAGTTGTCTTCGCCGCTCGCTTTGAATTGATCGAAGAATAGAGAAGGGTTTTCTTGGCTGAATGATAAACGGCCGGCAAGGTCCGCAGCTATGATAGCTGTAATCTCACTATCCAGCTCCAAATCGGCGGCAATTTGTGTATAGCGGTCCACCACTTTTTGGAGAGCCGGGGCTGTATCTCGTCCGGCTAATGCGGCTTCGGCTAAATCGATTAAAAGATCGGTTACTTTTGTATCGCCGTCGAATCGTTTGCCGGGAGCTGATACAACGATCACTTTTCGGGATGGATCTTCACGGATGATTGAGGCCACTTTTTTTAATTGCTGAGCGTTTGCGACGGATGTTCCACCGAATTTACATACCTTCATCTTATCAAGTCCAATCTGTTAATAGTGAATTTAGGGTTGTGTTAAATTTTATATAATACTATAATGTCTTTATGTAGAAAACAACTGTATTTTCACAGTGTACACACCTTGGGAGGAATCGTCAATGAAAAATGAAATTTCAATCGGCTTGCTTGGACTGGGAACAGTCGGGACCGGTGTAGCAAAAATTCTGCAGCAGCATCAGCAGGACCTTCACCACAAACTTGGCGTACCTGTCACGATAAAAAAGGTGCTGGTCCGAAACCATAATAAGGAAAGATTATCAAGTTTAGATCAAGAAGTCTTCACGACCAATATCCAGGAAATCTTGACCGATCCTTCCCTTGATATCATTGTAGAAGTGATGGGCGGCATCGACGGTGCAAAGAAAGCGATCGAAGAAGCGCTAAAGTCAGGCAAGCAAGTCGTGACAGCCAATAAAGACGTGATGGCTGAATATGGACATGAATTATTAAAACTTGCAGATGCTGAGAAATGCGATCTGTTTTATGAAGCAAGTGTCGCAGGCGGCATCCCGATAATCCGGACATTGGAAGACGGATTAGCTTCTGACCGGATATCGAGTTTAATGGGGATTGTCAATGGGACGACGAATTTCATCTTAACGAAAATGAAAAAGGAAAATATGAGTTATGAAGATGCGCTAGCCGAAGCTACCCGGCTTGGATATGCAGAAGCAGATCCATCCTCAGACGTAGACGGTTTGGATGCAGCCCGGAAAATGGTCATTCTTTCTTCTTTGGCTTACTCGACGGAAGTCCATTTGGATGATGTACTCGTAAGAGGCATGAAAGAAATCAAAGATGGAGACCTCGAAATGGCTGGGAAATTCGGCTATACCATGAAAATGGTCGGATCATCCAAAAAAGACGAAGAAGGCATCGAAGTTTCTGTGGAACCTATTTTCTTAGCGAATTCCCATCCATTGGCTTCTGTCAATAATGAGTTCAATGCAGTATACATATATGGCGATGCAGTGGGAGAAACGATGCTGTATGGCCCGGGGGCAGGTTCGCTGCCAACAGCCACTTCAGTGGTTTCGGATATCATTGCTGCTTGCCGCAATCTGTTACTGGAAGTGAACGGCAAACGCGTCCATTCAGCACAGCACGAACGCGTCATCAAACCGGAAACGAGCCGGTATTCAAAGTATTTCCACCGTCTGCTAGTGAAGGACGAAGTGGGCGTTCTGTCGAAATTGACTTCTATCTATAGTAAAAACAATGCAAGCCTCCAGTCGGTCATACAAAATCCGGCAGTAAACGAAGGCCAAGCAGAACTGATTTTATTGACCCATCAAATTTCACGCCAGCAGCATTTGGACGTACTCAAAGATTTAGAAGGGACGGCAAGCGTCATCAGCCATTACCGTATTGAAGGGGAGGAAACAGCATGAGATGGCCAGGATTGATCGAACAATATAAAGAGTGGCTGCCAGTAAGCGATGCGACGCCGGCATTGACATTGCAAGAAGGAAATACGCCGTTGGTGCATTTGGAGAAATTATCGGAAGAATGGGGCATCAACTTATACGTGAAATTGGAAGGCGCTAATCCTACAGGTTCCTTTAAAGACCGTGGAATGGTCATGGCAGTGGCAAAAGCGAAAGAAGAAGGGAAAACAGTGCTTGTCTGTGCTTCGACTGGTAACACTTCCGCTTCTGCAGCGGCTTACGGTGCAAGAGCGGGCATGCGCACAATTGTCGTCATCCCGGAAGGACGCATTGCACTCGGCAAATTGGCTCAAGCTAAAATGTATGGGGCAGAAATCCTTGAAATCAAAGGCAATTTTGATGAAGCATTGCAGATGGTCCGGGAAGTCGGCCAAGAAGCTGGAATTGCCCTTGTTAATTCGGTAAATCCGTATCGCTTGGAAGGACAGAAGACGATCGCTTTTGAAGTCATCGACCAATTAGGGCAAGTGCCGGATCTTTTCGCTCTTCCTGTTGGAAATGCAGGGAATATCTCTGCCGCGTGGAAAGGTTTTAGCGAATATGCCGAGAAAACAGGCGAAAAGCGTCCGGTATTATTAGGCGTTCAAGCCGCAGGGGCAGCGCCGATCGTCAATAATCAAGTTGTTGAAAATCCTGAAACCGTGGCAACAGCTATCCGCATCGGCAACCCTGCCAGCTGGCAGCTTGCATTGAATGCGCTCGACGAATCGAATGGCACTATACTCGCCGCAACAGATGAAGAGATTTTAAAAGCTTATCAACTTTTAGCTTCAACAGAAGGTGTCTTCGCAGAACCTGCTTCATGTGCGTCCATTGCTGGATTGAAGAAACAAGTCGAAAGCGGCATGATTGAAAAAGGCTCGACTGTCGTAGCGGTTTTGACAGGCAACGGCTTAAAAGATCCCGAAACAGCCATTTCAGTAAATGAACACAAAGCACAGCTCGTGCCTGAAGACATGGAACGATTTTGGGAGGATTTAAAAAAAGGAGTGAAATTATGAAATGGAATGATTTCACTGTAACTGTCCCAGCTTCAACGGCAAATCTCGGGCCAGGTTTTGATTCAATCGGGCTGGCTCTCGATCTCCATATGACGATTCACGTTTCAGAAAATCCTGTTTGGACCGTAGAATATGCGAATGAAGAGTATCGCCATCTTCCAAACTCAAAAGACAATTTGATTGTACAAACGGCCGAAAAAGTGGCGAGTCAATACGGAAAACTGCTAGCTCCGGCAAAATTGCTGATTGAAACCGATATTCCACTTGGCCGCGGACTTGGCAGCAGTGCATCAGCAATTGCCGGTGGAATCGAGATTGCCGATTGTCTGTTGGGATTAAGGCTTACCAAGCAGGAAAAGGTTAAGATAGGCACTGAAATGGAAGGGCATCCTGACAATATTTCAGCATCTTTGCTGGGCGGTGCTACGATTTCATATGCAAATGGGGAAGATCTCGCAGTCGTGCATGTACCGAAAGCCGATATCGGAATCATCATCTTAGTGCCGCAGGAAGTTTTTTTGACGAGTGAGTCCAGAGGTTTGCTGCCGGAAAAATTGGACTATAAAAAAGCGATCAGCAGCAGTGCAGCTGCCAATGTCGTGTCAGCTGCGATTGCTAGCGGAGATTGGCAAACGGCTGGGCGCATGATGGAAAAAGATGAGTTCCATGAAACTTATCGTAAAGCAAAATTTCCTGGATTCGATGAAATTCGTGCAGTTTGCAGGAAAGCGGGCGCATATGGTACAGCGATCAGCGGAGCCGGCCCGTCACTTTTCATCGTGATGGAAAAAGGAAAAGAACAGGAGCTTAGCCGGATTTTAAGTAAGCAATTCCCACATTACGAATGCCTCGCAACCAAACCTGCTGAGACGGGGATCAAATCCGTTCAAACAGTTTTATAAAAACCAAAAGGTCCAGGGAAAAAATCCCTGGACCTTTTTATTATAATTTGATCGAAATGTATTTGGTTTCAACGAATGCTTCGAGTCCTTCTTGTCCGCCTTCGCGCCCGAGTCCACTTTCTTTCATGCCGCCGAACGGTGCTTGTGCTGTAGAAGGGGAGCCGTCATTCCAGCCGACAATCCCATAATCCAGGTTTTCAGCAAGATACGTTCCGCGGGACATGCTGTCGGTAAAGAAATAGGCAGCTAAACCGAAACGCGTATCATTTGCGAGTTTTACGGCTTCCTCGTCTTTCTCGAATGACATGATGGGAGCCACTGGCCCGAACGTCTCCTCATTCATCACAAGCATATCGGAATTGGCATTCACCAAAACAGTCGGATTGTAGAAGTAAGCGTCGTTTTCAGATTTTCCGTCGCCGCCAATCAATACTTTCGCACCTTTAGAAACGGCGTCTTGTACATGTTTTTCCACTTTTTCATAGCCATCTTTATCAACGAGCGGCCCAATCGTTACTCCTTCGTCAAGGCCATTCCCGACTTTTAACTTAGCTGTCGCTTCCTGAAGCATTGTTGAAAACTTATCAACGATGCTGGACTGCACATAAATCCGGTTTCCGCATACACAAGTTTGCCCAGCATTGCGGAATTTTGAAGCCATGACGCCTTCGACAGCGAGTTCAAGATTCGCATCATCGAGCACGATAATCGGTGCATGACCCCCAAGTTCCAAGGAAAGGTTAAGCATCGTTTCTGAGCTTTGCTTCATCAGTTCCTTGCCGATTTCAGTTGATCCGGTAAAAGTCAGTTTCCGTACATCCGGATGGCTTGTAAATACCTTGCCGATTTTGCTCGCACTTCCCGTCACAAGATTGATAACGCCTTTTGGAAATCCAGCCTCTTCCGCCAGTTCGTAGATTCGAACGGCAGTGAGCGGCGTGAGTTTTGCAGGTTTAGCAACAAAGGTACAGCCGGCTGCTAGAGCAGGGGCCATTTTGCGGGCCATCATGGCTGCCGGGAAGTTCCACGGAGTAATAGAAACAACGACGCCCACTGGCTGTTTATTGATTTGAATTCGTTTGCCTTCTTTGCTTGCGGGAATCGTTCGGCCGTATAAACGTTTGCCTTCTTCTGCAAACCAAGAAATGAAAGATGCGGAATATTCAATTTCACCGATGGCTTCAGCTAAAGGTTTTCCCATTTCTTTTGTCAAGATTGCTCCGACTTCTTCTTTATGTTCAAGAAGTAAATCATGCCATTTCATTAACAATTCTGCCCGCTCATAAACTGTCGTCTTTGACCAGCTAGGAAATGCAGCCGAAGCAGCTTCGATGGCTGCTGTTGCTTCCGCTTCGCCGCCATTTGGAACTGTGCCGACTTGTTCACCGGTAGCCGGGTTCATGACTTGGATTACGTCATCTCCGTTTACAGTCCATTCCCCATTGATATAATGTTTGCCTTCCATTGTTCAATTCCTCCTTTTATTCACACGTACTCTAATTATATCTTTTACCTCTAACCTGAGTGCCTTAAACAAAACCATTTTTTCGGAATGAACGCATGAAAAACGGAAAGAACAAAAAATTTATAAATTTTTTTATTTAATTTGGCTAGAGCCACTAATATGCAATATATAGCTGTTGGAATCGGTTACATTTACTTGGTAGCACTTGTTGATTTATCCGTAATTTCATAATAGTCATTTTATTCTATTTATCTAATGTAAAAACTATGCTAATATTGCAACATTACTTTAATGGAGTAAAGTACGCCGTACTGGCCAGCGCGTATTAACCCATTAAAGCAAGAGAAAATCATACAGTTAAGAGAAAGAGGAGGAAGCACTATGGCGCAAATGCTGGCTTTAGCAATAATGATTTTTATACTTTTTATCGGTGAAATGATTTCAATACGGACGAAAGCATGGATCCCATCCATCTTTGTCAGCGGCGTGCTTTTCCTCATTGGTTACTGGACTTTCTTCCCGGAAGACATTGTTTCAATAGCCGGCGTTCCGCCAGTTGTTGCAACAATGCTCATTTACTTGTTGATCACAAATATGGGGACGTTATTGTCTCTTGAAGAATTAAAAAATCAATGGCGCACGATTTTAATTGCCCTTTCTGGAATTCTTGGGATTGTGGCTTTCTTGTTTGCGATTGGCACGTTCCTTTTCGATTTTGAGACGGTAGTTGTAGCGATACCGCCTTTAGTCGGTGGATTAGTATCCGCCTTGATCATGTCTGAAGGTGCCGCTGCTGCTGGATTGCCTACATTGGCTGTTTTTGCGATTGTCATCTATGTAGTCCAAGGTTTTGCTGGGTACCCGTTAACGTCGATCATGTTGAAGCGTGAAGGTAGAATGCTTTTAAACAAATACCGCAATAATGAATTGCCTGAACAAAAGCTGGTTTCATCACAGAAAACAGCAGAACCTGTCAACTCTGTTAAAGAACCGAGAATGTTCGCGAGGATGCCTGAAAAATACAATACGGATTTCTTCAAATTCTTTAGATTATCGCTAGTAGCTTACTTGGCTTATTTAGTGTCTACACTGGCTGCACCAGTCGTAGAAATCAGCCCATTCGTCCTTTGCCTTCTTTTCGGGGTTATTGGCCGTTCAATCGGTTTCTTAGAAAAACACCCTTTGATGAAAGCGAATGGTTTCGGTTTTGCCATCATGGCACTCTTGCTTTACATCTTCGATGGATTGAAAACAGCGACGCCAAGTATGATGCTTGAAATTTTGTATCCGTTAATCGGCTGTATCGTCATTGGTGTTGCCGGCATGTATGTCTTTTCATTCTTCATGGGGAAAGTGCTGAAAGTCAGCAAAGAAATGGCATTTGCCGTTTCATTGACTGCCCTTTACGGTTTTCCGGCTGACTATATTATCACTAACGAAGTCATCAATTCATTGACGAAAGATGAAAAAGAACGTGAAGTATTGACAAGCCATATGCTGCCGCCAATGCTTGTAGCCGGTTTTATCACAGTAACGATTGTTTCCGTTATACTAGCAGGAATATTTGTCGGATTCCTATAATCCCTATTCAATAGAAGAAAAAATTGTCAACTAGTGGAGGAGAGCATTAATGTTAAATGAAATCATCAAAAACGCGATTCAAGAAAACAATGAAGAAATGATTGAGATCAGAAGAAAATTGCATAGCGAACCGGAACTTTCGTGGGAAGAAGTAAAAACTTCTCAGTTTGTCTTCGAATATTTGACGGATCTCGGTATCGAATGCCGAAAAACAGAGCCCACGGGCGTTATCGGGAATTTAAAAGGAGGGAAAGATGGAAAAACAGTGGCGCTTCGAGCGGACATGGATGCATTGTCAGTTGAAGAGTTGAATGTTGATCTTCCTTATAAATCAAAAGAGGCTGGGAAAATGCATGCGTGCGGACATGATGCCCACACCGCGATGCTATTAGCAGCAGCTAAAGCGTTAGTCGCTGTTAAAGATGAAATTCCTGGAACCGTCCGCTTTATTTTTCAGCCAGCGGAAGAAGTAGCTACCGGCGCAAAAGCTATGGTTGAACAAGGCGCAGTCGAAGCTGTCGATGAGGTTTTTGGCATTCATATTTGGTCGCAGAGTCCGAGCGGCACAGTTGCCTGCAACCCGGGTCCGTCTTTCGCTTCAGCAGATATCTTCAAAGTCCATTTTAAAGGGCAGGGCGGCCACGGAGCTATTCCAGAAGATTGCATCGATGCAGCTGTCATTGCTTCTTCGTTTGTGATGAATGTGCAATCGGTCGTTTCACGCACCATTGATCCGCAGCAGCCGGCAGTCGTAACCATCGGGAAAATGATTGTCGGTACACGTTTTAATATTATTGCAGAAAATGCTGAGATTGAAGGGACGGTACGGTGTTTTGATGCCGCGACGCGCGACCATATTGAAAAACAATTAGAAGTATACGCAGCTAATACAGCGGCCATTTACGGCGGAACAGCGACTGTCGAATACATTCGTGGGACTCAAGCAGTCATTAACGGGGAAGAAAGCGCAGCGCTTGTCCAGCAAGTAGCATCTGAGGCCTTTGGAGAAGGATCTATATATAATGAAAAGCCGACGATGGGCGGAGAAGACTTCTCCTTTTACTTAGACGAAGTGCCGGGGAGTTTTGCTTTAGTCGGGAGCGGAAATACAGAAAAAGATACGGAGTGGGCACATCACCATGGCAAATTCAATATTGATGAAGATGCTATGGCCACTGGTGCTGAACTATATGCCCAATACGCGTGGGCTTATTTAACAAAATAATAGAAATGGAGGGTGTAATTTTATGGCTTTGGAGAATCCGGTATTCGAAGATTTAATGAAAGACTTTGATAGCCGTTTGACGCATTCCGGCATAGACGGGAAAAGAGTGGCAAGAAGAATTTATGAACTGTCGCATATCGGCTATACCCAAATCGGAGGAGTAAAGCGGCCAGGATTTTCAGATGAAGAAAAAATGGCTAAATCATTAGTGAAAAAATGGATGTTTGAAGCTGGGTTTGATGTTACGGAAGACGGGGCTGGAAATATAAGAGGCAGACTCGCAGGGAAAGATTCAAAAGCGAGAGCCATTGCTTCCGGATCACATTTAGACAGCGTACCGAATGGTGGGAACTTTGACGGCCCTCTTGGCGTTTTATCTGCTTTAGAAATAGTGGAAGCATGGAAAGCATCGAATTACATTCCTGAAATCCCTTATGAAGTCGTTGTTTTTTCAGATGAAGAAGGCTCGCGTTTTAACAGTGGGTTAAGCGGAAGCCGTGCGATGATTGGAGCTATCAATGAAGAAGAAATAGCAGGGATGCGTGATTACAATGGAGACAGCCTGGAACAGGTATTAGCTCATTATGGCAGCAGCATTCAACAGTTCAAAGAAGCAAAGCGAGATATAGGGGAACTGGAATTGTTTGTGGAAGTGCATATAGAGCAAGGGAAAAAATTAGAAAAAGCGGATCAGCCGGTTGGCATTGTGAGCGGAATTGCGGGACCTGCATGGCTGGAAGTTGAATTTACTGGGGAAGCAGGACATGCCGGCAATACCCCGATGATCGGGCGAAGAGATCCGTTGGTAGCAGCAGCCGAATTTATTCAACGGATACCTGAATTCCCAGGAGCAATCAGTGAAACTGCAGTTGCAACCGTAGGCAAATTAGAAGTTCTTCCAAACGGGATCAATGTGATTCCTGAAAAAGTGGTGCTGCATGCAGACATCCGTGACATCTATGAAGACACAAGAGATGCTCTTTTAAATCGGATTATCGAAGAAGCCGAGTCGATTGCCAAGAGCCGGAATATCCATCTCACAATTAAACAAAATACAAAGATTAAACCTGTACCGATTGACCAAGAATTGCAGGCACAATTAGCACAATCGCTTCGGAAGTTCGGTATTGAACCGACATATATTCCAAGTGGTGCTGGCCATGATGCGATGATTTTAGGCCGCTATATCCCGGTTGCGATGCTATTTGTCAGAAGCAAAGACGGCATCAGCCATAATCCGAAAGAATGGTCATCCTTGAATGACTGTATTTACGGAATACATGTTTTAAAAGACTTTATCGAAAACAAGATGGGTGAAATTAAAACAAGTTCATACTGAAAATTCCTTAGCTTTTTATCGCTAAAAATCCCGCTTTCTTTGAAAAGCGGGATTTTTATTTTAAATAATATAAAAATTTAAACTTTGATGTCTATTTGATAGAAAACAGGGTATATATGTAAAAGAACAATAAAAACAGTAAACTTCTGGGAGGCGATAAAATGGTATCTGCATTTAATAATGTGTCTGATTCACGAGCTTTTACGGAACATAAACTTTTAAAGAAATCGAGAGATTGTTTTTCTAGCGAGTCTGATCGGATAGCTGACACAGGCGAAAGATTTATGAAATACTTCATGAAAAACGCTACAAAAGAAGGTGTATTATTTAAGACGATCAAAGAGATTACGACGGAAATGAATACACCGCACCAGACCTTAACCCGAGTTTTAAAAACATTGGAAAACAAACAGATTATTTATCGCCGGAATGGAATTATCGGGCTATGGAAAGATTAAAATAAACTCCCTCTTCTAAACTGAAGAGGGAGTTTATTTTATGAGAAAAGCGTTCTTTTGTTTCCTGCCATAAAAATATATATTTATAATAGTCCATTAAACCTACTTTAGAACCTATAAATGTTTTTTGAGATGTTTTTGAAGTCTAAATACTCAAACTTTCTAAAGAAAATTTCATTTTTTTTTGAAAAAGTGTGGATAGAACTAATATTTTATGATATAAATGAACTATAATTATCTGAATTTTTAGAAATAATTGTTTATTGTTGAATTGAATCTCTCCCCTTTTCCAATCCTCTGCTTCGAGAGGGCAGCCGACTGAGCATATTTCTAAACTTTAGAGATACAGTTTATGCTTTTGTATCGGAAGTTCGTGGGAATAATAGGATTCTACCCTCACCTCCTTATTGAAACCTTTTTCACGGTGAAACATATGTTGGTTTGATTGGATAGAAGTTTGACGAGAAACACTCCGTATAGAGATAAAAGTGAACAGAAGAAAAGACGAATTTTTTTAGTTGAAAACAGGGGTGAGTAGAATGTTTGAGGTTGTATCCATACATGACCATATGCGCTGGGAAAAGATACTCCATCTTTTTCAAGCATCCGATATCTATTACACAAGCCAATATTTTTTAAGTGCGATGAAACTGGATCCGGGAGAAGCGTTGATGTTTTACTATATCGATGAGGAAGGCGAAATCGCTTATCCGTTTATCAAACGTGCGATTGAAGGGCAATCTTCATCCTACTTTGACATTACTACGCCTTTCGGCTACGGCGGCCCTTTAGTTAGGGGAGTGAAGAACATGCCATTACTGATTCAAAACTTTCTTCATGTATTCTCAGAATACTGCCGGCAAGAAAATATTATTGTCGAATATATCCGTTTTCATCCGTTAAAAGGGAATGCGGAATTGTTTAAGGAACATTTGAATCTGCTGCCTGTTTATGAGACATTTACGCTTCAGTTGGATCCCGTTTCACAAACTTCCTCTATTCAGTCAAATGAGCAATGGGAGAATGGCTTTGTCATAAAAAAGTTGGGAACAGTCCGGCATATGTTTGAATTTCTGGTGCTTTATTATTCGGGTGTCAGGCGAAAAGAAGATGCAGACAGCTATTATTTCTTTACGAATGATTATTTTGAAGCGTTAATTAGCTCATTAGGTCCAAACCTTCATTTATTTGGTGCTTATCACGAAAATAAATTAATATCCGCCTCCTATGTGCTGACTTTAGGCAATACCATTTACCATCATCTCGAAGGAAATCTGGAGGAGCCGGAATCCGAAGATGCGACGAAGATGCTTTTATTGAAAATAGCCGAGTGGGGAAGAGACAATTATTATGAATTCTTTCATCTTGGCGGCGACTATTCCGAAAATGAGGAAGTGAGTACCGGCGTAAAAGCGGAAATAAGCAATATGCCGGCTTCTGTATTTTATATATGTAAAAAAATACACAATAGCTCAATCTATAAACAATTGATCTCTGAGGAAGAATCCGACGTGATAAAACGCTATCGCAATATATGAGAAAAAGAATGCCAGGCATTCGAACATCTATATAATACGGGGGAGGATCATTTATGAGATACTTGCAATATAAGGGGTTAGTGGAAAGAGAATATAAAAAATCCTTGAGAAAAGTCATGTATGATTTATGTGTGGAAGAAGGGCTTACTGCGTCTGAAGGGGCCAAAAAATTAGGGATAGCAAAGGAAGTTTTCTCGTACTGGCAAAGATATTACCGGTTAGAACCTAGACAAATGCTATTTGATCAAACAATTAATGATTTAGAAGGAATGCAAGAGCTTTACGCAGGTGAAGCGGAAGCCGCGGATTTTTCAAAGCCGCTTCAATACGAAAAGGAAGAATCCGTCAAAGGATTGGAAGAATTGATCGAAAGAATGATCAGCTATTATAAATTCCTTCATTTTAAAACAGAAGGAATGGCGGCGGAAACAGCTATTTTGCCTCTATACGAATTTAGCTATGTAGTCGTTGAACGTTATCGGAACGGAGAGCTATTAAAAGAAGTAAAAGAAAAGGCAGTAGCAGAACAGTAAGTTAACTAGATAGGATTGAACAAAATGCAGCCGTTTACTGTAAAAGCGATCGAAATTATTGCGCGTATCCCAGAAGGGAAAGTAATGACCTATGGACAAATTGCAGCTCATGCTGGAAGTCCAAGAGGTGCCCGGCAAGTTGCGAGACTGCTCCACAGCATGAGCAGAAAACACGGATTGCCGTGGCATCGTGTTGTTAATGCCCAAGGGAAAATAGTTGTACAAGATGAAGAATCCCGTTTTGCCCAGCTTCATTCCCTTCAAGAAGAAGGTGTGGAAGTGGCGCAGGATGGGATTGTTGATTTGAATCGTTATCGATACGATCCTTCGCATTGAATTTTAGAAATCCTTTCTGCCGATAGTTTAACGGTGTTTTATATTGAAGAATGAGGGTAAATAAAATACTGTGGCTTTTTAAAAGAGAGGATTTTAAATATGAAAAATGAACATAAACCCGTTATTGGGATAACTGCACGTGTAGAAAAAGATCAAATGTATTCGTTGGATCCTGTTTATGGACGTGCCATTCTGCAAGCAGGCGGCTTGCCTTTAATCGTTCCGATTGTAGACGAAGAAGATATTCCGCTCCTTTGTGAACGATTGGATGGATTGATTGTTACAGGCGGTGGCGATATAAACCCAACTCTATACGGGGAAGAACCGCATATCCGTTTAGGAGCAGTTTACCCAGGCAGTGACCAATATGAAAAAGAACTGATCTTAAATTTCCTTGAATTGGATAAACCTTTTATCGGAATGTGCCGAGGCATGCAAATGCTGAATGTTTCACTGGGCGGAACCATCTATCAAGATCTAGAAGCGCAATATGAAGGAACATTGTATCAGCATAAGCAAATGGCTATGCGGACGCACCGGACCCATTCAGTGACGCTAGAGGATGAAAGCCGTTTGATTAAAATTATGGAAGAAAAAACGTTTAACGTTAACTCTTTCCATCACCAAGGGATTAAAGATGTTTCTGACAAGCTGAAAATTGCTGGACGCGCGGCTGATGGACTAGTTGAAGCGTTAGAAAGCGAAAATCACCAATTTGTTATGGGTATCCAATGGCATCCTGAAGAATTTGCGCTGCAAGGCGACGAAGCTTCAAAGAAACTCTTTGAACGTTTTGTAAAAGAATGTGCAAAAGATAAGGTGCAAAATCAATAAATGAATCAAATATATAATGTAAAGAGGCATGCGACCGGTACTTTCCGAGGCACATGCCTTTTCCCATTATTCTACCCCCTTCCTTCAATTTTTTAAAGTGTCGATTGTGATTTCTTCGGGTATGGAAAAGCTAAAAAGGAGGTGGGGAAATGAATCGGATTTTTAGCATATTGGTCATCGTCAGTGTCCCTCTAGCCATTATTGGTTCGTTTCTGGAATGGCCAAGTATTGTCATGTTTGTCCTTTGTTCAATCAGTATTATCGCTTTATCCAGTTTTATGGGACGCGCGACTGAAAGTTTAGCAATTGTAAGTGGGCCGCGTATCGGGGGGCTGCTAAATGCTACGTTCGGCAATGCGGTAGAACTGATTATTTCTATTTTTGCGCTTCAGGCGGGATTGGTCGGCGTAGTTTTAGCATCTTTGACAGGTTCCGTGCTTGGCAACTTGCTACTTGTGGGTGGTTTATCTTTCTTCTTGGGTGGCCTTAAATTCAAGAGACAGAAATTCAGCATCCAGGATGCTTCGCATAATTCCGGTTTGTTGATATTTGCGGTAGTCGTTGCATTTGTAATACCCGAAATTTTTTCGATGACTATGACAGATCGCGAGACCATTCAATTAAGCGTTGGTATTTCCATCATTATGATTCTATTGTATTTGGCAGGATTGATCTTTAAATTGGTTACTCACCGAGGGGTTTATATCCATTCAGAAGCCGATATTGAAGAAGAACGTGAAGAGCCCGAATGGACGAAGCCAAAAGCCATTATCATTTTGTTCGCTGCCACTTTAGTGGTCGCTTTTATTTCAGAGAATTTAGTCCATACGTTTGAAGAAGTAGGAGAACAATTCGGCTGGTCTGAACTATTTATCGGGGTCATTATTGTAGCGATTGTCGGTAACGCAGCAGAACATGCCTCTGCCCTAATAATGGCATTGAAAAATAAAATGGACGTCGCGGTTGAAATTGCCATTGGCTCGACTTTGCAAGTAGCCATGTTCGTAGCTCCGGTGCTCGTATTGATTTCTTTGTTCATGCCAGTCCAGATGCCACTGGTTTTCACGATTCCCGAACTTGTAGCGATGATTACAGCTGTATTCCTGGCGATTAATGTAACGAATGATGGGGAATCAAATTGGTTCGAAGGCTTAACCTTATTGGCCGCGTATCTGATCATGGGCATCGGATTTTATTTGCTGTAAATTATCTGTGACTTTCGACATATTCTCCCTTGTTCTGAAGGAATCATGGTAAAATAAATATATTAAAAGAAGGCGGTGGTTTCCATAGGAACTATATCTTTGAATGACAAATACATTAAATCGTTTGTAGAAAAAGATGAACTGACGGCTTTACAAGATTTCATTGAAAACGCACATAAAAAAATTCATGAAGGTACGGGTGCAGGGGCTGATTACCTTGGGTGGCTGAACTGGCCATCAACTATGGATGAAGCAGAAATTTCCCGTATTGAAGAAACGGCATCAAAATTGCGCGAAGATGTGGAAGTTCTAGTTGTTATCGGAATTGGCGGATCGTATTTAGGCGCTAAAGCAGTGCAGGAATTGCTAAGTCCAGCGTTTGGCCGTAAAGGACTGGAAGTTGTTTATGCAGGCCAGCACATTAGCGGCAGATACCTTGAAGAATTGCTTGCTTATATTGAAGGCAAAAAAGTGGCTGTAAATGTTATTTCGAAGTCAGGAACAACGACAGAACCAGCAATTGCTTTCCGGAAGCTTAAGGCGTGGATGTATGAAGCGTATGGGGAAGAGGAAGCAGCTCGCCGCATTATCGTCACAACGGATGAATCGGCTGGGGCGCTTCGCAAAACGGCTGATGAGGCAGGATACGTTTCGTTCGTGATTCCAGGTGACATCGGCGGACGCTATTCTGTGTTAACCCCGGTAGGGCTGCTGCCTTTGGCGGCGGCTGGCGTAGATATCCGCGAGTTGCTAAACGGGGCCAAACAAGCGGAAGCGGACTTGATCTCCACCAATTTAGAGGAGAACGCAGCTTATTCTTATGCAGCTTATCGCCAAGTATTAAATGCACGCGGCTATTCCACTGAAGTAATGGCAAGTTTCGAACCTGTTATGGCAGGCATGAACGAATGGTGGAAGCAATTGTTTGGTGAAAGTGAAGGCAAACAAGGCAAAGGGATTTTCCCGGCATCGGTCATTTATTCGACGGATTTGCACTCGCTTGGCCAATACTTGCAAAACGGTCGCCGCATGTTATTCGAAACCATGGTCAGTTTTACGGAAGATCAGCAGCAAAGCCAAATTCCATTTGATGAAGAAAATGGAGACGGCTTGAATTATCTTGTGGATAAAACTTTGCATGAAGTGAATCAGCAGGCGCTAAATGCTACAGCTATGGCCCATCATGACGGAGGCGTGCCGATTTTGCAATTGGAGATTCCAAAACTGGATGCCTATCATACAGGATATTTACTGTATTTCTTCATGAAAGCTTGTGCCATGAGCGCTTACCTCTCAGGGGTCAACCCATTCGACCAACCCGGAGTCGAACAGTACAAACAAAACATGTTCCAGCTTCTTGGGAAACCGGGATACGAGAAATAAAAAAAAGAAAAAGCAGCTGCCTTTAAATTAGGCAGCTGCTTTTGGTTTTTATAAGATTAAGCTTGGAATTTGTTTTTAACGGACCAAGGCTCGGGAACACGGTGTTGCATAGCCACATCTTTGCGAATAGACCAAGGTTCAGGAACACGGTGTTGCATAGCCACGTCCTTGCGAATAGACCAAGGTTCAGGAACACGGTGTTGCATAGCCACATCTTTGCGAATAGACCAAGGTTCAGGAACACGGTGTTGCATAGCTACATCTTTGCGAATAGACCAAGGTTCAGGAACACGGTGTTGCATAGCAAAGTTCTGATGAACAGACCAAGGTTCAGGGACGCGGTGTTGCATAGCAAAGTTCTGATGAACAGACCAAGGTTCAGGAACGCGATGCTGCATAGCCACATCATTTTCGTTTGGGTTAATCAAGGAAGTAGCAGCAAGACTTGTGAAAACTAGTGTAGAAGCCAAGATTAATTTAGATAATTTCCTCATTGAATTCACTCCTATTTAATTGTAATAAGATTCTTATAAGCCAAACGGGAATTATTAAAGGCAAAAGACGAGTCTTTGTACCTTTCTTGATTATAGTATAGATTACCCAATAATCCATAATAATAACCAATTTCATAAAAATTATCATTAACGCTTAAACTTGGCAAAAAAGTATCAACTACTAAGGATTCAAATTGGTCATACTCACCATTTAAATAATGGGACAAACAGAAGAATTCCATAATAGCTTCTTTGAAAGCATGGTTAGTTGGTAAATCAAGATTGAGATGCTTCTCAACAACTATCTTTTTCCCTTTATTTTGCCATCGAACAGCTTCTTCAATATTTTTTAATTCAATATTACATTTTATAATCAAGCAATAACTTAATAAGATATCAGCAGTATATTCAGCAGGAACAAATTCTAATGCTGTAGTTACATGATGAATACTAGATTCGAAATTTTGAAATAAAAAATGTGAATAACCCACATTAAATTCTGTAGTAAATCTCAAAATATCAATTTCAAGTTTTCTGCCAATAGTTAATGCGTTTTTAAAGTGTTCTGTAGCTATCTTGAAATTACCAATACGTTGTTGTGTCATTGCTATATTTAAATGACACTCTACAATACGTTTTGGAACAAATTCTTGCTGATATATTTTTAGAGCTAAGTCTGTATATTTAAAGGCTAATTCAGTTTCCCAACATTGAGAAGAAGAAATACCGATGGAATAGTATAGATCTCCCAGCTCAGATGGAGAGGTAGTGGAAGGCGCAATTTTTTCAGCCATCAAGTAAGTTTTCAAAGCTGTTTCATGATCGTTTAAAATATAATGATAATTTCCATTGTATTTATGGAAGAGGTAAAATTGCTCTTGATTCATGAATTCTTTGAAGCGTTCCATCTCTTTTAATTTCAATTCTGCGGTATCTAGATCACCTATGACGATGAAGTACCGAATTTGTTGAATACTATATTCTAATTCAATATCTTCATTTACATGCAACAACGGATGATCTTTAATATCGGAATACTGCTCCATGATCTTTCCTTTGTTCTGAGGATGTACTAATGAAGATTTAAAATTTTTAACCAAAACTTTTCCGACTGGATTGTCTTTAGGGGCCAGAGGGATTTCGAGCTTTTTACACAATGCTTCTAAGTCAGCTAAAGAAGGTTCTTTTAAACCGGATTCTATTTTTTTTAATTCTCTAGGAGAGAGGATACCGGAAGCAACTTCCTCTAAGCTGATTTTTTTCTTTAATCGATGATACTTCAGGCGCAACCCAGTGTCCATTGATTCTCTCCTTTCCGTTTGAATGGGCAGAACTTCAAGCATCCATGTAGGAGAGTTTCTTTCCAGCTTTGACGTTGGTTCCGGGAAGTAATGCATAGAAAGATTGTTAAGTACTATAGTTTCCGCCTCCACAACTTATATTATACGAAAATGTAATATCTTTAATCCATGATATCATCAATTTTCAAAATATACTGCCTTTTTAATGCCTATTTTTTGTAAATTAAATAAAAAGGAAGAATGACCTAGGCATAAAATTATTAATTGGATGAAATGGTTAATATATCTAAAAATCTTTTTCTCGGCTTTTATAATAACATATTAAATAAATATTAAAATGATTAATTTCGCATTACATAAATTAAAATTAAAACTTTTTACTTCTTTTGTAGTGAAGAAATACCTGTAGAATATTCCTTCTAGTTTAAGGTGATGATGGGAAGGGGAAAGCAATAACAAACACATTAAAACAATTGATGGAGGTTTTGAGGATGGCTACTGATAAAAAAGTGTTAGCGGTTGTGTTTTCTGAAAATGATTTAATTCATAAACTTGAGGATCTTCAAAAAGATGGATATGAAGAAAAAGATCTTCATCTACTTGCACAGGATTCAGATCGTCTGGACGACATTGATAATGGAAGTGATATCGATGTACAGAAAGCGGGGTCTTTTAAAGATAAGTTCAAAGGCTTTATAACAGGTGAAGGCAGTGTACTCGGTGGTGTGAAATCTTTAGATCTTTCTGAGGAAGAAACGAAAAAGTATACAGCTGACTTAGCTAACGGTGGAATACTGATTTATGCAGACGAGCGTAAAGGCATTGAAGAGGTTATTGGAGAAAGCGCTTTTAAAGACAGAGAAGGAAATCCTGTGGAATCTTCAACAAATGAATTTGTAAATTCAGTAGACAATAATTTTGATGAACAAGAAGACCGGTTTGCTAGGGGAGAAACATTCCAGCAAGATCCAACCTTAATGAAAGAACCGCACCATGTTTCCTTCAGTACGCAACAGAAGCCGGAAATTGAAAAAGAGCGTGGGTCAATGACAGACGCTGAAAAACATTCCTCAAGCGATAAAAAATACAAATAGACGAAGATTCAAATAAAATCCACTTATCGTCTGAATGTTTCAGTACTCCTTTTTATCGGGTACATAAAACAATAAGACGTTTGACAGGAGGCTGAACTAGATGGAACCGACAGATCGAGAGTTTATCGTGCTGTATAGCCAAGAGGAAATGCGCAGCAAAATAGAGGAGCTCAAATCCCTCGGCTACCGTGAAGAAGATTTTCACGTATTGGTTGATGATGAAGCTGTTTTAAGCGCTGAAGATACAAGCCGTATCGATGTACACGAAACCGGTACGCTCGGAAATACATTTAAAACGATGTTTACTGGAAGAGACGCAGTCAGAGAAAAGCTAAAAAGTTTGGATCTGGAAGAGCGGCAAGTTGACCGTTATGAAGAAGAGTTAGAAAACGGAGCGATTTTACTGTATATGGACAAATCGCTATCGAAAGGAGATCGGGACACTATGGCCTTAAATGAAAAAGAAAACCATGGAAAAGACGAAATCTATACTTCTGAAGTTTCACGTGAAGAACAATATGGAGTGCCGGGATACCAGGATGAAGCAAAAGATTCGCGTGTCAAAGGAGAAAACATTCATCCTACGACGGGTTCAGAAACAGCGGATGAAAGCGAACCAAAAGAGAAACTGATGGAACATGAACCTGGAATTGCATCAGGTGAAGGCAGCGATCTTTTAGATCAGCATGACGGGGTTAATCGCAGGGAAGATGAACAGTCGCCTGGAGTGGATCCAAATTTAGGGCCAGCCCCTTTTGGCCGCGATTCGGAAGAAGAACATCTTTTAAACGATACTCCTCGCCGGGATGATTACGAAAATGAAAAGAATCCGAGAGATGGCCGTAAACTCCATGAAGACGTGGATAAAAAAACGGGAACTCCTCCAACACCTAGATTATTCTAAAAAAAGCAACCTCATTGTCTTAATGAGGTTGCTTTTTTGGTTTCATTTGATAAATGGCGATCCCAAGAATAGCTGCGATGACAGCAGGGGTTATCCATCCGATGCCTTGTGCATAGAAAGGAAGGAAACCGAGTCCCGCATCGGTGACTGCAAAGTGGATGCCCGCTGCTTTTAAACCATCCAAAATACTAATAACCCCTGTCACACTAAGCGCCATTATATACACAAATGGCTGCCTTCCAAAACTTCCGTCAATGAAGGATAACAGGACCAATACAATGGCGACTGGATAAATCATTAACAGGACTGGCAGTGACACGGAAATTAACTGAGTTAAGCCGATGTTCGCAATAATCGTGCTGAAACCGGCGAAAATAAATACATATATGACATATGAAAATTTAGGAAAGATTTTATTTAAAAATTGTGCAGTAGCAGATACCAAGCCAATGGAAGTTGTCAGGCAGGCAAAGATGATCGCTGCCGCTACAATAATTCCGCCGAATTCTCCGTATAGTACCCTAGAAGCCAAAGCGATAATGGTGCCGCCGTTATCGTGGAATCCAATTGCCTCAACACTTGTGACCCCGATATAACTTAAAGAAAGGTAGACTGCAGCAAGACCAGCCGCTGCAATAATCCCTGCAAATACAGTAGTTTTGAGAATGCTTTTCTTGTCTGTTACACCTTTTGCTTGAACGGATTGGATAATAACGATTCCAAATACGAGAGCGGCAATCGCGTCCATCGTTAAATAGCCTTGAAGAAAACTTTCAAAAAATGCTTCTGTTTGATAGTTGCCAACTGCTTCGCCAATTTGTCCTAAAGGAGTTATGAGGCTTTTAACAGCGAGTGAACCGATAATCAGGATTAAGATAGGCGTTAGTATTTTTCCGATTCGGTCAACCAGCTTAGTGGGATTTAAAGCAAATAGAACAGTTATTGTGAAAAAAATGACGCTGAATACGAGTAATGGCCAAAATGATTTCTCTAAAGTTGTGGGGAGAAAAGGAAATACCCCGATTTCAAAAGCGACAGTAGCGGTACGGGGAATCCCGAAAAATGGCCCGATGGCTAAGTAAACGACAAAAGTGAATAATAAGCCGAAATAGGGATGTACTCGCCCGGCAATTGTTTGCAGATCACCGCCGGCTTTAGCAATAGCTAATATGCCTAATAAAGGAAGGCCGACTCCGGTTAAAAGAAAGCCGAAAATCGCAATTCCAATATTCTCTCCTGCTAATTGTCCCAAATAAGGTGGGAAAATAATATTGCCGGCTCCTAAAAACAATGCAAATAGCATAAGGCCGACCGTAATGGACTCTTTTAGAGTAAGCGTTTTCTTTTGCATAATAGACTCCTTAATTTATCTGTTTGCATAGAAATCTATTATAGCTGAATTCAATAAGTTTTGAAAACTTAATCTAGAAGAAATACATAGGCAAATAAATTGGACTGACTGAAACTTTGGAAGCCTCATAATAAAAAGCCATTTCAATTAAAAATGAAATGGCTTTGCGCTTTTATGCTTTTACTAATGTGGTTAAAGTGTTTTGTGCAGTCTGCTGAACGCTGATGCACAAATCTTGTTCTGCCAAGCGCTTTAAAGTAGAAAGGGGAGTGATCGGATTTTCTGCTACCGCTTTTCGCACTTCAGCATGTTGATCCAGGGATAAGTCAACAAGTAATCCTACACAAGAAATCGATTTGGCTAGTTGGGCACGATCTTCAAATTCCATTTTCAGAACATCCGCTTCATCCCAAGGCGACCAGTCACGTAAACTTGCATAAAAATCGATATTGCTATCCATTGTTTAGGTTTCACTCCTATAGTGAATTATTTTTGATTTATAAGAATATTATATCACGTATTATTTAAAATGAAAGGAATTTAATAAGGTTAGGTGCTATATTAACTATTAATGCCAATTCATTAGCAGTGCCATATTTCTTAGAGGGCTACTCATTTTTTCTCTTATCTATTTCATATTACGTTCAAAATAGGTTATTTTGTATTATTTTACTGAAGTGCTATACGTTATTGAACTTTTGCATTTTACAGAACTGTATTTAATAGGCAATATTCTAAGAAGAATACTTCAAAAGAACCTTGTAACAAATATTTACATATAGTATATTGGGTTCAGGAAATTGAAAGGAATGTTTCTTTGAAAAAATTATCTTTTATTTTGTCTCTTATTGTTGTTTTGGCATTGGTTATTTCTTCACCGATTTTTAACACAAAAGCAGCTGGCAGCTTTACGGATGTAAACGACCGCTATAAAGAAGCCGTCGAGCACATGGTGGAGCAAAAGTATACAAAAGGAATCAGTGCAACTCAATACGGTACGGACAATCAAATCACTCGCTTAGATGCAGCCGTCATGATCGCAAAAGTTCTCGGTTTTAATGAATCTTCAGCGACTCCATCTGCCGGCTTTACCGATGTACCGGATAACCGGGCTTGGGCAGTCAACGCATTATTTAAAGCAGGCGTCATTAACGGAAAGACAGCAACTTCTTTCGGCAGCTATCAAAATATGACGCGTGGAGAAATGGCGATCGTCTTGTCTTCCGCTTATAAATTATCTGCAAGCTCGGATTCAATTCCATTTACCGATGTGAATCCGCGTTATGTGAGTGCGGTTGCAGCGCTTGTAGAAGCGAAAATAACGAACGGAAAAGGCCCGACTAAGTTCGGAACAAACGATAATATAACGCGTGGAGAATTTGCCATCTTCATATTTAAGGGAGATAATCTTTCGAAAGATTTGACCCCACCAGAAGTAATATCTGTGGATTGATATTTTTCTGAAATTTGCACTTTTAGTGGTTGTGATTAAGGATAGGTATGGTAAAATAGAAATTGTAATTAACCTGTTTTTACTATAAAAGTGCAATGGCTTGGTTGAAGCGAGAAAAGGAATCCACAATTTTATTTGTGGATTCCTTTTTTTGTCGAAAATTTAAATTATTGCTTATGAAAATATACTTTAGGGAGTTATTGGATGAAATTTAAAAAATTATTGACTGTTTCTTTGGCAGCCGGACTCTTATTATCGGTGCAAGTAAAGCCTGCAAATGCAGATATGCTGTCGCCCGGAGTAAATTATGTAAATGAAAGCAAAAGTGTATCTGGAAAAGCGCAACGCATCAATCGAATGACAATTAACATGAATACGCCTTATACAACAATCAATATGGGGATTTCGAATCCGTTTACAGCGCTGTCAACGACTTCAAGTCTAAGCCGCCTACATACGAAAGAACAAAATCACGTGATCGGCGCAATTAATGCTTCGCTTTTTACATTCGAATCGGGTCTGCCTACATATTTGTTAGCAGAAGGCAATAACATCGTTAATTTAGGTGCTGTTTCAACAAATTACAATGATTTCATGCATACCCCGGCAGCTTTCGGCGTCACTGCCGATAATAAAGCAAAAGTCGGGAAGTATAATCTTTCGTATAGTATCTCTCATCATGGGAGAAGTGAACAGCTAACTTCGCTAAATAGAGAACGGAATAATGGGGAAAGTATTTTGTATACTTCAAGTTGGCCGTATGAAACTACTAGAACTAATAGTACCGGTTTAGAAGTAGTCGTATCAACTGACAGTTCTGTAAATACTGGGCATGATTTTGGTGAAACAATTCAAGGTAAAGTTACAGCCATTCGTCCTTACGGTCAATTTACAAGTGCTACCATTCCTCAAAAAGGATATGTTATTTCAGCAGTGAAAAAAGAGGAAGTCGACAAAATTCGCGACTTGAAAGTCGGCGATGCAATCGGGTTGACAGTAGATGTAGAAAAACAATGGAAAGGCTCTAAATTCATGTTAGCAACAGGGCCGCTGCTTGTTCAAAATGGTGCTGTTGATTTATCAATCGATTTGAATAGCCCGCGAGTAACACAGCGGACGGCACGCACTGCAGTCGCAACAAATGCCGATGGTTCTAATGCTTATTTTGTCACAGTGGATAGTGGGGTGACAGGAAGTTCAGGCATGACCTTGACTGAATTTGCGAATTATTTGAAGTCGATAGGAGCTTATAATGCCATCAATCTGGATGGCGGCGGCTCTACTACAATGGTTGCCCGGAAGTACGGCGATATCTTGCCGACTTTGGTTAACCGGCCTTCTACAGGCTATGAACGCAAAGTTTCCGCTATTTTAGAAGCAGTTAGCACAGCTCCATACGGCGTTGGCACTTATGCAACAGCTTCACCAAAACAAGCTGGAAGCATTCCAGTAGATTCAACACTTGGATTTAAAGTGGATAAAGTCTTGGATCAATATTATAATACCTTGCCGATTGACCAAGCGAAATTGAAGTTGCTTTCAGTTTCTGGGGGCGTTGGCAAGATTGAAAATAACCAGTTTATCGCGGTTAAAGAAGGGGCAGGAAGCGTTTCTGCTAAATATGAAAATGCCGCAATTACTATTCCGGTCACCGTCATACCTAAAGTTTCAGATAAACCTGTAGCTTTGAGTGCATTAGATTCAACTAGTGGCTTATCTGCAGAAGCAGCCCGTGGTACGGCATCGATTTCTACAGAGAAAACAATTGCTTCAAAAGAGGGAAGCGGTTCGGTTAAATTAGCATATGATTTTACGTCTTATAAAGACGGAGTTTCAGCAGCTTATCTGAAATGGAATAGCCCTTACCAAATACCGAATCAGCCGAAACGGATCGGTGCATGGGTATACGGAGATGGCATGAATCATTGGCTCCGCGGTTCTTTGACCGATGCAAATGGCAAAGAAGTTGTAATTAATTTTACTGCAGAAGATAAATTGGATTGGGTGGGCTGGAAATATGTTGAAGCGAACATCCCGGCAACTGCTGCAGCACCTTTCAGTTTAAACCGAATCTACGTTGCGGAAACAAAATCAACGAAAAAGACAAAAGGTTCTGTATGGATCGACAGTATCCAAGCCCTTTATACACCAGCTAAAACTGTTCAAGAAAGTTTCGTTCCGGATCCGTCTGTACGCATTGAAAAAGCGGATAAAAATTTCACGGTAACATTTTCACAGCCGATGAATGCAGAATTTATTCATGGGAAGTATGTGTATGTTGAAGATCAATATGGCGTACGCCAAGCAGTAACTGTTAAAAAAGGTGCTGCACCGACCCAATTAGTAGTAGAAGCGCCTGCTGGCGGCTACAAGAGTGGACAGAATTATCAATTGGTCGTCACGCATTTCGTGCCAAACTCTTCTAATATCAAAATGGTGAAAGACCATATTACCGAATTTAAAATTCAATAAGAAAAAGCTCAGCATAGCGCTGAGCTTTTTCTTATGTTCTATTTTGGGACCCGAGCAGTCCATCTAGACAAATCAGGTTCTTGAATTTGAAGCATGTCTTTCGGGAAAATGAACGTCCAAGGTTTTGAAGTATTAGCTTTCACTTCAAGTTTATCAAGCTCGAACGATCCGGACACAATCTGCTGTCCATTTGCGTCTAATACTTCAAGCGGCAATTTCTCTAATTGGATATGTTGGGTATGCCCATTCCGTATAAATACAGAAGCGGCTAAATTACCTTCAGGAGTCAATTTTGACTGGAATCCAGTAATATTGACTTCTCTCGGATTTAAGGCAGGCAATTCTTTCACAATGGCGCTAAGCGCATTTTTTTGTTCTTCAGGCAGGGCGTCTTCCCAAGCAGGATCAAGATCTAAAGAGTGGGGAACTAGAGACTGGACATTAAATGCTAAAGTCCAGTTCTCAGCCGGCACTTCAAGAGTTTTGAGGTTCTCTTTATCGAATTGGAATACCCATGGGCGATTCGATAATGCCGGAATGGCGCCGAGTTTCGATAAATCGAATTCTTGTGCTGCAAGTACCTGGCTGTCTCCATCTAATAGAAGAAGTTCAGCTTTTCCTAAAGTCATCGGACGGTCTAAAGAAGAACGGAGGAATGCTTGGACATTCCAGTTTCCAGTTCTTTTATCCAGTTCAATATCAATGCCAGACAGCGACAATTGATCCTTTTTAAGCGGTTGTAAATCATTCGACAAGAATTTCAATACATATTCCTGTTCTTTGCTGATCTTCCAGTCAGGAGAAATGGAAAGCGAGGTATGAACATCGCCTTTGGTGTCTGTCTGAGAAGTACTGCCTTCTACGACCTCAGTTGAAGAAATAGTGGAATCAAGTCCGGTTTTTGTCGTCTTATTAAAAAATGAAAAAATACTCATTCCGTTGCCTCCTTATCTTCGCTTTCAAGCATGTGCAAAAAGCCCAGTAATTCTGATGCGATTGAATAACGGAGATTTTGGAAATTTCCTGCAAAGAGTTCTAATCCTTCACGCTGATAAATCCGCATCGGGTCTTCTTGTTGGTAAGAACGCAAACCAATGCCTTCTTTTAAATGAGACATGCTCTCTAAGTGTTTAACCCACATTTGGTCGATATAAGATTTCATGACAAATGGGATAGTGGCCATTACGCGTTCATTGTCCGCATAAGCTTCGATCAATTCATTGACGGAATCTAAGGCCGGTTTTACAGCTGCATCCACTTTTTTGCGTTTGTCCAATTTATCTGAGAGGCCCACTTCCGGGCCGAGCAATTGCTGCAGCGAATGTTCCAAATCGCGCAGATGGGCAGCTGTATAATCTTGGTCTTCCGGCAGCGATTCTGAAATGATGAAGTCCGCAGCATCAGCAACCATATCTTTTAAGAGGCGGGTATTTTCATTGCCGTCTAAAACGCGGTTGCGCAAACCATATACAATTTTCCGCTGTTCATTGATCACGTCATCCAATTTTAAATTGTATTCACGCATAGAGAAATGAGAGCCTTCTACAATGCGCTGAGTGCGATCTGTTAGTTCTTGTACATCTTTATTTGTAATTTCACCATTTTTGTCAGTGGTCATTTTCTTCATGAATTTTTCTGTTTCTTCTTTTGCAAAACGTTTAAACATATCGTCTTCCAAGGAAATGATAAATTCCGTCGAGCCTGGATCTCCTTGGCGGCCAGAGCGTCCGCGCAATTGATTGTCAATCCGGCGACTTTCGTGTTTTTCTGTACCAATGACATGAAGACCGCCAATAGAAGCAACGCCTTCACCAAGCACGATATCCGTTCCGCGGCCAGCCATGTTCGTAGCAACCGTAATGTGGTTCAATTGCCCAGCTTGGGAAATCAAATGAACTTCTTGCTCTACACTTTTAGCATTTAGCAATTGGAATTCAAGGTTTTCAGCTTTTAAATAGTCAGCGACCATTTCAGATTGCAAAATGGAAGTGGTCCCAACTAAGACGGGTTGGCCTGTTTTATGGCGTTCGCTTACTTGGCGAGCGACTTCTTTGTATTTCTGATCAGCTGTCTGGAAAACGCGATCCGGCAAATCAACCCGAGCCCGTGGATTGTTCGTCGGCACTTGGATGACCTCCATGCCGTAAACTTCCATGAATTCTTTTTCCTGCGTTTTTGCAGTGCCCGTCATGCCGGAAAGAATCGGGTACATGCGGAAGTAGTTTTGGATGGTGATCTGCGCTTGTGCTTTGTTTTCGTCTGTAATTTCCACTTTTTCTTTTGCTTCGATCGCTTGGTGGAGGCCATCTGATAAAGTCCGGCCTTCCATCGTACGTCCAGTGAACATATCAACAAGCATAATTTTATCGTCTTTGACGATATAATCGACGTCTCGTTGGAACATCACATGCGCACGAACTGCCATAATTACATAATGGTATAAGGTTTGATGTTCCAATTCATACAGATTATCGACGCCAAAAGCTTTTTCCACTTTTTCAATGCCTGTATCAGTCAACGAAGTTGCTTTCGTTTCAGCATCAAAATCGTAATCGACGCCTTCTTTAAAACGGGCAGCCAAAAGTGCGCTTATTTGATGGAGTTCTGCGCTTGCTTTTGCTTTTCCGGCAACGATCAAAGGCGTTTTAGCCTCATCGATCAATACGCTGTCGACTTCATCAATGATTGCGTAATGGTAGGGGCGCTGCACTTTATCTTCGTTTGTTCCCGCCATATTATCCCGCAAATAGTCAAATCCGAATTCTGTGCCGACTCCATAAGTAATATCGGCTTTATAGGCAGTTTGCTTTTCGTCTGTATCCATTAACGGAAGGTTTAAGCCGACAGTCAATCCAAGGAAGCGATGAATTTGGCCGATTTGATCAAAATCCCGCTGCGCCAAGTAATCATTGACGGTGATCACATGGACGCCTTTTCCTTCAAGCGCTCGTGTATAGGAGGGCAGGGAAGCGACTAAAGTTTTCCCTTCACCAGTAGGCATCTCGGCAATGTTTCCTTCAGCCAGTACGAGCCCGCCAAGCAATTGCACATCGAAATGGCGCATATTCAAAACACGCTTCGACGCTTCACGGACTACAGCAAATGCGTCAGGAATAATCTTTTCGATTTTCTTTCCATCAGCTAATTGTTCGCGGAAGGAAACGGTCATATTCTTTAATTCTTCATCGCTCATAGCTTGATAGTTTTCTTCCAAGCGATTTATTTCTTCAACAATCTTTTTGTATTTTTTAAGTTGTCTTAAGTTCGGTTTATTAGAACGCTTGAATAACGTTGCCATGCATAATAGTCTCCTTTATGTACATCCATTGCTACTTGATTATTTTATCAAACTTTACCAACAAACTCCACTTAACAAAAGTGAAACCTTTTGTATTTTCAGGCGTCTTATAGACCAGAGAAGCAATTGCACATACATAAATACTTTATTTCCTGTAGAGACATGCTATAATGAAATTGGATTTGTATGTTGAATTAGAAGTTTTAAGGAGGAAGGACATGCTATACCTTACTTTGGTTTTGGCATTTATCGCTTCAATCGTACTAACTCCCATTGTAAAGCGAATTGCCTTTCGCGTAGGAGCAGTCGATCGGCCTAACTATAGAAAAGTTCATGCGAGAATTATGCCGCGACTCGGCGGATTAGCAATATTCGGTTCGTTTGTCATCGGTTACTTTATTTTGCGGCCGGAAGAAACGGTCTCAAATGCAGTAGACGCATCATTTATCTCGATTTCAACAGCCATTTTAATCGGTGCAGTTATAATCACTGTTACCGGCGTATTGGATGATATGTTCGAAATCACTGCAAAAGCGAAGCTCTTGGGCCAATTGGCTGCAGCTGCCATCGTTGTAGTGGGTGGGGGACTTGAAATATCTTTCATCAACTTGCCATTCGGTGGAGAGTTGGATTTTGGTTATTTCAGTATTCCGTTGACGATTCTTTGGATCGTGGGTATAACAAATGCGATCAATTTGATTGATGGCCTTGATGGATTAGCAGCAGGAGTTTCAACCATTGCGTTGATTACACTGGCAATTATGGCCTTCATCATGGGTGACCCATTTGTTATGTCGTTGGCTGCAATTTTAGCTGCCAGTTCAATCGGCTTCCTTTTCTATAACTTCCATCCTGCGAAGATATTCATGGGTGATACCGGAGCCTTATTCCTCGGCTTCATGATTTCCGTATTAGCATTAATGGGCTTTAAAAACGTAACAGTAGTCGCTTTGATCATCCCGATCATCATGCTTGGCGTCCCAATCTCAGATACATTCTTTGCGATTGTCCGCCGAGTACGCGAGAAACAATCGATTTCAGCCGCAGATAAATCACATTTGCATCATTGCTTATTGAATATCGGGTTCTCGCACCGGCAGACTGTATTGATTATCTATGGCATAGCCGCATTATTCGGTTTAGCAGCTTTATTGTTCTCTCAAGCTACATTATGGGGAGGCATCCTGCTGCTCAGCGTGATGTTGATTGCCATTGAATTGTTTGTCGAAGTAGTTGGATTGGCAGGGAAGAATTACCGACCGCTGATCAATTTAGTGAAATTCATCGGAAAATAAATAAAGGCGCGATAGCAAATTGCTATCGCGCCTTTATTATTTTCTTCCAAAAGAAAAACCGCAGCTCAGCTGCGGTCAATAACCTTCTTCAACATTCGTACGTTCAGCTAGATTAGTGTCACTGTTGTCGGATAAACTCGATGTATCTGGTTTTAATCCTAAATGGCTTTGAAGAATATCTTGGACTTCAAGAAGGGATTCGTCATCCAACTGCCAATAATAGATTCCAGTTGACATATCATCGTATCCTTCTAAGGATAAAGTATCGATATCCGGTTTCCCGTTTTTCGCATATTCGAAAAATGACTGCATATCTCTGAAAGTTAGGTTCGTGCGCATATTGTCGCCAATTGCATCAATAACGGATCCATATTTTGTAATGGAAGTTGCTGATAAAGCTTTGTCCATGATGCTTTCGATCAACATCTGCTGGCGCTTGCCGCGCTCGATGTCATTGTCGTAATGGCGGGTTCTTGCAAGAGCAAGAGCTTCGCTGCCGTTCAATTCTTGTAATCCTTCTTTAAGAACGATTGCACCGTGTATATCATTTTCATCTTTTTCTTCTAAATCATAAGGTACTTCTGCTTCGATTCCACCTAACGAATCAACAACTTCGATAAATGCCTGGAAATCCATGCGAACATAATAATCGACTGGAACTTCCAATAACTCTTCTACACTTTCAATTGTGGAACTCGGTCCTTCAAGTGCATAAGCATGGGTGATTTTGTCTTCATGTCCAGCATCCGGAATATAAGTGTATGTGTCGCGCGGAATGCTGACGAGTTTAATCGATTTGTCTTCATTGTTTAAAGTGGCCAGAACTAAAGCATCCGAACGGATATTGTGGTCGTCTTGATCTCGCGCTTCGCTGTCATCTACACCGATAAAAAGAATCGATATATTATCATGCAGCGGTTCGACTTGTTCTTCCCTTAAATCAGACATTTCACGGTCGCCGGCGGTTTCAAAAGCTCTATCCGCCGCATTTTCGGCTTTCTTGACGAGGTAAATACCGAATGCGGATCCACATATGAGCAAAGATAAGGCCAATGTCACGATTATTTTAATCGCTGTCCGTTTTTTGCTCGATTTCGACTTGCGATAACTTTTACGGTTCATGGTTATAACTCCTCTAATTAGGAATGGGCTAACCGAGTATTCAATTCGGGTCGATCCAATCTTACTATGATAGTAGACGCATGACAATAGTCTAAGTTGCATGCATTCTCTGATTCAACCTATTATACAGCGAGTTGAAAGATACGTAAACGAAAAAAGATTAGGATATTTTGAATTCAAGAAATTCTTTTTCCAGGCACGTGATAATCGCCTGTCCATTCGTCATTTCGTTGACCCAATCGATAAATTTGCTTTCTTGTTCGACCGGAACGTAGACCAATAATTCGACTCCTTCAGTGTATAGAATTTCCTTTAAAGGAAATTCGGATTGGCGAATTTCATTTTCCATTTTTCCTAACCATGTATAGTCTACATGGACGTTCATTAAGCAATGAAGCCGTCGTTCAACGACTCCGGATGCGGCAATTGCTTCTGTTGTCGCTTTTCCATACGCTCGGATCAATCCGCCTCCGCCGAGTTTTATGCCGCCGAAATAGCGGGTGACGACAACGACCGTATCTTTCAAGCCTTGTTTTTTTAAAACTTCCAGCATTGGAACACCTGCAGTGCCGCTTGGTTCACCGTCATCATTTGCCTTCTGGATTGAATCGTGTTCACCGATCATGTATGCTGAACAATTATGGTTAGCGTTTTTATGTTTTGCTTTGATGGAATCAATGAATTCCAAAGCTTCTTTTTCAGTTTCTGCTCTTTTTGCATGAGCTATAAAACGTGACTTTTGTATGATAATTTCCGTTTCTTTTCCATTCCCGATAGTTTTGTAATTTTCTCGCATTTTAGAGCCTCCTGGTGTAAAATGTAATCAGATAATTTGTAATGTGTTTTTAACATGGCCTTGCTTATAAAGTGATATACTTATTACAGCTGTGGCAGGCATAAAGGTGCAAGTAATTTTCTTCTATGTATAGTTTAGTATAGCTAAGGCGGTTTTAGAATGGCTAAAAAATTCGATGTGAAAGCATTAGACTCCATTTTTGATGAAGTGATGGAAAAAATGGAACGTTCCAAACAGGATATTTTCGTCATCAGTGAACAAAGTCGCCAAAGTTATGAAGATATGAAAAATGAACTTGAAGAAGTGCGATCGAATATTGCACGTGTGATAAAGACGGGAGATCTTTTGGAAGAAAAGACCCGAGCTGCTCGCAGGAGGCTTGCCGAAGTTTCTCAATTCTTTAACTCATTCACAGAAAGCCAAGTCAGGCAAGCTTACGAACAGGCTAATGAACTTCAAGTCAAGTTGTCAATCAATCGTTCTGAAGAAAAACAGTATCGCCAAAAACGCGATAGCTTGCAGCGGCGCCTGCAGTCCCTCCTTCAGACAATTGAGCGAGCTGAATATCTGGTCAACCGTTTGAACGTTACGATGAATTATCTAACTTCAGATCATGAAAAAGTTGATGAAGCACAAGACAGTGTAAAGCTAAAGCAAGATTATAGCCTTCGGATCATCGAAGCGCAAGAAGAAGAGCGAAAGCGCTTGTCACGGGAAATCCATGACGGGCCAGCTCAGATGATGGCAAATGTGCTTTTGCGTTCAGATTTGATTGACAGGACATTTCGTGAAAAAGGGCCGGAACTGGCATTCCAGGAAATTACCTCATTAAAAGAAATGGTAAGGGATGCCCTAACTGAAGTAAGGCGAATCATTTATGATCTTCGCCCGATGGCTTTAGATGATTTGGGATTAGTTCCTACATTAAAAAAGTATATTGATACCACTGAAGAGTATAACAAAGGAACACGTATGAATTTCCAGTCAACAGGAAAGGAAGTGCGGCTTCCGAGCAATTACGAAACGGCTATTTTCCGATTGGTTCAAGAAGCGATTACCAATGCGGTTCGTCACGGGAAAGCTTCAGAAATTGAAGTCAATGTGGAATGGCTGGAAAAACAAGTGACCATCATCGTAAAAGACAATGGTTCCGGATTCGATAAAAGCATCGTAAAGAGCCAGTCATTTGGATTGATGGGCATGAAAGAGCGGATCGAATTGATAAATGGGGATTTTATCATCAATTCTTCACCTGGCAATGGTACAGTACTGATGTTTATTATTCCATTAACACTAGACAGTTAAGATACGGTATTCGAGGAGGACAACATAATGACAAAAATTATTATTATCGACGATCACCAACTCTTCCGTGAAGGCGTTAAGCGGATTCTTGATTTTGAAGATTCGTTTGAAGTTGTAGCAGAAGGTGGAGATGGAACAGAAGTCGTCAAATTGTATGAAGAATATAAACCCGATGTGGTCTTGATGGATATCAATATGCCACAAAAAAATGGGGTAGAGGCAACAGGCGAGTTGATCGAGAATTTCCCTGATGCGAAAGTCATTATGCTGTCAATTCACGATGATGAGTCTTACGTTACGCATGCATTAAAGACAGGTGCTCTTGGCTATATGCTGAAGGAAATGGATGCAGAGGCGATTATTCAAGCCATTAAAGTTGTGGCAAAAGGCGGATCTTATTTGCACCCGAAAGTAACACGCAATTTGGTGATGGAATTCCGTCGCTTGAGCGAGCGTGAAAACAAAGGTTCGTTCCATCAAACAGAAATTCGCCGTCCGTATCATCTATTGACGAAGCGTGAAAGTGAAGTCTTGCAATTATTGACAGATGGACAAAGCAACCGTGTAATTGGCGAAACCCTATTTATTTCTGAGAAAACTGTGAAAAACCACGTTTCCAGCATTCTTCAGAAAATGCAAGTAAATGACCGTACACAAGCCGTCGTTACCGCCATTAAAAATGGCTGGGTTGAAGTACGCTAACTGAAAATATGATAAACCCGCAGCTATGATGCGGGTTTTTTCTTTTGGTCCAGTCTGATACGGCTGTTTCCGCTTTTCCGTGTCCAGCTCCGCCGCCTAGCCGCTCGAGGTCGCTTCAGCCTTATCTGCAATGGCAAAGACCGCCATTTCCGAAAAGGCTTCCAGCGCTGGTCGCGGCTCGCAAGGCGGCTCCGCTTTTCTGTGTCCAGACTCCAACAGCCAAGTTCTCAGGTCATAAGCCGCATCGCCTGTGCGGCAAAGACCGCCGCTTCGGCAATTCGTCTTATGCCCGTCGAACTTATACGGCTGTTTCCGCTTTTCCATGTCCAGCTCCGCCGCCTAGCCGCTCGAGGTCGCTTCAGCCTTATCTGCAATGGCAAAGACCGCCATTTCCGAAAAGGCTTCCAGCGCTGGTCGCGGCTCGCAAGGCGGCTCCGCTTTTCTGTGTCCAGACTCCAACAGCCAAGTTCTCAGGTCATAAGCCGCATCGCCTGTGCGGCAAAGACCGCCGCTTCGGCAATTCGTCTTATGCCCGTCGAACTTATACGGCTGTTTCCGCTTTTCTCATTCGACACAGTTTCTTCATTGTATTCTATTCGTGCGTATGGCAAAATGAAGCGCAGGAGGAATGTATGATGAAAAAGATGATTTTGGCCGCAAGTGTGGCTTTATTGCTTGCTGCTTGTTCCGATTCTGAAGAGCCTTCAGTAAACAGCAATACAGCAGATGATGGAAATGTATCAAATGAAAACAATGCTGTGGACCATGGCGTGGAAGATGTAGAAGGTGAAGAAAAGGAAGAAGTCGGATTTACCTTGAATGATAAAGGCGAAGCGGAAGCTGCCGAAGTTCCAGAAGCCGAAGCAGAAAAGATTTTAGCTGCCTATCAAGAATACATCGATGCTTTTAATGCGGAAGATGTCGATCGGTATATGGAAGTGATTGCAAAGGAACCGGACGGTTTTGATAGAGAAGAAGATCGCGCCGCGTTGACAGAAGCTTTTACAAATTTTGATACAACCTATAAGCCAAGCAATGAAACCATTGTTGAATATGAAGAGAACCGGGCAGAAGTTTATGCTCAGATCGAAGTGACGATGGCAGAACCGAATTCGGATAAATCTGCAAAGCAATCAGGACGGCAAGTGGTAGTCTTTAAAAATGAAGATGGCGCTTGGAAAGTTACTAGCCTGCATTTTATCGGAAACCAATAATAAGCTTCCCGGAAATTTCGGGAAGTTTTTATTTTTTGGCTGAAAGTTTCTGAACTTAGCGCAGATCGCAAAAATATTTAGTTTAACTTAAGGGTTATTTTTAATGCATTATTTGGTAAACTGGCAATGGAGGCTGATTAGTATGAGAACAGCGATAGTAACAGACAGTACGGCATACATACCCGAAGAAATCCGCAAAGCTGAAAATATTCATATGGTTCCGCTTCAAGTGACTTTTGGAAATGAATCGTTGGCTGAAGAGGAAGAACTGCATGTGGATGAGTTTTATAAGAAAGCGGTAGAAGAATTACCTAAAACTTCACAGCCGCCGCTTGGTGAGTTTGTCACGAAGTATCAAGAACTTGCAAAAGAATACGATGAAATCGTTTCTATCCATTTATCGAGTGGCATCAGCGGAACTTTCCACGGGGCTCAACAAGCCAATGAACTAGTCAAAGATGTGGAAGTTTTTGCTTTTGATACAGAAATCTCCTGTGCAATGCAAGGCTTCTATGCATTGAAAGCGGCTGAGTTGTCTCGAGCAGGAGCGGACGGAGCAACAATCATTCAGGCATTGGAAGAAATGAAAAAGACGATGCGTGCTTATTTTATGGTAGAAGACCTTAATCATTTGCGAAGAGGCGGAAGGCTTTCAAATGCGCAAGCCATCGTTGGCGGTCTGCTGCAAATTAAGCCGCTATTGCATTTTCAGGACAAATTAATCGTACCGTTTGAAAAAATCCGGACGCGGAAAAAAGCGATGAAGCGAATCGAAGATATGCTCGGTGAAGACGTGGAAGCTGGAGTGCCTCTTAAAGCGGCTATTATCCATGCCAACCGTCCGGAAGATGCACAGAAATGGTACGAGGAATTGCACGAGAAGTACCCGGAAGTAGAATTCGTTATTTCCTATTTCGGTCCTGTTATTGGAACACATTTAGGAGAAGGCTCAATGGGGCTTGGCTGGGTAAGAAAATAACCGGCCAAGGTCCTTTTTTAAAAAAAGGGGGCAATTTATGAAAGAAGTAGAAGACTTTTTAACCGGTAAAGTTTGGCTGAAAGAATTCACGCCATTTTCCCAAATTGAAATCGATCAAGCCATTTCACAAGGGTTTATAACACGCATTTCAGGCATTACTGATAAACAGGAATGCAGCAGATGCTTAGAAAAATCGGTAAACCTGACTTCTTTTTATTGTGAAAAATGCGAAGGCGCCTGTTTGTATTGCCGCCACTGCCTCAAAATGGGCCGTATCAGTTCTTGTACGGAGCTGATTACTTGGACGACCCCATCTCCTAGACCCCTGAAAACCCACTCGTTTCAATGGAGTGGACACCTAACTCCTTCACAAAATTTAGCTTCCCAGCAAGTGATTGAAAGTCTTCAAATCAACCGATCTCACCTTATCTACGCGGTATGCGGCGCCGGAAAAACAGAAGTGCTTTTCGCTCCTCTCTATGAAGCCCTTAAGACAGGCAAACGGGTTTGCATTGCAGCTCCGAGGACAGATGTTGTCCTTGAATTGTCTCCGCGTATTCGCGCGGTCTTTCCGGATACCGTCATCCATACGCTTTACGGCGGTTCGCCGGCTGAAGCAGGATTCGCTGAAATTGTCATTGCCACTACCCATCAACTTTTCCGTTTTCAAAATGCATTTGATCTGATAATAGTGGATGAAGCAGACGCCTTTCCATATTCGATGGATCCGGCCTTAAAAAGAGCAGTTATGAAAGCGAAAAAACACGAAGCGCCGGTTGTCTACGTTTCTGCCACACCGTCTGCCCAGTTAATCAAGGAGACACCGGGCCGTTCAGAGATCTTTAGGCGATATCATGGCCAGCCTTTGCCGGTACCCAGGTTCGATTCGCTTTGGAACTATAAAAAGCGGTTGAGAAAAAACAGCATCCCTAAAAAGCTGGAAACTTGGATTCGTTTAAGGCTTTCCTGGCAAGAACCATTTCTGTTATTTTTCCCAACGATTGAATTGATTGAAGAAAGCATCGCTTTATTTAAACAATTGGACTCTGCTATTGAAGCTGTACATTCCAAAGATCCCAATCGAAAAGAGAAGGTGATGGGCTTGCGGCAAGGAAAAGTTCCTGGACTGGTAACATCCACGATATTGGAGCGGGGCATTACGGTGCCGAATGTTCAAGTGGCGGTTATCGGAGCTGATGAAGGAATTTTCGATGCAGCGGCTTTGATCCAAATTTCCGGAAGAGCGGGAAGGGCAGCCGACTTTCCAACAGGGGATGTTGTCTTTTTCCATAATGGAATAACTAGGCAAATGGATAGAGCCAAAAATACAATAATCGCTTATAATAGAAAGACCATTTCATGAATTGCCTCCTATGCAGCAGGAAGCTGCCCGTGCCGGCAACATGGAGAAGTTTGTTTATGAATGACTTAAACGAAGCAGTTTGTATAAAATGCAAAGCGGAATTTGAAATCATCACAGGCAGCACTTGTTTATATTGCGATGCGCCCGGGGAAGGTGTTTGTGCAGATTGCCTGTATTGGGAGCGGACGGAGTATGCTGGATTGATCATAAAAGGGCAAAGCTTATATCGATACAATGATGCGATGCAGAATTATTTCCATCAATATAAATTTTTGCAGGATGTGATTCTATCCGAAGTTTTTGCAAAAGAAGTGCAGCACGCATTAGCTAAATCGAACGCTGTGATTGTTCCAATTCCCATGAATCCGAAAAAATTGAAAGAGCGGACCTTTGCCCAAGTGGACTCGATGCTGGAGTCAGCGAGGCTTCCGTACAAACATTTATTGCTAAAGAACGAAGATGTCCAAGGAAAAAAAACGAAAGCAGAAAGAATCGCCTCTGCTCCATTATTCCAGTGGAATGGGGAAACGGTTCCGAAAAAGATTATTTTAGTCGATGATCTCTATACAACAGGGACTACGATGCGCCATGCGGCAAAAGTTTTAAAAGATGCAGGTGCGGATGAAATCGAATTGTTTTGCTTGATTCGCGGTTAAAGGGAATTCAAAAACATTTTGGAGGGATGCAAATGTTTTACAATAGACAGGAACATTATCGGTATGCGTTTGGCCATCCGCAAGAATTGATCATCCATTTAAATGAGCCGGGAGAAACGTCTGAGCATTATGGACTTTTGCTTGATGTCTCTCCGCGAGGCGGAAAATTCTTCTTAGAGAAGGAATTAGATGGGATTAAGGAAGAAATCGATGTCGAGTTCACTTTAAACCATGAAAAAATTTATTTAAAAGCCATCCTTTTATGGAAAGAAAGCACGACAGAAGGCTGGATGTATGGCATGGAATTCCACAAAGATCCGATCAAAGAAATGCTCATCAACAATGAATTAAAAGCATATTTGGAATTTGAATAAAACTGCCGGGCGCCTAACAAACGCCCGGCAGTTTTATTTTAATGTTCATAAATCATTTTTCTGGTCATGCCACCGTCGATATTGAGGCATTCGCCGGTAATAAAGGAATTTTCAGGATTGGACAAGAAAAGGCAGGCACGGGCAATGTCACCCGGTTTGCCGACGCGCCCGCTCCAATGCTGCTCGTGGTCAACCTTCCGGAGTTCTTCTTCCCCGGTATGGATCCATCCGGGGGCAATCGAATTTACCCGAATCCCTTTTTCACTTAAAGTAGCTGCCAATGAATGAGTCAGTGCAAAAATCCCGCCTTTTGAAGCGGAGTAAAGCTCGGTATTCGGTTCTGACATAAATGCCCGTGTAGAGGCCATATTGACGATTGAACGGATATCTTCCGTCATATAACGCGCAGCTTCGCGGCTGCAAATGAATACACTTTTTAAATTCGTATTGAGGAGCTCATCCCAATCTTGTTCTTCAATCTCCCAGATAGAGGTGAACTTTGAAACGCCTGCATTATTGATCAGGATATGAATGGCCCCGTAGTCTTTATGGATGTCTGAAAATACTTGGATTACTTCATTGAAATTCCCGACATCGCATTTGCGGAAATCCATTCCCGGCAACTCACTTTCTTGGATATCCAGTCCGATTACCCTTGCCTCTTTCGCTAAAAAATGTTCTGCAATACTTCGGCCAATGCCTTGGGAAGCACCGGTCACTACTACTGTTTTATTTGTAAACATGGCCTTCATCTCCTTGTGATTTACTTTACCTGAATTTAACTTCCTTAAAACTTTTTAGTTTTAAGCAGGAAACTTCAGGGGATATATAGAAATGTAAAGGTAAGCACAAAAGAAGGAGGAGTTCATATGCTTCAATACAATATCAAGGCCGACAATGTCGAAGTAACTCCGGCAGTTCGCGAGTACATCGAAAAGAAAGTGGATAAGATCGAAAGATACTTTCCGGAAGGTACAAACGCGACAGCGATGATTAATTTAAAAGCGCTTAACCACAGCCAAACCAAAGTGGAAATTACAATCCCTATGAAAAATCTCGTATTGCGTGCAGAAGAACGGCACGATGAATTATATGCGGCAGTAGATTTAATCATTGGAAAGCTTGAACGCCAAATCCGAAAATACAAAACGAAAATCAACCGTAAATTCCGCGACCGTGAAGGGATGGGCATGGCGTTCGCTGCAGCTGAACAAGTGACTCAAACTTCAAATGACGCAGAAAACTCTTATACAGATGAAGACGATGAAGATTTGACAATCGTCCGCACAAAGCAATTTGAACTGAAACCTATGGATGAAGAGGAAGCTGTATTGCAAATGAACATGCTTGGGCATACTTTCTTCGTCTTTACAGATGCCGAATCCAATGAAACCAATATCGTTTACAAACGGAAAGATGGCACATATGGTTTGATCGAAACAAGCTCATAATAATAGTCAGAAAGCCTCTCGTTATGAGAGGCTTTTCTTTTATATTGGGGAAAAAAACTATTTTTTTGCTGTTTCTAGTAGTTTAACAGACTGTACAGGAAGTTTGCACGCGGTTGCCTGCAGTGTTAAAATAAGTAGTGAGAATTTTTGCCAAGGACTAAGCGATGTTGATTACTTTAGTTATTAAGGACTAATTCAATTGGAATGAGAATATTAAAGCAAAAGCGATCTGGCTGGACTTGTTATAGCCGGACACTACGCAGGGAGCGGTTATAGATGCTTGGAGTATTAAATAAAGTATTTGACCCGAATAAACGGGACCTAAAAAGATTAGAAAAAACTGCCGATCAGGTCGAGGCCTTGGCTTCGGAATATGCGGCTTTATCAGATGAAGCTTTAAAAGCAAGAACGGAACTATTTATTGAACGGTCTGCCAAAGGTGAATCCTTGGATGATTTATTGCCTGAAGCATTTGCAACAATACGGGAAGCTTCTAAACGAGTGTTGGGCATGTATCCATTCCGTGTTCAGATTATGGGGGCGGCAGCACTTCACGAAGGCAATATCTCTGAGATGAAAACGGGTGAAGGTAAAACTTTGACTTCAACCATGGCGGTTTACCTGAATGCCATTTCAAAAAAAGGCGTTCATGTAGTAACTGTCAACGAATATTTGGCGAGCCGCGATGCAGGTGAAATGGGTCAATTATTCGAGTGGTTGGGACTGACTGTCGGATTAAACTTAAATAGCTTGACGAAAGACGAAAAACGCCAAGCTTATCAAGCGGATATCACATATAGCACGAATAATGAACTTGGTTTTGATTATCTGCGGGATAACATGGTGCTTTACAAAGAAGACATGGTTCAGCGCCCATTAAACTTTGCAGTTATCGATGAAGTCGACTCCATTTTAATCGATGAAGCGCGTACACCATTGATCATTTCCGGCCAGGCGGCGAAAGCGGCGCAATTGTATATGCAAGCAAATGCTTTCTCCCGGATGCTGGTCAAAGATACCGATTATACGTACGATGAAACGACTAAAGGCGTTGTGTTGACAGAAGACGGCATTGAAAAAGTGGAAAAAGCTTTTAATATCGATAACTTATTCGACATTCGCCATGTACGCTTGAATCACGCGATCAACCAATCGTTAAAAGCGCAAGTGACCATGCATAAAGATGTAGATTATGTCGTCCAAGACGGTGAAGTAGTGATTGTCGATCAGTTTACGGGCCGTTTGATGAAAGGGCGCCGCTATTCAGATGGATTGCACCAGGCAATTGAAGCCAAAGAAGGTTTGGAAGTTCAAAATGAATCCATGACCATGGCGACAATTACGTTCCAGAACTTTTTCCGTATGTACGATAAACTTTCTGGTATGACCGGTACGGCTAAAACGGAAGAAGAGGAATTCCGCAATATCTACAATATGAATGTTATTGCGATTCCAACAAATAAACCGATCATCCGTGACGATAGAGTCGATTTGATCTATGCGACAATTGCCGGTAAATATAAGGCGGTTGCAGAAGATATTGCAGAACGCCATGAAAAGGGCCAACCTGTGCTAGTCGGTACAGTAGCAATTGAAACATCTGAAATCATTTCGGATTACCTCTCGAAAAAAGGCATTAAGCATTCCGTGTTAAATGCGAAAAACCATGCGCACGAAGCGGAAATTATTTTAAACGCCGGACAAAAAGGCGCCGTTACGATTGCGACGAACATGGCTGGACGCGGAACTGATATTAAACTGGGTGAAGGTGTAATCGAAGCGGGCGGTTTGGCAGTTCTGGGTACGGAACGCCATGAATCCCGGCGCATCGATAACCAGCTTCGAGGCCGTTCAGGGCGTCAAGGTGATCCGGGTGTTACGCAGTTCTATCTTTCATTAGAAGATGATTTGATGCGCCGTTTCGGTTCGGACGCAATGCGCAATATGATGGGCAAACTGGGAATGGACGATTCACAGCCGCTGCAGTCTAAGATGGTCAACCGCTCAGTCGAGTCTGCTCAAAAACGCGTAGAAGGAAATAACTTCGATGCACGGAAACGTTTGCTTCAATATGACGACGTTTTGCGCCAGCAACGTGAGATTATTTACAAGGAACGGATGGAAGTTCTTGAAACCGATAATATGCGTGCATTAGTAGAGCGCATGCTTGATAGCTCTATTGAACGTATGGTCCATGCGCATACTTCTGAAGAGAACCCTGAAAATTGGAATTACAAATCGCTAGTAGATGTGGCTTCAGCGAATTTATTGCCGGAAAACACCATTACTGTTGATGATTTAAAAGGGAAGACACAAGAGCAGTTGATCGATTTCATCAAAGCGGAGGTTATTAAACGCTATGATGAAAAAGAAGAAGAAATGACTTCTGAACGCATGCGCGAATTTGAAAAAGTTGTATTGCTTCGTTCAATCGATACAAAATGGATCGATCACATCGATGCAATGGACCAATTGCGCCAAGGAATCCACTTGCGTGCATATGGCCAAAATGATCCGCTTCGTGAATACCAAAATGAAGGATTCGCGATGTTCGAGGAAATGGTCTTGTCAATCGAAGAAGATGTTGCGAAATATGCAATGAAAGCGGAAATCCGCAATAATCTTGAACGCGAAGAAGTGGCGAAAGGCCAAGCGGTCAACCCGAAAGAAGACGGACCGGCACCGAAAAAGAAAAAAGCGCCAGTCCGCAATGATATGGCTGTCGGACGCAATGAACCTTGCCCATGCGGCAGCGGTAAAAAGTTCAAAAACTGCCATGGTGCAACAGCTTAAAAAAGCACCGTTCATTCAATAAAGAGCAGTTAAATGATTGAATATAAGCAAGCCACAGGACCGAAGAGCAAATGCTCTTCGGTGTTATTTTGAGGAGGAACATATAATGATGGAATTAGCAGACATCCGAAACGAACTTGACAAATCAGCCAGTAAATTGGCGGACTTTAGGGGGTCTCTTTGACTTAGAAAACAAAGAAGCCAGAATCCAGGAATTGGATGAAATGATGTTGGATCCGAATTTTTGGAATAACCAAGAATCGGCTCAAACGGTCATTTCTGAATTGAATGGATTGAAAGATATTGTGAATACGTATCACCGTTTTACGGAAACACAGGAAAACTTGGAAATGACGCTGGAATTGCTCCGTGAAGAAAACGACGAAGAATTGCACGAAGAAATCAGCGATGAAATGCAAACCTTTAAAAAAGAATTAAGCGATTACGAATTAACGATGCTATTAAGTGAACCGTACGATAAAAACAATGCCATTTTAGAACTGCATCCAGGTGCAGGCGGAACCGAATCACAAGATTGGTGTTCGATGCTTTTGCGCATGTACACGCGCTGGGCTGAAAAACGCGGATTTAAAGTAGAAACGCTTGATTACTTGGCAGGAGATGAAGCAGGAGTAAAATCGGTGACTTTAGGCATCAAAGGGCATAATGCGTATGGCTATTTGAAAGCGGAAAAAGGCGTTCATCGTTTAGTCCGCATTTCCCCATTTGACTCTTCTGGTCGCCGCCATACTTCGTTTGTTTCATGTGAAGTCATGCCGGAATTCACAGGGGAAATCGAAATCGATATCCGTACAGAAGACTTGAAAATTGATACGTACCGGGCAAGCGGTGCAGGCGGGCAGCACATCAACACGACAGATTCTGCTGTCCGAATCACGCACTTGCCGACAGGGGCAGTGGTTACTTGCCAACAAGAACGGTCTCAAATCAAAAACCGCGAAAAAGCGATGCAGATGTTGAAAGCGAAACTCTACGCATTAAAAATCCAGGAGCAGGAAGCACAGCTTCTTGAAATCCGCGGAGAACAAAAAGAAATCGGCTGGGGCAGCCAGATTCGCTCATACGTTTTCCATCCTTATTCGATGGTCAAAGACCACCGTACAAATTACGAAACCGGGAACCTGCAAGCTGTAATGGATGGCGATATCGATGGCTTCATCAACTCACTGCTGCGTTCTAAAATGCAGTAAGAAAAGCGGAGCCGCCTTTTATCACTGCGACTTAAAGAAAATCCAGCATAATTATAATGAAGCCTCCACCACGCAACATATGCGTAGTGGAGGTTTTTCTCTTTACCTTGATGAAGTTCACAATTGGCTGGAGCTTTGTTATACTCTGACAGGGTTGAACTCGAGATTAGGTAGGAATGAGGAAAGTTTAATGGGTAAAAAAAATCAACGAAATAGAAAAGAGCCGCATCCAATTCTTAGTGTAATTTTAGAATATGCCAGTGTCATTTTGGGATCGGCCATTGTAGCAATTTCTTTTAATGTATTCTTGCTGCCGAATGAAGTGGCGTCAGGGGGAGTCAGCGGGATCAGTACCATTTTAAAAGGTGTTTTCGATTGGAAGCCGGCCTTTGTGCAATGGGCATTTAATATTCCTCTTTTTATCGCCGGCGTCATTTTGCTCGGCAAGAATTTTGGTTTGAAAACAGCGGTGGGAACCATCTTCCTTCCATTCGTTGTCTTCATGACGGAATCATGGGAGCCTTGGACGATGAATCCATTGCTCGGATCTTTGTTTGGCGGAATCATGGTAGGGCTAGGACTGGGGATTGTCTTTCGCGGACAAGCTTCTACAGGCGGAACTGATTTAGCCGCTCAAATTATTACAAAGTATACCGGTTTGACGCTCGGGACAAGCGTTGCGTTAATTGATGGACTGATCGTGCTTGCGGCTGCTTTGGTCTTCGATATTGAAAAAGGGTTATATGCATTGATCGGCTTATACGTAACAACCAAGACAATCGATTTAGTCCAAGTCGGATTTGGAAGATCGAAATTAGTTTATATCATTACGAATAAACAGGCAGAAATCCGAGACGCTATTTATGAAGAAATCGATCGCGGCGTTACAAAGTTATCGGCTACTGGAGGATATACGGAAGCAGAAAAGCCGATGATCATGGTCGTTGTCCATCAGACGGAGTTTACGCGCCTAAAGAACTTGGTGAAAATTATTGATCCGACAGCTTTTGTTATCGTGTCAGATGCTGCAGAGGTTCTTGGAGAAGGTTTCAAACGGGCATAACTTTGGTATACTCTAGTAGGTAGGTAAAATAGCGAGGAGGTACCCAGTATGAAAAAGCAATTAATGGCTTTATTATTTGGTTCAGCACTGGTTCTTGGTGCTTGCGGCGGAGGAGAAGAATCAAGTGAGCCAGCAGAAACGCCAGACAGCGGCAGCTCAGAAGAATCTTCAGTGGATCCCGAGCAAGTTGTACAACAAAATTGCATCTCTTGCCATGGTGAAAACTTGGAAGGCGCAGGCAATTTCCCGGCTTTGAATGACGTCGGTGCACGGTTATCAGAAGAAGAAATTCGTGGAGTTATCGATAACGGCCAAGGTGCTATGCCACCGGATATCATTGAAGGCGAAGAAGCAGATGCAGTTGCAAAATGGTTATCAGAGAAGAAATGAACCGGCTGAAAAGCCGGTTTTTTCTATTTCACAAAAATGTCACAAATATCTTTCAATGCAAAAATGCAATAAAATTAAGTAAAATGATACTATTTTGATGTGTAATTCTTGAAAAAGGCATTACTATTAAACCATAAAATATTTCATATTGAATTTTAATTGATACATAAATGTAATAAAAAAAGAGGTTTAAGGTGTTATAATGAGTCTGCTAGAAATTTTCAGGTGAACTTAAGGTTTAGGGAAACTCTTAATATATATAGGTGGTTAGTAAATGATTCAAATGAGAAATGTCTACAAAAAGTATCCGAACGGCATTGTGGCACTTAACGGAATGAACGTTGAGATCGACCAAGGTGAATTCGTATATGTAGTAGGTCCGAGTGGAGCGGGGAAATCGACATTTATCAAGATGATGTATCGGGAAGAACGTCCAACCTCTGGCCAAATGTTCGTAGACGGCATTGATATTGCTACATTAAAGAACTCGAAAGTACCGTTGCTTCGCCGCCAGATCGGCGTCGTCTTCCAGGATTTTAAATTGCTTCCTAAATTGAACGTATACGAAAACGTAGCGTTTGCGCTAGAAGTAATAGAAGAAAAACCGGAAGAGATTCGCAAGCGTGTATTAAAAGTCTTGGATTTAGTAGGTTTAAAACATAAAGCACGAATGTTTCCAACAGAATTATCGGGTGGGGAGCAGCAGCGGGTGTCAATCGCGCGTTCAATCGTCAATAAACCGAAAGTGGTTATTGCAGATGAGCCTACTGGAAATTTAGATCCTGAAACTTCATGGGATATCATGAGATTATTTGAACAGATCAATAAAAGCGGTACAACAATCTTGATGGCGACCCATAACCGGGAAATCGTTAACTCAATGAGACACCGCGTTATCGCCATTGAAGGCGGATTGATCGTCAGAGACGTAGCCGGAGGTGATTACGGCTATGAAGGCTAGAACATTAGGACGCCATTTTCGTGAAAGCTTAAAAAGCCTTGGTCGGAATGGCTGGATGACCTTTGCATCAGTAAGTGCTGTAACAGTTACGTTACTGCTTGTCGGTGTTTTTGTTTTGATCATGATGAACTTGAACAAAATAGCGGATGATGTAGAAAACGACGTAGAAATGAAAGTATTTATCGCATTAGAGACCGGTCAAGAAGATATTGATCGGCTAGAAAATGAAATCAGTGTTTTGCCAGGGGTTGAATCGGTAGAATTCTCTCCTAAAGAAGAAGAATTGACAGACCTCATCCTTAACTTTGGAGATGATTTTAGCCTTTACGAACAAAACAATCCTCTATTTGATGTTTTTTATGTGAAGTCAATTGATCCACAGCAGACTGAAAAAGTCGCAGGTGAAATTTCTAAGATTGAACTAATCGAAAAAGTGGAATTTGGAGCAGGTAAGATTGAGAAACTATTCAATGTCTTGAATACTGGCCGCAATGTTGGTCTAGTATTAATTCTTGCATTGTTGTTCACAGCAATGTTCTTGATCTCCAATACAATCCGAATCACGATCGTTGCAAGACGCCATGAAATCGAAATTATGAAATTAGTGGGTGCGACTAACTGGTTTGTACGAATCCCATTCATTTTAGAAGGTATGTGGCTAGGGTTATTAGGATCGATTATTCCGATTGGCCTGGTTGCTGCGTTGTACTATAACGTTACTGTTTATGCAGAACCAAGATTGAAAAACGAAATATTCCAGCTATTGGAATTCTCTCCATTCATCTATCAAGTGAGCGCATTAATCTTATTGATGGGCATATTTATAGGAATCTGGGGAAGCTTTATGTCAATACGTAAATTCTTGCGTGTTTAAGACAGAGAGAAAAGAACGTAAATCCGAAAGGGGAACACGAACTTGAAGTCGAAGTCGAAATGGATGTTGACTGGGTTATCTTCTATACTTGCTGTATCGCTAATCATGCCTACAGCCAGTGCAGATAAACTAAGTGAATTAGAACAAAAACAGCAAGAAGCACAACAAAAACAAAGCGAATTGAATTCAGGGATCAACAAAAAGTCTGAAGCGATCTCAGTGAATCAATCCGAATTAGAAAAAATTATGGCGCAGATTCAAGAATTGAATGGAAAAATTCAAGAAACTGAAGCGAAGATTGCAAGCGTCGAAGGCGAAATCAATGTTACTAAAGAAGAAATCGAAGAATTAAAAGCTTCTATTGAAGAACTTGAGCGCAAAATTGCAGAAAGAACCGAGTTGCTGCAAGAACGTGCACGTGCGATTCAATTAAGCGGAGGATCAGTAGATTACATAGATGTACTGCTAGGTGCTAACAGCTTTATCGATTTCATTGACCGTTTTTCTGCCGTGAATACATTGATCGACGCTGACCGCAAAATCATGCGGGAACAAGCGGAAGACAAACAACTTCTAGCTGAACAGAAAGCGGAAGTTGAAACAAAACTTGCTCAACAAGAAGAGCGCCGAGCTGAACTGGTTTCTTTGAAATCATCTTTGGATGAACAAAAGGCGAAGCAAAAAGGATTAGTTAAAAAGCTTGAAGCTGAACAAAAACGTTTGGCTAACGAGAAAGCGAAACTAGAAAAGCAGCGCGAAGAAACTATTGATGTCAGCGCAGATTTGGAAAAGCAAATTGCAGCTGAACAAGCACGACTTGCTGAATTAGCGCGCAAAGCTGAAGAAGAGCGCCAACGCAAACTAGCTGCTGAACGAGCAGCACAAGAAAAAGCAGCTGCTGAAGCTAGAGCGGCGGCAGCACGCAAAGCGGCTGCGAGTGCGAAGTCATCTAATGCGGCTGCACCAGCAGCGCCTGCATATTCGCCGCCAGCAGCACAGCCCGCAAGAAGTTCAGGGTTCATCAATCCGACTTCGGGCCGTTATACATCTAAGTTTGGCTGGAGAGATATCGGTTCAGGACCTGAGTTCCACCAAGGCGTAGATATTGCAAATAGTGTTGGAACGAATATTAAGGCTTCTGCTAATGGATTTGTTTCATATGCCGGTTCAATGGGCGGGTATGGGAATGTAATTATCATTACCCATTCTCTGAATGGACAAACCCACGCTACTGTTTATGCACACTTGAGTTCAATTGGCGTATCAGTCGGCCAATCTGTTTCACAAGGTCAGAGCATCGGTGCAATGGGTAATACAGGCCGTTCATTCGGATCGCATCTGCATTTTGAAATCCATGTAGGTCCATGGAATGGCGCACGCACGAATGCAGTCAATCCTGCAAATTACATCTCACTTTAATACCAAAGCCGGCATCGTCAACTGATGCCGGCTTTTTACTATGCCCGAATAATTTAAATTATAGAGACAGAAGTGGAATAACGGGGTCAATTTATCGTATGATGAAAGATGAATGAGGTGACTTGTAAATGTCTAAAAAAATGATTGGATTACTGCTCATTGCTTGCATGATTGGAATTGCAGTTGCAGGAATCGTAAAATCGAATCTTGAAAATAAAGATGAATTTGATAATTTGGCTCTAGGCAGCGATGTCGATTTTCTTCCGACGGATGAAGGATTGGCCAAAGGAGAATTGTCTCCGGATTTTGAACTTACAACTTTAGAAGGCGAAAAAGTAAAACTTTCTGATTATCAAGGGAAAAAAGTTATCTTGAATTTTTGGGCAACTTGGTGCCCTCCGTGCAGAGCGGAAATGCCGCACATGCAAAACTATTTTGAAGAGCATGCAGCTGGCAATAATGTCGAAATTTTAGCAGTGAATTTAACGACTGAAGATCGAGGTATTGATAAAGTCCAAAATTTTGTGAAGGAATATGAACTCACATTTCCGATCCCGATGGATAAGAAAGGGGATATAGGCACGCTATATCAAGCGGTGACCATCCCTACTTCATACATGATTGACACGGAAGGAAGAGTCCAAAATAAAATCGTAGGGCCGATGAATGAAACAATGATGAAAGAAATGATCGCCAATATGGATTAGAGGGGATGCTAAAATGCGCTCAATTGAAACAAAAGCCGTTCACACTTCGACAATGAAAGAACGTTCCATTCAACCAAAAGTGATGCCCGTGTATCAAACTTCCGCTTTCTCTTTTTCTTCATTGGAAGAGTTGGAAGGCTATTATGAAGGAAACGATACGTATCTATATTCCCGCACAGCAAATCCAAACACAGATGCTTTAGGGCAATCTGTTGCAGAAATGGAAGGCGCTCCAAAAGGAATAGCAGCTTCTTCTGGAATGTCTGCCATACTCGCAGGAATGCTTGCCGTAGTAAAGACGGGTGAACATATACTGGCTGCAGAAGATGTCTACGGAGGAACTTTTCATCTTTTAAGAGAAGAATTGGTGCGGATGGGAATCCAAGTGCATTTCGCCGATTTTACAAAAACCGATGAAATGGAACAGGTCCTGATTGATTTTCCGGAAGTTAAATTGATTTTCAGCGAGTCGATTACCAACCCATTCCTGCGTGTAGAAAATCTTCAAGCGTTGGAGCAATTGAAACAGCGCTACGGGGTGAAAGTGATGATTGACAATACTTTTGCAACGCCTTATACGATCACTCCGTACGGCCAAGGGGCAAACCTTATTGCGCATAGTGCAACGAAATATATAGGCGGGCATAGTGATGTCACGGCAGGTGTCCTTGTAGGGGACGCAGATTTAATCGATGAAGCAGAAAAACGAGTGGTTAATTTAGGATTGAACTTGAGCCCTTTTGAAGCTTGGCTGACTCTTCGGGGCCTCAAAACGCTCGCGGTGCGAATGAAAGCACAAACGGAAAATGCCCAAGCCATTGCAGAATTCCTGCAAGGAAAAGCGAGAGTTTGGTATCCCGGGAAAGGCGCAATCGTCACGTTCGAGTTGAAGGAAGATATGGATATCTCTAAATTTTTTTCTTCTTTAGGGTGGATTAAAATTGTTCCTACACTGGCTGGAGTGGAAACGACTGTTTCTTACCCAGATGGCACCTCACACAGAGCTTTAACGGAGGAAGAAAAACAGAAGATCGGTATTACTCCGCAAGTCGTTCGCCTGTCCGCAGGAATTGAAGGGAAAGAAGATCTTTTAAAGCAATTAGAGGAAGCTTTCCGTTAACCGAAAAAATCTACAGAAACATCGTGTTCTTTGGTACAATGGAAAGAAACGACAGTGCACGTGATAGGATGGTGTGAAGAAGTGATAATGGATGCGTTACTGGACATAGGAAGATTTTTTATCAACCCTGCTTTTTACATAGCACTGTTGACAGCAGTTCTGTTAGGATATTTCCGTGTCAAAAGAGAACGGAAGATGTTTCGGACACGCATCGTTTGGGGATGGACTGAATTTTCAGGGCTGTTAAAAGATGGTGCGGTCTTTATCTTAATTTATTCCTTGGTTTTTTGTGCGCTTGGATTGGTCGTTCCGCTCGAATGGCTAGTAGCACTTAGCCTCGTCAGCATCCTAATGATGGTTACAGGGTTTTTCTACCTCGGTTCATTTGTTTATATAGCATTAGCGGCTGTTGTTTTTGGCTGGCTGTTTAAACGCAATGGCTGGACCATCGATTTTGGGATTTTTGAATATGGAGGCTATTACCTCGATTGGGGCTGGCTGGTGCCTGTGGGATTGATCGCTGGGGCATTTGTTATAGCCGAAGGGATTCTTATCTCGAAAAAAGGGGCAAGTTCGGCTTCTCCTCGCCGCGAGAATACCTCGCGCGGGTTGATGGCAGCTGTCTATGACGTTAAACGCTTATGGCTGATCCCGGTGCTGGTTGTTGTGCCAGGCAGCTTACTGGATGCTTATGCACCTTATTGGCCGCAGTTTACAATCGGGCAAAGCTCTTTTTCGTTTATGTTAGTCCCTTTTATTTTAGCGTTCCAGAACCGCTCAAGAAGAACGATGCCGATTTATCTATTGCCGAAAATCGGGGGACTTACTTGGAAATTAGGAATCGCCATCATCGTACTGGCACTCGGTTCATTTTTATGGGAACCGATGGCATTCGTGGCATTGGTGGCAGGTGCAGCAGGACGTTTGGCAATTACGCTATTCTTTGAAATCAAAGAGCGCCAAGGAAACCATGCAGTGACGCCGCAGCCGATGGGGGTCATGATAGTGGATGTCCTGCCGGATTCTCCAGCGGATAAAATGGGTCTGTTAAAAGGAGAAGTCATCCGAAAAGTAAATGGCTTGTCCGTTTCAAATGAAACCGAACTCTATGAAGCGATCCAAGTGAATGCGGCACATTGCCGGTTGGAAGTTTTAGACCATAACCGGGAAGTCCGATTGCGCCAGCATGTCATTTTCCGTCACGATCACCACCGTTTAGGATTAATTGTGGTCAACTAAGGAGAATTCAAATGGACTCAATGATAACAAAATTTTTCTTATCGTTATTGGTGCCTGGTTTGCTCGTTGTGTTATTTACCCGTGTGACCTTCAATCATATTGTCGCATTGATTTTGACAGTGGCGCTTATTGCAGCTGCTGTCTACGCGGGATACACCCATACTTGGCTCTTATTTGTCGTAAATGCCGCCTCCCTAACCATCGGGTTTTGGTATGCTTCAACGATGTACCAACGCAGAAAAAACGCCGAAACTCATGAAGATGAGTAACGGCGTTTTTTTATAGGCAAGAAAGGACCAAATTGTTATTAAAGGAACCAAACGCTGTAAACGGCGAGTACGGCAATAGAACCTAACACCACCGTCATGACATTTGCTCCTGTAAAAGCAATTCCAAAAGCAGCAGCGGCTCCAATAATGCCGAACCATACATTTTCTTGAACAAAAAAGATGGCCGGGAAGATGAGTGCACCTAATACCGCATAGGGAATATTGCGCAATACGTTTTGGATGGCCGGCGGCAATTCGCGCCCTTCCAAAAAAGTCAAAGGGATTGCGCGTGGAAGGTAAGTCACAATCGCCATACCGATAATCATCCACCAATACCAAGCGCCCATTATGTCCGCCTGCCTTTCGAAGAAATGATTTCAATAAAAATAGCTGATGCCAGCGTTGACACAAGAATCGCCCACCCGGTTGTCAGCCAACCGGTGAAATAAAAGAAAGAATTAATCAAAGCTGCGATTAACGCTAAGCTGACTACTTTCCGGTTCCCGCGCATGGAAGGGACCAATAGCCCGACAAACATGGCATATAAAGCGATGGACATGGCCGCTTGCAGGAATTGGGGAAGATTGGCTCCGATCAAATGTCCAACTGCAGTAAAGACGACCCAGCTGCCATAAGCGATCACTATGACGCCAATTCCGAAAGAAGTCCGCAGCTTGCCGCCTTGTTGTGTCGCAAGCACCGAGAAAGATTCATCGGTTACCCCAAAAGCGTAGAGGGCTTTTATCCATTTTTTCTCAGGCTGCATCTTTTCGTTGAGCGAAGCCGTCATAAGAAAGTGGCGAATGTTGACAACGAACGTGTTCAAGACAATGAGAAGCGGAGAAACCCCCGCTGCAATTAAAGAAAGAGATATGTATTGGGCTGCACCTGCATAGACGAAAATACTCATTGCAGTAGCTTCAAGCAATGATAAGCCCGTGGTCTTAGCCAGCAATCCAAATGTCAGAGCAATTGGGAAGTAACCAACTGCAATACTTGTTCCTGCTTTGATCCCGGAAACAAATCCACGATCATCCATTCAAATCGCTCCCTGCACAAAGTATTTCTCTTTTCCAAATGAAGAGAAAGAGTGTAAAGTAAATAATATACGAATATAAGCATAGCATAAAATTATTTGAAAATAGAAACGGTTTTTGAAAATTAAAGCAATTAAAAGGATTGAGTTCATGGCTGATTTTTTTACGATGGAAAATATTATTGAATTGACCCAATCTTATCGGGCTTTTGGTCCGCTAATCGGATTTTTGCTTCCTTTCTTTGAAGCCTTTCTTCCATTTCTTCCTTTGTTTGTTTTTGTCTTCGCAAATGCGACAGCTTACGGATTATGGATTGGATTTTTAATCTCTTGGGGCGGGGCAGTAGCAGGGTCTTATGTGGTTTTTCTAATTATCCGGAAATATGGCCGTGCGCGCTTCATGAATTTCATGACAAAACATGAGCGTGTACAGCGGCTGATTCATTGGGTTGAACGGAATGGCTTTGGCCCGCTTTTTTTATTACTCTGTTTTCCTTTTACACCATCCGCGCTAGTAAATTTAGTGGCAGGGCTTTCTAATATCAGCCGCCATTATTATTTGCTGACGTTAATGGCCGGAAAATTCGTGATGGTCTTTATGATTTCTTATGTTGGCTATGATATCCGCGCATTATTCACTCAACCGATACGGACAGCTGTCGTTATAGTAGTGATTATTTTGCTCTACGTTATCGGAAAAGTGCTGGAGAAAAGATTGAACAAGCGTGTGGAAGCAGACTTCCGGCAAGCCAAAAAAGACCGGGAAAACAGCGAAGTGGAATAGCAGTCAGGAATGGCAAAAATGGCCAAGTTCTTATATAATTAGAACAAACGTTCTTATTGGGGGTTAAATAATGGCATTACGAATTGTTTACGGACGAGCGGGTTCCGGAAAAACACGATACATCCAAGAAGAAATAGCCGATGAATTAAAACGGCAAGCTGACGGCGATCCGATTTTCTTCATTGTTCCGGATCAAATGTCATTTTCTACCGAGTATAGGCTTTCATCAGCATACGGCATGCAAGGCATGATCCGTGCACAAGCCGTGACTTTTAAACGCCTAGCTTGGCGAGTGCTCCAGGAAGTAGGGGGCATCAGCAGAAGAGAAGTGGATACATTCGGCTATCGCATGCTGATCCGCAGTTTATTGGAAGAACATAAAGAAGAGTTTCAGTTATTCCGGAGAGCTGCCGGAAAAAGAGGCTTTACCGATCAGATTGAACAGTTGGTGAAAGAATTCTCGAGATACTGCGTGGATTGCGGCGAATTGACTGGAATCCGCAATACATTGGCTGAAGCGGGGGCTCCGCGCACCTTGCTTGATAAAGCTTCTGATTTAGAACTGATCCTTTCAGAAATTGAAAGCCGGCTTGGTACGGTTTTTGTAGATTCTGAAGGGCATTTAGCTATGCTTTCAGAACGCATTAAGCATTCGGAAATGATTAAAACTTCAACCATCTATATCGATGGTTTTGTTAATTTTACAGCACGTGAATACGAAATACTGACAGAACTCATGAAATACGCTAAGAATATGACCATTGCACTTCCAATGGATGACCATTCAAATCCAGAGGACGAACAGGATCTCTTTTATCAGTCGGCGAATACTGCACGCCGGTTGACCGAATTGGCAAAAGCTGAAGCGGTAGATATCGATATGCCCGTTTATATGACAGAACAGCGGCGATATAATAACCGTGAATTGGCGCATTTGGAAAAGCATTTCGATGATTTTCCTTTGCGCACAACCGTCTCTGAAGGGAACATCGAATTGATCGAAGCTTCGAATCGACGTGCTGAAATGCATGCCGTCGCACGCAAAATCCGTGATCAGGTTCGGAACGGGCTGCGCTACCAGGACATTGCTTTGCTGTACCGGCAGCCGGAAGTCTATGATGAATTGATCAATACGGTCTTTCCTCAATATGAGATCCCTTATTTTATCAGCAGAAAAAAGTCCATGCTGCATCATCCGCTCATCGAATTCAATCGGTCGATTCTAGAAGCGGTACTTTCGAATTTCTCCTACGAACCGGTATTTAGAGCAGTAAAGACCGATTTGTTCTTTCCGGAAGGCAGTGTCTCTAAATGGCGAGAACGAAGCGACATTCTTGAAAACTTCGTCATTGCCAATGGCATATATGGAGAGCGCTGGTTTGAAGAGAAGCGCTGGTTCTATAAAAAATATCGCGGACTTGAATTTCACACAGGTATTCAAACGGATGAGGAATTAGCTGCTCAAATGGAACTGCATGCAGTCCGGGATTTGATAAGGGAACCGTTGCTTCAGTTGAAAGACGATTTGGAACGGTGCCGTACGGGCAGAGACATTGCTGAAACTTTATATGTCTTTATCGAGCAAATGCATGTCTATGAAAAACTGCAAGCCCTGAAAAACAGAGAAGAGACGGAACACCGCTTGCTGTCGGCAACTGAACATGAACAGGCGTGGACACAATGGACCACTGTTTTAGACCAGTTCGTCTTAATGTTCGGCGATAAAGAAGTCGAATTAGGGGCCGCATTGAAAATTTTAGATGAAGGATTTGAAACATTGGAATTCTCGCGCATTCCTCCTTCATTAGACCAAGTGACCGTGTCCAAGATGGATTTAGCCCGTCTAATGGATATTAAATCAGTCTTTGTGATTGGTGCCAATGATGGCATCTTGCCTCAGCGCGTCGAACAAGAAGGGCTGCTTACCGATACAGAGCGGGAATGGTTTGCCCAAATCGGCTTTGAATTGGCTCCGACTTCGAAAATGCGGCTAATGGATGAAACGTATATGGCTTATCGGACATTCACATCTTCTTCCGATTATTTGACGGTATCCTATCCAATTGCCGACGAAGAAGGGAAGGCGCTCTTGCCTTCACTTTATATTCAGAAGCTCCGCGATATGCTTTCTATCGAATTGACTCCGGCCGTCATCGATCCGGAAGAATTGAAAGAAGTGTCCCATCTCTCTTATATTTCTCACCCACGGGCGACGTTGTCTTATTTGACTTCCCAACTGCGGAACGGCGAAATATCGCCTGAATGGCGGGCCGTCCTCCATTATTATCAGCAGGATCCTTTGTGGGCATCGGTTATTGAACGGATTTTGGAACCCTTGAAGCCGAATATTGCTGAACAATTAAGAGAAGATATCGCTGAACCTTTATATGGCACGCCAATTGCATCGAGTGTTTCGAGAGTCGAGACGTATTATGGCTGTGCTTTTGCGCATTATGTAACGTACGGGCTCCGTTTAGAAGAACGCAGCCAGTATAAATTAGCGGCGCCGGCAATGGGCGATCTTTTCCATGCAGCGATCAAATGGATTTCTGATGAAGTAAACCGCTTGAATGTCTCGTGGTCTTCACTGACAGAAAAACAATGCCGGGAAATGGCTAAAAATGCACTAGATCAACTTTCACCTTATTTTGTCAATCATATATTAATCAGTTCCCATAGATATCGCTACATTCAGCACAAATTGGAAGGGATTATCCGCCAAACGGCATTTATGTTGAGCCGCCATGCAAAAGTCACAGGCTTTTCACCGGTAGCGCTTGAAGTCGGCTTTGGCCCGAAAGAGCAAATTCCTCCACTCGCTATCGACTTGAAACTCGGACGGAAAATGAATGTCCGTGGACGCATTGACCGGATTGACTCAACAGATATTAACGGTAAACCTTATATCCGCGTTGTCGATTACAAATCTTCTAAGCAAGGATTGGATTTAGGGGATGTTTACTACGGATTGTCGCTTCAAACGTTCACTTACTTAGATGTAGCTCTGACCCATTCAGAGCGCTGGCTCGGTGCGGAAGCTGAACCGGCGGGCGTGCTTTATTTCCATATGCACAACCCGATGTTGAAGTTGACGAAATTGATGACAGCAGAAGAATTGGAAGAAGAATTGGCGCGGTCCTTTAAAATGAACGGGTTGGTAGTGGAGGACCCGGAAGTGATCCATGCGATGGACAATGAAATAGATGGGTTCTCCAATATTATTCCGGTGCGCATGAATACGAAAGGCGTCATTTCAAAATCCCAATCAAAAACTGTTTTGAAAGAGGACATGAATTTAATCCGGAAGTTTGTCCGCAATAAGCACCAAGCAGCGGGTAATGGCATCCTTGATGGAGATACACAAATTACCCCTTATAAAGTAAAAGAAGATACCCCTTGCCAATTTTGTTCCTACCGGTCGATTTGCCAATTCGATCCGACCGATCCGGAACAGAATTTCCGGAAATTACCGGCTTTATCACCTGATAAGGCTGTTGAATTGATTCGAAAGGAGACGATTGCAGATGATACCGATCAAACCGAGTGATGCGACTTGGACAGATGAACAATGGCAGGCCATCTGGGCAAAAGGGCAGGATATGCTGGTTTCAGCAGCGGCTGGATCCGGTAAAACAGCTGTCTTGATCAATCGGATGATTGAGCGGGTCTTATCAGAAGAAAATCCGGTCTCCGTTGATGAATTGCTGGTCGTGACTTTTACAAACGCGTCTGCTGCAGAAATGCGCCACCGGATGTCGGCAGCTTTGGAAAAAGCGGTTGCTGAAAATCCGGAATCGAAGCATTTGCGGAAACAATTGCGTTTGATCAATAAAGCACAGATCTCCACGCTGCATTCATTTTGCCTTCAAGTGGTGAAGCAATATGCGTACCTATTGGAAATCGATCCCGGATTCCGTATTGCCAATGAGACCGAAGCGGCTTTGCTGCGCGATGATGTATTGGAAGCGGTGCTTGAACGGGCTTATGAAGGCGACCAGGAAGATGCTGTTTACCGGTTGGCTGACAGCTTCACTTCTGACAGAAGCGACCAGGCGATGGAAGTGCTGCTAAGCAAATTATACGATTACTCGCGTGTGCATCCGTCCCCTGAGCAATGGCTTGATAAGGTCCCAGAATTATACGATGTGCCAAGTGGATCTACTATCGACGAACTGCCGTTTATCGATGACTTGAAAATGACCATCCATCATGCCTTAGAAGAAGCGCTTCAGTTGATCCACGAAGGAAAGCAGCTGACGCTTGAACAGGATGGCCCCCATTTGCTTGCAGAGACATTTGATATGGACGGTGAGCTTGTCAGACAGGCCATTTTTGCGTTGGAGGAATCTTGGGAGAGCCTCTACCATTTCAGCAAAAAATTCACTTGGGGAAAAGCGGCTACCATCCGCAAAGATAGCTGCGACCCCGCCCTTGCAGAGGAAGCGAAAAAGCGCCGGAATGACGTAAAGAAAATCGTCAATGGCGTTTTCGATTCCTATTTCACGCGCACCCCGAACCGCTTGCTCGATGAAATGCGGGAAATGGCACCTTTGATGCGGACATTAGTCGATTTGACGAAACAATTCGCAGCGCAGTATAAGGCGTTGAAAATTGAACGTGCCATCGTTGATTTTTCCGATTTGGAGCATTATGCGCTTCAAATCCTGATAGAAGACGGCAAACCTTCACCCATTGCAGAAGATTACCGCAAGCGGTTTGCAGAAGTTTTGGTGGATGAATACCAAGATACCAATATGCTGCAGGAAACCATTCTTTCATTGGTCAAATCAGGCAGTGAAAAAGATGGCAACTTGTTCATGGTGGGAGATGTAAAACAGTCCATCTACCGTTTCCGGCTGGCTGAACCGATGCTGTTTCTTGGCAAGTATAACCGTTTTGCGAAAGAAGGCGGCGAGAATGGCATGCGAATCGATTTGAATGCCAATTTCCGCAGCCGCAAGGAAGTGCTTGATGGTACGAATTATATCTTTTCACAAATCATGGGTGAACGCGTGGGTGAAATCAATTATGACGAAGCAGCTGCGCTAAAACATCAGGCACCTTATCCCGAACAGGAAGTTCCTGTAGAACTGACGCTGATCCATGAACCGGAAACGGAAGAAGAGCCGGAAGATGAGCTGTTGAAATCACAATGGGAAGCCCGTTATATTGCGGGCAAAATCCGGGAGTTGATGGAAAAAGAAACTCAGATTTACGATCCATGGAAAAAGACGCAGCGGACATTGGAATACAGCGATATTGTCGTGCTCATGCGTTCGATGACTTGGTCTGGAGATTTTGTGGACGAATTCAAGATGGCAGGCATCCCTTTATATGCGGAACTGTCCGGCGGCTATTTTGATGCGTTGGAAGTGATGATCATGCTGAATACGCTGAGGGTCATCGATAACCCGTATCAAGATGTACCTGTCGTTTCAGTTCTGCGTTCGCCGTTTATCGGCCTTAAGGAAAATGAACTTGCTGCCATCCGTCTAGCAGCTCCGCAAGCATCTTTCTATGAAGCGTTGAAAGTTTTTATCCGCGGAGGATCCGGCATTCATCCAGCAACTGCAGAAAAATTAAGAAGATTCATGTACCAATTGGAAGATTGGCGCAATCTGGCGCGGCGCGGGTCACTCGCCGAATTGATTTGGCAAGTGTATCTCGATACGAACTATTACGAAATGGTTGGCGCCATGACGAACGGCAAACAGCGGCAAGCGAATTTGCGGGCACTGCATGACCGGGCGCTTGAATATGAAAAAACATCTTTCCGTGGCTTATTCCGCTTCCTGCGTTTTATCGACCGGATGCGGGAAAGAGGCGACGATCTCGGCACTGCAAAGTCATTAAGTGAAAAAGAGAACGTCGTACGCCTTATGACCGTCCATAAGTCGAAAGGTCTGGAGTTTCCCGTTGTGTTTTTTGCAGGGACCGGCCGCCAATTTAATGAAATGGATTTCCATAAATCCTATTTATTTGACCAGGACTATGGGTTGGCGGTTAAAGCCGTAAACCCGGATACGCGTATTGAATATACTTCGCTGCCGTTTCTGGCTGTAAAGGAAATGAAGCAGCTTCAGATGAAAGCGGAAGAAATGCGCGTATTGTATGTAGCCATGACGCGGGCAAAAGAACGCCTTTACTTAACCGCTTCTGTTAAAGATATTGAGAAGACGATCGAAAAATGGAAAGTATCCTCTTCTGATTTAAAACTGCCTGACTTTATGCGTTCCCGGGCAAAGGGTTATCTCGATTGGATCGGACCGGCACTTTCCCGGCACCCGGATATCACAGAAGAGATTGGCAGTTCAGGAAGTAAGCTGCCCCATCATTCGCGTTTTCAGCTAAACATAATCGAGTCACAATCGCTCGTGCCTGCAATATTGGATTTGGACGAACTCCTGCAGATTACTGCAGATGAGAAAGATTATACGGAAGTGATCAAAGCGCGTTTTGATTATCGTTATCCCTATATGCACGCTGTAGAAAAACGTTCAAAACAATCGGTTTCCGAAATGAAGCGGCTGCAGATGCTTCAACGATCCGATGAACCGGAATCGTTCATCCAGTCAAATGCCCCTGCTCAAAAAACAATTATGCACCGGCCGGATTTCATGCAAGATAAACGGCTATCCGCTACAGATATTGGAACAGCAGTACATGCGGTTATGCAGCATATCTCATTTGAAGAGAAGATGGGGTCTGCTGAAATCAGATCGTTTATTAACACTTTGGTAGGCAGAGAAATTTTATCTCCTGACGAGGCAAAAGCGATTAGGGTCAAAGATGTTGAAGCATTTTATGTAAGTGAGATCGCCGAACGCCTTTCTAACGCTTTGAATATCAAAAGAGAAGTTCCTTTCACATATGCCAAAAAAGACGAAGAAGGCGATTCCCAAATTGTCCAAGGGATTATCGATTGCTTGTTTGAAGAAGAGGATGGATGGGTTTTGCTCGATTACAAAACAGATAGGGTAAGCCAAATTTCAGATGTACCGAAAGAAATGTCGGCACGTTATGAGATTCAATTATCGGTCTATCAAGAAGCAGTTGAAGCGATATTGAAGATTCCGATTAAAGAACGCCTGCTGTACTTGTTTTCATCAGGCGAAGAAGTGAAAATTTAGGAGGATTTAGGTGAAAGTACAACCTGTTGCATCAACTGAACGAATTGCAGCGCTAGATTTAATGCGTGGGTTTTCTCTCCTTGGAATCCTGCTGATTAATATGCTGGCGTTCCATTCGCCATTTTCGTATATCGATCCTTATAGCTGGTTCGATGGAGCTTGGGATGATGAAGTTTTCGTTTTTTTGGATATCTTCGTCCAAGCTAGTTTTTATCCGTTATTTTCTATCCTTTTCGGGTATGGTTTAACTATGCAGTTTATGAAAGCCGAGGAGCGGCGCCAGCCATTTGCACCTTTTGCGGTCAAACGACTGGCGATTTTGCTGATAATCGGCATCATTCACGCATTTTTAATTTGGTATGGTGATATTTTAATCACCTATGCCATTACTGGATTTTTGTTGATTGGCATGATGCGGATTCCTGCATCTTGGCTATTTGGCATAGGGGCTGTGATTTATGCAGTTCCCCAATTTTTCTTTTTAGCTCTTATGTTTGTGGCAGTTGCGATCGATCCGAACTTTTATACAGGCATGCAGGAAGTCCAAAATTCTTTAGCTGCCTATCCGACCGGAACTTTCGCAGAAATTTTCAGCCAACGGTTTGATGATTGGATGTACAGCAATAATCCTGTTTTTTATCTGGAATTGATTGTCCGTATATTGCCATTCTTCATGGTTGGTGCAGCGGCAGCCAAATGGCGATTAATCGAACGTGCTAAAAGTTTAACGAAGTTTTGGTGGATTCTCGGAATCAGCACGCTCATGGTCGGCTTGTTGTTGAAAGCCACGCCATATTTCATTGAAAATAATTATGCCTATAGTTATTTGCAGGATACGTTTGGCGGACCGATCGTAGCTGTCGGATACGCCTCCATGATTGTACTACTAGCGCAAAATGCAAGTGCCAGAAAACTGCTCAATCCGTTAGCTAAGGTAGGGCGGATGTCGATGACGACTTATTTAATGCAGTCGATCATTGCCACGTTGATTTTCTACTCATACGGCTTAGGTTTGTATGGCCAAGTGGATTTATTGACCGGCACATGGATTGCGCTTGGAATTTTTGCTATTCAGCTTATTTTTGCAGAAGTTTGGTTTTCCAAGTTTAAGCAAGGCCCGATTGAATTCTTATGGCGCAAAGCGAGCTATGGAAGAAATTTCGAAAAAAGCAACAATTCAAAAGAATGAATGTGTATAATGAATGGAATCAAAGAAAAGGAGTGTTTGACGAATGAAGCTGTTATCTTTTCGATATCAAGAAGAAGAACGTTTTGGACCAAAAGTGAAAAAAGAGGAAGCTGTTTGGGATGTGTTAGCGATTCAACAGGAATTAGAAGTTTTGCCTTCGTTTCCTGCTACACTGATTGAAGGAATTCCCCAAGGGATGGAATTCGTAGAACAAATGCGTAAATTGAGCGAAGCAGCTAAAGCATCTGAAAACCCAGATCAATTTAAACTCTCTTTTTCGGATATCGAATGGTTAGCTCCAATATCAAAAACACCGAAAAATGTCATTTGCGTAGGAAAAAACTATGCAGAGCATATCAAAGAAATGGGCGGCGATGGCCCAGTCGATTTAGTAGTCTTTACAAAAGCGCCGCATACGATTGTTGCTGATGAACAGACCGTTTCTGTCCATTCGGATTTGACGGATGCTTACGATTACGAAGGTGAATTAGCGGTTGTCATCGGCAAATCAGGAAAATCCATTCCGAAGCAGATGGCATACGACTATGTCTTCGGCTATACGATAGCAAATGATTTAACTGCACGTGACTTGCAGGAAAAACATCAACAATTCTTCTTGGGCAAAAGCTTGGAAGGGTCTTGCCCGATGGGTCCCTACCTTGTCACAAAAGATGAAATTCCGCAATCCCAAAATTTATCGATTGTCACAAAAGTGAATGATGAAGTTCGTCAAAATGGCAACACTGGAGATATGATCCGCCGTGTGGATGATCTTGTTTCAGAGATTTCCAAATACGTGCCGCTTGAAGCAGGAGACGTGATTTTAACAGGCACGCCTTCAGGTGTAGGAAAAGGATATAATCCACCTAAGTTTCTTAAAGCAGGAGATACCATCAAAGTCTCAATCGAGTCAATTGGTACGCTCGTCACACATTTGTCATAACAGAAGGCATGTCTTTTAGCACCTTAACTATGCTAAACTGTTAAGGACACTATTAAATGAGGTGAGCTTTTGGACTTTTTAACTGAAACTACACATGTACACATTACAACATGGGTTATTGGAATCGTACTGGTTCTAGTAGCTGCATTCATGAACCGCGACAGCAAGGGCCGCAAAATTGTCCACATGATCTTGCGTTTGTTCTATATCCTGATCATCATTACAGGATTGGCCTTGTTTATCGAATGGTCATCATCTGATGCAATGCAATATGGCTTGAAATTCTTATTCGGTTTATTGACGATTGGCATGATGGAAATGGTATTGGTCCGTTCGAAAAAACAAAAACCGGTTACATTATTCTGGGTTTTGTTTGCGGTCTTCCTTTTCGTAACCATGTTCTTCGGATTTAAACTGCCAGTCGGCATCAATTTCTTAGCTTAAGGTTTAAGTGAATGCCGAATTGAACTGCACTTCCATTGTTAGTTGCAACTGACGATGGATGTGCAGTTTTTCTATGGGCTGATTTAAGCTATAATCTTTAGTCCATTCACAGTTTAGACGAAAGTGGGAAGGCGTCTCGGCGTTTTCGGGAATTATCCATAGCGGCAAGGCCAAGGGTTTGATAAAATTAATCGGGTGGACTGGAATAGAGTAGCCTCATTAAGGGAGGATTTAGATTGAAAGCAAAATGGTTAACAGGCATCTTGAGCGGAGTGTTGGCAGTTGGATTGATCCAACCCGCAGCTTTTGCAGAAGAAGAACAGACGATTGAAGATGAAATTATATATGACGTGTTGATTGACCGCTTTTTCAATAAGCAAATCGAAAACGATTTTGAAGTGGATGCGCAAAATCCAGCAGCCTTCAATGGCGGTGATTTTGGCGGCGTAATCGAACAGCTGCAGCATGTGAAAGACATGGGCTTTACGCTTTTATCAATCGGCTCGGTTTTTGCAACAGATACTTATGATGGCAAAAAAGTACTTGATTACCGGCAATTGGAGCGGCATTTTGGAACGGAAGAAGAGTTGAAGGAAGTCGTTGAAAAGACGCATGAATTCGATTTGAAATTGATGGTGGATGTGCCGACTCAGCAAGTCAGCAGCAACCATATTTGGGCAGCTGAAAATCCTCAGTGGTTTTCTGAAAATGAAGATGGGACACTGGCTTTGGATACATCTAACCCTGAAGTGCAAGATGAATTGATTGCCGCAATGAGTGAATTCATCGATACATATCAAGTGGATGGACTGCGTTTATCCGATGCAGATCAATTGGATCCCCAGTTTATCGAGAAGTTTTCCGAAGCGATAAAGGAAATCCGCGACGTATATTTGATTAACGATGTAGAAATGGAAGCTACTCCAGGATTCGATGCGATGTTGTTGCCAGGCGCTGAAGAGACATTGCGCACTAGCTATAAAAACTTTGGGGCAGACAGCACAGGTTTAGGGGAATTGGTTGAATCGAGTGAAGGTCAGCTCATCCAGATTGATTCGTTGCTAGGTTCGCGTTTTGTATCGGATGTAGTAGCTGAAAGAGGGTTCCCGCCGACTCGGATGCGGGTTATTTTCTCTCAATTATTGACCATGCCCGGCATTCCGGTCGTCCAATACGGATCGGAAACGGCGATGAATGGCGTAACGCCTCAAGAATCGCATCAGATTTTGGATTTGTCCGTAGATGAGGAATTAATCGAGCACATTTCCGATTTGAACTCGCTGCGCAATTCTTCCGAAGCGCTTCGCACAGGGGATACGGAAATCATTTTAGAAGAACCGAATTGGCTAGTCTACAAACGGTCTAATGATGAAGAAACATGGATTGTAGCGATCAATAACTCTGCTGAAACGAAAGCTATCAATCTTCCTGCGGACGTGATCGGCAGTGATAAAGAACTTCGTGGATTATTCGAAAGCGATATTATCCGCCAGGAAGCTAACGGAGAATACCGAATCACATTAGATCGTGAAATAGGAGAAACTTTCCACGTAATTGACGAAACTGGATTCAATAAAGCTTATCTTGCAGCTTTAGCTGTGCTTTATCTCGTGTTTATGGCATTCTTATGGGTTGTCTGGAGAAAAGGCAAACAGCGAAAAGCGAACAGAAACGCAGCTAAATAATGAGTGTAAAAAAGGAACCAACGCCGATCGAGGCATTGGTTCCTTTTTATTTTCTTATCGCTTTATAGCCCACCATATTAATCGGGTCTTTCGGTGACGAGTAGGGAGGTGCATAGCACAATTCGAGTGCTTGCAGATCTTCAATAGTAAGGCCAGCGAACATCGCTGTTGCTAGGACATCGATTCGTTTATCAACGCCTTTGCTGCCGATGCACTGGGCGCCTAATATCTTTCTTGTTTCTGGACTGTAATGAACTTTCAAGGTGATTTCGCTATGGTCCGGATAATAGCCGGCGTTTGAATTGCCTTTATGGAGCACAGTTTCATAAAGCACACCTTTTTCGAATAGGGAACGTTCATTTAAGCCGGTCATCGCAACGTCTAGCGTGAAGACTTTAACAACCGATGTGCCAAGCAAGCCGGTCTTTGGAATGGGATTTCCTGTTAGATGCTTGGCAGCTATGAAGGCTTGACGGTGTGCGGGCGATGCAAGCGGTACCCGTTTTGCGCCGCCAGTCACGAAATCGGTGTTTTCTGAAGCATCTCCCAGCGCATAAATGGATGAGTCAGCAGTCTGCATGAATTCATTTGTGATGATTCCGCCAGTTTCTCCAATCGGGAGGCCGGCTTTTTCAGCCAGTTCTGTATTCGGTTTTATCCCGACGCTCATGATAATAAAATCAGCCTGCAGTTTATGTCCTGTGGATAAATGAAGTTCCTTCTTATCTGTTTTGGTGATCACACTGTCTGTATATACAATCACGCCGTTGTTTTTCAACTCTGTTAACACTCGTTCAGAGAATTCAGGATCCAATATCGACATCACATGTGAGGATTTATGTACCATTTGGACTTTCAGTCCAAGGTTCTTTAAATTCTCCGCCATTTCAATCCCGATAAACCCGGCTCCTGAAACTACACAACTTGAAGGCTGCGCTTGTTCAATATAAGAAATGATCCCTTCCATATCGCCGAAGCTTCTAAGAACAAAATAATCCGTAGAGCCAAGGCCATCTATGGCAGGGACAATAGCGGAACCGCCGGGGGAGAGGACGAGAAAATCGTAAGCCTCTTGAAAAGTTTCTCCGGTTTTAAGGTTTTTCACCAAAACGAATTTTTCCGTCCGGTTAATTTCCATCACTTCATGCTCTAAATGCACGTCGATATTTCGTTTTTCTTTAAACTGCTGCGGGTCAGCCATCAGCAAGGATTGAGTCTCCTCAATAACGCCGCCGATTGCATAAGGAGTTCCGCAAGCGGCATAAGACATCGTTGAATCGCGGTCGAATACCGTGATTTTAGCATCCTGATCGTAAAAACGGATTTGGCCGGCAACCGTAGCTCCACCGCCGACGGCTCCGACAATCACAATTTTCTTCATGGCTGCCACCATTAAGCTTTCCATTCGTTAAAGAAGAAGACACCGAGAGTGCCAGGGCCGGTATGGGCGCCAATTACAGAGCCAATCATATCAATTTCAATCGCTTTTGGATGAAAGTGTTCTTCAAGTTCGTTCTTTAATAACAATGCAAATTCTAAATCATCGCCGTGGCAAATCGCAATGGTCTGTTCACTCAACCCGTTGCCGCGCTCTTCGATTAGCTCCACCATTCGTTTGAGTACTTTTTTGCGTCCGCGCAATTTTTCAATTGGCACCAGTTTGCCGTCTTCCACGTGTAGCAACGGTTTAATGTTCAATAAGCCCCCGACAAATGCGCTGCCTTTTGAAATTCTTCCGCCTTTTGCCATGTAATCCAAGTCTTCTACCGTAAACAGGCTTTCAAGATGTTTGGCCAAGTGGCGAACCTTCTCGATGATGGCTTCAAGGGGTTCACCTGCTCTCCGCATCTTAACCGCTTCTTTGACAAGAAGCCCGTAACCGGAGGAAGCCGCTTTTGAATCCAAAATCGTTAATTTCAACTCTGGGTAATCTTCACGGACCTGTTCTGCTACCATAACAGCAGTATTATGCGTCCCGGATAGTTCAGAAGAAAAAGCGATGTAGAACCCTTCTTCTCCGTCTTTGGCTAATTGTTCAAAAGCATTCAGCATTTCGTCCGGCGATACTTGGGAAGTTTTTGGATGGATGTCTGCCCGGATGGCATCAAACACTTTCTTCGAGTGAACGGTCCGAATATCTTCAAACTCTTCATCTCCGATATGGACCCGCAATGGAAATAAAACCACATTTTCATCTTGGAAAAAAGATTTAGGTAAATCTGATGCACTGTCAGCGAATAATCGCATAAAAATCCTCCTTTTTATTTTAAATTTAATCGGTCAATCAATAATTCAGCGATTCCATCTTCATTATTCGTCAAGGTGATTTCGTTGGCAATATTTTTCAACGGGTCGATTGCATTGCCCATCGCAACACCGACGCCGGCAAAATCGATCATTTCAAGATCATTGTCCTCGTCTCCGAACGCAATGATATTTTCACGCGGAATGCCAAGCGACTTGGAAACCCGATCGAGTCCGACCGCTTTGCTTAAACCGCTTTTGACAATTTCGATCACATGCCAAGGAGCTCCCCATCTGCGGTGGTCGATTACTTCGGCATGAACCGAAGATAGGTGGTCATGGATCAATTGCACTTTTTCAACCGGTGCATGGATCAACATCGAAGTAGGATCTACTTTTAAGAAGTTTCTCAAGTCACCAGTCGTGATAGCCGGATCTCCGAAACTGAAGATATTCATCAGTTTTTCATCATGATGGTGTACATACACATCGTCTAATACTTCTGCGACGATATTATAAAAATCGAACTGGTGCATCGATTCGACCACTTCATGTACCACGTCCAAAGAAATTGGGGTATGGTGAGTGCCCCAAGATGAGTCGACTGGATGGTGGACAAAAGCGCCATTGAAATTGACGATTGGCGTGCTCAACCTAAGTTCTTTATAATAGACTTCGCTTGAACGAAAAGGGCGGCCTGTGGCGATCATTACTTGATGGCCCTGCTCTTGAGCCTTAGTTAAAGTGGATTTTGTTTTATCGGAAATGACTTTCTGATCGGTCAATAAGGTGCCATCTAAATCTAAGACTATTAAATGTTGCTTCATTAATAACCGTCTCCTTTCTCTCTCTATGTATAGTTTAGCGATAAATGAAGCGGTTCGTCAAAAAAACTTCAATCGGAATGCGGCATTTCGAAAAATTTCTTTTGGCTTTGGCAGATTGTTTGCTGGAGAAGAAGAACATTGGTACGATTGGATAGAAAAAGAAAAAAGGATGTGGGTTAGGTGAAAGTAGTACACGAAATTTGGGAAGGCATCCCGCTCCTGAACGTTGCAGCTGAAAACCGGTTTACAGATGCATTGCCGACGGTTGTTTTCTTTCACGGCCATATGAGTGCAAAAGAGCATAATCTGCATTACGCTTATCAATTGGCAAACCAGGGAATGCGTGTCATTTTGCCGGATGCCCATTTGCATGGCGACCGGGACGAAGGTTTGGATGAAATCCAAATGAGCTTGCGTTTTTGGGAAATTGTTCTTACTTCAATAGAAGAATTAGCTACGATACATACAGTTATTCACCAAAAGAAATTAGCTGAAGGCGAGATTGGCATCGGCGGAACTTCGATGGGCGGCATCACAACTTTAGGTGCTTTGACTGTTTATCCATGGATCAAAGCGGCTTCGGTCATGATGGGGGCTGCCAATTACGTCCAATTGGCAAAGGCACAAATGGCCCAATTTGAATCGAAAGGATTTAAATTGCCGATTACGGATGACGAACGGAAGAAAATGCTGGATACACTGGCCCGTTTCGACGGAACAAAAAACCGAGCCGTCTTCAAACAGCGCCCCTTGTTTTTCTGGCACGGGGAACAAGATACGACAGTTCCTTTTGAACCGACTTTCAATTTCTATCATGCGTTAAAGGAAGATTACGCCGAAGTGCCGGAACGGATCCATTTTATGCGGGAAAAAGAGTCTGGGCATGCGGTCAGTCGGCCTGGTATGCTTGCAGCTACTGCTTGGTTGGTTGAGCACGTGGCTAAATAAGCGGTTAAATTTCTTTTTCCAGGAAAATTTGTTAAGATGAAAAGAGCAGAATAGGGAGGGATTATGATGGATCAAGATATGAGAGACAGCATGATGGGTGCCTTAGAGCAAGTAGTGGACCCGGAACTTGGAGTCGATATCGTCAACTTAGGGCTTGTTTACGACCTTGACCTTTCAGAAGATGGGTTTGCAGTCGTAACGATGACTTTGACATCGATGGGATGCCCAATGGGGCCGCAAATCGTAGATATGGTTAAACGTGCGTTATACGAACTTCCAGAAATAGAAGAAGTAGACGTGAAAATCGTTTGGCAGCCAGCATGGAGCAAAGACCATATGTCTCGCTATGCGAAAATGGCGCTTGGCGTTAGATAATGAGAACATCAAACACCGTAAAATCATTTGATTTTACGGTGTTTTTTTGTGGTTATTATTTGCCAAACAAGATGCGATTACCTATAATTAAATTAGTCAAAGAAGGTCAAACTTAATGAGGAGTGATTTTATGGTTCAATTTACGAATGAAGAACAAAAATCCCCATTGGAACAATATGGTCGAAATATGGTGGAACAAGCGAAGAATGGAAAAGTAGATCCGGTCATCGGACGAGATCAGGAAATTCGCAATGTGATCCGGATCTTATCTCGCAAAACGAAAAATAATCCAGTACTAATTGGGGAACCGGGCGTCGGGAAAACGGCGATTGTCGAAGGATTGGCGCAGCGGATTGTCCGAAATGACGTACCTGAAGGGTTAAAAGACCGCATCATTTACGAACTGGACATGAGTTCGCTGATTGCCGGTGCCAAATACCGGGGCGAGTTTGAAGAGCGCCTGAAAAGTGTGCTTAAGCAGGTAAAAGACAGCGATGGAAAGATTATTTTATTCATCGATGAAATCCATACCATTGTCGGAGCTGGGAAAACAGAAGGCGCAATGGATGCAGGGAATATGCTTAAACCAATGTTAGCAAGAGGAGAACTGTATTGCATCGGGGCAACGACACTTGATGAGTACCGGATGAACATTGAAAAAGACCCAGCTTTGGAGCGGCGTTTCCAACAAGTCCTTGTACGTGAACCTTCTGTAGAAGATACCGTATCAATTTTAAGAGGATTGAAAGAGCGGTTTGAACTGCATCATGCAGTCCGGATCCATGACCGTGCGATTGTTGCAGCCTCAGCAATGTCTGACCGCTATATTACAGAACGTTTCTTGCCTGATAAAGCGATCGATTTGATCGACGAGGCGTGTGCGATGATTCGCACAGAAATTGATTCGATGCCGCAGGAACTGGATGAAGTCACTCGCCGTTTAATGCAATTGGAAATTGAAGAACAAGCTCTAATGAAAGAAAAAGATACAGCGAGCCAAAACCGATTGGCCACTTTAAGAAAAGAAATAGCGGACTTGAAATCTTCTACAGCAGATATGAAGAACCAATGGAAAGCTGAAAAAGAATCGTTGAAAAAAATTCAGGAAAAGCGTGAAAAACTGGATCAGTATCGGCGGCAACTGGAAGAGGCAGAAAACAAATACGATTTAAATGCAGCTGCTGTTCTTCGTCATGGCAAAATTCCAGAGCTTGAAAAGGAATTGGCTGTTCTTGAAAAAGAATTGCACGAGGGCGGTGCAGATCGTCTATTGCGTGAAGAAGTAACCGAAGATGAAATTGCCGGAATCGTCGCTAGATGGACGGGTATTCCGGTTACTAAATTAGTCGAAGGTGAACGCGAAAAACTATTAAGGCTGGATGAAACTTTAAAAGAACGGGTCATTGGGCAAGATCGGGCTGTTGAGCTTGTGACAGAAGCGGTTTGGCGCGCTCGTGCCGGCATTAAAGACGAACAAAAGCCGATTGGTTCCTTCATTTTCCTAGGTCCGACTGGGGTTGGGAAAACAGAACTTGCAAAAGCTTTAGCGGCAAACCTTTTCGATTCGGAAGACCATTTTATCCGCATCGACATGTCTGAGTATATGGAGAAACATAGCGTTTCCCGTTTAGTTGGGGCTCCTCCAGGCTATATCGGCTATGAAGAGGGCGGCCAACTGACAGAAGCGGTGCGCAGAAACCCATATTCTGTTGTGCTATTGGATGAAATAGAAAAAGCGCATCCGGACGTAGCCAATATTTTGCTGCAAATTCTGGATGATGGACGCATTACAGATAGCCAGGGCCGGTTGATCAATTTCTCGAATACCGTCGTAATCATGACCTCAAATATCGGCTCAGCTTATATCGGTGGAACCGATAATGAACATGAGCTTGAAGACATTGTCATGGTTGAATTGCGGAAGCATTTCAAACCGGAATTGTTGAACCGCATTGACGATATTGTCATTTTCCATGCACTGGACAACTCGCATTTCTATGGAATTGCGAAAAAGATGTTGGGAGAACTTGGCCAGCGGATGAAAGGCCAGCAATTGGATTTGGCGGTCGATGACTCCGTCATTGACTATATTATTGAAGCGGGAACCGACCCGGTATTCGGAGCACGTCCGCTGAAACGCTTTATCCAACGGGAAATCGAAACCAAGATTGCCCGGGAATTGATCAAAGGGGAAATCGATGCAAATGCAACACTGCATTTGGCGATGGAAGATGGAAAATTGAAGATCAAAATTAATTAAAAAAATCGCCATCCGGAGTGTTCCGGATGGCGATTTTTTTATTAATGCTTTTCTGCTGCTGGCTCGTCTGGGATGATTGCAGAAATTGCAAAAATCAAGACAGAGACGATTAGAGAAATGTAAACGCCCAACATGAAATCGAAATGTACGTTTTGAACAGCGCTTACTACATAGTTCAATAAAGAAATTAATAAGAACGACCAAAAGAATGTTCCAATATACTGCATCTAATTTCACCTCTACATAAAATATCTAGCTTAATCATATCATACCGTTCCCCATACACAAAGAAAGTTTCGAAGAATCAAAGATATTTTGTCGGAAGTATGTCAGTTAGTTGAAAAAATGAAGGACATGACGTATCATTATCACCAGGTACTAATAATTGATGTTAAATTGAAATGAGGGACCCATAATGAATGCAGGAATCATCGGCATAGGCAGATGTTTGCCGGAAGATAAATTAACGAACTTCGATTTGGAAAAACGGATGGATACTTCTGATGAGTGGATCCGGACAATGACCGGGATTGAAGAACGCCGAATTGCAAGGGATGAACAAGACACGTCGGATATGGCATTAGAGGCAGCGAAGAAAGCGATTAAAGACGCTGACATCGACCCAGCTGACATCGGATTGATTTTGGTTGCGACAGTCACACCGGATCAGCCTTTTCCATCGATGGCTTGCGTTATCCAACAGGAAATCGGGGCAGTTCATGCTGCAGCGATGGATGTGTCTGCTGCCTGTGCAGGTTTCATGTATGGCGTCGTCACGGCTAAACAATTTATCGATTCTGATGTTTATAAATATGTCCTCGTCGTAGGCGTGGAAAAATTATCGAAAATTACTAACTGGGAAGACCGTAATACAGCGGTATTGTTCGGTGATGGAGCCGGAGCGGCAGTTGTCGGCAAAGTATCCGAAGGGCGCGGCATCCTCTCCTTTGAACTTGGAGCGGACGGCAGCGGCGGTTCGAACCTTTATCAAGAAGGAAAGCATTTGGTGATGAACGGAAGAGAAGTATTTAAGTTTGCTGTTCGCCAAATGGGTGAATCTGCGATCAATGTCATTGAAAAAGCAGGATTAACGAAAGAGGAAGTCGATTTCCTGATTCCTCACCAAGCGAATATACGCATTATGGAAGCTTCGCGGGCTCGTTTGGAGTTGCCAATCGAAAAAATGTCGAAAACAATCCATAAATATGGCAATACATCTGCAGCATCGATTCCGATTTCTCTTGTAGAAGATGTGGAAGAAGGCCGGATCAAAGAGGATGACGTCGTCGTTATGGTCGGGTTTGGCGGCGGATTGACTTGGGGCGCAATAGCAATGAGATGGGGCAAATAAAGGGATATGCGAAAGGAAGAAATGAGAATGGCTAATCGTCGAGTAGTAATTACAGGTATTGGAGCAGTGACTCCTTTAGGAAATGATATCGAAACCACATGGGAAGCGGTAAAGTCAGGGAAATCCGGTGTAGGGCCGCTTACTCGTTTAGATGCAGATAAATATCCAGCTAAAGTAGCTGCAGAAGTTAAAGACTTTTCTATTGAAGATTACATTGAGCGCAAAGAAGCCCGTAAAATGGATCGCTTTACACATTATGCGTTAGCTTCTTCTATCATGGCAATGAAAGATGCAGGACTTGAGCTTGATGAAAAGACTGCACTTCGCACAGGTGTTTGGATTGGTTCTGGGATCGGTGGCATGGAAACGATTGAAAATCAGATGGATGTTTTAAATGACCGCGGCGTACGCCGGATCAGTCCATTTTTTGTACCGATGATCATTCCGGATATGGCATCTGGCCAAGTTTCTATCCACTTTGGTGCGAAAGCGATCAACTCTTGTTCGGTGACTGCTTGTGCATCCGGAACAAACTCAATCGGTGACGCATTTAAAGTTATCCAGCGTGGAGATGCAGACGTTATGATTTCAGGTGGAGCGGAAGCGCCGATCACCCGTTTATCGGTAGCTGGTTTTACAGCTAACACGGCTCTTACGACAAATACGGATACGGCGACAGCCTCTCGTCCATTTGATAAAAACCGGGATGGCTTTGTTATTGCTGAAGGTGCCGGGATTGTAATCCTGGAAGAATATGAGCATGCAAAAGCACGCGGGGCAAAAATCTATGCGGAACTGGTGGGCTACGGTTCAACTGGAGATGCCCACCATATTACGGCTCCGGCTCCAGGTGGCGAAGGTGCTGCAAGAGCAATGGCTCAAGCACTAGAAGACGGCGGTATTGATAAAACTGAGATCGGCTATATCAATGCACATGGTACAAGCACACAGTACAATGATTTATATGAAACGATGGCAGTTAAAACGGTTTTCGGTGAGCACGCTTATAACTTAGGAATGAGTTCTACTAAATCTATGACTGGCCACTTATTAGGGGCAGCAGGCGGAATTGAAGCGATTTTCACAGCCTTGGCTTTGAAAGAGGGAATCATGCCCCCAACAATGAATTACGAAACACCAGATGAAGAATGTGATTTGGATTATGTGCCGAATGAAGCCCGTAAAGCAGATTTTGCATATGCAATGAGCAACTCACTTGGATTCGGTGGGCATAATGCATCGTTAGTATTTAAAAAACTAGCAGAATAATGATTTTTGCAATTAAAACCATCAGCTGTTTTCAGCTGGTGGTTTTTTTATTTTTCTCTTCACAAAAAATTGGAAGAAAAATCACATAAAATACCATATTTATATAAATTGTTAAATAATTTGTAAAATTATAAAAAATAAGTTGCCTTCGTAATGTTTTTGTAATAAACTTTATCTAAGTTAAATTGACAGAAAAAAAAGAATTTTGAGGTGTTCACATGACTGGGAATTACACAACGAAAAAAATGACACCCCTTTTGCAAGTAAGGAATCTACAAACGGGCTTTAAAATCGATGGCAAGTTTTATAACGCTGTAGAAGGTGTATCGTTCGATGTCGACAGAAAACAAATTGTCGGGATTGTTGGAGAGTCTGGGTGTGGAAAGAGCGTTATGTCATTGTCCATTATGCAGCTTTTGCCTCCAGGAATTGGCAAGATCCGAGGCGGGGAAATTGATTTTGAAGGATTGAACATTTCAGAACTGAACGATAAGAAGATGAATAAAATACGCGGCAAAGATATATCGATGATTTTCCAGGAACCGATGACTTCACTTAATCCTGTCTTCACAATCGGTTACCAGATAGAAGAAGTAATTTTGAACCATGAAAATATTTCTAAAAAGGAAGCAAGGCTCCGTTCTATCGCTTTGTTAAAAAGTGTCGGAATTCCAAGAGCGGATAAAATCGTCAGCGAATACCCCCATCAATTATCTGGAGGGATGAGGCAACGGGTCATGATTGCAATGGCCATTGCTTGCCAACCGAAACTTCTCATAGCAGATGAGCCGACTACCGCTTTGGATGTTACTGTTCAAGCCCAAATCCTGGAACTATTGAAGGGCATTCAAGAAACCAATGATATGTCCATCATCCTCATCACCCATGATCTTGGTGTAGTGGCAGAAATATGCGACGAAGTGATAGTCATGTACGCTGGGAAAATTGTTGAAAGATCGACAGTAGATGATTTGTTCAATAATCCAAAGCATCCGTATACCGATCTTTTGATGAAAGCTATTCCAAAAATGGATGAAGATGTGGAGAAATTAGCAACGATTGATGGACTAGTTCCTTCTATTATAAATATGCCGGAAATCGGCTGCCGTTTTGCTAACCGTTGCCCGAAGGCAATGCCGGAATGTCTAACCGTCACTCCTCAATTAGGCGAAGTGGAATTGCAGCACGAAGCAGCATGCCTCCTTTACGATGAAAGTTGGCCGGCAGGAGAAGAACGCCAAAGAGAAGGAGTTACCGTTCTATGACAACTAGAGATTTTATCCAGGAAAGAATCGATAGCCTAGAGAATCGTGAAGTCTTACTAGAAGTGCAAAATTTAAAAACCTATTATCCGGTAACAGGCGGATTTTTCAAGCGGGTCGTCGGCAACGTAAAAGCAGTTGACGATGTGTCATTCAGCATCCGAAAAGGTGAGACCTTGGGGCTGGTAGGAGAATCTGGCTGCGGCAAGTCGACAACAGGCCGGACCATCCTTCGATTACTGAAACCGACTGATGGGAAAATCCTTTTTGAAGGAAAAGACATCACAAAAGTGACAGGATCAAAATTGCAAAAAGCACGACGGGATTTTCAGATGGTTTTCCAAGACCCTTATGCATCGTTAAATCCGATGCAAATGGTTGGAGATATAATTGCAGAACCAATTCTCAATTATGAGAAGCGCGATAAAAAAGAGTTGGAGCAAGAAATCAAAGCGTTATTGACGAGAGTTGGACTGCCGGAAGAGGCTTATTATAAATACGCCCATGAATTTTCCGGCGGCCAACGGCAACGCATAGGGATAGCACGTGCCCTGGCGTTGAATCCCAAACTGATTGTCGCAGACGAACCGGTGTCCGCACTGGACGTGTCTGTTCAATCGCAAGTATTGAATCTGCTAAAGGAATTGCAGATCGAGTTCGATTTGACTTATTTGTTTATTGCGCATGATTTGAGCGTCGTAAAGCATATGAGCGATCGAATCGGAGTGATGTATTTGGGCAATCTCGTTGAGCTTGCTTCAAATAGAGATTTATACAGAGAACCTTTGCACCCGTACACACAAGCTTTGATTTCTGCGATTCCAGAACCGAATACGGCGATCAAGAAAGAAAGGATTGTGCTGGAAGGAGATGTGCCAAGTCCGCAAAATCCGCCGACAGGCTGCCCGTTCCATACGCGCTGTCCGATGGCAATGGAAGCGTGTTCGAAAGAAAAGCCTCCATTAAAAGAAGTGCGGCCCGGACATTTTGCTGCGTGTCTTCTGTATTAAATCAAAAAAATTTTTGGGGGGAAAAGTATGAAGAAGAACAAATCCTTACTTTGGCTTTTCGCTATGATTCTTGTCGTTTCCGCGTTCCTAGCGGCTTGCGGTGGAGATGACGGCGATTCTGGCAGTGGAGATTCGAAAAAAGAAGATGGCACAACTGAAGATAAGGCAGCCGACGGAGAACCGCAAAAAGGCGGCACGTTAGTTTATGGAATCGATGCTCCACCTGAAGGGTTATACAATCCAGCATTTTATAATATTGCTACTGATGCCGAAGTAATTGATTTATTCGATGAATCATTAATCAATTATAACGAAAATCTTGAGCCAGAGCCGAACGTGGCTTCTTGGACGACAGAAGACAATAAAGTTTTCAACTTCAAATTCGAAGAAGGCGTTAAATGGCACAACGGCGAAGAATTGACAGTCAATGACTGGGTATTTGCGTTTGAAACAATTGCAAGCCCGGACTATGATGGCCCTCGCTACACAAACGTTCAGACAATTGAAGGAGCAGAAGCTTTCCGCAACGGAGAAGCTGATACGATCTCAGGTGTGGAAGTTGTCGGCGATTATGAAATCAACATCACTTTTGATGAAGCACGTGTAAATAACTTGACGAACCTTTGGTCTTATCCGCTGCCAGAATCGGTACTAGGCGATGTGCCTGTAGCTGAAATGTCAGCATCTGAATGGGTGCGTTCTACTCCGATCGGAATCGGGCCATTCAAAGTGGACAAAATTGTTCCTGGCGAATCGGTTGAGTTTTCTCGTTTCGATGAATACTGGAATGGCGAAGTTAACTTGGACAAAATCGTTTTGCGCGTAATTGACAACTCTTCAGTAGTTGGGGCATTGCAAAACGGCGATGTGGACATGATTTCCTTGCAGCCAGTTTCTGGCCCTGAAGTAGAGCCATTGGAAAACGTGGATATCGTGACTTATCCCGGCCTTTCTTACTATTATGTAGGATTCAAGCTTGGTAAATTCGATAATGCGACACAAACTATCACAGAAGAACTTCCGAAATACCAAAGCAAAGAGCTTCGCCAAGCGATGATGTATGCAATTAACCGCCAGGAATGGGTGGATGCATTCTTCTTCGGTTATGCAAATGTCGTAAACAAACCGGTTCCAACTTCACATTGGAACGCAGCAGACGATGCTGAAGCAGATTTGAATACGTATGAGTACGACCCGGAAAAAGCGAAAGAAATGTTAGATGCGGCTGGATACGTTGATACAAACGATGACGGATTCCGTGAAGATCCGAACGGCGACGAGTTCGTTGTGAAATTCTCTCACTATGCAACTGGAAACCCGACATTTGAGTCTCGTGCACAAGCAATCACTCAGTATTGGGAAGAAGTCGGCATCAAATCGGAACTTGAAATGGTCGAAGTAAACCTTTACTACGAAATGATTGAAAAAGATGATCCTTCAATCGAAACTTTCTTCGGTGGATGGGGAACTGGATCAGATCCAGATCCATCAGGCCTATGGAAAGCAGATCAATTGTGGAACTACCCGCGCTACAACAATCCTGAAGCAGATCAATTGCTTGATGATGCTTTGAATATTGACATCGTTGGAACGGATCAGCAAAAACGTGCGGACCTTTATATCGAGTGGCAGAAGATCGTCAACGAAGAAGTTCCAATGCTATACATTGCTGAGCTAGAAGAAATTAAAGCATTAAACAAACGTGTTGGCGGAACTGAGTATGACGTTTCTGGTCAAAACAGTCCGGCAGAATGGTTTGTAACAGAATAATAGAAGATTTTTATTCAACGGTGGGCGCAGTTATCGCCCATCGTTGAATCATTATTAGCTCTTATGCACGGTAAGGTGTGTTTGAACACAAACATTTCTTACCGTGCCCGGGAGCACAGCTGAGAATATTACAGACAAGGAGAGTATACATGCTGAAATATACGATTAGAAGGTTGCTTGGAATGATTCCTATGCTCATCCTTATATCCATTGTGGTATTTACATTAGCAAAGCTTATGCCAGGAGATTCCTTGAGCGGCGAAATTGATCCGCTCAATACAAATCCTGAATACATAGCGGAGATGAGAGAAAAGTTAGGGTATAACGAACCGCTGCCGGTCCAATATTTTGATTGGATAACCGGTTTCCTGCAAGGTGACTTCGGAAAGTCGACGCGCTTTAAAGTGCCAGTGGCAGATATTATTATGGAGAAAATCCCTAATACGCTGTTCCTTGGAGTTATGTCCTTGCTCATAACTTATATTCTTGCATTTTTAATGGGGATGTATTCAGGCCGCAAACCGTATACGCTAGGAGATAATGCCATAGCAGGGGTTAACTATATTATGCTGGCAATTCCTTCATTTGTAGCAGCTGTATTCGCTATTTACTTTTTCTCTTTCCATTTGAATTGGTTTCCATTTGGAGGGTCTGTCGATATCCTGGTCGAAGAAGGTACGTTGGACTATTGGTTCAGCAAATTACATCACGTGCTCCTTCCAGCAATCGTTTTAGGTGCCATGAGCACCGCTTCTTATACGCAGTTTTTGCGAAATGACATTATTGAAAATTCGCGGAAAGATTTTGTACGCACAGCGCGTGCAAAAGGGACGCCGCTCAAGAAAATTTACAATGTCCATATTTTAAGGAATTCTATTATTCCATTAGTTACCTTTTTAGGGTTTGATTTTGCGGCGCTGATCGGCGGCGCGATCATTACTGAAACGATTTTCACGTATCCTGGAATTGGCCAACTTTTCTTGGAGTCCGTTACAAGCAGGGATTATCCAACCTTAATGGCACTTACAATGCTCTTGTCATTCTTGACATTGGCAGGGAATTTAATCGCAGATATCTTATACGGAATCGTGGATCCACGAATCCGTCTGGACTAAGGAGGAGCAATTATGGCATCATCTACTACTATTGAACAGCAAAAGAAGCCGGAAAGAAGCTTGTCTCCCTGGCAAATTGCCAGAAAGAAATTTTTACGGAATAAATTAGCGATGATCAGCAGCGTTTTTATCATCCTCGTCACCATCATGTCTTTATCTGCACCATTTGTAGCGAATTTTTTATCTCCGCTTCCAGATGTAACCAAAGTGAATATCGGATCGATGAACATTCAACCGAATGGCGAGCATTTGCTTGGAACCGATAAAAGCGGGAGAGACGTATTGACGAGATTGTTTTACGGGGGACGGATTTCTTTATTAGTCGGTTTTAGTGCGACTTTAATTGTCATCTCATTAGGAACGCTCGTCGGTTCGATTGCAGGTTTCTTCGGAGGCTTGGTGGATAATATTCTGATGCGTTTTACGGATTTCGTTTTGAACTTTCCATTTTTAGTTTTTGTTATCGTATTAAATACGATTTTATATGGAATCGTAGATGGCCTATGGGTACTGATTTTAGTGATTGGCGTTTTGAGTTGGGGCGGAGTGGCACGACTCGTGCGAAGCAAAGTTCTGGCTGAAAAAGAAAATGAATACATTTTGGCGGCATTATCCATCGGCTGTTCCCCGTGGAAAGTCATCCGGAAGCATCTGCTGCCGAATGTTATGTCGACGATCATTGTACAAGCAACACTGATTTTTGCCAGTATGATTGTTGCGGAAGCGGCATTAAGCTATTTGGGATTCGGCGTTCCACAAGCTACTCCAAGTTGGGGCAATATGCTGTCTTCAGCAAATGAACCGGACGTATTGCAAGGCAAACCATGGATTTGGATGCCGCCTGCTCTTCTGATCACGTTGACGATTCTGTCGATCAATTTCATCGGTGAAGGATTGAAGGATGCCCTTAATCCAAAATCACTTCGTTAAAAGCAAGAGCTGCGTAGTATGCGGCTCTTTTTTTATGGAATAAAACGCATTTTGATAAATTATTATTATTTATCAAAAGAAAGTGCAAATTCGTTTGTGAGGAGTTATAATTAAAAAAATTGAACTTTTCAAAAAATAAGGAGGCATTACCGTGTTCACCAAGAAGAGACTCATCTTACTCGTTCTCATGCTGGCGATAAGTGGATTTTTAGCAGCTTGTGGAGGCAATGGAGGAAGTGAAGAAAGCAGCCAGAATAACGAAGGCGGTGCTGGTGGAGGATCGGGAGAACCTGATAGCGAGCAAGTGTTGAATTTGATTGAAAGTGCTGAAATTCCGACAATGGACTCTGCATTAGCCGAAGATGCAGTAGCGTTCAATATCATGAATAACGTCAATGAAGGCTTATTTCGGTTGAATCAGGAAAATATGGCTGAACCGGCTTTGGCCGAAAGTGAGCCTGAAATCAGTGAAGATGGATTGACGTATACGTTCACCTTACGTGAGGCTAATTGGTCTAACGGCACACCGATTACTGCGAATGACTTTGTGTTTGCGTGGCAACGAGCAATCGATCCTGCAACGGGTTCACCGTATGGACCCTATATGATGGCAGGGACCATCAAAAATGCTGAAGCGATCGCAGCGGGTGAAATGGATAAAACAGAACTGGGAGTAGAAGCGACAGATGATAAAACTTTAGTCGTTACCCTTGAGCGGCCAGTTCCTTATTTTATGTCATTAATGGCATTTGGAACCTTTTATCCGCAAAATGAAGCTTTCGTAACGGAACAAGGAGAGGCGTATGCATCCAACTCGGATAATTTACTATACAATGGACCGTTTATGCTAACAAACTGGGACGGTACTGGTTTAACATGGTCAATGGAAAAGAATCCGGAATATTGGGATGCAGATACGGTCCAGCTTCAGACAATCAATGTAGATGTAATTAAAGAACCAAGTACGGCCGTCAATCTTTACACCTCTGGTGAAAAGGACCGGGCAGGATTATCAGGGGAGTTTGCAATGCAGTATGCGGAAGACCCGGAAGTAGTAACTGAACTCGAACCGAGTATTTTCTACTTGAAATTTAATCAGGAACGAAACGGGGAAGCGACGCCGCTAGCCAACGAAAACATCCGAAGAGCCATTTCCATGGCATTCAATAAGCAGGATTTAGTGGATGTCGTATTAGCAAACGGATCCTTGCCTGCAAACTATCTTGTCCCGACAGAATTTACATTTAATGAAAATAATGAAGATTTCCGTGACATCAACGGTGATATGAATGAATTTAATGCAGAAGAGGCAAAGCAATACTGGGAAACAGGATTGCAAGAACTTGGAGTCAGCGAAATTACGCTGGATTATTTAGGAGACGACACAGAAACATCTAAAAAATTGAACGAGTATATGAAAGCCCAGCTTGAAGAAAACCTGGAAGGCTTGACGATTGAAATCAATACGGTCCCGTTCAGTGTCCGCTTGGAACGGGATGAAGCACAGGATTATGATATTCAAAATTCCGGCTGGGGTCCGGATTATCAAGACCCGATGACGTTCATCGACTTGTTCATAACAGATTCGCCTCAAAACAAAATGTCTTACTCGAATCCCGAGTTCGATGAGCTGGTCAACGCAGCAAAAGGTGATCTGGCTCAAGACCTTGAAGGGCGCTGGGAAGCGATGGCGCAGGCAGAACAAATTTTAATAGAAGAAGATGCTGCAATCGCTCCAATCTATCAACGCGGCCGGATGTCCTTGCAAAAACCATATGTCAACGACATCATCTCACATCCATTTGGAGGGGATTACAGCTACAAATGGGCATACATCTCTGGGAAATAAGAAAAGCGTAAGCGGCCATGTAGATTCGCTGGGCATAAGACGAGCAGGCGAAGCGGCGTATTTCCAGCCGCACAGCCTGATTGGCTTATGTCCCAAGAATCTGGCCGCTGGAGTCTGGACAATAAGAAAAGCGTAAGCGGCCATGTAGATTCGCCGGGCATAAATAAAAGAGGCTGCAAAATTGCAGCCTCTTTCTAATTTATCTGCGCTTGCGGCCTAAGCCCATCGCATTTTCCATTTTCTTTAATGTCTTATTGGCCAAGAAATTCGCTTTTTCGGCACCTTTATCCAAAATGAGGTCAAGTTCTTCAGAGTCCAATAATTCTTTGTAGCGTTCTTGGATAGGAGCCAGATGAGTGGTTACAGCTGCTGCAACAGAAGCTTTAAAGTCGCCGTAGTTTACGCCTTCGTATTTAGCGACTAGCGAATCGATGCTGGTATCCGTAAGGGCGGCTTCGATCGTCAAAAGGTTTGAAATCCCTGGTTTGTTGATAGGGTCGTATTTGACAATCCCTTCTGAATCAGTGACAGCCGATTTGATTTTCTTTTCAATTGTCTTTAAATCGTCCAATAAAGTGACGATTGACTTTTTATTGACGTCGGATTTGCTCATTTTTTTAGAAGGATCTTGCAGTGACATGATCCGGGCGCCGTTTTTCGGAACGCGGATTTCTGGGATGGTCAACACATCATTGTATTTTTTGTTGAAGCGTTCCGCTAAGTCGCGCGTTAATTCAATATGCTGTTTCTGGTCATCGCCCACAGGAACAACATCTGTTTGGTATAGCAGAATATCCGCAGCCATAAGCGGGGGGTATGTCAATAATCCTGCAGAAACAGAAGCGGTCTTCGCTGATTTATCTTTATATTGAGTCATGCGCTCCAATTCGCCGATGGTAGAGACGCATTGCATCATCCATCCAGCTTGGGCATGCGCTGGAACTTCTGATTGGATGAACAGGGTTACCTTATCAGGATCGATCCCGACAGCCAAATATAGCGCTGCAAGTGCCTTGATGTTCTTTCTCAGTTCTAAGCGGTCTTGCGGCATCGTGATGGCATGTTGGTCAACGATGCAAAAAATACAATCGAATTCATCCTGTAAATCTGTAAATTGTTTAAACGCGCCGATGTAGTTTCCTAACGTTACTGTACCGGTAGGCTGGACGCCTGAAAAGATTTTCTTCTTCATTGCTTTTCCTCCTCATAATAAAAAAACACAGCACACATCCCTGTAAAAAAGGGACGAATGATGTGTTTTTCCGCGGTACCACCCTAGTTGCCGTATTTGGCCACTCTTCTTCATAACGTGAAGATCACGGAAACGGCTACTGTTAGTTCACCGTTTCAGCTCAAAAGTCCATTCAATACAGTTCTCCGCCTGTTTCCACCAACCACAGGCTCTCTATATAGAAGAAACTGCATTTACTCTTCTTTTTCATCGCTCAATGTATATTTTCTAAGTATAATACAAAAAACTTTTATTGTGCAATGGTTAAAGTTCATAGATTAACAGCGAAATTGCCATAAAAAATAGGGTTACTCCGCCAAGGATCAGCAAAGGCGCACTAGATAAGGAGAAGATTTCAGAAGGGGCACGCATTTCATCATCATCTAATGTGGACTTGACTTTAAAGAACTTCCGCATGCTCAGTGTGAAGATATCAAATATTCCAGTCCTGATAACAAACACCCATAAACCGATAAAAACCAGGACCCCACCAAAAATAAACGAATTATTTATATAAGAAAGCAGGGAGAAAGGCTCGCTTCGAATTAGCATGGTCAGTAAAATTAGCCCTTGTACAATAATGACACTTATCACCAATTTTTTCATTTTCGCACCTCAATTCTTATTAATTGTAGAAGAAGTTGAAAAAAAAATCAAAAAAATAATGAAAAAAATTCCACCTTAAAAATGCTGATAACTTCAATAATCACGGCTTTTTCTGTAATGTTGTTGAAATACAATTGTTACAAAAGTGTAAATACTTTTAAAAAAAGTACTGTACAAGAAAAAAAGATTATGTATAATAAACAGTGTACCAATTTTTCAGAAAATTTAAGGGGGTCACCTAAGTGAAGAACAGCAAGTTATTTTGGCTACTAAGCCTTGTTTTAGTTCTTAGCGCTTTCCTAGCTGCATGTGGCGGCGGGGACGACGATAATGCTGAAACACCAGAGACAGGCGGCGACGATAACGCAGCCGAAGAAGAAAAAGCAGCTGGAGAACCAGACGCTGAACAAGTATTAAACTTGATGGAAAGTGCAGAAATCCCAACAATGGATTCTTCATTGGCTGAAGATGCTGTTGCTTTCAACATCATGAACAACGTTAACGAAGGTTTGTTCCGTTTAAACCAAGAAAACGTTGCTGAACCTGCTCTTGCAGAAGCTGAGCCAGAAGTCAGCGAAGATGGATTAACTTACACTTTCAAATTACGTGATGCTAAATGGTCTAACGGCGAAGCAGTAACTGCTAACGATTTCGTATTCGCTTGGCAGCGTGCGATCGACCCTGCGACTGGATCACCTTACGGTCCATACATGATGGCTGGTACGATTAAAAACGCTGAAGCAATTGCTGCAGGCGAAATGGACAAAGCTGAATTGGGAGTTAAAGCTGTTGACGAGAAAACTCTAGAAGTTACTCTTGAGCGCCCTACCCCATACTTCATGTCACTAATGGCTTTCGGAACTTTCTACCCATTGAACGAAGCTTTCGTTACTGAAAAAGGCGATGCTTATGCTTCTAACTCAGATAACTTGCTTTACAACGGTCCATTCATGTTAACAAACTGGGATGGCACTGGCTTGACTTGGTCTATGGAGAAAAACCCTGAGTACTGGGATGCAGAAACAGTTAAACTTGAAACAATCAACGTAGACGTTGTTAAAGAAACTAGCACTGCAATCAACCTTTATACTTCAGGCGAAAAAGACCGTACAGGTCTATCTGGTGAATTCGCAATGCAATATGCTGAAGATCCAGAAGTTGTAAGAGAATTAGAACCAACAATTTTCTACTTGAAATTTAACCAAGAGCGCAACGGAGAACAAACTCCACTTGCTAACTTGAATATCCGTAAAGCGATCTCTATGGCTTTCAACAAACAAGATCTAGTTGACGTAGTATTAGCAAACGGTTCATTGCCAGCTAACTACTTGGTACCAACTGAATTCACATTCGATGAAAACAACGCGGACTTCCGTGAAGTTAACGGCGACATGAACGAATTCAATGCAGAAGAAGCTAAGAAATTGTGGGCAACTGGAATGGAAGAGCTTGGCTTGACTGAAGTAACACTAGAAATGCTTGGTGGAGATTCAGAACTTGCTAAAAAAATGGACGAGTACATGAAATCTCAGCTTGAAGAAAACCTTGAAGGTTTAACTCTTGAGCTTAAAGCAGTTCCTTTCGGAGTTCGCTTAGAGCTTGATGAAGCACAAGACTATGATATCCAAAACTCTGGTTGGGGCCCTGACTATCAGGATCCAATGACATTCATTGACCTATTCGTAACAGGATCTGCTCAAAACAAAATGTCTTACTCTAACGAAGAATTTGATACTTTAGTTGACCAAGCGAAAGGCGAATTGGCTCAAGATCTTGCTGGTCGCTGGGAAGCTATGGCTAAAGCAGAACAAATCTTGATCGAAGAAGATGCAGCTATCGCGCCGATCTACCAACGCGGTCTAATGTCTCTTCAAAAACCTTACGTGCATGACATTATCTCTCACCCATTCGGCGGAGATTACAGCTACAAATGGGCTTACATTTCAGGTAAATAAGTTAATTACCCGGCCTCTGTGAAAAACAAATAGAAAGAGAGTATATCGCTGGTATTTGGACGATATACTCTCTTTTCTAATGCAGGCGAATTCACCGAAAATTGACCATTTTCTGCTAACTATCGAAAGGATCAAGCCTATCGTCTACGCACATAGCTTGTGAAATAGAATTATTTTTTGGAGGTGCAACATGGCACGATACATCAGCAAACGATTGATCTATATGGTGATCACAATGGCATTGATTGCGACATTCACATTTTTCTTAATGAAGATTTTACCAGGTTCCCCTATCGCTTCCGCAGATAAATTATCTCCAGAACAAAGGGCAGTAGTAGAAGCACGGTACGGTTTAGATGAACCTCTGCCAGTTCAATATTTTGACTATATGTTTGGTTTATTAAAAGGGGATTTAGGTATTTCAATTAACCAATTTAAAGGTGCCGACGTTACGGACTTAATTATTAGCCGTATGGGGCCGTCCGCACAAATTGGTTTCCAAGGCATGGTGCTTGGAACGATTATCGGAATTCTGCTTGGTATGATTGCTGCGCTGCGGCAAAACACGTGGGTTGATTACTCCAGTACACTTGTGGCGATTATCGGGATATCCATTCCATCATTTGTATTCGCATCCTTGCTGCAATATTGGTTCGGCTTAAAATTGGAATGGTTCCCTGTAGCCTTATGGAAAGACGGCTTCATGTCGAGCGTCTTGCCATCTATCGCATTAGCGATGTTCCCGCTTGCTACAGCGGCACGTTTTATCCGTACAGAAATGATCGAAGTATTAGGTTCTGACTACATCACATTAGCAAAAGCTAAGGGTGCAAGCGGTTCAGAAATCGCATTTAAACATGCTATCCGAAACGCGTTGATTCCTTTGATTACAGTCTTAGGACCAATGACGGTTTCGATTTTGACAGGTTCACTTGTAGTTGAACAGATTTTTGCTATCCCAGGAATTGGCGAGCAGTTCGTTAAATCCATTATGGTGAATGACTTCTCAATCATTATGGGCACAACGATTTTCTTCTCAGTCTTCCTAATCGTCGTTATCTTAATCGTAGATATTTTGTACGGCGTTATTGATCCGCGGATCCGTCTTTCAGGAGGTAAAAGCTAATGACACAAAATCTAGAAAAGCTGCCAAAAGGTTCTTTTGAACGCATCACGGTAGACACAAAACAGGCAGAACGCATCACTAAGCCAAGTGTCAGCTTTTGGCAAGACGCTTGGATGCGCTTAAAGAAAAATAAAGGGGCAATCGTCAGTATCATCCTTTTTGGACTGATTGTCATCATGTCATTCTTAGGGCCGATCATTAGCCCGTATGAGCCGAATGCACAAACGATTACACACGCTAACTTGCCTCCGAAAATTCCAGTTATTGAAAACTTAGGGATTTTAGATGGGACAGGTACACTAGGCGGCAAAGAAGTTGACTTATATGAGATGAAGAATGTAGAAGTCAATTATTGGTTCGGAACAGATGGTTTGGGGCGTGACATGTTCTCCCGTCTTTGGAAAGGTACGCAAGTATCCCTATTCATCGCATTCGTTGCTGCTGCAATTGATATGTTAATTGGGGTTATCTACGGTGGGATTTCCGGTTACTTCGGCGGTCGTGTAGATGATATCATGCAACGTATCGTTGAAATTTTAACGGGTATTCCAAACTTAGTTGTGGTTATCCTATTTATCTTGATCATGGATCCTGGTATTCTTGCGATTATTATCGCTTTGACCATAACCGGTTGGACAGGAATGTCCCGGGTTGTCCGTGGGCAAGTATTAAAATATAAATCTCAGGAATTCGTTTTAGCTTCCCGTACATTAGGGGCAAGCGATTCCCGCATTATCTGGAAACACCTAATGCCGAACGTGCTAGGCATTATCATCATCAACACAATGTTCACAATTCCAGGCGCGATTTTCTTCGAAGCTTTCTTGAGCTTCATCGGTCTGGGTCTGCAAGCACCAGATGCATCATTAGGAACATTAATCAATGATGGCTATAAATTGCTTCAATACCAGCCGCATATTCTTGCATTCCCGGCTATCTTATTAAGTCTAATCATGATTTGCTTCAACTTGATCGGCGATGGTCTTCGTGATGCGCTTGATCCGAAGATGAAAGATTAAGGAGGAAAGTTAAATGGAGAAGATTTTACAAGTAAAAGACCTCGAGCTTTCCTTTAACACATTTGGTGGGGAAGTCAAAGCTATCCGAGGCGTTAACTTTGATCTATATAAAGGCGAAACTTTGGCGATTGTAGGAGAATCCGGTTCTGGTAAATCGGTTACAACTAAATCGATCATGCGTTTACTACCTGAAAACTCAGCAGAATTCAAAAATGGTGAAATCCTATTCGGCGGACGTGATTTGACGAAATTGAGCGATAAAGAGATGCAAAAAATCCGTGGTAAGGACATTTCAATGATCTTCCAGGATCCAATGACTTCTTTAAACCCAACGATGCCGATTGGCCGCCAGATTACAGAACCATTATTGAAACACCAAAAGATTGGCAAAGAAGAAGCGAAAAAAGTAGCAATCGATTTGCTGCGCCTTGTTGGGATGCCGAAGCCTGAATTACGGATGAAACAATATCCGCACCAATTTTCAGGTGGTCAGCGCCAACGTATCGTAATTGCCATCGCATTAGCTTGTAATCCGCAAATCTTGATTGCGGATGAGCCGACAACTGCGCTTGACGTTACAATTCAAGCCCAGATCCTTGAGCTGATGAAAGATTTACAGAAAAAAATCGACACATCTATCATTTTCATTACCCATGATCTAGGGGTAGTTGCAAATGTTGCTGACCGGGTAGCAGTTATGTACGGCGGCAAGATTGTGGAAATTGGTACTGTAGATGAAATTTTCTACAACCCACAGCATCCGTATACATGGGGGCTATTAAGTTCTATGCCTTCTTTAGATACGGATGAAGCGAAATTATATGCCATTCCAGGAACTCCTCCGGACCTTCTAGATCCGCCAAAAGGAGATGCGTTTGCGCTTCGCAGCGAATATGCATTGCAGATTGATATGGAGCAAAATCCTCCATTCTTCAAAGTCAGCGATACGCATTCTGCTGCAACTTGGTTGTTGCATCCGGATGCTCCACAAGTGGAACCTCCTGCAACTGTTATCGAGCGCATGAAGAAATTCCCGGGAAGCCGATATTATGAGGGGGGCGCAATTTAATGGCAGAAAAATTACTGGAAATCAAAGATTTAAGACAGCATTTCAATGTTGGCAAACCAAATGAAGTAAAAGCGGTAGACGGTATTAGCTTTGATATTTACCGAGGTGAGACACTTGGATTGGTAGGGGAATCCGGTTGTGGGAAATCCACGACTGGCCGCTCTATCATTCGTCTGTATGATGCGACTTCTGGTGATGTATTTTATGAAGGCGAAAATGTACATGGCAAAAAATCCAAAAAAGACTTGAAAAAATTCAATCGCAAAATGCAGATGATTTTCCAAGATCCATATGCTTCTTTGAATCCTCGAATGAAAGTAATGGACATTATTGCAGAAGGCATTGATATTCACGGACTCGCCAAAAATGCAGCAGACCGCAAGAAGATGGTTTTTGACTTGTTAGAAACAGTTGGTTTGAATAAAGAGCACGCGAACCGTTACCCGCATGAATTCTCAGGTGGACAGCGCCAGCGTTTAGGAATTGCCCGTGCCTTAGCTGTAGAACCGGATTTTATCATCGCAGATGAGCCGATTTCTGCACTAGACGTTTCAATCCAAGCGCAGGTTGTAAACTTGCTGAAAGAATTGCAAGAAGAAAAAGGCTTGACTTATCTGTTTATCGCCCATGATTTATCGATGGTTAAATATATTTCAGACCGTATCGGCGTAATGTATTTCGGTAAACTGGTTGAGTTAGCGCCAGCAGAAGATTTATACAACAATCCGATGCACCCGTACACACAGTCCCTGTTATCGGCTATCCCGCTTCCAGATCCAAATTATGAACGCAATCGGGTCCGTAAATCTTACGATCCTTCAACTCATAATTATACGGAGAAAGATGACGTGAAGATGAGAGAAATTACTCCTGGGCATTTTGTACAATGTTCAGAAAGCGAATTCCAATCATTAAAAGCATCTGTAGCCGTAAAATAATAAAAATCTAACGATGATTCCATACTTTGGAATCATCGTTTTTTTCTTTCAATTTATTGAAATAATGATAAAATTAAACTAGAACATGGAGAGGGTGCATGGCAACAATGAAATGGACAAAATTGACAATTATTAGCGCTCTGATGCTAAGCACAATGGCATCCACCACGGTTATGGCGGCTGAAGACAAAGAACAAGCGCCTGATTTTACAACGCGTACATATCATTCACTTGAAGTGAATACAGACATTTTAGCTACATCACAATTGTTTAAATATGATTCCGGACTGACTTTTGAATATCCAGATGCAGTGAGAGGCATTTTTGTCACTGGCCACTCTGCTGGGGGCGAGCGTTTTGAGAAATTGGTCAATTTAATTGATACAACAGACTTGAACGCTATGGTTATCGATTTTAAAGAGGACATGGGTTTTTTAACCTATAAACCGGAAGAAGGCTCACCGCTCGCAAACCTGGGCATCGGCCAGCCGTTTATGAAAGATCCAAGGGCAGTTCTGGAAAGAATGGAAGAAAAACAGATATACCCAATCGCGAGAGTAGTAGTTTTTAAAGACTCGGAATTGGCCAATGCAAAACCTGAGCTTTCTTTTGTTGAGGGCAACGAGGTTTGGAAAAACGGACGAGGCGAATCGTTTGTAAATCCATTCTTAAAAGAAGTGTGGGATTATAATGTCCAAATTGCAATTGAAGCTGCAAAACTTGGCTTTAAAGAAATCCAATTTGATTATGTGAGATTTCCTGAAGGATTTGAAAAACGGGCAGATACTCTCCAATATTCGATGGGAGAATACGAAAACTCGGACTTAGATCCTGTCCAAAGAAGAGTGGAAGCAGTCACGGATTTCGTGGCGTATGCAAGGGAACAGCTTAAACCGTATGATGTTGAAGTGTCCGTAGACATCTTTGGCTATTCGGCTACGCTGCCAGAAGCGCCTGGAATTGGACAAAACTTCTCGAAGATCTCTGAGAATGTGGATGTCATTTCATCTATGATCTATCCGAGCCATTGGACTTCTTATTTCGGAATTGCCAAACCGGATTTAGAGCCATATAAATTAGTTGCTGAATATGCGAAAGTGGAAAACAAAAAATTGGGCGAATTGAAAGATCCACCTGTATCCCGTCCTTGGCTTCAGGATTTTACAGCTTCCTATTTAGGAGCAGGGAATTACTTGAACTATGGAAAAGCGGAAGTGGAAGCACAGATCAAAGCATTGCATGATAATGGGATTGAAGAATATCTTCTATGGAATGCCGGCAATAGTTATTCGACCGGCGTCGATTATACACCAGAATAAAGAGGCAGAAAGAAAAAGCCGAAGGAGGAAAAGCAATAATTTCTCCTTCGGCTTTTTTAATTGGATAAAAAACTTCGGCACTTATTTCTCACTTAGACGAAACTATTTAAAAGGTGAAACGTACTATAAAGAGAAGAGTTTATTTTCAAGATAACTGATGTAATTGAGAATAAATATTTTTAGGAATAGGGTTTAAAGGTTTTTAAATCCGGGTAAATTTAATAATATGTAAGAGAGAATGAAGCCGTGAAATTATAACGATAATGTGACAAACCCTTAAAGATAAATAGTTTTTTTGTCTAAGGTATGTTCAACTGAAAGTTAATATTGTATAATGAATGTAGAGCTTCTATATTATAGTGATTCTAATTTAATAAATTTCTAAAATGATTTAACTTGAATCCGAAAGGAAGTGTTCCACTATGATGGTAACTCTATTTACTTCTCCAAGCTGTACGTCTTGCCGGAAAGCAAAAGCGTGGCTAGAAGAACATGAAATTCCATATACTGAACGCAATATATTTTCTGAACCGTTAACAATCAGCGAGATCAAAGAGATCTTGCGTATGACAGAAGACGGAACAGATGAAATAATTTCGACTCGTTCGAAAATTTTCCAGAAATTAAATGTTGATGTAGAGAGTCTGCCTCTTCAACGCTTATATGAGTTAATCCAAGAGCATCCTGGATTATTGCGCCGGCCGATTATTATGGACGAAAAGCGCCTGCAGGTTGGCTATAATGAAGACGAAATTCGCCGTTTCCTTCCGCGCAAAGTTCGTGCTTACCAATTGCTCGAAGCGCAGCGTATGGTGAACTAAAAAAGCTACGAAAGCTGTCCAGTCTTTATGAACTTTCATAAGGAAATCATGGACAGCTTTTCTTTATCTAAAATAGTTGCATAATTTGGTGAAATAATCTAGACTCGTATGTACTTAAGAGTTACTAAATGATTCAGGCAGAAACTTTTTCTTCTCTTAAGAAACACGATATACTAGTATTAGTAACATAAGCACGGCATATAAGGACGATCCTCTTAGTCCATTTCGAAAGGAGAGGTGTAAAATGGAAATAGAAAGAATCAATGACAATACAGTTAAATTTTACATTTCCTATCTCGACGTTGAAGAACGGGGTTTCAGCCGTGATGAAATATGGTTTAACAGAGATAAAAGTGAAGAACTTTTTTGGGAAATGATGGACGAAGTGAATGAAGAGGCTGATTTTGTAATGGAAGGGCCTTTGTGGATTCAAGTCCAAGCTATGGATAAAGGACTTGAAGTAACAGTTACTCGCGCACAATTGACGAAAGACGGGCAGAAGATTGACATGCCTGATGATATAGAAGAACGACGTAAAATGTTTTCAAGTGATGATGCCAATACAGCTGATTTTGATGAATTTGAACCGGTCTTCGATGAGCCGGATCTGAAGAAACTTGAATTTACTTATGCGTTTACTGAAGTTGATGAGTTATTGCCAATTGCCCGGCGCTTGATGTATGTGCCGATTGAATCTGCATTGTATCATTTCGAAAACAAGTATTATCTTCATGTGAGCTTTGATGATCTGCTTCATTCAGAAGACGATGTCAAAGACAATACCAGTATCATATCCGAGTACTTGCAAAGTTCACCTCTAACCATCCACCGTTTAGAGGAATATGGCAAAGAGATCTTTAAACAAGATGCTTTGTCGAATGTACTATATTATTTCGGATAAAAATCCCCTTAATCGGGGATTTTTTTTATTGCTTATATTCGGGAATATTCTTACAATTGAGCGGGAGGTGTTTTTGATATTAATCGCATTATTAGCGGATCAATCCGTCATCAATCTTGCTCATGTTAAACAAAAGGAGAGTCTGCTCGCTCTTCGGGAAAAAGAACAGTTCTTTTGTTCCCAGTGTTTTACGCCGGTCGTTTTAAAGGTCGGTGACATTAAAATCCCCCATTTCGCCCATAAAATGCTTTCGGGTTGTGACTATTCCAATGAACCTGAATCCTCTTTGCACCTTCATGGCAAGCTGTTACTTCATCAATTCTTCCAAAAACGCCATTTCCAAAGCGAGCTGGAGAAATTCCTGCCCGCTATTCGCCAACGTGCAGATTTGCTCGTAGAAGGACAGACAGCGATCGAATTTCAATGCAGTGCTATTCCTCCGAATAAAGTAATTCAGCGGACAGCAGGCTATCTGCAGCACGAAATTGATCCAATCTGGATCGGCGGCTTAAAAAATCCCCCAAATGAATCAATCCAAGAAATCCGGTTGAAAGCATACGAAACTGAATTGTTTCAGCGAAAAGATAAAAATCCATATTTGTTGGCTTTTTATCCCGACGATAATCGATTTTACTATTATTCGAATTTATTTTACGTTAGCGGCAGCCGGAGGATTGGAAAGGTGAAATCTTTGGAAGCGTCACGTCAATCGTTTCCTTTTGCTGTGCCTAAGCGTTTGAGCCAGGAGGAATTCAGCCGCGTTTATGTACTTTTCTTGAAAGCACGCCAGCAATTTATCCAAAGCCAGCTATTTGCGAAGAACAGGATGCGCAATCCTTTTTGGCGTGCTTGCTATACGCTCCAGTTAGATAGGGACAGGTTGCCGTACTCAATCGGCCTCCCGTTTATTGGTGCGGACATTTTCCGGCAGCATGCCGTGTTATGGCAACTACTGGCCCTTGAAGCATTCAAGCTACAAGTGCCGATGCCGAAGTTAATCGAAAGCGGAAAAGTTTTATTGGCAGATCCGCGATATTTCGGTGAAGCAGTAAAATTGTTGGAGCAATATATCGAAATTTCTATTATTTTGACCGGACAGTCAGATAACTTTACAAGAACGCTCGAGCTTTTATATGATAACTATTGCAATAGCGTATGAAAATTGAGAAAATAAGCTATAGTTCGACTCCCGAAAGAGCGGGAAAAGGAGGAAATAGAATGGCTGAAAAATTACTGCTTAGAGATGAAGTACCTGTTGAACTTACATGGAAATTGGAAGATATATTTGAAACCAATGAAGCGTGGGAGCAAGAATTCAAAGAAGTTGCTGAACTCGCTGAGAAATCTGGGTCTTATCAAGGGAAATTGAAAGATGGGGCAAATGCTTTATACGAAGTGCTGGTATACAAAGATGAATTGATCCAGCGCCTGCAGCGTTTATATACGTTTTCGCATATGCGTTATGACCAGGACACGACGAATTCAACTTATCAGGCAATGGACAGCCGCATCAAAGCGTTTTATGCAAAAGTGGCGACAGGCTTGTCGTTCTTGACTCCTGAAATTTTGGAACTTGAAGAATCAACTTTAAATGCATTTATTGAAGAGCATGAGGGGTTGAAATTGTACAAACATGCCCTAGAAGAATTGAATAATATGCGTCCGCACGTATTGCCTGCGGAACAAGAGGCTTTGCTTGCGCAAATGTCCGAAGTGGCGAATTCTTCGTCTGAAACATTCGGAATGCTGAACAATGCAGATTTGGAATTTCCAGAAATAGAAAATGAAAAAGGGGAAAAAGTGCAGATTACTCACGGGAATTATTCCAATTTCCTAGAAGGCACTGACCGTCGAGTACGTGAAGATGCATTTAAAGCGGTATATGCGACTTATGGCAAATTCCGCAACACCTTTGCTTCGACTTTATCCGGAAATATCAAACGCGATAATGTAAATGCACGCATCCGCAAATATGAATCTGCGCGCCAGTCTGCTTTATCCGACGACCATATTCCAGAAAGTGTTTATGATAATTTGGTAGAGACGGTCAACAAGAACCTACACCTTCTGCACCGCTATGTGAAATTGCGGAAAGAAGTCCTAGGTCTCGACGAAGTGCATATGTGGGATATGTACACGCCGCTGGTCAAAGAAGTGAAAATGGAAATCCCATATGAAAAAGCCACAGAAATCATGCTTAAAGGCCTTGAAGCGCTAGGTGAGGAATATACCGGTATTGTGGAGCACGGCATTAACAACCGCTGGGTAGACGTCAAAGAGAACAAAGGGAAGCGTAGCGGCGCATATTCTTCAGGCGCTTACGGCACAAACCCATATATCTTGATGAACTGGCAAAATAACGTCAATAATCTTTACACATTGGCGCATGAGTTTGGACACAGCGTCCATAGTTACTATACGCGTTCGAACCAACCGTATGTCTACGGGGATTATTCCATTTTCGTAGCCGAAGTTGCTTCGACGACGAACGAAGCTTTATTGAATGAATACATGGTACGGACGACTGAAGATGACCAGGAAAGAATGTATTTATTGAACTACTGGTTGGATGGTTTCCGCGGCACTGTGTTCCGCCAAACAATGTTCGCAGAATTTGAGCATTTGATCCATAAGATGAACCAGGACGGGGAGGCTTTGACGGCTGACCGGTTAACGGAAGTCTACTATGAGCTTAACAAGAAATATTTCGGGGAAGATGCGGCAATCGACGAAGAAATCGGTTTGGAATGGACGCGAATTCCGCATTTCTACTATAATTATTATGTGTTCCAGTACGCTACAGGGTTCAGTGCAGCTACAGCCCTCAGCAAAGGGATTTTGGAAGAGGGGCAGCCGGCAGTCGATCGCTACATCAATGAATTCCTAAAAGCAGGAAGCTCGGATTATCCGATCGAAGTGCTGAAAAAAGCAGGCGTCGACATGACATCGCCAGAACCAGTGGAAGAAGCATGTAAAGTTTTCGAGCAAAAACTCGACGAGCTGGAAAAACTATTATTGAATAAGTAAAAATCAAGAAGCCGGGAAACCAACCGGCTTCTTTTATTTTTATATATTAATATAATAAAAAAGAATGAAGATTAACTTATCTTTACAGCAATATGACAAATTTGTGAAATCCTTTGTGAAATATTGCATTAACTATTATTCCGTGATAAAGTAAGGTTGTGAAATAAATCACATACAAACATACACCCCTTTGTTTGAGCGTGAACATTTCTCCCATCCCCTTTGTGTAATACCGAAAGGCGCTTTCCGGACGTGGAAAGCGCCTTTCACTTTGCCAAAAATTCCAGATGAATAGAAAAAATAGCCTTTCGCATATGCGAAAGGCTATTTTAATGTCCACAAAGTTTGTCCTGGTAAATTAATGCGTTCAAGTTTTTGCTGAAGCAATTGCTTTTTCAATTCACGTTCTGCATTTTGCTCAGATATATTATAAATAGAAGCAATTTCACCCGTTGCCATCGTGGAGTATTTGATAAATAATTCATCCAAAGAAGGCGGAGACTGACGATTTAAGTTTTCTTCTCCTGACATTTCTTGAAGAATCGTTTGATAAACATCATATGAATAAAGTCCAGATACTTTTACTCCTTCGTCTTCAATGCATTCATTGAAGAAAACGATGCTAGGCACTTCATCGATTTCCATTTCCCGCGTAATTTGCAAATCGCATTGGAACGCTTTGGCCGTATTGACAGAGTGGAAATCCTGCTTGAATTCCTCTAAATCCAATTCGGATTCGCTCGCAATTGTAAGCAAAACATCATAAGAAGAAACATCTTTTGTCTTCAACAAGAGATGCTCCTGAAGTTTATGCAAGAAGCGATTGCCTGCACGCCTTCCTTGGAGTTCTGCAGCCTTTACAGCTACGGAAGCAAGGACGGGATGGGAAAGGTTCTCGGTATCGATATTCGGTGCTTCTGCAGCTTTGTTTAGATTAAACAATTTGGTGCTTAAAACGAACCGCATGGAAAAGTAATGGCCGTATTCAATTTGAAGTTTACGGACGATCGATTGAAGCGCCCAGCATTGCGGATTTAAGGGATCGAGAAAAATGTAAAGTTCCATTGGCTTCGCCGGCTTTGGGATATCCGGGCTTTCCTGAGTCAGATCTAATTGGTTCACACTAACTCCTCCTCGCTATCTTGCTCATTCACCATGTGGTGAGCAGTCAAAACAAGACGTTGGTAAAAGACTTCGCGGAATTTACCTGTCAATTCCACTTCATCCATCGCTTCGCTCATGCATTCAAGCCAAGCCTGTGCCCGCTCTGGAGTAATGGGAAACGGATGATGGCGTGCCTTTAACCGCGGATGGCCGTGCTCTTCAGAATATATATTGGGTCCACCTAAATATTGGGTCATAAATTGTTTTTGTTTTCTAGCTGTTTCAGTAAGATCCTTAGGAAAAATAGGCTGCAGCTTTGGATGCTTTGCCACTCGCGAATAGAACGCGTCAATTAACTGTGACAAGCGTTCCGCACCAATTTCTTCGTACGGAATAATCGGTTTTCCAGTCATTATTGAGTCTCCTTTGCTTTAGCTGTAGATTCATTCTATCAACGCAACGGAAATTTCTCAAACAAATCGATTGAAAGTGGAAAAGATAGGAAATAAGGATGGATTAAATTCATGTAAAAGGTTTTATGGATTTCATAAAACGCGCAATTTTCTTATCGGCAGGACGCACAGGGATTTTCTGTGTAGTCAGGAAATCCAAAAACTGTTTGCGGCCGACTTCAGCATTTTGGACTTCGAATTCCAATTCGTAGTCTTCAGCTTGGCCATACTCCGAGTGGTCGATAACCAATAAGCCGTCTTTATAAGGAAACTCTACGCGATGGGTCGTTAAAGTCCCGAATCGTTCAAGGTCTTTTTCATTTACGCCCAATTCTTTTAAGGCTGCTTTCACTTCCAGCGCTTCAAAAGAATGGCCGTCTAGCATCTTTTCGGCTTGCATGGGTGTTAGAGAATCCGTAATTTCATAATTCCCCTCAGGAGCGGGAGTTTTCAATGTGCATTCATAATCCTCATTTTTCACGCGAATCCGCAATGCGCAGCGTTTCGCTTTTAAGCTGAAATCTTTCGTATCGAAATAATGGTTCGTCTGTGTTTTAATTTCATCAGCCTTTACTTCAAAAGCCTCCAATAAACGATTGTATTCATTTTGTTCCAGCATGTTTTTGTATTCGATTTCAAGTTCTTTTGTCATTCCGGCTTCACCTCATCATTCTTATTTATTATGGGATAATTTTTGCCAAACTGCAACGGACACGAGAGCTGTGTTAAAATATGACTATAGATTAAAACTGGAAAGGATGCATCCCTTTGCGTAAATTAGTAGAAGTATCAGAGGGTCTTTTCGAAGGCCAAAACATTCAATTTAAAGTGAATGCGGCAGAACCTGCAGAAGCGGTTGAAGCTGCCGGGAAAATGCTGACAGATACAGAAGCCTGTGCTTTTGTGTATGTAGTCGATACCGGCACCGAATATATTTATATCCATTTCAAAGACCATATATGGCCGCTTTTAGCGGAAGCGCTTAAGCAGACGGATGTTGTTCCTCTGCTCGTTTGGGGTAAACAAATAATGCCTCTAGATGCATTCCATGAAGAACTGGGCATGCTGCTTGAAAACATCGAAGGCAATGATAATTATGCGGAGGATTTCCGCATTGCAGTCGAAGCTGTTTTCCATGAGGCACTTGCTTCACAAGCATAAAGAGGAGTAAGGAGGATTGGGTATGGGCCAATGGGATCGTTTTTTAGCACCGTATAAACAAGCGGTTGATGAATTGAAGATTAAATTTAAAGGGATGCGCCAGCAATTTGAAACGGATAATACGAATTCGCCAATTGAGTTTGTTACCGGCCGTGTAAAGCCATTGGCGAGCATATACGATAAAACACTTGAAAAAGGGATCGCTTTTGAACCGTCGGAGGAATTGGCGCATCAAATGCAGGATATTGCCGGACTTCGCATGATGTGCCAATTTGTCGGAGATATACAGACCGTAGTCACGCTTTTGCGCCAACGGAATGACTTGCGGATCGTTGAAGAGAAAGACTACATCTCCCATGAAAAACAAAGCGGCTACCGCTCATATCATGTAATTGTGGAGTACCCAGTCCAAACGATCAATGGCGAAAAGCTGATTCTTGCTGAAATTCAAATCCGGACGCTCGCGATGAATTTTTGGGCATCGATTGAGCATTCGTTGAATTATAAATACAAAGGCGTTTTTCCGGAAGAAATCAAAAACAGGCTTCAGCGCGCTGCAGAAGCCGCATTCCAACTGGATGAAGAAATGTCACAAATCCGGGATGAAATCCAGGAAGCCCAAGCTTACTTCACCGAATTCAAAGAATCCGCAGGTACACATTTTCCTACAGGAAGAGAAGGGGGACAATCTAAGCGATGAAATATTTTATTATATCGAGAACCGATGAACTTTCAAATGAATTGATGGCTACAGCACGGGAGTATTTGCAGGACTTTGGATTGGAATGGAGCGAAGAGGCGCCAGATGTCGTGCTATCTATTGGGGGAGATGGAACCTTCCTGCACGCTTTTCACAAATACCGTGATCAGTTGGACACGGTGGCTTTTGTCGGAATACATACCGGCCATTTAGGGTTCTATGCGGATTGGAAACCGATCGAAATTGAGAAACTAGTATTGTCGATTGCGAAAAAAGAATACGAAGTGATCGAGTATCCTTTGCTCGAAGTCAGCATCCACTATTTACACAAAGCCGAACCTTCTGTGTATTTGGCGCTGAATGAATCGACGGTTAAATCTCCTGACGTCACTTTAGTGATGGATGTCTTTTTGAATGAAGGGCATTTCGAACGCTTCAGAGGCGATGGGTTATGCATGTCTACGCCTTCAGGCAGTACGGCTTACAATAAGGCCTTGGGCGGAGCCATTATCCATCCGTCGCTGCACGCTATGCAGCTGACAGAAATGGCATCCATCAATAACCGGGTTTTCCGTACAGTCGGCTCTCCTTTAGTTCTGCCAGCTCACCACAGATGCGCACTTCGTCCGGTGAAAGCGCCGGACTTCATGGTGACAGTCGATCACCTGCAATTGCTCCATAAAGATGTGAAGTCGATCGAATACCGGGTAGCTGAGGAAAATGTCCGGTTTGCACGCTTCCGCGCGTTCCCGTTTTGGAGACGCGTACACGATTCATTTATCGATAGCGAGGTTTAAAAGTGGAACAAATGACAGCATTTCAATTAACTTATAACGTAAAATCCTCCATGCTACTGCGCGATGCGTTGAGTGGGTGGGGGATTTCCAAGCGGACATTGGCATCAGTGAAATACGGCGGTGGAAGGATACTGGTCAATGGTCGTGAAGTAACGGTCCGGCATGTCGTTGAAAAAGACGATGCCGTGACCGTTATTTTTCCTAAAGAGGAACTAGGTGGAGGGCTGCAGGCAGAACGCGGCCCTTTGAACATCATTTATGAAGACGAGGCTTTATTGATTGTAGACAAACCGCCGCTTCAAAACACGATACCTTCAAGAGAACATCCTTCAGGCAGCCTTGCCAATATCGTTGCGAAACATTTTGAAGACCACGGCGTGCCTGCGACGCTCCATATCGCCACTCGGCTTGACCGCGATACTTCAGGGCTCGTGTGCATCGCGAAAAATCGCCATATCCATCATATGCTGTCGATGCAGCAAAAAGAAAAAGTCATGAAACGGCAATACGATGCACTGGCACACGGATTTTTTACAGAAGAAAAGTTCACGATTACTGAGCCGATCGGCCGGAAAAACACCAGCATCATTGAACGGGAAGTCCGTGAAGATGGCCAGTTTGCAGAAACTGAAGTGGAAGTGATTCAGCAATTTGACGGATATGCCCGGGTGCAGCTGCGATTGAATACGGGCAGAACCCATCAAATTCGCGTGCATTTAGCTCATATCGGCCATCCTTTAGTTGGCGATGATTTATATGGTGGTACCCGAGACATCATCTCCCGCCAAGCATTGCATTGCAGCAAGCTGCTATTGCTGCACCCGGTAACCGAAGAGCAATTGGTTTTTTCTTCGCCATTAAACGAAGATATGAAGCAATTGATTCACGTATAACGGTGAAATTTTTCAGGTTGGAAGGGCTGCTGAGAAGGGACGGAAACCAATTCTTTCTCAGGGAACCGAAAAGCGGTTAGCGCACCGCCAAAAACACAGCCCGTATCGATATTGGCCGTGCGGTTGATTAGATAAGGCTCTTCTGTGGGTGTGTGCCCGTAGACAATCCATTTCACCCCTTGATAATTTTTAGCCCAATCTCTCCGGACAGGCCGGCCGTCTGCATGGAATTTGCCGGTAGTATCTCCGTAAAGAACAAAAGCTGCAATGCCTTTGCTTATTTTTGCTCCGATCATTTCTTCTTTGATGCCGGCGTGGGCAACGACAAGGTCTGGGCTCAGCTGTTGATAGAGCGGCAGCTTTTCGTAGAACTGCAGGTAGCGGGACCGGAACTCCGACTGCTCCTTTTTCGACAGCCGCTGCCACTCGGCAAGGGTGTTCTCAAGTCCATGGCTAATCTGGACTTTGTTGCCTTTAAAAAAACGATAAAGTTTGTTGCAATGGTTTCCGGGGGAATAGTATAGGATGTCTGCATCTTGCATCTTAAATAAGAGGCGCAGCACATCAAGAGAGGCAGGGCCGCGGTCCATTGCATCTCCTACAAACACAAGGCGGCGGTTGTCTGAATGCCGGTAAAGGCCATCTTCTTCCTGATAGCCAAGCTTGTTCAGCAAATCGAGAAGTTCCTGGTAGCATCCATGAATATCGCCGATAATATCAAATCCCATAAAAAAACACCTCTTTAATCTTGATTATCTTTATACATAGTGTAACGTATACCATGGTAAAATTGTGTGTTGAGACTAGGGAAGGAGGGAGTATGCCAGATGGAAGAAATGAACCAGAATGATCGTGAAATGGACAATGAAATGCTTTTGGATCTTCTGAAGCAGGGAGACGTTGAAGGCTTCAGGGAAGACTTCTTAACGCATCATCCATATGACCAGGCTACATTTTACGAAAAGGCAGATCAAGATATCCGCCATTTGATGTATCAGTATCTCTCTCCGAAGGAAATGGCGGATATTTTTGAAGCCATTGAAATTGATGATGATGAATACGAAGATCTTTTCAAGGAAATGAATGTCAATTATGCTTCTGATTTACTTTCGTATATGTATACGGATGATGCAGTTGATATTTTAAACTTGCTGAACAAAGAACAAGTGGCCACGTATTTAACGATTATGGAAAAAGAGTCAGCCCGGCAGATCAAGGATTTGCTTCACTACGAAGAATATACTGCAGGTTCCATCATGACAACGGAATTCGTTTCGATTCCGAAAAATTCCACAGTCCGTTCCGCGATGAACATTTTGCGGAATGCAGCGCCCGATGCTGAAACCATTTACTATGTTTTTGTAGTCGATGAAGACAAGCGCTTGTCTGGGATTGTCACACTGCGCGATCTGATCGTTTCAGATGAAGATACGTTGATCAGTGCAATAATGAATGAACGGGTAGTCAGTGTTTCGGTCAGCGAAGACCAGGAAGAAGTTGCCCGCATGATCAAGGACTATGACTTCTTGGCAATGCCGGTAGTCGATTTTCAGCAGCATTTGCTCGGCATCATCACCGTCGATGATATCATCGATGTTTTAGACGAAGAAGCATCAGATGATTACTCCAAACTGGCCGCAGTTTCCGATATGGATACGTTTGATAAAGGTCCATTTACCGCAGCTAAAAAACGGCTGCCTTGGCTGATTTTGCTGACATTCCTCGGGATGCTGACTGCCAATTTAATGGGAATGTTTGAAGCGACGCTTGATAAAGTGGCACTTCTTGCAGTATTTATCCCTTTAATTGCCGGGATGGCGGGAAACAGCGGAACTCAAGCTTTGGCGGTTGCCGTCCGCGGGATTGCGACAGGCGATATCGAAGAAGAAAGCAAAATGCGTTTATTATTCCGAGAAGCAGGCACCGGTTTGATTACGGGAATCGTTTGCGGAGCGGTAGTCGTAGGTTTGGTCTATTTTTGGAAAGGTGAACTGCTGATTGGCGCTTTGGTCGGAGCAGCGGTATTCGGTTCGATATTTGTAGCCACATTAGCAGGCTCTTTTATCCCATTGTTAATCCACCGTTTAAAAATTGATCCAGCTGTAGCTTCAGGCCCTTTTATCACCACTTTAAATGACATTATCTCCATCTTAATCTATTTAGGATTGGCAACTACATTTTTGGGACAACTATAGAAAAGTGCGAATTGCACTTTTCTTTTTTATGAGGTAATATTAGTACCAGGTATTAATATAAAGTTTCAAAAGCTTATTTGCAAAACGCCATTGAAAATAAGAAATAGAATTGCAGGAGGAATTGGGATGTCGATATCATTAGAAGGCAAGACATACGTAATTATGGGAGTAGCCAATAAACGAAGCATCGCATGGGGGATTGCACGTTCACTGGATCAATCAGGTGCCCGCCTAATTTTTACTTACGCAGGAGAGCGGTTTGAAAAATCGGTTCGCGACCTTGTCGCTACACTTGATGGGAACCACGAACTTATTTTGCCGTGTGACGTAACCAATGATGAAAGCGTTGAAGATTGTTTTTCTACTATTAAAGATCAAGTCGGCGCGATCGATGGGTTGGCGCATTGCATCGCTTTCGCTAAAACGGAAGAGCTTGCAGGAAATTTCTCCGATACGTCAAGAGACGGTTTCTTATTAGCCCAAAATATCAGTTCGTACTCATTGACGATTATTGCGCGCCATGCGAAACCGCTTATGTCAGAGGGCGGCAGCATTATCGCACTAACATATATCGGCGGAGAACGCGTTATGCCGAACTACAATGTCATGGGCGTGGCAAAAGCTTCTCTTGAAATGTCTGTCCGATATTTAGCAGCTGATCTTGGACGCCAGGGAATTCGGGTCAATGCCATTTCTTCAGGGCCGATTCGTACGCTGTCTTCAAAAGGCGTAAGCGATTTTAACAGCATCCTTCATGAAATCGAAGAAAAAGCACCGCTTCATCGCAACACGACGCCAGAAGAAGTCGGCGATACAGCTGTCTTCCTTTTCAGCAATATGTCTCGGGGCATCACGGGTGAAACGATTCACGTAGATAGCGGCTACCATATCCTATAAGTGAAAAAAACAGGCCATCGCATAAAAGCGATGGCCTGTTTTTACATAACGTTTTTTTCCATGGCACGATGGGGAATCCCAGCGTCCAGAAATTCGGGTGAAGTTACGGTGTAGTTCAATTTTTCATAAAATGGAATGGCGTATGACTGGGCATTGAGCTTTAAAGTCAGAAGACCGGCTTTGCGCGCGTATTCCTCCATTTCATTCATCATTAACACACCGACATGCAAACCACGGTATTCCGGAAGAACGCAAACGCGTTCAATCTTTCCGACGCCCATATCGGTTTCCCGGATACGTCCTGCTGCAATGGGCTGTTCCAATTCATAGCCGATAAAATGGACTGCTGTATCATCATACTCGTCCAACTCCAAATGTACGGGTACACCTTGTTCTTCCACAAATACTTTTCTTCTGATATCAAAAGCGTGTTCTTTCTCTAAAGGGGTTTCGGCGATTTTAGCTTTCTGCAATTATTGCTCATCTCCTGTTAAACGGAATGTGTCATAAACCGTCCACGATCCATCTTCCAATTGGTAAAGAAGGTGGATCCGGTCGATGACTTCTTCATGGTTGATGCCGACCATTTTCAATTGGCCAAAGATATCCGCATGCTCGGAATCGGACATTTTTTGTGCGATCGTGATGTGCGGCACAAAAGAAAAGCGGGGTGCCCCACCAAAAAATTCGGAATGAAGGTCTTCATGCAGCGCTGTAATTTCGGGATTGTCTTCAATTCTGAAATAAAGCGTATTAGTCAACGGTGCAAAACTGCTGACCCGCGTCGCATGGATGTTAAACGGCTTATGACGTTTTGCAATTTTCGTAAGTTCTTCTGAAATATCTTTAATCTCAGCATCATCCGCTTCAAAAGCATCTTTAAGCGTCATATGCGGAGTAATTAGCTCATAATGCGGGTCGTACCGCATGCGGTATGAGTTTGCTAAATCTTGAAGTTTTTTGGATGGAAAAGCCACAATTCCGTATTTCATAAAAAGACCTCCTCATTAGTGATTCTTATTTCTTAATTTATTATACCAAAAGAAACTTGAAAATTGTGAATGGCCGGTCAAACACCGAAATTTTGTATAAGAGCCCGTTTTAAATCAGGCTGCCAGTGTTTCCATGTGTGGTCTCCATCGAATTCTTCATAGAAAACGGAAAACCCTTTATCTTTTAGTAATTTGTTCAAAGTCCGGTTAGGTTCTAGGAAGTCAGCTGTGCCGCCATTGCTTAGTTTCACAGCTGTCTCGCCTGTTCCAATCACATGGTAGACTGTGAAAGGATGAGCGGATTTAAAGTTTGAGACTTTCTCTAACAACTCATCACCGACTTTTGGCGATTGGAGAATGACGCGGCCAAAGATATTCGGATAGGTTAAAGCGGCACTCAATGAAACCGTTGCTGCAAGCGAATCGCCGATCAAAGCTCTTCCCATTCCCACTTGGTAGGTCGGGTACTTTTCGTCAAGGAACGGCACGAGTTCATGGGCTAAGAACCGAAGGTAAGCTCCATGCTGTTCTCCAGTAGGTTCATATTTTATGCTGCGTTCCTTTACACTCTTGTAGGGAATGCCCACAAAAATTATATTTTCGATTTCCTTATTCTCCAATAATTCATCCGCTACCCGCGGGGCACGACCTAATTGGAAATAGTCTTTGCCGTCTGATGCGATTACCAACGTATATTTATATAAAGGCGAGTAATTATGGGGAAGGTAAACCAATAATTGCATGTCTTCTTGCAGCGCTTCACTGTAAATCGTTAAATCTTCCACTGTGCCTCTGTTCATAGATGAGCCTCCTATACTATTCTGTACGAAAATTGTAACATATTCATGGTACAAGGTATAATTAGTAAGAACGCTAAATTGGAAAGGGGATTTTTAGTATGGATGGTGGGAAATTCCGAGTACATTCAGAAGAAGTGACAAAAGCGACTCATGAAGCTCTGGCTCGACGCGGAGTAGAAGTTGAAGAGATTGCAAAAATCGTATTGGAAATGCAATTGCCTTATAACGAGGGTTTGACGATTGCACATTGCTTGGAATCAGTTGAAAGCGTTTTGCGAAAACGAGAAATGCAACATGCGCTGCTTGTTGGCATCGAACTCGATGAACTCGCGGAACAAGGAAAGCTTTCTGCTCCCCTGCAGCAAATTGTCGATGCGGATGAAGGGCTCTTTGGAGTCGATGAAATGATTGGTTTAGGTGCTGTTTTAACTTATGGCAGCATTGCTGTCACTACTTTTGGGCATCTTGATAAAAACAAAGTTGGCATCATTCGCAAACTGGATACGAAAGTCGGAGAAAATGTACACACATTCCTCGATGATTTGGTCGCGAGCATCGCCGCTTGCGCTTCAGCCCGTATCGCACACCGAACTCGGGATTTGGAAGAGCAAGGCAAAACATTTGAAGATCTCAGTCCGGAAGATACAGCGCCGGAAACACATGTAGACGGAGCGGAAATTTAATGTAAATTGACTGAACTCTTCCCTTAGTTTCTCTATTCTTAAAAATCAGTTTGACTCCTAGATACAAAGTCATGTTATGATAGAATTGGAAATATAGAAACATTCAAACAAAGGGGAGGTCATTTTATGTTGAAAAAGAAATTTGGTCTATTTGCAGCTGTAGCACTTGCAGGATCTGTGTTCCTTGCAGGCTGTGGAGATGACACGGCTAGCGACAGTGGAGACGGCGGCGGTTCAGGCGGTTCAGCAGATCCGGAATTCCTTAGCATCTTAACGGGTGGGACGACCGGAACGTATTATCCGCTTGGCGGAGCAATGGCTACTATCGTTGAAAATGAAACAGGGATTGATACAACAGCTGAATCTTCCCAAGCATCTGCTGCCAATATGACAGCGCTTGCGGATGGAGATGCGCAAATCGCATTTGTCCAAACCGATACAGCTTTCTATGCAGCTGAAGGATCAAATATGTTCGAAGGAGAAGTCATCGATACAGTTTCAGCGATCGGTGCACTTTATCCGGAAACGATCCAATTGGTAACAACTGCAAATTCCGGCATTACTTCTTTTGATGATTTAGCAGGAAAGAGCATTTCTGTAGGAGCGCCTGGTTCAGGTACGTACATCAATGCAGAGCAATTGCTTGAAATCCACGGCATGACGATGGAAGACATCGAAGCACAGAACCTTGACTTCGGCGAATCACAAGAAAGCCTGCAAGCTGGCCAAATCGATGCGGCATTTATTACTGCCGGGACACCGACAGGAGCAGTTGAAAGCTTAAGCGCAACTTCGGATGTAGTCATTGTGCCAGTGGCAGAAGATAAAGCTACAGAATTAATTGAGAAATACCCTTACTATGCAACGGATACAGTGCCATCCGGTACTTATGGTTTGACTGAAGATGTACCGACAGTTTCGGTGCTTGCAATGCTAGTCGTTCAAAATGATCTTTCCGAAGATCTCGTATACGATATCACAAAAGCAATTTATGAAAACACGGATCAGATTCAGCATGCTAAAGCAGAATTCATCAAAACTGAAACGGCGCTTGATGGAATCGGAATCGATATCCACCCTGGGGCACAAAAATACTTTGATGAAGCAAACCAATAAGCGATCCAAAATAATAGGCGATAAAGCGAAAGCTTTATCGTCGTTATTTTTGTAGAGATTCATGTTTAGAAGAGGAGAACTAAGATGCCTAAAAAGACAAATCAGTGGATTCTTCTTTCGGTGCTAGCCCTCATTCTTATCCTCGCTGTGATCATTTTTATTCCAATAGAAAAGAAAATTGTTTTTATCGATAATCGTGAAGGCACATTGGCAGCTTTTATCAAAACGGAAAATGATGCCTTTCAAATCAACTATACGCACTCCATCCACCTTTCTGAAGTGTTGGAAAGCTATAAAATTATGCCGGACAACAGAATCCGGATGGTGGAATTGGAATATGAAGATTTTAATATCGGCATGCCTTCCAATGCAGGAGAAGGAGAGACCTTTGTCGAAAAAGATGGAAAATATCTAATCACGAATATGGAGAGGGAAGTTGACGATTTTCGGCTGTTTGTCGGTGACGTTGACGCTCATCTGTTTTTCTTGGCAGATGGGCATCAATACAATTTAAAGAAGACGCTGGAGCGGGGGAAATCCTATACCATCAAAGTCCAGCGCGTTTCATTATTTGAGCAACTAGAAGGAGTGAGTCTAAATGAGCGATAAACGAACGCCGGAAGAACGGGAAGAAATGAAACTTCCACCAGAAGATGAACATTACATTTCGGAAGAAAAGCAAAAAGAGATTTTGCAAAAATACGATCCGGAGTCCAATACCCGTGATTTAGCAGGAATCATGAAACATGTTGTATTCTTTGGCCTATTAGCATTTTCCATTTTCCAGCTTTACACCGCCATTTTCGGCCAATATACAGCTTATATCCAGCGTTCCATCCACTTAGGATTTGCCCTGTCGCTTATATTCCTGCTATTTCCGGCAGTAAAGCGTAAAGGCATAAAACATAAAGTCGCCATTTACGATTATGTTCTGGCATTACTCGCGATCGGTGTCGGTTTATATTGGCCAATCATGTATGATGATTTAGTTTTCCGGCTAGGACGTGTAACAGAATTGGATCTTATTGTGGGAATTCTGGCGATTTTGCTGACGCTTGAAGCAACTCGCCGCGCAGTAGGCTTGCCAATCACGATCATTTCTTCGGCTTTCTTGGCCTATGCCTTTTTCGGACCTTATTTCCCGGGCTTTTTAAAGCATAGAGGGCAGGATTTAGATTCTGTCATCCAGTTGATGTTCTATACGACTGATGGAATACTCGGGACACCAATCAGTGTTTCCGCTACCTTTATCTTTGTCTTCCTATTATTTGGGGCTTTCCTCGTGAAAACAGGAGTAGGGCAATATTTCAATGACCTCGCTGTTTCACTTGCCGGACATTTGACTGGCGGCCCTGCAAAAGTGGCGATTTTCTCCAGTGCCCTGCAAGGGACGATATCGGGAAGTTCTGTAGCGAACGTTGTAACTTCGGGGTCTTATACGATTCCGATGATGAAAAAATTAGGGTATAAGAAAGAATTTGCAGGAGGCGTTGAAGCGGCTGCTTCGACAGGCGGGCAATTGATGCCGCCGATCATGGGGGCTGCTGCCTTCTTGATGGTTGAATTTATCGGTGGAGTTACGTATTGGGAGATTGCAAAAGCAGCTGCCATTCCGGCACTTCTTTACTTTACCGGTGTTTGGATCATGACCCACTTTGAAGCAAAGCGAATCGGCTTAAAGGGATTAACAAAAGAAGAAATGCCGAATCGCAAAGAAGTCTTGAAGAAAATTTATTTACTTTTGCCGATTGTGGCAATTATCGTGTTCTTATTGATAGGAATCCCGACCATGCACGCGGCTCTTTACGGTATCGTCTTGACAATTTTTGTAAGCGCTTTTGATAAAGAAACTCGTCTAGGGTTTAAAGACATGGTCCATGCGCTTGTGGATGGTGCGAGAACTGCGCTAGCAGTAGCAGCGGCAACTGCAGCTGCTGGTATTATTGTTGGAGTGGTCGTAAAGACTGGCCTTGGCTTAAGCTTAGCGAATGGACTTGTTTCTGCTTCAGGCGGAAATATCCTCTTAACGCTCTTCTTTACAATGCTTGCAGCCATTGTGCTCGGGATGGGTTCGCCGACTACGGCAAACTACGTTATTACGTCGACCATTGCGGCACCGGCGATCATTACTTTGCTGATGATCGGTGAACCGGCAGGAGCGGCAGTGCCATTGGTTATCGCATTGTCAGCCCATCTATTCGTCTTTTATTTCGGAATCATCGCCGATATCACTCCGCCAGTTGCACTTGCAGCCTTTGCAGCTTCTGGGATCTCCGGAGGCGAGCCGATCAAGACCGGGTTTATAGCTGCGAAACTCGCGGCCGCTGCGTTCATTATTCCGTATATGTTTGTATTGAACCCAGCACTGTTGATGATCGATACTACGGTCCCTCAATTAATTATCGTCTTAATCACGGCGATTGCAGGGATGTTAGCGATCGGAGCCGGATTGATCGGGTTCTGGTACCGGAAATTGTACTGGTTTGAAAGAATTCTGGCAGTAGCTACCGGGCTTGCATTGATTTATCCGGAGGGCTATTCAGATGCAATCGGAGCGGTTGTCTTCATCATCCTATTCGTTATCCAATGGCTTGGGCGTGAAAAGAAAGAAGTAAGAACTTCTGAAGCATAAAAGAAAAGACGGCTGGAAGCATTCGCTTTCAGCCGTCTTTTTGGTATGGAAAAAGCCACCACATAAATGTGACGGCTTTTTATAGCAGGCTCTGTTCCTAAAGCCTGCTGCGGGTTTGGCACCCAATGATTCCTACTGGGCTCGAACCAGCGACCTCTACCCTGTCAAGGTAGCGCTCTCCCAGCTGAGCTAAGGAATCTCAATTTCCAGGACAAATATAATTATATCGCGCCCCGGATAAAAGTCAATACTTTATTCGTTTAGAAAGATGCACCATTCGGTTTGGGCTTTTTCCTGCCGAATGGACCAGCATTCGAGTGCAATGCCCTTCCCTTGAAAAGGCGTAAACTCTAAGCTGAGCCGGGCAAATAAGGGTCCCCAAAAAGGCGGGGCGATATTATTGATGACAGTCGCATGCGGCACCCAGTGATCCGGCAAATAGTAATGGTTTTGGCCGGAGAATTCGCGAGTGGACAGGTTTACTGCCCGGTGCAATTCAGCCAAGCTTTTTGTGAAAACCGGAGCCAGGAAGAAACTGCCTTGCTGTTTGAAAAAGCCAAGCGAGTCGAAGGAAAGCGGCAGCTGCTGAAAAGATCCTGCCCACGATTCAATCGCTTTTTTCAGTTCCAGCGGATGCGCTTGTGTATAGGTTTGCAGTGTAATATGCGGCGGGAAAATCTGGTTTGGGTTGATGCTTACCGTTTTGGCTTGATTTTGCAGATTTTCAATGACGCCGGATGATTGGTAATCGAACCTTAAAACAATAGCTTGCATAAATATCCTCCTAAGTCAGCTCCCGGTGCTTCTAAAACCGGCATCTTGTGCTTCTTGTTCTGTGCAGAACCATTCTTCGGGATTGGTCTGTTCGTAAGAGCTTTGGCCGGGCATATGATAGATCTTGCTGCCGCTGCGGCTTATATTCCCTTTTATTGTGCATTTTTTTTCGTAGGATTGGCTAGAAGACGGTGCAGTCGATCCGTAAGCCGCTGCGTTAAATCCGCGGTCAGTTGCATAATTTTCGTATTTCCAAATGCCGATCTCTTTATCTTTAGCTTGTTCTTCGACTTCCTTGAACTCTTCGACGTAGCGGGTGTTCGGCGGATAGATATAAGCGACACGCGCCAATCCGGATGCAAGCATCTGTTCCTGGACACTTTCTCCGTCCACATAAATATACGCGAGGAGCCGGTCGTAGTCATCGTAGCGCCCGCCTTCATCAAATTCAATCGAAACTTCTCCAGAATCGATGATGCGTTTGTTTTCGGCAGTGGCTTCTGCACCGAGCGGCTGTTTGCCGATTGTCGGATGATTGGTCTCCGGTGTATCGATCAGCAAATAGCGCACCGTCTGAGTTTCCCCTTCAAAGTCAATTTTAATCGTATCGCCGTCGATAACAGAAACGACATCCACGGGGATACGGTCTGAAGAAGAGCTGCTTTCTTCTTCAGAGTCGGGAAAAGTGCAAGCGCCCAGTAGAAGCGACAATAAGATTATTCCGATTAATTTTTTCATCTAAATCCCTGCTTCCATTTTTTCATTATATTTTGAATCGATTCGGCTTGCAATCGAAAGCACGTTCGGCTACGTTTAAAAAAAGGAGGGGTTCTATGGAAATCACTTTGCCATTCACTTACGATTTTGATCGGACGCTAGAGCGTTTATCACTGGACCCGCTTCACGCGATCGACCTTTCAGAAAAAGCGGTCAGGCTGCCGATGCCTGAAGGGAATATTGTGAAAGTAAGAGCGACAGGTTCAACCTATCAACCCAGCTTTGAAATTACAGGGGCGAAACCGGATCAACTCGAAGAAATCAAACACATTTTTCATTTTGACCGTTCACTGGAACCTGTATACGAGCATTACCAGAAGACGAATCTCGCCCATCTTTTTCACGAACATCAAGGGACGCCGTTAGTGCGTGAATTTTCCTTATATGGTTCTTTAATGAAAAGCATCATCCATCAGCAATTGAACCTTTCTTTTGCCCACACATTGACAAGCCGGTTTGTCCAGAATTTCGGAGAAGAAAAGGAAGGTGTCTGGTTTTATCCAAACGCTGAGAAAATAGCGAAGCTTGAACCCGCAGACTTAAGAGAGCTGCAGTTTAGTACAAGAAAAGCGGAATATGTCATCGGCTTATCTAAAGCGATTGCAGCTGGCACTTTGCGGCTTGATGAAATGGAAAACCGGACGGATGAAGAGATCACTTCTGAACTGATCGCCTATAGAGGCATTGGCCTTTGGACGGCGCAAAGTTTTCTCATGTTCGGTTTAGGGCGCCCTAATCTATTCCCTTTGGCGGATATCGGACTTCAAAATGCCTTGAAAATCGAATGGCAACGAAGCGAAAAGCCGAAAAAAGAAGAAATTATGGCGCATTTGCCGGATTGGGAACCTTATCTATCGTACGCCGCTTTGTATTTATGGCGAAGCATCGAATAAAAAAATGCAGAATAAAACGCCTTTTCCATTAGTAATCGAAAAGGCGTTTCTATGTACGGATGCGGCAAAGTACGATAATTGATGCTGCCAATTAAGCGTGGTTCTCCATGTCGATTGAGGACGTTGGGTCGAAGTACAAAAAGGACTCCTGTTCAAGATCCGCCAACTTATCTTTGTTCAATCCCACTTCAAGTTCTCCAGAAAAAATAGGTTCCCACCAGTTTGCTTGTTTTTCCATGATCAATTCCTCCTTCGAATTTTCTGTCTTTATTGTTTGACTATTCTATACCCCAAAAGGTTACACTATTAAACAGATAGTCAAAAATTAAGCCAAAGGGCCTTTGGAAAAGAGGGGTTAGATGATAATAATCGGCATTGTGGGAGCTGGAATCGTAGGCGAACGAATCATCAAGCAAATGCTGCAGGAGACAGGCATTGAAATTCGCGGACTTTACGATGAACAGCCAGACAGATTGGCTGCTTTGGAAAAAGAATACAAGATTCCTGTCTACGAGTCTTTGGAAGCGCTGCTGCATGCGGACATCGATTGGCTGTATATCGGGACACCGCCGGCATTCCACGCAGAAATTGCCATAAAGGCAGCGCGCACCGGCGTAAATATTTTATGCGAAAAGCCGTTGGCGCATAACGCGGCAGCTGGAGAAGAGATGGCGCTTGCAGCCAATCAGAACCGGATTCATACAGCGATGCAATTTCCGCTCATGTATTCACCGTCCGTCCACGAAATGGTCAAACGAATCCGCAATAAGAGCATCGGCAAAATTGTCCGCATTGAATTGCAGACCTTCTTTCCGGATTGGCCGCGTCCGTGGCAGCAAAATCCTTGGATTGCTTCAAGAAGCCAAGGCGGATTTGTGCGGGAAGTGTTCCCGCATTATTTGCAATTGATCAACCGGATATTCGGCGGCCTGACAATCCAGTCCCACCAAATTACGTATCCGGAACAGCAAGAACTATGTGAGACGGGTATTATCGCGCATGGCCATTCCGCTGGAGCAATCCCGCTATTGCTTACAGGCATCAGCGGCACGGGGCAAAAAGAATTGCTGGAATTCAAAGTGTACGGAGAAAAAGGCGTATTAACACTCCAAAATTGGTCGGAGCTTTATCTTTCAGAAAAGTACGAGGAACGAAAGCGCCTCGCTGATTTCCCATTAGTACCGAGCTTGTTTGATTCGATGCGGGAGCAGTCGACTTTTCTTGTTCCATTTGAAGAAGGGCTGACAATTCAGCGGCATATCGACCAGCTTCTTGGATCCAAGTGATTTAGGGCTCAATGTAAAGGGTAAAGAGTTTAAGGTGAGACTTTTGAGACGAAGGGGAGAATGGAATGAATTTTACGGCACATGACGTGGAACAGATGATTGAATCTCAACGCGCTTATTATTATACAGGAGCTACAAAACCGGCGGAATTCCGCAAAGCCCAATTGGCCCAATTGAAACAATCGATCAAAAAATACGAACCTGAAGTGCTGGAAGCTTTAAGAAAAGACTTAGGGAAAAGTGAATTTGAAGCCTATTCAACAGAAGTAGGATTTGTCCTAGACAGCATCACCAATATGACGAAAAATTTGGATGAATGGATGGAGCCCGAACCGGTAAAAACACCGATCTACCTGCAGCCGGCCAAAAGTTTTGTAATGCGTGAGCCTTACGGATCGGTCTTGATCATCGGGCCGTTCAATTATCCGTTCCAATTGATCATGGAGCCTTTGATTGGTGCAATGATCGGCGGAAACTGTGCAATCGTCAAGCCATCAGAGACGACGCCGAATGTTGCCGCCATCATCAAAACGATTATCGAAGATGTCTTTCCGCCTTATTATATCCGAGTGGTAGAAGGTGAAAGAGAAGAAGTGACGGCCTTGATCCACGCGAGTTTCGATTACATTTTCTTTACCGGTAGCGTCAATGTCGGGAAAGTCATTATGAAAGCCGCTTCAGAACGGTTAACTCCTATTACGTTGGAACTCGGCGGAAAAAGTCCGGCTATCGTAGACCAGACAGCCAATTTGGATTTGGCTGCCAAACGCATTGCTTGGGGCAAGCTGATGAATACGGGGCAAACTTGTGTAGCGCCTGATTATATTTGTGTACATGAATCCGTTAAAGAAGAGTTTATGAAAAAATTAAAAAAGACCATCCGGAATTTCTACGGCAAAGACGCACAAACAAGCCCCGATTACGGTCGGATTGTCAGCGCGCAGCATTTTGACCGCCTCTCTGCGATCATTGACCAAGAGCAAGGGCAAATTGTCTACGGCGGCCAAAGAGACCGCGACGACCTTTATATGGAGCCGGTTATTCTCGACAACATCCACTGGGATAGCCCTTCTATGGAAGATGAGATATTCGGGCCGATTTTGCCGGTCATCACGTACAATGATCTTCCGGCATTGCTTCGCCAAATCCGTAAATTGCCAAAGCCTTTATCGGCTTATCTTTTCTCGGAAAGTGAACGCGCAATCGAGTTTTTCCTTGATGAACTCCCGTTTGGCGGAGGCTGCATTAATGATACGGTTTCCCATGTCGGCAGTTCGTATCTTCCATTTGGAGGCATTGGAACATCCGGGGTAAATTCCTATCACGGCAAACATAGTTTCGAAACATTCACACATGCCAAATCGATTTTGAAAAAGTCGACGAAACTTTCGACGAATGTGCTTTATCCGCCGTATAAGCAAAAAGTGAAATTTGTGAAAACCTTAATGAAATAAGCGGCCATTTGGTCGCTTTTTTCATTTTAATCCTGCTATGATGGAGCAAAGAGGTGAGATGGATGGACGAACGGATATTGATCGTCGAAGATGAAAAAAGCATTGCTCGCGTTCTAGAACTCGAGCTTACATATGAAGGATATAAAACCGGTGTGGCACTGACTGGAGCTGAAGGGCTGATCCAATTCAGGGAACAGGAATGGGATTTAGTTTTGCTGGATTTGATGCTTCCGGAAATCCATGGATTGGATGTGCTAAAGCGGATCCGTTCCGCTGGAAGTGAAATCCCGGTCATTTTGCTGACAGCAAAAGACGATGTGAAAGACAAAGTTGCGGGATTGGATCTGGGGGCAAATGATTATGTAACAAAGCCTTTTGAAATTGAGGAATTGCTTGCCAGAATCCGTGCCTGTTTAAGGCTTTCGACGGGCAAGAAAAACACGGATCTCCATGTATTCCATGATCTCGAGTTAAATACCGCGACAAGAGAAGTAACAAGAAATGCGCGGACGATTGAATTGACGCCGCGCGAATTCGACCTACTATTGTATTTGATGCAAAATCCTCAGCAAGTGCTTAGCCGGGAGCAAGTATTGAATGCAGTTTGGGGTTATGATTATTTCGGTGATACCAATGTCATTGATGTCTACATCCGCTACCTTCGAAAGAAAATAGACGCAGGCGAAGAGACGACTTATATCCAGACTGTGCGGGGAGTCGGGTATGTCCTGAAGGAGCATGTGAATGAAGCTTAAAACAAAAATCAATATTTGGTCGACGCTGATGATGCTGCTCATCTTGATCGTGTTGATGACCATCATTTATTTCTCGTTCAGCCGACTCGCTTATTCGACTGAAGTCAGCCAGCTTCAAGCGGATGTCGATGCGTTGGTGTCGACATTTAATACAAGCGATACAGCTGACCCGAGTGACATTTTAAGGGGGTATGTTCCGCCAAATGGCTTGATTCAAGCGAAAAGAGAAGGGGGCGAGCTGATTCCAGCTATCCAGGACCCGGATATCACAAATGAATTTCCTGAAGAGTTGCCGGAAAGTTCGGGAACGGTAAAAGTGGAAGGGGATTTGTTTGCCTATGTCACTGCACCGATCATTTGGACGGACGGAGAAATTGCGGAATTGGTTGTGGCGCAGTCTTTAGAAGAAGTGGTCAATAATGCGCGTACCTTGGGGCTCGTCCTCATTACGGTAAGTCTGCTCGCGATGATTCCGATTTTCGTCTCCAGTGTTGTATTGGGGAAAGTGGTGACGAAACCTATCACGGATCTGACAACGACGATGACGCGGATCCAAAAGAGCGGACAGTTTGAAAAATTGCCTATCACCGAGTCATCGAAAGATGAAATCGGGCAGATGGGCAGCACCTTCAATAGCATGATGGAACTGCTCGAGGAAAACTATACGAAACAGGAAGAATTCGTATCCAATGCCTCCCATGAATTAAAAACGCCATTAACGGTGATTGGCAGTTATGCGAAATTATTGCAGCGCCAAGGAATGGACGATCCCAAGCTTGCAGAAGAAGGACTTTTAGCCATCCGGACTGAGACGGACCGGATGAAGGCACTGATTGAACAATTGCTTCACATTGCAAGGCGAAGCGAAACTCAATTGGAGATGGAAACTGTCGATCTGGTTGATTTGGCCAAGCAGACAGCTACTGCGATGTCAACTTCCTATAATCGCGACTTTCAGCTAGTCTCGTCTGAAAACCAAGTAATGGTGACTACCGATCTCGCCAAAATCAAACAATTGATGTACATTCTTTTGGACAATGCAAGAAAATACAGTTCGGATCGGATTGAATTAATCGTCAAAAATGGGGGGATTCCGATGCTGCAAATCCGTGATTATGGAATCGGAATTCCGAAAGAATCGATTCCCTATGTATTTGATCGGTTTTACCGAGTGGATAAAGCGAGAAGCCGGGAAACGGGCGGTTTTGGTTTAGGCTTGTCGCTTGCCAAACAACTTGCAGATAGCATGGGCGTGAGATTGGAAATTGAGAGTGTTGAAGATCTTGGTACGACGATTTCCATCATTTTCTCATCCGATTTTAATGTTGGGGCAGTACAATCTAAGCAGGAGGGATGGTCATGAGTAAAAAACTGATGATGGCCGGTGCTACCATTCTGCTTGGATTGCTTGTCTTCGGTTTTGTGCTGGTTTTTGGCTCTGATGATAATCCGGTCACTGAAACGGAAGCAAGTGCTTCTGTAATTGAGTTGTACGGTGGAGAAGTCGAGCGTACAGAACGTACAAAAGACGGATACACCATTATTTTCAACCGAGATAATGGAAAGTATTCTGCGCAAGTTGATCAATCGACGGGCCGCATTGAATCGTTGGCTTTGCTGGAAAAAGCTGCGGCGACGCCCGTTATAACCGAAAAAGAAGCGAGCGAATCGGCTTTAAAGGAAGTGGACGGGGAAATTGTGCAATCGAGTTTCTCTAAAACACAAAATCAATACGAAGTGGTGGTCGAAAATGAGCAAGAAAAAGCCGTAATTCTTGTTGATGCGAATGGCGGAGCAGTCGTTGACGTTCAAATAGAACCGATTCAACAAAATGAAGCGGAGCCGGCTAACCGGGTAATCACTGAAGCTGAAGCAATTGCAATCGCTAAAAAAACCTTGGACGGGGAAGTTCAGGAGCTGGAGTTCACGGAGACGGAAGACGGCGGATTTTATTTGATTGAAATCGAAAATGACCATACCGATCAAGAAGCGACCATTCGGGTTCATGCCGTCCGAGGCGAGACTTTAACGGTTGAATGGGAAGATTAACGTAATTTCATGATGTTCTCATCAAATTCTCATTTTGCTCTCACAGTCTTCTCAGAAGCGGGGGCTATAGTAAAGATAGAACAAATGAGGAGGAGAAAAGAACATGAAAAAATTTATCTACATTCCCGTAACAGTTGGCGTCTTGGCATTTGGAGGAGTTGTCTTGGCGAACACGCAAAATTCGGAGACGCCAGCAGTGAACTCAACGACAAATCAGGCGGAAAATGGAACTGGTAACAGCGCACAAGAGAATTTCTTATCTTTTGATGAAGTGTCTTCAAAAGCTTTAGGGATTGCAAACGGTACGATTACGGATATTGAATTGGATCAAAATGCGAGAACACCCCATTATGAAGTGGACGTTTGGTATGACGGCTATGACTACGATTTGAAATTTGACGCGGTAACCGGAGAAGTGATGGAACAGAAAAAAGAAAGAGAAGACCGGGACGACGATGATTTTGAAGATAACGGAGTTGCAGCCCCAGCGGATGAAAATTTGATCAGTTCAGACGAAGCCATTAAAGCGGCACAAGCAGTGGCAAAAGGAACTGTCGAAAAAGTCGAGTTGGACCATGAAGATGGCGTAGCTTATTATGAAGTCGAAATTGAAGATGGCAGAACTGATCATGAAATTTACGTCAATGCAACAGACGGCAGCATTTTAGAACATGAAACAGACAACGACGACGATGACGACGATAGAGATTAAAAAAAAAGGAGCCCTGTCGGCTCCTTTTTTATTTTATAGGCAAGACGATAGTTGCTAAAGTGCCGCAGCCCGGCTCGCTTTCAATCGTCAGCGTGCCGCCATGTTCTTGGATGATTTTTTGAGAAACAATTAACCCGAGGCCAGTCCCTGTTTCTTTCGTAGTATAGAAAGGTTCAAAGATCTGACCCAGTTCTTCTTTGGAGATGCCTTTGCCGTGATCTTGCAATAAGATGGCAACCGAATTCTCATCCCGCAGCTCAACAATCAACGAAATCTCTCCAGGATCCTGGCTTGCTTCAATCGCATTTTTCATCAAGTTGATGAGGACTTGCTTGATGCGGTGTTCTTCGCCTTCAATGATGAAATCATCCAGTTCCCAGCAATAATCAAAAAGAATGCCATGTAAATTAAGCTCGGGTCCGAATAAGGCGATCGTGTCGTCTAAAATTTTTCGTAAACTAATCTTTTTAAAAGAAGAGGCTTGCGGTTTTGCCAACACTAAAAACTCACTGATGATTAAATTGATGCGATCCAGTTCAGAACGGATTAACTTCGTATATTCTTTATAGGGATAATCTGCGTCGCTTTGCATCATTTGGACAAAGCCGGAAATGACGGTCATTGGATTCCGGATTTCATGGGCGACGCCTGCCGCAATTTCACCAGCAAGCTTTAATTTTTCAGATTGGACGATTAATTTTTCCGCTTCTTTTTGATAAGAGATGTCACGCGAAATAACGGATGTCGCCACTACATTGCCGCTTTGGTCAATAATGGGTGACAACGTGATTTGAGCGTGAAAGCGGGTGCCGTCTTTTTTGATATCTTCCGTTTCAAGCAGGGAGTAACTTCCGCCTTCTTGGACATGGCGTGTACGGATTTCGGCGTCTATGGCATTTTCGAGTGGATATAATCTAAGCGGTTCCCCGATGCATTCTTCGGAAGTCCAACCATATAATTTTTCAAAAGCCGGATTGATGGCGATGATCCTATTGTCCGAATCGTAGACCGCAATGGCGTCTTTCGCAGTTTCAAAGAATAACTGGAGATAGCCTTCTTTTGAAATCAAGGCTTGTTCCATCGTTTTGTTCTTTTGCTCCAGCTGAGACCAAATCCGGCTGAAATAAATCGAGTGGATGGTAGTCAAGATAAGGACGCTTGCGACAAAAGTGAACAGGGATACGTGAATATAAGCGATGGATGCCCGTCCTGCCAATTCATCGAAAACAAATGCTAAAAGCAGAATCTCAGCAAACGTAATAAGTCCGAGAATGATATTTGGAAAAGTATCGTAATACAAAGCAGAAGCAATGACTGGAATAACAAAAAAGATAATAGTGACAGCTGACAGTGATTCGAAATTCAACATGAAGACGTAGAAATTCATGCATGCAAGTATCAGGATTTGGATGAGCCGAACGTTCAATTTGAGGGTATGCAGCATCCATAATATGCCGAAAGTCAGCAGACCAAAAATTGGCGATGCAAATCCGGTTTCTGGAGTGAACAGCCATCTGCCGAAAAGATGCAGGACGGCGGCACAGCCGTATAAATAAATAAAGAGCTGATTTCTCTTAATATTGGATGATAAAGGTTCCATGCTACACCTCAGTCTATGGGATTAGTCTCAATATTACTATATAATCCCCTGTCAGAACATGGTTGATTTTGATATGATTAATAGACAGGAGGCGTTTATTATGGCATATGAATGGAATAAACAGGAAACGCTCAGTGTTTTAAAGGAACTAGTTGAAATTCCAAGTCCATCGGGCTACACGATGGAAGTGATGAAATCGGTGAAAAAAAGATTTGATCTATGGAATATTGAATACACCGCGACGAATAAAGGCAGCATTATCGCAACAGTGCGAGGAAAAGACGACACCCGCCACCGGTTATTGACAGCCCATGTCGATACGCTAGGAGCTATGGTCAAAGACATTAAACCAAGTGGCCGATTGAAGCTTTCATTAGTCGGTGGATTCCGGTTCAACGCAATCGAAGGGGAGAACTGCCTTATCCATAAAGCGGATGGTTCCGTTGTTTCAGGCACCATTTTGATGCATCAAACGACGGTGCATGTATACAAAGATGCGGGAACCGCAGACCGCGATGAAAACAATATGGAAGTCCGGTTGGATGAGAAAGCATTTTCTGCAGAAGATGTCCGGAATCTGGGCATTGAAGTCGGCGATTTTGTTTCTTTCCACCCGCGCTACACCGAAACAGCATCCGGTTTCGTTAAATCGCGCCATTTGGATGATAAGGCAAGTACGGCATTATTGCTTCAATTAGTGAAGCACTTAAAAGATACGGAAGAGCAATTGCCGTATACAACCCATTTTTACATATCGAATAATGAAGAAATCGGCTATGGCGGCAACTCCAATATCACACCTGAAACAGTCGAATATATTGCAGTAGACATGGGAGCGATCGGAGACGGGCAGGCTTCAGATGAATATACGGTATCTATTTGTGCCAAAGATTCGAGCGGCCCCTACCATTACGGTTTAACACGCCATTTAATCGCTTTGGCCAAAGACAATCACATTGATTATAAAGTTGATATATACCCGTATTATGGATCGGATGCTTCTGCAGCAATCGGTGCCGGCCATGATATTAAGCACGCTTTATTCGGTCCGGGAATAGAAGCTTCCCATTCTTATGAACGGACCCATATTGATTCGTTGAAAGCGGCAGCAGCCTTGCTGCATGCATACGTATTTTCACCGATGGTTACAGAGTAGGAGGAAGATCATGAAAACACAAGAATTGCTCACAAGCATGCCTTATACAAAAATCATCGGCACGCTACCGGAAACGATTGAACATTTAGCAATGGATTCCCGGGAAGTGAGAAACGGTTCATTATTTGTCTGCATTAAAGGCTATACGGTAGACGGCCATGATTTTGCTGCGCAAGCAGCTGCACAAGGTGCAGTTCTTTTTGTAGCTGAAAAGCCAATAGATGTCAAAGGGGCTTCTGTCATAATTGTAGAAGATACGGACCGGGCGCTGGGATTGCTATCTGCAAAATTCTACGGCTATCCGTCCAAATCCCTTCAAATGATTGGCGTTACCGGCACAAACGGGAAAACAAGTGTAGCTGGAATGATTCATGCCATGTTGATGGAACTGAATGAAAGTTCTGCCTTAACCGGGACAATCGGCTTTAATTTGAATGGCGAACTTCACCAATCAGCAAATACGACAAGCGATGCATTGACCACACAAGCAATGATATCCCAGGCAAAAGAAGCAGGGTGTTCCCATATGACGATGGAAGTATCTTCTCATGGGTTGGTGCTAGGGAGACTTGCGGGAGTGGAATTCAATACAGCCATTTTCACGAACCTGACACACGACCATTTGGATTTCCACGGCACGATGCAAGAATACGGCCATGCGAAAGGCTTGCTTTTCTCTCAGCTGGGACAAAATTTGCAAGAGAAAAAGCAGGCGGTATTGAACGCCGACGATCCATGGTCGGAAAAATATGCAGAGATGACGGCTCATCCGGTGTATACATATGGCATCGAGCAGCCAGCCCAGTTCAAAGCAAGTGAGATCGAAATGGACCATCAAGGGACGCGTTTTACATTGACAAGCCCTCAAGGCGAATTTAATGTATCGATGAAATTGCTCGGCCATTTCAATGTTTCAAATGCACTTGCGGCCATCACGGCATTAGCTGCTGAAAATTATCCGATGGAAGAAATCATTGCAGCATTATCCCGAATCCAACCGGTCGAAGGACGGATGCAAAAAGTAGAACTGGATGCACCGATTTCCATCTTCATCGATTATGCCCATACACCGGATGCGATTGAAAAAGCGATTGATGCGGTAAAAGATTTTAAAACGAATCGGGTTATTTTCCTTGTAGGAACCGGCGGAAACCGCGATAAGACGAAGCGGCCAATCATGGCAGAAAAAGCTTCTGCTGCTGAGTATGTTGTCCTCACAACCGACGATCCTCGATTTGAGGAAGATGACAGCATTTTAAACGATTTAAAAGCGGGGATGAAACATGGGGGATTCGCTTGCATAGGCGACCGTGCAGAAGCGGTTAAACACGCAATTGCCGAAGCAGAACCAGGCGATATCATTATTTTGGCAGGCAAAGGCCATGAAGATTACCAAATTATCGGATCGACGAAGTATCCGCACAGCGACAAAGAAATTGCAGTAAAAGAAGCCCTAAAGAAATTTAGTTAAAAAGAAGCCACACTTGGCTTCTTTTTTTCTGGAGTGGCGGTGAAATTTCCTTGTCTTTTTCCCGTCGCTTCTCTAATATGAATAGAGTAGAATTAAAGGAGCGTATATGATGTCAGACCAATTAAAAAATGAAATATTAAATAGAAGAACTTTTGCAATCATCTCTCACCCGGATGCCGGGAAAACGACGTTAACGGAGAAATTGCTCTTATTCGGCGGCGCAATTCGCGATGCCGGAACAGTAAAAGGGAAGAAGTCAGGGAAATTTGCGACTTCTGACTGGATGGAAATCGAGAAGCAGCGCGGAATTTCCGTAACATCTTCTGTGATGCAATTCGATTATGATGGACATCGTGTCAATATCCTGGATACCCCTGGACACCAAGATTTCAGTGAAGACACTTACCGTACGCTGATGGCTGTGGATAGCGCGGTCATGATTATTGATGTAGCAAAAGGTATCGAAGCACAGACAGTGAAATTATTCAAAGTCTGCAAAATGCGCGGGATTCCGATCTTCACTTTTATCAATAAAATGGACCGCCAAGGAAAAGAACCGCTTGAACTCATGGAAGAATTGGAAGAAGTCCTTGGTATCCAGTCGTATGCGATGAACTGGCCAATCGGCATGGGGAAAGAATTTCTTGGAATTTACGATCGCTTCAACAAGCGGATTGAGCCATTCCGTTCACAAGGCAACCGCTTTTTAGCGTTGGATGAAAATGGCCAATTAGCTGAAGAACATGAGATGACGAAAACGTCTTATTACACTCAAGCGATGGAAGATATTGAATTGCTGGAAGAAGCCGGCAACGAATTCTCCATCGACCGCGTGAAAAAAGGCGAATTGACGCCAGTCTTTTTCGGTTCCGCTTTAGGGAATTTTGGAGTGGAAACCTTCTTGGAAACGTATCTTCAGTTTGCTCCGCCGCCGCAAGCGCGCGAAACGCAAGAGAAAGAAGAAATCAGCCCAGTAGAAAATCCATTCTCTGGTTTTGTCTTTAAAATTCAAGCGAATATGAATCCGGCCCACCGGGACCGCATTGCTTTTGTGCGCATCGTTTCAGGAAAGTTCGAAAGAGGGATGAATGTCACACTTGCAAGAACCGGAAAATCGTTTAAATTATCGCAGACTACCCAGTTCTTGGCGGATGACCGCGAAACCGTAACAGAAGCTGTGGCGGGAGACATTATCGGTTTGCATGATGTCGGCAACTACCAAATCGGCGATACAATTACGAGCGGCAAAAAGTTTGAATTCGAAAGCTTGCCGCAGTTCACGCCAGAGTTGTTCATGAAAGTAACAGCGAAAAACGTTATGAAACAAAAGCATTTCCACAAAGGGATTTTGCAATTGGTTCAAGAAGGCGCCATCCAGTATTACAAAACCCTCCATCTCGAAGAAGTCATTCTCGGAGCTGTTGGGCAACTGCAATTTGAAGTGTTCGAACACCGCATGAAAAATGAATACAATGTGGATGTCCGTATGGAGCCCGTCGGCAATAAAATTGCCCGTTGGATCGAAAACGAAGCAGATGTAAAAGAATCGATGTCTAGCAGCCGGTCGATGTTAGTGAAAGATCGCCATGACAATTTAGTCTTCTTATTTGAAAATGAATTTGCAACACGTTGGTTCCAGGACAAAAATCCTGAAATCAAACTTTACAGCTTATTATAAAGCCTGCTATTGCAGGCTTTTTTCTTTGTAATATTATCAGAAATGAAACATTTAAATTTGCGGTTCCTAGTGATTTTTCTTATGATAAAAGAATGAGAATGAGAGAGGATTTTGAATAGATGAGATTAAGCGATTTTTCAATTAAGAGACCTGTTTTTACCATTGTCATCATGCTATTGGTCATCATTCTGGGCGCGGTTTCTTTTTTTAAGATTCCCGTTACTTTGATACCGGAATTAAACCCTCCAATCGGAGTGGTAGTTACAAATTATCCTGGGGCCAGCCCCACTGAAGTAAGTGAAAAAGTAACAAGGCCCTTAGAGGCGAATTTATCCACCTTGCCAGGAATTAAGTCGATTCAAAGTTCATCCCAAGAAGGTTCGAACTTTATCTTGCTGGAATTTGACTGGTCCACGGATATGGATGATGTGCAGGCGGATATTACGCAGCGAATCGATTTAACACCGGTTCCGGATGACTCGAACCCGCCAAGGTTCTTGAAGTTTGACCCTGCACAATTCCCAGTTCTTCAATTGTCCTTGCGCGCAACCGAGTCTGGAGAAGACGTACGGATTTTAGCGGAAGAGCTGGAAACGGAATTACTGCAGACTGATGGAGTTGCCAATGTTAATATTTCCGGTTCATTGATTGAAGAAATCAATGTTGCATTAAATCCGGAAACTTTGGAAGAAAAAGGCCTGCAGCAATCGGATATTGTTCAGCTGATCCAAGCGAATAATATTTCCTTGCCTGGGGAAGCGATTGAAACGGAAGATGGGCGGAATTTAACAACACGGATTGTCAGCACCTTAACAAGTGTTGAAGATATCCAGAATCTCGTAATTACAGTCAATCCGTTAGATGGAGAAAACGTGACCATCGGCGATGTGGCGGAAGTAACGCTTGGTGAACGGGAAAGAACTTCAGAAACTCGGGCAAATGAAGAACCTGCGGTCCTGTTATCGGCACTTCAGGAATCCGGCGCGAATACAGCCGACGTTTCGAGTGCATTTCAAGACAGGCTGAACGAACTTCTTGAAGAAGAAAGATTTGCCGGAGTAGAAGCGGATATTTTATTTGACCAAGGTGATTATGTTCAATTAGCGGTCGGCAATATTGGGCAAACTTTAATTTATGGCGGTATTTTCGCCATGCTCGTATTGTTCTTTTTCCTACGCGGCATAAAGAGTCCGATTATTATCGGAGTAGCGATTCCTTATTCCGTAATTGTGACGTTTGTCTTGATGTATTTCTCGGATTTCGCTTTGAATATCATGACGCTTGGCGCCCTGGCTCTAGGCATAGGGATGTTGGTCGATAATGCAATTGTCGTTATCGAGAACATCGAGCGCCATTTGGCAATGGGCAAAACTTCACGGCAAGCTGCTTCTGATGGCGCCAAAGAAGTTTCAACAGCTATCATCGCCTCGACTTTAACGACCATCGCCGTATTTGTACCGGTAATCTTTATTACGGGCTTGATCGGTGAAATCTTCACCGAATTTGCCTTGACGATTTCGTTCAGTCTTTTTGCCAGTTTGGCAGTGGCTTTGACCGTTATCCCTATGCTTGCATCCCGCATGTTAAGCAAGCCAAAAGGGAATATGGAGGCCAGAAAACGGCGTTCGAAGGGATTGAAAAAATTTGAGCGGTCCATTAAATGGGCCTTGGCACATCGGTTAGCTGTCATTTTAGCTGCGCTGGTGCTTTTAGGTGTTGGAACTTTAGGCATCCTGCAAGTGGGCACAGAATTCCTCCCAGCTACTGATGAAGGATTTGTCAGTGTGTCCGTTGAGCTGGAAAATGGTGCTTCTCGTTCAGCTACGGATGAGGTCGTCAATCAAATAGAAGAAGAACTGAAAAAAGAAGAGGATATCGATGTTTATGTCAGTTTGATCGGTACAACTCAACAAGGCCAGTCCCAAGGGACCTCGGCAACGAATACGGCCGAAATTTACGTGAAAATGATTCCTTTGGATGAACGGGATCGGTCGGTGTTCGATTTTGTTGATGAGGTTCAGCCTCGGGTGCTTGATACAATAGGAGAACAAGCCGAAGTCAGTTTTAACTTGCAGACAGCTGCAGGATCGACTCCGAATAGTTTAACTTTCACAGTTACTGATACAGACAAAGCCCGGTTAGATGAAGCCATAAGCCGTCTGAGCGAAGAAATTCGCGAGCTTCCGGATGTCACCGAACTGACCAGCGATCGGGAAGAAACGATCGATGAACTTCAAATGGTGATCAATAAAGAAGCGGCAACAGAATATGGGCTCGCACCTGTCCAGATTGCCCAAACAGTCAATAACACGACACGTGGTGTGCAAGCTTCTCAAATTCTTGCTGAAAATGACGAAGTATATAGCGTATTTGTAAAATTTGATGATGAATACAAAAACAGTGTGGAGAAATTGCGCACACTGAAATTGCGTACACCGGCGGGGCAGTTCATTGAATTGCAGGAACTTGCCGACATTAGCATCGAGCAAGGTCCCGTCAGCATTCAGCGCGTCGACCAAGCTGAAAGTGTTTCGATAACAATGCAGTATAAGTCGGATATCAGCTTAGGTGATATGTCTGATAAAGTGGATAAAGTGATTGAAGAATTAGATCTTGATGAAAATACAGTCATCACTTTTGGCGGTGATCGGGAATTATTTGAAAGTGCTATAAACGATATGCTCTTGGCTGTCATTCTTGCAGTCGTCCTGGTTTATATTGTTATGGCTGCCCAGTTCGAGTCTTTCAAATATCCGCTTGTGATCATGTTTACCGTTCCTTTGATGTTCATTGGAGTAGCCATCGCTCTTTTCGTCACTCAAACTCCAGTCAGCATTACGGCCGTCATCGGATTGCTGGTGCTGGTCGGTATTGTTGTCAATAACGGAATCGTGTTAGTTGATTATATTAACCAGCGAAAAGCCGCAGGACTGGAATCGTATGAGGCGATTATTGTTTCGGTAAAAGACCGTCTGCGTCCAATACTGATGACAGCACTCACGACCATTTTAGGATTGGTCCCTCTTGCTCTTGGTATTGGTGAAGGAACAGAAATCAATCAGCCGATGGCTATTACCGTTATCGGGGGTATGATCAGTTCCACTTTCCTTTCTTTATACATTGTTCCAATTGTATACAGCCTATTCGACCGCAATACAAGAAAGATGAATAAAAAGCAGGGTTAAATCCCTGCTTTTTATTTTTTTGCATTTTTATTTGGAATATTTAGTATAATGAATGAAAATCAACTTCAAATGATGGGCGTGTTTGGGGTGGAAGGAGTTGGGTTCATGAAAGAAGTCGTTTTCACAGGCTTTCCTGGGTTTATTGCAAGCCAATTAATTCGCACGGTCATCAAAAAAGAAAATAGCGTATCCGCAATCGTCTTGGCGGCTGAAATGGAAAAAGCAAGAAGGAAGGCTGATGAAATTCAGCGGCTCACTGATTGTGGACCCATTCGGTTGATGGCAGGGGATATCACCAAAGATGGGCTGGGGTTGAACGATGAAGATACCGCCTATCTGAAAGACAAAGAAGTGGTGTTCTGGCATCTTGCAGCCATTTATGACCTGGCTGTCCCTCGTGAAATCGCTTGGAAAGTGAATGTTGAAGGCACGAGAAATGTAAATCGATTTGTATCTGAGCTGCCTCATCTATTGCGCTATATGTATTTCAGCACGGCTTATGTAGCGGGTGATAGAGAAGGTACATTGTATGAAGATGAATTGATCCGGCCGGAAAATTTCAAGAATTTCTACGAAGAAACGAAATTTGAAGCAGAACTATTAGTTGAAGAATTGAAAGAGACATATCCCGTGACCATTATCCGGCCAGGGATTGTTCGAGGGAATTCTGAGACGGGTGAAACCATTAAGTTTGACGGTCCGTATTTCTTTTTGAACATGATTGACCGGCTCAGAAAATTGCCTTTCATACCTTATATCGGAAGATCAACAGCTTTCATCAATGTCGTTCCGATCGATTATATATTGAAAGCCTCCGTCTATTTAAGTGAACAAGATGAAGCGGAAGGGAAAACCGTCCATTTGACGGATCCAAATCCGCATCCGGTTGAAGAAGTCTACCGGAAAATGGTTCAAGAAAAAACAGGTAAGACACCAAAACTGCGCTTGCCTCATACAGTCGCGGCATTTTCATTGAAAAGTGTTTCTTTGCAGCGATTTTTGGGGGTGGAAGCCGAAACCTTGGATTACTTAACATGGAACGCCCATTTTGATACGACGAATGCGCAACAGCTTCTTGCAGGATCCGAAATCCATTGCGCCGATTTTTTAGAAACAATCCCTACGATGGTCAAGTTTTATGAACTTCATAAATTTAACAAAAAATTTCATGTGAAGATAGGTTAAATATTTACTTCATTCCAAAAGGTGCTATAATAAAATTACAACTCAATACACTTTGGCTTTCAGTCAAGGGGGAGTAGCTGTAGGGAAACCTATTTCATAATCGTCAATACATGGTTAGTAACCATCGGTTATGATAGCGATTTTAATTGCTTAGCGAGACCTTTGCCTTTTATTAGGCAGGGGTCTTTTTTGCTGGCAAAAATTAGGAGGAGAAAGAAGATGGAAGCAGTATTATTAGAGTATGCCTGGGTCCTGTTGGTTTTAGTAGGGCTTGAAGGGCTGCTCGCTGCGGATAACGCAGTGGTAATGGCAGTAATGGTAAAACATTTGCCTAAAGAGCAACAGAAAAAAGCTTTATTTTACGGATTAGTTGGGGCATTTGTTTTCCGTTTTGCAGCCCTATTCATGATCACATTACTTGTGAATATTTGGCAAATCCAAGCCCTAGGAGCAGCTTATCTCCTGTTTATCTCGGTTAAGAGCATTTACGATCAGCGTAAAGGCGACAGTGATCAGATTCTCGATGATAAAGGCGAGAAAGTTGAGAAAAAAGGTTCTGGTTTCTGGATGACGGTTTTAAAAGTCGAACTAGCAGATATCGCATTTGCGATTGACTCTATGCTAGCGGCTGTTGCACTTGCAGTAACCTTGCCTCATTTGGATCTATTCGGCGTCGAAGAAATTGGCGGCATCAACTCCGGTCAATTTACAGTTATGCTATTGGGTGGTTTAATCGGTGTTATCATCATGCGATTTGCAGCCCATAAATTTGTTCAGCTTCTTGAGAAGTATCCGCAACTTGAAACAGGGGCATTTGTCATTGTCGGATGGGTTGGGGTCAAACTTCTTGTTATGACTTTGGCACACGAAAATGTTGGCATTTTGCCGCATGACTTCCCGCATTCAACTCCATGGACACTTACGTTCTGGACAGTTCTAATCGGTATTGTCGTAGTAAGTGCCGTTTTAGGTGTACGTAAAAGCAAGCAAGAGAATGTTTGATAAAAAGCTTCCTACGGGAGGCTTTTTCTTTTGGAAAATTATTCTTTAGATGCGGACATAAAGATGTAAAAATCTCCGAATATATATAGAAAGCAAGTTAACTCTTCCTTTTCATTTCTAAATGCTGCCGTTACAATCAGGAGTAGTGAAGAAATGAAAAGAGGTGAATGGTCATGCTTTTGTCTGCAATAACAGGGTTATTTGGTCGAGATGGTAAACATTCTGCTGAAGAATTAGCGCTGCTCGCCAAAGCTGGGGATGAAGAGGCTTTAAATGAATTGCTTCAATCTTATGCCCCTTTTGTAAAAAAAACTGCAGCACAAGTATGCAAACGATTCATCGATCAGCATGATGACGAATGGAGCATTGCGTTGTCAGCATTTCATGAAGCTGTTAAAGGATACGAAAAAGATAAAAATGCTTCCTTTCTAACGTTTGCCCATTTAATCATTCGCAGAAGAGTGATTGATTTTATTCGAAAAGAAAGTAACCGCTCGGAATTCAGCCATGATTTCCAAGTTCAGATAGATAGTGATGAGACCAATCATTGGATTGAAGCCGATGCAGCTATCAAACATTACGATGTAAAAAAGCAAGCAGAGATCCGCAAAGAAGAAATTCACTTATATGAGCAGATGCTTGCAGAATACAAGCTCAGTTTCCAAGTCTTAGCTAAAGTTTCACCCGCTCATGAAGATGCCAGAAAAACGGCCGTGCAAATTGCACAGATGATAGCAGAAACAGAAGAATACTTTGACTATCTTTGCGAAAAAAAGAAATTGCCGATTAAAGAAATTGAACAGCATGTCAAAGTGTCCCGAAAGACCATTGAACGGAATCGGAAGTATATTATCGCTATTATTGTTTTGATCAAAAGTGATTTACATTATTTAAAAGATTATTTAAAGGAGCGGTTGCTTTAATGCAGATGCAAAAAGGAATTTGTCTGGAATTGAATAAGGACCGCTCCGTCTTCATCTTAAAGGATGGCAGATTTGTAGAGGGCCGCCCAGCAGATGAAGCGGCTGTCGGAGAAGAGGCTTATTTCTTTCCGAAAGTAAAAAAAGCCAAAAGCCGCGTAGGGATGATGTTGGCACCGGCTGTGTTAGCGGCGGCCATCCTCATGCTTGTTTTATCAACAGTACTTCCTTCAAATGAAGCTTATGCCTATGTGCAGATAGAAGTGAATCCGAGCATTGAAATGGGAATTGATGAGAATTTCCGAGTGGTATCATTAAGGGAATTAAATAAAGATGGCCTGGAAGTCATTTCGAAGATAAAGGATTGGGAAAATCTATCGGTAGATGAAGTTCTGGAAAAAGCCATCCTGTTGTCATTACGGGAATCGACAGAAGAAGTGACCATTACAACGGTAGTGACTGGCGATAAAAAAGAAAGTTTGGCTGATCTCGAAGCTGCGGTATTGGCTGTTTCAGCTAAAGTGGCAAAAGAAAAATTAGAAGTCCATTTAAAAGAAGCAAGCCCTGAGCAATGGAGAAAATCTATTAAGGAAAATGTGCCAGTCGGCCAAAAAGTAGAGGACTTTGAAGTTTTTGAGGAATCTTCAAAAACGAAAGAAACTCCGGCGGACAGCAAGCCGCCTTTAAAAGAAAAAAGTAAGCAGAAAGATCCGGTAAAAGCACCGCCTGACTCTTCTGAGCAGAACAAAGAAAATCTTGCACCAGAACAAGAGAAGAAAGCGACAGCACCGGAACGTTCAAATCGAGCAACGCCGCCTGGCCAAGAGAAAAAGCAAACACCGCCTGGCCAAGAGAAAAAGCAAACACCGCCAGGACAGGAAAAGAAAAAGGCAACGCCACCTGGCCAAGAGAAAAAGCAAACACCGCCAGGACAGGAAAAGAAAAAGGCGACGCCGCCTGGCCAAGAGAAAAAGCAAACACCGCCAGGACAGGAAAAGAAAAAGGCGACGCCGCCTGGCCAAGAGAAAAAGCAAACACCGCCAGGACAGGAAAAGAAAAAGGCGACGCCGCCTGTTCAAGAGAAAAAGCAAACACCGCCAGGACAGGAAAAGAAAAAGGCAACGCCACCTGGACAGGAAAAGAAGCAAACACCTCCAGGACAGGAAAAGAAAAAGGTAACGCCGCCTGGACAGGAAAAGAAGCAAACACCGCCAGGACAGGAAAAGAAAAAGGCAACGCCGCCTGGACAGGAAAAGAAGAAGGCAGCGCCGCCTGGCCAAGAGAAAAAGCAAACACCGCCAGGGCAAGACAAGAAAAATCCAAATGGACAAACTGGAAATAATAAAGGGAAAAACGGAAAAGAGTAGAAGTCCTTCTTCTGCTCTTTTCGCTTGTTTTAGGAAAGTAATTTATTTTATCCTTTCTTTTTCCACATTCTTTTCATAGAATAAGGAAAGAAGATAAGGCTGAAGGGAATTAAAAGTTATGAATAAATCGCTGCAAAAAATTAGGTCATTAACGCCTGCGCAGGTAATCGTTTCGTATTATTTCGTAGCGATTGCCTTTTCCTTTTTGCTGCTCAGCTTGCCGAAAGTGCATTTGCCTGGGGTTGAAATAAGCTGGATTGATACATTATTCACAGCTGTGAGTGCAGTAAGTGTGACAGGATTGACGGTCATCAATATTTCAGAAACCTACTCTATTTTCGGCATTGCGATTTTACTGTTCATCCTGCAATTAGGCGGAATCGGAATCATGTCCATCGGGACATTTTTCTGGTTATTGGTCGGCAAGCGCATCGGATTGAGAGAGCGCCAATTGATTATGGTGGACCACAACCAATTCAACATGTCCGGAGCGGTTAAATTGATTCGGGAAATCATTAAAATCCTTTTGCTGATCGAAGCAGCCGGAGCCATTATTTTCACTTTGTACTTTACGCAGTATTACGATGGATTCGACGAAGCCCTGCTGCATGGGATTTTTGCTTCTGTCAGTGCAACGACCAATGGTGGATTTGATATTACAGGCCAGTCGATGGCTCCTTATTTTAATGATTACTTTGTGCAGATCATTAATATGATCCTGATTATCTTAGGGGCAATCGGTTTTCCTGTATTGATCGAACTGAAAGAATTTCTATCCAATAAAAACAAGAAATTCCGTTTTTCGTTATTCACGAAAATCACGACCGTGACGTTCGGAGGATTATTGTTGATAGGAACCGTGGTTTTGCTGGCTTTCGAATCTTTTAAAGCTTTTAAAGATTATTCTTGGCATGAAACGCTTTTTGCTGCGATGTTCCACTCTGTTTCTTCCCGTTCTGGCGGCATGACAACTATGGACATCACTCAATTTAGTGAAGCGACCAATCTGTTTATGAGTGCATTGATGTTTATTGGCGCTTCGCCAAGTTCAGCTGGAGGCGGTATTCGAACAACGACTTTTGCCATTGCGCTTTTGTTCTTGATCAATTTCGCACGGGGAAAAAATACGATACAAATATTCAAAAGAGAAATTCAATTGATTGATGTATTCCGGTCTTACGCCGTAATTATCCTTGCAGGATTCATGGTCTTGGCAGCTACAATGGCATTGATTTTAACAGAGCCAGCTGCTAGCCTAATCGAAATTGTGTTTGAAATCACCTCAGCATTTGGAACTTGCGGAATGTCGCTCGGCATCACCGAAGACTTATCCAGTCCTGGTAAATTGATTATCATGGCATTGATGTTTATCGGACGGGTTGGCTTGATATCGTTCCTGTTCACGATAGGTGGAAAGACTGATCCAACAAAGTTCCATTATCCTAAAGAACGCGTGATCATCGGGTAAAGATTTGCTTGCTTTAAATACAGAAAAAGCCACAAAAAGACTATAAACCGTGCCTTTTTTCGATTTAATGATTATAATTGGTATAATAGATTTTTAATCGGAAATGAGTGAAAAGAATGAATGAAGATATAAAGCAATCGTTGAAGTTATTTATCGTGATGTCGCGCGCACATAAAGCGATTTCCGAACAAACCAATCAATTTTTCCAAGCAAATGGCGTGAATCCGACAGAATTTGCTGTCTTGGAGCTTCTTTACCATAAAGGCAAACAGCCTCTGCAGAAAATTGGCGGTAAAATCCTGCTTGCGAGCGGGTCTATTACGTATGTCATTGATAAGCTGGAGAAAAGGGGCTATATTACGCGCGTCAATTGCCCGTCTGACCGTCGCGTCACTTACGCTGAAATATCCGAAGCCGGTAATGAATTTATGAGCCAGATCTTTCCGGAACATGAAAAACATCTCCATGAGCTCACTAACGCCTTATCGAGTGAAGAAAAAGAGCAGGCCATCGAATTGATGAAGAAACTCGGATTGTCGATCAAGGATTTATCTTATTAAGAACAGCAGAAACAGGCATTGAAGAGTAATTCCCTTTAAATTCAGTAAGCATTAAAAAAGCAGCCTTTATAGGCTGCTTTTTTTCGTTTAGTTTGTTGAGTCGATAGTTTGTCCCATTTTGATAAAGTCAGGAGTCGCATCAATAGCGGTTTTATCGAAAATAGTAAGGCGTACGATTATGTCATCTTTTTCATAAACAACGCCAGTCACTTTTCCTTCAGCGCTAGGAATTTCATAAACGGAGGAGTTGATGTACTCTTCTCCGTCCAGTGCTGCGCCTTCAGTCATTTCCGCTTCGCCGTTTGAGGCTTGTACAGTCTGTTTCATGATATCTTCTGCATAAGCAAAGTCGAGGTCGTCAGGTGAGAAAGTTTCCACACGCATGAATACGGAAGAATCTGAAGTAAGGAAAAGCGAATCTTTTCCAGGCTCTTCAGAAGTCAGCTCATAAGCAGGCAATACCGTGATTTCATATGCTTGTTCAGGGCTTTGTGTTACTGTGCCTTCTGTTTCAGGCGCCTCGGTTACTTCGTCAGCTTCTGTTGCTTCTTCCGTTTCATCAACAGATTCAGAAGGGGCTTCTGTTTCTTCAGGGTTTGCATCTTCTTCTGATTCTTCAACGGCTTCTGAATCCTCAGCAGTTTCCTCTGCTGGCGTTTCTTCCGCTGTTTCATTGTCTACCACTTCTTCAGTAGCCTTGTCCGGAGATGATCCGGTATTTTCATCAGTCGTTTCTTCCGACCCGCATGCAGCCAAGAAACCGCCGATTGCTAGAATAGATGCTGCAAATAATAAATTCTTTTTCATAAAAATTCCTCCCTTTACTCTAGTTGACGCACTGACCTGGCAATATGTTTCATTTTAAACAGCCAATGGCGCTATAAGAAACAATAATACTATCATAACGAGATGTGTGATAATTAGCAAAGGCATGCTGCGCTTCCATTCGTATAAGCCGCCTAGAACCAGGCCAGCTGCCAAGCCTGCTAGGGCACCTAGCCAGAAACCGCTGATGCCGATCGCTAGTGCAAACAGGGCACTCGAAAGGATGATCGTCCATTTCAACGACATGTATTTCTTCAATTCCTTCTGGACGAATCCTCGCCAAAAAATTTCTTCTCCTGGAACGATTAAAAACATGAGCAGCAAATAATGCCAAATAGAGGCCGGGGCATAGGTGTTAAGGAAAGAACGCACTGATTTTTCCACTGTTAACGGGGACCACTGCATCAACTGGAAACCGCCGGCAATCAATGCATAGATCAATCCGCCGAAAACTAAGCCGTAGATCAAAGACTTCCATGTCGGCATTTCATCCAATATTTTCGTATAGAGCATGGCGATAGACATTAAGACCAAGATGGAAAATGTATACATATACCAAAAAATAGCAGTATCACGGAAAGCTAAGTCATATAAGAACAGTGCCACCGGGATAAATAAAATCAATTTATGATCTTTTAAAAAAGTGAACATGAAAAATCCTCCTAAAAATGAAAAGCCGTTCTTAAAAATCCAGATCGGCTTGGCTAAGACTGTGTAAGTTATTTTAATGTTGTATACTGTTAAATAAGACCAATTATTTTTGGGTGGTGTAGCTACCTATATTACACATGAAAGCTTAAGGTATCCAATAATTATTATAACAGACAAAAACAGTCGGTTTGGGGACGAAAGGAGAATATTCTATGACCAATTACGAAGAAATGCTGGAGCAATTGAAAAATGGCGAGTTGGAATCCATCAAGATTGAAAAAGAGGATTTTTTGGAATTCCGGAAAGTATTAATTGAACGGCCGGATTTTAAGCATTTTCGAGGGGGAGCTTATCATCACGGCATCACGATTTATACATATACTGAAGAACCATCAAAATAAGCAGCAATACATACAAGGGGGAGCCTAATGGGGACATTGAGCGAAGTTAAAGGTCATTTGAATGAATTGATTGTCGGAAGGGAAAAAGAAATTGATTTTATGTTGATTGCGTTGATCCAGGAAGGGCATGTGTTATTGGAAAGTGTGCCGGGCTCGGGGAAAACCTGGATGGCAAAAGCGTTCGCTGGATCGTTTACAGGGCAATTCCAACGACTGCAATTTACTCCGGACGTCTTGCCGTCTGATGTGACCGGCATCCGTTTCTTTAATCCGAAAATTCAAGAATTCCAGTTGCGTCCCGGCGCGGTTTTGACCAATCTTTTATTGGCAGATGAAATCAACCGGGCTACTCCGAGAACGCAATCGAGTTTGCTTGAAGCCATGGAAGAAAAGCAAGCGACCATCGATGGGGAGACCTTGCAATTGCCAAAACCCTTTATTGTGATTGCTACCCAAAATCCAGTGGAGTCGCAGCAAGGCACGTTCCCGCTGCCAGCGGCCCAATTGGACCGTTTTCTTTTTCGTCTGGAAATCGGTTATCCGACTCCAGAGGAAGAAATGAAAATCATCCGAAACTTCCGGGACAATGTGTCCCATAAAAAAACGATTCAGGCAGTGGCCTCGATTGAGGATGTTAAGGGCTGGTCACAAGAAGCGAAAAAAGTGAAAATCCATGAAGATGTTGAAAGGTACATCATTGGTTTAGTCCGGGCAACACGGGAACATCCCATGATCGAGCTGGGCTTGAGTTCGCGTGCAGCACTGGCTCTTGTCCATGCGGCACAAGGAAAAGCTTTTATCGATGGCCGGAATTTTGTGACGCCTGACGATGTGAAGTATGTATTGAAGCCGGTCGCTCTGCATAGGCTGCTCCTATCAGCAGAAGGCCTGCTCGTTTTAAAGGCGAGCGATGTGCTCCAGGAAATTTCAGAATCTATTCCTTCGCCTGTTGAGGCGATCTAATTATGATGTGGATCCGACATGACCATCATGCTAAAAACACCAAATGGATATTCGGTTTTTTGCTGGTTTTCTTATTTATGGCATTGGTTTTTCTGCAATTCGCTGCTGCTGCCGTTATCGCCTTTATTGCTGCGATTGTGGGCTTTCAATGGCTATATTTTTCTAAAGTCGGCAATGGGCTGGAGTTTAAAAATGAGAAGCTGCGGAAGCGGGTGCTGAACGGAAGTGAAACTTCCTGGGAGTTGGCTTTCGCGAATAAAGGATTGCCGATTTGGGGAGGCAACTTGAAAATCTGGTTTTCTGATGCGGTTCAATCCAAAAGCGATTTAATGGTGAATTACGGAGAATTAGTAGAAATGGATTTGCCTTTAACGGTGGGACGCAATGAGACGATTGTTTTAAAAGTTCCGTTAATCGCCAAGCAACGCGGCTTAGCGCGGTTGAAAAAGATGGAACTCAGCGTCCCGCATCCGTTTGGCGAAGGAAATGTCGTGCTGGAATACAAACCGATGATTCTGCAGGAGCAGCTCGTCTACCCGAAACTCCGGAAGAATCCGTTCCGTTATGCACCATCCCATCAACGGCCTGGCCAGTTCAATTTAAAGCATTCCCTTTTTGAAGATACGTTCCAGCCAATTGGCACAAGAGATTATGTGCCGACTGACCAATTTAACCAAATCCACTGGAAAGCCAGTGCGAGGATGCAAACTTATCAGACGAGAATCGTTGAACGTGTCGCTAATGAGTCGATCTTGTTTGTGATGAATGTAGCTTCTCATTATGCCACCATTACCAATTTAGAAGAACGCATAGAAGAAGTCGCTTCCTATATAGAACATTGCTATAGGGAAGGCATTCCTTATTCTTTAGCGATTAATATCCGCTCCGCCGGAAAAACACCGTATATTTATTTGGCTTCCGGTGAAGGGCAGATGCAGCGCCAAAAAGCGTTGGATTTTCTTTCATTGATCTCCAAGAACCATTCCACAATGCCATTCCGTTCCATGTTGGCGCATTTGGATGTTCATACGGAGCTTCCCTTCACGACTTATCTCCTGATGGAAGATCCAGCTGATGTGATGGAATTCGCTTCAAGATGGAGTCGAAGAACAGAATTGAAAATGCTAAATGGGACGAAAGGGAGTGAAAGTGCATGATCAGCGCACGCTTTCTTTCTGCCGGCAAATATATGCTTGATGCATTCGCGATTTCACTCATCTTCGTTTTTTTCGCAAATGAAACAGACTTGCCGCTGGCTTTCATTTGGCTCGTTTCAAGTTTTGCTGTTGCTGTTCTTAGCTTTCTCATTTTTGCAAAATGGCCTTATCATGTAGGGGTAGCCTTTGCTCTTTCTGCGCTCACCATGTCAGCGGCAATTTTGCTCGGCGCATCGGTAGGGGTTGCCCTATTATTAATCCTATTAACCATGTACCGGCTCCATGCCCGCTTTTCGGTTCTTGACGACGGATTGAATGCAGACGGAAATTTTCTGCTGATTTTCGTCCTCTTGTTTTGTGCGAGCCTGATTGCGGACTTGTTCAGCCCGTTAGCTGATTCTTCAACGATCATTTTCTCTATTGTAGCTAGTGCCCTTGTTTTCTATGTGTTTTTCCGAATGGCTTACCGCTATTTGGAAGCGAGAACCTACGGGGTAAAATTAGGGCAGGCGATTAGCGCTGCATTAGCGGTAGTTGGAATTTCCGGTGTCCTTTCTTTTCTTGTTTGGTTCCTTGCAGACGAAGTAAGGCAAGGTACGGCATTTGTTTTGGCCGGAATTCTCCGAGTTGTCCTTTGGCCATTTGCGGGAATTATGGAAAAACTGACGGATTATCTATCCGGTTTATCCACCGAATCCGAAATGGAAGCGACTTTAGAAAAGATGGGGCCGGATGAAAGTGAAGAACAGGCACAGGAAATAATCCAGTCCGGCAGTTTTGATTTTCCAACCGAAGTCTTTTTGGGAGCCGGAATTTTAGTGGCTTTAATCGCGTTGATCTTTTGGCTGAAGAAAGTAAAAGTCGAAAAAGGAATCGAAAAGCCGGAAAGTCATGTGTCGGTAGAACGTTTTGCAACCATCCCTGAAAACGTAGAAGCTGAGGCGAAAAGTCCAATTGTGTACGGAGAAATGGATCTTCAGATTGTCAGAGAAGCATTCCGAGCATTTGATAGGGAAGCAGCAGCGGCAGGGAAAGGGCGACAAGATTTTGAAACGGTGAAAGAGTGGACGGCCCGAATGGCATGGCCGGTTTCCGACAATTTCTTTCAGACCTATGATTTCGTCCGCTACGGCGAAGGGTCGATATCCGAAAAAGAAGCATTGCCCTTTATAAATGAAATCCAAAAATTGAAAGAAAATTTTTTGAAAAAAGATGTTTAGAAGAGGTTGGCAGCGGGCATAGTATACTTGAACACAGCAACATTCTCATTTCCCCCTTTTGTGGTCGGCTCGGTAACGGGTCGGCTTCTTTTTTTTGCCTTTTTCCAAACTTGCATCCTAAATTATTAGCTTATGCAAAGTGGTTGAGCTGGAGAATCAATAAATAGGGATGAATGATCAGAAGATTTTTGCTAAACTGATTATACAACTTGAAGGAGATGTTACATATGGAAGTAGGATTTATCGGAACCGGAGTTATGGGGAAAAGTTTGGTTAAGCATTTGCTAGAGGCAGGGCATCAAGTTTCCATCTATACCCGCACCGCTAAAAAGGCGGAAGAGCTGATCGAGAAAGGAGCCGTTTTGGCCGAGTCGCCGAAGCAAGTGGCAGAGCAGTCAAATGTAGTATTTACGATGGTCGGCTACCCAAGTGATGTAGAAGAAGTGTATTTCGGTGAAAATGGTTTGCTGAAGCACGCTAGAAAAGGGAGTACGTTTGTGGATATGACCACTTCCAAACCGAATTTAGCTAAACGCATTTTTGAGGAAGCGAAAGCTAAAGAGATTGATGTCTTAGACGCCCCGGTGTCAGGCGGTGACGTCGGAGCTCAGAAAGCGGTTCTTTCCATTATGGTCGGAGGCGACGAAGCCGTTTTCAGAAAATCGCTCCCGTTGCTGCAATTGTTCGGTGAAAACATCGTCTATCAAGGGCCTGCGGGTTCTGGACAGCACACCAAGATGTGCAATCAGATCAATATCGCAACGAATATGATCGGCGTTTGCGAATCTTTGATTTATGCCAAAAAAGCGGGGCTTGATCCTGAAACTGTTTTGCGGTCGATTTCATCGGGGGCAGCAGGTTCCTGGTCGTTATCCAATTTGGCTCCGAGGATGATCGGCGAAGATTTTGCTCCGGGCTTCTATATCAAACATTTTATAAAAGACATGAAAATCGCTGCAGAAGAAGCAGAGCAAATGGGCTTAAATCTTCCAGGGCTGCGCCTTTCACTAGGCATGTATGAAGAACTTGCCGACCAAGGCTTTGAAGAAAATGGCACACAGGCATTGATCCATTTCTACAGCAAATCGTAAAAACGCTATAAAAAATAAAACACCGAAAGCCTATAAGGCTTCGGTGTTGAAATCAATCAAAATAAGATTTTTTCGGCGTGTAGAATCGATCCATTTGCCGAGGCTGATAAGATTTCGTGAACTGTTTTTTCGGTTCTTCTTTTTTCTTCGGCGTAAGGCCGGTCAATTCGCTTAACATTTCTTTCGCCATCTTAAGGTTCATGCGGCTAGGCGGATTTCGATAAGACTCATCGAGCTGGCCCAAATGTTCGAGATTTTCAAAGTCTTCTTTTTTCGGCAGCATGTGAAAATAATAATTTCCGCATTTTACGAGGACTGAAGATTGCTGTTGACTTTTCCGGGGGTTTTTGCTGAAGTGAAGCCCGATCTTTTGGGCGCGTTCTTGAAGAATCATGATAGAAAGTGCTTCTTTTTTCAATGCATACAGATATTGATTGTCCGGCGCAGTTTTAGCGTGCCTATTCACTGTGAAAATGGCTTGGGCGATATCAGAATCTGTTTTTTTAATGGACATGGGCTCATTCCTTTCTTTGACAATTCTTTTACAGTGCAATTACAGATTCATCATATCAAAAATCGTTACGGGTGTATACCGGTGCAAATAGTGAATTTCCATTATTTAAATAGTAATCATATTGGGGAAAATAATGAAAAAGGGGAAATGCATCATGCTAGCAGGAAAGACGATAATTGTAACAGGCGGTTCAAGTGGAATGGGATTGCATATGGCACAAAAATTTGCAGCTGAAGGTGCCAATGTAGTCATCACGGGGCGCGATATGGAAAAATTGAATGAAGCGGTGAAAACAATTGATGCGCAGCGGGGATCGGTAGAAGCTTTCCAAATGGACGTCCGTGAACCGGAACATGCAAAAGCGATGGTCAAGTTCACGCATGAAACTTTTGGCAGCATTGATGGCCTGGTCAACAACGCTGCAGGGAATTTCATAGTCCATGCAGAGAAACTGACGCCGAATGGCTGGAAATCCGTCATTGATATCGTATTGAATGGTACTTTTTTCTGTTCCCACGCTGTCGGCAATTACTGGATTGAAAATGGCATCAAAGGGAATATCATCAATATGCTGGCCACATATGCTTGGAATGCAGGGGCTGGTGTCGCACATTCAGCTGCAGCTAAAGCTGGGGTCATGTCATTGACCCGGACATTGGCTGTTGAGTGGGGAACGCAGTTCGGCATTCGGGTAAACGGGATCGCTCCTGGTCCGATTGAACGCACAGGCGGAGCTGATAAACTATGGGAATCTGAAAAAGCGGCAAAACGGACATTAGAGTCGATTCCAATTGGCCGCTTGGGCAAACCGGAAGAAGTGGCAGAGCTTGCCGCCTTCATGATGTCGGATAAAGCCTCTTATATGAATGGTGAAATTGTCACTTTGGATGGCGGGCAGTGGTTAAATAAATTTCCATTTTAATACGGAAAGCGAAAGAACAAAATAGAATAGTTCGAATAAAGATGTTATGATGAAATCGAAGTAAGTAGTGTGACTCGTTTAGGATGCAAAAGGAGAAGAGTACATGATTTCATTACCTAGCAGAGATTTTTTAGATACGCCAATTGAAGAATTTATCATTTCATCGGAAAAAGTCGCGCATGTGCAACTTGGAAATAGTGCTGAACATGCATTGCTTGTCTTAACAAAAACCGGATATTCCGCTATTCCCGTATTGGATCCTAAATACCGCTTTTGCGGTTTAATCAATGCCCAGCGGATTACGGATGCTATTTTAGGTTTAGAACACATTGAGTATGAACGTTTGCCTGATATAAAAGTCGACGAGATTATGCAGACAGATTTGCCGCTGATCAACATCACTGAACGTTTTCAACGCGCTTTGGATTTACTGATTGATCAAAACTTTCTATGTGTAGTAGATGCTGAAGGTATGTTTATGGGGATTCTCACGCGCCGAGTCATTTTAAAACAATTAAAAAAGCAGATTTATCAATTAAGAAAATAATGTTGAAGTTATAAGAAGGTCTCATTTTGAGGCCTTTTTTCTGTCAATTGAAAGAAGGGTCAAAAGATGAAAAAAACAAATAGGCCACTGGTGCTTGCTGCGGTCATGCTTGCAATGTTTATCGGAGCAGTGGAAGCGACTATCGTTTCAACCGCTATGCCAAGCATTTCTGCTGATCTCGGCGGATTTGAAAAATACAGTTGGGTGTTTTCTTCTTATTTGCTGATGAGCACCGTGACGGTCCTCCTTTACGGAAAACTATCGGATATATTCGGCAGAAAACCGATTTTTGCAATCGGGGTCCTGCTTTTCTTGTTCGGATCCTTACTCTGCGGCTTAGCGGATTCAATGGAAATGCTTATTTTCTACCGGTTTGTCCAAGGAATTGGGGCTGGAGCCGTTTTACCGATTGCTACGACCATTGTCGGCGATATCTATTCAGCTGAAGAACGGGCAAAAATCCAAGGATATCTGTCGAGTGTCTGGGGGATATCAGCTGTTACGGGACCGGCAATCGGCGGTATTCTCGTGGCCACCATCGGATGGGAGTACGTCTTCTGGGTGAATATCCCTCTTGGAATCTTGGCTTTGCTCGGCGTCCTGCTGTTTTTAGTGGAACCTGCCAAAAAATCGAAGCCTTCGATTGACTATATGGGTGCATTTCTATTAACAGTTTCATTGACGGCTTTCCTCTATTGGTTAGTGGAAGGCGGTGTCGGCTTTCCGTGGGTGTCGGCGCAGTCGGCAGTATTGTGCGGAGGGGCATTGCTCGTCTTTGGCTTATTCATTTTAGTTGAGCGAAAAGCAGTGGATCCGATGATGCCATTTGATATTTGGAGTAATCGTTCCATTTTATATGCGAACCTTGTTTCACTTTTCACAGGCGTTATTTTAATTGCGGTTTCGAGTTATTTGCCTACATATGTAACTGGAGTGATGGAACAATCGGCTACAGTGGCTGGATTCACCTTAACTGCGATGTCTATCGGCTGGCCGATTGCTTCCTTCTTTTCCGGAAGGCTGCTGATTAAATTCGGCTATTTCAAGACTTCGTTGGCAGGCGGTGTCTTTCTCGTGATTGGCACGCTTCTCTTCGTCTTAATGGAACCGGGATTCGGACCATTTTGGGCAGCGATGTCGAGTTTCTTCGTAGGAGTCGGGATGGGGCTGACAAGCACTTCATTTATCGTATCCATTCAAGCAGCGGTTTCTTACGAGCAGCGCGGATCTGCGACAGCTTCCAATGTGTTCATGCGGAATTTGGGAAGCACCATTGGAGTAGCTTTGCTTGGAAGCCTTCTGAATTCTTCCCTATTAAAGTATTTCAATGAACGAGAACTGAATTTGAATTTGAATTCAGTAAACGAATTGCTGACACAAACCGGGAGAGAAACGATAGCGGCTGAAACCTTGGTTTATTTACAAGAAGCTTTGGGCGGTGCGTTGCAGAATGTCTACGGCGTAACGGCATTGTTTGCCGGCATAAGTTTCCTGCTGATTTTCGGTTTGCCAAGAAAGAAAGGGTTGAACGGCGATGTCCAATGAAGAGTTGATCATAAAAATTTTAGCTGAGGAAGGGAATATGCGAAAAGCTGCGGAACGATTATTTCTTTCGCAGCCGGCACTTTCCCAACGGCTTCAGACGATTGAAAAAGACTGGGGCGAACAGTTATTCATCCGCTCCCAGAAAGGATTGACCCCGACCCCTGCGGGCGAATTGGTCATTGAATACGCCAATGAAATGATTCAGCGCAAAGAAGAAGTGTTTGAAGTTCTTCATACATTGACATCGAAAGTCCATGGGACGTTGAAAATCGCCTGTGCCACAATCATTGGACAAAATTGGCTTCCGAAAGTCTTAAAAGATTTCGTGACGCTATATCCGGAAGCGAAAATTCAGCTGATCACCGGCTGGAGTTCTGAAATTGTCCGTGCTTTATACGAAGGGGAAGCCCATATCGGAATTGTTCGCGGACATACGGACTGGAAAGGACCTAAAATCCACTTGTTCAAAGATACGCTGTATTTGGTCGATAAGGAAATTCAAACCTTGGATGAAGTTGTGAAAACCGAGCGCCCTTTCATCCAATTTAAAAGCGACTCGAATTATTACGAAGAAATTCAGCAATGGTGGCAAAAGCATTTCTCATCCAATCCAAAACGCCAAATTACAGTCGATCAAATCGAGACTTGCAAGCAAATGGCGGTCAATGGAATCGGCTATGCAATTTTGCCTTCAATTACGTTAAGCGGTGCGGAAGGGGTTCATATGATGCCACTTTCGAGCAGTGCAGAAGAATTGGAATTGACCCGCGACACATGGCTGATCGGCTACGATGCTGCGTTTCAACTAAGGCAAGTTGAGGCATTTGTCGATATAGTCAAAAAACATGCCGCTTTATTAAGCTAAAGTGATGAATTTAGTCGCTATGTCCGTTATAATTACATCATAACTTATGGAAAGAGGTAGAATAATGGAACAAATGAATGCAGAACAAATTATTTCGTACATACAGAATGCAAAAAAATCCACACCTGTGAAAGTTTACATAAAAGGCCAAGGCGTAGCTGACTTGGATTTTGGAAAAGAAGCTAAAGTGTTCGGTGAAGGCAACAATGCTGTTGTTTTTGGGGAATGGGCTGAAATCCAGAAAGCTCTTGAAGAGCATGCGGCAGTTATTGAAGATTCAGTTGTAGAAAATGACCGCAGAAACTCGGCGATCCCATTATTGGATATGAAAAACATCAATAGCCGCATCGAACCGGGTGCGTTTATCCGTGAGAATGTTGACATCGGCAATAATTGCATCGTCATGATGGGCGCTGTCATCAATATCGGAGCAGTCATCGGAGATGGCACGATGATTGACATGGGCGTTATTCTTGGCGGCCGTGCAACAGTAGGAAAGAATTGCCATATCGGAGCTGGTGCAGTATTAGCCGGCGTTATCGAACCAGCATCTGCAACACCGGTAATTGTGGAAGATAATGTTATGATCGGCGCAAATGCAGTTGTATTAGAGGGCGTGCGCATCGGCAAAGGTGCGGTTGTTGCTGCTGGAGCGATCGTTATTGAAGATGTTCCTGAAAATGCAGTAGTCGGCGGCACACCAGCGCGCGTTTTGAAATTGATGGACGAAAAAACACGTGCGAAAACGGAAATCAAACACGAACTTCGCCAATTGTAATAGGGGACACCAGATGGATTTAGTAAAAATCAGAAGAGAATTGCATCAAATTCCGGAAATCGGATTCCAGGAAGTAAAGACTCAGTCGTATTTGAAGGAAATCATTGCGACTTTTCCACAGGAACGTCTGGAAATTATCCAATGGAAAACGGGCCTTGCTGTTAAAGTCCGTGGATTGAATCCAACAAAGCTCATTGGCTGGCGCACCGATATTGACGGTCTTCCGATACAAGAAGAAACAGGCCTTGACTTTAAATCCACTCATCCTGGATTTATGCATGCCTGCGGCCACGATATCCACATGGCAAATGCGATCGGGCTTCTTGAGAAGCTGATTCAAGACCCGATTGCTGAAGATGCCGTGATTTTATTTCAACCTGCAGAAGAAGGGCCTGGCGGCGCTTTGCCTTTCCGGGAATGGTTAAAAAACGAGCAGCCTTCGTTTTTGCCGGATCAAATCTATGCTCTGCATATTGCTCCTGAATTACCAGTAGGGACTATAGCAACAAAACCCGGCCTTCTATTCGCCAATACATCTGAATTGTTTATAGACTTGCACGGCAAAGGCGGCCATGCGGCGTTTCCTCATTTAACAGAGGATATGGCCGTTGCAGGAGCTGCTTTGCTGATGCAGCTGCAGACGATTGTCAGCCGGAATGTGAACCCGATGGATTCAGCGGTCCTGACAGTCGGGAAATTCACAGCTGGGACAGTTCAAAATATTATAGCTGAAAATGCACGGCTTGAAGGAACCATCCGTACCTTGAATTTGCAATCGATGCTGAAAATAAAACAGCGGATTGAAGCAATGTGCCGGGCTATTGAAGAAGGCTATCAATGCAGAATATCCATTGACTACGGTTCGAGTTATTTGGAAGTGAATAATAATGAAGTATTGGCTGAAGAGCTTTTAAACTTCGCTGAAAATTTTATAGGCATTCAAGCAAAAAGAAGTGAAGCGGCCATGACTGGTGAAGACTTTGGTTATTTTACAGATGAATTGCCAGGCGTCATGTTTTGGACAGGAGTAGATTCAGCGTTTGGGTTGCATCATTCCAGATTAAATCCAAATGAATCGGTGCTGGAAATTTTGCCGAATTTCATCCATCAATTTTTTAAACAACTTTAAAAGTGGCCGGCATGCAGCTGGCCACTTTTTTCTATGTAGATGGAACTAAATCTGTTTAACAGCGTACTACTTAATAGAGAGAATAATAGGGGGGTCCATATGTTCAAGCGATGGCTGGCAATCAGTGCAAGCGCATTCATGTTATTAATTTTTATCCTGCCTCAGACTGCTTTGGCAGCCGCAGAAATTTCCGTTGATGCAGAAGCGGGATTTGCCAATAAGGTGAAGTATGAAAGCGGAGTGCCCATTCAATTTACATTGGTAAACAATGGCGAGGATTTTTCAGGAGATTTAGTTTTAGGCTACAGTGAAACTTACAGCTTAGGAGCAGGAATTTCCGTACCAGTTGAATTGGCAGAAGGAGAAACAAAAACAATCCAAGTTGCAGTGCCGGGATTGTCCGATATGATGTCGATGGGGAATTCTTCTCGCAATATTTTTCTATATGAAGGAGGATGGGAAGAAGGAAAGCAAATAGAAATTAAGGGAGATAAAAATTTATCTCCATCTTTTTTCTCGCCTTCTTCACTGTTCATTGCAACATTAACGGAAAACTCGGATCGGCTTTTGCAATTGAATAAAGTCGCACCGACTGGAAGCGACTCGACACAAGTCTTCCATTTAAATCAATTGAATCAATTTTCGTTGCCGACAGAAGCAATTGCTTGGGGAACCATTGACCATTTGGTGATCGATGAATTTTCGTTCAGTGATCTGCCTGAAGCAAATCGGCAAGCCATCATGCAGTGGATCCAACAAGGCGGAAGCTTAGTCGTCGGTTCAACTGAAAATATTGAAGCGGCGATGGGCGAACTCGCTGGAGAATTGCCATTGGCCATTGGAAAGCAAGTTCAATTGGCGGTTCCTGTACTTGAAAAAGAAGTTCCAGCTTTTGAAGCAGCATTGAACGAAGGAGCCGAAGCCTTGTTGACCCAAGGTTCTGCTGTTTTAGCAGCCCGAAAGCAAATTGGAGCGGGCTCTATCACCCAAACAGCTTTTTCGCTTGGCGACAGCCAAATCAGCTCCCAAGAAGGATTTGCGGAAATGATGAAAGGCCTGTTACCGCTGTCTATCGGCAATCAGCAATATAACCAGGGCCAATCGACTTTGGAATACATGTCCTATGAAGTCGGCAATGTGAATGAGTTGTTTGAAAGCTTTGCCGTTTCAAAATTTTGGACAATCGCAATCGTTTTTTTCTATATTATTTTAATTATTCCGGTGCTCTATATCGTTTTGAAGAAACGGGATAAACGTGAACTTGCATGGGTGATTATTCCGGCAGTGGCAGTGCTTACGTCAATCGGCTTGTTTGCTGTAGGTGCAAAAGACCGAATTGCGAATCCGCAGATCCAGCAGACCGGATTTTTTAAAGTTGATCAGGATGGTGGATTAAACGGGTATTATATGAATACACTCCTATCAAATCGAGGAGGCAATTATCAATTTACAGCTCCTTCTTCAACTTCAATGACGAGTTTGTTGAACTCGCAGTTTTCAGAAGGGTCGCCTCAAGATGCGGCTATTTTGGAACATCAAGCTGCAAGCAACCAACTGACTATGCGGAATATGCGCTATTGGTCAGTAGGGTCGATTTTAGGCCAATCGTATATTGAAAATACAGGGGATTTTGATGTTCAACTGAAAGTGGAAAATAAGCGATTGTCAGGAACGATCAAAAATAATTTCCCGTTTGCGATCGAAGATGTTTCCATTTGGACAGGAACCCGGATCATGTCTTTGGGCAATTTAAGCCCGGGGGAAGAACTGACCGTAAATGAAAAAGTCCAATCCGATATTTTGGCATCTATTTCGCCGATTTCTACGAATTATTCTTATCAACAGATTCAAGATAAAAAGGAATTGGAAACCGCCAGAAAACAAACGATCTTATCCGCTTCGTATAACCAAATGGAAGCAGATAACAGTTCGCCATATGTGATTGCCTATACGAAAGATGCGATTGTTCCAGTCTCGCTTAAAGATCAGCGGGCATCGGTTTCAGCCATGAACTTGGTTGCACAACCTTTCAATCCCGAAACGACTTTGACTGGAGAAATTGATCTGCAAGTAGAAGCCCTGACCTTAAAAGTGGCGGCGGCGAATCAGTCGACTTATTTTGAGAATGTTGCTCCGGATCCTTATCTTTACTATATAGATGGCGGCCAAGTTGAAATGACTTACCAGACGCCGAAAGCTTTGAGCTTGGATAAAACAGAGTGGAGTGCACTGGAGATTTCAAGAGGCGATACAAAGGGAGAAGTGGCAATTCGCAATATTTCTACCGACAAACTTGAAAAAATTGAAGAAAACCGAGCAGCCATTACAGAAAATATAACGGATTACATTTCAAAAGACGGCATAGTCAGCTTTGTTGTCGATGCCAATACCGACAGCAATTCGCCTGAAATCATGCTGCCGAAAATCAAGCTGAAAGGGGTGGTTGCTCCGTGATTGAAATTGTCGGATTAACAAAGAAATATGGTTCTTTCTATGCGCTGCAAGATTTAAATTTAACGATAGAAGAAGGCACAGTCTTTGGCTTTGTAGGAGCCAACGGAGCAGGGAAATCTACCACATTTTCCATCTTGGCGACTTTGCTGCAGCCGACTGCCGGTGATGCCTTCATCAATGGAATGAGTGTTACCAAAAATGCGCATGAAGTGCGGAAACAGATTGGCTATATGCCGGATTTCTTCGGCGTATACGATCAATTGAAGGCTAATGAGTATTTGGACTTTTACGGGGCAAGTTACGGAATAGCACCTAAAGAGCGTGAAGTTCTGATTCCCAAGCTATTGGAGCTCGTCAATTTGTCGCATAAACGATATGATTATGTTGATTTATTGTCCCGCGGGATGAAGCAGCGGCTGTGTTTGGCACGAGCTTTAATCCACGATCCGAAAATTCTTATTCTGGATGAGCCGGCCTCTGGACTTGATCCAAGGGCACGCGTGGAAATGCGGGATATTTTGAAGGAATTGAAATCGATGGGCAAAACCATCCTGATTTCTTCCCACATTTTGCCGGAACTTGCCGAAATGTGCGACAGCATTGGCGTCATTGATTCGGGGAAGTTAATCGCACAAGGTTCTGTGCATGAAATCCAAGCGCATCTTCAAAGTGAAAAAGTATTAAAAGTTAAAATAGCCGGGCCGACACAAGAAGCGATGGCTTTCTTTGAAAACGACCCACTTGTTTCAAAATTGATTGAGAAGCCGGAAAAGCAATCGATTGAATTCTTATATCGGGGAACAGAAGAAGACCAAATCCGTTTGCTGCGGCAAGCTATGGAGCATTCCCTCCCAATAGTATCATTTGCCGAAGAAGAGACAGATTTGGAAGATGTCTTCATGGCCATTACGAAAGGAGTGGAAGTTAAGTGAAAACACTCCTCGCGAATCCCGTACTCATAAAAGAAGTGAAGTTGCGTTTCCGCAGTATGAAGAGCTTTACCGGCATTCTCTTCTATTTGATGGCGATGAGTATATTTGTTTTCGGATTCATCTTTTTAACAACTTCTTTGAGCGGCAGCGGATTTTTCCGTCCGGATGAGAGTTTTCTGTTATTTAGTATGATGACCTATATCCAGCTAGGCTTGATTCTTTTCATCACTCCCGGTTTAACGGCAGGGACAATCAGTACGGAAAGAGAAAAGCAGACCTTGAATATTTTGCTGACGACTGCGCAGACATCTTTCCAGATCATCTTTGGAAAAATGACTTCATCCATCGCATTTCTGCTGTTGATGATCGTATCTAGCCTGCCTATCTACAGTTTGGTATTTTTATACGGCGGAGTCGATCCACTTCAGATTATCGTCATTTTTCTTTTCTATTTCTTGACGTTATTGGCCATTGGAAGCATGGGCGTCATGTATTCAACCTTAATTCGAAAGACGATTGTGTCGATGATCGTCACGTACGGAACGATGATTTTCTTAGCCGTCGTGACAGCGTTTTTCCTGTTGCTGTCCATTCAAATTTCAACGCTTGGAACAACTGCACCTAGCTTTTCGCCATTTTCTTATTTTTGGGCAAGCATCAACCCTGCAATCGTGATGCTTACTTTATTGCAGCCTGGATTTGCACAGGAAATCCAAACGATGACAGTAATTGAACTGCCGCTTTGGGTCGGTTATTTGGTATTTTACAGTTTGCTGACAGCGGGCGCGATTTGGCTGTCTGTTAAACGTTTGCGTGTCAATATGAATAAATACAAATAAGGAGGGATACGCATGAACAACCGGGAATTGGTCCGCTATGTTAAAAAAACAGCCTTGCGATTGAAGCTTGTTCACATGAGCCGGGCTTTACAAATTGCAGTTTTCTTAGGGCTCCTATCTGCGCTTTTGCTTGTGGTCGTCTCCCGGTTGTTCGTCCTTCCTTATTATGAATTTTATGCATATGCTGCCGGTTCCATCTTTTTACTGGGAGGCCTACTTTTTTCCTATAAGAACATGCCGAACATTGGTCAAGCGGTAGAACAATTGGATCGGTTTACTCCCCATAATCTTCTTTTGACATCTTGGAAGATCAAGGAACAAAACAAGTTGACAGAAGCATTGACCAAACAGACGGCGGAAGTCATTCCTTTTAGCTATCAATTGTTTAGAAAAGAACCGCAGAAATGGTTCCTTGGGAAATGGTTGGTGGCTTCATTAATCACGGGGGCGTTGCTGATGCTCCTGCTTTTGTTTCCAAGTACACTTCAGGAACAAGCAAAAGACATTGAAAAGGAACAAGAAGTGATTGAAGAAATAAAAGAAAAAATTGCTGATCTGGAAAAAGAGGCAAAAACAGAAGTCGTTAAAGAGGAATTGCAAGAAGTTCTAAAAAAAGTGGAAGAAAGCGAAACAGCTGAAGAAGCGTTGAAAGAAGTGGTCAAGAAGCAAAAAGAAATGGCTCAGCAACAGCAATTGCCAGCAGAAGGGGAAGTTGCAGAACAGGAAAAAGCAGATCTTGAAAATGCAGCAAAACAGCTTGCTGAACAAGCGGGAGAAACACAGACAGCTTTGAGCAATATGGGGAAACCGGTAAGTTTTCCGCTTCAACAGACTATTGCCGGGGCCGCAAACCCGGAAGCTTCCAAAAGTGACGGGGCAGCATCTGAGGGCGCTGAAGATTCTTCAGAATCTGGAAGTGAATCCGGTGAAGGGAGCAGCGGCACCCCCAATGCTGAATCCGAAAGCGAAGGCGATGGCCAGAATCAGCAACAAAGCCAAGGACAGGGACAAGGACAAGGCCAGGGACAAGGACAAGGACAAGGACAAGGACAAGGACAAGGACAAGGACAAGGACAAGGTCAAGGTCAAGGTCAAGGACAAGGACAAGGACAAGGCCAGGGACAAGGACAAGGACAAGGACAAGGCCAGGGACAAGGACAAGGACAAGGACAAGGTCAAGGCCAGGGACAAGGACAAGGACAAGGACAGGGCAAAGGCTACGGATCGGGTCAAGGAAGCCGGGAACTTTTAACAGTTCCTTCTAGAATAGGTGGAGAAAGTGAGACAACTGTCGATCAAGGAGAACTTGGCGACGGTGAAGCGGCAGAAGAACAGGAAGGGGTTGTCCCGGCTACGAAAGGGACAGTCCGTCCTTATTCTGAAGTAGTGGGCGAATATAGCGATTCTTATTTTATAAGCGCCGATCGTTTGGCATTGCCGCCAGACTTGCAAAAAGTCGTTGAACAGTATTTTTCAACAGTTGAATCTGATTAAGAGAAAGCAGGGGACTATATGGCATATTCACCGGATGATTTTAAGGAAATGAGCAACAAACTGCAAGAGGTCAGAGATGAAATCGGCAAATTTATCGTTGGACAAGAACAAGCGGTGGAATTTTCCTTGTATGCTATTTTAGCGGATGGCCATGCATTGCTTGAAGGTTTGCCAGGGCTCGGCAAGACGATGTTAATCCGTACCATTTCAGATGTGATGGATTTGAGTTTTTCCCGTATCCAATTCACGCCGGATTTAATGCCATCTGATATTACCGGTACCAGCCTGATCGAACGGGATGCTGAAGGCAGACAGCAATTCACTTTCAGAGAAGGCCCGATTTTCCATCAGATGGTTTTAGCCGATGAAATTAACCGGGCTACGCCGAAGACACAAAGTGCCTTGCTTGAAGCGATGGGAGAAAAAACGGTGACGATATTAGGCGATACGAAAAAAATGGCGCGGCCGTTTTTCGTATTAGCGACCCAGAATCCGATCGAAATGGAAGGGACTTATCCGTTGCCGGAAGCACAGATGGACCGGTTCTTATGCAAGATTCTTGTATCTTACCCGAATCGTGAAGAGTTGGCGGAAATTAGCCGAAGAACAACTGGAGCTGAAACGGTTTCCCTCGTTAAGAAAATGGATACAGCTTCTTTAATCGAAGCGCAGCAAATGGTGAAAGAAGTATTGATTGCAGAAGACATTCTTATGGTGGCGGTCGATATCATTCAGCATTCAAATCCGGAATATACCCAATTTGATGAAATCAAACAATTTGTCCAATATGGCAGCGGTCCAAGGGGACTTCAAAGCTTAATCAAACTTGCGAAGGCCCGAGCGCTATCAGAAGGGCGTTTTCATGTCTCGATTGGCGACTTGAAATATGTAGCCCAACCCGTATTAAGGCACCGGATTTTGTTGAATTATGAAGGGGAAGCGGCAGAAAAAACAGTTGACGATCTTATTGGAATGATTTTGGAAACCGCCGGAAGAGGCGTATTGAAATGAGTGGGCTGCAATTGCCCGGCGATTGGATGAAGCGGTTAAGCCGTTATTCCATAGCCACTAAAGCAAAGATCCGAGGACATCATAAAGGATCTCACCGTTCCAGCCGTTTTGGTTCTTCCCTCGATTTTTCGGATTTCCGGGAATATCATCCCGGAGATGATGTTCGTCATATCGATTGGAACGTCTTTGCCCGAACGGAAAAAGTTTATATAAAACGGTATTTGGACGAACAGGAAATGCGGGTCCATGTTTTGCTGGATGATTCAAAATCGATGGAAGAAAAATGGCTCTTCTCGAAGCAATTAGCGTTTTCGTTAGGCGTGATGGTGTTAAGCAAAGATGATCGTTTGAGCATTTCAGCGGGTGGAGCTTCAGCATCGCCTTTTAAGAAAAAAGGAAAGTCAGCCAAAAAGCTTTTTGAACATTTTATGGTGAATCTCCCGGATCCCAAAAGCCGTTCTTTTGCAAAAAATGCGAGTTTTTACAGTGCAAAAGATTCCACGGTTTTATTCGTTATTTCAGACGGCTTGGAAGAACTGGAAGAATGGCAATTATTCTTTAAGCAAGTGCCAAAATACTCGCACGATGTGCGCTTTCTCCATTTGTCTACAGCTGAAGAAAGGTTTCCTAATTTTGAAGGGGACATGCGTCTTATTGATGAAGAAACCGGTACGGATTTAAATGTAACGGTGACGCGCCAGGCGATTGAAGCGTATTTAAAAAAGCGGGAACAGCATAATAAGGCGTTGGAAGCTCTGTGTGCAAAACATGGTGTCCATTATATGCCTATCCATATCGAAGACGGTATCCAGCAAGTTATGATTCATCAATTGGCTCGGAAAAAATGGATTGAATAGAGGGGGAGCGGCATGGGAATAGCAAATTGGATTTGGATTTGGACAGCGATCATGCCGATTGCCGTTATCCTATATTATTTTTTCCGGAAAAAATATCAAAACAAAAATGTTTCATCGGTTCTTTTTTGGCAAGAAATGATGAAAGAAATTCAAGCTTCACCGTACTTAAAAAAATTGCAGCATCATCTTTTGTTTTATCTACAGTTGGCGGCATTGGTCCTATGTGTTTTCGGATTGCTTCAACCGTATATCGAGTCGGAGACGGTCCAAGGCAATGAACTGATTTTTATTGTGGATACTTCTGCTACGATGCTTGCCGGTTCGCCAAGCCGCTTCGATCAACAGAAAACCAAAATGTCGGAACTGGTCGACCAAGCGGGTGGGAAACCTGTGACCATTATCAAGACCGGCCAGACTCCGGAAATCGCCGTTCGAGAAGAACGGGATCAGCAGACACTTTTAAAAAATATCGAACAGCTGGATATCAGCTACGAAGAGGCTAAGATGGACCAGACAATTTTGTTTGCGGAATCGTTAGTGAAAGATGAATCGACCGTGATCCATATCTTTACGGATGCTTTAGCACGTGAAGCGTTAGCGGCTAAAACGGATCAGCCTTTTGTCGTCCATGCAAACGAAGACAATTTGGCTAATGCGTCCATCCGGCAATTTGGCTTGTCCCAATCCGACAATGGCTTGCGGGCGATTGTGCAAGTCGTTAATGAAAGCGAAGAAACGATGAAAGGTACAGTGAGCTTATCGGCTGGAGACGTTTCAAAAGAAGCTGAGTTGGAGCTGCCGGCAGGAGAAGATTTATTGGTGCCGTTTGAAGACCTGCCTATTGAAGATTTATGGACGGCTGAAATAAATGTTGAAGATGACTACTCGGAAGATAACCGGATGCTATCGTTTGTCCAGCAAGAATCTACTGGAGTAGTGATCGATTCGTCGCTTCATTCTTTAGTAGCGAAAGGCTTTGAATCCATCGGCATGGAAGCGGCGACTGCCGACCCATCGCAACTTGCAGGACGGACCGGATCGATGCTTGCAACCAATCAAACTGAATTGATGGAGTCGGATTCCCCGCTTCTTTTAATTGGCAGAAATGATGTTCAGGCAACCGAGGTTTCGGGATTGATTGAAACGGCTGCACATCCCTTATTTACTTATGCCGATTTGGAAAATGTATATGTATCAGCGCTTTATCCGGGATTTGAAGCTTATGAAAACATTGCAGAAATCGACGGAAAGCCGTTTATCCAAATCAGTCCAAAAGGCGATATCGTGGTTCTTTCAGATATCCAATCAACAAATTGGCCATTGGATCCATCATTTCCATTATTCCTGTGGAGTGCCGCGAATGAACTGTCGGGAAGCGAAGCCTTTTTAGGCTACTTTCAGCCAAATGAACATCGATCCGTCCCGCTTGCTTCTGAGGCAGGAGAATGGGAATTATTTAAAGGAGAAGATTATATAAGTTCCTATTTGGAGGGGGAAGGACCATTTATCGCACCTACAGAACCTGGCGTTTATGAAGTAAATGGGGACGGCCGATCCATGAAGATGATTGTCCAGTTGAGTTCCGAAGAAAAAATGTTATTATCTGGCCCATCTTACGCAATCGGCCAATCTGAAGTGGAGGATGAAACAATCCAGTATCCACTGATTCCTTGGGCCATTGCCATTGTATTATTATTGCTGCTAGTTGAATGGGAGGTGTACCGCCGTGGAATTGCGATTAGATGAACCTCTCTTTCTTTGGCTGCTTGTACCGGCACTCATTTACTTTGCGTATAGCGGTTTTAAAAACCTTAAACTGGGCAGCTTTTTCTTCCGCCTTGTTTATATTTTGCGCATTGCGGCCGTTGTTTTATTGATTTTCGCTTTAGCCATGCCGTCAATTTACCGGCCAGCCGATCAACAGCAAATCATTTACCTTATGGACCGCTCCGCTTCAATGGAAGGATCTCAATCGGCAATTGCGGAATCGATTGAGACAGTCATTGCTGATAAGAATGATAGCCAGCATGTCGGTGTCTATACGTTTGCAGAAGATTTTCAGACGCTTTTGCCGGTATCTGCGGAATCACGGGCGCTGCCGCTTGATCAAAGCACGGGGAAGGCGAATCATACCAATATTGCACAAGCATTGGAACTCGCTTCCAACAGCGGCGATACAGATTTAGCGACGCGGCTGGTGCTGATCTCCGATGGCAACGAAACGAAAGCCTCGGCTCTCGATAGTTTGAACCGGCTTCAAAGTGAACGTGTGCAAATTGATGTCTTGCCAATTCAGCAAGACAGTTCTCAAGACGCAGCGATTACAGCGTTTGAAACACCCTCGAAAGCTTTTCTCGGTGAATCTCAAGCATTCTCCTTAACGCTCCAGTCGGACGGCGAACGGGAAGCGGAACTGGTCCTTTCGAAAAATGATGAGGAATTTGATCGGCATCGTATTCAGTTAGTTGATGGAGAGAATTTGTTTTCTTATCGATACCCTGCAAGTGAAGAAGGATTACTGAAATATGAAGCGAGACTGGAAATTGCAGAAGATCGTTTTTTGGAGAATAACGCGTTGGTGAGTGTCACTGAAGTGGAAGGGAAGCCGGAATTATTAGTTGTGAATGGAACTATTCCTAGTCCAATCCCCGGTTTATTGGATGGTGAAAATATACGGACGACGAATATTGGCTCCAACGAACTTCCGACCAGTCTTTCATCGATCCTGCAGTATGATGGCATCATCTTTGACAACGTTTCTGGGACGTCCGTTGGCGGCCAGCAGATGGATGTCATCGAACAGGCAGTCAAGCAATTCGGCGTCGGTTTTATGATGGTTGGCGGCGATCAAAGTTATGGGCTCGGCGGCTATTTTAAATCGCCGATTGAACGGCTTTTGCCAGTTGAAATGGAAGTCAAGGGGAAGCACGAACTTCCTTCTCTTGGGCTTGTCATTGTCATGGACCGTTCTGGAAGCATGGCTGGCATGAAAATGGAGTTGGCAAAGGAAGCGGCAGCACGTTCCGTTGAACTTCTTCGGAAAGATGATACGGTTGGTGTGATCGCTTTTGATGATCAGCCGTGGCAAATTGTTGAAACGGAAAAATTGGCAGACCCTAAGGCTGCAGCTGATAAGATTTTATCTGTTACTCCAGGCGGCGGTACAGAAATCTTTCGTTCATTGACTGAAGCTTACGGGCAATTGGAAGGTTTGGAGCTGCAGCGGAAACACATTATCTTATTGACGGACGGACAATCTCCCCCGAGTGATTACACGAGCTTAATCGAAGGCGGCAAGGAAGACAATATTACCTTATCGACGGTTTCGATCGGCCAAGATGCGGACATCGGATTACTGGAAGATTTGGCTGCCACCGGCAATGGGCGATTTTATGAAGTAGCGGATGCCACAACCATCCCCGCTATTCTTTCTCGGGAAACGATTATGATGTCCCGGACTTATATCGTAGATGAACCGTTTTATCCGATTGTCTATGACAGCCCTTGGAGCGATTTGTTTTCTGATGGCGTGCCGCAAATGAATGCATATATTGCCACAACTGCGAAACCTGCAGCCTCTGTCGCTTTGGAAAGTGAGGAAGGGGACCCGGTGCTCGCATCGTGGAATTATGGCCTCGGCAAAACGATGGCCTATACTTCCGGAAGCAGTGCATGGAGCGGAGATTTTCAGGCTTGGAAAAATTGGCCGGCGTTTTGGAACCGCTCCGTTTCTGAGCTCTTGCCGTCATATGACGAAATCCCCTTTACAGTGGCAAGGAAGCAACAAGGCGTTTACACGATTGAAGATCCCACTCGGCAATCGGCCATTATTGAAGTGGCCGCTATCGATGAAAAAGGAATGGAAATCCCGCTGCAAAGTGAACCGGTGGCTCCAGGCAAAATGGAAGTAACCTTGGATGCGGATCCGGGGCTGGTTTTCTTCAGCATCAGGAATGAAAACGGGGAAGCGTATAAGACGGGGCTGACAATCCCTTATGGAGAAGAATATCGCCTAAGTGAACCCAACACGGCATTGCTCGCTTCTGTAGCTGAGAGGAGCGGAGGAAGAGTTCTGGAATCTTTGGAAGAGTCGCTCCGGGAAATACCATACGAAAGCGGGACCAATCAGCCGATCCAGCATTTCTTGCTGCTGCTTGCGATGCTGCTGTTTTTCGTAGACATCACGATCCGCAGGTTCGGGCTCCGATTGATTCCATCGTTGAAAAAACCAAAAGCGGTGGTTTCATCTTCACAAGAAGCACCTCCGCAAACCATCGAACAATTAATAAAAGCGAAAAAGAGGGGATGACCTCTTTTTCGCTTTTTTGATATGCTTCCGCTTTTCTATTTTCTATGTCCAGACTCCAGCGCCCAGATTCTCGGGGTCATAAGCCACTCTGGCTGTGCGGCTGAAGAAACGCCGCTTCGCCAGATTGTCTTAAGCCCGTCGAATCTACATGGGCGCTTGCGCTTTTCGGTGTCCAGACTCCAGCGCCCAGATTCTCGGAACATAAGCCACTCTGGCTATGCGGCTGAAGAAACGCCGCTTCGCCAGATCGTCTTATGCCTTTCGAATCTACACGGGCGCTTCCGCTTTTCTGTGTCCAGACTCCAGCGGCTAGCTCCTCGGGTCATAAGCCAGCCCAGCTGTGCGGCAAAGAGCGCCACTTCGCTGTTCTGTCTTATGCCTGTCAGAGCTGGACAGCCGCTTGCGCTTTTCGGTGTCCAGACTCCAGCGCCCAGATTCTCGGGGTCATAAGCCACTCTGGCTGTGCGGCTGAAGAAACGCCGCTTCGCCAGATCGTCTTAAGCCCGTCGAATCTACATGGGTGCTTGCGCTTTTCTTAGCTTCTGCTCGTTGCGAGCAACTGCTGCTTTTTCGCTGACCAGTTGCTTGCTATAAAGAAGCAAGTGATCAAAATGGCTGTTCCGAAAATATACGGGAAGCTCATGTCGATATCAAAGAGAATTCCTGCCATAGCTGGGCCGAACATATTCCCTAAACTCATATAAGCATTGTTCATGCCGGCTGCGAACCCTTGCTCGTTGCCAGCAAGTTTGGAAATCAGCGTATTGATGGCCGGTCGCAGCAGAGAGGCAGCTGTAAAGAAGACAGCAGATACTAAAAGGATGGTCCAGAATGTGTTGACAAATAAGATTCCGATCATCGCCCCTGCAGAAATCAGTAAGTTCACGAGGATAACTTTCATTTCTCCGAAGCGCTTGAATAATTTATTGATGACAAAGGTTTGGACGATGACGCCGACAAATCCGCCGATGGTAATCAGGACTGCAATTTCTTTCGGAGTGAATTGATATTTCTTGTCGACGTATAAAGCGATCGTCGATTGGAAATTCGCTAATCCGAAAGCGAAAATCAGCATCACCAAAAGCATGACAAAATAGGGAGTCGTGGTCGAACGTTTTAGTTGCTGCAAGAGGTTTTCAGCTTTAGCTGGAGCCGATGGAATGGTCGGCGCAACGTTTGGCAAGGCGATAAACGAAATTACTGCTGCAATCAAAGCGACAGCTGTAGCCACGTAAAATGGAAATTGCAGGCTGACTTCAGCCAGAAATCCGCCAAAGCCGGGACCGACCATGAAGCCGAGCGACATGGATGCTCCGAGAAGACCCATGCCTTTGCCGCGTTCTTCAAAAGTGGTGATGTCGGCAACGAAAGCCATCATCGGGGGAATCAGGAAAGCTGCCCCAAGGCCACTAAAGAACCGAGCCAAGTATAAAATCCATAAATCTGAAGCTAGACCGAAGACAAGTTGAGAAAGTCCGAAAATGATTAATCCGATAATGATCAGTTTTTTGCGTCCGTATTTATCGGATAACTGTCCGGATAAAGGGGAGAAAAGAAATTGGGCGAGGGCGAAAGTGGCGATTAACGTACCGAGTGCTTGGCCTGCGACACCGAACGTGTCCAGGTATTCCGGCATGATCGGTATGATGAGGCCGATGCCGCTCATTGCGATAAACATATTGAACATCAAAACATACAACGCGAAATTATTTGATTTTGCGGCCATAGCGCATCCTTCTTTCACTGTCTATATTTCGTGTTCCTAAATTTTATCATAAAGGCACTCAATACCATACCCTTTTGCACAAAGAAAAAACAGGCAGCTGGCTGCCTGTTAATTTTCCATATCCATTTTGAATTCCAAAAACAATTCATTGTAGATGCCGAGCATTTCTAGCCCTAAGTTTTCATACACTTCTAAGCGTTCCCGCAGTTCTTCAGGAGGATAAAAGCGTTCGTCTCCAGTCACTTCGGGGTCCATAATTTCAATGGCTGCCTGGTTTGGCGTAGAATAACCGACATAATCTGCATTTTGCGCAGCAACTTCTGCATCAAGCATAAAGTTGATAAACGCATGTGCACCTTCTACATTGCTCGATGTTTTTGGAATGATCATATTGTCAAACCATAAGTTCGAACCTTCCTCAGGCACCGAATAATCGATGTTTTCATTGATCCACATCATATCTGCAGCTTGACCGGACCAAGTCAAAGCAACAGCCGCTTCTTCGCGGCGCATCATTTCGACGATTTCATCCCCGATAATGGCTTTAGTATTCGGGCCAAGCGTCTTCAATTTGTCCGTAGCTTCCCGGAGCTCTGATATATCTGTAGAGTTCAATGAATAGCCGAGGCTGTTTAATCCCATTCCGATGACTTCACGTGCGCTGTCCACCAAAATGACTTCCTGTTTTAATGTGGGATCCCATAAGTCGTCCCAACTTTCAAACGTTTGCCCTTCCAGCAGCGTAGGGTTGAAAGCGATCCCCACTGTTCCCCAGAAGTAAGGGATGGAATATTCATTGCCCGGATCGAAAGGGAGGTCTAAGAAGTAAGGATCGATATTAGTAAGGTTCGGAATTTTTTCCAAATCGATCGGGATCAATAAATCGTTTTCCTTCATTTTTTCGATGGCGTATTCTGAAGGCATCGCAACATCATAAGACGTACCGCCTTGTTCGATTTTCGTCATCATCGCTTCGTTTGAATCGAAGGTTTCATATATAACATTGATATTGGTTTCGTCTTCAAATTGCTGGACCAATTCCGGGTCGATGTATTCGCCCCAGTTGTAGACGGTGATCGATCCACCGCCAGTGGTCGCAGAACTTTTTTCGAGGACGGATACGCCGTAAAGAAGCAAGGCAGAAGCGACCAGAATCGCGACAGTTGCTTGAATAATGCTTTTCATCTTAATGGCCTCCTGTTCCGATGCTATTCCGTGCCCGTTGGTTAAAGAAATAATAGCCGACGACAAGGCCGAGCGTGACGATGAATATTAAAGCGGAAAGTGCATTGATCGTCAAGGTAATTCCGGCACGCGCCATCGAGTAGATTTCAACGGAAAGCGTTGAGAATCCGTTACCTGTGACAAAGAAGGTAACCGCAAAGTCATCCAATGAATAAGTTAACGCTAAAAAGAAGCCTGCGAAAATCCCCGGTTTGATGTAAGGGATGATTACCCGCGTCAAAATATCGCGTTTAGATGCACCCAGATCCGCGGCAGCGTCAATTAACGTGCTGCTCATTTCCTGCAGTTTAGGCAAGACCATGATGACGACGATTGGAATACTGAATGCGATATGGGAAATCAGTACGGAAGCGAAACCGAGCTTAACTCCGATCATCGTAAATAAGATCAAAAACGAGGCGCCGATAATGACATCCGGGCTGACAATTAAAATATTGTTCAGTGAAAGCACCGCATTGCGCATTTTCCGGTTTCGCAAAAAAACGATCCCAATTGCGCCAAGAACACCGATTGCTGTTGAAATAAGAGACGACAGCAAGGCGACAATGACTGTATTCATCAAAATGATGAGCAGCCGCGTATCATTGAATACTGCTGCATAATGTTCCAGCGTAAACCCGTCAAAGCTCGACATCGTGCCGCCGCTATTGAATGAGTAAAATATCAAGTAAAAAATTGGTGCATATAAGATAAAGAAGACAACTGCCAAATAGACTTTTGCTTTTTTACTTAGTTTTCCCATTTGCAGAGCCTCCTTTTTCCCGCTGTCCGGTCAGCATCATAATGATGATCATGAAGAGTATCAAGAACACAGCGATCGTTGAACCCATGCCCCAGTTCTGCGTTACGAGGAATTGCTGTTCAATGGCTGTACCGAGTGTAATGACTTTATTTCCGGCGATTAAACGCGTAATGACGAATAGCGACAGGGCAGGGATGAAGACGGCTTGGACACCGGATTTAACCCCATTGATCGTCAATGGGAAAATCACTTTTCTGAACGTCATCCATGAAGATGCACCGAGGTCGCGCGAAGCATCCATCAAAGCCGGATTCAATTTATCCAAGGAATTGAAAATCGGCAAAATCATGAACGGAATAAAAATATAAACCGATACGAAAATAAAACTGAAATCCGTGAAGAGGATCTGCTGTTCCCCTAGGCCGATGGCAGCCAAAAATTTATTGGCTGGACCGTATAAGCCGAATATCCCGATAAAGGCATAAGTTTTCAACAGCAAATTGATCCAAGAAGGGATGATGATCAACAATAGCCACAATTGCTTATGCTTCGTTTTCGTTAGCCAATAGGCTGTCGGGTAAGCGATCAGGATTGAAAAGAAGGTGACCAGGAAGGCATACCAGAACGAACTCAGCGTCAAACGCAAGTACACAGATGAAAAGAAGTTTTGATAGTTCTCGAGCGTCAAATTCCCTTGCAGGTCAAAGAAGGAATAATAGACGACTAATGCAATCGGCGCAATAACAAACAGCGCAATCCAAATATAATACGGGATTAGATAAAAACTGCGTGCTCCTTTACTATTCATCGGCTTCAACTCCGTACGATTCGAGACGTGCATCAAAAGCTTCTTCGGACTCGTTCAAACGCATAACGTGGATTGCTTCTGGATCAAAATCCAGGCCGATCAGTGAACCGACTTCCGCTTTTTTCGTGGAATGAACGAGCCATTCGTTGCCGACTTCATCAATTGTGGAGATTTCGAAGTGGACGCCACGGAATAATTGGGTATCGACGGTAACAGCCATTTTTCCGTTTTCTACAGATGTGATTTCAAGATCTTCCGGACGGATGACAATTTCTACTTGTTCGTTCGGATTCAAGCCCTGGTCGACGCATTCGAATTCTTTATTGGCAAAGCGAACTCGGTAATCTTCGATCATTTCACCGGCTACAATATTGGATTCACCGATAAAGTCTGCAACAAAGCGGTTGATGGGCTCGTCGTAAATATCCATCGGCGTGCCGCTTTGCTGAATTTCGCCTGCTTTCATAACGAAAATTTCATCGGACATAGCCAGTGCTTCTTCTTGGTCATGAGTGACAAAAATAAACGTTTTGCCAAGGCGCTGTTGAAGTTCGCGCAGTTCATACTGCATTTCAGTACGTAATTTCAAATCGAGTGCAGATAGCGGTTCATCCAGCAAGATTACTTCGGGGTCATTGACAATCGCTCGCGCAATTGCGACGCGTTGGCGCTGCCCGCCAGACATTTCACTGATTTCCCGGTTCTCATATCCTTTTAAGTTTACGAATTCCAAGGCTTCTTTCACACGGCGTTCAACTTCTGCTTTTTTTAGTTTCTTAATGCGCAGCCCAAAAGCCACATTCTCAAATACATTGAGGTGAGGGAAGAGGGCATAGTCTTGGAAAACCGTATTCACTTGGCGTTCGTTGGCAGGAATATTATTAACTTTCTTTCCTTCAATATACACATCGCCTTTAGTCGGTGTAATGAATCCTGCGATTAAACGCAGAATTGTCGTTTTTCCGCAGCCGGAAGGGCCGAGAAGTGTGTAGAATTTCCCTTTTTCGAGTTCAAAGCTGACATCGTTCAAAACGGGGCCGGCCCCGTCATATATTTGCGAAACATTTTCAAAACGAATAATTGATGTATCCAATAGATATCCCTCCAAATTTACAAGTATGATTGTGTGGCAACAATGATCATTTCTGATTTTCCAGAATGAGCGTTAATAAGCTGATGATGGTCAGAAGCTTCATAATAAAGGGAATCTCCAGCGCTTGCAAGATACTCATTGTCTCCAAGGACCAGGCGTACACGCCCTTCAAGCACGTAGATGAACGTCTCGGCCAAAGATGGTTCAAAATGTTTGAATTCACCTTTTTCTTCAAGTGTAAGATAGACAGGTTCCATTTCTTTTTCATTCGAAGTGGTGATGAGCCAATCGATCTCATAGCCTGCTTCCGTGTCTGTGTGGATCGTATGGTCACTTGGCGTAAACACGACTTTCACTTCTTTATCGGAGTCATCAAAAAATTCCTTCGGTGTCGTGCCGAGAACTTCTAATAGCGAAAATAAGGTTTCAATAGAAGGTGAATTCATATCACGTTCCAATTGAGAGATAAATCCTTTGCTCAAATCTGTCCGTTCACCGAGTTCTTCCTGCGTCAATCCATTTTTAAGCCGCAGCCGTTTTATCTTCATTCCGATTTGCACGCAGCTTCACCTCGTTTTATATAGTAATAGTAAACTTTGAATAAATTATGTTTAGTAAAAATATACTTTAAGTTTACTAACAGCAATTATCATTATACAAAAACCAGTTCGTTTTTCAAGTATAATAAATACTTTAAAGAAATTTTTCTTAAACATTGCTTTTTACCGCAAAACTTTATTATCATTAAGGAATGGAGTAAAACTTGAAAACCTAAAAAACACTTTTAACTCTGAAAAATGATGATATGATAGTTAAAAGATAACCATGTTTAACCTATCTTTCGGGAGTGATCAATTTGAACGGCAAAATGAATTTTTTCTTGGACCCTAAAAACCGCATTGTCCAAAAATCTTCAATCATGAATTATAAACAGGACCAGCAAGGTCTTTACTTAGTAGCCAATAAACAATTTATCAATTGGATGGATGTCCATACGTATTGCCATACGTGTTTGTCTGCTTTAACTTTCGATGATGAATTTGATGCAAGCTATTGCTCAAGCTGCAACGAATGGCGTGAAGAAAAATGCAGCGATGTCCACTGTGAATACTGTGAAAAACGGCCAAAACGGCCATTAGATCCCCGCTGATAAGGCGGGGTTTTTTTATTTTTTTTATACGCTATTTTTATGTGGGAATATGCTAAACTAATGGCTATAAAAGAATTTGGGGGATGTATATGAAGAAGGAATTTGTAGTCATCGGCCTTGGACGATTCGGTGGAAGCATCGTACGTGAGCTGATTGAACAAGATGCAGACGTAATGGCAATTGATAAAGATACTGAACGTGTCGATGAATTTGCGACTATCGCTACACAAGCGGTCGTCGCAGATACAACAGATGAAGCGGTTTTGAAATCCCTGGGCATCCGCAATTTTGAACATGTCATTGTGGCCATTGGTGAGAATATTCAAGCGAGTATCCTGACGACTTTGATGCTAAAAGAGATCGGGGTCAAAAAAATCACTGTTAAAGCCCAAAATGATTATCACGCTAAAGTATTGAGCAAAATTGGGGCGGACCATGTCGTTCACCCGGAACGGGATATGGGGATTCGAATAGCCCATAATATGTTATCCAATAATGTGTTGGATTACTTAGAGTTATCGGATGAGCATTCCATTGCCGAAATCCAAGCCAATGAAAAGCTGGCAGGGCGGACATTAATCGGTTTGGACATACGCGCAAAATACGGCATTAATATCGTAGCCATTAAAAGAGAAGGCCAGATCTTAGTATCGCCGCAGGCAGATATGGAAATCGAATTGGCTGACGTATTGATCATCATCGGATCTGATGCGGATATTAACCGGTTCGAGAAAAAAGTCTTAAACTAAAAAACTAAAGATAGTGAAAAAAACCGTTCGTGTCAGAAATTCCTGATACGAACGGTTTTTTAGTTGATGATAGTTGAATTTTTTTCTGATGTCCAGTCTGCATCAACCTAGCCCCTCGAGACGCTTCGGTCTTGCCGGTAATGGCAAAGAACGCCATTACCTTCAAAACCTCCAGCGCTTGTCTGGGCTGAACAGGTGCTTCCGCTTTTCTAGACTTCCATGATGATCGGCAAGATCATTGGACGGCGTTTTGTTTTTTCGTATAGGTATGGCCCTAACACGTCAGAGATATCGCTTTTCAGTTCAGCCCATTCTGTGTTCTTGCCATGGATCTTTTTGTTCAAATGTCGGTTCAGCATTTGCTGAGCCTCATAAATCATCGTACCGGATTCACGCATGTAGACAAATCCACGTGAAATGATGTCCGGACCGGAAACCATTTTGTTTTTCTTCATATCAACGCTGACTACGACGATGACCAATCCTTCTTCAGACAGCACACGGCGGTCACGAAGAACGATATTGCCGATGTCGCCAATGCCGCTGCCGTCGATGTAGACATCTCCAGATGGGATGCGTCCTGCAACAGAAGCCTCGTTTTGGCTAAGCGCTAAGACATCGCCATTTTCCATAATAAACGTGTTTTCTTCCGGTACATCGCAATCCACTGCTAATTGGGCATGGATTTTCTGCATCCGGTATTCACCGTGGATCGGCATAAAGAATTTCGGCTTGATCAAACGAAGCATCAATTTGTTTTCTGGTTGAGAACCATGTCCAGAAGTGTGGACGTTATTCAATGAACCGTGGATAACATCTGCTCCAGCACGGAACAGTAAATTGATTGTACGGTTTACACTGCTCGTATTGCCCGGAATCGGGGAAGACGAGAAGACGACCGTATCATTCGGTTGGATTTGAATCTGGCGGTGTGTGCCGTTTGCAATTCTCGAAAGAGCTGCCATGGGCTCGCCTTGAGATCCTGTACAAAGAATAAGGACTTCATTGGCAGGCAGGCGGTTCAATGTTTGAGTATCTACGAAAGCGTCCTCAGGGGCATTGATATAGCCAAGTTCCCGGCCAATCGTCATTGCATTGTCCATACTGCGTCCAAATACTGCGATTTTACGGCCTTGGGCCACAGCTTCATCCGTCACTTGCTGAAGACGGTAAATATTAGATGCGAATGTTGCGAAAATTAGGCGGCCATCCACTTTTCTCATAATGTCCTTGATGGATTCGCCGACTTTGCGCTCTGACATCGTAAAGTCAGGGACTTCAGCATTCGTACTATCAGAAAGCAGGCAAAGAACGCCTTCGCTTCCGATTTGAGCCATTTTCAATAAGTTGGCGGGTTCGCCTACTGGAGTAAAGTCGAATTTGAAATCCCCAGTATGGACGATGTTGCCGGGAGGTGTTTTGACCACTACTCCGAAAGCATCTGGTATACTGTGGGTCGTACGGAAGAAACTTACCGAAGTTTTACGGAATTTGATGACATCTTCCTCTTCGATTTCAATCATTTTAGTTTGGCGAAGCAAACCGTGTTCTTCTAACTTCTTGCGCAGCAAGCCTAAAGCAAGTTTGCCGCCGTAGACGGGAATGTTAATCTTTTTCAAGAGGTAAGGGATTCCGCCGATATGGTCTTCGTGTCCGTGAGTTACGAACAAGCCTTTGATTTTATCTGCGTTTTTAACGAGATAAGTATAATCCGGAATTACATAATCGATTCCGAGCAAATCGTCTTCCGGAAATTTGATGCCTGCGTCGATCAGGATGATTTCATCCTGGAACTGGACACCATACGTATTTTTGCCGATTTCGCCTAGTCCGCCGAGTGCGAATACAGCTGTTTGATCATTCTTAACAAATTTCATAATTAGTCCAAACTCTCAACTTCGAAATTTTCGCCGGCTTGTTCGTATTCCAAATGGCTTCCTTCAAGCAGCTGAATATATTCAATGTTATAGTTGCGGTCTTTCAGGTGGAATCTTACTTCTCGCTCGGATGATGCTTCTACATAGAGGCTCTTAGTGTTTTCGCGAACTGGTACCTCTGCACGGTTTTCTTGATATAATACTTTAAAAATCATAATTTGCTCTCCTTTTGCACGTTCAATTAAATTCACTTTCTTTATATTATCATGACCGTGTTTTAAAATAAAGAATAGCCCTCCTTATTTATTAAGAAGGGCTAAACCGATTATGCAATTTTCTTTTTGTTCATAATGCCGTTTAGCTGTCTGAGAAGTCTTCTTTTCATACGTTTCAGTTTCAGCATGGCTATCTCACTCCTTAGGTGCATTATACTGTATTTTCAGACAAATGTAAAGAATGAGAGCTGTTTTACGATAAAAATTTGATAGGAGAATGATGTATGGGTAAATTATTATTATTAGATATCGATGGGACCTTGATGAATTCGAAAAAAGAAATTCCGGAAAGTGCAAAAGCAGCGCTTCTTCAGGCGAAGGAAAATGGCCATGATCTAGCCATCGCTACCGGACGCGCACCTTTTATGATTAAAAAAGTTTTACAGGAAACAGGGATTCGTACATATATTACTTTCAACGGGCAATACATCGTCCATGAAGATGAGTGCATCCACCGCGAGGCATTGGACACAGACATTTTGTCTTCGATTGTCGAATTTGCAGAAAAGCGGGCGCATCCGATTGTTTTCATGAATGAAAAGAAAATGGTTTCATCGATTGATTACCATCCGGATATCGATGAAAGCATCAAAACCTTAAAATTTCCTCATCCTGAAATGGTGGAAGATTTTCATAAAGACAATGAAATTTATCAGGCATTGGTGTTTTGCGAGCAAGATGAAGAGCAGCAATACCATGATTCATTCAAAGAAATGCAATTTGTCCGTTGGCACCGGGTTTCCTGCGACATTTTGCCAAAAGGCGGAACAAAAGCGAGCGGCATTGAACATTTAATCCGCGCAACCGGCCATACGATTGAAGACACGATTGCTTTTGGCGATGGATTGAATGATTTGCAGATGATGGAGAAGGCTGGTGTCAGCGTGGCGATGGCTAATGGCCATGAAGAAACAAAAAAACGCGCGACTTATGTAACGGACCATGTGGATGAAGACGGCCTTGCCAATGCATTTAAACATTTGAAGCTGATTTAAATAGAATAGCGGCAAAATAAAAAGAGGCTCGGATTATTCATCCGAGTCTCTTCCTATTGGCATGGCATTTTCAATTTCGGCAAATGGATTTTTAGGATTGATGTGGTCAAAGAACATAACGCCGTTTAAATGATCAAGCTCATGCTGGAATGCGATGGCCGGCAAACCTTTTAAACGCATTTTGTATTCTTCGCCTTCTACATTAAAAGCTTTGATGGTTATGCGTGCATAGCGAGGAACGTATCCAGGAATGGCGCGATCTACCGATAAACAACCTTCACCAGCAGTTAAATAGGCTTTTTCCACAGAATGGCTGACGATTTTCGGATTGATGGCAATCAAACTCAGGTTTTCGCCGCTTGTTTCGTCAAAGTGAAGCGCGAAAATCCGTTTAGCTTTATTGACTTGAGGAGCCGCAATTCCGACACCGGGGCGCAAATCGTATTTTTCGATCATTTCATCATCTTGGCTGTTAATTACATATTGCAAAAGGTCCTCAGCAAGTTTGCGGTCCTCTTCTGTAAGAGGGAAGCTTACTTCCTCTGAACGTTGGCGGAGTGTAGGATGCCCTTCGCGAATTATATCTTTCATGAGTATCAAGTGTATTCATCCTTTCGTACTGACACATTACACTTTAGTATAACGCACGATAGGGAACACCGGAAAGAAAAATGCAATTCTAACAGTTCGATTAATTGCAAGGCTTTATAAAATGGGAAGCGAATTTTTAAAAAAGAGCATTCGCATGTGCTTCCTTCGTGAAGATTCTTTTGCAGGCATTCAACAGCTCCGATTAATTTGTGTTTAGAGGAGCAGGTGGGCGCTTGCGCTTTTGTGCGGTGAATATTATAGTTAATTTATGTAATAAGGAGGTTTTTTTGTGAAAAAAGTTTTTATGGCTACGATTTTCTCGAGTGCTTTATTGCTAAGTGCTTGTTCAGGGCAAAATGCCAGTGAAGAATTGGATAATGTCTTACAGGAAACATTTTCTGCTGAAAAAGAGTACCGGGATACTCAAAGTGAAATGGAAAAACTGGAAAAAAACGAACAGCAATTATTTGAGTCCATTATGGGCTTGACTCAAGAACAGCAAGAAGAAGTGAGTGGCCAAGCTGAAGAGGCAATGGAATCGGCTGACCAGCGCTTAGAACTTTTGAAAACAGAAAACGAATCAATCAAAAATGCCCAAGAAGAATTTAAAGCGATCGATGCTGTGATTGAAGAAACAGATGAAGAATCACTGAAGACCGATTTAACTGAACTGAAAACGAAGATGCAGGAACGTTTTGAAGCGCACTCGGATTTTGCCGGAGCGTATGAAGAACTGACCGGCCTTCAAAAGGAATTGTACGATATGCTCCTAAACGAAGAAACGGAACTTCAATCGCTGCAGGAAAAAGCGATGGAAGTGAATGAAAAAAATACAGATGTCCAGGACACGGTTAAGGTTTTCAACGAGCGGACAGAACAGTTTAATGAGATGAAAGACAAAGTCATTGAAGAACTGGAAAAAGAAGAACAATAAAGCAAAGTCTTTATCCAAACAAAAAAGAAGTATGAAAAAGGGCAGCCCGATAGACTGGGGCAGCCCTTTTTCTGTGCTATAAAAGAGGGGTATATCTCTTTCTGTAATATAATACAGTTCTTTGGGAAACAGTAGTACAGTTTTTGGCGAAGATTCGTTTGCTACTATAAAATAGGCTTGATAACTAACGGTTCTCAATGATTGACCATGCAAATCAAGTAACGTATACTGAAGAGGAATGTGCAATTGTATTACTATATCAATAAAGAAATCTTAATACAGATAAAAGGAGAGTTGCTTTTATGGCTGCGAAAAAATCACAGCAATTTGATCCAGTGGAAACACTGCACGCAATCGAAGAAAAGTTTGAAATGGTCCAGGTTCTGAACGAAGAAGGCGAAATCGTCAATGAAGAGGCAGACCCGAAATTATCCGATGAAGAATTACAGGAATTAATGAGCCGTATGGTTTATACGCGTATTTTGGATCAGCGTTCAATTTCATTGAACCGCCAAGGACGTTTAGGTTTCTATGCGCCGACTGCTGGACAGGAAGCGTCTCAATTAGCGTCTCATTTTGCGCTTAAAAAAGAAGACTTCATTTTGCCGGGCTATCGTGATGTTCCGCAACTAATCTGGCATGGCTGGCCGCTGCACCAAGCATTCTTGTTCTCGCGTGGACACTTCATGGGGAACCAAATGCCTGAGGGCTTGAACATCTTGCCGCCGCAAATCATTATCGGCGCACAATATATCCAAGCAGCAGGTGTGGCACTAGGTATGCAAAAACGCAAAAAAGAAGCAGTTGCTGTTACTTACACAGGCGACGGCGGTTCTTCACAAGGTGACTTCTATGAAGGCATTAACTTTGCCGGTTCATTCCGTGCACCTGCTATTTTCTTTGTACAGAATAACCAATACGCGATTTCTACACCGCGTGAATTGCAGACTTCTGCGAAGACAATTGCACAAAAAGCTGTAGCTGCCGGAATCCCAGGAGTTTTAGTTGACGGCATGGATCCATTAGCGGTTTATTCAGTAACGCGCGATGCACGTGAACGCGCAATTCGTGGCGAAGGCCCGACATTGATCGAAACACTTTGCTACCGTTATGGCCCGCATACAATGGCTGGCGATGACCCGACTCGCTACCGTACTTCTGACACAGACAGCGAGTGGGAAAAGAAAGATCCGCTTATCCGCTTCCGTAAATATCTAGAAGCGAAAGGCATTTGGAACGAAGAAAAAGAAAACGAAGTAATTGAAAAAGCTAAAGAAGAAATTAAAGCGGCTGTCAAAAAAGCCGATAGTGCTCCGAAACAAACGGTTACTAACCTATTGGAAATCATGTACGAAGAGGTTCCATTCAACGTTCAAGAGCAACTTGATATCTACAAAGCAAAGGAGTCGAAGTAAGCGATGGCACAAATGACTATGGTTCAAGCAATTACCGACGCTCTGAAAACAGAGATGCAAAACGATGAAAATGTACTAGTTTTCGGGGAAGACGTAGGAAATAACGGCGGTGTTTTCCGTGCGACAGAAGGATTGCAAAAAGAATTCGGTGAAGACCGTGTATTCGATACGCCTTTGGCTGAGTCAGGAATCGGCGGCCTTGCAATCGGCCTTGCGCTGCAAGGGTTCCGTCCAGTTCCGGAAATCCAGTTTTTCGGATTTGTTTATGAAGTAATGGATTCAATCAGCGGTCAAATGGCTCGCATGCGTTTCCGCAGCGGCGGCAGCTTAAATGCACCAATCACACTGCGCTCACCTTTCGGCGGCGGTGTTCATACACCTGAAATGCACGCAGACTCCCTAGAGTTGTTGATGACTTCACAACCAGGTTTAAAAGTGGTTGTACCATCAACTCCTTATGATGCAAAAGGTTTGTTGATTTCTTCAATCCGCGACAATGACCCGGTTATTTTCCTTGAGCATTTGAAATTATACCGCTCAGGCCGTCAGGAAGTTCCGGAAGAAGCTTACACAATTCCATTAGGGAAAGCGGATATCAAACGCGAAGGCAAGGATTTGACGATTATTGCTTACGGCGCGATGGTGCAAGAAAGTTTGAAAGCGGCCGAAGAACTTGAAAAAGAAGGCTACTCTGCAGAAGTGATCGACCTTCGTACAATCCAACCTTTGGATATCGAAGCGATTGTCGCTTCAGTAGAAAAAACTGGACGCGCAATGGTTGTCCAAGAAGCACAAAAACAAGCGGGTATTGCTGCAAACGTTGTAGCTGAAATCATGGATCGTGCAATTTTGAGTCTAGAAGCTCCTGTATTGCGTGTAACGGCTCCAGATTCTATTTTCCCATTCTCACAAGCTGAACAAGTTTGGCTTCCAAATTCGAAGGATATACTAGAAACAGCTAAGAAAGTGTTAACGTTCTAATTCGTTTAGAAAAGAAAGGGTGAAACTAATGGCTTTTGAATTTCGTTTACCGGATATCGGAGAAGGTATCCACGAAGGTGAAATCGTAAAATGGTTCGTAAAAGCAGGAGATCGAATCGAAGAAGATGACATCATGTTTGAAGTGCAGAACGACAAAGCAGTTGTTGAAATGCCTTCACCAGTATCAGGAACAGTCAAAGAGATCATCGTTGAAGAAGGAACGGTAGCAGTTGTTGGTGACGTGCTGGTCCGGATCGAAAGCGACGATGCTTCAGATAACGAAGGAAGCGGAGATGCAGCCCCTTCTGAAAGCAAAGAAGAAACAGAAGAGCAAGTTCAAGCTGGAACAGCTGAATCTGCTCAGAATGTTGAAAAAGAACCCGTAAAAGAAGAAGTACCTAAAAATGCGGAAACGGGAGCCGGCGAACAGCCTCAAGCTAAAGCGCCAGCTGACCCGAATGCACGCGTAATCGCGATGCCTTCAGTCCGCAAGTTTGCAAGAGAAAAAGACGTTGATATCACACAAGTTTCAGGTTCAGGCAATAACGGCCGTATCTTGAAAGAAGATATCGAAGCGTTCTTGAGCGGCGGACAAGAGCAAGCAGTTGTTGAAAGTGCTCCTGAAACGGAAGCGGTTGAAAAAGAATCTGCTAAAGAACCAGCAGCTCCAAAAGCGCCAGCTGTTCCTGAAGGCGATTTCCCGGAAACACGCGAGAAGATGTCAGGCATCCGCAAAGCGATTGCGAAAGCGATGGTGCATTCAAAACATACAGCTCCTCACGTTACGTTAATGGACGAAGTGGACGTTACAGAACTCGTCGCACACCGCAAAAAATTCAAAGATATTGCAGCTGAAAAAGAAATCAAGCTGACTTACTTGCCATACGTAGTAAAAGCTTTGGTAAGCACATTGCGTGAATTCCCAGCATTGAATACGTCTTTCGATGATGAAACAAGCGAAATCATCCAAAAACACTATTTCAATATCGGAATTGCAGCAGATACTGAGAAAGGCCTTATGGTTCCTGTTATTAAAAATGCAGACCGTAAATCCGTGTTCTCGATTTCTGATGAAATTAATGGACTTGCAACAAAAGCGCGTGAAGGTAAATTGACTGCTGCTGAGATGAAAGGCGCTTCGTGCTCAATCACGAATATCGGTTCTGCCGGCGGCCAATGGTTCACTCCAGTCATCAACCACCCTGAAGTAGCAATTCTTGGAATTGGCCGCATCGCTGAGAAGCCAGTAATTAAAAATGGTGAAATTGTTGCTGCACCTGTGTTAGCATTATCATTGAGCTTTGATCATCGCATGATTGACGGAGCAACAGCGCAACACGCATTAAATCACATCAAACGCTTATTAAGCGAACCTGAATTATTATTAATGGAGGCGTAAAAATTATGGTAGTAGGAGATTTTCCAATCGAAACAGATACGCTCGTCATCGGCTCAGGCCCTGGCGGATATGTAGCAGCAATCCGTGCAGCGCAAACTGGCCAAAAAGTAACAATCGTTGAGAAAGAATATATCGGAGGCGTATGCTTGAACGTCGGCTGTATCCCTTCGAAAGCACTTATCTCAGTAGGCCACCGTTTTGAAGAAGCTCAACATTCAGATGATATGGGTATTGTCGCTAAAGAAGTATCCATTAACTTTGAAAAAGCGCAAGCATTCAAAAACGGCGTTGTGAAAAAATTGACTGGCGGTGTTGAATCGCTTCTAAAAGGAAATAAAGTTGAAATCGTTCGCGGTGAAGCTTATTTCGTAGATGAAAATTCAGTACGCGTTATGGACGAAAAATCGTCGCAAACTTATACATTCAAAAATGTAATCATTGCGACAGGATCTCGCCCGGTGGAAATTCCAACTTTCAAATTCTCTAAACGCGTCATCAATTCTACAGGTGCTTTAGCACTTCAAGAAGTCCCTAAAAAACTTGTCGTTATCGGCGGCGGTTATATCGGAACTGAACTTGGAACTGCTTATGCAAATCTTGGATCAGAAGTTACTATCCTTGAAGGTGCACCTGATATTCTTGCTGGATTCGAAAAGCAAATGACGGCTATCGTCAAAAAAGGCTTGAAGAAAAAAGGCGTTGAAGTCATCACTAAAGCATCTGCTAAAGGTGTAGAAGAAACTGAAAACGGCGTTACTGTAAAATATGAAGTGGGCGGGGAAGAAAAAACCGTTGAAGCGGATTATGTATTGGTAACAGTTGGACGTCGTCCAAATACGGATGAAATGGGACTTGAAGAAGTCGGTGTAAAAATGTCTGAACGCGGTTTGATCGAAGTTGACAAACAATGCCGTACGAACATTCCTAACTTCTATGCAATCGGGGATGTAGTACCTGGACTTCAACTTGCTCACAAGGCATCTTACGAAGGTAAAGTTGCTGCAGAAGCAATTGCTGGAGAAAAATCAGAAGTGGATTACTTGGCAATCCCTGCTGTCTGCTTCACAGATCCTGAACTTGCAAGCGTCGGTTTAACTGAAGAGCAAGCAAAAGAACAAGGATTTGAAGCGGCTGCTGCTAAATTCCCATTCGGAGCTAACGGCCGTGCACTTGCATTGAACGCATCTGAAGGTTTCGTGAAACTTGTTTCACGCAAATCAGATGGTTTGTTGCTTGGTGCTCACATCGTTGGTGCTGGTGCGTCTGATATGATCGCTGAGTTAGGCCTTGCTATTGAAGCGGGTATGACGGTTGAAGATATCGCAATGACGATCCACGCTCACCCAACATTGGCTGAAATCACAATGGAAGCTGCAGAAGTGGCGCTTGGAACTCCAATCCATATCATTAAATAATGAAAGAAGAAATCCGCATTTTCATGCGGGTTTCTTTTTTTATGCCTTTATTCATGATAGAATGGCACCGAAAGGGTGATAGTGACATGGTACATATGAAATGGTTAATATTGGCAGTTGGAATTTCGTTGCTTGCAGCTTGCGGCGATGAACAGGCTGAAACTGCTGATCAAAAAGAAACGGCACCTACGGAAGAGAAGGCAAAAGAAACGCCTGCAGAAACTGAGAATGCAAATGAAGCAGATAGCGCACAAGCCGAAGAAGTGGCAGAAGCGGAACCTCAATATCGCTTGAATCCGGCTACTTGGGGAGTAGAGCCGATTGCAGATGCTCCGGCAGAAGCAGTATTGCTGACCATTGATGATGCCCCAGACAAGCATGCAGTGGAAATGGCGACTACATTGAAAGAGTTAGATGTCCCGGCCATTTTCTTTGTCAATGGCCATTTTTTGGATAGCGACGAAGAAAAAGAGAACTTAAGAAAAATTCATGACTTGGGCTTTGCAATCGGCAACCACACGCAAACCCATCCGAATTTAACGACGATTTCTGATGAGCAGCAAAAAGAAGAGATTTTAGCTGTGAATGAGACAGTTGAACAAGTGATCGGCGAAAAGCCGAAATTCTTCCGGGCGCCACACGGAGCCAATACGGACTTCAGCCGTGCCCTGGTGCAACAAGAAGGCATGTTGCTGATGAATTGGTCCTATGGCTACGATTGGGAAAAACAGTATATGGATCCAGCGGCTTTAACGGATATCATGGTCAATACTGAGTTTTTGCGCAATGGGTCAAACTTATTAATGCATGACCGGGAATGGACGGCAGCGGCTCTTCCAGGGATCGTAGAGGGCCTCCAAGCAAAAGGCTATACGTTCGTCGATCCGCAAGAGATTGAACTTGAACAGTAAATGAAAAAAAGTCCGGGAAGCGAAAGCTCCGGACTTTTTTTATTAAGTGAATCAGATTCGATGAAAAGCAGAATATTTTTTAACGAATCGCCTGCTGTTCTTTAATGACACGCAGCATTTGCAGCGTATCGTCTTCTGGCCCTTGTACCGGCAAACCAGCTTTGATGTTCATATCGATGTATTCGATATTCTCCTGGGTGATGATTTCCCCAGGAATGAAAATCGGGATGCCTGGAGGATAGACCATGATAAACTCTGCTGAAATTCTTCCGACAGCTTCCTCGATCGAGATGACTTCAGTTGTTGCGTAAAAAGCGTCTCTCGGCGTCATCGCAAGGCGTGGGATATCTGGCAAGAGAACAACCGGTTCGATGATTGCGGCGTCGCTCTCGAAAGCCTCGCTCATCCGCTGAAGGGCATTTACTAACAGATTCAGCTCCTTGCGGCTGTCGCCGATGGTTACTAAGCAAAGGATATTGTAAAGGTCGGATAATTCGATTTCAATATTGGCGTTTTCCCGCAGCCATTCTTCAGCCTGATGGCCAGTGATGCCAAGATTTTTTACGCTGATCAATAATTTGGTCGGATCCATATCATAGGTAGCAGAGCTATTTAAAATCTCTTTTCCTACACAATGCAGATGGGCGATTTTATTGATTCGCTTGCGTGCATCTTGTGCTAAACGGATAGCATGATCGATCAAATCATAGCCGTGGATCGCCAGCTGTCTGCGTGCCGTGTCCAATGACGCAAGAATCGGATAGGACGTTGAAGTCGTTGTCAGCATGGAAAGTGTTGATTGAACGCGCTTAGCAGAAACCAAGCCCTCGCGGACATTCAGTACCGAACTTTGCGTCATAGAACCGCCAAGTTTATGGACGGATGTAGCCGCCATATCTGCACCTGCTTCCATCGCGGAAATCGGCAAAGATTTATGGAAGTGGATGTGGACACCGTGTGCTTCGTCTACTAAAACCGGAACTTGGCGGTCATGGGCAATGTCGACAATCCGTTTCAAGTCAGCTGCGACGCCAAAATAGGTCGGATTGATGACAAGAACCGCTTTTGCATCAGGGTATTCGATCAATGCTTTTTCAACCGCTTCTGCAGAAATGCCATGGGAGATCCCGAGTTCTGGATCCACTTCAGGATGGATGAAAATTGGAATGGCGCCAGCGAATACGATAGCGGACATAATGGATTTATGGACATTGCGCGGAACTAGGATTTTATCGTTCGGACCTACGACGCTTAAAATCATGGTCATAATTGCACCGCTCGTACCTTGGACAGAGAAGAACGTATAATCTGCGCCAAATGCTTTGGCGGCTAATTCCTGCGCTTCTTTAATCGCACCTTTTGGTGAATGCAAATCATCTAAAGGAGCGATATTGATCAAGTCTATCGATAAAATATTATCGCCGACAAATTCCCGGAAAGCCGGGTCGACGCCTTGGCCTTTTTTATGGCCAGGAATATGAAATTGAATGGGGTGCCGGTTTCGATGTTTCAGGAGTGCATCGAATAACGGAGTTTCTAATTGAGACATTTAGGGCCACCTCGCTTTATAAAAATGAAAACAAAAAGAATTATAGCATGTTGATTAACGCTATACTATAAAAATAAAAGGAAATTGTTTTTGCCTGCCGAATAAAATAAAGACAGAGGAGGGAATGATTTCATGCAGTTTCAGACAAGAATAACAGATCTTCTAGGTATACGCTTGCCTATCATCCAAGGAGGGCTTGCTTATCTTGCTTATGCTGAGCTTGCTGCAGCCGTATCAAATGCCGGAGGCCTAGGGCAAATCACCGCTATGAGCCTTTCTACACCGGAGCAATTAAGGGGAGAAATCCGCAAAGTCCGTGAATTGACAGATCAGCCATTTGGCGTTAATTTTGCAATCGGTGACCATGGACGCGAATTTTCACATATGCTTCAAGTAGCGATTGACGAAAACGTTCCGGTCATTTCGATGACTGGCGGAAATCCGACGCCGATCTTCAAACAGCTGGAAGGAACGCCGATTAAAAAGCTCGTGTTGGTAGCGGCCAGAAGACAAGCAGTAAAGGCGGAGGAACTCGGAGCCGATGCCGTGATGGTGGTAGGGCATGAAGGCGGCGGGCATTTAGGAAGAGATGATATTGGAACGATGGTGCTTATTCCGCAAGTGGTGGATGCGGTCACAATCCCTGTTATTGCATCAGGAGGCATTGGGGATGGCCGTGGTTGGATGGCAGCCCACGCACTTGGGGCAGAAGGCATTGAAATGGGAACGCGCTTTATCGCGACAAAAGAATGCGTCCATGCTTCAGAGGCTTACAAGAATGCTTTAATTGCCAGTTCAGAACAAGACACCGTCATCATCAAAAAAAGCATTGGCAGCCCAGCAAGAACGCTTAGGAACGGTTGGACCGATAAGATTCTGGAAATTGAAGCGGAACATCCAAGCTATGAAGCGATAAAAGATTATGTCAGTGGAGAAGCCAACAAAAAGTATATATATGAAGGAAAGCAGGAAGAAGGGTTCGGCTGGGCCGGACAGGTCACCGGTCTGATTAAAGATGTTCCATCAGTGCAGGAATTGATCGAACGGATGGAAGTGCAAGCTGAAGAAATTCGGCGGAAATGGTCAATAACATCATGATGCGAAAGTGAGGAAATAAAATGGATTATTCATACCCTTTTTCAATTGACTGGACAACGGAGGAAATTGTTGACGTGGTCACCTTTTTTGAAGCAATCGAACTTGCTTACGAAAAAGGAGTGAAACGGCAAAGTTTGATGGCGAAATATCGTCGATTCAAAGAAATTGTGCCGTCTATGGCAGAAGAAAAAACTTATTTCCGGGAATTCGAAGAAGAAAGCGGCTATGCCAGTTTTCCGGTCATAAGAGAAATGAAATCGCGAAGCGATGAAGAAATCATCAAAATGAAAAAATAAAAAAAATTCCGCAGCTCAGCGCTGCGGAATTTTTACTTTTTGGAGCATGGTGTCATAGACCGGCAATAATTCAGTGAACGTTCTTTCGGCAAAGGCATGAAAATCTTCTGGAGACATAGCGGAGGCTTCATCTCTTGAGATATGTCGGCCGATAACCAATTCGCCTTTTTTAACATCACGAAGCCTAGTCACTAACTTTTCAATGCCTGCCTCTTCCAAATCTGCAAGCGATTCAGCTTCCGGTTTCATGTGGTCGCCAGAAAGCATGAAGTCTTTTGGAAGCGAAGCGAGAATATCGGATTTCAATAATTCTTCTGCCATCACCTTTTTATTGGGTGCTTCATAAATCACGGCAAGGATGACGAAGATGTGGCTTTCCCATAAGCCGATTTGAAAATGAGGCACGGCCTTGTAGCCTCTTTTATGCGGAGCGAACGCCACCCAGCTATCATTGGGCGGATTCACTGTACGGCGCATATGCTTTGCGACATGCGGGAAAAATTCCTCGCCGGATTTTCCGGAAAAGAAAGCTGAATAAGTAGTGCCGAGCTGTTCGAATTTCGGGCGAACTCTATTGATCAGCAACTCCATCCGCTGTTCCAAGCCTGGAGTTTCAAATACTTCAAAGTCTTGTTGGGTCCAAAAAGTTTCCAATTATTTTTCCTCCTTAAATAACAATCATAGGTTTCATTTTAACGAACTTTGGGAAGAAATAATATAAATAAGTTTTCCTAAGCTGCTAAAGGGGTATTGGTCTAATAATCTTATTATTAAACTGAATTATCGAAAAGTGGAGAGAAAGGGGTGCTTAATTATGAAACAGATGATTCAAATCATTCGCAAAGCCGAGGTAGAGAAAGAATACATCCATGTTTTAAAATTAGAACTTGATTACGAACTTGCTTCTTTGTTTGATGCTATGAAGCAAAAAGATGAACATCAAAAAGATAAAAGCAAAAAGCGTCTTCATGAAATACATGTAGAGTTGGAGGCACTTCATGCGCTTTGATAAACTGATCATATAAAGGCATTTACTGAGATAAGACAGTAAGTGCCTTTTTCGTTATAATGAAGGAAAAAGAGGGGGCAACCACTTGGATTTACATAGTATGGACACTTATATAAAATCGCTTATTAAAGAAGCGGGGCATCGCATCAGAAATTCATTTTTAGTAGACATCACCATTGAAACGAAATCAGACGCAAATGACCTCGTAACAAACATTGATAAAGAAATCGAGCAATTTTTCATCAGTCGGATTCGGCGTGATTTTCCCGGCCACCGCATTTTGGGAGAAGAAGGGTTTGGAGACACGTTCGAAGATCTAGACGGCGTTGTTTGGATGCTCGACCCGATTGATGGCACAATGAATTTCGTCCATCAAAAAAGAAATTTCGCCATTTCATTAGGGATTTATGAAAATGGAATCGGTAAATTGGGATACATATACGATGTGGTAAATGATGATTTATACCATGGGATTCAAGGAGGCGGTGCTTATTACAACGATGAACGGCTGCGGCCATTGTTCGACACTTCCATCGAAGAATCGATTGTCGGCATCAACGCCACATGGATAACGCCTAACCGCTATATCGACCATGAAGCCACAATCCGTTTAGTCCAGCAGGTCAGAGGAACAAGATCTTACGGTTCAGCAGCTCTTGAACTTGCTTACGTGGCGAGCGGGCGCATGGATGCTTATATTTCGATGCGCTTATCGCCTTGGGATATAGCAGGCGGAAAAGTGATTGCCGAAGAAGTCGGAGCCATCACTTCCAATTTCACAGGCGACCCGGCCAATTTAATGAAGCAAGATACATTTATCGTAGCTAACCCTTCGATCCATCATCGTATATTGTCGGAATATATCCGCCTCAAGTAAAGTTATGCGGAATTCCGGATAGACGCCACCTAGCCTAAGGAAATAAAAATAGGAGTTGCTTTGGATTTTCTCCAGAGCCAACTCCTTTATTGCGCAATGATGTTCAATGGGAGGGGATTTATAGCAATCCGGTTTCCCGCATCTCTTTTTTCTTTTTAAAGCCCATTCCCATGACTGCACAAAGCAATATGATAGCAAAAAGGATTCCGGGAATGCTGCGGAAGCCCACGGCGACACCGATTGAAGCCATGCATACGAGTGCTGCAAACGAATAGAATACGAAAATCCATTTTATGTTTTTCAAACTTTTTTCCTCCTGCCGCATATAGTTGAAATAAAATCTTAGGGTTTTTTCCCTACATGTGCTATACTAACACAGTTATAGACATGAAAAAAGAATATTGGAGTGAAAGTATGACTAACTTACGTAACGATTTAAGAAACATTGCTATTATTGCCCACGTTGACCATGGTAAAACGACATTAGTGGATCAGCTGCTGCAACAATCCGGAACTTTCCGTTCAAACGAGCACGTCGATGAACGCGCTATGGACTCAAACGATATCGAGAGAGAACGCGGAATTACGATTCTTGCGAAGAACACGGCGATTCAATATAAAGATGCAAAAATCAATATCCTAGATACACCGGGACATGCTGACTTCGGCGGCGAAGTTGAGCGTATCATGAAAATGGTTGATGGTGTTTTACTAGTAGTAGACGCATATGAAGGCTGTATGCCACAAACACGTTTTGTTTTGAAGAAAGCTCTTGAGCAGAACTTGAAACCAATCGTCGTTGTTAACAAAATTGACCGCGATTTCGCTCGTCCGGAAGAAGTGGTTGACGAAGTCATCGAATTGTTCATCGAACTTGAAGCTAATGACGAACAATTGGAATTCCCAGTAGTTTTCGCCTCAGGTATGAACGGTACTGCAAGTCTTTCATCAGATCCTGCAGATCAGGAAGAAAACATGCAGGTTATTTACGATGCAATCTTGGACCATGTACCAGCGCCAATCGATAACAGAGATGAGCCACTTCAATTCCAGGTAGCGCTTCTTGACTACAACGACTACGTTGGGCGTATCGGAATTGGCCGCGTTTTCCGCGGAACAATCGAAGTTGGACAATCTGTTGCTTTGATGAAACTTGATGGTTCAGTTAAAAACTTCCGAGTAACAAAAATCCATGGTTTCATGGGTCTGAAACGAGTTGAAATCGAAAAAGCGGAAGCTGGCGATTTGATTGCCATTTCTGGTATGGAAGATATCAACGTCGGTGAGACGGTTTGTCCGGCTGACCACCAGGAAGCATTGCCGGTCCTTCGCATTGACGAACCGACTTTGCAAATGACTTTCCTAGTAAACAACAGTCCGTTTGCCGGTAAAGAAGGCAAATGGATCACTTCAAGAAAAATTCAAGAGCGCTTGGATGCACAACTGCAGACAGACGTATCTCTACGTGTAGACCCGACAGATTCACCGGATGCATGGGTTGTTTCAGGACGCGGCGAGCTTCATTTGTCTATCCTGATTGAAAACATGCGCCGTGAAGGTTTTGAGCTTCAAGTATCAAAACCTGAAGTTATCGTGAAAATGGTAGACGGTGTTCGCTGTGAGCCAGTTGAGCGAGTTCAAGTTGACGTACCGGAAGAATATACTGGAGCAATCATCGAATCACTTGGTGAACGCAAAGGTGAAATGCTTGATATGGTCAACAACGGAAGCGGCCAAGTCCGTTTGGTATTCAACGTACCAGCACGCGGCTTGATCGGCTACACAACTGAATTCTTGACTCAAACTCGCGGATACGGAATCATTAACCATACTTTCGACAGCTATCAGCCAGTGGCTTCAGGCCGCGTCGGCGGACGCCGTCAAGGTGTATTGGTTTCCATGGAACGCGGAAAAGTTTCAACATACGGCCTAACAGGAATTGAAGACCGCGGAACTGCTTTTGTTGAAGTCGGTGCTGAAATCTACGAGGGCATGATTGTCGGCGAACATAACCGCGACAGCGATTTGACAGTGAACATTGTCAAAATTAAAGCTGCAACTAACATTCGTTCAGCAAACAAAGACCAGACAACTACTTTGAAAAAAGCACGTTTGATGAGTCTTGAAGAAGCACTTGAATATTTGGCAGATGATGAGTATTGCGAAATTACTCCACAAAACATCCGTCTGCGCAAAAAAATTCTTGATAAAAACGAACGTGAGCGCATGGCTAAGAAAAAGAAAGTTGCAATCGAAGAATAATTGATCAATAGGAAGGATGTATAATCTGTGGACGAGCAAGCTTTTGTCTATGACAGAATGTATCCCGTAGCCCGAGTTTTATATGAAAATATGCCGAATTTTACAGTTGCGGGATATGCACTTTTTGCAGTCATCTTCTTGCTGTCGGCTTTCGTTTATAAGCTAGGATTTGCGAAAAAACTATCTATCGGAAAAAATGTGGTCATTGGTATATTTCTTCTTCTTGGGGGATTAGGCTTAACGTTCTTAGCCTTTTTCCTTCCAGTAGTAGAAGGATTAGTCATTGCGGCATTGATTCTGATTCTCTACAAAATCCGCCTATGGCGCGAAAAACGCGAAAACGCTGCATCTCATTGAGATGCAGCGTTTTTGCGTTCAAATGTTTTATAGAGAATCGGCAGCGCAAGTGCATAAGTTAAATGCGCCAGTATCCAGTAAAGGTAGGCACCCACATCTGTCAGCGCTGGCACATCGGTTCGAATGGCCAAGGACGATAAAGGGAAAAAGAGGATAAATGTCGGTATGCACAAGAGCAGGCTAAGCAAGGTCAATTGACCGAAAGAGTAGCTGCGGCGTTTTGCCAAATAGACGTAGGCAATGGAAATCAATAGTGAAATGGCGAGGTGGAAAGCGAATTCCACCGGTTCAGACCAATCGATCTTTCCGATCACTGGAATAAAATCCACATTCAATAATAAAGTGTATACTTGTTCGCCTGTTACCCTTTGAATCCACTTTAGGAGCAGCCCAAGCAACAGGCCGCTCCAAAAGCCGATCCATATGCCTTTTAATACCTTCATCAGAAGTCATCCTCAATTTGTCGAGAACTCCGATAAAAATGGAATGTCCCTGTTGCGAGGCGTTCTTTCGTTCTCTCGGATATCCGGTCATGGCATTCTTTGCACATATGGGTATGGATCGGCCGGTTGCGCAGGCGTTTTGCCTCGAGCGTATCATCGACCAATTTTTCAATTTTATCGCAGATTACACATTGGACACGCATATCCCATCCTCCTATTCAACCCGGATCGCTAACACATCCGTAATCGGATTCTCTTGGTTCGAGCCATCAGGCAGCAAAATGTGGACTGGCCCATTTTCTGTCAGCGGTTTTCCTTTTTCACTAAACTTGAAAATCAGTTCTTTGGAACTTTCAAGATCAAAACTGTATTCGCCGGAAGCTGTTTCAAAGATGACTTTAGAAGCGTCTTTTTCAGGTTCTGTCGTTTCAAGGAATGGCTTAAAGACCATGCCGAATGTTCCTGTCATCATTTCCTGCTTTTCCTGTCTCTTGTATTTCTTCTCGGAATTTAAAGTAGGGGGCACAGTCGCGCCTTCCATAATTTCACGCGACCAATGTTCACCCATTCCGCGCTTGTATTCTTCCAGTTCATCTTTTATGATTCGCTCTTCACTGAAATACGTAGTGAGGTCAAGTTTCCGGTCATCAAAAATCCAGACAGTTGGATCCAATGTAATCTTAAATTTCACTTTACCTTTAAACGGTACGATAGTTTCCATTATAAAACCCTCCATCAAATAATCGATCTCCATTAAGTATACCTTTTCCTGTCAAAATCCTAAAGGGATTAATTCTATGCCCGATAGACGCTTGCATTTTCACCTATTAAAAGATACACTTTAAACAGGTTATTAGGCATAAATATCATTTAATGGGGGAGTCCTCATGGAACATACAGAAGAACAAACATATCAGGCAAAGGCTTTGGAACTCCTCAAAGCGGATGCGGAAAAAATCGAGCAATTGATCAAAGTCCAAATGGACCATTTGACTTTGCCTTCATGCCCCTTATACGAAGAAGTGCTCGACACTCAGATGTTCGGCCTCTCGCGCGAAATCGACTTTGCAGTAAAGCTTGGTCTTATTGAACGTGAAACCGGCAAAAATCTAATGGATACGCTGGAGAAGAAACTATCAATCCTCCATGATGCGTACACAAATAAATGACTTAAAACTCAAACGAATCCTGTTTGAGTTTTTTTACTAATCCAACAAATCGAGGTATAGAAATTATGAAACAATACATCAAGAGATATGCGAAGAACTTTGATTATCCATTATTTTTTGTCTACATAGCTTTAACCCTTTTCGGTCTCGTCATGATTTACAGTTCGAGCATGGCTTGGTCGGTGAATCGTTACGGCAGCGCACCAGATCGTTTTTACATACAGCAAATCCAGAACTTAGCAGTCGCTTTTCCAGTCTTCGCAATAGCCGCGTTTTTTCCTTATAAGCATTTCAACAAAAAATGGATGATGATGACGGTGCTAGGAGTTGTCTTTCTCGGCTTGATCCTCGTTCATTTCATTGGTTCGGCAGCTGGTGGGGCGGTAAGTTGGATCAACTTAGGCTTCGGGAATATCCAGCCTTCGGAAGTGGCAAAAGTCGGCATCATCTTCTATTTGGCAGGCGTATTTTCGAATAAATACAAGAACGGCACCATAAATGAATTGGGCAATTCCATTATTCCGCCCGTCAGCATTTTGACCTTTGTATTGATCTTAGTGTTTTTCGAGCCGGATTTAGGTTCCATGATGATCATTGGTGCAGTGGGATTATCGGTAATGGCTGCAAGCGGAATCCGTTTTAAATCGTTTGCAAAGCTAGCATCTATCGTAATTGGAGCAGCGGCCATCTTTATCGTTCCGATCATGATTTTTGCATCAGATGCGATTTTTACCGAAAAGCGCCTCGGGCGTCTTGATGCTTTCTTTAATCCGTTTACAGATGAGCTGGGCTTTGGCCTGCAGATCGTCAATGGCTACTTAGCCATCGGTTCTGGTGGATTACAAGGGCTTGGACTTGGACAATCGATCCAGAAACTCGGTTATGTCCCGGAGCCACATACCGATTTCATCATGTCGATCATTGCAGAAGAACTCGGCATATTCGGCGTATTATTTGTTTTAGGCGGCTTGGCTTTTATTATCCTGCGGGGGCTTTCCATTGCGATGACGACGAAAGATCCGTTGGCGCGTATGCTTGCTGCCGGCATTGCAAGCATGATCGGCATCCAGTCATTTGTTAACTTGGGCGGCTTGACGGGCCTTATTCCACTAACTGGTGTTACGCTTCCTTTTATCAGCTATGGCGGAACTTCCGTAATTTTGTTATCTTTAGCTATGGGAGTATTAATGAATGTTTCCATGTTCCACAAAGTTGAAAAATCGAAAAAATAAAAGGGGTTGCTGCGGTGTGAGAGAAATCAACAAAATCTTGGTAGCAAACCGCGGAGAAATCGCTATACGGGTTTTCCGCGCTTGTACAGAACTGAAAATTCCAACAGTTGCGATTTATTCGCAAGAAGATAGTGGTTCTTATCACCGCTATAAGGCTGACGAATCCTATTTGGTCGGCAAAGGGAAAAAACCGATTGACGCTTATCTGGACATTGAAGACATCATTCGTATTGCCAAAGATTCAGGAGCAGATGCGGTCCATCCAGGCTATGGCTTCTTATCCGAGAATGTCCACTTTGCGCGTCGCTGTGAAGAAGAAGGGATTGTCTTTATTGGCCCTACTTCTCGGCACCTTGATATGTTCGGGGATAAAGTAAAAGCGCGCGAACAAGCGATTCAAGCTGGCATTCCGGTTATTCCAGGAACAGACGGGCCTGTGGAATCGTTGGATGAAGTGATTGAATTCAGTAAAACGGCAGGATTCCCGTTGATGATCAAAGCTTCACTCGGTGGAGGCGGACGCGGCATGCGCATCGTCAAAACGGAGGAAGAATTGGCATCTGCATACGAACGGGCAAAATCAGAAGCAAAAGCGGCTTTTGGATCCGACGAAATGTATGTAGAAAAATTTGTCGACAAACCAAAGCACATCGAAGTTCAAATTTTGGGCGACACAGCCGGTAACATCGTCCACTTATATGAGCGGGATTGTTCGATTCAACGCCGCCACCAAAAAGTTGTTGAAATTGCTCCTTCCAATTCATTAAGCGATGAATTGCGCAACCTAATTTGCGATGCGGCAGTAAAACTTATGAAAAATATCGATTACATAAATGCGGGGACCGTTGAATTCTTGGTAGCGAACGATGAATTTTATTTCATTGAAGTAAACCCAAGAATTCAAGTGGAACATACGATTACTGAAATGGTGACAGGCATTGATATCGTCCATGCTCAAATCAATATCGCCCGTGGACACGAATTGCACAGCGAAGTGATTGGCATACCGAAGCAGCAAGATATCCCGCTTTTCGGTTTTGCAATTCAATCCCGCGTGACAACAGAAGATCCATTGAACGATTTCATGCCGGACGCTGGCAAGCTGATGGTTTATCGTTCCGGTGGCGGTTTCGGTGTTCGTTTAGATGCAGGGAATGGTTTCCAAGGAGCCGTCATTTCGCCTTATTATGATTCTCTCTTGGTTAAATTGTCTACATGGGCAGTGACGTTCAAAGAAGCAGCAGCGAAAATGGACCGTAATCTCCAGGAATTCCGAATTCGCGGGATCAAAACGAACATTCCGTTCCTTGAAAATGTGGTAAAACACGAAAACTTCATTAAAGGGGAGTTTGATACGAGTTTCATCGATTCCACGCCTGAACTGTTCCTATTCCCAGTTCGCTTAGACCGTGGAACGAAATTATTGAGTTATATCGGCAATGTGACGATAAACGGATTCCCGGGAATCGAGAAAAAAGCGAAACCGATCCATACGGCTCCTAGAAAGCCACAGATCATTTTATCGGATGCACCGCCATCAGGCACAAAACAGATTTTGGATGAACAAGGTGCAGAAGGACTGACAAAGTGGATTCATGAGCAAAAAGATGTGCTCTTAACCGATACGACATTCCGTGATGCACATCAATCGTTATTGGCTACACGCTTGCGTTCTCACGATATGTTCAATATCGCTAACGAAACAGCGCGCTTGCAGCACGATTTGTTCTCAATGGAGATGTGGGGAGGCGCCACTTTTGACGTTTCTTACCGATTCTTGAAAGAAGATCCATGGCTGCGTCTCGAGAAGCTTCGGAAACAGGTTCCAAACGTCCTGTTCCAAATGCTCTTCCGAGGTGCCAATGCAGTTGGCTACAAAAACTATCCCGATAATGTCATCCGTGAATTTGCCCGCAGTTCAGCAGAAGCCGGCATTGATGTCTTCCGGATTTTCGACAGCTTAAACTGGATTAAAGGCATGGAAGTGGCAATCGATGAAGTCCGTTTATCCGGCAAAGTGGCAGAAGCTGCTATTTGCTACACGGGGGATATATTGGATCCGAGCAGAGACAAGTATACAGTCGATTATTACAAGAAAATGGCAAAAGAATTAGAAGCGGCAGGAGCTCATATCCTGGCTATCAAAGATATGGCAGGCCTCTTAAAGCCTGAAGCCGCTTACCGACTAATTTCGGAACTGAAAGACACCATTTCGTTGCCGATCCATCTTCATACACATGATACGAGCGGAAACGGCATTTACATGTACGCGAAAGCGATTGAAGCTGGAGTGGATATTGTCGATACTGCGCTTGGGACAATGGCCGGCTTGACTTCACAGCCGAGTGCGAATTCCTTGTATTATGCAATGAAAGGCACTGGGCGGGAAGTGAAAACGGAAATTGAATCAATCGAAAAATTGTCTCATTATTGGGAAGATGTCCGCAAATACTACAGCGATTTCGAAAGCGGCATGAACAGTCCGCATTCTGAAATCTATGTGCACGAAATGCCAGGCGGCCAGTACAGCAATCTGCAGCAGCAAGCAAAAGCTGTTGGACTGGGCATGCGCTGGGAAGAAGTGAAGTCGATGTACTCCAGAGTCAATATGTTATTTGGCGACGTCGTGAAAGTAACGCCTTCATCTAAAGTCGTTGGAGATATGGCGCTATTCATGGTCCAAAATGATTTGGATGAACAAACGGTCTTATCGCGAGGCGAGACCATCGATTTCCCAGAGTCCGTGATTGAATTCTTCGAAGGGTATATCGGCCAGCCTCACGGCGGATTCCCGAAAGAATTGCAGAAAGTCGTCTTGAAAGAACGCAAGCCGATCACAGTCCGTCCAGGGGAATTGCTGGAACCTGCAGATTTTGATGAAATCAAAAAAGTTCTTTTCGAAAAACTGGAGCGTCCAGTGACAAAGCAGGAAGTATTGGCTTATGCATTGTATCCAAAAGTGATCGAAGAATACTTGGCAACGAACAAACAATTCGGCAATGTTTCGGTCCTTGATACGCTTACTTTCCTATACGGCATGCGATTGGGCGAAGAAATCGAAGTGGAGATCGAAAAAGGGAAGACCTTGATGATCAAATTGGTTTCAATCGGTGAGCCTCAAAAAGATGGCCACCGGACAATCTACTTTGAATTGAACGGCCAGCCGCGGGAAGTGAATATCCAAGATATTTCCGTAGAAACCGATAGCAAAGCCAAACCTAAAGCGGATATGACCAACGAATCCCATTTAGCGGCTACAATGCCAGGAACCGTATTGAAAGTCGTGGCTGAAACTGGAGCTAAAGTAAACCGTGGAGATCATTTGCTGGTTACTGAAGCGATGAAAATGGAGACGACGGTCCAAGCGCCTTATGATGGCACGATTAAAGCCATTCATGTAGTTGCAGGAGACGGAATCTCGACAGGCGATCTGCTAATTGAAATGGAAAGAAAATAAGAAAAAGGCAGTCCGCGCATTTTGCGCGGGCTGCCTTTTTCTTATTTTTTGAGTCTGCTTCTTGATACCAGCAAAATCATATAGCAAAGCAATCCGAATAATAAAGAAATCAATAATGAATGAAGCAAAGCTACCGCTAAATTCAATTTAGTCAAAACAACGAGCATGCCGGTTGTCGCTTGCAAAAGAACAATGATGAAAGCGATGATCCAACCCCAGTAGATAACGCGCTGCTGCTTGTAATTCTTAATCGCGTGCCAAGCGATATAACCGAGCCAAATGATGATCAAGCCTGCTGCAAAGCGATGGCCCATCTGAACCCATTCGTACATATTATTCGGCATAGAGAAATCGCCGTTACGGCACATCGGCCAATCTGCACAGATGAGACTCGATTCGGTGTGGCGGACTAGCGCTCCGGTATACACCACAATATACGAATACAAAGTCACGCCGATCGTATGGATTTTTAATTTCTTGCCGATGACTAAACGGTCTGCATCAAATTTCCGGTCGACTTCAAAAACCAGGAGAGTCAGTAAAAGAACCGATGCGAAGGATAGAAGGGAGATCCCGAAATGAAGCGCTAAGATAAAATCACCTTGGCCCCATAAAACTTGGGCAGCTCCGATCAATGCTTGAAGAACTAAAAAGAAGACAGCCATCACAGCTAGGAATTTAGTTTCGCGGATATGGCCGTATTTTCTCCAAGCCCATACAGAAAGAATGACAATTAGAATGCCGACTGTACCTGTGACGAGGCGGTGAGAAAATTCGATCAGAACTTCAGCTGTGATCTCATCTGGAATCAATTTTCCGTTGCAATCTGGCCAATTGCGGCCACAGCCCATTCCACTGTCAGTTTTTGTGACGAGTGCACCACCGAGAAGGATCAAGAGCATCCCGATAGTGGCTGCTACTGCAAACCATTTTATATATTTGCCTTGTTGCAATTATGCCACCTACTTTTTTTGGATAAAACTTTTATACGTCCGTTACATACATACTCGATAATAGCGAAAGTTCTAGGAAAACACAATGGAAAATGGGACTGTAAGGAAACTTTCAAGATTTGGACATATTAAGCCATGCTTCACAAACTGTTCAAAAACAATTATTATTCTATCTTAAAATAATTAAGAGACTCATGTATGATAGGAAGAGCGTATTTCTGAGTCGAATTACATGAAAACCATGCTTTTATCAGGAAATTTCAGTTAGATGTAGAAAAAGAACTGGAATTTAGATATAGTTATGGTTAGCGGAATATGCTTACAACTTTGAAAGGAGGGGGTAATATGTCAAACGGCCGGTCTTTGTCTGCGGAAACGCATCAGGCGCCGGAAACGACCACATTCGCCCAGGATTTTCTGGCGCTGATAAAAATCGGAATTGTGAATTCGAATTTGATCACTGTGTTTACAGGTTTGTGGTTGGCTTTCCAATTTTCCGACAGGCACTTCCTGCAAGAGTTGGACATCCTCGTCTACACCTTGGTCGGATCAGCATTGATCATAGCAGGTTCTGCAGCAATGAATAACTATATCGATACAGATATCGATCCGTTAATGGCCAGTAAAAAGTCGCGTCCAACTGTAACAGGAAGATTTAAGCCGTCCGCTGTACTGGCACTTGCTTTGTCTTTCATCGTTATAGGCGAAATATTTTTATTTTCTGCTTCAGTTTCTGCTGGTATTTTCGGAATTGCGGGTATACTAGCGTATGTCGTCCTCTATTCGATGTGGTCTAAAAGAAGACATGTCAGCAATACTATAGTAGGAAGCATATCTGGAGCGATTCCGCCGCTAATCGGTTGGGCTGCAGTAGAACCAGCGCTTGGAATGGGCGCTTGGGCATTGTTCTTGATCATGTTCGTCTGGCAGCCTCCACACTTTTACGCATTGGCAATGAAGCGCACGGAAGAATACCGGGCTGCTGGAATTCCGATGCTGCCTGTAGTGAAAGGCTTCCACCGTACGAAAAAGTCGATGCTCGCTTGGGTCTTGCTGCTGTTTCCTCTGCCATTCCTGTTAATGGATCTCGGAATAGGCTTCATCATCTTAGCCACACTTTTGAACGTGGGGTGGCTGGCATTAGCCATTAAAGGCTTCAAAGTGGAAGATGATTTGAAATGGGCGAAGACAATGTTCATCTATTCGTTGAATTATATGACCATCTTATTTGTTTCGATGATCATTTTTGCCGTCTTCGTCTAGTTCCAGCATTTCAGTAAAATTTTAACCAAATGAGAGAGAGGGGTATGAAAAGCTATGATTAAAGGGCTTAAGAAATGGCGCCTTTTCGCATTGATGACTGCATTGCTGGTCTTTCTTGCGGGATGTGGACGAGAAGAAATCTCCACATTATTGCCGGCAGGTGAAGTTGCGCAAGATCAATTCAACTTATTGATTTTGTCTTCATTAGTTATGGCATTCGTAATTATTGTCGTAACGATTATTTATGTTTTGGCAATCGTGAAATTCCGCCGTTCAAAAATCGGGGAAGATGTAATCCCGGAACAAGTGGAAGGAAGCGCGAAGCTTGAGTTCTTATGGACAGCGATTCCGATTGTCCTGATTTTGATCCTTGCTGTACCAACAGTTTATTCCACTTTTGATTTAGCTGACGTCTCTACAATGGATGTTCAAGCGGAAGACAGTGATTCAATGACCAACTTAACAGTTAACGTTACGGCGAAACTGTACTGGTGGGAATTCGAATATCCTGAACAAGGCATCGTAACTGCTCAAGAATTGGTTGTACCAACTAATGAACGAGTTTACTTCAATTTAATTTCTGCTGATGTTAAGCACTCATTCTGGATTCCATCAATTGGTGGTAAGTTGGATGCGAACCCTGAAAACGTAAACACTTTCTACTTAACGTTCGACCAAGAGTCTGCTGAATTGGAAGACGGCGTTTTCTACGGAAAATGTGCTGAGCTTTGCGGACCTTCACATGCATTGATGGATTTTAAAGTGAAATCAATGGATCGTGAAAGCTTCGACCAATGGGTAGCTGCAATGCAAGAAGAAGCAACTCCTGCTGAAGGTGCACTAGCACAAGAAGGGGAACAGATTTTCGGAGCTGACGGAGCTGGCTGTATCGCTTGCCACGCTGTTTCTGGATCTGGAGCGTCTGGCGGCGTTGGACCGAACGTAGCAACATTTGGCGACCGCAACCGTGTAGCGGGTTACTTAGAACATAACGAAGAAAATATTAAAAAATGGATTGCTGATCCACAAGAATACAAACCAGGCAACTTGATGCCGGATCCAGAATCTTTGAACGACGGAGAACCATTCACTGAGCAAGAGCTTGATGCGCTTGCTGCTTACTTGATGTCTTTATCCGTTGAAGAGTAGAAGAATCGGAGCTTAAAAAAGGGAGGTTTACATTGTGAGTTCTATTGCTCAGAAAAAGGGCTTCGGTGCTGCCATGTGGGACTACTTGACAACAGTAGACCATAAGAAAATCGCACATCTATATCTTGCTTCCGGAGGAATTTTCTTCCTAATCGGCGGGATAGAAGCGATGTTAATCCGAATCCAGTTAATGAAAGCCGGAAACGATTTCCTTAGTGCTGGAACGTATAACGAAGTATTGACAATGCACGGAACGACCATGATTTTCTTGGCAGCCATGCCAATATTGCTAGCGTTTATGAATGCGATCATGCCTTTGCAGATCGGCGCACGTGACGTAGCATTCCCATTCCTGAACTCTTTAGGATTTTGGCTATTCTTCTTTGGTGGAGTTTTCCTAAACCTTTCATGGTTTTTAGGCGGCGCACCGGATGCCGGATGGACGAACTACGCATCACTCGCCATTGCATCTGAAGGGCACGGGATTGATTTCTATGCACTTGGATTAACGATTTCCGGTTTCGGTACGTTGATTTCGGGTATCAACTTCTTAGTTACAATCATTAATATGAGAGCGCCAGGGATGACGTACATGAGAATGCCGTTGTTCACTTGGACGACTTTCGTAGCTTCTGCTTTAATCTTATTAGCGTTCCCTCCACTTACTGTTGGAGTATTCTTTATGGTATTCGACCGTATGTTCGGAGCTAATTTCTTCGATGTAACAATGGGAGGAAATACGATTATCTGGGAGCATTTGTTCTGGATCTTCGGTCACCCGGAAGTTTACATCTTGATCTTGCCGGCATTCGGTATCTTCTCTGAAATCTTTGCGATTTTCTCTCGCAAGCGTTTGTTCGGATACACTGCTTTAGTATTCGCAACAATTCTGATTGGTTTCTACGGATTCATGGTTTGGGCTCACCACATGTTTACAGTAGGTTTAGGGCCAACTGCTAACGCGGTCTTCGCATTAGCGACAATGATCATCGCAGTTCCAACTGGTGTTAAAATCTTCAACTGGCTATTAACCATTTGGGGAGGAAGCATTTCGTTCACCACTCCTATGATGTATGCGATTGGATTTATTCCTTCATTCGTTGCAGGTGGGGTAACAGGTGTTATGCAAGCCATCGCACCACTAGATTACCAGCTTCACGATTCTTACTTTATCGTTGCCCATTTCCACTACGTAATTGTTGGTGGGGTAGTGCTCGCGATTTTAGCTGCTACTCATTTATATTGGCCGAAAATGTTCGGTACAATGCTTAGCGAAAAATTAGGGAAATGGACTTTCTGGTTGTTCTTTATCGGATTCCATTTAACATTCTTTATCCAGCATTTCCTTGGTCTTATGGGAATGCCGCGCCGCGTTTATACGTTTGGCGCAGACCAGGGCTGGGACTTGTTCAACGCAATCAGTTCTTTAGGTGCCTTGTTCATGGCACTTGGAGTAATCATTCTATTGGTTAACATTGTTATGACAAGCATCAAAAACGAACGTGTCGGCAATGACCCATGGGGCGATGGCCGTACACTTGAATGGGCAATTGCTTCACCGCCGCCATTCTATAACTTTGCTCAAACTCCATTAGTTCGCGGTCTTGATACATTCTGGATCGAGAAGATGGAAGGCAACAAAGAAGGAATGGTGTACGCTGAACCATTAGAAGAAATTCATATGCCTAACGGTTCATTTGTTCCTGTCGTAATGTCATTTGGTTTATTTGTTGCTTCATTTGGTGCTCTTTACAATATGGACGGAGACAAAGGATGGACGATCCCAGTCATTATTATTGGACTAGCGATCACTTTCGGTTCGATGTTGTTCCGTTCACTTAAAGATGACCTAGGATTCCATATCTCAAAAGAAGAATTGATGAGAGATGTTAAAGGGGGTAAATCGGATGGACTTAAATAAAAAATATACCCCTCAATCGTGGCCGGATCATCCTGAAACGGCAACTATGGAAGGTAAAAATAAATTCGTCGGTTTCTGGCTGCTTCTAGCGGCAGAAACTGTAACTTTTGCTTCTTTGTTTGCAACTTACCTTGCATTGAAAGACAAAGGCCCAAGCGGCATGGAATTTGCAGCTTCTAATTTGTTTGAACTTCCGCTCGTATTTGCAATGACAATGATTCTTTTGACTTCATCATTAACAAGTGTTTATGCGATGTACCATATGAAAAACCATAATTTCAAAGCGATGCAAGCATGGCTTGGAATTACCGTATTGCTTGGTGCAACTTTCCTTGGATTGGAAATCTATGAGTTCAACCATTATGTCCATTTAGGATTCGGTTATACGCATAGTGCGTTCAGTGCCGCTTTCTATACACTAGTTGGTACTCACGGAGCCCACGTATTATTCGGTTTATGTTGGTTTATCGCCTTGATGGTCCGCAACTCAAAACGTGGATTGAATATGTATAATGCGCCTAAATTCTATTTAGTTTCACTATACTGGCATTTTATCGACGTAGTTTGGGTATTTATCTTTACAGTAGTATATTTGATGGGAGTGATCGGTTAATATGGCACACGAAACCCATACACACGTAAGATCACAAACTGAATATGAATATATCCGCCGTCAAAGATCAAAAGAAATGCGCGGTCAGCTAACTTCTTTTGCAATCATGATTTTCTTGACATTGATTGCTTTTACAGCGGTAGCTGCTGACTTTTCTCCATACTTGATTACGCCAATCATTCTGTTATTGGCTGCAGTTCAAGTCGTGCTTCAACTTTATGGTTTCATGCATATGAGCAATAAAGGGCATGGCATGGTTGCATTCTTTATGTTCAGCGGAATGTTCGTAGCATTTATCACGATTCTTGCGCTAGTTACAATTGTTTGGTGGTAAGAAAGAGAAAGCCCTCTGTCGACTGACAGAGGGCTTTTTTTGGCTTTGTTTAATCGTGGAGTGTAAATATCTTCTAAAAGAGCAGCGGACGCGACAGATGCTTTAAAAGCACGAATCGTCCATGAACCCATAAGGACGAAAAGAACTTTCAAGAGGGTTTCCTTTCATGAATTGTCATAGTTCGTTCATTGATATAGTTCACACCACACTATATAATGAGGGTACTTATGATAAAGGAGGTATGCAAGCATGCCGATTAGTATTTTCGGATTTCCTGCGTTATGGAGTCCGTATTACTTAGCAGTTCTCGTTCTTATTACAATTTTGTATTTTATGCTTACGATAAAATGGAAAGACAAATTTAAAGATAGCGAGCCTCTAAAAACGAAAGAAGCGATTCTTTTCGTTTCAGGTATGGTGTTGCTTTATATCATTAAAGGGTCTCCGACCGATCTTCTTGGCCATATCATCTTCTCGATGCACATGGTTCAGATGGCATTTCTATTGCTTTTGGTTCCGCCGCTTCTTATTATGGGGGTTCCTTCGTGGGTATGGAGAAAGTTTATCAACTTCCCAGTAGTTAAACCGCTCTTTCATTTCTTCACAAAGCCGATGCTAGCGTTGATCTTATTCGGCCTGGTATTTTCTTTTTACCACATTCCGCTCGTTTTTGATTTTGTTAAAACGAGTACATCCATCCATGCAGCGGTAAACGGCATCTTGTTTATCTCAGCAATTTTTTATTGGTGGCCGGTTGTGAATAATTTGGAAGGCTCTTACAAGTTCCACGGTTTGAAAAAGCTGGGTTATTTATTTGGCTTGAGTGTCTTGATGACACCAGCTTGTGCGCTGATTATTTTCAGCAGCAGCCCATTCTATGCCACTTATTCAGATGGAGAAGCGTGGCTTCAAGCGATGGCTCTATGCGTACCTGCTGGAACATTGTCGCAGCTGAACTTATCTGGTCCGGAATTATTTACAAACATGTCTACTGTGGAAGACCAACGAACTGGCGGCATAGTCATGAAAGTCTTGCAGGAATTAGTGTTTACTGTTTTCCTATGGTTGGTATTCTATGAATGGTTGAGAAATGAGAATGATAATGCTGATGAAATTACGGCAAAATCTATTCAAGATAGAAAAAATATGGCTTATCACAGGCACAATGCTTAATGAGTTAAAAAGGGGATAAATCTAGATGAATTTGCCGGTATTACCGACCATCAGTACATTTTTTATTGTATTAAGCGCAATTTTGGTAGCGATTGGCTGGTATTTAGTCGTCAACCGCAAAATTGAAGCGCATAAAAAAGTCATGTGGGCGGCTGGAGCCTCCGCATTGACGTTCTTTATCATATACATGTCCCGCACGATTTTCATCGGCAATACAGCCTTTGGAGGACCTGATGAATACAAATTGATCTATACGATCTTTTTGATTTTCCATATCACTTTGGCAACGACAGGTGGAGTTATGGGGCTGATCACGATTTGGCTTGGCTGGAAAAACCGCTTGGACAAACACCGGAAATTGGGTCCTATCACAAGCATAATTTGGTTCTTTACAGCAATTACAGGAGTCGTCGTATACTTACTGCTTTATGTTATCTATGAAGGCGGACATACGACTTCAGTCTTTAAAGCGATATTAGGCGGATAAAAAAGGAGTCGTCCCGAGAAGTCATGCGGGACGACTTTTTTGCTGTGTATCGATCATGAAAAGGAAGAGGCTTTGGGCTAAGTGAAATACTACTTAGCCCAAAGCCTTTTTTATACTTTAAAATCAATTTTGATCATTCCTGCTTCACGTGCAGAAGTGAATAGGATGACGATGAGGGGTCCGATAAAGAAACCAAGCACCCCGAAAAGCTGGAGGCCGATATACATGGCAATCAGCGTTGCAAGAGGAGAGAGTCCGATTTGTGTCCCCATCACTTTTGGTTCGACGGTTCTGCGGATGATCAACAGAACCAAAGCCAATATCGCGAGCTGGGTTCCTTGATAAACGTCTCCAATGATGAATTGGTAGATAAACCAAGGCGTCAGGACGATGATAGATCCGAGAATCGGGATGAAATCGATGATCCAAATTACTAAGGACATCAAAAGTGCATATTCTGGCGCGATGAATAATAAAGCAATCAAAGACACGATGAAAATAATGACGGACACTAAAAATTGCGCTTTTAGAAATCCGAAAATGACATTGTTCAAGCGGGAAGCCATAAAGCGTACTTTTTCAGCAGTGGATTCTTTCAAACGCTTGAAAAGCATTTCTCTTAAATTCAGCAGTTCGAGCATGAACAGGAACAATGCAATCAAAAAGACGATAAAGCTGACTAAAAATGAAGGAATGCCTGTCAGTAAATTGGTGACCGTGTCGTAATTGACGATGGTGAGCACCCATTCCCGGATGCCGTCTAAAAATTGGGCGAGCTCCGTCTCAAATGAGGAAATCACTTCTACTGGCATTTCTTCCGTAGAACGTAAAAAGAACGATTGAATTTCTTCCCACATGTCGGATAATGAATTGATGTAATCTGGAACCATTTTTGAGAACTGGATGATCCTTCCGATCAATTGGGTGACTGTCCAGTAAAGTATGGCTGAAACGATGAGAAGAAATAAGACAAAAACCGTTAATACGGCATTTTTTCGTCGCCATTTAAAGCGTTTTTGGACAAATCCGACAAACGGTTCCAAAAAAATAGCGGTCAATAGGCCGATAATCAAAGGGATTGAAATCGGCAATATGTATATCGATATCAAAATTAACGCCAGGAGCACAAGCGCTATTGTAAGCACTCTTTTATTTAGCCATTTCCGCACGATGAACCTCCTAATAATTGATTAATAATAGTATACCAATAACTAGATAAAACGAACGCTGAAAAATAAAAAAAACCGCAGTTCAATGAACTGCGGCCTTTTTATTATGCTTTGATTTTGAACGATTCAACATCAGCTTGAATCGATTTCAATACTTCTGTGCATGATTTGATCAAGTGTTCCGGGAAGTGTTCATCTTCGCCGTATTCAACGCCGTGCGGGTAGTAGTGTTTGCCTAGAACTGGCTTTAACACGTGGACTACTGCGTCTCCAGCATCTATGTCTCCATCAATTGCGTATGCAAATACGCGCAGATAAAAAGTGCCTTCGTGAACTTTGAATTTGCGGTCGAAGGTTACGCGTTCGTAATCCCATTGACCTTCTTTAGTTAAACCGTGTTTTCTCATAATGTCATCAAGCAATGTGAAATCTACTCGAATGCCTTCAAGTCCTGTATTCTCAAAATACATAGGATCTCCTCCTCTAAATCAAAACTGACTAAATGCTTCTTTAATAATAGATCATATTCGAACTTGTTGCAATGGCTAGATTGTGTCAGAATACAGACGACTGTTATAATTATGAAACTAGTGGAGTTAAGGAGCTGATCGATTGAAAGACTTATTGAAGATCATGATTTTTCTCTCGATTATTCTAATCGTGTTCTTTTATTTTGATTCACCGACAGAAGAAAATGAGGTTTTGGAAGCACCGCCAACAATGGATCCATTGCCAGCGAAAGATATTGTTGAAAAAAATATGGATGTGGAACGCCCGACAGAAGGGATCTCCACTTATATTGGCCAGGATACAGATGAATGGCTGAGCGACTACGGCATGCCAGACCGCATAGAGCCTTCCGCTTTCGGCTACGAATGGTGGATTTACAATAGCTCTTTCTCTAACTATATGATGGTGGGCGTAAAGAATAGTAAGACCGTTCAAGTATATACAGCAGGAACCGCTACAAATGCAGCGCCTTATGAAATTGGCCAAACACTTGATGAACTGTACCGTTTTACTATTGTTGAAAATGAAATAACCGTAAAATATGGAACTAATATCTACACCTTCAATTTAGGTGCAGAAGATATAAACAGACGATTGTTAGTGAGTTTTGATGAAGTTTACGCACAGCTCTATATTGATGTAGAAGACGATAAGTTGGAAGCTGTACGTTTTATGGATGCTGAAACGCTTATCAGGCATCAACCATACGATATGATGTTTGTCGGGGATCTGCTGCCGCCGATTACGCCTTCATCCAGTTTGCAGCAATCCATTGATGATGCGAATGCAAAACAGATTGTTGATTTGACAAATGTATATCGTTTGCATCATCAACGCAATCCTTTATACGAAAATCCTTCCATTAATTTATTGGCAAGGGAACATAGCGAAAATACAGCGAAAAAAGATTTTTCTTCCCAAGAAATCGAGTTGGAAAATTTAAATGACCGATTAACCGCAGCGAATATTCTTTTTAATGAGGCTGGAGAGAACACGGCGACGCAATATTTTGATGCAGCTGAAGCCGTCCATGGCTGGATTAATTCATCTGATCACCGGGAAACTTTGCTTTCCGATAAATTTAATCAAATTGGTGTAGGGGTGTTTGGGAAATACTACACGCAAGACTTTATTTACCAAGAGCCAACCAGTGCAGAAAAACAGTAAGAAGCGTTCATGTTGTATTAAACTTCCAATCAGGTGTTTCTGAATATAGGAAAATGCCCGATTTTCTGCTATGATGATAGCGTAGAGGAGGAGATCACTATGTTTATGACCTATGAATGGGTTGAAATAACTGACTCTGCAGAAGAGTTGAGCGAAATGATATTGCAGTCGGAACAAGCAGAGATTTACCGGGATGCTTATAATTCCGTCTATAACGATAAAGATCTTGCAGCGGAGATCCAAGCTTTTGCAAGATTGAAAGAGCAGTATGAAGAAGTACAGCGGTTTGGCAAATACCACCCCGATTATCAGCGGGTGATGAAGCAAATCCGTGTCGATAAACGCCGGCTGGATCTGAATGAGCAGATAGCGGCATTACGGCTTGCGGAAAACGATCTTCAGGACTTGATGGACCAAGTGAGCTTCATCATCGGAAGATCCGTTTCAGAAGCGGTTAAGATCCCTTCAAGCAATCCCTTTTTCTCATCCGGGTCTTCTTGCGGTGGAAGCTGCGGGACTGGCGGCGGCTGTTCTTGCTCCGCTTAATCAGCGGCAAGGAAATAAGTCCATAAAAAAACTGTGCAACGATTTCGTTGCACAGTTTTTTTTATTGTTTGTTTTGAAGTTCCTCAATTAAAGGGACTGCGATGTCTGGGCGGCGGGTTATAATGCCTTGCGCTCCAGCAGCGATCAAAGTCTTCATTTCTTGAGCGTCATCGATTGTCCAATAATGCACCGGAATGTTCAAGTTTCTTAAGAACGAGATAAACCGGGGTGAATCGAGCCTGAACATGGAAGAGCGCACCGGAATTTGGAACACATCAGCTCTTGGTTGATAAAGATGGCCAAACTGGCTATTGAAGGCCGTATAAGCTTTACGCACTTCGTTTTCACCGGCACCGATCGCTACGCGGTTTTGTGCGTATAGATTAAACCGGTCAATCTGTTCGTCAAAGAAACTGGTGACGACAACGCGGTCCTGGACATCCAATGATTCGATCAAACGCCATAATTTAGAAGGAATTAAGCTGCCTTCATATGTTTCTGGCGAATCTTTAATATCAATATTGATGAGCATATGCGGGAATTTCTCGAACAATTCTTTCAGCAATACTACTTTCTCGCCTTTTCCTCGATAGGAATGTCTTCCGTCTATATCGATAAAGTGATAGCCTAGATCGAATTCGCGCAGCTCTTGTAAAGACATATCCGCGATGCGGCCGGCTCCATCCGAGGTGCGGTCTACGTATTCGTCATGGAAAACAAGGATTTCTTCATCTTTGGTCAACCGTATATCAATTTCAAATCCTTGTACGCCTAATTCCGCAGATTTACTAAATGCGGCCATTGAATTCTCAGGGGCAATTCCACAGCCGCCGCGATGAGCTAATACGATAGGCTGTTGATAATCCAAAGCTTCCTTATGCGGCCGCTTTTGTGGATTAGCTATTGCTTTAGTCCCTGCCCATGCCGCTGCTCCAACCGCTACTGCAGCAAGGCTGATTTTCGTTTTCTTCCCCATCTTATGTAATACCCCCTCAAAAATATAACTATAGATATTATAGCGAACTATCCGATTTAGTGTTAGTTTAATCCGATAGTGTTTTGTTCACTATACCCCAAAAATCCCGTTTCATTCGCCTCACGAAAAAAAGATCGGATAAGCCCCCGGATTTCCCGTAGGAAATGAGAACTGGCGTGCCCGAATTGTTGTGGTTGCGGCATTTTTCTTACCTATGGTATTCTAAACTAAATACATTGAACCTACACACGAGCAAATTCATCTTCGCTTAAGTAAGAACTGAAGAGCCTAGGATTTAGGATCAATAGGCGCCCAGGCTTTAAGGCATTCGGGATTGATATGCCGTTGAATCGGTAGAAAAGAGGGGAATTTATGCGAGATCGTCAAGGCCTCATTGTCTACGTACATCATTTGAAGCAAGCTAAATCATTGCGCAAATTCGGACATGTTCACTTTATCTCGAGAAAGCTGAAGTATGTCGTACTCTATATGGACCAAGAAGCAATTGAAAACACGAAAGCAAAATTATCGAAGCTTCCTTATGTCAAACAAGTGCTTGAATCTTACCGGCCATTCGTTAAAACCGAGTATGAAAATGCAAAACCGGATAAAGCGAAAGAATACGACTATAAGATCGGCCTCTGATTATTGCATTGGCGGAATATAGTGGTTTAGCCGCAATATCGCAATCAAGTGGCTGAAGTACATGGTTTTTTCCACATAGACAGAAGAATGCTTAACTTCCATTTTTATTGGCGTATGCCCTTGTTCTGTTACAGCCTGCTCGAAAATAGCCAAGCGCTTGGAGTCCTCTGGAATCCCTTCGCGGCAAAGGTAGATAGGCATAAAATTACCTTCTTCTGCAGGTTTAAAAGCAGCTGCAATCGATAGAACAGGTTTACCGTCCTTATCCTTGGAAGCAAATACGAATCCATGAAGAAAACGGTGTGAATTTGTGGCGATCAGTTCCCGGAGCTCGTATATATCTCCGTAACCTTCTCCAAGTTCGATAAAACGTTGGATCATGATAGCACGTCCTTTCCAAAATCCATTTTACCATTACCAAACAACTTATCCAGAAGAAATTTAGCAAATAAGAGGCGATAGTATGCGTGTTGTAGCAGGAACAGCAAAAGGGCTGCCGTTAAAAGCGGTGCCTGGGACTTCCACAAGGCCCACTACAGATAAAGTGAAAGAATCCATCTTCAATATGATCGGCCCGTTTTTTGACGGCGGCACCGCTGTTGATTTATTTGCAGGAAGCGGCGGGCTTGGCATTGAAGCATTGAGCCGCGGGATTGATCGAGTTATTTTTACGGATAAAGACCGGAAATCGATTGAGACAATCCGAGCGAATCTTGAAAAGACAAAGTTGCAAGAGCGGGCGGAAGTCTATAAAGTGGAAGCGGAACGGGCCATCAAAGCAATGAAAAAAAACGGGGTCCGAGCAAGATTGATGTTTTTGGATCCGCCGTATCATTTGGAAAAATCCTATGAATTAATGGACAAAGCTGCAGAGATCGGGATTATGACAGAAGATTCCATTGTGATCTGCGAACACGCCAAAGAAGTGGAACTCGGTGCAGAGACAAAGTATTTTGAGCGGTTCAAGCATGAGCCTTACGGCAGCACCATCATTTCAATTTACCGTTTTAAAGGGGAAGAGGGAGAAGAGATTGAGTAAAATTGCAGTTGTGCCAGGAAGTTTCGATCCGATTACAATGGGGCATTTAGACATTATCAAACGAGCTTCTACCATATTTGATGAAGTCAAAGTAGTGGTTATGAACAATTCATCGAAGAACCCGCTTTTTAATGTCGATGAAAGAATGGACTTGATTGCGGAAGTCACCCGTTCGATTCCGAATGTTCAAGTCGATTCATTTGCGGGGCTGTTAATCGATTATTCCATTGAAGTGAAAGCGAATGCTATCGTCCGAGGGCTGCGCGCCGTATCGGATTTCGAATACGAAATGCAAATCACTTCCATGAACCGTTTCTTAAATGAAAACATTGAAACTTTGTTTATGATTTCGAACAATCAATATTCATTCCTAAGTTCGAGCATTGTTAAAGAAGTAGCGAAATACGGCGGCAATATCAGCGGGTTAGTGCCAGCAGCAGTAGAAGATGCATTAAAGCAGAAATTCATTTAAGTCACGTTTTGCGTGGCTTTTTGTAATTGAGCTGCAAAAAGAAAGGAGCAGCGTATGAAGAACAAAAAACTGATTATCGTGGTACTTGTAGCCGCATTGGCTATTTTCGTTTCGACGTACCGCTTAGACCTTTATATTACCCGACCAGGCGGCGCTTACGAATTGAGCCCTCTAGTGAAAGTTGAAGGGGGAGATGAAGACGACGAAGGGACATTGAGCCTTATGACTGTTTCGATGTTGAATGCGACGCCTTCCCTTTACCTATATGCCAAAGTGAAAGACGGCTACAAGGTTTTAAAGCCGGAACAAGTCCGAAGTCCGCATGAAAGCGATGAAGAATACAACGTCCGCCAACTAAAGCTGATGTCGGATTCCCAGATCAACGCTTTGCAGGTGGCTTTCGAACAAGCAGAATTGCCTTATGAAGTGACCAATAACGGAGTGTTCGTTTTAAATGTGCTAGAAGGCGGCGCGGCAGATGGAACGCTGCAGGCAGGGGATCAGGTGCTGTCACTGGATGGCAATGAATTTTCTGCCCAACAGGAATTTGTCGATTACATTTCGAGCAAAAAAGAAGGGGAATCAGTAGAAGTTGTCTATGAACGCGACGATCGGGAAATCACCAATGAGATCGAACTGGCTCCATTGCCAAGTGAAAGGGAGCGTATCGGCCTCGGAATATCGTTTGTAGAAAATAAGGATATTATGACAACTCCAAAAGTGGAGATTGATTCCGATTCGATTGGCGGACCTTCTGCAGGCTTGATGTTCACGCTGGAAATCATCAATCAGTTGCTGGATGAAGATATTACAAAAGGCTATAATGTAGCAGGCACTGGCACAATGGCCAGTGATGGAAGTGTAGGAAGAATTGGCGGCATCGACCAGAAAATCATCGCTGCCGACAATGAAGGAATCGAAATTTTCTTTGCTCCAGATGATGAAGCCGAAGGCGTAGATGAAACCAATTACGACGTTGCGGTGGAAACGGCTGAAAAAATCAATTCAGACATGGAAATTGTTCCGGTTCAAAATGTCACAGATGCACTTGATTATTTAGCGGATTTAGAAGCCAAATAATAGGGCGGTGTGGAATATTCCTTTTGAAGATTGGCAATGCCCATACCGGATAAATACATGTAGCTTGCATGAATATCGAGTCCTCCCATCCCGTCGCTGAGGTCAGCGGCGCGGCTGATAAGGGGGAGTTCGATATTCTTTTTTTGTGTATTGAGGTATTGCCGGCCGGCTTCTGTCATTCCTAGCAAACGTAGATAGGAAGGCTTTTCAAAAGAACGCAATTGTTCCCATGTGAATCCGGTATAAATATGGGTGAGCATGCGCTGGACTCGGGTTCTTGTAAAACGTTTGGATTTGATTCGCGCAATGAATTCTTCAAAATAGGGTTCTTTTTTTGCCGCTTCGTAGATGAGGTTTTCGATTCCTTCTGTCACTTCAGCAAATCGTTTTAGATTTTCTGGCCGCTCTCGCAAGATAATGGTACGAAGTACTGGGTAAAATAATTCCCAGCTGCCAAACACACCGTGAACGTCGTGAAATGAAACAAGGGAATCGATAGAAGCGGCAGGCATAAAACGTGAAAGCTCTTCAAGCGATCCTTCTTCAAAAAAAGCTTTGCGAATGCCTGTTGCGCTGGCAATCGTCAAATCTTTATTGACCGGATCGTGGTAATTGGCGGCAATTCGCTGTATGGTCAAAGGCTGAATAGCAAACCGGGAATTTTTTGCCGCTTCTATGTAATGGTAGCCAAGGATGTTATTGGGTTGGGATAAATCTGCGAACCCCGCATCCGAGCCTGTAAGCGCTTTGTAAGCATTGTTTAAGGCTTTTGGATAGCTAATGCCGGTTTGGATAGCTTCATGGATCAAACGGTCGTATTCAGCGCGGTGAGCGGATAATAAGGCATAGGAATTTAAAAATGGCTCGATAGCACCTTGCTCGCTGCCAAAACAGAAAGATTCGCTGCCGATGGCTTCTAAAAGATGTATGGCGCCTTTTGCAAAATCGGAAGCCTGTCCTGTGGCGTAGACATAAGGAAGTTCGATTACAAGGTCGACGCCGTTCTGAAGGGCCATTTCGCAACGCGTCCATTTATCGACAAAAGCCGGTTCGCCGCGCTGAAGAAATTGCCCGCTCATGACAGCAATGACGACATCCGCACCGGATTTCTTTTTTGCTTGCTCGGCATGGTAAAGATGTCCGTTATGAAATGGATTGTATTCAACAATAATACCTGTAGCTTTCATTTGGCTCTCCCCTTTGGTAAACTTAATCTACAGTATACCGATGTTTAGAAACCCCTGACAAGATTTTATCTTGACATCTTTTTCTGTGCATTATATAATCAACTTTGTTGTCTTAGAGGTGATACTTATGAAAATGGCGATTCAACAGCTTCAAAAGTTTCGCAAAGACGGAATGCCAATCGACGAAACGATCCGGTTAGATGCAGTGAAAGATCGCAATAGTGATATTCGTGATGTTTCTCCTATGCATGTCACCGGACATTGTACAGTTGGTTCGCAACAAATAACGTGCCAGCTCCATCTCGAAGGCAAGTTGATCTTGCCTTGTGCACGAACTTGGGAAGACGTTGAATTCCCGATTGACGTAGAATCGGTTGAAATTTTTTCTTGGTCTGAAAAAGACCGGGAAAGCAGGGAAGATAATGTTCATTTTGTAGATGCTGAAACAATTGATCTTCAGCCGATACTGGAAGAACTTGTTTTGCTTGAGATACCGATACAAGTCTTTAAGGAAGACGCCGACGAAGCCGTTATAACAGGCGGCAACGATTGGTCGTATTCAACGGATGAGCAAGTGGAAGCCGAGAAAGCAGAAGCACCACCAAAACCGGATCCAAGACTTGCTGATTTAGCAAAGTATTTTGATCAGTCAGATGAATAGAATCATTGTAAGGAGGTGTCACCAATGGCTGTACCGTTCAGAAGAACGTCCAAAACCGTTAAAAGAAAACGCCGTACTCATTTCAAATTGTCAGTGCCGGGCATGGTAACTTGCCCTAGCTGTGGCGAATCGAAATTGGCTCACCACGTCTGCAAAGCATGTGGATCATACAAAGGGAAAGAAGTTGTAGCAAGCAAATAAACCAGTATTTGCTGCTAAAAGGCTATTGAGAGGCCATGGCTCTCGATAGCCTTTTTCTCTATCTAAATTTAAGCAAGGAGTGGTTTGATGTCTTATAAAATAGATTTGTCCGATGGCATATTGACTTTTACAATCGATCGTCCCCATATCCGAAACGCAATCAATGATGAAGTGATCCAAGGCCTTGAAGAATTAGTAGTACAAGTACATAGCGATAAGCCGCAATTTGTCATCATCACGGCTTCAGGGGAACAAGCTTTTTGTTCTGGAGGCGATTTGTCGGTTTATCAGAATTTACGAACGCGGAATGAAGCTTATCCGATGTTGAAAAAAATGGGCGATGTCCTTTACCAAGTGAAAACGTTGCCGGTCCCGGTGGTCGCGCTGATCAATGGCATGGCTGTCGGCGGCGGCTGTGAAATCGCGACTGCCTGCGATTACCGGTTAGTCCGCAGCCATGCAAAATGCGGCTTTATCCAAGGGACGCTCGCCATTACAAGCGGCTGGGGCGGGGGAACGTACGCAATGGAGACCTTGCCGCATGCCGAGGCGCTTAAAATGCTGAGCGAAGCTAAAGTCTATACAGCCAATGAATTGCTTGAAAACGGTTGGGCCACTAAAGTAGTGGATTCGGATACCGACGTGGACGAATTTTTCCATTCCATGAAAAAAATACTTCCGGAAGTCCACCGTGCCTATAAAGAGATTGCCATACGCAAATGGCAAAGTTCAAACTTAAAAGACCGGGTAAATGAAGAAATCCGAATTTGTGCAGAACTGTGGGAAGCGGATGCCCATCACGAGGCGGTTGAAAGATTCCTGAATAAGAAGAAATAAAGAAATGAAACAGCTTTTTTTTAAGGCTGTTTTTTTATTTTATTGCCATTTAATAGAAGTTCTAGAAATACAAGATAAAATGAATACATTTGACTAGAGTAGCCACCAGGACCTTCGAATATAATAAATAAGCACGAAATAGAGAAAGGGAGTTAGATGTGTTTAAGATTATTGCAAAAGGGTTCATGGTCTTCTTACTATTAGGCTTTATTTTACCGTCACATTCATTGGCAGCAACACCGTCTTTTAAAGACGTATCCAGTTTCAAAGCGGAAATCGAGTATTTGACCGGCAAAGAAATCATCTTTGGTTTCCAAGATGGGACATTCCGTCCAAACGAGCCGATACTGCGTATCCAAGCAGTCCAAATGTTAATGAGAGAAATTCAACCAGAGATGGAAGCTATTCCAAACCCTGGATTCAAAGATATAAAACCTGGAGAAAGAGGATATGAAGATGTAGCGAAAGCAGTTGCGCTCGGCATCATTTCCGGAAAAGGCAACCAAACTTTTGATCCTCGAGGAAAATTGACGCGAGCTGAGATGGCTATCATTCTTTCAAGAGCATATGAACTTGGCGGCATCTATCCGAAAGGATTCAAAGACGTATCCCAGTCCTCTAAAGCATATTGGCATATTTCGGCAATGGCAGCGAATAATATCACTGTGGGCTATCCAGACGGTACGTTCCGTCCGTCCCAGACAATTGACCGTGCCCAATTTGCAGCGTTCATGACACGCGTAATTGAGCCTTCATTCCAACCGGATAATCCATCTGTTGCGGACACGCTATTAGAAGCGTTGGTGGAAATTACCGTTCTTGATTATGTCGCAGATCCTGTAGAACCGATCCTCTATTTGCTCGATGGGAATACAAATGAAGTGGTTTCGTTCAATTACGATACGTATGAAATGGATTCTGTAAAATTATCGCTTCCGATTGAACGTTTAGCTATGGCAGGCGGCAAACTGTATTTGACGCAGTCGAAGGGCAAGCACAGCCCGTATTGGTTTGAAAAAGAGCAGCAAGGTGCTTATGCTATAGTCGATGCAGATTCTATGGTTTTAGAAAAGACGATCAATATTGATATTGATCCGTATGATATTGAAGCCGATAGCAACGGATTCGTTTACATTACACCTGGGTCTGGCCAATTTGCACCGATGGTCGGGTATAATGGAGCGACAGGTGAAGTCATCAGTTTACAACAGGTTCGGGCTGCTTCTTTTATGGATATGCATCCAGCTGAAAACAAAATTTATACCATTACAACTGACACTTCCCCGCGGAATATTTCGGCATTCGCTATTGCGGATGGTGAGATAAAAGGTGAGGTCTATTCTCCTTACCATGGTACTTATCCGATGGAAAAAGATATCCTCCTTTCACCGGATGGAAAATTCATTTTCAACAGTACGGGACATGTATTCCGTTCTTCTGCAACCGACAGTGCAGATATGGTATACCATGGGAAATTGGACCGCCCTTACAATTCGATTGCTTTTGATATGGAATTTGGAGAGGTCTATACGTCCAATAAGAAAAATTACATCCAGGCCTATGACTATAAAACTTTAAAATCACTTGGCCAGCTTGAATCGTATGGTGCCATTGACCATCTGATTTACAATGAGCAGGAAAAAGTGCTGGTGATTTTATCTAAAGTGAAATTGGGAGATTCGACAGTAAATTTTACAGGCATTGAAAAAGTTTATTTTGAAGCTGAAGAATAATAATTTTTATTGCTAAATACGGCGCCTTTGAAGACATACTGGAATATCAGTATGCCTTCAGAGGTGCTTTTTAATTTCCGGCAAACTTACGGCAAAAGCCTAAAATGATAATTTTTATAAGAATAGTTGAAATCGCTTACAAATTTCGTATATGCTAGAGAAGGGAGAAAAACACAGGGGGTATTTCTTATATGAATAAAATCCTGATTGCCAACCGCGGTGAAATTGCACGCCGAATTATACGTACGTGCAACAAGCTGGGGATTGAAACAGTTGCCATCCACTCCGAGGCTGATGGGGATCTGCCTTATGTAAGTGAAGCAACTGAACATGTATTGATTGGGCCGAATCCAGTTGTCCAATCTTATTTACAAGGGGACAAAATTATTGAAACAGCGAAAGCGCACGGCGCATCGGCTATCCATCCCGGATACGGCCTGTTGTCTGAAAATGCGGATTTCGCGCGCAAAGTCGAAAAAGCAGGATTGACATTTATCGGTCCAGCAGCTGATATAATCGAAAAAATGGGCGATAAGATCGAATCGCGCAGAACGATGATCGAGGCAAATGTTCCGGTTGTACCAGGAACAGAAAACGGTGTGGCTACTCTTGAAGATGCGATAAAAGAAGCGGCAGCAATCGGCTATCCGATTATGTTAAAGGCAAGTGCCGGAGGCGGCGGCATTGGAATGGTGCGCTGTGATAGTGAGCAAGCGCTCAGTCAACAGTTTCTATCGGTAAAAAATCGTGCTAAAGCATACTTCGGCGATGATATCGTTTTCTTAGAGAAATTCTTGCCGAATGCCCGCCACATCGAAGTTCAAATTTTTGGGGATCAGCATGGTAACATCGTCCATCTTTTTGAACGGAATTGTTCCGTTCAGCGCCGCAACCAGAAAGTGATCGAAGAATCGCCTTCGCCGAACTTGCCGCAAGATGTAAGGCAAAAGCTTTGCGAAGCAGCTGTACAGGCAGCAAAAGCGGTTGCCTATACCAATGCAGGCACAGTGGAATTTATTGTTGATGAAAATAACGAATTCTACTTTTTGGAAATGAACACTCGTCTCCAAGTAGAGCATCCTGTAACAGAACAAGTAACAGGGCTTGATTTGGTTGAATGGCAGTTGAAAGTATCCAACGGAGAAGTTTTGCCTGCGCAAAATGAAATCGAATCGACTGGCCATGCCATCGAATACCGAATTTATGCAGAAGATCCAAAAACCTTTTTCCCTTCACCCGGAACACTTGAGAAAATCATTTGGGGGCAGGATGCCCGCATTGAATCCGGCTATGAACAAGGCAATGCGGTAACGCCGTTCTATGACCCGATGATTTCAAAAATCATTGTTACAGGGGAAGACCGGATTGATGCGCTTCGCAAATCACAGAATTTTTTCAATCATGCTACAATAACAGGAGTGAAAACCAACATCCCGTTATTCCATGAATTTATCGAATCCCAGGAATTCGTTTCGGGAGAATATGCAACATCGACATTATCGAAGTGGATGGAAAAATCAAAGGAGGAATCAGGATTATGAAAGAAGTAAAAGCATCAATGGCAGGTACAGTATTGAATATTTTGGTGGCAGAAGGGGAAACGGTCTCTGCTGGCCAAGCAATTTTAACTTTGGAATCCATGAAAATGGAAATTCCTGTAGAAGCGGAAGCAGGCGGCAAAGTGGAAAAAATCCACGTTGAAATCGGCGGCTTTGTCAACGAAGAAGATACGTTAATCACATTCGGCGAATAACAACGGATTTCCGTGCAAAGGGGATGCAAAAATGACGAAAACCACCGAAACAACGGGTTATAACGAACGTTTAGAACAGAAGTTGGCTACGATTTTTGCTGGGGGGCAGCAGAAATACCACGAAAAAATGAAGGAAAGCAATAAATTATTTGTACGCGATCGGCTTAAATTATTATTTGATGATGAAAACTATGTTGAGGATGGACGCTTTGCAAATGTTGAAGCGGGAGACCTGCCGGCCGATGGCGTGGTGACAGCAATTGGTAAAGTAAACGGCGAAACAGTTTGCGTTATGGCCAATGATTCAACTGTAAAAGCCGGTTCATGGGGCTTCAGAACCGTGGAAAAAATCATCCGCATCCAAGAAACCGCAGAGAAGATGCAAGTGCCGATGCTGTATTTAGTTGATTCGGCAGGCGCTCGCATTACCGACCAACTCGCGATGTTCCCGAACCGCAGAGGTGCAGGGCGGATTTTCCATAATCAGGTGAGAATGTCCGGAATGGTTCCGCAAATTTGCCTATTGTTTGGTCCATCTGCAGCAGGTGGCGCTTACATACCCGCTTTTTGTGACATTGTCATCATGGTGGAAGGCAATGCTTCCATGTATTTGGGCTCGCCGCGTATGGCTGAAAAAGTAATTGGCGAAAAAGTGACGCTCGAAGAAATGGGCGGGGCCCGCATGCATTGCACCGTCAGTGGAGTCGGCGATGTATTGGTTTCGACGGAAGAAGAAGCGATTTCAGAAGCTCGCCGCTACCTGCAATTCTTCCCTGCGAATTTCGCTGTGAAGCCGGAAAGAATCGAATCGAAAGCGCAAAAGGCTGGCCGTTCATTAGAAGCGATCATTCCGGAAAATCAGAATGCACCGTTTGATATGTACGAATTGATCGATCAATTGGTGGATGAAGGCAGTTTCTTCGATATCAAAAAGCTATTTGCCGGTGAATTGATCACGGGGCTTGCCCGCATCGATGGACAAGCAGTTGGAATTTTAGCGAACCAGCCGAAAGTTAAAGGCGGGGTCTTGTTCGGCGATTCAGCAGATAAAGGCGCGAAATTCATTAATCTTTGCGACGCATTCTCCATTCCGTTATTGTTCCTTGCAGATGTTCCTGGATTTATGATCGGGACGAAAGTCGAGCGGGCAGGCATTATCCGCCACGGCGCCAAATTTATCGCAGCGATGAGTTCGGCGACGGTGCCTAAAATTTCAGTCATTGTCCGTAAAGCCTACGGTGCTGGACTTTATGCGATGGCTGGTCCTGCTTTTGAGCCGGATGTCTGCATTGCGCTCCCGACTGCCCAAATTGCAGTAATGGGACCAGAAGCAGCAGTCAATGCTGTTTACTCGAACAAAATCGAAGCGATCGAAGATCCGAAAGAACGTTTGAAATTTGTTCAGGAGAAGCATCAGGAATATAAAGAAGAAATCGATATTTATAAACTGGCTTCAGAAATGATCATCGATGAAATTATCGCGCCTAGCCAATTGCGCGAAGTTCTATCGCAGCGCCTTTCTTTCTACGAAACAAAAGATTTGCCGTTGCCATATCGAAAACATGCGATTAATCCTGTATAATAAGAAATAACCTGGAGTCTGCCTTTATAAGGCAGGCTTCTTTTTTGAGAGTATAATCGTTTTGGACATGGGAGGGAATCAGATGAAATTTGCAGTGGTCGGCGCTGGAGCGATTGGCATGCTGATAGCCTGTCTGTTGAAAGATGCAGGAGAAGATGTTCAGTTGATGCCAAAGACTGAAAAGCAAGCGAAGGAAATCGAAGAAATAGGGATTTTAAAAGACCATAAGCTGTATCAGATACCTGCTATTACAGAGTTTCAACTGATTTCACCGGACACCTATATTATAGTGGCAGTGAAGTATGATGCGCTTCAAGACTTGTTGCCTGTACTCAGCCGTGAATGTCCGGACAACCCGCTGATTTTCCTTCAAAACGGCATGCTGCACATTGAAATGATCGGAGAGCTGCCGCAGCAGCAAATCGCATTAGGCAGCGTTGAACACGGAGCACTCAAAGTGGGCGCGACAGAAATAAGGCACACAGGGCTCGGAACGGTGAAGTTTGCGCTAGCAAGAGGAGAAGCTTCCACTTTCAAGCCGTTGGCCGGCATCCAAGGCTTTACGAGCGGTTGGGTGGAAGATGCCGATCAGCTCTTATTCCGTAAAGTGTTATTGAATTGCTTGATCAATCCCTTAACCGCTTTAATGGAAATTAAAAATGGCGAGTTGTTGACGAATTATCATGCCTATGAATTATTGAAAAATCTTTACACGGAACTGTATCTCGCATTTCCTGAAATTGAAAAACTCCTTCCTTTCGAGGAAGTCACGGCTTTATGCGCTTCAACATCGGCGAACACATCTTCCATGCTGGCTGATAAATTAGCCAAAAGGAAAATGGAGCTCGATACGATTTTGCTGTATACATTGCGGCGGTCAAAAGTTGAACTGCCCTTATTGAAGACCTTATATAATCTATTAAAAGCGACTGAGGTATAAGCGATGGATATTCTATATACGATTGGGGCAGTTTTCATCTTTGCGCCATTTCTTGCCTTTCTTTTAGTTGTGCTGATTGCACGCAAAAAAATGAAATACCAATCAATCGGCCTTGCTGCTGATTTGACCACATTTCTGCTGTTCCTTTCAGTGCCCGTTTCGATTAAAGCGATTTGGCATATTGAAATATCTGCACTCATTTATTTAATTGCGATATTGATTGCGATCGTTTTGCTTGTCATTGAATGGAAGCAGACAAAAGAAATAGAAATAATGAGGTATATCCGCCAAACTTGGCGCATGTATTTCGTGCTTCTTGCCCTTGCCTATGCTTCGATCTGGGCAATTGGGATTGTTCTTTCATTTTTGCATTTTTTAGGGGTATGAAGCTGATTTTTTTTATTTCTCACTGCCTTTTGATATAGTAAGTTTGAATGTATAGGGAAAAGGGGACTTTTTTTCATGAGGCTAGAAGAACAATATGCCGCACCGGCAAATAAATTAATGAATGATTACATAAATGGCGAGAACGGAATTTATAACTATTTTTCCTATGAACCAGCCTTAGAAAAGTTCGCTGAAAGAATGGAAGTTCTTAAGCAGCATCCGGTAGACCGGCTGCGGCTCAGTTCGATTTTAAGGAACTATATGGGCCGCCAGGGCATCTCAGACAAAGCATCGGAGCATTTGCAGGCATTTGAAGACGGTGCGCCGGTCGTTGTGACCGGCCAGCAAGCCGGCCTTTTGACTGGGCCGCTCTACACAGTGCATAAAGCGATTTCTGTTATCGTCTTGGCGAAAGAAGCAAGTGACCGGCTAAACCGAAAAGTGGTCCCGGTATTCTGGATTGCCGGGGAAGACCATGATTTAGCAGAAATCAGCCATCTGTACCGTGAAGTCAGCGGGCGGGTGGACAAATTGAACTTTCCACACGTGGAGTACGGAAAAAGCTCAGCTTCTGCTGCGAAATTAAACAAAAAGAAAATCACGGAGTTTTTGGAAGAGTATTTCCGGAGCTTGCCAGAGACTGCACATTCCAAAGAATTGCATCAAACGGCTTTCCGCTTTTTAGAAGCGTCAGATTCGTTCACGGATTTCTTTGCTGCCTTTATCAATTATTTTTTCCAAGAAGAGGGCTTATTATTCATAGATGCAGCGTTTCCGGAATTGCGTCAATATGAATCTTCTTATTTCCTGGAAATGATCGAAAAGTCGACAGCTATTGCGGAAGCGGTCTATCGTACAGAGCAATCGTTGGTTAAACAAGGCTATCCGGCTGCAATCGAAGCTGAGGCTGATGCGGCAAATCTATTCATCACAGTCCAAGGCGAACGCATTCTGCTGCAAAGAAGCGAAGGCCGTTTTATCGGTAACGGCGGAGCTGTTTCCTTTTCGGCAGAAGAGCTCAAAGAAATTGCCGCAAAAAATCCAGAACGCTTAAGCAATAATGTGGTGACGAGACCGTTAATGCAAGAAATGGTGTTCCCGGTATTGGCTTTTGTAGGGGGACCCGGTGAAATTTCCTACTGGGCTGCTCTGAAAGAGGCATTTAAGCTAATGGGCATGGAAATGCCGATCATTTTACCGCGTCTTGGCATGACGCTTGTGAACCGCCAAGTGCAGAGTTTAATGGAGAAATACGGACTGGATTTCAATGAAATCGTCAATGGCAAAAAAGTGGCCCAACTGAAGATCCAGTTGATGGACTCGGTTCGCGAAAAAGATGCCGAAGCGATGGTTGAAGAATTGAAAACAAATCTTCAAGCAGAATATGAAGCTATTCAAGAAAAGTTTTCTGCAATCAGCAAAGGCTTGACCCCGATTGTCGAAAAGAATCTTAAAATCCATTTAAAGCAATTGGATTTTTTGAAAAACAAATTAGAAGATGAAGTGATGCTTCAAAACAGCACCCAATTTAATCATTTTGAAATGATAGAGAATGAGTTAATTCCAAATAATAGTCTGCAAGAGCGAGTATATAGTCCTTTTCCTTATATGAATGAATACGGAATGACACTCGTGCAGGACATGATGAAGCTGAATTTCAAATATGACAAAAATCACAAAATCATCTATATGTAAGTCCAAAAAGTCTGCCTCGGCAGACTTTTTTTGTCTCAAGAAGTAGAACTGAGATTTATTTTCGTAACATACATGAAATATTTCAAAAACAAGTGGTGAGAAGTGGGGGATTGTGGTACATTAAAATCAATAAGTGGGGTGACGGGCATGTTCATGGGAGAATATCAACATAGCGTTGATGCAAAGGGACGTTTAATCGTGCCTGCAAAATTTCGCGAGCAGCTTGGCGAAAGTTTTGTGATTACCCGTGGCCTGGATCAATGCTTATTTGGTTACACAATGGATGAATGGCAAAAGATCGAAGAAAAGCTGAAAGAGCTTCCGGTCACTAAAAAAGACGCACGTGCTTTTACACGATTCTTTTTCTCGGGTGCATCTGAAGTCGAACTCGATAAACAAGGGCGCGTCAATATCCCTTCAACGTTGCTAACATACGCAAAACTGGACAAAGAATGCATAATCCTCGGAGTGTCGAACCGCTTTGAAATATGGGCGAAAGATGCATGGGAAGAATACTTTACAGCATCAGAAGATTCATTCAATGATATTGCAGAGAATTTAGCGGACTTTGATTTTTGAAAAATTGAACGGGGGGAATGGATTGTTCAACCACACCACGGTTTTACTCCAAGAGACTGTCGATGGACTGAACATTCGTCCTGATGGCATCTATGTGGACTGCACGCTAGGCGGGGCAGGGCACAGTGAATATTTAGTACAGCAATTATCAGATGAAGGACATTTGTTTTGTTTTGACCAAGACGCGACAGCGATTGAGCATGCGAAAGAAAAGTTGGCAGATTATCTGCACCGAATCACCTTCATCCATGCGAATTTTAAATTGATAAAAGAAGAACTTGAAATGCGCGGGATCGACAAAGTCGATGGCATCCTTTATGACTTAGGGGTATCATCCCCACAACTGGATACGCCTGAAAGGGGATTCAGTTATCACAATGATGCACCACTCGATATGCGAATGGACCAATCAGCTCCCTTAAGCGCCTACCATGTAGTAAATGAATGGCCATTTGAAGAGTTGGTCCGGATTTTCTATCGGTACGGAGAAGAGAAGTTCTCCAAGCAAATCGCCCGTAAAATTGAAGCGGCCAGAGAAATTGAGCCGATTGAAACGACGGGGCAGCTAGTGGAATGCATCAAAGACGGCATTCCGGCATTTGCGAGGCGAAAAGGCGGCCATCCGGCAAAACGCGTATTCCAAGCAATCCGCATTGCCGTAAATGATGAATTGGGAGCAGCTGAAATATCCTTGCAGCATGCGTTAGAGTTGTTAGCAGTAGGCGGCCGGATTAGTGTAATCACTTTCCATTCATTAGAAGACCGGTTATGCAAGACGATTTTTAAAGAAGCTTCCTCTCTTCCAGAACTGCCGCCGAATTTACCGGTCATCCCGGAAGGCATGGAACCGATGCTGAAGCTGATTACGAGAAAGCCGATCTTGCCTTCAGAAGAAGAATTAGAGCAAAATAACCGTTCGCGATCAGCGAAATTGCGGATAGCAGAAAAAATCAGAGAATAAGGGCGTGTTCAAATGGCGTTGAATGCAAGAAAAGAAGCATACATACAACAGCCGGCCGTTCCTCAAAACCCGAGTCGGCAGCCGGTCAAGAAAAAAAGTTTAATCACAAAAGGTGAGAAAGTCCTTTATTTGTCTTTCTTGGCGGCTTTTGTCTTTTGTGCATTGATGATTTTACAAAATCAATCGGAAATTCAGGCATCTACTCAAGAAATTCAAACAATTGAACAATCAATCGATGAAAAAGTGAAACAAAATACAGATTTGTCTGTACAAGTCAGTGAACTTTCTACATATGAGCGCATTTGGTCAAAAGCAAAAGAATCTGGCCTTAAATTAAATGAGCAAAATGTAAAGGTAGTGCCTGGGCAATGAAAAAAAAGTTTCGATTTCAATGGGGAGCCTTTCTGCTGTTTTTGACTTTTGCAGGGCTCTTTTTCATTTTGGCGCTGAGAATTGTTACTATTCAGGCAACGGGATCTGTTGAAGGCCAGGAATTGGCAGCGAAAGCGGCAGCCAAATACAGCCAAGAAGAAGTACTTTCCGCAGAACGCGGAAAAATACTTGACCGCAACGGAGAAGTTATAGCGGAAGATACATTGTCATACAAATTAGTGGCAGTGGTCGAAGAATCCGCAACTCAGAACCCTAAAGACCCGAATCATGTGGTCGACCCTGAAATGACAGCACAGGTTCTCTCGGAACATCTGGATATGGAAGAAAATGAGATACTGAAAATTTTAGAGACGGGGATTGAAAAAGACCGGTATCAGGTTGAATTCGGTTCTGCCGGACGGGAAATCAGCCATACGAAAATGCTGGAAATGAAAGAAGAAGACCTTCCGGGAATCTTATTTGTAAGAGATTTGAAACGGCTTTATCCAAATGGAAGTTTCGCCTCTCATTTGATCGGTTTTGCTTTAAAGGAAGAATTGGAAGATGGGCAAATCGTAACAAAAGGGAAAATGGGGCTTGAAGCCATTCATGATGAGGTGTTAACTGGAAAGAACGGTAAAATGGAATTTGACACGGATAAATGGGGATATTTGTTGCCGAATAGCGACTCGATCGTAACTCCAGCCGTGGATGGTTCGAATTTGCAGTTGACCTTGGACAAAACATTGCAGAACTTTTTGGAAGATGCGATGAATAATGTTCAGCAAGAATATTCGCCTACAAGGATGATTGCGGTTATTGCGGATCCGAAAACAGGAGAAATCTTAGCCATGACGCAACGTCCAACTTTTAACCCGAATACGCGGGATGGCTTATCCGATAATTGGCTGAATGAAAGCATTGAATTGACGATTGAGCCAGGTTCGCCGATGAAAATGTTTACACTGGCATCGGCAATCCAAGAAGGAAAATGGGATCCGAACGCTTATTACAATTCAGGATCTTATACATTGCTTGGAACGACGATCGGTGACCATAACGGTAGGAGAGGGTGGGGGAGCATAACGTTCTTGGAAGGTTTCCAACGCTCCTCTAACGTTTCAATGGCATATTTGCTTGAACGGATCGGACCGGAAAACTTCATGAAATACGTGGATGCATTCGGCTTTGGCAAAAAAACCGGAATCGATCTGCCGAATGAAGCTTCAGGTACTGTCTTGAACAATTATCCGATGGAACGTTTGACTACTGCCTTTGGGCAAGGATCTACGGTGACGCCGATTCAAATGATCCAGGCTGCTTCAGCCATCGCGAACGATGGAACGATGATGAAGCCTTACGTTATTGATCAGATTAAAAACCCGGATACGGGAGAAGTTTCCGTTAAAAGCGAGCCGGAAAAAGCCGGAAATCCGATTTCTGCGGAGACTGCCCAAAAAGTACGGGAAGTTCTAGCTTCTACTGTGACTTCGGAACATGGTTCAGGACGGCCGTTCGCTTTGCAAGATTATACAGTAGCCGGCAAGACTGGGACAGCGCAAATTCCTGGAGAAGATGGCCGCTATATGGTTGGAAGAAATAATTACTTGTATTCCTTCCTTGGAATGGCGCCAGCCGAAAATCCGGAGTTGCTGATTTATATTGGTGTTCAGCAGCCGCAGCTGCCTTTAGATGAATATGGTTCAATTCCAGTTTCCAAGATTTTCACTTCAGTGATGGAAAATGGATTGAAGTATATGAATATTGAACCGGAAAATTCCGAAACGGCTAAAACGTTCGAAGTGGACGATTATACCGGGAAATCCGTGAAAGACCTTACTTCTCAGCTTGCTGAACAAGGCATCAAAGCAGTGTCTGCCGGCAAAGGCGACAAGGTAATCGCCCAATACCCAGCTAAAGGGGAAACAGTGGCAGAAGGCGCGAAAGTGATCCTGAAAACTGAAGGGGTGCCGTTGCTTCCTGATTTTACCGGATGGTCAAAGCGTGATTTGCTTGCTTTCCAATCATTGAGCGGGTTGTCATTGGAAATTGCCGGACAAGGATTCGCAGTCAGCCAGAGCTTGTCGCAAGGTGCAGAAGTTGCTCCGAGAGAACCGATTGTCATCCAGTTGCTGACTCCTGAAGAATCATTCAATCAGCTAATGGCAGACGGGCCTGAAGGAATACCGGAGACAGACGCGGAAAACACTTCCGAAGAAGAACTTGAGCAAGACGGTCTGGAAGTGGAAATGGATGAGAATGCCGTTGATGAAGAATCGGTTGAAGAACCGGTAATCGAAGAAGGCAGCATTGTCGAAGAAAACTTAGAAGAACCAATCACCGAAGAAACCGGGGAATAATTTACTATTTAAAGGAGCTCTATAATGGATATTTACATGTTGCTGGGCCTTGGATTAGCGTTGCTCTTAACTGTGGTGTTAATGCCGATCTTTATCCCGCTTTTAAAACGTATGAAGTTTGGGCAAAGCATCCGCGAAGAAGGACCTGAATCCCATATGAAGAAAACGGGGACACCTACCATGGGTGGCCTCGTATATTTGATTGCCATTATTGCAACTGTACTGATTGTGGCAATGATTGCTGATGTCTTGACCGCTAAAGTATTTGTCTTACTGTTAGTGTTATTTGGATTCGGTTTGATCGGATTCCTGGATGATTTCATCAAAGTGGTTTTGAAAAGAAACTTGGGACTGACTTCCCTCCAGAAATTAATCGCTCAAATCGTTATCGCAGCCATCTCCTTTTTCTTGCTGAACGGAGTAGGGTTTGATACGGCTGTATCAATTCCGTTTACTTCCATTTCGCTTGAATTGTCGATGGTATATGTATTATTTATGATTTTCTGGCTTGTCGGCTTCTCGAACGCAGTCAACTTGACGGACGGCTTGGATGGTTTAGTTGCTGGTACGGCATCGATTGCATTTGCAGCTTATGGAGTTCTTGCCATTGTGCAAGACGAAGCAGGAATTGCCATATTCACTTTTTCTGTAACTGGAGCATTGTTAGGATTCCTTGTATTCAATAAATATCCCGCAAAAGTATTTATGGGCGATACCGGATCATTGGCACTTGGCGGGGCTTTGGCGATGGTTTCGATTCTATTGAAACAGGAATTGCTGTTATTGCTGATCGGCCTTGTGTTTGTAATTGAAACCTTGTCTGTTATTTTGCAGGTGGGAAGCTTTAAATTAAGAAAGAAACGCATTTTCAAAATGAGTCCGATTCATCATCATTTTGAATTGAGCGGATGGTCGGAATGGAAAGTAGTCACGGTCTTTTGGTTAGTAGGGCTTATCGCAGCAGTTATTGCAATTGCTTTGGAGGTATTGTAAATGAAACAGATTCCGGAACTTTATCATAAAAAAGTATTGGTGCTCGGACTGGCTAAGAGCGGATTTACTGCCGCCCGCATCCTACACGGATTGGGCGCTTTCGTAACGGTCAATGACTCTAAACGCTTTGAAGAAAATCCTGAGGCTCAAGATTTGCTGAATTTAGGCGTAACAGTCATCTGCGGCCGCCATCCAGAAGATTTGCTGGATGAAGGATTTGAATTAGTTGTTAAGAACCCGGGAATACCTTATTCAAACGTGTTGATTCGTTCAGCTATGGAAAAAGGCATTCCGGTGTGGACTGAAATTGAGTTGGCCTATTTGATCAGTGAAGCGCCGTTTATCGGCATTACCGGATCAAACGGCAAAACGACTACAACGACACTGCTCTTCCACATGTTGAACCAAGATGAGAAGAAGCCGTTGATTGCAGGGAATATTGGAACAGTAGCAAGCGGTGTCGCTGAAAAAGCGGAAGAAAAGAATGTCATCGTTACAGAACTTTCTTCCTTCCAACTAAAAGGGACAGTAGACTTCCGGCCGCGCATTGCCATTATTACCAATCTGTATGAAGCGCATTTGGATTATCACGGTTCAATTGAAGACTATAATGCTTCAAAAATGAAAATTACCCAAAATCAGACAGCGGACGATTATTTCATTTATAATGCGGACCAGCCTGTATTGTCTGCCTATGCCGCAAAGAGTAAAGCGCAGCTCGTGCCCTTCACTTTAAAGGGCAGAACGGAAAAAAGCATCAGTGCTGACAGCGAATTCATTTACTGGCAAGGCGAAAAAATAATGGAACGTTCGAAAATCATGCTTGGCGGACAACATAATCTTGAAAATATCTTGGCGGCAACAGCTGCTACATTGCTTTGGGGCGGCACGAAGGAAACCATTATACGGGTCCTGTCGTCCTTTACAGGTGTTAAACACCGCTCCCAATTCATCGTTTCGTGGAAAGGCCGCAAATTCTACAACGATTCCAAGGCAACAAATGCATTGGCAACAAAAAGTGCATTAGAAGCTTTTCCAGGGCAAGTGATTTTGCTTGCTGGCGGACTTGAGCGCCAACATTCTCTTGAAGAATTGCGCCCTTATATGAGCCGGGTAAAAGCGTTGATAACTTTCGGCGAAACAGCTGACCGTTTTGCCGAGTTTGCAGAAGACTGCGGAGTGCCGGCAGTTAAAAAGGTAACGGGTATGGATGAAGCGGTAGGGCAAGCAGTCGATCATTCAACAGACGGGGATACGATTCTTCTATCGCCTGCTTGTGCGAGCTGGGATCAATATGAAAGTTTTGAAATTCGCGGAGACGCGTTCATTGATGCTGTCCGTAAAGTGACGGAAGCAAACGACTAAAGAGAAAGGAGCAGCAATTATGGACAAAGTGATTGATATCGAAGAACGCATCCCGACGCTTCGTGAGCGGCGGAAAAAGAGAACCAATCGCAAGTTCGTTGCCTTGCTGTTACTTTTTCTTCTATTGCTTGCCATTCTCATTTACAGCCAAACGAAATACAGTGAGATTCAAACAATCACGGTCGCAGGCGCGGAACTATACGGCGAAAAAGATTACCAGGAAATCAGTGAACTTTCGATAGGCGATTCAATGTGGTCGTTTACGGAGAAGGAAGCTGAAGAGAAATTGAAAGAACTTGAATGGGTAGAGCAGGCCGAGGTTCAGAAAAAATGGCTGACCGGCGTTGCCATCCGAATTAAGGAATACGAGAAAATTGGTTACTTGGATCAAGGCAATAGCTACCAAATGCTGCTTTCCAACGGTTTTGCTTTAGATAAAGCCATATCGGTGGTTGACGGGCCCATTTTTTCGAATTTCGAAAGCCAAGAAACGAAAGAAGAATTAGTTTCTCAGCTGACTGAAGTCGATTCGGAAGTTTTTAACTTGATCTCCCAAGTGATTTTAGATCCGAGCGATAAAGATGCAGCCTTTGTTACCTTATATATGTCTGATGGCAATGAAGTAAGAGGAATCTTGCAAGGCCTTACCGATAAGTTGAATTATTATCCATCGGTCATTGCACAACTGGAAGATGGGCAAAAAGGAGTCATCGATATGGAAGTCGGAATATTTTTCCGGTCCTATGATGATGTCTATGGCCCTCCGAAGGAAGGTGACGATATTGAAGAAGCAGAACAACCAGAAGAACCAGAAGAACCGACAGAATAAGCGCTATCGTTTCAGCAAATCGATTGTTTTTTCACTCGTCTTTCTTGTACTTGGATTTATCATGGCTTACTCCTACAGTCTCTCCCAGGCGAAACAAGAAGCCTCGGAATTTACAGGAGGCGCATTTTCGCAAGAGGAAGAACGGGTTAGAGAAGAGTTGATCGAACAGCAGGAACGGAATAAAGAGCTTCGTTCAGAAATTGAAGAAAAACAAAAAAACGTTCAGCAATTCGAACAGTCTTTTGCAGATGGTGAAGAACATTTTGCTGATTATGCGGAAGAAGCGGAAGCGCTGCGTTTGTATTTAGGGGTATTGCCAGTCGAAGGAAATGGATTGAAAGTGACTTTGCAAGACGGTGAATACAATTCAGATTCGGTCAATCCGAATGATTATATCGTCCATGAAAGCCATGTATTCCAAGTCATCAACGAGCTTTACATTTCAGGTGCCGAAGCGATAGCAATTAACGGGCAGCGCATCCATGCGAATTCCTATATTGTTTGCACAGGGCCGGTGATCACTGTAGACGGCATTCAATATCCAGCGCCCTTCACAATTGAAGCCATCGGGGAGCCGGATGCTTTAGAATCATCGATGAAACTGGCAGGTGGTGTCATGGACCAATTGGTCAACGACAATATTATCGTAACGATGGATGCCGGCCAAAAAATCACGATGCCTGCATTATTAACAGAATCATAATTGAGGGGGGAGTTGCATGAAAAGGAAAATCTTTTCCCGGTTTTCAATCATATTGTTTGTCATAGGATTAATGACAGCTATTCAATATAATACGATAAACGAACCTGATGCCAGGGATACCCGCGATGTCTGGGAAATCAGGCAAGAGCTTTCAAGGGAAAAGCAACTCCACTCTGAATTATTATCAGAAGTCGGCTTACTTGATGCGACGCTATCGAAATACGAAGAGATATCATCTGAGAGTCCGGAGCAAGCCTTGAAAGACACGGTTGAAGAGCTTAGGGGGTTAGCGGGGCTTACCGAAATGACCGCTACAGGAATCGAAGTGACGATTGAACCTTCTGCTGAAGCGGTGGCATTCGGAGAAGAAATCGAATATATTGCACCCGATCTGTTAATTCGATTGGTAAATGAAATAAATCGCAATAATGGATTGTATGTCTCAGTCGATGGAAACCGGATAGTCAATACTACTGCCATCCGTGATATTAATGGCCTAACGACAGTCAATGCAATTCCGATACAAACGCCCCCTTTTAAAATTAAGATCGCTTCCAACTCGATGGAAGACACCGAAAAGTTGTATAATCATTTATTGTCATCGAGGATCCTTGACGATTTCTACATCGATAATTTATCGGTTGAAATTTCAGCGCCTCAAGAACAAGTGACGATTGAGCCTTACGAAAAGGAACTCAATTATCGGCATTTACAAATAGCGGAGGAGGAATAGCAATGTGGTTATCCATTTTAGGTTTGATCTTAGGCATTTCGCTTGGCCTATTGACTGATATCCAAATTCCTCCGGAGTATGCGAACTATTTGTCGATAGCTGTTTTAGCTTCATTGGACACTTTGTTCGGAGGGATCCGGGCGCATTTGCAGCAAGTCTACGATGATAAGGTTTTTGTTTCCGGCTTTTTCTTCAATATCATTCTTGCAGCCGGCCTCGCGTTCTTAGGCGTCCATTTAGGGGTCGATTTGTATTTGGCAGCTATATTCGCTTTTGGGGTCCGACTATTCCAGAATATCGCGGTCATTCGCCGAATCATCTTGGCAAAATGGGCTGAAAAAAAGCAAGTGAGCGAAACACACAGTTAAATTGAAGGAAAATTTACAAAGTTGCTCTATTTTACTTAGACAAGGCGTACAATTTACAATAGAATGTAGGTAACAGCAGTTTACTAAGGAGGTGCCACGAATTGAGTCAATCAGAATTATATGTAAGCTTAGATATCGGTTCGTCATCCGTGAAAGTTTTAATCGGAGAAATGGCCAATAAGTCGTTGCATGTCATCGGCGTCGGAAATGTAAAATCCAGTGGTATTAAAAAAGGTGCGATTGTTGATATAGATGCTACAGTCCAATCGATAAAAAAAGCAGTTGATCAAGCGGAGCGCATGATCGGCAAATCCATTCATGAAGTCGTACTCGGGATTCCTGCAAATAAGGCGATGCTTCAACCTGTAAAAGGCGTAGTAGCGGTCAATAGTGAAAACCGGGAAATTTCAGATGACGATTTGGATCGAGTGCTGGATGCTGCACAAGTGATTTCAATTCCGCCAGAGCGCGAACTTGTCAACATCATTCCAAAACAATACATCGTCGATCATCTGGATGAAATTAAAGATCCAAGAGGCATGATCGGGATTCGTCTTGAAATGGATGGTACAATGGTAACAACCTCCAAGACGATTCTGCATAATGTCTTGAGATGCGTCGAACGCGCAGGTCTGCAGATCAGAGACATTTATGTCCAGCCTTTAGTGGCCGGGTACTATGCTTTGACTGAGGATGAAAAAAATCATGGCACCGCTTGCATTGATATCGGCGGAGGTTCAACTTCAATCGCCATTTTCCAAGACGGTCATTTGACAGCTTCATCGGTCATTCCTGTCGGAGGCGACCATGTCACAAAAGACTTATCTATCGTGTTGAAAACACCAACAGAACAAGCAGAGAAAATCAAACTGGAATACGGCCATGCATTCTATGATGATGCATCGGAAGATGAACTTTTTGAAGTTCCTGTTATCGGATCGGATACAAAAGAGCAATACAGCCAAAAATACATATCTGAAATAATCGGAGTTCGCCTGGAAGAACTTTTCGAACTGATTTTAGATGAGCTTTACCGGCTTGGCGTACAGGACCTTCCAGGAGGCATCGTCTTAACCGGCGGAATGGCGAAGTTAGAGGGATTATCTGAACTCGCTCGCCATATTCTTCAAACTCGTGTGCGTTTGTTTGTTCCTGAATTTATCGGGGTGCGCGAACCGCAATACACGACTGCTGTAGGATTGATCCAATACGCTTACATGGAAGATATGTTCTATGGACGCGTAGGCAGTGGAGCCGCGTTATCCGAGTCCGTTAAAATCGAACAAGAGCAGCATCAGCCTAAAAAGCAAAAACCGGCTAAACCGGAAAGTGAAGGCGTAGTCACAAAAGCCAAAAAGATATTCGATCGATTTTTTGAATAAAATGAATATTGTTCATGCCTCTTTTCAAAAGGCAGAGCAATTTTAGGAGGAAAAAGAATGTTGGAATTTGATACATCAGTTGATGCATTGGCAGTAATTAAAGTAATCGGCGTCGGCGGCGGCGGAAACAACGCGGTTAACCGCATGATCGAACACGGTGTTCAAGGTGTTGATTTCATTGCCGTGAATACGGATGCTCAGGCATTGAATCTTTCCCAAGCTGAAGTTCGCCTTCAAATTGGCGGAAAATTGACTCGTGGACTGGGTGCAGGAGCTAATCCTGAAGTCGGGAAAAAAGCTGCAGAAGAAAGCAAAGAGCAGATTGAAGAAGCATTGCGCGGAGCGGATATGGTCTTCGTAACAGCAGGAATGGGCGGCGGTACCGGAACTGGTGCAGCCCCGGTAATTGCTGGAATCGCTAAAGAACTTGGCGCTTTGACTGTAGGCGTGGTTACACGTCCATTCACTTTTGAAGGCCGTAAACGTTCTACTCAAGCAATCAGCGGAATTAGCACGATGAAAGAATCTGTAGATACGCTAATCGTTATTCCTAACGACCGTTTGCTTGAAATCGTTGATAAGAGCACACCGATGCTTGAAGCTTTCCGCGAAGCGGATAATGTCCTTCGCCAAGGTGTCCAAGGTATTTCGGATTTGATCGCAGTACCAGGTCTAATCAACCTTGACTTTGCGGACGTTAAAACAATTATGTCGAACAAAGGCTCCGCTCTAATGGGAATCGGTGTTTCTTCAGGAGAGAACCGTGCATCTGAAGCAGCGAAAAAAGCGGTTTCCAGCCCATTGCTTGAAGTATCAGTTGATGGCGCTAAAGGAGTCTTGATGAATATTACGGGCGGCTCTAATCTGAGCCTTTACGAAGTGCAGGAAGCTGCAGACATCGTAGCCTCTGCATCTGATGAAGACGTTAATATGATTTTCGGATCTGTCATCAATGACAATTTGAAAGATGAAATTGTTGTTACGGTTATCGCGACAGGATTCAACGAAGAACAATTGCAGCCGAGAACGCCAAGAGGATCTGGATTGAATTCGAGCAGAGTCCAATCGATCCAACAGCAGACTCCACCGCCATCTCTTCGTGAACAGCGCCGTGAAGAACAGCGCCGCGAAGAACAGGCTCCAGCATATCAGCAAGAGCCGCAGCCGCAGCGCCAGGAAAAGCAGCACGATGATGCGCTAGATATTCCAACGTTCCTGCGCAATCGCCAAAAGAGACGTTAATCATTAAAACCTAAACAGCCGCCTTCTGGGCGGCTGTTTTTTTCAAATAGGGCTTAATTGATAAATATGCCTGTCCTTGGTACAATAAGTTGAACATCTATAGAAAAGTTGTGAAATGATGAAATCGATAAAACCAGTATTTGAAGAGATAAAAAACAAACTGAATAGCATCCGGCCTGGCATTGAAATTGTTGCCGTCACAAAACAAGTGAGCGTTCAGCGCACGCTTGAAGCAATTGAAGCGGGTATCCGACATTTAGGGGAAAACCGGCCGGAAGGATTGAAAACAAAGCAAGAGTCTATAACTTCAGATGCAGCTTGGCATTTTATCGGAAATTTGCAGACGCGAAAAGTTCGCGATGTGATCGACCAGATCGATTACCTGCATTCACTGGACCGAATGAGCCTAGCAAAGGAAATTGAAAAACGTGCAAGCAAGCGGGTCAAATGTTTTGTACAAGTGAACGTTTCCCAAGAAGAGACGAAAAGCGGCCTGCTTCCTGAAGAAACTTTAGCATTCATTGAATCCTTGCAGTCTTTTGAGAAAATTGAAGTAGTGGGCCTAATGACGATGGCACCGAACACAGAAGATGAATCCGTGATCCGCGATGTGTTTAAGGGCTTGAAATCACTTCAGCTTGAAGTCGCATCGAAAGGATGGGCGCATGCACCTTGTACAGAATGTTCAATGGGCATGTCCAATGACTATTTGATCGCTGCTGAAGAAGGAGCAACTTTTGTCCGTATTGGAACTGCATTAGTAGGATCTGAAAGTGAGGCAACGGGATGAGCATTAAAAACAAATTCAAGAACTTCTTTTATTTAGAAGAATATGAAGATGATGAGCCGATTCAGCAAGAACCGAAGCCACAACCGGCTCCACGGTATGAGAAGGCGGCTGCAACCCAACAGGAAATCAGAAAACCTTCTAAAGAACGGAGACAAAAAGCAGTGGAGAATGCAACCGCAACGCCTAATCTAGTCAGTTTGCAAAGTGCTGTGAAATCCTCCAAAGTGATTTTAGCAGAACCGAGAGTTTATGCCGAAGCCCAGGACATAGCAGAGAATTTGAAAAACAAAAGAGCAGTTGTAGTCAATCTACAGCGCATTGAGAAAGATCAAGGCCTGCGCATCATCGATTTCCTAAGTGGTACGGTTTACGCGCTAGGCGGCGACATCCAACGTATAGGGACCGACATCTTCCTATGTGTGCCGGACACTGTTGAAGTCGACGGTGCCATTTCGGATTATTACTACGATGATCAACAATAAAAGAGGTGCATGAAGAACCAATGATAGCTATCGTAAATTTATTATTAGTTGCTATAAACATCTATTCGTTCATTTTGATCGCCAGTATCTTAATGAGCTGGCTGCCGAATGCGAAAGAATCTGGTTTCGGAAGAATGCTTTCAAGTATAACAGATCCTTATCTGGATATTTTCAGAAGGTTTATTCCGCCGCTAGGCATGATTGACTTTTCACCGATTGTTGCGATTTTCGCATTGAATTTGGCAAGCCGTGGAATCGTCGTTTTATTTAATTACTTTTATTAATTACCTCACAGCTGTGGGGTTTTTTAGTTGGTAGACCATTCGAAAGCGAAAGGGGCAATTGGCATGGATTCTCTATTCCAGCATTTCCGTAAAGATGAACAACAATTTATCGAACAAGTATCCGGTTGGATGATTGATGTAGAAGACCGCTATACGCCCAAGTTGACGGATTTTCTCGACCCGCGCCAGCGCTTTATCGTAAAGGCTGTGCTTGGTTCAAGTGATATTCAAATGGCCGCTTCTGGTTTGTTTGAAGACGCTGAGCGGCAGCGTGTGCTCTTGTACCCGTCTTATTATGAAGTCCAGCAAGAAGATTTCCGAATTACGGTCTATGAACTGAAGTATCCGACAAAATTTGTAACGCTGCAGCATCCGGAAGTGCTGGGCTCTATGATGGCTATCGGGTTAGATCGCAGCAAATTTGGCGATATCCGGATTGACGGGCAAACTATACAGTTAGCAGTCGCTGATGAAGTCAGCGCGTATTTGCATGCGAATTTCACTTCTGCTTCAAAAGTGAAGGTTCATTTGGAGGAAGTAACAAACGAAGAAGAGTTCATCACCGTAAAAGAAGAATGGTCTGAGGAAAGCCATACGGTCAGCTCGATGAGACTGGATACCGTGATGAGCTCTGTCTACAATATCTCGCGCCAAAAAGCGTCTTCATTGATCACAGGCGGCAAGGTGAAAGTGAATTGGACGGTTCAGGAACAGCCTTCATTTGAATTGCACGAATCCGATATGCTGTCATCGAGAGGGCTTGGCCGCGTGAAAGTGCTGATGGTGGAAGGGCGTACCAAAAAAGATAAAATCCGCCTTCAAATTGGCCGTTTGGAAAGCAGCAAATAGGCGGTTCTGAAAAATTACGAAATATTACTGATATTTATGCCAATGGACTGTATAATGTAAATTACGACGAGATGTTAAGGAGAGGTGCACGAAATGCCATTATCCCCGCTGGATATACATAATAAAGAATTTAGCCGAGGATTCAGAGGATATCAGGAAGACGAAGTCAATGAATTCCTGGATCAGATCATCAAAGACTATGAACTTTTGCTGAAAGAGAAAAAAGAATTGGAAGAGCGGTTGAAACAGACGGATGAACGCGTCGGCCATTTCACGACCATCGAATCCACTTTGCAGAAATCGATTGTGGTCGCTCAAGAAGCGGCAGAAGAAGTACGCCGCAATTCACAGAAAGAAGCGAAGTTGATTGTACGCGAAGCGGAGAAAAATGCTGACCGCATCGTCAATGAGTCTCTGACGAAAGCCCGCCGCATCGCAATGGAAATCGATGAGTTGAAAAAGCAATCCAAAGTATTCCGCAATCGTTTCAGAATGCTTGTTGAAGCGCAGCTGGATCTGATTGATACAGATGACTGGGAAACTTTGATGGAATACGATATCGATACAACCAATCTGGATAAGCTTGAAGCGAAAAAAGAAGAATACTGAACTTGACGCTTTCACAGCTTGCTTTTATAATTACATGAAATGGTTTTTATAATGACTATATACAAACGCATTGATAGAGACAGTATTCAGTTCAATTCGACAAAGCGATCCAGGGATAGTGGGAGCCTGGTGAAGGATGTACTGATGAAATCACTCTTGAGCCGTTTTGGTGAACTGGAGTAGCCAAAACCGTCTACGCCACGTTACGGCGATCGAGTGGCAGCTTAATTGGAGCTGCAACAAGGGTGGTACCGCGAGTTTAAGCTCCTCGTCCCTTTCCAGGGATGGGGGGCTTTTTATTATGTCTACAGGAGGAATTTTGATGGAATACAAAGATACGTTATTGATGCCGAAAACCGATTTTCCGATGCGCGGTAATTTGCCGAACCGGGAACCGGAAATGCAGAAAAAATGGGATGATATGAACATTTACCAGAAATCATTGGAGCGCACAAAAGGGCGTCCGTTCTTCATCCTTCATGATGGACCGCCGTATGCTAATGGCGATCTTCATATGGGGCACGCGTTGAACAAAGTATTAAAAGATATGATCGTCCGTTCCCGTTCTATGATGGGCTTCCATGCGCCGTATGTTCCGGGCTGGGATACGCACGGTTTGCCGATCGAACAGGCATTGACCAATAAAGGCGTTAACCGCAAAGAAATGTCGCTTGCTGAATTCCGCAAACTTTGTGAAGAGTATGCGTATGAACAAATCGACAACCAGCGTTCTCAGTTCAAGCGCATCGGTGTCCGCGGCGATTGGGAAAATCCATACGTCACGCTAAAGCCTGCTTATGAAGCCCGCCAAATCGAAGTATTCGGTAAAATGGCGAGCAAAGGCTATATCTATAAAGGCTTGAAGCCGGTTTACTGGTCTCCATCAAGTGAATCTTCTTTAGCGGAAGCTGAAATCGAATATCAGGATAAAAAATCTCCATCAATTTATGTTTCATTCCCAGTGACGGACGGTAAAGGCGTATTGGCAGAAGGCACGAAATTAGTCATCTGGACAACAACTCCTTGGACGATTCCGGCGAACTTGGGAATTACGGTTCATGCGGATCTTGACTATGTGGAAGTTTCAGTGAACGGCTCTCTTTACGTCATCGCCCGTGCTCTTTTAGAAGACGTTGCTCAGGAACTGAGCTGGACTGATTATGAAGTGGTTCGCGAAATGAAAGGCGAAAAACTGGAGCATATTTTGGCGAAACACCCATTGTATGACCGCACTTCGCTTGTGATGCTCGGCGACCACGTTACGACAGATTCCGGTACAGGGTGCGTTCATACAGCGCCTGGACACGGGGAAGACGATTTCCTAGTCGGTAAAAAATACGGCTTGGATGTTCTGTGCCCGGTGGATGAGCGCGGAGTCATGACGGCTGAAGCTCCTGGATTCGAAGGCGAATTCTATGACAAAGCCAATAAATCAATCACAGAAGCTTTGGATGCAGCAGGAGCGCTGGAAAAACTATCGTTCATCACGCACTCGTATCCGCATGACTGGCGAACGAAAAAGCCGGTTATCTACCGCGCGACGGCTCAATGGTTCGTTTCAATCGAAGCTTTCCGTGACCAGATTTTAAAAGCGATCAATGAAACAACGTTTACTCCCGCATGGGGCGAAACAAGATTATTCAATATGCTGCGTGACCGCGGCGATTGGAATATTTCACGCCAGCGTGTATGGGGTGTACCGATTCCTGTATTTTACGCTGAAAATGGCGACCCGATCATCACAGATGAAACGATTGCCCACATTTCCGGTTTATTCCGTGAACACGGGTCGAACGTATGGTTCGAACGTTCAGTAGCAGAACTTCTGCCAGCTGGATTTACGCATCCAAGCAGCCCGAACGGCATTTTCACAAAAGAAACGGACATCATGGATGTTTGGTTCGATTCTGGATCATCTCACCAAGGCGTATTGGATGAGCGCGAAGATCTTCAATATCCGGCTGATTTGTATCTAGAAGGATCTGACCAATACCGGGGCTGGTTCAACTCATCTCTATCAACGAGTGTCGCGATCAACGGAATTGCACCTTATAAAGGCGTATTGAGCCACGGCTTCACGTTGGATGGCAACGGCCGCAAGATGAGTAAATCACTAGGGAACGTCATCGTACCTGCGAAAGTGATGAACCAAATGGGTGCCGATATCTTGCGCCTATGGGTTGCATCTGTCGACTACACAGCGGACGTGCGCGTTTCGGATGAAAACTTCAAGCAAGTATCGGAAGTTTACCGCAAAATCCGCAATACGCTTAAATTCCTTCACGGGAACTTGGCGGATTTCAATGAAAAAGAGCATCGCGTAGCATTTGAAGATATGCGCGAAATGGATCAATACATGGTCATGAAATTAAACAAAATGATTGATGCGGTGAAGAAAGGCTATGAAACTTACGAGTTCTCGTCCATCTACCACGCATTGAACGGCTATTGCCAAAACGATTTGAGTTCATTCTATCTGGATGTTGCAAAAGACGTCGTATATATCGAAGCAGCTGACCATCCGCATCGCCGTGCGATGCAAACGGTCATGTTCGATTCGTTGATGGCGATCTTGAAATTGGCAACGCCGATCATTCCGCATACAACAGATGAAATGTGGGGCTATCTAGGCTTCGTGGAAGAAGAAAGCGTTCAGCTTACGGACTTCCCAGAAAGCCAGGAAAATCCAGCATTCGCTGATTTGGAAGCAAAATGGTCCCAGTTCATGGACGTCCGCGATGCAGTCTTGAAAGCGTTGGAAGAAGCCCGTGCTGCGAAAGTCATCGGTAAGTCGTTGGAAGCGAAAGTTACCGTTTTCGGCAATGAAGAATTGAAAAACTTGTTATCTTCCGTAGACGACAATGTAGCTCAATTGTTCATCGTTTCCCAGTATGAATTTGGCGGTGCAGAAGCACCGGAAAACGCATTGAAATTAAACGACGCGGCAGTTGTTGTTGAAAAAGCGGAAGGCGAAAAATGTGAACGCTGCTGGACGGTTTCAAAAGAAATCGGCCAAAGTGAAGCGCATCCGACGCTTTGCCCACGCTGCGCAAGCGTTGTAGAAACACAATATGCTTAATAGTTAGAGAGCAGGAAGAACCGAATCAGGTTCTTCCTGTTTTTTTTCTAAATTATTGAGTGGAATGTATTTCGACCTTCAAGGGAAGTAAATGAAAATATTGAGATACAAATGAAGAATCATCCAAACCGGCCATCTTGCAAGAAAAATGGCGCATGCTTTCGCCTGCATACTTTTTTAACGGGGGATGTGTTAAAATAAAATGACTGATGAATTGACGGGGGAAACACATGTTTATTTATTATGGAATTGCATTGCTGATCGTTGCAGCCGATCAGTGGACAAAATGGCTAGTATTGAAACATATGGAGTTAGGCGAGCGCATCCCGGTAATTGAACCTTATTTAGCGTGGCTATCTCACCGGAACCGAGGGGCAGCCTGGGGCATGCTGGAAGGCAAAATGTGGCTTTTCGCCATTATTACGATAGCGGTTATTATCGGCATTCTCTATTATTTCCATAAACACGCAAAAGGGCAGCCATTATTCCAATTGAGTTTAATGATTATCCTTGGCGGAGCGGTTGGAAATTTCATCGACCGGATGCTCCGGGGAGAAGTTGTCGATTTTGTAGATGTATTAATCCCGATCATCAATTATGATTTTCCGATATTCAATGTAGCGGATGCCGCATTGACCGTCGGCGTAGTGTTGATGATTATATTTGTCATTTATGACGAAAAACAAGAAAAGAAAAAGGTGTCTTAATGGAAGATTTAACGTTAGAAATTACAGAAGAAATGGCTGGAGAACGCATCGATAAAGTGGTTTCAGCTATGGATGAAGACTGGTCGCGTTCGCAGATTGCGAACTGGGTCAAAGACGGTGCCATCAAAGTCAACGGCGAAATCGTCAAACCAAATTACAAAGTGCGGCTAGAAGATATCATTATCGCGACTCCGCCGATTCTAGAAGAACTGGACGTTGTCCCGGAAGATTTGAATCTGGAGATTGTCTATGAAGACGCAGACGTTTTAGTAGTGAATAAACCAAAAGGAATGGTGGTCCATCCGGCTCCAGGCCATTCCCAAGGAACTCTAGTTAACGGATTGATGCATCATTGCAACGATTTGTCAGGCATTAATGGTGTCGTGCGCCCTGGAATCGTCCACCGCATCGACAAAGATACATCGGGCTTATTGATGGTCGCTAAAAATGATGCATCCCATCACTCGTTGGTGGATCAATTGGTGAAAAAGACCGTGACGCGCAAATATGTGGCGCTTGTCCATGGCCATATTCCGCATGATAAAGGCACGATTGACGCACCGATTGCGCGTGACCCGAAAGAACGCCAGAACATGTCGGTTGTCGATAAAGGCAAGCATGCTGTCACGCATTTCCGCGTGCTTGAACGCTTCGGCAATTTCACGCTTGTTGAATGCCGTCTGGAAACAGGCCGTACCCATCAAATCCGCGTCCATATGAAGTATATCGGCTTCCCGCTTGTCGGAGATCCGAAGTATGGACCACGGAAAACGATGGACATCGGAGGCCAGGCGCTTCATGCAGAAGTGATCGGATTCAATCATCCGAAGACTGGCGAATACATGGAATTCTCGGCGGAACCGCCGGCAGAATTTGCGGAGCTTTTGGAATCTCTTCGAGAGAAGGATTGACAAACCGCCACGTTGTTCTTTATACTTGAAAAAACCAATCGAATACGCAACACCTTTAATAACAGTCCAGAGAGGCTGAGAAGGTACATACGCTAAGCCGGAAGACTGTCTTCCGTGCTGAATTTTTCTGCGCATCTATCCTCTTGCCTTTCTGGCAAGAGGATTTTTTAGTTGAATAAGAAAGTATAGAAATTAGAATTGCGCTTCCGGTGTCTAGACGGGCGCTTGCGCTTTTCTTATTTGGAAAAGGAGAGAAAACCATGGTTGAAAAAGCAGAAATTTTAGATGAGAAAGCCATTGCCCGAGCGATTACCCGCATTGCGCATGAAATAATCGAACGCAATAAAGGAATCGACGAATGCATATTGGTCGGCATCAAAACACGGGGAACATTCCTCGCCCAGCGGCTCGCAGAAAAAATTGAACAGATTGAAGGCAAGCCGATTTTAAAAGGGGAACTCGACATCACGCTTTACCGCGATGATTTAAGCCTGAAGCATAAGAACCAGGAACCGCTCGTCCAGCAAGTCGACATCGAACACAATATTTCGAGTAAGAAAGTCGTGCTGGTGGACGATGTGCTCTACACGGGAAGAACGGTGAGAGCGGCCATGGATGCCGTAATGGATCTTGGCCGCCCTTCGCAGATTCAACTCGCGGTCTTGATTGACCGGGGGCACCGGGAACTGCCGATCCGGGCAGACTTTGTCGGCAAGAACATTCCGACTTCAAGTGAAGAACGGATAGTCGTCCAAATGATGGAAAGCGACGGCAATGACCGCGTCGCGATACACGTTTAAGAATAGGGGAGAACAGATTGTGACTGACGCGATTTTAGATGTAAAAGACAAACCAAAAGCAGGCCAATGGATTTCCTTGAGCTTGCAGCATATGTTCGCCATGTTCGGAGCAACCATCCTGGTACCGCAATTAGTCGGCTTGAGCCCGGCGATCGCTCTTTTGACAAGTGGAATTGCGACCATCATCTTCATTATCATCACACAATTTAAAGTACCCGCTTATCTGGGATCTTCCTTTGCATTTATTGGCCCGATAACGATTGCGACTGAAACTGGCGGTATCGGATCGGCGATGATCGGCGCCATGTTTGTGTCACTCGTCTACGCGATTGTCGCCTTAGTCATCTGGAAAACCGGCTACCACTGGCTCATGCAACTCCTTCCGCCGATTGTTGTCGGACCGGTCATTATCGTGATCGGACTGGCCTTGTCTGGAACAGCAGTCGACATGGCGATGAACATCACGGTCAACGAAGTCAGTCAGTATAGCTTCAAGCATTTCTCAGCAGCGCTCGTAACCCTGATTACTGCCATCATTTGCAACATCTATTTCAAGAACATCATCAGCTTGATGCCGATTTTAATCGGAATTATCGTCGGCTATATTTACTCAGCGATTATCGGAATTATTGACTACACGGCAATCACCGAAGCCAACTGGTTTGCAGTGCCGGACTTCCTGATTCCAGGAGCGGATTATTCCTTCACAGTGACACCGACTTTGCTGTTTGTCATGGTGCCGATTGCGATTGTCACCATATCAGAACATATCGGGCATCAGCTTGTGCTCGGAAAAATCGTGAAACGAAATTACATAAAAGATCCGGGATTGCATCGCTCGATTCTGGGTGACGGCATTGGAACTTTTATCTCTTCACTGGTCGGCGGACCTCCGAAGACCACTTACGGCGAGAACATCGGCGTACTCGCCATCACACGCGTCTACAGCGTCTACGTGATTTTAGGAGCTGCTGTCTTCGCCATCATCTTTTCCTTCCTCGGGAAAGTAATGGCGGTGATCGACACTATTCCGACAGCGGTGCTTGGCGGCATTTCCATCTTGCTGTTCGGGATCATCGCTTCTTCCGGCCTTCGCATGCTGGTCGATAACGGCATCGATTTCGGGGACAAACGAAATCTCGTGATTTCATCGGTCATCCTGGTCATTGGGATCGGCGGCGCGAAAATTGAATTTAGCGAAGCGTTCTCAGTTGAAGGAATGGCATTGGCTGCCATCATCGGGGTCTTGCTGAACTTGATCTTGCCGGGACGAAATAAAGAAGAAATTGACGACGGAACTGAATAATCACCTTTTAATGAATGTCCAGAGAGGCATGGAAAGGTTTGGATCACGGGCTCGCTATGCCCTTATTTCCTCACACCTTCCTTGCCTCAGGAAGGTGTTTTTTTATAGCTGAAATGAAGAGAGGATGGATGGACATGCCGGACGTACTGACAATGAACACCTTAGACAATGAAACCATCATGCATTTATTAGAGCGGGCAGGCGAATTCAAAAGCGGCAAAAGCCAGCCGATGACCGGCACGGTCGTGAACTTGTTTTTCGAACCGAGCACCCGGACCAAAATGAGCTTTGAAATGGCGGAGCATAAAATGGGTTTGACGGTCCTGCCATTTGAAACAGCTTTCTCGAGCGTGTTGAAGGGAGAAACGCTTTACGATACAGTCAAAACTTTTGAAGCGATCGGAGTCGATGGAGTCATAATCCGCCACGAAGAAGAAGCGTATTACGAACAGCTCGCCGGATGCAAGATTCCAGTCATCAACGGCGGAGACGGCTCCGGCCAGCACCCGACGCAGTCTTTGCTCGACCTCTTCACGATCTACCAGGAGTTCGGCAAAATCGCGGGCATCCACGTGACGATTGTCGGGGATATCGCCCACAGCCGAGTGGCCAAATCAAATGCAGCAGCTTTAGAAAAATTAGGTGCAAGAGTTTCCTTTGTCTGTCCGGACGAATGGAGCGGCGGATACAAAACATCTGAACAGCTGGATGACTTTATTGAAACGACGGATGTGGTGATGATGCTCCGCGTCCAGCACGAACGCCACGCCGTATCGGCCTTATTTTCGAAAGAGCATTACCACGAGCAATACGGGCTAACCTTAGAGCGTGAGCGGAAAATGAAAGACGGGGCGATCATTATGCACCCAGCTCCAATTAATAGAGGAGTTGAAATCTCGGATTGTCTTGTTGAATGCAGCCGTTCACGGATCTTCAAACAAATGGAAAACGGCGTCTTTATCCGGATGGCGGTACTTGAATACGCAATGAAAGGGAGAGTGTAACAATGAACTTATTCATTAAAAACGTAAACATGCTAAAAGATGGAGAATTGACACCTGCAGCTATCCGCATTAAGAATGGACGGATTGAAGAAATTGGAGCTGAACTAGCGGCGCAAGGAGAACCCGAAATCGACGGCAATGGCCGATTGATCGCTCCGGGATTTGTGGATGTACATGTGCATTTACGGGAGCCGGGCGGCGAGCAGAAAGAGACAATCGCAAGCGGCACGCAATCAGCGGCAAAAGGCGGCTATACGACAATCAGTGCGATGCCGAATACACGCCCAGTGCCGGATACGAAAGAAAATCTGCAGCATGTGAATGGGTTGATTGAAAAGAACGCGTTGATCCGGGTATTGCCTTATGCTTCGATTACGATCCGGGAAGCGGGCAAAGAGCGCACGAATCTCGCAGAATTGAAAGAACACGGTGCTTTTGCTTTCACGGATGACGGAGTAGGAATCCAGGAAGCGGGCATGATGTACGAAACGATGCGGGATGCAGCAAAGATTGACATGGCGGTTGTCGCGCATTGCGAAGACAATAGCCTCATATACGACGGGGTGATGCATGAAGGGAAGCGCAGCAAAGAGCTAGGGCTAAAAGGCATTCCTTCAATCGCAGAATCTGTACATATTGCACGGGACGTGCTGCTCGCTGAAGCAGCCGGCGCCCATTACCATGTTTGCCATGTTTCGACGAAAGAATCGGTGAGAGTGATCCGTGATGCAAAGCGGGCAGGCATCCGAGTGACGGCTGAAGTGACGCCGCACCATTTGTTGATGACCGAAGATGATATTCCAGGAAATGATGCGAATTACAAAATGAATCCGCCGCTTCGCGCGAAAGAAGATTTAGAAGCCCTCCATGAAGGCTTGCTTGACGGAACGATTGATTTTATTGCGACGGACCACGCACCGCATACGGTCCAAGAAAAATCGAACGGCATGGAGAAAGCGCCATTCGGCATTGTGGGATTTGAAACAGCGTTCCCGCTTCTTTACACACAGTTTGTTGAAACCGGAAAATGGACACTTGCGCAATTGATCGATTGGCTGACAGTGAAGCCAAGCAAAACTTTCAACTTGCCTTATGGAACGATGGAAGAAGGCGGAATTGCAGACCTGGTGCTGCTCGACCTCGACAAAGAACAGAAAATCGATGCGGAGGCATTTCTATCGAAAGGCAAAAACACACCATTTAACGGATGGGCCTGTAAAGGATGGCCGGCACTGACCATTTTCGGAGGACAAATCGTTTGGCAGGAGGGGGAAAAATAATGAAACGCTATTTAATCTTGGAAGACGGAACGGTATTTGAAGGAACAGCATTCGGCAGTGAAGGGGCATCGGTCGGCGAAGTGGTGTTCAATACGAGCATGACCGGTTATCAGGAAATCCTCTCAGACCCATCTTACTGCGGGCAAATCGTCACAATGACGTATCCGTTGATCGGCAATTACGGCATCAACAGCGATGATTTCGAATCGATCGAACCGGCTGTAAAAGGAATGGTCGTCCGGGAAGCGGCTGAATTCCCGTCGAACTTCCGCTGCAATACGACATTGGATGACTTATTCCGGATAAAAGGCATTCCGGGAATCGCGGAAATCGATACGCGAAAATTGACGCGCTTGATCCGTTCAAAAGGCTCCATCAAAGGGATTTTGACAGCAGCAGGCGAGACGGTGGACGCAGCAAAAATCGCTGCCAAACTGCAAGAGACCGAATTGCCGACTGATCAAGTGGCCAAGGTTTCAACAGCGCGGCCGTATCCAAGCCCGGGTCGCGGAAAAAGGGTTGTTCTGATCGACTACGGCATGAAACACGGCATATTGCGGGAGCTCAATAAACGCGATTGCGACGTGATCGTGGTTCCTTATAATACAACATCTCAGGAAATTCTCGCTTGGGGCCCGGACGGCGTCATGCTGTCAAACGGACCGGGAGACCCGAAAAACGTAGAAGAATGTGTGGAAGTTGTCCGCGAATTGCTTGGTGAAGTACCGATTTTCGGAATCTGCCTAGGGCATCAATTATTTGCCCGCGCTTGTGGGGCTGAAACCTTCAAATTGAAATTCGGCCACCGGGGAGGCAACCACCCGGTGAAAGATTTAACTACTGGACGGATCGAAATCACTTCCCAGAACCATGGCTACGCAGTAGATGAAAATACGCTGCAAGGAACACGTCTGAAAGTGACGCACCAAGCCATTAACGATGGCACGAATGAAGGGCTTTGCCATATGGACTACCCGGCTTTCACAGTGCAATACCACCCGGAATCGTCGCCTGGACCGGAAGATTCCAATTACTTGTTCGACCGTTTCATCGACATCATGAACGCAACTCGAAAGGAGCAGCAATATGCCTAAAAGACAAGATATCCAAAGTATACTCGTCATCGGATCGGGTCCGATCGTCATCGGCCAAGCAGCAGAATTTGACTACGCAGGGACACAAGCCTGCCTTGCGCTGAAAGAAGAAGGATACCGGGTGATTTTGATCAACTCCAATCCTGCAACCATCATGACCGATACGGAAATCGCGGATAAAGTTTATATCGAACCGATCACATTGGATTTTGTCAGCCGGATTCTTCGGAAAGAGCGGCCGGATGCCTTGCTGCCGACATTGGGCGGCCAAACGGGATTGAATATGGCGATTGAACTTGATGAGTCGGGCATTCTCGATGAGCTTGGAATTGAAATTTTAGGCACGAAGCTGGAAGCGATCCATAAAGCGGAAGACCGTGATTTGTTCCGCACTTTGATGAATGAACTCGGCGAACCGGTTCCGGATTCCGATATTATCCACAACTTGGAAGAGGCAAAAACGTTTGTCGAACGCATCGGCTATCCAGTCATTGTCCGCCCGGCGTTTACACTTGGCGGAACAGGCGGCGGAATTTGCCACAACGATGAAGACCTTCAGGAAATCGTGACGAGCGGTTTGAAATACAGCCCGGTTACACAGTGCCTATTGGAAAAATCGATTGCGGGCTTCAAAGAAATCGAATACGAAGTGATGCGCGACGCAAATGATACAGCGATCGTTGTCTGCAACATGGAAAATATCGACCCGGTCGGTATCCATACAGGCGATTCAATTGTGGTGGCACCGAGCCAGACCTTGTCTGACCGGGAATACCAGATGCTTCGGAATGTATCGCTGAAAATTATCCGTGCCTTGAAAATCGAAGGCGGCTGCAATGTCCAGTTAGCGCTTGACCCGTATAGCTTCAAGTACTACATCATTGAAGTCAATCCGCGTGTCAGCCGTTCATCGGCGCTTGCATCAAAAGCGACCGGCTACCCGATTGCAAAACTTGCTGCAAAAATCGCTGTCGGACTGACACTCGATGAAATGATGAACCCCGTAACAGGCCGCACCTATGCAGCGTTTGAACCGGCGCTTGACTATGTGGTGGCAAAAATTCCACGCTGGCCATTTGATAAATTTGAGTCGGCAAAACGCAATCTAGGGACTCAGATGAAAGCGACAGGGGAAGTCATGGCGATGGGCCGCTCGTTTGAAGAAGCGATCTTAAAAGCGGTTCGCTCACTGGAAACCGGCCAATTTCACTTGGACTTGAAAAAAGCGGAAGCGATGAGCGACGAATGGATCGAGAAGCGCATCCGCCGTGCAGGTGATGAGCGTTTGTTCTTTATCGGCGAAGCGCTGCGCCGCGGCGTTTCAATCGAAACAATCCACCACTGGAGCCAGATTGATTTATTCTTCCTGAAGAAGTTCTCGAATATCGTGCAGTACGAATATGTGCTTCAAGCGAATCGTTTTGATTTCGACATAGCGAAGAAAGCGAAGCGCATGGGCTTTGCGGATAAGACGATTGCGCAGCTGTGGGAAGTGCCGGAGCAACAAGTCTACAACTGGCGAAAAGAACAAAAATTGATGCCCGTCTATAAAATGGTGGACACGTGCGCAGCTGAATTTGAATCGGAAACGCCGTATTTCTACGGAACATACGAAGATGAAAATGAGTCCATCCGTACGGAAAAAGAAAGCATCATCGTCCTTGGATCCGGACCGATCCGCATCGGCCAAGGAGTTGAATTCGACTACGCCACTGTGCACTCGGTATGGGCGATCAAAGAAGCAGGCTATGAAGCAATCATCATCAATAACAACCCAGAGACGGTTTCGACGGATTTCTCCATCTCAGACAAATTATACTTTGAACCGTTAACGGTTGAAGATGTCATGCATATCATTGAAATCGAACAGCCAAAAGGCGTCGTGGTCCAATTTGGCGGGCAGACGGCAATTAACCTTGCTGAAAAGCTGGAGCAAAACGGAGTGAAGATTCTGGGTACTTCGCTAGAAGATCTTGACCGTGCAGAAAACCGCAATAAGTTCGAAGCGGCTCTTCACGAAATCGGCATTCCGCAGCCGCTTGGAAAAACGGCGATTTCTGCTGAAGAAGCGATTGTGATTGCCAATGAAATCGGCTACCCGGTCTTAGTTCGGCCATCTTATGTGCTCGGCGGACGGGCGATGGAAATTGTCTACAACGAAAATGACTTGAGCCATTATATGGAACATGCAGTCGAAGCAAGCCCGGAACACCCTGTACTAGTTGACCGCTACTTGACGGGAATCGAAATCGAAGTAGATGCCATTTCCGACGGAGAAGACGTGCTGATCCCAGGCATTATGGAACATATCGAACGCGCAGGCGTCCATTCGGGCGATTCGATTGCCGTCTACCCGACGCAGAATATTTCTCAGGAATTGCTGGATACCTTGGTGGATTATACGACCCGCTTAGCGAAAGGCTTGAATATTGTAGGCTTGCTGAATATCCAATACGTCATCTCGAAAGGCGAAGTATTTGTCATTGAAGTCAATCCGCGTTCAAGCCGGACTGTGCCTTTCATGAGTAAAATTACAGCCATTCCGATGGCCAATATTGCAATGAAAGCGATCCTCGGCCATGGCATCAAAGAACAAGGATTCACGCCAGGACTTGCACCGCTGTCAAAAGGCGTCTACGTGAAGGTGCCGGTGTTCTCTTTTGCAAAACTGCGCCGCGTCGACATCACACTCGGGCCAGAGATGAAATCGACCGGGGAAGTCATGGGCAAAGATTCCACGTTGGAAAAAGCGCTTTATAAAGGCCTAGTGGCAGCTGGTATGGAAATAAAAGACCACGGGACGGTGCTGATGACCATTTCCGATAAAGATAAAGAGGAAGCAATTGGCTTAGCGAAGCGTTTTACAGCAATCGGCTACCACATCATGGCGACCGAAGGTACAGCAAGCACGCTGGAAAGCGCAGGAATCAATGTGTCGACAGTCGGAAAAATCGGTTCTGATGGCCAAACTTTGATCGATGTTATTCAAAATGGCCGTGCCCAGCTCGTCATCAATACATTGACGAAAGGCAAGCAGCCGGAACGCGACGGCTTCCGGATTCGCCGGGAATCGGTGGAAAACGGCATTCCGTGCCTGACTTCACTGGATACAGCGGAAGCGATGCTCCGCGTTATCGAATCGATGACCTTCTCTGCGGAGGAAATGGGGGCAGGCGTATGATTCGGCAACAGCACATGAGGATCGTCAGCCAACAGGAAATCGCCAAGCGCATTTTTGAACTGACGGTCGAAGGAGATCTCGTAAACGATATGAAGGCTCCGGGACAGTTTGTCCATGTACGGGTAGCGGATAGCTATGAACCGCTGCTCCGCCGACCGATTTCTGTCGCATCCTACGACAAGGAAAAGCAGCAATTCACGATGGTCTACCGGGCGGAAGGAAGAGGCACGAATTTATTGGCTGAAAAAAAGCCCGGCGATGGCCTCGATGTATTGGGTCCGCTTGGCAACGGCTTTCCGGTCGAAGAAGCTGCGAAAAAAGCTTATTTGATCGGTGGGGGAATCGGCGTGCCGCCTTTATACGAATTGGCGAAAGCGCTCAATAAACGCGGCATTGAAACGGTCCATATTCTAGGTTTTGAAAGCAAAGACGCTGTTTTTTATGAAGCGGAATTTAAAAGTCTCGGCGACACCCATATTGCGACGGTCGACGGCTCGCACGGAACCCAAGGCTTTGTGACGCATATTTTGAACGAACTGCCGAAAGATTTCGATGCCTATTTCAGCTGCGGACCGACTGCGATGCTTGAAGCGTTGCAATGGGCATATCCGGAGAAAAAAGGGTTCTTGTCTTATGAACAGCGGATGGGCTGCGGCATCGGCGCTTGCTTCGCCTGTGTCTGCCGAACGACGAAAAGCGAAACGGATTACATCAAGGTTTGTTCAGATGGACCGGTATTTCAGGCGGGGGTAGTGATTTCATGACGAATTTAGCGATAAAGCTTCCAGGACTCGAGTTAAAGAATCCAATCATGCCGGCATCCGGCTGTTTCGGCTTCGGGAAAGAATATGCGCAGCTCTACGATTTGTCCCAACTTGGCGCCATCATGATCAAAGCGACGACAGTTGAAACACGGCTTGGCAATCCGACGCCCCGCGTTGCAGAAACTGCGTCTGGCATGCTGAATGCCATCGGGCTGCAAAATCCCGGACTCGAAGGAGTCGTCGGTTCAGAACTTCCGTGGCTTGAACAATTCAATGTGCCGATCATTGCCAACGTTGCCGGAACAACGACGGAAGACTATGTAGAAGTGGCAAAGGAAATTTCGAAGGCGCCGAATGTCCACGCGCTCGAAATCAACATTTCCTGTCCAAACGTCAAACAAGGCGGCATTACATTCGGCACAGATCCGGACGTGGCGCGCGAACTTACACAGGCGGTAAAAGCTGTCTCTTCTGTGCCGGTATACATTAAACTGTCTCCGAATGTCACGAATATCGTATCAATCGCCAAAGCGGTCGAAGCAGGCGGAGCGGATGGCATCACGATGATCAATACTTTGCTTGGCATGCGCATGGATACGAAAACCGGCCGGCCGGTCATTGCGAATATCACAGGGGGATTGTCCGGCCCTGCCATCAAGCCGGTGGCTCTTCGCATGGTCTATGAAGTGAGCCAGCATACGGATCTGCCGATTATCGGCATGGGCGGTATAACAAATGTCGACGATGCCATCGACTTCCTGTCAGCAGGCGCAAGCGCAGTAGCTGTGGGCACGGCTAATTTCGTCAATCCGTTCGTTTGTCCGGAAATTATCGCAAAGCTGCCCGAAAGGCTGCATGAACTCGGATGTGATTCGGCAGAAGAATTAATCGGAAGGAGCCATCGCTTGTGAATAAACCCATTATTGCGTTAGATTTTTCTTCAAAAGAGCAAGTCGAAAAATTCTTGGCTCAATTTAATGAGCCGCTTTTTGTGAAAGTCGGCATGGAACTTTTCTATCAGGAAGGACCTGAACTTGTTAAAATGATTAAATCGATGGGCCATCAGATCTTCCTCGATTTGAAACTGCATGATATTCCAAATACGGTAGAAGCCGCAATGCGCGGACTCGCAAAACTTGGCGTCGATTTGACCAATGTCCATGCAGCAGGCGGTTTAGAAATGATGAAAGCGGCGAAACGGGGATTAGCCGGTTCAGCCACTAAATTGATCGCTGTGACCCAACTGACGTCAACGGATGAAACGCAGATGCACGAAGACCAGCTGATTTATGTCAGCCTGGAAGAATCGGTCCTGCATTATGCAAAACAGGCGAAGCGCGCAGGATTAGACGGTGTCGTCTGTTCCGTGCTTGAGTCAACGGCCATTGCAAGGGACTGCGGAGATGCGTTTTTGAAAGTGACGCCAGGGATCCGCTTGGCCGGCTCGGCTGCAGATGACCAAAAACGGGTAGCGACCCCGACCGCAGCGAAAGAACAAGGATCAACGCATATCGTTGTTGGTAGAGCGATCACAAAAGCGGAAAATCCCGCTGCAGCTTACAGCCAGATTAAAAAAGAATGGAGCGGTGAATGATGAAACAGCATATTGCACGGCAATTACTTACTATCGGTGCCGTTGAATTGCGTCCGGAAAATCCGTTCACTTGGGCATCCGGAGTCCAATCGCCGATATACTGCGACAACCGCCTCACCATGTCTTATCCGGAAGTGCGAAAAGAAATCGCCAAAGGTTTAACCGAATTGATCGAGGAATTCTATCCGGAGTGTGAAGTGGTAGCGGGAACAGCGACAGCGGGGATTCCGCATGCTGCGTGGGTCAGCGACAGGCTCAATTTGCCGATGGTCTATGTCCGCTCCAAACCAAAAGAGCACGGCCAAGGCAATATGGTCGAAGGGAAAATCGAGACAGGCAAAAAAGTCGTCGTTGTCGAAGATTTAATTTCCAAAGGGGGCTCGGTTCTTCAAGCAGCTGAAGGATTAAAAGCGGCTGGTTTTGAAGTGCTAGGGATTGCCGCTATTTTTACATACGATTTGCCGCATTCAATTGAAGCCATCACGGCAGCTGGATTTACGTTCCATACATTGACGGATTTTCCGGCACTCGTTGAGGAAGCGAGAGCAAGCGGCGCCATTCAGGAAAAGGATTTGCCGATGCTTGCCGATTGGCATGAACGATTAAAGGCAGGCACCTTAAAGTAAAAGCAGGAAATACTAAAAGCTGGCCCATGCGGCCGGCTTTTTTTAGGCAAAGGGCAAAACCGGCAAGTATTTGCGAGGAATTCTTGAAAGTCCATGATTTTTCAGCCGTTTTTTGTTATGGTCTAAACAATAAGGAGGGATGAAACCATGCCTTTTACCCCCAAGCAACTCAAAGAGTGGCAGCGGCGCTTTCCTGTATTGGACCAAGCGATGTCTTTGGAGCCGCTCTTCTGGCAAAATCCGAAACTAAAAAAAATGGAGGAGCTCCCTCCACTCGCTGTAACCAAGGAAAACATGGAGCAAGCTGCTCAACTATGGGTGCGGTTTGCACCATTTCTTGCAAAAGCTTTTCCTGAAACAGGAGATGGCATTATCGAATCGCCGCTCCGCGAAATAACTGAAATGAAAAATGCCTTAAATGGACGGAGTCCTGCACAAGTACAAGGCGCTTTATATTTGAAATGCGACAGTGAACTGCCGATCGCAGGATCGGTGAAAGCGCGCGGCGGCATTTTTGAAGTTTTGCAGCATGCAGAAAATTTAGCAATGGATGCGGGGCTTTTAGCTGAAAATGATTCGTATGAAAAATTCCTGAGTGACGCATTTACTCATTTTTTTAGCCGGTACTCGATCGGCGTGGGTTCAACAGGGAATTTGGGATTGAGCATCGGCATCATCGGGGCAAAGCTTGGGTTCCAGACTTCTGTGTATATGTCGGCAGATGCGAAGCCTTGGAAAAAAGAATTGCTTCGGCAAAAAGGCGCAATCGTCCATGAATTTTTAGGTGATTTTAGTGAAGCCATTACGGAAGGCCGGGAACAGACGCGAAAAAATCCCCATGCTTATTTTGTGGACGATGAAAAGTCAAAGCCTTTATTCCTCGGATACAGTGTTGCGGCTTTTCGGTTAAAAGATCAATTGGAACAAGCGAATGTACAAGTTGACGAAGAGCATCCTTTAATCGTCTATTTGCCTTGCGGCGTAGGCGGAGCACCAGGAGGCATCACGTTCGGCCTGAAACAGGTTTTTGGAGATGCGGTCCACTGCTTTTTCGTTGAACCGACGCATTCGCCGGCTGTTTTGATCGGCTTGGCCACCGGTGAAAAAGAAAAGGTCAGCGTTCAGGATTTCGGCATCGATAACCGGACGGAAGGGGATGGTTTAGCAGTAGGGCGCCCATCCAGTTTCGCTTCTTCCATTAGCGAGCATCTTGTCAGTGGCGTCTACACGATTGAAGATAATGATCTCTTCAAATGGCTGGCTCTTTTGGCTGACAGCGAAGAGATTTTCATCGAACCTTCAGCAGCTGCAGGATTAAAGGGACCAATGGAATTGGTGAAAACCGATTATTTGCAGAAGCACGGGATAGACGAATCGAAAGCTGTGCATATCGTCTGGGCAACAGGAGGCGCACTTGTGCCGGAAAATGAACGGATGGAATTTTATGAAAAAGGCAAAAAACTATTGTGAAAATGCTTTTAGAGAATGGAAAGGGGATTGGAAATGAACTTACTGATTATAGGAGTTGTGTTGGCAGCTATGCTTTTACTTTATTCATCCGTGAATGAACGGTTTAAGGCGATGGAAAAGCGAATGGCAGCAATGCAAAAAACCATCGATGCTTTACGCAAAGGCGAGCCTGTTGAAGATCCGAAATTCGATTCAGAACTTCGCGAGCTGTTGGCTCAAGGAAAAGACATCGAAGCCATTAAAATGGCGCGAGAGTCCCATGGTTTGTCTTTGTTGGATGCTAAAAACTACGTAGATTCTTTAAAGGCATAAATCAAAAAAATTCAAAATAGCTTTGACTCTTTTCCGGTTTTCGCTTAGAATAACAAAAATAACCAAAAATTCTGTGATGAAGAGAGTAGTTTTGAAGAAAGCTTTAGCGAGTCAGGGATGGTGGAAGCCTGATAGCCGAATTCAAAATGAAGCGCACTTCTGAGAAACTCCCTGAAATGAAAGTAGGGTGCAGTCGGAGGAATCCGTTATCTTTTTCAAGCTGGCCTGTTAGGGCAATCAGAGTGGTACCGCGGGAATCCCGTCTCTAAATATATTTAGAGGCGGGATTTTTCTATTGTTTTTAAAAAGGAGAGAGAAAATGAAAAATTTAGCAGAGTTTGCAGAGGCCATTGAAGAAAAAATCGAAGGGAAATTGAATTTAAACGAAATCCAGCAGCTAATCGAAAAGCCGAAATTCGAAGAGCAGGGCGATTTGGCATTTCCTTGTTTTGCTTTAGCAAAAATGATGAGAAAAGCACCTCCCAAAATCGCACAAGAGCTAGCACAGCGTATCAGCCATTCAGCCTTTGAAAAAATCGTAGCAGACGGTGCCTACATAAATGCGTTTTTCCACAAGAAAGTGGAAAGTAAAGCCGTGATCGAAGAAATTAAGATGAAAGGAAACGCCTACGGACAGCATGAGTTCGGCAAAAAGAAAAATATCGTCATCGATTTTTCATCCCCAAATATTGCGAAACCCTTTTCGATGGGGCATTTACGGTCAACCGTCATCGGGAATTCGCTGGCAAAAATTGCTGAAAAATGCGGTTATCAAACGGTGAAAATCAACCATCTGGGAGACTGGGGCACACAATTCGGCAAATTGATCGTGGCTTATAAGCATTGGGGCGACGAAGATGCTGTGCAAAAACAGCCCATCAAGGAATTATTGGGACTTTATGTGAAATTTCATCAGGAAGCAGAAAAGCATCCCACGTTAAACGATGAAGCAAGAAGCTGGTTTAAGAAATTAGAAGACGGCGACGATGAGGCAAACCAGCTCTGGATGTGGTTCAAAGACGAATCACTTCAGGAATTCAATAAGATTTATCAACTGCTTGGCGTTTCATTTGATTCATTGAACGGCGAAGCTTTTTACAACGATAAAATGCAGCATACCATTGCGCTATTGGCCGAAAAGAATTTATTGAGTGCTTCCGAAGGGGCTGAAGTGGTGGATTTGTCGGAAGAAGGCATGCCTCCGCTGTTAATCAGAAAATCAGACGGCGCCACATTATATGCCACGCGGGATTTGACAGCCGCATTATATCGCCAAGAGAATTATCAATTCGCTAAAGCCTTATATGTGGTGGGCCAAGAACAGACTTTGCATTTCAAACAAGTTTTTTACACCTTGAAAAAGATGGGCTTCTCCTTTGCAGAAGAAATGGAGCATATTCCGTTCGGCTTTATCTTGAAAAACGGCAAAAAGATGTCGACCAGAAAAGGCGGCCTCGTGCTTCTGGAAAAAGTTCTGCAAGAAGCCATTCAACTGGCTGAGCAAAATATTGAAGAGAAGAATCCCCAGCTGAAAGACAAGCAGCAAGTCGCTGAAATGGTTGGCGTCGGAGCGGTGATTTTCCATGATCTCCGCAACGAACGGATGACGAATGTGGAATTTTCGCTTCAAGATATGCTTCGTTTTGAAGGCGCAACAGGACCGTATGTCCAGTATACGCACGCACGCGCCTGTTCGATCCTGCGAAAAGCGGGAGGCCATCATGGAGAGGTTGAAGGCCTGGACGATCCGTTTAGCTGGCAAGTGGTGAAACGGCTGCTCGAATTCCCGGATATCATTGAAAAAAGCTTCCATTACAACGAACCTTCAGCAATCGCTAAATACTTGATTGAATTGGCTCAGGATTTCAATAAATATTATAGCCAAGTGAAAATTCTCCAAGAAGATGCGGAATTGAACAGCAGATTGGCTTTGGTTTCTTCAACAGCCATCGTGTTGAAAGAAGGGTTAAGGCTGCTTGGCATCGGTGCGCCTGAACAGATGTGAAAATAAAGGAATCGAATGGTTTTCGGCGAATAAAAGGAGTGAATTGATGAAATGGGAAAGGAGGGATAAAGTGGCCAGAAAAGCGAAAGAGATTTATGTCAATTTGCCGGTGACGGATTTGCAGAAATCAATCGACTTTTTTACTGCACTCGGTTTTGGCTTTAATGATGAAATGACCGATGAAAATGCGACGTGTATGATTGTTGGAGACCATATATATGTCATGTTATTGGTGGAACCGTTTTTTCAGAAATTCACGAAAAAGCAGTTAGCGGATTCTCAAGCTGCTACAGAAGTGATCGTAGCCATTTCTGCAGACAGCAAAGCGGAAGTGGATGAAATGGTTCAACTGGCAATTGAAGCAGGCGGCAAAGCTTCAAATGACAAGATGGACGATGAGTATATGTACGGCTGGAGTTTCCAGGATGTCGACGGCCATCTTTGGGAAGTGATGTGTATGCCGGAAAACTGAAAACGAAAATGCCTGAAACGCTGTGTTGGTCAACAGGCGTTTCAGGCATTTTTTGTCCTTCACTTAAATTTCTTACAAATAGTCTGCATAGCGCTTTTCCATATAGTTCTGGAAAATGGTCATCACTGAACAGATGGCCCAGTAGATTAACGCCACTAAGATTAAAAGAGTCAGGAGATCGTATTCACGTGCTCCGACAATTCGTGCTTTCTGGAAAACTTCAGGCACTGTAATCATTGCAGCAAGAGAAGATGCTTTGATGAGGTCGAGAAACACATTGGAAAGCGGCGGAACCGCGATGCGGACCGATTGAGGCAAAATGATGCGCCTCATCGTTTGCCAATAGCTCAAGCCGAGTGCTGTGGAAGATTCCCATTGCCCTTTGTCCACTGAAGCGAGGGAAGAGCGGAAAACTTCTGCGATATAAGCAGCGCAATTGATCGTAAAACCGATAAGCGCCGCTTGCAATGCTGAAAATTCAATGCCGATGACCGGCAAAGCAAAATAGAGCAAAAATAAAATAACCAAAATCGGAACACCGCGCATAAAGGAAATATAAAGGCGGGCTGGCCATTCAAGAATCTTGAATTTCGAAGTTCTTGCAAGCGCCAGGAAAAATCCGATGATGAGGGCGAGTCCCATACTTACCAGTGAAATCAAAAGCGTGTACCAGATTCCTTCCAAAACATAAGGAAGAGACTCGATTGCAAGCTGCGGGTCAAACAGCAAGCCCCATTCGATGTCAGCCATTCAAAATCCTCCTCGCGTGCCTATTCAATATCGGGTTCAACGGAGACATCTGCACCGCCGAAAAATTCAGCGGAGATTTCGGAAATGGTGCCGTCTTCAAGCATTTCTTCCAGAACCTGATTGACATTGTCCGCCAACTCTTCGTTATCTTTATTCATCACCAGTCCAACTTCTGATGGGCTGTATTTAATATCCGGGTGAATGGTGATATTCAGTTCCGGGAATGCAGCAACTCCGAAAGTGGAAAGGTAATAATCGTTAAGGATGACATCTGTCCGTCCGATTGACACGTCGCGCAAATAAACTTCATTTGTTGCATTGTCGTAAGTCACTTCTTCCGCTCCGTAATCACGAGCAATTTCCATATAAATTGAAGTGGAAGCACCCGCAGCTTTCTTTCCTTTTAAATCTTCCAAGGTTTTGATGCCTGAAAGATCATCTTTCCGGACTACAGCCGTGCCGTAAGAATATTTAATCGGTGTGGAGAAAATGAAATTATCCAAGCGGTCTTCGGTGATTTCAATATCATTGGCTGCGATATCGATTTGCCCGGTGTTGACGCTCGTCAACATTTCATCAAATCCAAGCTCTGTAAATTCAATCTCCAAATCGAGCCGTTCGCCAAGTTCACGTACGACTTCCACTTCAAATCCGGTCAGTTCATCGGATTCTGCATCTCTAAAAGAAGTGGCAAGCAACGTGCCGGAAGTGGCCACTTTGAGCGAACCTTTCTCCTGAATTTCATCCCAAGCACTTTTCGTCTCCGAAGTTTCTTCCTCTTGGTCCCCGTTGCCGCAGCCTGCGAGTAATCCAAGAGAGAGGATGCCTACAGCGGCAATCCCGTTCTTCATCGTTAACGCTTTCAACATTATGTATACCTCCTAATTTTCATTCCTATAAAAGATAGCATGTTAAAGGGGTTTGGGCAATTTGTCTGTTTGACCAATTATTAACGGAGCCAAAGGGAGCTGCATACCGAAAAAAACCCGCAAACATGAATGTCTGCGGGAAAGTTAGCTTATTTTTTCAGTTTAATGACCAGATCCTCGTCCGGAGTGACAAAAACGGTTTTTTGTTCAAAATAAATAACAAATCCAGGTTTTGCCCCGTTCGGTTTTTTCACTTGGCGCACTTCGGTATAGTCCACCGGTACGGAAGAAGATTCACGGGCTTTGCTGAAATAGGCGGCAATGGCTGCCGCTTCCAGAATCGTTGTTTCATCCGGGTCGTTGCTGTGGAGAATGACATGCGAACCTGGGATGTCTTTCGTATGGAGCCACGTATCGGATTTTGACGCCACTTTGAATGTCACGTAATCATTCTGTTTATTATTTTTACCGACAGAAATCGGTACGCCTGTACTTGACACATAAGATTCGACGGAAGGCTTGGTCGGTTTTTTCTTTTTCTTCGATTTCTGGGCCTTCATGAATCCTTGCTCCGCCAATTCTTCCCGTATTTCTTCAATGTCTGAAATGCCTGCTTGCTGGACTTGCTGCATCAGCGTTTCAAAGTAATTGATATCGTCCACCGTTTTTTCAATCTGCTCTTGCGTCTTGACGAGCGCCGTCTTCGCTTTTTGATAGCGCGAATAATACTTCTGGGAATTTTCAATCGGCGTTTTTCGCGGATCTAGAGCGACCATTACTTTTTCATCTGTATAGTAATTATCCACTTCAATTTCTTTCATGCCTTTCGTGATCCGGTGAAGATTCGCCATGATCAACTCTCCATTTAATTGAAGCAAATCCCGCTTTTCCGCTTGGTCTTGTTCTTTTTTCAATTTCTTCAATTTCAATTTCAATTTGGCGATTTCGTTTTGAAGCCAGCGTTCCAGATCCCCAGCTTGCTGTTTGACCCGGTCGCGTTCCGCTTTGGCAAAATACATCCGGTCCAATAGTTCACCCAAATTATTAAATTGAAGCTCAGTACCGTTAATATGCGTAAGCGAAGCAGCGGAGAAATAACTTTTCCCTTCATGTTCCACGTAATAGCCCTGAGGATCAGCAGCGGAGAAAGCCGCCAAAAACGCTTCAGCCGCTTTTTGTTTATCGTCTGCTTGCGCCATCCGATAATGCAGTTCACGTGCATTTAATGGAGAAAAACCGGCGTACTGGCTGACGATTTCTTTTTCGTCAAGCGCGGCCAATTGCGCAGCTGCTCCAAATGGATCCTTTTTTTCCTGGGACGGCGGAAAGACGTAGGGCTGTCCCGGTAAGATGGTTCGGAATGAATTGACGCTCGGCGGCAAATGCTTCAAACTGTCGAGAATCATCATGCGCTCGGCATCGACTAAAATGACATTCGAATGGCGTCCCATCATTTCAACATGAAGTTCCCGTTCAATGTCATCACCGATTTCGTTTTTCGCTTTGATCTTTAAAATGATCAGCCGGTCCATTTCGTGCTGGACCACTTCCGTAATCACGCCGCCTTCAATATGTTTCCGCAGCAGCATGCAAAACATCGGAGGCTCCGACGGATTAACATTCGCCATGCCCGTCATATGTATGCGCGAATAGGAAGGGTGGATGGAAATTAATAATTTATGGTTTTGCCGTTGAGAACGGATCTGCAATAATAGTTCTAGCTGATTAGGCTGATGAACTTTTGAAATCCTGCCCGACACCAGTTGCTGAAGCTCTGTTGTCATCGCTTTTGTAAATAATCCATCAAATGCCATGAAAAATCCCTCTTTCAAATCGTTTTGTTCTATCTTATCATTTTCAAGGTATATTATGATATAATAAGACAGTTAGATAGAAAACGAAGAAGAATGATCAGCTGCAAATGGCGGTGATGGAGTGAAGAAAATGGTGAAGTTCATTTCTTTAGGCGGCGGCAGCGCCGTTTCGGCAAGTCGCATAATCTCTATTGTCACGCCGGATTCTGCACCGTCGAAGCGGCTAATCCAAGAAGCGCGCAGCAAAGGGTTGCTGGTCGATGCCACTGGCGGAAAAAAGACTAAGTCTGTATTGATTATGGACAGTGATCATGTGGTGATTTCCGCCGTCTCTGCAGAAACCGTAATGCAGCGCGCAGAACAAAACGATGACGAGATGAATGAGGGATAAAATGAGAAAACAACGCGGACTTCTGATTGTATTATCAGGGCCTTCGGGTGTCGGCAAAGGCACCGTCAGAAAAGAGCTGTTCTCACAGCCGGATACAAATTACGAATACTCCATCTCGATGACGACGAGAGCGCCGCGCGAAGGCGAAGTGGATGAAGTCGATTATTTCTTCAAGACCCGCAGTGAGTTTGAAGAATTGATTGAACAGGATCAGCTGCTCGAATGGGCTGAGTTCGTCGGCAATTACTACGGCACGCCGCTTGAATACGTCAATAAAATGCGGGATGCCGGCCGGGATGTATTTCTTGAAATTGAAGTGCAGGGTGCGGCGCAAGTGCGTTCGAAAGTGCCGGATGGCCTCTTCATTTTCTTGGCGCCTCCAAGTTTGTCCGAATTGGAAGAACGGTTAATCGGCCGGGGCACAGAAACAGACGAAGTGATTGCTTCACGTCTCGGAGCTGCCCGCCAAGAGCTTGAAATGATGAACTTATACGATTATGTCGTGGAAAATGACGAAGTTGAAAATGCTTGTGACCGCATCAATGCCATCATCATCGCAGAACATTGCAAACGTGAACGTGTAGAAAAAAGATATTTTGATATGCTAAAGGAGAATGCCTGATGTTATACCCATCCGTTGATAAACTTAAAACTCAAATCGATTCAAAATATTCACTGGTTGCGCTTGCTTCTAAGCGGGCACGCCAATTGCACGAACACGGCGACGAAAAGCTCGATAAATACGTTTCCCATAAGTCTGTCGGCAAAGCGCTTGAAGAAGTCGCTGCCGGAGCATTAAAACCGGAACACCAAGATGAATTTGCAATTTATGAAGATGAAATTTAACGATTAATCGTAACCGACGACTCCCAGAGCAACTTTGTTCTTTGGGAGTTTGTTGTTTAGAAAGGGTGTTTATATTGTTGGCAAATCGTAAAATTCTATTATGTGTAAGCGGAGGGATCGCCGTTTATAAAGCGGTTGCGCTTGTCAGCAAGCTATCCCAAGCGGGTGCTTCAGTGAAAGTGATCATGACGGAATCAGCCCGCCAATTTGTCCAGCCTTTGTCTTTCCAAGTGATGTCGAGAAATGATGTCTATTTTGATACGTTCGATGAGAAAGATTCATCAGTAATCGCCCATATCGATTTAGCGGATTGGGCAGATTTGATTCTTGTGGCTCCCGCTACAGCGAATGTCATTGGCAAATTGGCCAATGGAATCGGTGATGATATGGTGACGACAACTTTGCTTGCAGCTACTGCGCCGATCTGGATGGCTCCGGCAATGAATGTCCATATGTACGACCATCCGGCAGTCAAACGCAATATCCAACAGCTTCATGAAGACGGTGTGCGATTCATCGAGCCTTCTGAAGGCTTTTTAGCATGCGGCTATGTTGGAAAAGGGCGTCTTGAGGAACCTGAAAAAATTACAGCGCTAGTGTCAGATTTTTTTGCTGCTCCAAAACCATTAGCAGGCAAAAAAGTGGTCGTGACAGCAGGGCCGACAAGAGAACGGATTGACCCTGTACGCTTCTTAACCAATTTCTCCAGCGGCAAAATGGGCTATGCCATGGCGCAGGCAGCAGCGGAAATGGGAGCTGAGACGGTTTTGATCAGTGGTCCGGTGTCGCTGCCGGTACCACGCGGTGTAACCCGTATTTCCGTGGAAAGTGCAGAAGAGATGCTGGAATCTGTGAAGCTGCACTTCGGCGATTCGGATATAGTCATTAAAACGGCAGCGGTCGCTGACTATCGCCCGATGACCGTACATCAACAAAAGATGAAGAAACAGGAAGGCGGCTCAACGATTGAACTTGAGCGCACGGTCGATATCCTGCATTATTTAGGCGAACAAAAAACACATCAATTATTGATCGGTTTTGCGGCTGAAACGAACGATGTGGCAAAATATGCAAAAGAAAAACTGCAGCGAAAGAATGCGGATTACATCATTGCGAACGATGTCAGTGAAGCGCAAGCGGGCTTTGAATCCGATACCAACCGGGTGACCCTTTACGGCAAAGATGGATTTGAACAATCCTTTGAAATGATGCCGAAAGCAGAACTGGCACGCAAACTTTTAGCAATGATTCATGAACAGGAAGAGCGCCATGATCGCTGAAGTCATTGTCGACGTAGCCGCACATCCCATTGACCGGCCATTCGATTATGCAATTCCTGAACATCTGCAAGTTTTGATTGAACCAGGCATGCGGGTCAAAGTGCCTTTTGGCAACCGCAAAGTCCTAGGATTCATCACTGCCATAAAAAACACGACCGAATTCGATCCGACGCGGCTAAAGCCGATCCATGAATTGATGGACGTTGTGCCGGTATTGAACGAGGAATTATTGGAAATGGCAAAATGGATGAAAAAGCAAACCGTTTGCTTTGAAATCGATGCCCTCCAAGTGATGATTCCGTCAGCTCTCCGGGCCAAATATGAAAAGCGCTTTGTCTTGAACGCGCCTATCGAAGAAATTGCCGAGCCGCTTCGTGTCTATTTTGGCAAACGGCCTTTTGTGCGTGCCCAAGACGCCGTCGAGGTCTATGGTTTATTGAAAAAAGAATTGGAAAAAGGCACAGTGGTTGCGGATACCGATATTTCGCAGCAAACCGCTGTCAAAAAAGTCCGGATGATTCACATCACCGATTCACTGGATGTGTTAGAAGCGATTGAAGTGCGTCCCAATGCAAGGCAGCAGCTGAAGCTGATGGAATACATGAAGCAGAATCTTGGGAAATCCATCGAGTCCTCCCAGATGCAAAAGGAAGCGGGGACAACCTTGCCGACAATTTACAGCCTGGTCGAAAAAGGGGCTGCCTTCATCAATAACGAAGAGCTTTACCGGGATCCGAAATTGCAGTCGGAAATTGAACGGAAACATTCTTTGCAGTTGACGGAAGCGCAGCAGATCGCATTTGATGCAATCGACGGGGCGCTGAATACTTCTAAAACGTTCTTGCTTCATGGCATTACCGGAAGCGGAAAAACGGAGATTTATCTTCAGACGATTGATCAAGTGCTGAAAGATGGAAAAGAAGCGATTATGCTGGTGCCGGAAATTTCGTTGACGCCGCAAATGACGCTGCGCTTTAAAGAACGTTTCGGAAACCTGGTCGCCGTGCTGCACAGCGGTTTGTCAGCTGGCGAAAAATACGATGAATGGCGAAAAATCCAACGCGGAGAAGTGAAAGTGGTCGTCGGGGCAAGATCGGCTATCTTTGCGCCTTTCCGCAACCTTGGCTTAATTATTCTGGATGAAGAGCATGAATCCAGCTATAAGCAGGATGATTCGCCGCGTTACCATGCGCGCGATATGGCGATTTGGCGGAGCCAATACCATAATTGTCCGGTGATTCTCGGAAGTGCGACGCCGTCCTTGGAATCCTATGCACGGGCGCAAAAAGGGGTTTATGAACTTTTGGTGCTCGAGCAGCGAGCCAAAAACCAGCCTCTACCCGAAGTCCAAATTGTCGATATGCGTGAAGAGCTTCGAAGCGGCAACCGTTCAATGTTTTCTATACCGCTCGCAGAAGCGATTCGGGAGCGGCTGGAAAGGAAAGAGCAGATTGTCCTATTCTTGAACAAAAGAGGCTATTCTTCATTTGTTCTTTGCCGCGACTGCGGAACGGTCATGCAATGTCCGAATTGCGATATTTCCTTGACTTACCACCGCTCGACTGAAATGATGAAATGCCATTATTGCGGCTACGACGAGCCTGTGCCGCACACCTGCCCGGAATGTGAAAGCGAGCATATCCGCTTTTTCGGAACAGGAACCCAAAAAGTGGAGGAAGAACTTGCCCGTTTAGTGCCGGAAGCCCGGGTGCTCCGGATGGACGTCGATACGACACGGAATAAAGGCGCACATGAAAAAATTCTTTCCGCGTTCGGTGAAGGGAAAGCGGATATTCTGCTCGGCACGCAAATGATTGCAAAAGGGCTGGATTTCCCGAATATCACGCTAGTCGGCGTGTTGTCCGCTGATACTACGCTACATTTGCCTGATTTCCGGGCCGCCGAGAAGACCTATCAGCTTTTGACGCAAGTGAGCGGGAGAGCGGGGCGGGATGTGCTGCCGGGAACGGTCATTGTGCAATCCTATACTCCGGAGCATTATGCGATCACGTTGGCTAAAGACCAATTGTATGAACCGTTTTATGACCGCGAAATGGCGATGCGCAGAGCAAGCGGCTATCCGCCCTATTACTATGTCGTGAATATCCAATTCACTCATGAAGACTTGATGACGGCTGCTGCTTATGCGGAGCAATCTGTCCGTTATTTAAAAGAGCAGCTCTCTTCGAATACTTTGATCATCGGCCCTTCAGCTTCGCTGATCGCCCGTGTCAACAATAGATATCGCTATCAATGTTTGATAAAATACAAAAAAGAACCGAAGTTGGCTGAAGTCATGCAGCAATTGATTAAAATCTATCGCTCAGAATGGATTAAAAAAGGTGCTACCTTAGCAATCGATATGAATCCGACTTCCGTCATGTAAAGAAATGGAGAGAACAGAATGGCAATCCTAGATATAGTGAAGCACCCAAATGAAATCCTTGAACAGAAATGTTTGCCGGTGACTAAATTTGATAAGAAGTTAGCGGTTTTATTGGACAATATGCATGAAACGATGGTTGAAAACGATGGTGTGGGCATTGCAGCACCACAAGTCGGCGTTAACTTGCGCGTCGCAATCGTTGATTTTGCAGAAGGACAAGAACCGATTGAAATGATCAATCCGAAACTTGTCTTGTTTGAAGGGGAAGATACCGACGTCGAAGGATGCCTCAGTTTCCCGGGGATTTTCGGCGAAGTATCGCGTCCGGACCATATTAAGATTAAAGCACAGGAACGTGATGGTTCATGGTATGAATTGGAAGCGGAAGGCTATGAAGCACGAGCTATCCAGCATGAAATTGACCATTTGGACGGCATCTTGTTTACGTCGAAAATTACCAAATATGTCACTCAAGAAGAATTGGACGCCATGATCGCAGAAGCGGCAGCTGAAGAGGAGGAGCAGATTTGACGAAAATCGTCTTTATGGGAACCCCGGCATTCTCTGCCCCGATCCTGCGCATGCTCGTAGAAGAAGGTTATGAAGTCATTTCAGTCGTGACACAGCCTGACCGTCCAGTCGGGCGCAAAAAAGTATTGACGCCGACGCCGGTCAAAGAAGAGGCGTTGCGCTTAGGTTTACCCGTTTATCAGCCTGAAAAATTGAAAAATCCGGATGAATTGCAAGTGGTATTGGATTTGAAACCGGATTTGATCGTCACAGCGGCTTTTGGCCAAATTTTGCCGACGGCGATTTTGGAAGCCCCGAAACTTGGAGCGATCAATGTGCATGCTTCTTTGCTTCCAGCATACCGCGGCGGTGCACCGATCCACCAGGCAATCATTGATGGCCAGACGCAAACGGGCGTAACAATCATGTATATGGTCGATCGTCTGGATGCAGGCGATATCATTTCCCAAACGGCTGTAGAGATTGGAAAAACGGACCATACCGGTTCGATGTTCGAAAAACTCAGTGCAGCCGGCACCCAATTATTGAAAGAAACTTTGCCTTCTATTGTAGAAGGAACGAATAAGCGAATTCCGCAAGATGAAGAAAAAGTGACCTTTGCACGCAATATTTCAAGAGAACAGGAACGCATCGACTGGTCAAAATCGGCTCAGGCCATTTACAACCAAGTCCGCGGACTGCATCCTTGGCCGGTCGCTTATACGACATTCAAAGATGCGAACATGAAAATTTGGTGGACGGAAGAAGCCGATTCTTCGAAAACAGGTAAACCCGGCGAAGTGGTTGAACTGACCGATGAAGCGATTTTGGTGCAGACAGGCGAAGGGATTCTTGCCCTTACGGAACTCCAGCCAGCTGGCAAAAAGCGGATGTCTGCGCAAGATTATTTAAAAGGACCAAAAATCCAGGTAGGAGATTTATTCGAATGAAAAACAAAAAACTTCACGGCAATGTTCGGGATGCTGCCTTTTCGATTCTTTGGGCGGTCGAGAATAAACAGGCATACAGCAACCTGCTTTTGCATCAAACCCTTGAAAATTACGGGATTTCAGCAAAAAATCGGGGCTTGTTGACGGAAATCACCTACGGTACATTGCAGCATCAAATGACTTTGGATTATTATTTGGAGCCGTTTATGAAAGGGAAAATCGAACCTTGGGTGAAAATCCTGTTAAGGCTATCCCTTTACCAAATCGTTTATCTGGACCGGATCCCGTCCCATGCAGTCGTCCATGAAGCCGTGGAAATTGCAAAGCGCCGCGGCCATGGTGGAGTCGCCTCATTAGTGAATGGCGTTCTCCGTTCTGTTCAGCGGGGCGGCGTCCGTTCGTTTAATGCCATCAGTGATCCGGTTAAGAAGATTTCCATTGAAACAAGCCATCCTGAGTGGATGATCAAACGCTGGGCTGAGCAGTTCGGTCTTGAAAAAACGCGTGAAATGGCATTGGAGAACAATAAAATACCGCCGCAGACCGTAAGAGTCAATACTGTAAAAGCGACTCCCGAAGAAGTGATTGAAATGCTCGTTTCGGAAGGATTGGAAGCTGTACAGAGCCCGCTCGTTCCGGAATGCCTCGTCGTATCAAACGGACAGCCGGCGAAAACTTTGACTTTTGAAAAAGGTTTTATCACGATTCAAGACGAAAGTTCCATGCTGCCGGCATACGCCTTGCAAGCAGGCCCTAATATGAAAATCCTGGATATGTGCGCCGCACCAGGCGGAAAAACGACGCATATTGCTGAAAAGATGGGCAATCAAGGACAACTTTTTGCCATGGACCTTCATCCGCATAAAGTGAAGTTGATTGATGAAACGGCAAAACGCCTCGGCCATTCCATTATTGAAACGGCTGCCGGAGACGGCAAAAAGAGTGTGGAGCGTTTTGGTACAGAGCAATTTGACCGGATATTGGTAGATGCTCCTTGCAGTGGGCTAGGTGTCATCAAACGCAAACCGGATATTAAATATTCCAAAACTGCTGATGATTTTTCACGGCTTCAGGAAATTCAAGTCGATTTATTGGACCAAGCTGCACAGCTGTTGAAGAAAGACGGCATTCTCGTCTACAGCACGTGTACAGTCGATTCGACTGAAAACCGGGGGACGGCTGAACGTTTCTTGAAAGAACATCCCTACATGGAAAAAATCGAAGTTTCCTTGCCGGAAACACTCGGTTTAAAGAATTCGGGATTTGTCCAAGTGTTTCCGCAAGATTTTGGAGGAGATGGATTTTTCATTTCCGCTTTCCGCAAAACGCAAACAAGTTAATTCAAGCAGGAAAAGATTTGATTTGATGAGAAATGGGGTGTCGGGATTTGTATCAATACGTCATGGAAAGCGATACTGGAAAGAAAAGAAAAGTGAATGAGGACCGGGTAGCGGTCTTGAAAAGGCCTGAAGGGCTCATGCTGGCACTTGTGGCGGACGGTATGGGCGGCCATAATGCCGGGGATATAGCAAGCGAATTGACCGTCAGCACATTAAGCCGTTTGTTCAATGAAGAACAGCCGGAAGCGTTTATGTCGATTGAAAAACGGAAATCCTGGCTGTCTGTGAATGTCCAATCGGTAAACCGGCTTGTCTATGAGTATGCAGAAACGCATCCGGACTGCAAAGGGATGGGAACCACGTTGATCGCAGCTATTTTGGATAAAGAAGAATGCGTGATGTGCCATATCGGCGATAGCCGCGCATATGTGATCGATGGGTCGGTAGAGCAAGTTACCCGAGACCATTCCTATGTAAACGTATTGATCGACAACGGAGAAATCAGTGAAGAAGAAGCAGAAGACCATCCAAAGAAAAACTGGATCGTTAAAGCTCTAGGGACGGAACCGGATATTGATGGGGAAATTCTTCATTTCACGTTGGAAAATTATTCTTATTTACTTATTTGTTCAGATGGCTTGAGCAATAAAATAACAAAAGATGAAATCGCGTCAATTGTCCGTTCATCCATGCCGCTTTCACGTAAAGGGCAGGAAATGGTGAAGCTCGCCAATGATTTAGGAGGAGAAGACAATATCTCATTTGTTCTTCTGTCCTCAAAGGTTGAGGAGGTGTAGCCATGTTAATCGGCAGAAGCATAAATGGCCGCTATAAAATTTTAGAATTGATTGGCGGAGGCGGGATGTCCAACGTATATTTGGCCCACGACATGATCTTAGACCGCGATATTGCCATTAAAATTCTGCGCTACGATTTTTCAAATGAAGAAGAGCTGCGCCGGCGTTTCCAGCGGGAAGCTTTGTCTACGACCAGTTTGGCGCATCCGCATATCGTCAATATTTTCGATGTCGGCGAAGAAGGTTCATTGCATTACTTAGTGATGGAATATGTTCCAGGAAAAACCTTGAAAGAATACATAATCGATAATTCCCCCGTCGCGCCGGAACAGGCGGTCAAGATTATGAAACAACTGGCATCTGCTTTGGCACATGCCCATCAAAACCAAATTGTGCATCGGGACATCAAGCCTCAGAACATATTGATGGACGCGGAAGGCAATGTGAAAATTTCGGATTTCGGAATCGCGATGGCATTGAGCGCCACATCCTATACACAGACCAATTCAGTGCTTGGGACGGTTCATTACTTGTCGCCTGAACAAGCGCGAGGCGGAACCGCCAATAAAAAATCGGATATCTATTCTTTAGGGATTGTGATGTTCGAATTATTGACAGGAAAATTGCCGTTCTCGGGAGAATCAGCCGTTTCGATTGCGTTAAAGCATCTTCAGACAGAAACGCCCTCTTTGCGTGAAATTGTTCCAAGCATGCCTCAAAGTTTGGAAAACGTTGTTTTAAAGGCAACGGCTAAAAATCCGCAGCACCGATATCAATCTGCCAACGAAATGGAAGAAGATTTATCGACGGTATTGATGCCTGAACGCTTGAATGAACCAAAGTTTTCAGCTCCTATTGATGAAGATGCAACACGGGCAATGCCAGCGATCAAAGATCCTGCTGTATATGGCAGCGTCGAAGAAACAAAAACATTGGCACCTGTCAGCAAAAAAGAACCGGTAAACAAACCGGCAGCACCGCCGGCGAAGAAAAAGAAGAAGAAATGGCCCTGGATTGTGGGCATAGCTGTATTTTTAGTAGTGGCAGGACTCATCGCCGCGGTTGCATTCCCGGACTTGTTTGGACCGCGCCAAGTGGCAGTGCCGGATGTCAAAGACATGGAACGCGACGAAGCGATTGAAGAATTGCGTTCGCTTGGATTTGTTATAGGTGAAGAAAAAGAGCAGACCTCTGAAGATGTGGCAGAAGGCAATGTGGTGAGGACTATACCGGAAGCTGGGAAAATGCGCAACCGTGAATCTGAAATCCAATTGTTTATCAGCACGGGGAAAGAAAAAGCGGAACTTGCTGATTATGTCGGGCGCAATATTGACCAAGCCATAGAATTGCTGCAGCAGCAGAATTACAAATCGGTGGACCAGAAAGAGGAATTCTCGGATGAACCGGTTGGAACCATTTTAAGCCAAGATCCTGAAGCTGGAACAGAAGTCATCATTTCAGAAACGGATATTGAATTTACGGTCAGCAAAGGCAAAGATATGCGAGAAGTCCAAAATCTATCGGGCTACACGGAAGCCGATCTTAATGAATACGCCCGCTCTTCCGGATTCAATATCCGGATCGTCGATGAAGCATCTTCCGATTCAGTGGCTGCAGGAGTCGTTTTATCGCAAACGCCTGCTGCTGGAGAAGAACTCGAGGCAGGCAGTAATATTTTGGTCACTGTTTCATCAGGACCGGCAGCATTGCCGATGAAGACTTATATCCATACGATTCAGGTTCCATATGAGCCGGCTGAACCTGCAGTAGAAGGAGAACCGGCCGCCGAACAAAAGGTCGCTATCTATATTCAAGATGAGAATACGACCATGGCGGAACCTGCCGAGGAATTTACCATTACAGAAGACACTTCGCGCCGCATCGAATTGCAGATCGCCGAAGGGAAAAGTGCAGTCTATCGAATCGTGCGCGACGACCGCGTCATTGAAGAAGAAACGATTGCCTATAATTCAGTAGAATAATCAATTAAAGAAAAGCCCTCTTTCTTAAGAAGAGGGAATTTCTTTACCTCAATTAAAAAGGAGTGAAAGCATGCCGAAAGGTCAAATCAGAAAAGCGTTAAGCGGATTTTATTATGTTTTGGACGAAGATGGAGAACGATACATCCAGTGCCGAGGCCGCGGAGTATTCCGCAACCGCCAAATTTCACCGCTTGTCGGAGACTACGTCGATTACAAAGCGGACAACGATTTGGAAGGGACGATCTTGCACGTTTATGAACGCAAAAATGAACTTATCCGTCCGCCTATTTCAAACGTGGATCAAGCACTTCTCGTTTTTTCAGCCAAACAACCGGATTTTCATCCACTCCTATTGGATCGGTTTTTGACGGCAATTGAATACCATTCCATCGAGCCGATCATTTGCTTAACGAAAATGGACTTGCTGAAAGAAGATGAAAAAGAAAAAATCAGCGAATTTATTGCGGATTATGAGAAGATCGGATATGAAGTCATCCCGACATATAAAGGTGATTTGGAGCTGCAGGAACGTCTCATGCCTACTTTAGAAGGAAAAGTCAGCGTTTTGGCTGGCCAGTCGGGTGTAGGGAAATCTACGCTTTTGAATACGATTTTGCCTTCACTGGAACTGAAGACCGACGATATTTCAAAAGCCTTGAACCGCGGGAAGCACACGACCCGCCATGTGGAATTGATCGAAGTGAATAAGGGCTTGCTAGCAGATACGCCGGGATTCAGTTCATTTGAATTCGATACGATGGAAAAAGAAGAGCTTTCTGCGTGTTTCCCTGAAATGGCGGAAAAGTCGAATGACTGCAAATTCCGGGAATGCCTTCACCTGAATGAACCCAAATGCGCCATAAAAGCGGCAGTGGAAACAGGAGAAATCAAGGATTACCGCTACAAGCATTATTTGAAGTTTTTAGAAGAGATTATGAGCCGAAAGCCGAGGTATTCAAATGATTAAAATTGCACCTTCTATATTAGCAGCAGATTTTTCTAAATTGGGCGAGGAAGTCCGCGAAGTTGAGGCAGCAGGAGCTGACTGGATCCACATTGATGTGATGGACGGCCATTTTGTGCCGAATATTTCATTTGGTGCAGTTGTAATGGATGCGATCCGGCCATTGACGAAACTGCCGTTCGACGTCCATTTGATGATCGAGAACGCAGACCGCTACATCGAGGATTTTGCAAAAGCTGGAGCTGACTACATTACGGTCCATGTGGAAGCGAGCCCTCATTTGCATCGCACGATTCAATTGATCCGTTCTTTTGGCGTCAAACCGGGAGTAGTATTAAATCCGCATACGCCGGTTGAAGCGATTTTGCCGATTCTGGAAGACATCGATTTGGTGTTGTTCATGACGGTCAATCCGGGCTTCGGCGGCCAGAAATTCATCGAATCGGTCGTACCGAAAGTGGAACAGCTGTCGCAGATTATCCGTGACAAAGGATTGTCTATCGATATCGAAATTGATGGCGGCATCAATGAAGAAACCATTATTCCATGTGCGAAAGCCGGAGCGAATGTGTTTGTGGCTGGATCTGCGATTTACAGCAAATCGGACCGTGCTAGCGCATTGCAGAAAATTAAGAAGGCTGGAGAAGAGGCGATTTCGTGATTGTCGTCGTGACAGCAGGAGGGCCAGCGTCTGAGTTGCCGGATTTCTCGGAATGGGCAGGGGCAGCGTTTATTGGAGTGGATGCGGGGACGATTGTGCTATTGGATCACGGCATACACCCGGTTGCTGCAGTCGGCGATTTTGATTCGGTGACAGATTCTGAGATGAAACGGATTGAAGCGCTTTTCCCGTCTCTTGACCGAGCAGCGTCTGAGAAAGACGAAACGGATACAGAACTTGCACTGGTGAAAGCGATGGAGTTTTCGCCCGTGCAAGTGATTGTTACGGGAGTGACGGGCGGAAGGCTAGATCATTATATGAGTTCGCTTCACGCCATCTACCAGATCCAACAGAAATTTCCCGATACCGAATTTATGCTGGTCAATCGGCAGAACCGTATCCGTTTTCTGTCACCCGGTTTACACCGGATCCAGCCAAATGAAAAATACCGTTTTATTTCCTTTTATCCGTTTGCGGAAACCGTTGAAGAATTTTCATTGACCCATTTCAAATACGAAGTTGACAATGAAACAATTCCTTTCGGATCCACCCGCTTTATCAGCAATGAACTGGATAGGGAAGGCATCATAGAATTTTCAAAAGGCAGCTGTGCCATGATTGAAAGTTCTGATGCAGAGAATGCTTTGAAACAAAGCAATTAAATGAACGCATGAAAAAATGCCAGGCTGACAAAAGTCAACCTGGCATTATTCATGAGCGATTATACGCGCTCAACTTTTCCTGATTTCAATGCTCTCGCAGAAACCCATACACGTTTCGGTTTACCGTCTACAAGGATACGAACTTTTTGAAGGTTTGCTCCCCATGTACGTTTTGTCGAATTCAACGCGTGTGAACGGGCATTTCCGGCGCGGGCTTTGCGTCCACTAACTGCACATACTTTAGGCATGTAAGTCCCTCCTCACAAGTGAAGCTGAAAATTATAATAGAATTTCAGTTCGTTTTTCGTTTCACATACTTTAATAATTTACCACACACATTATTGCTTTGCAACTAATTTTGAAGGTCTTTCAAGAAAAAAACCTTTACACCCTAAACGACGGCTTTTCTTGTATAATGGTTTCATGTAGAATGGAAGAAGTGAAATAGGACTCAAGGAGGAATTCTCATGTCGATTGAATTAAAGAATGAATACGGACAAATCGATATTTCCAATGATGTGATTGCACAAATCGCTGGCGGAGCAGCTATTGAATGCTACGGAATTGTAGGGATGGCGACAAAACATCAGATCCGCGATGGATTAACCGATATTCTGCGAAAAGAAAATTTTGCAAAAGGAGTCATTGTCCGCCAAGAAGATGGAGATCTCTTAATTGATATGTATGTCATCATCAGCTACGGAACAAAGATTTCCGAAGTAGCATATCAAGTGCAGTCCAAAGTCAAATATACGATAACAAAAACGCTTGGCATGCCAGTCAAGGCAGTTAATATTTATGTTCAAGGGGTTCGCGTCACGAATCCGTAAGAGGAGGAAAAAACGGCTATGAAGTCATTAAATGGAATTCAATTCGCAGAAATGGTACAGATGGGTTCTCACCATCTGTTCCAGAATGCGGACTATGTAGATGCATTAAATGTATTCCCGGTGCCGGACGGCGATACCGGAACAAATATGAACTTGTCGATGACATCCGGCGCGAAAGAAACAAAAGCGAACGCTGAGGAACATATCGGTAAAACGGCAGGAGCTTTGTCCAAAGGCCTGTTGATGGGCGCACGTGGGAACTCGGGCGTTATCCTTTCGCAATTATTCCGTGGATTCGGTAAATATATTGCAAATGAATCTGAACTTTCTGCTGCAAAATTGGCAGAAGCGCTTCAACATGGAGTAGAAACAGCTTATAAGGCAGTGATGAAACCGGTTGAGGGGACAATTTTAACCGTCGCAAAAGATGCGGCTGCTAAAGGAATGGAACTGGCGAACAAAGAAGAAGATATCGTCGTTTTGTTTGAGGCAGTAGTAACAGAAGCGAAAGCTTCGCTAGAACGTACACCCGACTTGCTTCCTGTATTAAAAGAAGTAGGAGTTGTCGACAGCGGCGGCCAAGGGCTTGTTTATGTATATGAAGGATTTTTGGCGTGCCTAAAAGGCGAACAGCTGCCAGAAAAGCATGCCCATAATACGATGGATGATTTAGTGAGCGCGGAGCACCATAAAAACATTGCAGGCTTTATGGATACGGCCGATATCAAATTCGGCTATTGCACAGAATTCATGGTGAAATTTGAAGAAGGCAAAAAAGAATTCAACGAAGCTGCTTTCCGTACAGATTTAAGTGAATACGGAGATTCGCTTCTTGTCATTTCGGATGATGAAATCGCGAAAATCCATATCCATTCGGAAGAGCCCGGAAAAGTTCTTACATATGGACAAAACTACGGCAGCTTGATCAGCATGAAAATCGAAAATATGCGCCAGCAGCATATCGATATAGTCGGGGAAGGCTTCCAAAAAGCCCAGCCGGCCGCCTCTAGCTCGCACCCATATGCGGTAGTCACAGTAGCGATGGGCGAAGGGATTGCGGAACTTCTCCGCAGCATCGGTGCTTCGTATGTGATTGAAGGTGGACAGACGATGAATCCTTCTACAGAAGACATCGTTAATGCCGTCCGCTCGATCAATGCTGAACGCGTACTGATCTTGCCAAACAATAAAAATATCATCATGGCAGCGGAGCAAGCTGCAGAATTGCTTGATATCGAAGCGGCAGTCGTACCGACAAAAGATGTGCCGCAAGGAATGTCTGCGCTTCTGGCTTTCAATCCAGAAGCATCGGTCCAAGAAAACCTTCAATTGATGGAAAATGCATCGAAACAAGTGAAATCAGGGTCTGTGACTTTCGCAGTCCGCGATACGTCAATTGACGGCATCGAAATCAAAAAAGATGACTTCATGGGCATATCAGAAGGCAAAATCGTCATTTCGGATTCAAGCCTCGAACAAGTTGCTGAAGAATTGGTGAAAAAGCTGATTGATGAAGATGCTGAAATCGTCACGATTCTTTACGGGGACGATACGACAGAAGAGGCAGCTGAAGCTTTGGGCGCCTTTATCGAATCGCTTAACGAGGACGTCGAAGTGGAAATCCATAATGGCAAACAGCCGTTATATCCCTATATTATTTCTGTTGAATAGATACTGAGAAGGGCTGTCCAATAAGTCGAGTAATCACTTATTGAACAGCCCTTCATTTCTACTAAAGCGATGCAGGATGCTATTGCTCCTGCATCGCTGCGCTAGATTTGCCGTAAAAGGAATTGTCCCATATTACTTTTGGGACAATTCCTTTTATTTTTGTTAAATAGCGCAAAATCATGTAAACTGAAGCTATAAGTAACCGATAGGAAGGGGTTTGGGCAATGAAGTTCAAATCTGTTTTTGATATTATAGGACCGGTCATGATCGGTCCTTCTTCTTCGCATACAGCGGGAGCTGCGCGAATTGGAAGAGTGGCGAGAGATTTATTCGGCCGGCAGCCGAAATGGGCTAAAATCCATTTATACGGTTCATTTGCTGAAACCTATAAAGGCCATAGTACGGATGTGGCAATTGTAGGGGGATTATTGGATTATGATACATTTGATGAACGCATCAAAACTTCTTTTGAAGAAGCGGAAAAGCTGGGGATGAGTTTTGAATTCATACCGGAGACAGGCCATGTGGACCATCCGAACACCGCGCGCATCGTCATTGGCGACGAGCTGTCGGAAATGTCTTTGATGGGAATTTCCATTGGCGGCGGCAAAATTGAAATTACGGAATTGAATGGGTTTCCTTTGCGCTTGTCCGGCAACCATCCGGCCATCCTGGTGGTTCATGAAGACCGCTCAGGCTGTATTGCAAACGTAGCGAATTGTTTATATAAATACGATATCAACATCGGGCATATGGAAGTTTCAAGGAAAGAAAAAGGGCATATGGCATTAATGGTCATCGAAATCGACCAGAATGTCGACCGGGAGATCCTTACTGAACTTTCGGAATTGCCAAATATCACGCAAGTGACGAGAATTGCCGATTGAGAAGGGGGTTTCAATTGTGGAAGCATTATTTCGCAATGTAAGAGAATTAGTGGAACGGGCGGAACAGGAAAATAAATTGATTTCAGAAATCATGATTGAACAAGAGATGCTGCTTATGGATCGGTCACGTGAAGAAATCATGAAGCAGATGGACCGAAACTTGACTGTCATGGAAGAAGCAATCGAAAAAGGTTTGAACGGCGTTCATTCAGTTTCAGGATTAACCGGCGGAGATGCCGTCTTATTGCAGGATTACATGAAAAAAGGAAATGCGCTTTCCGGCGACTTGTTGCTAGATGCCGTCAGTAAAGCAGTGGCGACAAATGAAGTGAACGCGGCGATGGGTACCATCTGTGCGACTCCGACTGCAGGTTCAGCGGGCGTTGTTCCGGGCACATTGTTTTCAGTGAAGAACAAATTAAATCCAACGCGTGAACAAATGATCCGGTATCTATTCACGGCAGGCGCATTCGGTTTTGTCGTAGCAAACAATGCTTCAATTTCTGGTGCAGCGGGAGGCTGCCAGGCAGAAGTTGGTTCGGCTGCAGCGATGGCTGCGGCAGCAATTGTGGAAATGGCTGGCGGAACACCTCAGCAATCTTCCGAAGCTTTTGCCATTACGATGAAGAACATGCTTGGCCTTGTCTGCGATCCAGTGGCGGGATTAGTGGAAGTGCCATGTGTGAAGCGAAATGCGATGGGAGCGGCAAACTCTGTCGTAGCGGCCGATATGGCGCTAGCTGGAGTGACGAGCCGCATTCCTTGCGACGAAGTAATCGGCGCGATGTTTGAAATTGGCCACTCGATGCCAAGCGCTTTGCGGGAAACTGCTAAAGGCGGTTTAGCTGCAACGCCTACTGGCAAATGGCTGGAGTCGAAAATTTTCGGTGGAGCAGTGGTAGGCAGTGGGCAGTAAAGATTCTGTCGCCACGTTAAAAGGGGTCGGCAAACAAGCTGCCGAAACACTTCAGGAAATGAAAATTGAAACGATCCATGATCTCATCATGACGTTTCCTTACCGCCATGAAGATTTTCAGCTGAAAGATTTGGCTGATACGCCTCATAATGAACGGGTAACAGTGGAGGGAAGGGTCGAAAGTGAACCTTCCGTCCTTTTTTTAGGGAAGAACAAATCCCGGACGCAAGTGCAAGTCATGGTCGGCAGGCATCTGATCAAGGCGATTTTCTTTAACCAGCCATACGTCAAAGCAAAATTGCATATTGGGGAAATTGTCACGTTAACCGGCAAATGGGACCGCGGCCGCCAAGTGATCACGGTGTCCAGCCATACCATCGGACCGCGTACGGACGGAGTGGATTTTGAACCGGTCTATAGCTTGAAAGGCAGCATCTATCAAAAAACGTTCCGGAAATTGATGCGGCAAGCATTGGATATTGCGAAAACTGATTTAGAAGATTGTTTGCCTGAAAGCCTGCGGCATACTTATCACCTCATGTCCGTCGGCGAAGCGTTGGAATGTATCCATTTTCCGGTTGACGGTGAAGCGTTAAAGCAAGCTAGGCGGCGCTTTGTCTACGAGGAATTATTAATGTTCCAATTGAAAATGCAAGCACTTCGAAAAAAGAACCGGGAAGAAGAAGGCGGCTCGTTTATCGATTACGATTTAAATCGCCTCAAGCAGTTTATTGAAACGTTGCCGTTCGACTTGACAGACGCTCAAAAGCGGGTAGTCAATGAAATCTGCAAAGATATGAAAGAACCTTTCCGCATGAACCGGCTGCTGCAAGGAGATGTAGGATCCGGGAAGACGGTTGTTGCTGCCATCACTTTATATGCGGCTGTAACGGCGGGACTTCAAGGCGCCTTGATGGCGCCGACTGAAATTCTTGCAGAGCAGCACGCCAACACGCTTGCCCAGTGGTTCGAACCGTTTGGATTGAATATTGCGTTGTTGACAGGATCGGTGAAAGGGAAGAAGCGCCAATTGATCTTGGAAAGCCTGGCTGCTGGAGAGATCAACATTTTGATCGGCACGCACGCTTTGATTCAACCGGATGTGCGTTTTAAAAAGTTAGGTCTTGTCATCACGGATGAACAGCATCGCTTTGGCGTTGACCAACGGAGAGTCTTGAAAGATAAAGGCTATAATCCGGATGTGCTATTTATGACTGCTACTCCGATTCCGAGAACGTTAGCAATTTCTGCGTTCGGGGAAATGGATGTGTCGGTGATTGACGAAATGCCGGTCGGGCGAAAAGAAATCCAAACCTTCTGGATGAAAAAGGACATGTTCGGCAAAATTGTCGGCCGGATGGAAAAAGAGCTGGCTGCCGGACGGCAAGCTTACGTCATCTGTCCGTTGATCGAAGAATCCGATAAACTGGATTTCCAAAATGCGGTCGATTTGTTCCAGCAGCTCTCAAGTTATTTCCATGGCAAGCATACGGTCGGGTTGATGCACGGACGTTTGCCTGCTGATGAAAAAGAAGAGACGATGCGCTCTTTTACAGAAGGCGAAATTGCGGTCCTTGTTTCTACCACGGTCGTCGAAGTTGGGGTCAACGTCCCGAATGCTACGTTCATGCTAATATACGATGCAGAGCGTTTTGGCTTGTCCCAGCTCCACCAATTGCGTGGGCGGGTTGGACGGGGCAGCGACCAGTCGTTCTGTGTGTTGTTGGCAGATCCGAAGACAGAAGTCGGGAAAGAGCGGATGACTTCCATGACGGAAACGAATGATGGTTTCGTGCTCGCTGAAAAAGATTTGCAGCTTAGGGGTCCTGGAGATTTCTTCGGCCGTAAGCAAAGCGGGTTGCCGGAATTTAAAATGGCCGATTTAATCCATGATTACCGGGCTCTTGAAACAGCTCGGAAAGATGCGGAAACGATGATCAACAGCGAAGAGTTCTGGGTAAGCGAAGAAACCCGGTGCCTTCGTGAACAATTGGAAGAATCGGGAGCGTTGGCTCTTGGGAGGCTCGATTGAGAATGCAGGGTTCAAGATAATCCTTGCATTCTTTTTTTGTTGTTTATATACTCATATTAGTACCAAGTGCTAATAGCGGGCGGTGACAATGTGAAAAGACCTAAAAAAATGCGGCAAGAAGCGCTGATCCAGTCAATCAAAGAAAACCCGTTTGTTACAGATGAGGAATTGGCGATGGAGTTTGGAGTCAGCGTGCAAACGATCCGGCTTGACCGGCTGGAATTATCAATTCCTGAACTTCGGGAGCGGATTAAGCATGTGGCCGTAAAAACGTTTGATGACGAAGTGAAATCGTTGCCGATCGATGAAGTGATCGGTGAAATCATAGATATAGAATTGGACGAAAGAGCAATCTCGATATTTGATGTGAAGCCGGAACATGTTTTCCAGCGCAACCAGATTGCCCGCGGCCACCACCTGTTTGCCCAGGCGAATTCATTGGCAGTTGCAGTGATGAACGACGAATTGGCTTTGACGGTTAAGTCTGAGCTTCAATTTTTAAAACCGGTCAAGGCGGGGCAGCGCTTAGTTGCGAAAGCGCAAGTGGTGGACCGCAATCCGGAAAAGAATCGGGCTTATGTAAAAGTCGTTTCTTCAGTGGATCAAGTGACCGTTTTTATCGGTACATTTGAAATGTATCGAATGACAGAACAAAGCGAAGGTGACGAAGAGTGAAAATAGCAGTAGATGGAATGGGCGGGGACAACGCTCCGAAAGAAATTATAGAAGGGGTCTATAAGGCATTGGACAAGTTTCCTGACTTGGCGGTACAGCTATATGGCCATCAGGAAAAGATGCAGCCTTTCCTTAAAGAACATGAGCGTCTGGAAATCATCCATTGTGAAGAAGTGATCGAAGGGACGGATGACCCGGTTCGTGCGGTTCGAAGAAAAAAAGACTCTTCAATGGTGAAGATGGCGCAAGCAGTCAAAGAGCAGCGGGCAGATGCATGTGTCAGCGCAGGAAATACAGGTGCTTTAATGGCCGCTGGATTATTTGTAGTCGGACGCATTGACGGAGTAGACCGGCCGGCATTAGCGCCGACGCTTCCGACGATAGACGGGCAGGGTTTTGTCATGCTGGATATGGGAGCGAATGCGGAAGCGCGTCCGGAACATTTAGTGCAGTATGCTGTCATGGGCAGCATCTACGCTGAAAAAGTGAGAGGAATCCAAAATCCACGGGTCGGCTTGTTGAATATCGGCACGGAAGAGAAAAAAGGAAATGACTTGACGAAAGCGGCATTTCCGCTTCTAAAAGAAGCGCCGATCAATTTCATTGGAAACGTTGAATCGCGCGATTTGCTGAACGGTGCAGCGGACGTGGTGGTGACGGATGGATTTACCGGGAATATGGTATTGAAAACGATTGAAGGCACAGCGATGAACGTCTTCTCGATGATAAAAAAGGTCTTTATGTCATCTGCCAAAACAAAAGTGGCGGCATTTCTCGTAAAAGAAGAAATTGGTGGTCTTAAAGGAATGTTGGACTATAGCGAATACGGCGGTGCCGGTTTGTTTGGCTTGAAAGCACCGGTGATTAAAGCACATGGTTCTTCCAATTCCACGGCATTATTCAACGCGATTCGCCAAACCCGCACTATGGTGGAATTTGATGTAACGGGAACGATATACAGTACACTGAAAAAGGAGAACCAAGATGAGTAAAATTGCATTTATTTTCCCTGGGCAAGGTTCTCAGGCAGTCGGGATGGGCGAAAGCTTCCTCTCGGATGAAACAAGCCGAAGCTTTTTTGATCAAGCAGATGCAGCGTTGAGCGTCAATTTATCGGAATTAATGCTCGAAGGGCCGCAAGAAAATTTAACACTTACATATCATGCACAGCCGGCATTGCTGACAGTCAGCGCAATGATCACCGAGCGTTTGAACCGCGCAGGCATTGTGCCGGATTATACGGCCGGCCATAGCTTAGGTGAATATAGCGCGTTGGTCGCATCCGGAGTATTGCCTTTTGAAGAAGCGGTCGCCATTGTCCATAAACGCGGACTGTTTATGAACGAAGCAGTGCCTGCAGGTGAAGGGGCGATGGCGGCGATTTTAGGGATGGATAGCGAAGAACTGGAAAAAGTGACAAATGAAGTAACGGATACAGACGGAGTTGTGCAATTAGCCAACTTAAACTGTCCCGGGCAAATTGTCATTTCCGGAACGAAAGCGGGCGTTGAAAAAGCTTGCATCGTCGCGAAAGAGCGAGGCGCTAAACGGGCGATTCCTTTAGATGTCAGCGGTCCTTTCCATTCAGAATTGATGCGTCCAGCTTCACAGGATTTGTCTCAAGTGCTTAGCCAAACTTTCCTGAAAGATGCAGAAATCCCGGTCATTACTAACGTTGCAGCAAAAAGCGAAACGCACGCGACGCAATTTCAGGATTTGCTGGTACGCCAATTGTACTCCCCGGTTTTATGGGAACAGTCCGTTCGTGAAATGATCGATCTTGGCGTGACGGTATTCGTTGAAGTCGGGCCAGGAAAAGTATTAAGCGGCTTGGTGAAGAAAATCGATCGATCGGTTGTTACTTTGCCGGTCTATGACCTGGAATCATTTGAAAAAGCGGTAGAGGAGCTGGGAAAATGAGCAAACTTGCAGGCAAAACAGCTATTATCACGGGAGCGTCGAGAGGAATTGGCGCTGAAATCGCCCGCAAATTTTCAGAAGCCGGCGCGAAAGTGGTTGTGAACTATAGCGGAAGCCAAGAAAAAGCGGAAGCGGTTGTAGCCGAGATCCGGGAAAAGGGCGGAGAAGCCATTGCGGTTAAAGCCAATGTTTCCGATTCCGATGCGGTCAAAGCGATGATTGATGAAACAATGAAAGCATTTGGTTCCATTGATATTCTTGTTAACAACGCAGGGATCACGCGTGATAACTTGATGATGCGCATGAAAGACGACGAATGGGATGACGTCATCAATACGAATTTAAAAGGCGTCTTCATTTGCACAAAAGGCGTTACGCGCCAAATGATGAAGCAGCGTTCGGGCAGAATCATTAATATTGCGTCGATTGTCGGCGTCATGGGGAATGCCGGACAGGCAAACTACGTGGCCGCTAAAGCGGGTGTGATCGGTTTGACGAAGACGACGGCACGGGAACTTGCGAGCCGCAATATTACCGCCAATGCTGTAGCGCCAGGATTTATCACGACGGATATGACGGATGCTTTAGGGGACGATATCCAAAAGGCGATGCTTGCTCAAATTCCGTTAGGGCGTTTCGGCAAACCGGAAGAAGTGGCAAAAGCGGCTTTATTCCTGGCGTCTGACGATTCATCTTATATGACGGGCCAAACACTTCATCTTGATGGCGGAATGGTCATGTAGCAGTAAATTTTGTATACTGATTTGAGGGGAGGTGACGACATTGGCAACAGTACTAGAGAGAGTAACGAAAGTAATCGTGGATCGTCTTGGAGTAGAAGAGAACGAAGTGAAACTTGAAGCTTCATTCACAGGTGACCTAGGAGCGGATTCTTTGGACGTGGTTGAATTGGTTATGGAACTTGAAGACGAATTCGACATGGAAATTTCTGACGAAGACGCAGAAGGCATGTCTACAGTAGGCGACGCAGTAGCTTATATTGAGAAAAAACAAGCATAATATTTTTCAAAATATAGAGGGCTGTTAAATGAGCCGAAATATAAAGCCAATGAGGAAAAGGCCATGCTTTTTCTTCATTGGCTTTTTATTGCTTCCGCTGGCAAAAGAACAGAGGCAGCACAGTTTATACATTTTTTGCACAATGTCTGGAAAAAAGGTAAAATTAAACGAAGAACGTCAAAGGAAGGCAGATAAAAGATGGCAATGAAAAGAAAACCTACCCAGCAGAAAAACGGAACGCTAAAAGAAACGGAGCGAGCCGCATTTAACGAGCTGCAAGAACAACTTAATATCCATTTCAAACAACCTGCATTGCTTTACCAAGCATTCACGCATTCATCTTATGTGAATGAGCATCGGAGAAGATATTATACAGACAATGAACGCCTGGAATTTTTAGGCGATGCTGTCTTGGAATTATCGGTATCCCATTACTTATTTTCAAAATACCCACAAATGAGCGAAGGGGAATTGACCAAATTGCGTGCTGCAATCGTTTGTGAGCCTTCTTTGGTTTTATTCGCTAATGAGTTGAACTTCGGCCAATACATTCTTCTTGGAAAAGGGGAGGAATTGACGGGAGGGCGCACTCGCCCAGCGCTTTTAGCGGATGTCTTTGAATCATTTATCGGAGCTCTTTACTTAGATCAAGGGTTGGAGCCGGTAGTGGCATTTTTGGATATCGTATTATTCCCTAAAGTGGAAACCGGTGCTTTTTCGCATGTGATGGATTATAAAAGCCAATTGCAGGAGTTGGTGCAGCAAAAGAACAATGGTGCATTGAGCTACGAAATCATTGAAGAAAAAGGTCCAGCCCATAGCCGTATTTTCGTGACGCGGGTGTCGCTGGCAGAGAAAGAATTAGGAATCGGAAATGGCCGCTCGAAAAAAGAAGCGGAACAACAAGCAGCTAAACTGGCAATCCAAAAATTGCAGGAAGCAGTGGAGGATCAATAATGTTTTTGAAAAGATTAGAAATTATGGGGTTCAAATCCTTTGCTGATCGCATCGGCATCGATTTTGTTCCAGGTGTGACCGCGGTAGTCGGCCCTAACGGCAGCGGAAAAAGCAATGTGACCGATGCCATCCGTTGGGTGCTCGGCGAACAATCCGCCAAATCATTGCGCGGGGCGAAAATGGAGGATGTCATCTTCGGAGGCAGCGATTCAAGAAAAGCCCTGAATTTTGCAGAAGTTACGTTAATACTTGATAATACGGATGGCCGTGTCCCTCTCGATTACAGTGAAATCAGTGTAACTCGGAGGGTTTTTCGAAGTGGCGAAAGTGCGTATCTGCTCAATAAACAAAATTGCCGCTTAAAAGACATTACGGATTTGTTTATGGATTCCGGCCTTGGAAAAGAGGCTTTTTCAATCATTTCCCAAGGGCGCGTCGATCAAATCTTAAACAGCAAAGCAGAAGAACGCCGCTCGATTTTTGAAGAGGCTGCTGGCGTTTTGAAATACAAGCAGCGCAAACGAAAAGCGGAGCTAAAGCTGAATGAAACCGATGAGAACTTGAATCGTGTGCTCGATATCCTGCATGAGCTGGATAGCCGGATGGAGCCGCTTCAAATACAAGCTTCAACAGCGCGCGATTACCTGGATATGAGTGAGCAGCTGAAAGATGCAGATATTGCGCTATTGGCTTTTGATATTAGCCGCCTTGAAGAGGAAATGGCTTCACTGAAGGAAGATACAAAAAACCATTCAGAAAAAGAACAGCAATTGGGCCTGGAAATTGAAGAAAAAGAACGGGCAGTGAAAAAAATCCGCCGTTCATTAGCCCAATTAGATACCGAAATTGACGCTTCCCAAAACCGCTTAGTGCAAGCGAGCGGCGAAACTGAGAAATGGGAAGGCCGCAAATTATTGATGTCGGAAAAGAAGAACAACGCTCACCGGCAAGCGCAGCAGCTACAAGATTCATTAGCCGCTGAACAAGAAGAGAACGGCCAGCTGCAGCAAAAGCATGGCTCTCAATTGCAGCTATTGGAAGAACGCAAAGCCGAACAGCGAAAAGCCCAAATTGCTATCAAGCAATTGCAAGATCAATTAAACCGGACACCTGGGGATATCGAAGAAGACATTGAATCCCAAAAATCGGTTTATATCGAATTGATGAATGAGCAGGCGACGGTCCGGAACGAATTGAAAAACCTGGAACTTCAGGAATTGCAATTATCGGAATCAAGCAGCCGCATTGCGGTGCAGCAAGCGGACTTTTCAAAAGAACTTGCTAAACTGGAAACAGAGAAGGCCAAAGCAGAAAAGAAACACCAAGAAATCCAAAAGCTTCTGGCTGAAAAACGGGCACTATATAAAACGACAGAAAACACTTTTACGGACCTTAAAGCAGCATATGAAAAGAAGCAATCGATGCTTTTCCAGGCCTATCAGTCCCAAAAGCAATTAGGGGCGCGCATTCAGACTTTGCAGGAATTGGAAGCCGATTTCTCCGGGTTCTTCCAAGGCGTTCGTGAAGTGCTCGTTGCACGCGATAAAGGCCTGCTTGAGGGAATCGTTGGAGCTGTAGCGGAAATTGCACAAGTGGACCAAAGCTACGCAAAAGCGATTGAAACCGCTTTAGGGGCATCGAGCCAACATATCATTACTGAAAATGAACAGCATGCCCGTTCAGCGATCGAATTCCTCCGCAATAAGCGGGCTGGACGTTCGACATTCTTGCCGATGACGGTGATGAAATCCCGCAAAATTGCGGAGTCTTCCATTTCGGCAATCAAGCAGCATCCTTCATTCGTCAACATGGCTTACGAGCTCGTCAGCTATGATCCGCATTATCAAATGATTATTGAAAATCTGCTCGGGAACGTCATTGTGGCAAAAGACTTAAAAGGAGCTTCGGCCATTTCTAAACTGACCATGAGCCGTTACCGTGTCGTCACGCTAGAAGGCGATGTGGTCAATGCCGGCGGTTCGATGACCGGTGGCGCCAATAAAACCGGGGCCTCGTTTTTCACGAGAAAAGCGGAGCTTGAGCAATTGATCCTTCAATCGGCTGAGCTTGCGGAAACCATCATCCAGGCAGAGAAGACGGTGAGCCAAGAGCAGTCACAAGTCCATGAAACGGAGCAGCACTTGAACAACCTTCGTTCTGAAGGTGAAAAATACCGTGATTTAGAAGCGGAGCGCGCAATGACTTTGCGTGAAGTGGAAGCCGTATTGAAATCGACGAAAGACCGTTTCCGTCTATTCCAGGCAGAACAAAGCAATAAAGATTTTGATCTGACTGAAGTAGCGAAGCGAAAAGAAACAGCAGCTGAACGCCTCGGCGAAATCGGGGAAGAACTGGTTTCGGTTTCTTCTCAAATTGATGAATTGTCGTATTTCAAGCAGCAAAACGAATCAGCACGGGATGCTGTGATGGCAAAACTCGCTGACCAAAAATCTTTATACGCAGTCGTCAAAGAACGCGTATCCCAATTAGTCCAAAGTGAAGCGGAGCTTCTTGAGCGTAAATTGAAGAGTGACCGCAAACTGCAGGATCTTCAAAAAGAATTGGATTGGATTCAATCGGAAGAAGCCGCTAAGGTTTATTCGGATGAAGAGATCCTGGCAGAGATTTCAAAATGGTCCCAAAAGAAACAAGTGGAGCAAGCGGCTATCGAGGCTTTGAAAGCGGAACGCCTGGCGAGCCAAACGGAAATGAACGGTCTTGAGGAAAGCTTGAAAGAGCTGCAGCGCCTCTATAAAGGTTTTGTCGAAGCGATCCGCATTTGCGAAGTGAAATCGACACGGATAGACGTTCAAATTCAGACTTTCCTTGCCCAATTGGAAAATGTCTATCAACTGTCACTGGATGAAGCGAAGCAGTTTGATTTGAAAGATGAAGAAGAGAACGTCCGCAAGAAAGTGAAATTGCTGAAGCAATCGATCGAAGAATTAGGGCCGGTTAATATTGGAGCCATTGAAGAATTCGATCACGTATCTGAACGCCACACGTTCTTGACCGACCAGCGAAATGATTTGAACGAAGCGAAAGATACGCTGCGTACAGTGATCGGAGAAATGGATGAAGAAATGACAACCCGTTTCGATGAAACGTTCCATGCAATCCGCAAGCAGTTCCAGCGCGTTTTCAAAGAATTGTTCGGCGGCGGCGCAGCAGATCTTGTTTTGACCGATCCGAGTGATTTGTTGATGACCGGCGTGGACATTATTGCACAGCCCCCTGGCAAAAAACTTCAAAACCTGAATTTATTGTCCGGTGGGGAACGGGCGTTGACGGCCATTGCGCTGTTATTTGCGATATTGAAAGTCCGTCCCGTCCCGTTCTGCGTATTGGATGAAGTGGAAGCGGCGCTTGATGAGTCAAACGTTGTCCGCTACAGCCAGTACTTAAAGAAATTCAGCGAAGACACCCAATTCATCGTCATTACGCACCGCAAAGGGACGATGGAAGGCGCAGATGTGCTATACGGCATCACGATGCAGGAGTCCGGGATTTCCAAACTGGTTTCTGTTAAACTGCAGGAAGAAATTTAAAAAGGAGTGGTTTTGTGAGTTTCTTTAAAAAATTAAAAGATAAATTTGCCGGCAACGCGGAAGCGGAAGAGTCGACAGAGAAATATAAAGAGGGGTTAACAAAAACCCGTACTGGATTTACATCAAAAATCAATGATTTAGTGGCTAGATACCGCAAAGTGGATGAGGATTTCTTCGAGGAATTGGAAGAAATCCTGCTTCAGGCGGATGTCGGTTTTGAAACAGTCATGGAATTGATGGATCAGCTGCGCTTTGAAGTAAAGCGCCAAAATGTAAAGGATACGTCGCGCGTCCAATCGGTCATCTCGGAGAAATTAGTGGAGATCTACCAAGGCGGCGAAGAAGAAATCAATGAACTGAAATTTGCTGATGGCTTAACGGTGATCTTATTCGTCGGCGTAAACGGCGTCGGCAAGACGACCACGATCGGGAAATTGGCCCACCGCCTCAAAAATGAAGGGAAATCCGTGCTGCTTGCAGCCGGGGACACGTTCCGTGCAGGGGCAATTGAACAATTGGATATTTGGGGGCAGCGCGTCGGTGTCGATGTCATCAAACAAAGCGAAGGCTCAGATCCGGCTGCTGTAATGTATGACGCAGTCCGTGCAGCAAAATCGCGCGGTGTCGATGTGCTGATCTGCGATACGGCAGGCCGGCTTCAAAACAAAGTCAATTTGATGAATGAACTGGAAAAAGTCCACCGTGTGATTTCGCGTGAAATCCCGGGAGCGCCGCATGAAGTGCTGCTGGCTCTTGATGCAACGACGGGCCAGAACGCTTTGGTGCAAGCACAGACCTTTAAAGAAGTGACGAACGTAACAGGGATTGTCCTGACAAAACTGGACGGCACTGCAAAAGGCGGCATCGTCTTAGCAATTCGCCAAAAGCTGAACATTCCGGTGAAGTTTGTCGGTCTTGGCGAGCAAATGAATGATTTGCAGCCGTTCGACCCGCAAAAATACGTTTACGGCCTATTTGCAGAAGGGCTTGATAAAGAAGAAGAGATGGAAGAGGCAGACAAGTAAAATTACTTGACGGAATATGGAGTTTTCAGTATTGTTGTCAGTAGAGCAGGTGAGGTGAGCAGCGATGATGGGATTGGAAAAAACGACACGCATGAATTATTTGTTTGATTTCTATCAGGAGTTGCTGACGCCCAAGCAACGGAGCTATATGATGCTCTATTATTTGGACGATCATTCATTAGGGGAAATAGCCGAGGCTTACGACATCACCAGGCAAGCGGTCTATGATAATATCCGCCGGACCGAAGCGATGCTTGAAGAGTACGAAGCGAAGCTGCAATTATTCGGGAAGTTCCAAAAGCGCCAGGAATTGGTTGCGGACTTTGAAAAAGAGCCGATTACAGAAGAGCGTGTCCGGGAATTTCTCAATCAATTAAAAGAGTTGGATTAGGAGGCGGAAATAGTGGCATTTGAAGGCTTAGCTGAACGTCTGCAAGGCACCATCCAAAAGATCAAAGGCAAAGGGAAAGTGTCTGAAGCAGATGTAAAAGAAATGATGCGCGAAGTCCGCTTCGCATTAATCGAAGCGGATGTTAACTTAAAAGTAGTCAAGGAATTCGTGAAGAAAGTCAGTGAACGCGCTGTCGGCCAAGATGTTATGCAAAGTTTAACACCGGGCCAGCAGGTCGTTAAAATCGTTAAAGATGAATTGACGGAATTGATGGGCGGAGAACAAAGCAAGATCGAGTTCTCAACCAAACAGCCGACAGTCATCATGATGGTCGGCCTTCAAGGGGCAGGTAAAACGACGACGACCGGCAAACTTGCAAGCCAATTGCGCAAAAAGAACAACCGCAAGCCCCTATTGGTTGCGGCAGACGTCTATCGTCCAGCGGCGATCCAGCAATTGGAAACGATCGGCAAGCAATTGTCATTGCCGGTATTTTCAAAAGGCACAGATATCTCGCCAGTCGAGATTTCGCGCCAGGCAATTGAATATGCAAAACAAGAGCATTTGGATACGGTCATCATCGATACAGCCGGCCGTCTTCACGTTGATGAAGATTTGATGCAGGAGCTGAAGGATATCCGTGCTTTGAAAGAACCGGATGAAATTTTCTTAGTCGTCGATTCCATGACTGGGCAAGATGCGGTCAATGTGGCGCAGAATTTCAACGATTCAATCGGCATAACCGGAGTCGTGTTGACGAAACTCGACGGCGATACGCGAGGCGGTGCTGCACTTTCCATCCGTTCAGTAACCCAGAAACCGATTAAATTTGTCGGTATGGGCGAAAAAATGGATGCGCTTGAACCGTTCCATCCAGAACGCATGGCTTCCCGTATTTTGGGCATGGGCGATATGCTGTCGTTGATTGAAAAAGCACAGTCGAATATTGATGAAGCGAAAGCGAAGGAAATGGAAGAGAAATTCCGGACGTCTTCATTTACATTCGATGATTTCCTTGATCAATTGACGCAAGTCAAACAGATGGGGCCATTGGATGAAATTCTGAAAATGCTTCCAGGGGCCAATAAGATCAAAGGGCTTGAAAACGCGAAAGTGGATGAAAGCCAAATGGGGCGCGTCGAAGCGATTATCCGTTCGATGACCAAGCAGGAGAAAACTTCCCCTGAAATCATCAATGCTAACCGCCGCAAACGGATTGCCCGGGGATCAGGCACAACGATCCAAGACGTCAACCGCCTTTTGAAGCAATTCGAAGACATGAAAAAGATGATGAAACAGATGTCTGGAATGAATCAAAAAGGCAAAAAGAAGATGTCGATGCCTGGTTTGGATTCACTTTTTAAATAAATTTTCAGGTGTTAAGAAAAAATACTTTACAAACTATTTAAAGCTTGCTAATATAATATCTTGTGTGAAACTATTCGGAGGTGCTTTAAGAAATGGCAGTAAAAATTCGTTTGAAACGTATGGGAGCTAAAAAGTCTCCTTTTTACCGTATCGTAGTTGCTGATTCACGTGCTCCACGTGACGGCCGTCAAATCCAGACAGTAGGTACTTACAACCCGCTAACAGTTCCAGCTGAAGTGAAAATCGACGAAGAATTAGCGTTGAAATGGCTTCATGATGGTGCAAAACCATCTGACACTGTACGCAACTTGTTTTCTCAAAACGGCATTATGGAGAAATTCCATAACGAAAAATTAAGCAAGTAAGGGAGTTTTTCTTATGAAGCAGCTGATTGAAACGATTGTGAAACCGTTGGTTGATCATCCGGATGAAGTTCGAGTTGTAACAGACGAAAACGCAAGCCGTATCGTCTACAAGCTTTCCGTGCATCCAGAAGATACAGGGAAAGTGATCGGTAAACAAGGACGTGTTGCGAAAGCGATTCGTTCAGTGGTCTATTCAGCAGCAGGCAATTACCATAAGAAAAAAACTTACGTCGATATTGTGGATTAACAAAAAGGGAGGAGCCTAGGTTCCTTCCTTTTTTGCAGCCAAAACCGAAGTGGAAGGGTGTTTTAGCGTGAAGTGGTTTAATGTAGGGAAAATCGTCAATACGCATGGCATTCGCGGCGAGGTCCGGGTCATGTCCCGAACTGATTTTCCGGAAGAGCGTTTTGCGGTTGGCACAAAGTTAGGCTTGTTCAAGCCAGACGCCAAAAAACCGATCATGGTGAAGATTGCAAGCCATCGCCAGCATAAGAATTTTGAGCTGGTGACTTTTGAAGGGTATCCAAACATCAATGATGTCCAGGAATTCAAAGAATCCTATTTGCGGATCGCTGAACATGATCTGACGGAATTGGAAGATGACGCCTATTACCATCATGAGATTTTGGAATGCACCGTATTTTCAACTGAAGGCGAAGAAATTGGCACCGTAACAGAAATCCTGGAAACAGGAGCAAACGATGTATGGGAAGTCACGCCGAAAACAGGCAAGAAGCATTACATCCCTTATATCGAAGATGTTGTAAAAGAAATCGATATTGATGAAAAGAAAATCATCATTGAAGTATTGGAAGGCTTGTTATCGTGATGAATATACATGTACTTTCTTTATTTCCGCCGATGTTCGAAGGCGTTTTCCAACAATCTATTTTGAAAAAAGCCCAAGAAAAAAGTGCAGTTTCGCTGGAAATCGTCGATATCCGGGAATTTGCGGACAATAAACGCCAAGTGGATGATTATCCGTTTGGCGGAGGAGCCGGAATGGTGTTGAAGCCGGAGCCGATTTTTAATGCGGTGGAAACCGTAGCAAAAGAACGCAAACCCCGCGTTATTCTCATGTGTCCACAAGGCGAGCGCTTTACGCAGGCAAAAGCGGAAGAGCTTTCGAAAGAAGAGGAATTGATTTTCATCTGCGGCCATTATGAAGGATATGATGAACGGATCCGCGAGCATTTGGTGACGGATGAAATTTCAATCGGCGATTTTGTGCTGACTGGCGGGGAACTGGCAGCAATGACTGTGATCGACAGCGTCGTCAGACTTCTTCCAGGGGTGCTGGGGAACTCGGATTCTCCTGTTAAGGATTCTTTCTCTACCGGGATGCTGGAGCATCCGCAATACACCCGTCCGGCAGAATTCCGGGGCTGGAAGGTGCCGGCAGTTTTAACTTCAGGAAATCATGCGAAAGTGGATGAGTGGAGAGAGCAGCAAAGCTTGCTGCGGACGTTGGAGCGGCGACCGGATTTATTGGAAAAACTTGAATTGACGCCGAAGCAAGAAAAGCTTTTAGAAGCATTGAAAAATAAAAAATGATAAGCAGATTTTCTCTTGCAGAACAAAAGATTTGGTGGTACTATGGAGTCTGTACTTTTATGTGAAGTACAGGATCACGGTGTTCCGCTGCAACAATCAATTGTGTGCAAGAGCATCTGTAGAAGGAGAGAAAAAAACATGCAAAACATTATTGCAGACATTACAAAAGAACAACTTCGTACGGATCTTCCAGATTTCCGTCCGGGAGACACTGTTCGTGTACACGTGAAAGTTGTCGAGGGAACTCGCGAACGTATCCAGGTATACGAAGGAGTCGTAATTGGTCGCCGTGGAGGCGGAATCAGTGAATCATTCACTGTCCGTAAAATCTCTTATGGTGTTGGTGTTGAACGTACATTCCCTGTACACACACCAAAAATTGCACAGCTTGAAGTTACTCGCCGTGGTAAAGTACGTCGTGCGAAATTGTACTACTTGCGCAACCTACGCGGTAAAGCAGCACGCATCAAAGAAATTCGATAAGATTGCACTAATGAAAGAGGGCGAATTCGCCCTCTTTCTTTTTGCTTATTAAAAGAAATTGTTGATCGAGAACTATTGGGGTTGGAGGGCGTCTGCGCGGCTGGCAAGGCGTCTCCGCTTTTCTTTGTCTTTGCTAAAAGTTTATTATCCTTGTACAATTAAAACAGAAAGTTTAGGGAGGAACATGGATGGAACGTGAAGCGAAGAAAAAAAACGAGGTTTGGGAATGGTCTAAAGCTTTACTGATCGCGTTCGGTATTGCTGCAATTATCCGCTTTTTCTTTTTCACCCCGATCGTGGTGGACGGAGAGTCCATGATGCCGACTTTGGAACATGGGGACCGGATGATTGTCAATAAGATCGGATACATTGTCGGAGAGCCAGACAGATTCGACATTATCGTCTTCCATGCACCGGAACAAAAAGACTACATTAAACGGATCATCGGGATGCCGGGCGATCACATCGCTTACGAGGAAGATCAGTTATACATCAACGGAGAAGCAGTCGATGAGCCTTACTTAGATGAGTATAAACAAGGTATTACTGGAACTCTGACAGAAGATTTTACTTTAGAAGAAAAGATTAACCAAAGTACGATCCCGGAAGGTTATGTGTTCGTAATGGGCGATAACCGGAGGGCAAGCAAAGACAGCCGCCATATCGGAATTGTTCCGATTGACGAAGTCATTGGCAGCACGAATCTCGTGTTCTGGCCAGTGGCAGAAGCAGGGGTTATTAATTAAGGAGTGTTTTTAATGACGATACAATGGTTTCCTGGGCATATGGCCAAAGCCAGAAGAGAAGTTACGGAAAAACTGAAATTGGTTGATATCATTTTCGAACTTGTGGATGCCCGGTTGCCTTTATCTTCGCGAAATCCAATGATTGATCAAGTGATTCAGCAAAAACCCCGTTTGATCATATTAAACAAAATGGACATGGCAGATGATGTTGAAACCAAAAAATGGATTCGATATTTTGAAGATCAAGGAACAAGAGCCGTTGCCATCAATTCACTTGAAGGCAAAGGACTGCAATTGGTTACAAAAGCCTCAAAAGAAATTCTTGCGGAAAAATGGGATCGGATGATTGCAAAAGGCATTAAGCCCCGCGCCATCCGCGCCATGATCGTTGGAATTCCGAACGTCGGAAAATCGACGCTTATTAACCGCCTTTCCAAAAAAAGCTTAGCGAAAACCGGCAATATGCCTGGAGTCACAAAAGCGCAGCAATGGATCAAAGTAGGCAAAGAAATCGAATTGCTCGATACCCCGGGGATTCTCTGGCCGAAATTTGAAGATCCGGAAATCGGCTTTAAGCTGGCCGTAACCGGTGCGATTAAAGACTCAGTCATCCAAATGCAGGAATTGGCGATTTATTCATTGAACTTCCTGGAGCAGCGCTACCCGGAACGCCTACTAGAAAGATACGGAATTGAGCAGGTAGATGAAGAGATTGTCGATACTTTTGATAAAATCGGCAAAAAAAGAAGATGCTTAACGAATGATGGTGAAGTGGACTATGAAATGACTGCAGAAATCATCGTCCGCGATATCCGGAATCAGCATCTCGGAAAAATCACTTTCGATTATAAAGACGAAATGATTACAGAAGAGGAAGAATGATTCCAAGCATGAAAGGCTGTTCTCAAGCAATTGGGCACAGCCTTTTCTTTTGCCGTTTAATCGGAAGAAACTAAAAAGAAAAGAGTTGAGAACATGCAGAAAATAAATGACATCAAAGAAAAATTGGCGGCATTGGAAGAATGGGATGCGTGGATGGAAGAACTGGCAAAAGATGAGCGAAAAAGCGTTCAAGTTTTATTGAAAACATGGCAGCGGAAAAAAGAAGCCAAACTGAAGCTGATGCAGAATCATGGAGCAAAATTGAATTTTGATGAATCATTCAAACCGCATCCGGAAGCATTGGTTGCCGGAATTGATGAAGCAGGGCGCGGGCCGCTTGCGGGACCAGTCGTAACAGCGGCTGTCATCTTGCCGGAAGATTGTACAGCTCTCGTCGGGCTTGACGATTCCAAAAAATTATCAAAAGCGAAACGCAATCATTTTGCTGAAATTATTAAAGAGATAGCGGTGAGCTATGCGGTTCATAGCCAATCGCCAGAAGCGATCGACCGCCTGAATATTTATCAGGCGACGAAAGAATCCATGACAGCAGCGGCCCGATCCCTCACTCCGCAGCCGCACATTATTTTAGCGGATGCGATGAAGCTGAATACCATTCAGCCTTGCGAATCCATCATCAAAGGCGATGCGAAAAGTTTGGCGATTGCAGCCGCTTCCATATTGGCAAAAACAGGGCGGGACGCCATCATGGACCAATACGCCAAAGACTATCCTGAGTATGGTTTTGAACATCATGCAGGCTACGGCACAAAAGAGCATTTGGCGGCGCTTGCGGAATATGGCGCAACTCCGATCCACCGCAAAACTTTCGAGCCGATCAAATCAATGCTTCTGTAAGATACACGTTAAAAATAAAGATGGATTTTGAATAGTCTAAGTTTTTAGGGCGATAATCATCAACTGTGGACATTCGATGACAACTTTAATACAATGGTAGAGGCAATAAAATTACGAGACAGATGTTTGATTGGAGGATGACAGATGAATATCCATGAATATCAGGGAAAACAAATCCTAAAGCAATATGGAGTATCAGTTCCTGAAGGCCATGTAGCTTTTTCTCCGGAAGAAGCAGTAAAAGCGGCTAAAGAACTTGGTACAGATGTTGTTGTGGTGAAAGCCCAAATCCACGCAGGTGGCCGCGGTAAAGCCGGCGGAGTTAAACTTGCGAAGAACTTGGATGAAGTGCGTACATATGCGAAGGAACTTCTTGGCAAAGTGTTAGTTACGCATCAAACAGGTCCTGAAGGCAAAGAAGTGAAACGCTTGTACATTGAAGCGGGAAGCGATATCCAAAAAGAATACTACCTTGGTTTAGTACTAGACCGCGAAACTTCTCGCGTAACTCTTATGGGTTCTGAAGAAGGCGGAATGGATATCGAGGAAGTGGCAGCAAATACTCCGGAACGCCTTTTCTATGAAGAAATCGATCCGGTTATAGGACTTACTGGTTTCCAAGCGCGCCGCATGGCATTCAACATGAATATCCCGGCTAAATTGGTGAATAAAGCAGCTAAACTTATGCTTGGTTTGTATCAAGCGTACGTGGATACAGATGCAGCCATCGTTGAAATCAACCCGTTAGTGGTGACTGGAGACGGACAAGTAGTAGCATTGGATGCGAAATTCAACTTTGATGCAAACGCTCTTTACCGTCATCAGAACGTTATGGAAATGCGCGACTACGACGAAGAAGATGCAAAAGAAATTGAAGCTTCTAAGTATGACTTAAGCTACATTTCTTTAGATGGGAACATCGGCTGTATGGTTAACGGCGCCGGACTTGCTATGGCAACAATGGATACGATCAACTACTACGGCGGAACACCCGCTAACTTCCTTGACGTTGGGGGCGGTGCCACTGCTGAGAAAGTAACGGAAGCTTTCAAAATCATTCTTTCAGATCAGAATGTAAAAGGAATTTTCGTTAATATTTTCGGCGGTATCATGAAGTGCGACATCATTGCAGAAGGCGTTATCCAAGCAGCTAAAGAAGTTAGCTTGAATGTACCTTTAGTCGTTCGTCTTGAAGGAACAAACGTAGAATTAGGTAAAAAACTGCTGAACGAATCAGGTCTTGATATTGTCGCAGCCGGCACGATGGCAGAAGGCGCTAAAAAGATCGTAGAACTTGTAGGCTAAGAAGGGCAGGGACAAAAATGAGTGTATATATTAACAAAGACACGAAAGTACTTGTGCAGGGAATTACAGGGTCAACTGCCCTTTTCCACACAAAACAAATGCTTGAATACGGAACGAAAATCGTTGCTGGTGTAACACCAGGCAAAGGCGGAACTGAAGTAGAAGGCGTACCTGTCTTCAACACTGTTCAAGATGCCGTTAAAGCTACTGGCGCAAACGTATCTGTAATTTACGTACCAGCTCCTTTTGCTGCTGATGCGATTCTTGAAGCTGTCGACGCTGACCTTGATATGGCGATCTGCATCACTGAGCACATTCCAGTATTGGATATGGTAAAAGTGAAGCGCTATATGGAAGGCAAGAAGACACGTTTAGTTGGACCGAACTGCCCAGGCGTTATCACGCCTGACGAGTGCAAAATCGGTATCATGCCAGGCTATATCCACAAAAAAGGACATGTCGGCGTAGTTTCACGTTCTGGTACTTTAACGTATGAAGCGACTCACCAATTGTCTGAAGAAGGCATCGGCCAGTCTACTGCTGTCGGAATCGGCGGAGACCCAGTAAACGGCACGAACTTCATCGACGTATTGAAAGCTTTCAACGAAGACGAAGATACGTATGCTGTAGTTATGATCGGTGAAATCGGCGGAACAGCTGAAGAAGAAGCTGCTGCGTGGGTGAAAGCCAACATGACGAAGCCTGTAGTCGGCTTTATCGGCGGACAAACTGCTCCAGAAGGAAAACGTATGGGCCATGCCGGTGCGATCATTTCTGGCGGTAAAGGAACAGCTGCAGACAAGATTAAAGCGATGAACGAAGCTGGAATCGAAGTTGCGGACACTCCATCTGTAATTGGCGAAACTTTGATCAAAGTGATCAAAGAAAAAGGCCTTTACGACAAATGTAAAACTCATTAATAAATAGAATAAGGCGCATCTTTTGGATGCGCCTTATTTTTTTACAAAAAAATAGAGGAGGAAGCAAATGACTGAAGAATTTCTGCAGCGATTCTATGCACTTCATTATGTTTATCCAAAACCATTAAACAAGATTTTGCGCCTAATGGAAGATGATCCAGAACTGTGCCGTTTGAAAAACAGGCCGCTGATTGAATGGTCGGTATTGCTTGGAATTTCGATGACCCAAGCCGCTTCATTGAAAAAAATGTACTCGGATTCTTTGCATATTCCTTTTGATGAACTTTATAAAAAACATAAGATAACCCCCATATCTTATTTCCACTCCCATTACCCCGAAAGTTTGCTGGATTTGATCGACCCGCCAGCCATCCTATATGCAAAAGGCGATGCTTCTCTGCTTTTAGCGCCTTTTAAAATAGCCATAATTGGTTCCAGAAAAGCTACTGGCTACTCGCAGGCAGCCATAAAGACCTTACTCCCGCCCTTGATGGCGAAAAAAACCGTGATCGTTAGCGGACTCGCAGTCGGTGCAGATGCGATGGCCCACCAAGCGGTTATCGACAGCGGAGGCCGGACCATTGCAGTGACCGGCAGCGGCTTTTTGAATCCCTATCCAAAAGAAAATCTGCAGCTCAATAATATAATAGAAGAAACCCATTTAGTGATAACGGAATATCCTCCTTATATGCAGCCGCTAAGATGGAATTTCCCGATGAGAAACCGCATCATTAGCGGGTTGTCAAAAGGGATTATTGTGACGGAAGCGAAAGAGAAGAGCGGAACTATGAGTACGGTAGAACATGCACTGGAGCATGGCAGGGACGTTTTTGCGATTCCAGGCGATATTTACTCGCCTTTATCCGCAGGACCCCATAAACTCATCGCAGAAGGCGCTGTACCGCTATGGAACGGGGTGCGAGTACTGGAAGAATACACCCAACTTACAGAGGATTTATAACTAAGCAAAATGAAAAACCTTGCATTCCGACAAAAACTGTTATACATTTTGCATCAGGTAATTCTTTTATTCATTTTAAGAAACCTCTATGAGGAGGAATATTCATGTCGGATTATTTAGTGATTGTAGAATCGCCGGCTAAAGCGAAAACAATCGAACGTTATTTAGGGAAAAAGTATAAAGTCCGGGCTTCACTTGGCCACTTGCGGGATCTTCCCCGCAGCCAGATGGGCGTGGATGTTGAAAATAATTATGAACCGCGTTATATCACCATTAGAGGAAAAGGCCCCATTTTGCAGGATTTGAAAAAAGAAGCAAAAAAAGCGAAGAAAGTCTTTCTCGCAGCTGACCCGGATCGCGAAGGGGAAGCGATTGCATGGCATTTGGCTAATGCGCTCGGAGTAGACCAGACAACGGAATGCCGAGTAGTATTCAATGAAATTACAAAAGATGCCATCAAGGAATCATTCAAACATCCAAGAAAAATCGACATGGATTTGGTGGATGCACAGCAAGCGAGACGGATACTAGACCGTTTAGTAGGTTATAGCATCAGTCCGATCCTGTGGAAAAAAGTGAAAAAAGGCTTATCGGCGGGGCGCGTTCAATCCGTCGCTTTGCGTTTGATCATCGACCGGGAAAATGAAATCAAAAATTTCGAGCCGGAAGAGTACTGGTCCATTACAGGCGAGTTTGAAAAAGCGAAGAAGAAATTCGAAGCGCAGTATTACGGCTCTGCCACTGAAAAAATGAAATTGCAAAACGAAGAAGATGTAAAAGCTGTTATGGCTACGATGAAAGATAAGAAGTTCACTGTGAACCGCGTTGTAAAAAAAGAAAGAAAGAGAAATCCTTCCCCTTCTTTTACAACTTCATCCCTCCAACAGGAAGCTGCCCGCAAATTAAACTTCCGTGCGAAGAAAACGATGATGTTAGCACAGCAATTATATGAAGGCATCGCAGTCGGCAAAGAAGGGATCACGGGTCTGATCACATATATGCGAACCGATTCAACCCGGATTTCCGAAACGGCCAAAAAAGATGCATTGGATTTTATTACGAGCAATTACGGAGACGATTATGTAACCAAAACGACTGCCTCCAAACAATCGGCCAAATCACAGGACGCCCACGAAGCGGTTCGTCCAACCAGTGTGATGCGGACACCGGAATCATTAAAAAGCATTTTATCGCGAGATTTATACCGTTTGTATAAATTGATTTGGGACCGTTTTGTTGCGAGCCAAATGTCACCGGCTATCCTGGATACAGTGATGGCGGAACTACAGAACGGGGAAGCAGTCTTTCGTGCGAACGGATCCCAAGTGAAGTTTCCGGGATTCATGAAACTCTATATCGAAGGCACCGATGATCAGACAGATGACAAAGATAATATTTTGCCGGATATGGCAGAAGGTGATATTGTAGAAGCTGTCACAATTGATCCAAAACAGCATTTTACTCAGCCGCCTCCACGTTATACGGAAGCCCGTTTAGTGCGCACATTGGAAGAATTGGGAATCGGCCGACCTTCGACATATGCTCCGACATTGGATACGATCCAAAAACGGGGATATGTGGCATTGGATGCGAAACGATTTATCCCGACAGAACTAGGGGAAATCGTCCACGGACTAGTCAGTGAATTTTTCCCGGATATCTTGAATATCGAGTTTACCGCGAAAATGGAAAATGACTTGGACAGTGTAGAAGAAGGCGATATCGACTGGCGTGCCATCATCGATGTATTCTTCAAGGATTTTGAAAAAGATCTCGAAGTCGCTGAAAATGAAATGGAGAAAGTCCAGATTAAAGATGAACCTGCAGGTGAAGATTGTGAAGTGTGCGGTTCGGCGATGGTCTTTAAGCTTGGCCGGTACGGCAAATTCATGGCTTGCAGCAATTTCCCGGAATGCCGGAATACAAAAGCGATCGTCAAGCATATCGGCATCACATGTCCGACCTGCAAAGAAGGCGAAATCGTGGAACGCAAAAGCAAGAAACGCCGAATTTTCTATGGCTGCGAACGCTATCCGGAATGCGACTTTGTTTCTTGGGATAAACCAATCGAACGGCCGTGTCCGAAATGCAGTGAGCTGCTTGTCGAAAAGAAAGTCAAAAAAGGCGTGCAGATCAATTGTACAAGCTGTGATTACAAAGAAGAAGTTCAATAATAAACAGAGGTGTTAAACATGACGAAGTATGTAAACGTGATAGGGGCAGGCCTTGCTGGCAGTGAAGCAGCTTGGCAAGTAGCCAAACGAGGAATTAATGTGCGTCTTTATGAGATGCGTCCAGTAAAACAGACGCCTGCGCACCATACAGATAAATTTGCAGAATTGGTATGCAGCAATTCATTGCGTGCGAACTCTCTTACAAATGCAGTCGGAGTGATCAAAGAGGAAATGCGCCACATGGATTCGGTCATCATCGAATCTGCTGACCGTGCTTCAGTCCCTGCAGGTGGAGCATTAGCTGTAGACCGGCACGAGTTTGCTGGGATGGTAACAGACAAAGTCCGCAATCATCCTTTAGTCGAAGTGATCAACGAAGAAGTAACGGAAATACCAGAAGGCATCACAATCATTGCAACAGGTCCGTTAACTTCACCGGCTTTGGCTGAAAAAATCAGAGAATTGACGGGTGAAGAATACCTTTACTTCTACGATGCGGCAGCGCCGATTGTTGAAAAAGACAGCATTGATATGGATAAAGTCTATTTGAAATCCCGGTATGACAAAGGGGAAGCGGCTTATTTAAATTGCCCGATGACGGAAGAAGAATTTAAACGTTTCCATACGGCTTTAGTTGAAGCGGAAGTTGTGCCTTTGAAAGAATTTGAAAAAGAGATTTATTTTGAAGGTTGTATGCCGGTTGAAGTTATGGCGGCACGCGGGGAAAAAACGTTGACGTTCGGACCGATGAAGCCGGTAGGGCTTGAAGATCCGAAAACTGGCAAGCGCCCATATGCAGTCGTACAGCTTCGTCAGGACGATGCTGCCGGAACGCTTTACAATATTGTCGGTTTCCAAACACATTTGAAATGGGGACCTCAAAAAGAAGTGCTTCGTTTGATTCCGGGGCTTGAGAATGTAGAAATCGTCAGATACGGTGTAATGCACCGCAATACATTCATCAACTCGCCGCGGGTATTGAAACCGACTTATCAATTGAAAGCGAATCCGAATATCTTCTTTGCCGGCCAAATGACAGGCGTTGAAGGCTACGTAGAATCAGCGGGAAGCGGATTGCTTGCTGGCGTTAATGCTGCTAAACTTGCACTTGGAGAAGAACAGATCATCTTCCCGGCGGAAACTGCTTTAGGAAGCATGGCCCGCTATATCACGGAAGCTGACAGCAAAAACTTCCAGCCGATGAACATCAACTTCGGATTGTTCCCGGACTTAGGCGAACGCGTAAAATCCAAGCAGGAACGCGCAGAGAAGCACGCTGACCGAGCACTGGCAGCGATTCACAATTTTATGAATACCGTGACTGTTTAATTGAAAAAAGCCTCTAAATGTTGATATAATTTAGAGGCTTTTCTATTTGCACAAAAAAAGGTGGGTCCATCGGATGAATAAAGAAGAGATGCTCAAATCATTTATGACCTACATTCAACTCGAAAAAAATTATTCTGAACACACCGTCCACCATTATGAAAAAGATTTGGAGGATTTTTTTCTGTTTCTAGAAAGGGAAGGGATTCCGGATATTCGGGATGTGGAATATTTGCACGCTAGAAATTATGTCACGAATTTATACGAAATGACGTTGTCGCGTACGACCATTTCAAGAAAAATCTCATCCATCCGTTCCTTTTTCAAATATGGCAACCGTGAATTTGGGCTAAGTGAAGCCGCTTTCCGATCGCTTTACCATCCGAAAAAAGAGGAACGTCTTCCGCAATTTTTCTATGAAGAAGAAATGGAGGCATTATTCCGTTCTGTCCAAGGCGAAGACAATTTGTCTATGCGGAATATGGCGATCCTTGAACTGTTATATGCGACCGGCATGCGGGTCAGCGAATGCGTAAATATCCGGATGCAGGATCTGGACCGCCATATGCAAATTGTCAAAGTCATGGGGAAAGGGCGGAAAGAGCGCTACATCCCTTATGGCCAGTTTGCCTATGAGGCATTGGAACATTACATTGAAGAAGCGCGTCCTAGACTAATGAAGAAAAAAGAGCATCAAGGGCTCTTCGTCAATAATCGGGGCGAACTGCTGACAGACCGAGGCATCCGGCATATCTTGAGCGAGTGCATGAAAAAAGCGTCTGTCAATTCCACAATCTATCCCCATATGATCCGCCATACTTTCGCAACACATTTGCTGAATAACGGAGCCGATATGCGGACGGTGCAGGAATTGCTCGGACATTCACATTTAAGTTCAACGCAAGTTTATACACATGTGACAAAAGAACATTTACGAAAAACATATTTAAATGCTCATCCAAGAGCTTAGAGGGGGACTTACCATGCAGGAATTCCATGCAACTACGATATTTGCAGTGCGGCATAACGGCGAATGTGCGATGTCAGGCGACGGGCAAGTCACTTTCGGCAATGCGGTCGTTATGAAACATACAGCGAGAAAAGTTCGGAGATTATACAACGGCCAGGTACTGACCGGGTTTGCCGGTTCAGTAGCGGATGCTTTTACACTTTTTGAAATGTTCGAAGGCAAGCTGACTGAATACAATGGCAATCTTCAACGCGCTGCTGTTGAACTGGCAAAACAATGGCGTGGAGATAAAATTCTTCGCCAGTTAGAAGCGATGTTGATCGTTATGAACAAAAGTGAACTGCTTCTCGTAGCCGGAACAGGTGAAGTGATCGAACCGGATGATGGCATACTCGCTATCGGTTCAGGCGGAAATTACGCATTAGCTGCAGGGCGTGCATTGAAAAAATATGCCGGCGATCAAATGACTGCTAAAGAAATTGCACAGTCCGCACTCGAAACGGCAGCGGATATTTGTGTTTATACGAACCATGAAATCATCGTAGAGGAGTTGGGGAAATGAAAACACAACAAGATTTAACTCCTAGACAAATTACCGACCATTTGGACCGTTACATCGTCGGGCAAAAAGACGCAAAACGTTCAATTGCAATTGCACTCAGAAACCGTTACCGCAGAAGCCGGTTGGATGAAGAGCTGAGAGATGAAGTAATTCCAAAAAACATTTTAATGATCGGGCCGACGGGAGTAGGAAAAACGGAAATTGCCCGTCGCATAGCAAAACTGACGGGTGCTCCTTTTGTAAAAGTAGAAGCGACGAAATTTACAGAAGTGGGTTATGTCGGACGAGATGTGGAATCAATGGTCCGCGATCTTGTGGAAGCGGCTGTCCGCATCGTCAAAGAAGAAAAATTCGAAGCTGTTAAATTCCAAGCTGAATCTGCAGCCAATGAACGGATAGTGAAATTGCTAGCACCGTCCCGCAAGAAAAAAGCGAATGGCCAAAATCCATTGGAAATGCTTTTCGGTCAGAAAATGGAGCAGCAAGAAGAGGAAGATCCGACAGCTGAAGTGGAAGTCCGCGTAAAACGCCGGGAAATTGCTGCAGACTTGAAGGCCGGAAAATTGGAAGACGAATGGGTCATGGTGGAAGTGACCGAAAATATGCCGTCCATGTTTGATGCTTTGCAAGGTTCGGGAATGGAACAAATGGGAGCAAATATGCAAGATGCTTTGTCTTCATTGATGCCGAAGAAAAAGAAAAAGCGCCGTTTGCAAGTGAAAGAAGCTCGCCGGATATTAACGGCTGAAGAAGCTGCGAAATTGGTGGATGACGAAGAAGTGGCCTTAGAAGCCATCCAACGCGCTGAACAGCACGGCATTATCTTTATTGATGAAATGGATAAGATTGCAAGCAAAAACAACTCTTCATCAGCGGATGTTTCTCGGGAAGGGGTGCAGCGCGATATCTTGCCGATTGTTGAAGGGTCGACAGTATCGACGAAATATGGTGCTGTGAAAACGGATTATATGCTGTTTGTGGCAGCCGGAGCGTTCCATATGTCAAAACCTTCTGATTTGATCCCGGAATTGCAGGGTCGATTCCCGATTCGTGTTGAACTTCAGAAGCTTGAAGTCGAAGATTTTGTCAAAATTCTTACAGAACCAAAACATTCTTTGATAAATCAATACAAAGCGCTTCTCGAAACAGAAGGAGTTATGGTACACTTCAATGATGCGTCAATTACCAGACTAGCGGAAATAGCGTATGAAGTGAATCAGGATACGGATAATATCGGTGCTAGAAGACTTCATACGATTTTAGAGCGCTTATTGGAGGATCTGTCATTTGAAGCTTCGGAGATTTCACCGGCTCAAATCGATATCACTCCTCAATATGTGAACGAAAAGCTTGAAAATGTGGCTAAAAATAAAGATTTGTCACAATTTATTCTGTAATTTCATGCAAAATAGTTTCAATAAGTAGTAAAAACCTTTAGAATATTAAATAAATACTGTTCGTAAATTAGTAGGAGGTTCATTTAAATGAATTTATTGGAAAAAACACGTCGTATTAACTCAATGCTGCAAGCTGCTGCAGGGAAACCTGTAAACTTCAAGGACATGGCTGAAACTTTAAGCGAAGTAATCGAATGCAACGCTTTCGTCGTAAGCCGCAAAGGTAAAGTTCTTGGGTATGCAATCAACCAGCAAATTGAAAACGAGCGTATGATCGGAATGCTTGAAGAGCGTCAATTCCCGACTGAGTATACTCAAAATCTATCAAACATCCACGAAACAACTGAAAACTTGGATGTAAACAGCGAACACACAATCTTCCCAGTGGAAGAGCGTGAATTGTTCAAAGAAGCTTTAACAACAATCGTACCGATCATCGGCGGCGGAGAACGTTTAGGTACACTTCTTTTAGGTCGCGTCAACGGAGAATTCCACGATGATGATTTAATTCTTGGCGAATACGGTGCTACGGTAGTTGGGATGGAAATCCTTCGCGAAAAAGGCGACCGCATCGAAGAAGAAGCACGCAGCAAAGCTGTCGTACAAATGGCGATTTCTTCACTTTCATACAGTGAACTTGAAGCCATCGAACATATTTTTGAAGAACTTGACGGCAACGAAGGTTTGCTAGTCGCTTCGAAAATCGCTGACCGTGTCGGCATCACTCGTTCAGTTATCGTTAACGCACTTCGCAAACTTGAAAGTGCTGGCGTAATCGAATCACGCTCTCTAGGAATGAAAGGGACATACATTAAAGTATTGAACACGAAATTCCTAGCTGAACTTGAACAATTAAAAATGAACTAATGTAAATGAAGAGGCGCCGGTTAAATTCCGGCGCCTTTTTTTATTGTGAAAACTCAAAGGCCATTTAGCATTGCAAAAGCTGACGGAAGTTTTCGCTGGATCTAGCTTCTGTATTTTTAAATTTAATTATGAAGTTCTTGTAGCTGCAAGCACCTGCAGGGAAAATTCAACCGTTTCTCAATTAATAAGAGAAACTTGTTGCGGAATAAGAACGGGCCATGGTATAATTTCAAATGGTGTTAAATACACACGCATTTTGATCTGTTCCGCAGGTGCTTGCAAAAGTAACGGTTCAGAGAAGAAAAATGCGGAGGGACAAATAACCTATCAGGAGGAAACAAACATGTCAGTAATTTCTATGAAACAATTGCTTGAAGCTGGTGTACACTTCGGTCACCAGACTCGCCGTTGGAACCCGAAAATGAAAAAATATATTTTCGTCGAGCGTAACGGTATCTACATTATCGATCTTCAAAAAACAGTCCGCAAATTGGAGGAAGCTTATAGCTTCATGAAACAAGTGGGCGAAGAAGGCGGTAAAGTACTATTCGTTGGTACGAAAAAACAAGCTCAGGACGCAATCAAAGAAGAAGCAGAACGTTCTGGCAACTACTACATCAACCAGCGTTGGTTGGGTGGAACACTTACTAACTTCGGTACAATCCAAAAACGTGTAAATCGTTTGAAACAAATCGAGCGCATGGAAGAAGATGGAACTTTCGAAGTTCTACCGAAAAAAGAAGTAGTTCAATTGAAAAAACAACACGAACGTCTTGTTAAATTCCTTGGCGGTATCCGTGATATGAGTTCACTTCCGGACGTAATGTTCGTAGTTGACCCACGTAAAGAACGCATTGCAGTAGCAGAAGCAATCAAATTGAACATTCCTATCGTTGGTATCGTTGATACAAACTGTGATCCGGATGAAATCGATTATGTAATCCCTGCAAACGATGATGCAATCCGCGCGGTTAAACTTTTGACTGGTAAAATGGCTGATGCTTTGCTTGAGTCAAAACCTGAAGAAGACGAAGAAGTAGCAGCAGAATCTGCTGAGTAATTCACAAGTATGACAGGTGATAAGCGGCCAAACCCACTTATCACCTTTTTTTGAGAAATCGTACACATCTTAAGGAGGAATTTAATCATGGCAGTTACAGCTCAAATGGTAAAAGAATTGCGTGAAAAAACAGGCGCAGGTATGATGGATTGCAAAAAAGCATTAGTTCAAACAGATGGCGACATCGACGCAGCAATGGATTTCTTGCGTGAAAAAGGTCTTTCAAGCGCTTCTAAAAAAGCGGACAGAATCGCTGCTGAAGGGATCACTTCAATCCTTGTTCAAGGCAACGATGCAGTCATCTTCGAAGTTAACGCTGAAACAGATTTCGTAGCGAAAAACGAAGGTTTCCAAACACTTGTTAAAGAACTTGGTGAGCATTTGATCACAACGAAACCAGCTACAATTGAAGAAGCTACTGCTTCAACAATGTCTAACGGTTCTACTGTTGCCGACCACATCTCAAATGCAATCGCTAAAATCGGTGAAAAAATCACTTTGCGCCGTTTTGAAATCCGTACAAAAACAGACGCAGATGCTTTTGGTCCTTACCTGCACATGGGTGGCCGCATTTCCGTACTAGTTGTTCTTGAAAACTCAACTGACGATAGCGCTGCACGCGATATCGCAATGCACATTGCTGCATTGAACCCTAAATATGTATCACGCGACGAAGTTTCTGCTGAAGAAGTAGAACATGAGCGCAAAATCTTGACTGAACAAGCTTTAAACGAAGGCAAACCTGAAAACATCGTTGCGAAGATGGTAGAAGGCCGCCTTGGTAAATACTTCGAAGACGTTTGCTTGCTTGACCAAGCTTTCGTTAAAAACTCAGATCAAAAAGTGCGCGATTTCGCAGCTTCAACTGGCGGATCTGTAAAAGAATTCATCCGTTATGAAGTTGGAGAAGGAATCGAAAAACGCGAAGATAACTTTGCTGATGAAGTTATGAGCCAAGTCAACAAAAAATAATCATTCAATATGTTTTAACTGGGGAACACGTCCAAGTGTTCCCTATTTTTCAATAAAAGTGTAATGGAGGGTACCGATGAGTGTTCAACAATATAAACGCATTGTACTAAAACTAAGTGGAGAAGCGATGGCAGGCGGACAAGGTTTCGGTTTGTCTCCTGAAATCATCAAAACGGTAGCCAGCCAAGTTAAAGAAGTAGTAGAGCTGGGTGTAGAAGTTGCTGTAGTTGTAGGCGGCGGCAACATTTGGAGAGGCAAAATCGGCTCAGAAATGGGAATGGACCGTGCCACTGCAGATTATATGGGGATGCTTGCAACCGTTATGAATTCATTGGCATTGCAAGATTCACTGGAAAAGCAAGGCATCGAAACACGTGTGCTTTCTTCTATTGAAATGCGCCAAGTTGCAGAACCTTATATCCGCAGAAGAGCGATCCGCCATTTAGAGAAAAAACGCGTAGTCATTTTTGCTGCAGGTACAGGAAATCCTTACTTCTCGACGGATACGACAGCTGCACTCCGTGCTGCCGAAATTGAAGCAGATGTGATTTTAATGGCGAAGAACAATGTGGACGGCGTTTATTCAGCTGATCCGAAAACAGATTCAACTGCCGTTAAATATGAAGAGCTTTCCTATTTCGATGTAATCCAGCAAGGGCTGCAAGTGATGGATTCTACTGCTTCTACACTTTGTATGGACAATGACATTCCACTCGTAGTATTCTCAATTATGGAAAATGGAAATATAAAACGGGCTGTTCTCGGTGAAAAAATCGGGACAGTAGTGAGGAGAACAATATAATGCCGAAAACTGTATTGAACGATACGAAAACAAAAATGGAAAACGCCATTCAAGCTTTTTCACGTGAACTTTCTTCTATCCGCGCAGGACGTGCCAACCCTTCAATTCTGAATAAGCTGACAGTTGAATATTACGGAGCTCCAACACCGATCAACCAAGTAGCTGGAATTTCAGTTCCGGAAGCACGTTTGATCGTGATCCAGCCGTATGATAAAACAGTCATGGGCGATATTGAAAAAGCCATCATGAAATCCGATTTAGGTCTAAGCCCATCAAATGACGGAACGGTCATTCGCTTGGCGATCCCTGCACTAACAGAAGAACGGCGCAAAGATTTAGTGAAGCAAGTGAAAAAAGAAGCGGAAGAAGCGAAAGTGGGTATCCGCAATATTCGCCGTGATGCCAACGACGATTTGAAAAAACTCGAGAAAAAGAGTGAAATCACGGAAGATGACTTGCGCAGCTATTCAGATGACGTCCAAAAATTGACGGATTCTTATATTGCTAAAATTGACGAAGTCGCTAAAGACAAAGAAAAAGAAATTTTAGAAGTCTAATCGAACTTTCACTCGTTATTAAGCGTCCTGTTTTACAGGACGCTTTTTTATGCCAAAAAATACAAGTGCTTCGTGAAAGAAAGCGCACGAAGGCGATTTTTTTGATATGATAAGCATTAGACATGCCGATTTGTAATAGGTGGAGGATTAGATAATGTTCAATAAACTACTAAAAAGAATGGCCGATACCGCGCCGGAAAACGAAAGCCGTGCCTTAGCCGTGGCGAATGAAGAAGTGCCTGCGCATATCGCCATTATTATGGATGGGAATGGACGCTGGGCAAAAAAGCGTTCACTACCTAGAATAGCTGGCCACCATGAAGGAATGAAGACGGTCCGCAAAATAACAAAACTTGCCAATCATTTAGGGGTAAGTGTTTTAACGCTTTATGCGTTTTCAACAGAAAACTGGAAACGTCCAAAAATGGAAGTGGATTTTTTGATGCGTTTGCCTGAAGAATTTTTATCGACTTTTCTTCCTGAATTAATTGAAGAAAATGTACGTGTAGAAATGATGGGTTATCACCATAATTTGCCGTCGCACACCATTGAAGCGATTCGTAAAGCAAAAGAGGCCACAAAAGACAACACGGGCCTTATTTTGAATTTCGCTTTGAACTATGGAAGCCGGGCGGAAATTGTGGATGCTGTTAAAGACATTGCATCACAAGTCCAGGCAGGGAAATTAGCCATTGAGGATATTACAGAAGATCACATTACAAACGGGTTGATGACAAATCAGCTTCCTGAACCTGATTTATTGATCCGTACGAGCGGCGAAGTCCGTTTAAGCAATTTTATGCTTTGGCAGCTGGCTTATACAGAGTTTTGGTTTACTGAAACCTTATGGCCTGATTTTGGCGAAGAGTCATTGCTTGAAGCCATCGAGAACTATCAGCAGCGAAACCGCCGTTTTGGAGGATTGAAGGGAGAAGAAGCGAATTGAAACAACGGATTATTACCGGGATTGTAGCGGCTGCCCTCTTCATCCCTTTCGTCATCATTGGCGGAATCCCGTTTATCTTGCTTACTTACGCACTTGCGACGATCGGGCTGCAAGAGCTCTTGAAAATGAAAGGCAGAACTTTGTGGAGCATTCCGGGACTCATATCCCTTATTGCGCTCTATGCATTCATGCTTCCGGATAAATGGGCAATCGGTTTAACGGAAATGACAGGCTATGTCAAAGTCGAAATTGCATTTTTAGCAGTCATTCTCTTACTGATCCATACAGTAGTCGTAAAAAACAGTTTTACTTTTGACGATGCCGCTTTTGCGATTCTGGGAACTTTATACGTAGGGATCGGATTCTATTACTTGATCGAAACTCGGGTGGAAGGGCTGGCGTTTGTCGTCTTTGCACTCCTAGTGGTTTGGTTCACGGATTCCGGCGCTTATTTTACAGGGCGCAAAATAGGAAAACGCAAGCTTTGGCCGGAAATTTCACCAAATAAGACCATTGAGGGTTTTTTAGGCGGGATTGTCTGGGCTATTGCTATTGGATTGATCTTCAACTTTTTCGTAGACCTTGAAAAACCGGTGCTTCTGATTATTGGCGTGTCCATCATCGCTTCCGTTTTCGGACAAATGGGCGATTTGGTCGAATCTGCATTGAAGCGCCATTTTAATGTAAAAGATTCCGGAACTATTCTACCTGGGCACGGCGGCATATTAGATCGCTTCGACAGTATTCTATTTGTGATGCCTTTGCTTCACTTTTTGCATTTCATCTAAGAAAGGAATTAATTGAATGGGAAAAAATATCATATTGCTGGGAGCGACCGGCTCGATCGGTATGCAAACAGCCGACATAATTAGAGAGCACCATACAGAATTCACACTGCGCGGTTTTTCTGCCGGCAAAAATATTAACGTGGTCAAAAACCTCATTCAAGAATTTCAACCTGAAATTGTTTGTGTACAGAGAGAAGAAGATGCAAATGAACTTAGAAGAGAATTTCCTGGCGTCTCATTTGTCTTTGGCCATGCGGGATTAATCGAGACGGCTACATACGATGCGGATGTACTGGTCAATGCAGTTATTGGCAGTGTTGGATTAGAACCGACATTGGAAGCCATTAAACTGGGGCGTACCATTGCAATCGCCAATAAAGAAACATTGGTCACTGCCGGACATCTCGTCTTGGACAGTGCAAGAAAATACGGAGCTGACGTATTGCCGGTGGATAGTGAGCATTCTGCATTATTCCAGGCATTAAACGGGGAAAAAAGAGAACAGGCCAGCCGATTGATTTTAACGGCTTCCGGTGGAAGTTTCCGTGATTCGACTCGTGAAGAGCTGAAAAATGTCACGGTCAAAGAAGCGCTAAATCATCCGAACTGGTCAATGGGTGCAAAAATCACCATCGATTCAGCGACGATGATCAATAAAGGGCTGGAAGTAATCGAAGCCCACGTATTATTCGATTTTCCGTACGAAGATATTGACGTTTTGCTGCACCGGGAAAGCATCATCCATTCCATGGTGGAGTTTCAAGATACGAGCGTCATCGCACAATTAGGGACACCGGATATGAGAGTGCCCATCCAATATGCCTTATCCTACCCGGATCGATTGCCTCGTCCAGAAGCAAAGCGCTTGAATCTTGCAGAACTTGGGAAATTGCATTTCCGTGAAATGGACTATGAGCGTTTCCACGCCTTAAAGCTTGCTTTTGAAGCAGGAAAAATAGGCGGCACGATGACCACTGTATTGAATGCGGCGAATGAACAAGCAGTGGCTATGTTCTTGAATGAAGAAATCAAGTTTCTTCAAATCGAAGAATTGATTGAACGCGCGATGGACAAGCATGAAGTAATTTCTGTACCTGATTTGGAAACGATCCTGCACGTCGATGCTGAAACAAGAAAATCCGTTAAAAACATGCTAAAATAGCTAAAGATTAAAACCGAATACGGTTTATAAGGATGGGTTTATATGGAGACAGTATTAGCGTTTATCATAATTTTCGGTGCTTTAGTATTTTTTCACGAATTGGGGCATTTCCTTTTTGCGAAACGTGCAGGAATACTAGTACGGGAATTTGCGATTGGCATGGGTCCTAAAATTCTTGGCATCACTAAAGGCGAAACCATTTATACGGTTCGGCTGCTGCCGATAGGCGGCTACGTCCGTATGGCTGGCGAAGACCTGGATACGATTCAAATTCAGGCAGGACACCGGATTGGGGTTTTGCTCAATTCAGACGGCAAAGCCGAAAAAGTCATCATGAATCAAAAGACGATGTACCCGGATATTTTATTGCTGGAAGTCGAAGAAGCAGATCTGGAAAAAGACCTTTATATTAAAGGGTACGATGAAGAAGAAAAATTCGTCCGTATTGAAGTTGCCCGGGATGCGGTAGTCGAAGAAAATGGCAAAGAAACCATTTTGGCGCCATATGACCGCCAATTCGATTCAAAGAGCATCGGACATCGCTTTATGACAATCTTTGCAGGTCCGTTATTTAACTTTATCTTGGCATTCTTTATTTTTTCGGCACTCGGGATGATGCAGGGCATTCCAACGAATGAACCAATCATCACGGAAGTGACTGAAGACAGCCCAGCTGCTGAAGCGGGCATGCAAAACGGTGATTTAGTGACGAATATCGACGGAAAAGCGATTGCGAATTGGGATGAATTAGTAGCAATTGTCCAAGACAATGCTGGTAATCCATTGCCATTCCAAGTAGAGCGCGGCGAAGAAATGCTGAATTTTACAATCACGCCTAAAGTTTCCGAGGAATCTCCGGAAAAAATCGGTGTGATCGGCGTTCTATACCAAAGCCCGTTCGAGAAAGACTTTTTAGGCTCCTTCGTTTATGGAGCGGAGCGTACCGTGTTCTGGTTCCAGGAGATTTTCCGTTTGCTTGGGATGCTTGTAACCGGACAATTCACGATTGATGCACTATCAGGGCCAGTCGGCATTTACAAGACGACAGAAGAAGTAGCGAAATACGGTATTTTCACATTGATGAGCTGGGCAGGGATGCTCAGCATAAACTTAGGGATCATGAACTTGCTTCCGCTACCGGCATTAGATGGTGGCCGATTGATGTTCTTTATCCTTGAAGCATTGAGAGGAAAGCCGGTAGACCGCCAGAAAGAAGGGATGGTCCATTTTGTCGGGATCATGCTCCTCATGCTATTGATGATCGTGGTTACCTGGAATGATATTCAGAAGTTCTTCTTTTAAAGAGTAAAATTCATAGTCAGTTGAGGTGTATTTTGGAATGAAACAATCAGCAACTTTTATCCCCACATTAAGAGAAACGCCAGCAGATGCCGATGTAAAATCGCATCAATTACTATTAAGAGCAGGCTTTATCCGCCAAAACACAAGCGGGATCTACTCATTCTTGCCGATGGGCAAGCGAGTTCTGCAAAAAGTGGAAACGATTATCCGCGAAGAGATGGAAGCAGCGAACAGTGTGGAAGTCTTTCTTCCAGCTTTGCAGCAAGCTGAACTTTGGCAGGAAACAGGCCGCTGGTATTCATACGGCGACGAGTTGATGAGATTGACCGATCGCAATAATCGTGAATTTGCACTGGGGGCAACCCACGAAGAAGTCATCACAAGTTTATTGCGCGACGAAATCAAGTCTTATAAAAAATTGCCATTGAACCTTTTCCAGATCCAATCAAAATTCCGCGACGAAAAGCGTCCGCGTTTCGGTCTGCTCCGCGGCCGTGAGTTCTTGATGAAAGATGCGTATTCGTTCCATGCAACGAAAGAAAGCCTTGATGAGACGTATGACGTAATGATGCAGGCCTATACAAATATCTTTACGCGCCTTGGTTTGAATTTCCGTGCAGTGATTGCGGATTCAGGTGCAATCGGCGGGAAAGACAACCATGAATTCATGGTTCTTTCAGAAATCGGAGAAGATACGATTGCGTATTCGGATTCGTCATCTTATGCAGCGAATATTGAAATGGCTGCAGTAAACATGGACTATCCGAAATCGGAAGAAGCTCCGAATGAAATGGAAAAAGTGCCGACTCCAGACCAGAAAACGATTGCGGAAGTATCAGCTTTCTTAAATACCTCTCCAGAAAAATGCATCAAAACTTTGGTTTTCAAAGCAGATGAAGATTTTGTTGTTGTGCTGTCACGCGGCGATCACGAAATCAATGATGTGAAAGTAAAACATGCAACAGGTGCAACGGTTGTCGAAATGGCGACGCCAGAAGAAGTGAAAGAATTGTTGAACTGTGAAATCGGTTCTCTCGGACCAATCCAATTGCCGGCTTCGGTTCGTGTGTTTGCAGACCAGGCAGTGAAATCGATTGTAAACGGGATAACGGGAGCGAACGAAGAAGGCTTCCATTACATCAATGTAAATCCGGAAAAAGATTTTGCTGTTGAAGCATATGCAGATCTTCGCTTTGTCCAAGAAGGCGATTTGTCGCCCGACGGCCAAGGCACGATCCGTTTTGCAAAAGGTATTGAAGTCGGTCATATCTTCAAACTGGGAACGCGATACAGTGAAGACATGAAAGCGACATTCTTGAATGATCAAGGCAGAGCGACGCCTTATATTATGGGATGCTACGGCATCGGCGTATCTCGAGTAGTGGCTGCAATTGCTGAACAATTCCAAGACGACAACGGCTTTACTTGGCCGGATGCGGTAGCACCGTATGAAGTCCACCTTGTCCCTGTCAATATGAAGGATGAAACGCAGCGTACGCTTGGAGAAGAATTGCATGAACTGCTGAAGTCGAATCGCTATGAAGTGTTGCTGGATGACCGCAATGAGCGTGCCGGTGTGAAATTTGCAGATGCTGATCTAATCGGTGTACCTCTTCGTGTAACGATCGGCAAGAAAGCGGCAGAAGGAATTTTAGAAGTGAAGGATCGCCGTACTGGTGAGACATTCGAGTGGAAACGCGAAGAATTATTGGAACAAGTGCAGCAATTCTTTAAAAAATAATTGCTAAATCTGATATGATTAAAGGAAAGTACAATTGTACTTTCCTTTCTTTATTTTTATCCTAAATAATGAAATTTCAGTTTCTTGAGCGCTTTTTTCGCTAACCGCCTCAAGACTGAGGTTACCAATTAACTTAGCAACAACAAGGATTCGGTAAGAACACGATACTGGCAGACGTTTCTGAACGCAGAGGTTTTCCAGGAAATCAGCACTTATAAAAGTCTCACCTTATAGATCATGGGAATACATTTTGACGAAGGGGATAGTTATGACAAACCAGCAAGATTCAAAGATGCGCTTCAAGCTACTTCTTCAGCATCTCGACTTAATAGAAGATGTACATATGCCATATTTTGAGGAGGCGGAATTGACTCGGATGACCGTCCATAAGAAAGAGCGGACATGGCGGTTTTTGATCAAAGTCAAACAAGTATTGCCGCTTGAATTATTCTTATTATTGAAAGAGCGACTGCATACAACGTTTTCAAGCATTGCCCGTATCCAATTAACCATTGAAAGTGAAACCGCTAATGCAGACGGTGATTTGGTAATGGAGTATTGGAGATATGTCGTTGAAGAATTTTCCGACATGGCACCGCCTTTACGAGATCAGCTATTGTCTCAAGTTCCGGAATGGAGCGGTTCAAAGCTGATGCTTTGCTGCAGCCATGAGCATGAAATGATGGCATTGAAATCCAAATACACCGAAAAATTGGTTTCCGTATACCAGCAATTCGGTTTTCCACGCATCGGCATCGATTTCCAATTGGCAGAAGGCGATCAGGAAGCTGCTCATCTTGCCTTTATGGAACAGCGTAAAATCGAAGAAGAAGAAATGGCGAAAAAAGCACTAGCCGATATGAAGAAAAGAGAAACGGATCGGGTGGATAACGGAGTACCTACGGGGCCATTCCAAATGGGTACGGCGATCAAACCGGATGAAACCATTTCAGAGATCCAGTCAATTGTTGATGAAGAACGCCGAGTTACCATCGAAGGCTACGTCTTTGATGTGGAAGTCCGTGAACTTCGAAGCGGCCGTTCGCTATTGACAGTCAAAATGACCGATTACACCGATTCAATTCTTGTGAAGATGTTCTCACGCGACAAGGAAGATGCAGCGTTAATGGCCAGCCTGAAAAAGGGCATGTGGCTGAGAGCGCGCGGTTCGATCCAAATGGATACATTCGTCCGTGATTTGGTCATGATGGCACAGGATATGGCAGAAATCAAACCGGATTTCCGGAAAGATACTGCTGAAGAAAAACGCGTGGAATTGCACCTGCATACGCCGATGAGTGCAATGGATGCCGTTTCATCTGTTGATTCCCTGGTGGCTCAAGCGGCTAAATGGGGGCACCCTGCGATTGCCATCACCGACCATGCGGGTGTCCAATCTTTCCCGGATGCATACGCAGCAAGTAAAAAGCATGGCATTAAGGCGATTTTTGGGCTGGAGGCCAATCTGGTCGACGATGGTGTGCCAATTGCCTATGAAGAACGCCATGCGCTTTTAGAAGACGAAACCTTTGTCGTTTTTGACTTGGAAACAACAGGGCTCTCTGCCGTTTACGATACAATCATTGAACTCGCGGCTGTGAAGATCAAAGGCGGACAGATCATCGATAAATTCGAGAGCTTCGCCAATCCGCATCATGAATTGTCAGCAACAACCATTGACTTGACGGGCATCACGGACGATATGGTGAAAAATGCACCTGAAGTCGAAGAAGTCATCCGCAATTACCACGAATGGGCCGGCGATCATATCATGGTTGCCCACAACGCTTCATTTGATATGGGTTTCCTTTACGTCAGCTATAAAAAATACGGCATTGATACAAAGCATGCCACAATCGATACATTGGAACTTGCCCGTATGCTGCATCCCGAATTGAAAAATCACCGGTTGAATACGCTGGCGAAAAAATTCGGCATCGAGTTAACCCAGCATCACCGGGCAATCTACGATACGGAAGCGACGTCTTATCTATTAACGCATCTGTTGAAAGAAGCTCATCAAAAAGGGATTCTTTATCACGATGAGCTCAATGATTATGTAGGCGGCGGGGATTCTTATAAACGCTCCCGGCCGACGCATTGCACTTTGCTTGCCCAAAATGATGAAGGCTTGAAAAACCTGTTTAAATTAGTATCCGCTTCACATATCGATTATTTCTACCGCGTACCGCGCATCCCGCGTTCTTTGCTGCAGCGCCACCGAAAAGGCCTGCTCGTCGGGTCAGGCTGCGACAAAGGCGAAGTGTTTGAAGCGGTTATGCAGAAATCCATGGAAGAAGTAGAGCAGACAGCGAAGTTCTATGATTATTTGGAAGTCCATCCAAAAGAAGTCTACTCACATCTGATCGAACGTGAATTGATCCGGGATGAGTGGAATTTGGAAGACGTCATCCGCAAATTGGTGAAGGTCAGCAAAAAGCTGGAAATTCCGCTCGTTGCAACAGGCAATGTCCATTATTTAAATGAAAACGATGCGATTTTCAGACAAGTACTGATCGGTTCCCAAGGCGGGGCCAATCCGTTGAATCGCCATAAATTGCCGAAAGTCCATTTCCGTACAACCAATGAAATGCTGGATGCTTTCGAATTTCTTGGCGCAGAAACCGCCCATGAAATCGTCGTGAGTAATTCGAATAAAATTGCTGATATGATTGATACGGTCAAACCGATCAAAGATGATTTGTATACACCAAAAATCGAGGGGGCAGATGAAGAAGTCCGTGAATTGAGCTATAATATGGCGCATAAAATCTACGGCGAGAAGCTGCCTGAAATTGTGGAAGCCCGAATTGAAAAAGAGTTGAAATCCATCATCGGGCACGGTTTCGCGGTTATCTATTTGATCTCGCATAAACTGGTGAAAAAATCTTTGGATGACGGTTATTTGGTAGGTTCTCGCGGGTCGGTTGGATCGTCGCTAGTTGCAACACTCACGGAAATTACGGAAGTTAATCCATTGCCGCCTCATTATATTTGTTCGAAATGCCAGAAATCGGAATTCTTTGATGACGGTTCCGTCGGATCTGGCTTTGATTTGCCGGACAAACTTTGCCCGGATTGCAACATCCCTTTCCAAAAAGAAGGCCAGGATATCCCGTTTGAAACTTTCCTTGGATTTAAAGGGGATAAAGTTCCCGATATCGATTTGAACTTTAGTGGTGACTACCAGGCAAGAGCCCACAACTACACAAAAGAATTGTTCGGGGAAGACAATGTATTCCGTGCGGGTACGATTGGCACGGTCGCAGAAAAAACAGCTTACGGCTATGTCCGTGGTTATGCAAATGACCGGGACATGACGCTTCGTGGAGCAGAAATCGATCGGCTCGTCCAAGGGTGTTCAGGCGTTAAGCGAAGTACAGGACAGCATCCAGGCGGGATTATTGTTGTTCCGGACTATATGGATATATACGATTTCTCACCGATTCAGTTTCCAGCGGATGCACAGGATTCCGAATGGAAAACGACGCATTTCGACTTCCATTCCATCCATGACAATTTGCTGAAGCTTGATATTCTGGGACACGATGATCCGACTGTTATCCGGATGCTGCAAGATTTGTCGGGGATTGATCCAAAAACGATTCCGACAGATGATCCCGAAGTGATGAAAATCTTTTCGGGTGTGGAATCACTCGGTGTTACCGAAAAGCAAATCGGCTGTAAAACCGGGACGCTCGGCATTCCGGAATTTGGTACGCGTTTCGTCCGCCAGATGCTCGAAGAAACAAAGCCGACGACGTTTTCGGAATTGGTTCAGATTTCCGGTCTATCGCATGGGACAGATGTTTGGCTCAGCAACGCACAAGAGCTGATTCAAAACGGGACTTGCCAATTGTCGGATGTAATTGGCTGCCGGGATGATATTATGGTGTATTTGATTTATCAAGGGCTTGAATCTTCGCTTGCTTTTAAAATTATGGAATCGGTCCGTAAAGGTAAAGGGCTGACACCGGAAATGGAAGAAGCGATGAAAAAAGAAGGCGTGCCGAACTGGTATATTGAATCATGCAAAAAGATCAAATACATGTTCCCGAAAGCCCATGCGGCAGCTTATGTTTTAATGGCTGTCCGGATCGCTTATTTCAAAGTGCATTTCCCGATCCTTTATTACGCAGCGTACTTCACGGTGCGTGCTGAAGATTTTGATGTCAACGCCATGGCGAAAGGTTCCTCGTCCATCCGTGCGCGGGTAGAGGAAATCAATTCTAAAGGCTTAGAGGCATCGACGAAAGAGAAGAACTTGATGACGGTAATGGAACTCGCGCTCGAAATGGTGGAACGCGGATTTACCTTCCAGAAAGTCGATTTGTATAAATCGAAAGCGGATGAATTCATCATCGACGGAACTTCTTTGATTCCACCGTTCAATGCCATTCCTGGACTTGGAACCAATGCGGCCAAATCGATTGTTGCCGCTCGGGAACATGGGACATTCTTGTCAAAAGAGGATCTTCAACAGCGCGGGCGTGTGTCGAAAACCATCATTGAATACATGGATGACCACGGGTGCCTTGAAGGAATGCCTGATGCGAACCAGTTGTCGCTCTTCTAGGCGTTTGCACCATTCCGATAATTATGGTATTATTGTAATAACATTTATTGATAGCTCTGTCGCAGAAGAGTGGGATCTCCCGCTCTTTTCTGTTGTTATGGCATAAATTTGGCAGGAGGCACGTATGAGCAAAATTACAGAACAAATTGAACAACTAGCTTTACCCATCATCGAAGAACTGAATTTGGAACTCGTTGATGTAGAATTTGTAAAAGAAGGCCGCAGCTGGTTTTTACGGGTGTTTGTAGATAACCCGGAAGCACCGATTGATATTGAACAATGTGCAGTGGTCAGCGAAAAATTGAGTGAAATCTTAGATGAAATCGATCCGATCGAGCAAAATTATTTCTTGGAAGTTTCTTCTCCAGGAGCTGAACGTCCTTTGAAAAAAGACAAGGACTTCGATAATGCCCGCGGGAAATTCATCTACATCAAGACCTATGAACCGATTGAAGATGCGAAAGAATTCGAAGGATATTTGCTATCGTATAATGAGGAACAAGTAGAAATTGAAATTAAAATCAAAACACGCAGAAAAACAATTGCGATTCCACGGGAGAAAATTGCAGTAATCCGTTTGGCGATTGACTTTTCTGTGAAACCTGATTGAAGAAACTTGGGAGTGAATTGACTAATGGCTAAGAGCAAGAAAACAAGCAAGAACAGCAGCAATGAGCTGCTAGAAGCATTGGATGCTTTGGAAAAGCAAAAAGGGATTTCAAGAGAAGTGCTGATTGAAGCGATTGAAGCTGCTTTAGTGACAGCCTATAAGCGCAATTTCAACCAAGCGCAAAATGTTCGTGTAGATTTGAATTTGGGCACCGGTACGATGCTCGTCTACTCGCGCAAAGATGTTATGGAAGAAGTGGAAGATGACCGTCTTCACATTTCGCTTGAAGATGCGAAAGCGATCAACCCGGCTTATGAGCTTGGCGATGTTGTAGAGGAAGAAGTGACGCCTCGTGATTTTGGCCGCATTGCTGCCCAAACAGCGAAGCAAGTTGTGACGCAGCGCGTACGCGAAGCTGAACGCGGTTTGATTTTCGAAGAATTCGTTGACCGTGCTGATGATATCGTCAACGGAATTGTAGAACGGATGGACGCACGCAATCTTTATGTGGGTCTTGGAAAAGTGGAAGCGGTGCTTCCTCAAACTGAACAAATGCCGAATGAATCTTACCAGCCCCATGACCGCATCAAAGTTTACATCACAAAAGTCGAGCGCACTACACGCGGACCGCAAGTGTTCGTTTCACGTACACATCCAGGCCTTCTTCGCCGTTTGTTTGAAAACGAAGTTCCGGAAATTTTCGAAGGAATTGTCGAAATCAAATCGATCGCACGCGAAGCGGGTGACCGTTCGAAAATCTCTGTTGTCGCACACCGTGAAGACATCGATCCTGTAGGTTCATGTGTCGGAGCAAAAGGCGCACGCGTTCAAACCATTGTCAATGAACTGAGCGGAGAAAAGATCGATATCGTGGAATGGTCGGAAGAGCCAGTTGTATTTGTCGCGAATGCGCTAAGCCCTTCAAAAGTTCTAGATGTCCAAGTCAATGAAGATGAAAAATCGACAACAGTTGTCGTGCCGGATTACCAACTATCACTAGCAATTGGTAAACGCGGTCAAAACGCACGTTTAGCTGCAAAATTGACGGGTTGGAAAATTGATATCAAGAGTGAAACGGATGCCCGTGAATTGGGAATTTATCCGAATGAAAACTCATCAATCGAGTTGGTCGAATCTGGAGAAGAATTGGACGATTTCGATTTCTACAACGAAGAAGAATAAGAAAGAAAAGGTGATGTCGGTTGGCTCTGCAAAAGAAAATTCCACTTCGGAAGTGTGTAGCTACAGGCGAGATGCATCCTAAAAAAGAAATGATCCGAGTTGTCCGTACAAAAGAAGGCGAAGTGTTTGTCGACTTGACGGGCAAGAAATCAGGCCGGGGCGCATATGTTTCCAAATCGGAAGATGCAATCGCCTTGGCGCAAAAAAAGAAAGTCTTGGACAATCAACTGGAAGTTAAAGTTCCAGCTGAAATTTACGACGAATTAATTCGCGTTGTCCTCAGAGAGCAGTTGAAGAAATAATGAATGATCAAAAAATCCTGCAATTATTAGGATTGGCGACTCGTGCGCGCATGACCACCACTGGTGAGGAAATGGCTGTAAACGAAGTTCGCAATGGAAACGCAAAATTAATCATATTATCTGAAGATGCTTCAGATAATACGAGCAAGAAATTGCATGACAAATGCAAATCGTATGATGTCGAGATTCGAGTATTCGGAACACGTTTCGAACTTGGACATGCAATCGGCAAAGAAGAACGAGTTGTGATTGCGATCACTGATTCAGGATTTGCTAAAAAACTGATAAGCTTGTTCGATGAAAAAAACCGGGGGTGAGCAGATGACCAAAATTCGAGTACATGAATACGCTAAAAAAGTAGATAAACCGACAAAAGAGATTATTGACCAGTTATCAAAGCTAAATATTGAGGTTGCCAATCATATGGCTACATTAGAGGACAATGCTGTTTCAAAATTAGACGGCATTTATAAGAAATCTGTGCAAGGGCAGCAAACCCAAATGCGCCAACAGCACGCTCAAAAAAGTCCGCAAGGCGGACAAGGTTCTCGTCCACAAGGTGGACAAAACAGTTCACGTCCATCTGGACAGGGGCAATCCCGTCCGGCTGGCCAAGGACAAAACCGTCCATCTGGGCAAGGGCAATCTCGACCAGCTTCACCAAGCCAAGGCCAGTCCCGTTCACAAGGAAATGGCCAACGTCCAGCAGCTCCAGCTAAATCCGGTTCGAACTTTACGCCGAAAGCTGCAAAACCGACTGCCGGGCCAGGACAGCGCAATTCAAACCGTCCAGGCGGCGGTGGAAACCGCAACCGCAATAAAGGAAAGCAGCAGCGTCCAGCAAATCCGATGCCGCCTATGCCTAAAAAAGAAAAAGAATTACCAGCTAAAATTACGTTCTCTGAATCATTGACAGTTGGTGAATTAGCGAAAAAATTAGGCCGTGAGCCTTCTGAAATCATTAAAAAATTATTCATGCTTGGGGTTATGGCAACCATCAACCAAGAGCTGGATAAAGATGCGATCGAATTGATCTGTGCAGAATATGAAGTGGAAGTGGAAGAAGAAATCATCGTTGATAAATCTGACTTGGAAGTTTACTTCGAAGCAGAAGATGAAACGCTTAATGAAGAGCGTCCGCCAGTTGTAACGATCATGGGCCACGTTGACCATGGTAAAACAACTTTGCTGGATTCAATCCGCCATACAAAAGTGACTGCAGGCGAAGCCGGCGGGATCACACAGCATATTGGTGCATACCAAGTCGTAGAAAACGGCAAGAAAATCACGTTCCTTGATACTCCAGGGCACGCAGCGTTTACAACGATGCGGGCACGCGGAGCGAAAGTAACCGATCTTGCAATTATCGTAGTAGCTGCAGATGATGGTGTAATGCCGCAGACTGTAGAAGCGATCAACCACGCAAAAGCTGCAGAAGTGCCAATCATCATTGCCGTCAATAAAATGGATAAGCCAAGCGCTAACCCTGACCGCGTCATGCAAGAATTGACAGAGCATGGTCTAGTCCCTGAAGCTTGGGGCGGAGATACAATTTTTGTACCGATTTCTGCTTTGAAAGGCGAAGGAATCGATACACTTTTAGAAATGATCTTGCTTGTATCTGAAGTAGGAGAATTAAAAGCCAATCCAGCCCGCCGCGCTATCGGTACGGTAATTGAAGCGGAACTTGATAAAGGCCGCGGGTCTGTTGCTACCTTGCTCGTCCAAGATGGTACGTTGAACGTAGGAGATCCGATTGTTGTCGGAAATACTTATGGACGCGTCCGTGCAATGGTCAATGATATTGGCCGCCGTGTGAAAGATGCCGGTCCGTCAACTCCAGTTGAAATTACGGGATTGAACGATGTGCCTCAAGCAGGAGATCGTTTTGTCGTGTTTGAAGATGAAAAAACGGCTCGCCAAGTCGGTGAAACTCGTGCAACTTCTGCGCTTCAAGTACAGCGTTCTGAAAAAACACGTGTTACTCTCGACAATTTGTTTGACCAGTTGAAACAAGGGGAAATGAAAGAATTGAACCTAATTGTTAAAGCTGATGTTCAAGGTGCAGTTGAAGCGATGGCTGCTTCTCTTATGAAAATCGATGTTGAAGGCGTAAATGTGAAAATCATTCATACAGGCGCTGGTGCTATTACCGAATCCGATATTTCACTCGCAGCTGCTTCGAACGCAATCGTGATCGGATTTAACGTCCGTCCAGATGTGAACGCAAAACGTGCGGCAGAAGCAGAAGGCGTAGATATCCGCTTGCACCGTATCATTTATAAAGTAATTGAAGAAATTGAATTTGCTATGAAAGGCTTGCTTGATCCTGAGTTTGAAGAAAAAGTCATCGGCCAAGCAGAAGTCCGCAGCACGTTCAAAGTTTCTAAAGTCGGAACGATTGCCGGAAGCTATGTAATTGAAGGCAAGATTACGCGTGATAGCGGTGTTCGCGTCATTCGTGAAGGAATTGTCGTTTTCGAAGGTGAAATCGATACATTGAAACGATTCAAAGACGATGCTAAAGAAGTAGCAAAAGGCTACGAATGCGGGATCACGATTAAAAACTTTAATGACGTAAAAGAAAATGACATTATTGAAGCCTTCGTAATGGAAGAAATCGAACGCAAATGATCCTCTACATGGAATGTGAATTCTTCATTCCTGTTGCGCATTCATTGAAAGAAAAACGGGCAGTATTAAAAAGTATGCTGACCCGTTCCAAGCAGAAATTCAACGTTTCAGCGGCAGAGATTGACCACCAGAATGTATGGCAGCGCACGCGTCTGGCCTTTGTCACAGTCGCTTCATCGAAAGAAGTGGCGGATAAAGAAATGGCGCAGGTGCTCTATTATTTGGAAAGCAATCCTGCATGGGAATGTCTTGAAGTTCATCAAGAATATTTGTGAGAACGAGGTGAATAATCAATGACAATGCGCTCAAATCGTGTAGGCGAGCAAATGAAAAAAGAGCTTAGCGATATTATCGGCCGCAAACTGAAAGACCCAAGAATCGGATTTGTTACTGTAACCGATGTTGAAGTAACGGGAGACTTGCAGCAAGCGACGGTTTATATCAGTGTGCTAGGTGATGAAAAAACAAAAGAACAGACTTTGCTGGGGCTGTCTAAGTCAAAAGGGTTTATTCGGTCGGAAATTGGCCAACGGATCCGTTTGCGCAAAACGCCTGAGCTAGCTTTTGAATTCGATACATCTGTTGCTTACGGAAATCGGATCGATTCACTTTTGCGTGATATTAAAGAACCAAAAGAAGACCAATAAGGATTTCATTGATTTCCATTGCATTGCAGTAAATCAGTGCAAGTTCAACTTTGCCGGCGGCCGCTCCTTCCATAGAAGATATGGAAGGGTTTGACCGCCTAAGCTTAGTAAAAGCCTGCTGTCTACTATAGATAAGCAGGCTTTTTTTATACATATTAAAAAAGGGGTTGGCAAGTAATGGCTATAAACGGAGTGCTTCCATTATGGAAAGAAAAAGGCATGACGTCGCACGATTGTGTTTTCAAATTAAGAAAAATCTTGAAAACAAAAAAAGTAGGACATACCGGAACATTAGATCCTGAAGTCGATGGAGTCTTGCCGATCTGCATCGGCAGAGCCACTAAAGTGGCTGAATATATTACGGATCAAGGCAAAACATATGAAGCGGAAGTGACAATCGGCTTTTCGACAGAAACAGAAGATGCTACCGGAGCGCTCGTAGAATCCGATCCTTCAGAAAAGATTTTAACACGGAAGCAATTACTTGAAGCGCTAGAATCCTTAACAGGAGAAATTACACAAATTCCGCCGATGTATTCTGCTGTGAAAGTGAATGGCAAAAAACTCTATGAATACGCGCGGCAAGGCATCCCTGTCGAGCGGCCAAAACGCATCGTCCGCATTGACTCTATCGAACTGCTCGATGAAGATGAGCAGTGGAGCGGCCAAGAGCTGAAATTCTCTATTCGCATCCAATGCGGAAAAGGAACATATATCCGGACACTGGCCGTTCAGATAGGGGAAAAGCTAGGGTATCCGGCACATATGTCGAAACTCACACGAACGGCTTCCGGGAAATTTGATGCGAGAGACTGCAAAACACTTGCCGAAGTGGAGGAACTTGCTCAAAATGGAGCTATCGGCACAATTTTGAAACCGTTAAGTTACGGACTTAGCAACTTTCCATTTTTTGAAATAGATCCTAAAGATCTTTTTGCGGTTAAAAATGGGCAAGTTCTAAACCGCCATCCGTTAATGGAAGAACATGAATTCCTTGTTTTCACTGTAGGCGGCGAGCCGCTGGCACTTTATAAGCGGCACCCGGAAAAAGCGGACAAAATGAAGCCTGAAAAAATGTTCGGTAATCCGAAGATGGATGAGGTGTAAGATGGAAATAATTCATTTAAGTTATCCAAATCATATTGAACCGGATGCGCCATTCGGTCCTATATCGCTCGCGCTTGGATTTTTTGACGGCGTACATAGAGGGCATCAGCGTGTAATTGGGGAAGCGATAGCCCAAGCGAAAAAATTGAATATCAAGTCTGCGGTTATGACATTCGATCCGCATCCTTCGGTGGTTCTCGGCGGCAGAAAAGAAGAAGTTTTTTATATCACGCCGCTGCAAAAGAAAATGGAAATTCTTGAGTCGATGAACGTGGATATTTGCTTCATTGTCCGGTTTACATCGGATTTTGCACAGTTAAGCCCTGATGAATTTATTGAGCATTTCATTAAAGGTTTGAATGTGGTCCATGTCACTGCAGGGTTTGATTATTCTTTCGGCAGCAAAGGAAAAGGCAATATGGAGACGATGCAACAAAAAGGCGAAGGTTTTTTTGCTGTTACGACGATCGAAAAGCAAGTGGAAGCTGAAGAAAAGATCAGTTCCACCCGCATCCGCAGCTTGTTGAAAACAGGAGATGTTAAAGAAGTGAGCGGTCTCCTCGGCCGGCCGTACCGAATTTCCGGAACGGTTGTGAACGGGGATAAGCGCGGAAGAACAATCGGATTTCCGACGGCCAACGTGGAACCGGAAATCGGTACTTTTGTGCCTGGCCGCGGCGTATATGCAGTAAGGATCCAAGTACAGGGCCAATTTTACAACGGTGTATGCAATGTAGGCTATAAACCGACTTTCAATAATCCAGAGATTAAGAAAAATACCATTGAGGTTTACATCATCGATTTCGATAAGAATATTTATGGCGAGATGGTAGATGTAGATTGGCTGCTGCGCATCCGCGATGAACAGAAATTCTCGGGCATCGACGAACTGAAGGCGCAAATCCAGAAAGACAAAGAAACGGCGATTGCATACTTTGCCGAGGAGAAATAAGACGCAGAGTTGATTTTGGAAATGTCTTATGCTATCATTTAAAAGTACTGAAAACGTACGAACCGTTGCTTGGCAAATCGAATCACCAACGTTTGCTCAGTAATTGGGGATATTAGAAATTAGGAGGTGGAAACAGTATGGCAATCACTCAAGAACGTAAAAATGAATTGATCAATGAATACAAAGTGCATGACACTGATACTGGGTCTGCAGAAATTCAAATCGCCATTCTTACAGAAGACATCAACAACTTGAACGAGCACTTACGTACTCACAAGAAAGATCATCACTCACGTCGTGGTCTATTCAAAATGGTAGGTCGCCGTCGTAACTTGCTTAAATACTTGCGCGAGAACGATGTAGCACGCTACCGCGAGTTAATCTCAAAATTAGGCTTACGCCGATAATAGCAATTAGTAAAAGCGGGATTCGTCCCGCTTTTTCTTTATGGATAAAATTTATCTCATTCAATCGCACTCCGAATGGATTTTTGATACACTAGATACACGACTATTGGATACATATAGTGAAACATTGTAAGAGAGAGGAGCTCGATTATGGAGCAAACGAAAAAAGTCTATTCATTCGATTGGGCCGGCCGCGAATTGCAAGTTGAAGTTGGCCAATTGGCAAAACAAGCAAACGGAGCTGCTTTAATCCGTTACGGCGATACAGCAGTGCTTTCTACTGCAACGGCATCAAAAACGCCAAAACCGTTAGATTTCTTCCCATTGACTGTAAACTATGAAGAGCGTTTATACGCAGTCGGCAAAATACCGGGTGGATTCATTAAACGTGAAGGGCGTCCTTCTGAAAAAGCGACCTTGACAAGCCGTTTAATCGACCGTCCAATCCGTCCGCTATTCCCAGATGGTTTCCGTAACGAAGTCCAAGTGATTTCGATGGTGATGTCAGTTGATCAGGACTGCCCGTCAGAAATGGCTGCTATGTTCGGTTCTTCGCTGTCATTGATGATCTCGGATATTCCGTTCGATGGACCGATTGCAGGTGTCATCGTCGGTTTAATCGATGGCGAATACATCATCAACCCGACAAACGAACAGCTTGAGCAAAGCTCGATCAACTTGACTGTTGCTGGTACGAAAGATGCCATTAATATGGTAGAAGCTGGAGCGAAAGAAGTTTCAGAAGACGTTATTCTAGAAGCTATCATGTTCGGCCATGAAGAAATCAAGAAATTGATCGCTTTCCAAGAACAGATTGCTGCAGAAGTCGGCAAAGAAAAAACGGAAATCCAGCTTTATGAATTGGACGCAGAATTGACGGCTACACTTAAAGAAGCGGTGGAAGCTGAAATGAATGCAGCAGTCCAAATCAATGAAAAACAAGCGCGCAATGAAGCGATTGATGAAGTGAAAGCTCGCGCTTTAGCTGCTTATGAAGAATCGGATGAGGCTGTTAAGAAACAAGCCGGCCAAATTCTTGATAAAATGGTCAAAGACGAAGTGCGCCGCCTGATCACGGACGAAAAAATCCGTCCGGATGGCCGTACACCTTCTGAAATCCGCCCATTATCTTCTGAAGTGGGCATCTTGAACCGTACACACGGTTCTGGATTATTCACACGTGGACAAACTCAAGCAATGAGCATTTGTACGTTAGGCGCTTTAGGCGATGTTCAAATCATCGACGGCCTTGGCATTGAAGATACAAAACGCTTTATGCACCATTACAATTTCCCGTTGTTCTCAGTAGGTGAAACTGGATTCCTTCGCGGGCCGGGACGCCGTGAAATCGGACACGGGGCACTTGGCGAACGTGCGCTTGAAGCGGTCATTCCAAACGAAAAAGATTTCCCATACACAATCCGCCTTGTTGCGGAAGTATTGGAATCAAACGGTTCTACTTCCCAGGCAAGTATTTGTGCATCAACGCTTGCGATGATGGATGCGGGTGTACCTTTGAAAGCTCCGGTTGCAGGTATCGCAATGGGCCTTGTGAAAAAAGGCGACAACTATACAGTTCTTTCAGATATCCAAGGGATGGAAGACCATCTTGGCGATATGGACTTTAAAGTGGCCGGCACTGCAAAAGGGATCACAGCGCTTCAAATGGATATTAAAATTGACGGCTTATCCCGTGAAATTTTGGAAGAAGCGTTGACACAAGCGCAAATCGGACGGATTCACATCCTGGAATCGATGCTTGCGACGATTGCTGAACCAAGAACGACTCTTTCCAAGTACGCGCCGAAAATTATCATGGTTAAGATCAATCCAGATAAGATCCGCGATGTTATCGGACCTGGCGGTAAAGTCATCAATAAAATTATTGATGAAACTGGCGTTAAGATCGATACGGAGCAAGACGGCACAATCTTCATTTCTTCTGTAGATGAAGAAATGAACGCAAAAGCCAAAGCGATGATCGAAAATATTGTACGTGAAGCGAAAGTCGGAGAATACTATGAAGGCAAAGTGAAGCGCATTGAGAAATTCGGTGCTTTTGTCGAACTATTCCCTGGCAAAGACGGACTTCTTCACATTTCTGAAATTCAGGAAGAACGGACGAAGGAAGTTGAAGATGTCCTCAAAATGGACCAAGTCGTCAAAGTGAAGGTCATTGAAATTGACCGTCAAGGACGCGTCAACCTTTCACGCAAAGTGGTCTTGAAAGAAGAAAAAGAAGCAGCTGAAAAAGAAAATCAATAAGTACTCAAAAGAAATTGCCAACATATGTTGGCAATTTTTTTCAAATGACAGCATAGTTAAGAATGGAATCATTCGAGGATGCACCCAAGCATCAGCGCTCAGGATTTTAAAGCTGCAAGTTTAATCTTAAGCTTTAAAGTATAAAGAGCGCTGGCGCTTTTCTTAACTGAGGGGGAAATTAAATTTGGTAAATACACATGTATGCGGAAACGGGCTTCGGATCGTTTATGAAAAGATTCCGCATTTCCGTTCAGTGGCCGTCGGGGTTTTTGTGAATGCGGGTTCGAGAGATGAACTGCCGGAAGAAAATGGATTGACGCATTTCATTGAACATATGCTGTTCAAAGGAACTGAAACACGGTCTGCAAAGCAGATTGCCCGGGAATTTGACCGCATTGGCGGTGACATGAACGCCTATACATCAAAAGAATACACCTGCTATTATGCAAAAGTGCTTGACCATCATGCAGAACTTGCGGTGACGGTGCTCGCGGATATGTTTTTCAATTCGAAAATGGATCCGGTTGAGATTGATAAAGAGCGGCAAGTTGTCTTGGAAGAAATCAGCATGACCGAAGATATGCCGGATGACGATGTCCATGAACAATTGTGGAAAGTCATGTATCCGCGCCATTCGATCGGTGCGCCGATTCTCGGTACTGTCCAGACGCTGCAAAGTTTCACAAAAGAAAAGATCGAAGATTTCATGGAGCGCCATTACACTCCTCAAAATACGGTGATTTCGGTAGCAGGGAACATTACGCCGGAATTGATCCGGTTGATTGAGAAGCTTTTTGGTGCATTTAACAGAACGAATCTGCCAAAAAACTACTTGCTGCCTGATTTTACTGCAGGCCACTCGTTTAAAAATAAAGAGACCGAGCAAGGCCATCTTTGTCTAGGATACCCGGGGTTATCGATGCAGCATCCTGATATTTTTAACTTAGCGGTATTGAATAATGTCATTGGCGGTTCCATGTCCTCGCGCCTATTCCAGGAAATTCGGGAAGAGCGAGGGCTTGCGTATTCAATCTATAGCTACCATTCCGCTTATTCAGACCATGGGGCCTTAGCAATTTACGGAGGCACATCAAATGAACAGATGCCGGAATTGCAGGAAGTGATTTTAGATACACTGGCGGCCATTAAAACGGACGGCCTGACTCGTGAAGAAGTCGAAGATACAAAAGAGCAGTTGAAAGGCAATGTCATTCTTAGTTTGGAAAGCACGTCCTCCCGGATGAGCCGCAACGGAAAAAACGAATTATTATTGCAAAGACATCAATCACATGAAGAAATTACCCAATTGATTGAACAAGTGTCTACAGATAAAGTTCAAAACTTGATGAGTTTATTGACTGAGAATCCTGCCATTTCGATTATACAGTCAAAAAATGCTTCCTTAACTTAAGGAAGCATTTTTTTGTATGGAATTCACTGCTTTATCAGGGTGAATTATGGTACAATAACGCCAATCAACAAATAAGGAGCGAATTTTGTGAAAACGTATAATGTAGCAATTATGGGAGCCTCAGGAGCAGTTGGACAGCAGATGAAAGAACAGCTGGAAAAAAGGAATTTCCCGGTAAAAGAGATTGTATTTTTAGCATCTAGTCGTTCAGCAGGCCAAGAAATCGAATTTAATGGAAAAACACATATTATCCAGGAAGCGGTTCCGGAATCTTTCGAAGGAATCGATATTGCGCTTTTCAGTGCCGGCGGAAGCATTTCTGAAAAATTTGCACCGGAAGCAGTGAAACGCGGAGCAGTCGTCATCGATAATACAAGCGCTTTTCGTATGGAAAAAGAAGTGCCGCTTGTTGTGCCAGAAGTGAATAAGGAAGATTTAACTTTACATAAAGGCATTATTGCGAATCCGAACTGTTCAACCATTCAGATGGTCTGCGCGCTGCAGCCATTAAAAGAACAATACGGTCTGTCAAAAGTGGTCGTGTCCACGTATCAAGCTGTTTCAGGTGCGGGTCTTGCAGCAATCAATGAGTTGAAAGGCCAAGCTGCAGACTTTGAAAATGCGCCGAATGCAGAAGCGAAGGTCTTGCCTGTAAAATCAGCCGAACGGCATTTCCCGATCGCTTTCAATGCGATTCCGCAGATCGATCAGTTTACAGACAATGGCTATACGTTTGAAGAAATGAAAATGATCAACGAAACGAAAAAGATCATGCATGACGCTCACTTATCAGTAGCTGCTACATGCGTTCGTTTACCGGTTGTGACAGGGCACTCCGAATCAGTATACGTCGAACTGGCCGGCGCACCGACAGTTGACGAAGTGAAAAAAGCTTTGGCCAATGCGCCTGGCGTAGTATTGTTAGACGATCCTTCCAACCAGGTTTACCCGATGCCGCTAATGGCTGCCGGCAAAGACGAAGTATTTGTGGGAAGAGTGCGCCAAGACTTGGATAACCCGTGCGGATTCCATTTATGGGTAGTTGCTGATAACTTGATTAAAGGCGCAGCCTTGAACTCGGTTCAAATCGCCGAATCGATGATTGAACAAGAAATCATCTAAGGTTACTTTAGAAAAATAGGGGGAATATAAACCGGACAGCCGTTCGGTTTATTTTTTTTCTTTGGACTGTTACCAGTGATTCCCGTATAATAAAGTCTATGGATGTGTACGGGTGAATTTTAGGAGGAAATAATTTGAGTAAAGTTAAAAATGAAGTAATCAGAGTTATTCCGCTCGGCGGAGTCAGTGAAATCGGAAAAGCAATGTATGTCATTGAAATTGATGAAGATCTATTTGTCGTAGACAGCGGATTGATGTTCCCGGAAGATGAAATGCTGGGCATCGATATCGTTATCCCGGATATTACGTTTTTAGAAGAAAACAAAGACCGCGTAAAAGGGATTTTCCTGACACACGGGCATGAAGATGCCATCGGTTCAATCGCGTACTTGCTGAAAAAAGTACAGGCTCCTGTCTATGGATCAAAATTGACGATCGCTTTGGCAAAAGAGCATGTGAAAGAGCAGGGTTCATTAAAACAAGTGAAGTTCTTCGAAGTAACGAACAAGAGCCGGATGAATTTCGATAAAACCCATGTGACGTTTTTCCATACGACGCACAGTATCCCGGATGCTTTAGGTATTGTCTTCCATACATCTGAAGGTGCTATCGTCCATACAGGGGAATTCAAATTTGATCAGTCGGCTAAAGGCAGCTACAAGCCAGATATCGCGAAAATGGCGAAACTTGGTGAAGACGGCGTCTTGATGCTGCTTTCTGATTCAACAGAAGCGGAACGCCCAGGCTATACGACTTCTGAAACAGTCATTGCAGACCATTTGCTGTCTGCGTTTATCGCAGCTCAAGGGCGCATTCTCGTTTCCTTGTATTCATCGAACTTCATACGGATCCAACAAGTTTTCGATACAGCCTTTGCAACCGGCAAAAAAGTCGCAGTTGCTGGGAAAAGCTTGGAGAGCAGCTATGAAGTAGGATTGCGTTTAGGCTATTTGACAGTCCATGAAGATACGGTCATTTCATTGAAAGACCTTGAAAACTACAATGATGAAGAAGTGGTCATCATTGTAACAGGGAATCAAGGCGAGCCTCTAGAGGCGTTGGATAAAATGGTCCGCAAACAGCATAAAGATGTGAAGATCAAAGAAACGGATACCGTTTTAATTACGTTCACACCGTCCCCGGGCATGGAAGTGCCGATGTTCCAAACAATGAATAAATTGGCGAAAGCCGGAGCAAATGTTTTAACGTCCAGCAAGAAAGTCCATGTATCCGGACACGGCAGCCAAGAAGATTTAAAAATGATGCTTAACATGATGAAACCAAAATATTTCATCCCCATCCAAGGCGAATACAAAATGTTAATTGCACATTCTAAATTGGCACAGCAAGTCGGCATGCACAAATCGGACATTTTCATTGCAGATAAAGGCGATATCGTCGAATACAAAGACGGTAAAGTCCGGATGAGCGGACGCGTCACTGCCGGCAATGTTCTGATTGACGGCATTGGAATCGGAGACGTTGGCAATATTGTCCTTCGCGACCGCAAATTATTATCGCAAGACGGGATTTTCATTGTCGTTGTGACCTTGAACCGCAAAGAAAAGAAAATTGCATCAGGTCCTGAGATGATTTCAAGAGGATTCGTCTATGTCCGTGAATCGGAACAATTAATGGAAGAATCTACACAGTTAGTACGGAAAGTAGTCGAGAAATACGTCATTAAAGATGCTTTTGAATGGAATAATATTAAACAGGAAATTCGCGACACATTGAATTCTTATTTATTCCAACAGACAAAGCGCCGCCCAATGATCATTCCGATTATTATGGAATATTAAGAAAGTAAAAGTGAAAGGATTTCCAAACCGTCTGACACGGTGGAAATCCTTTTTCCATGTTTACGGAATTAGCTTTAGCGCAGGTTAATTTTACGGCTCTCAGTCGGATTTAAACCTCCGATAAGGAGTTTGCGCTTTTTTCAAAAATGAAGGAAATGAGGGATCAAAATGCCGCGGACTCCAGCAAGAAACAAGAAAAAGAAAAAACCGGCATCGAAGAAAAAACAGCAGTTTCCTCCTATTGGCTATGAAGTCATCGGTTTGCTATTGATTGTACTTGCGGTACTGATGGCGTTCCAATTAGGGATTATCGGGAAAATGCTATTAAATACGGCAGAACTCTTAATGGGCAACTTAGCGTTTCTTATACCGCTAGCTTTGCTCTTCACAGCAATCCACGTCATGGTGCGGCGGAGATGGCCAAAGCCAAGGCTAAAGACGGCAGTTAGTTCGCTGTTCATTTTGACGGGGATAGCGTTGATTTGCCACCTGGTCTTTGCAGCAGGTTTCATTTTGCCGCTCACGTCCAATAATGTGATATCCGAGACGATTAAATCCACCCAATTGACGGGTTCGATTTGGCAAAGCTATAATGCCAGCGGCGCCGGTTTGTTCGGCGGTTTCTTATATGCGCTGTTCCATGTGCTGTTCGATACAGCCGGAACATGGATTATTGCCATCCTTCTGCTTTCGATCGGGGCGATCATTTTAACAGGGAAAACAGCTGCGCCTTATATTGCAGAAAAAATTCCGAGCATGCGCCCGGTAATTGATGGCTTATTGGTTCGCTTGAAACAGCCAAAAACGAAGCGCATCGCAGCGCCGCGGAAAAAAGCGGCCAAACTGGAAGAAACAGAACAGGCGGAACAGGTCATTGAAGTCGATGACGCGCTTGAATACGACGAAGAAGAAACGGTTTACCCGGATGTGCATGAAGAACCGATCATTTCAGCATTTACTGAAAATGTAAAGCCGAAAAAAGTTGAAGCGGCTCCGATTGAAGCGGAACTTGAAAGTTCAGATGACGGTGAAGTTAAACTCATGTCCACGCATGAAGAAATGGAAAATGAGGAATACCAGCTTCCGCCGATCGATTTATTGACCTTGCCGCCGCACAGCGACCAAAGCGGCGAATATGCAGGGATCCAGAAAAACGCCAAGAAGCTTGAAAAAACTTTCCAAAGCTTTGGGGTGCGTGCAAAAGTGACGCAAGTCCATTTAGGGCCAGCAGTGACGAAATATGAAGTGCTTCCGGACACAGGTGTAAAAGTAAGCAAGATTGTCAGTTTGCACGATGATTTGGCACTTGCTCTGGCAGCCCGGGATATCCGTATTGAAGCGCCAATCCCTGGGAAATCGGCCATCGGCATCGAAGTGCCGAATTCGGAAGTGGCCATTGTCAGCCTGCGTGAAGTGCTGGAATCAGAAGAAAATAACAAGCCGGATGCGAAATTGCTCTTCGGCCTCGGCCGCGATGTAACCGGACAAGCCGTAATGACGCAATTGAACAAAATGCCCCATTTATTAGTAGCAGGTTCTACAGGGAGCGGTAAGTCTGTCTGCATCAACGGCATCATTACAAGCATCATTATGCGTGCAAAGCCGCATGAAGTGAAAATGATGATGATTGACCCGAAAATGGTGGAGCTGAATGTCTATAACGGCATTCCCCATCTATTGGCGCCGGTTGTGACGGATCCCCGTAAAGCGGCTCAAGCGTTGAAAAAAATCGTTTCAGAAATGGAGCGGCGCTATGAATTATTCTCTCATACCGGAACGCGCAATATTGAAGGCTATAACGATTATGTACGCATTTTCAATGAGGAGAACGAAGAGAAGCATCCGAAACTTCCTTTCATTGTCGTTATTGTCGACGAGTTAGCGGATTTGATGATGGTCGCTTCCAATGAGGTAGAAGACGCAATCACTCGTTTGGCGCAGATGGCACGTGCAGCAGGAATCCATTTGATTATTGCCACACAGCGTCCAAGCGTCAACGTTATTACAGGTGTCATTAAAGCAAATATCCCCTCTCGAATTGCTTTTGCGGTTTCTTCTGCGATAGATTCCCGCACTATTTTGGATATGGGCGGAGCGGAGAAATTGCTGGGACGAGGAGATATGCTGTTCCTAGGAGCTGGTCAATCAAAACCGGTTCGGGTGCAAGGCGCGTTCTTATCGGATTCGGAAGTCGAAAAAGTGGTGGACTTTGCCATTGAACAGCAAAAAGCCCAATATCAGGAAGATATGATTCCGTCCGAAGTGGAAGAAACGGCAATTGACGACGAGACAGATGAAATTTATGACGAAGCCGTCCAATTGGTTTCAGAAATGCAGACGGCTTCGGTTTCTATGCTGCAGCGGCGATTCCGAGTCGGCTACTCAAGAGCGGCTCGAATCATTGACCAGATGGAACAGCGCGGGGTTGTCGGACCTTATGAAGGCAGCAAACCGCGAACTGTTTTAGTTCCAAAGCAGGAGGAATATTAAGGAAATGTCAGAACTTTTGTGACAATCTGATTACATTGAATGAAATATTTGCAATGAAAATTCGCGAAATTCGACAAAAGACTATTTATTTCGTTTAGAATAAGTGTTATAGTAATTTTGATTAGTAGGAATGTTTTACATCAGATGTCTGATCTCTGTCATTGGTGGTGAGTCTTATGACAATTAAATCGGATCATCGCGCGTTGTATCTCCAAGTGATCGATCGAATGAAGCAAGATATTGCGGCCGGGTTGTACAAAGAGAAAGAGAAGTTGCCATCCGAATTCGAACTTGCAAAATCACTTGGCGTCAGCCGTGCGACTTTAAGAGAAGCACTGCGTTTATTGGAAGAAGATAATATTATCGTAAGGCGGCATGGCGTCGGGACTTTTGTCAATCCAAAACCTGTATTTTCTTCAGGCATCGAACAATTGACAAGCGTCTCCGACATGATTCGCCAAGCGGGCATGGAACCAGGTGTTATTTATTTAAGCACTGGGAAAAGCTTGTCGTCCGAAGAGGATATAAAACGCTTTCATTGCGATGCCGATGAATCCATAATAACTATTGAACGCGTCCGAACAGCAAATGGTGAACCTGTCGTCTATTGCATCGACAAAGTGCCAGCGGCATACCTGCCGGCTGATTTTCTCGGGCGCAAAGAAAGCTCGATCTTCTCAGCGATAGAAGAGTCCGGAGAAACCCGCATTGCCTATGCGGTCACATTCATCGATCCAATCGGGTATCATGAAGATGCATCCCCGATTCTTGAATGCGATCCGGAAACAGCATTATTGGTGTTAAAACAGCTCCATTACGATGAGGACGATCGTGTGGTGCTTTACTCAAAGAATTACTTCAGAGCTGATAAGTTTAGTTTTCATGTAGTTCGAAAACGTGTGTAAAACGGCAAATTCCTGCTAATATCAAACATACCTCAGGGGGTTATTACATTGACGAAACGTAAATTTGGTCTAGGTCTATCTTTAATGCTTGCAGCGGGAACGATACTTGCCGCGTGTGGCAGCGACGAAGATACTTCAAACGGTGACGCTGGATCTGGCGACGGCGGAAGTTCAGAAGAAACAAGCGACTTCTCAGTAGCTATGGTTACAGATGTCGGCGGTGTGGATGATAAATCATTCAACCAATCAGCTTGGGAAGGTATCCAAGAATTTGGTGAAGAAAACGGCCTTGAAAAAGGAGACGGCGGATTTGACTATCTTCAGTCGGCTTCTGATGCAGACTATAATACGAACTTAAACAACTTGATCCGTCGTGACTTCGACGTCGTTTATGGAATTGGGTTCTTGATGGAAGGCGCTGTAAAAGAAATTGCTGAACAGCAGCCGGACGCTCAAATCGCAATTATCGATGCTGTTGTAGATGCTCCAAACGTAGCTAGCGTATTGTTCAAAGAGCAAGAAGGTGCATTCCTTGCGGGTGTAGCTGCAGCTCTTATGACAGAAACTGGCAAGATCGGTTTCGTTGGCGGAATGGAAATTCCGGTAATCGAGCGTTTTGAAGCTGGATTTCTAGCGGGCGTTGAAGCTGCAGATCCTGCAGTTGAAGTCGATGTACAATATACAGGTGCTTTTGATAAAGCGGAATTAGGTAAAACAACTGCTAACCGCATGTACTCTGCTGGAGCGGATATCGTATTCCACGCAGCTGGCGGAACAGGAAACGGTGTATTCACGGAAGCAAAAGAACGCAAAGAAGCTGATCCAGATACGAACATCTGGGTTATCGGTGTAGATGCTGACCAATACGACGAAGGTCAAGTTGGCGATGCAAACGTAACACTTACTTCAGTTCTTAAAGGTGTAGACCAAGCGGTAATCGATATCTCAACTCAAGCAATGGAAGGAAACTTCCCTGGCGGCGAAACATTGACTTACGGTTTGGCTGAAGACGGTGTTGGCCTTGCGGATTCACGCGGAGCAATCTCAGAAGACGTTATGGCTAAAATTGATGAGTACAAAGAGAAAATCGCAAGCGGCGAAATCGTCGTTCCTGAAACTCTAGAAAACTAAGCATTACTCAATACGGTCATCATAAAGGCCGGTCTTGCCGGCCTTTATGATTTTTTTTCGCCTATTTTTAATGAATTATTAGATGAAAGGCTTTTCTAAGTAAAAGCCTTTCATGTATTAATTTTAAAAATTTTAAGTTACCAGTTTTCGAAGGAGTGAAAACAATGGAATATGTAATCGAGATGCTCAATATTCGCAAAGAATTTGGGACATTCGTTGCCAATGACAATATAACGCTTCAACTCAAAAAAGGCGAAATTCATGCGTTATTGGGAGAGAATGGAGCAGGAAAATCAACTTTAATGAACGTGCTGTTCGGGCTATACCAGCCTGAAGGCGGCGAAATCCGGGTCCGCGGAGAAAAAGTGGACATTTCAGACCCGAACGTAGCAAATGATTTAGGAATCGGCATGGTGCACCAGCACTTTATGCTAGTCGAGAATTTCTCGGTAACAGAAAACATCATCCTGGGCAGTGAACCTACTAAATACGGGGTGACCAACAAAAAAGACGCAGCCAAAAAAGTTCAAGCCCTATCTGAACAATACGGGTTGAATGTCGATCCATATGCAATCATCGAAGATATTTCGGTTGGCATGCAGCAACGTGTCGAAATTTTAAAAACTTTGTACCGCGGTGCAGAAATTTTGATTTTCGATGAGCCGACTGCTTCCTTGACGCCTCAAGAAATTACAGAATTGATCCAAATTATGAAACGCTTGATCGCGGAAGGTAAATCCATCATTTTGATTACGCATAAACTAAAAGAAATCATGGATGTTTCGGATCGCGTAACCGTTATCAGAAAAGGGCAAGGCATAGGAACAGTCATTACGGCTGAGACCAATCCGCAAGAACTGGCTTCATTAATGGTCGGCCGCCAAGTTGAATTTAAAACAGTAAAAAGCCCAGCTTCTCCTAAAGAGAACATTCTAAGCGTCAAAGATTTAGTAGTTGACGATTACCGCGGGGTAGCAAAAGTCAAAAAGCTGAACTTGGATGTCCGTGCAGGTGAAATTGTCGGAATTGCCGGTATAGACGGAAATGGACAGTCGGAATTGATTGAAGCGATCACGGGGCTGCGCAAAGTGAAGAGCGGAACAATTTCGCTTCACGGCAAGAACATTACCGGATTAAAACCGCGTAAAGTAACTGAAGCGGGTGTTGGCCATATTCCTCAGGATCGGCATAAACACGGTTTAGTGTTGGATTTCCCAATCGGGCATAATATTTCATTGCAAACTTATTATCAACAGCCGATTTCAAAAAATGGCATCATCGATTACAACAAGATTGATGAAAAAGCGAAAGCTATTATTGCAGCGTATGATGTCCGTACTCAAGGACCGCATGAACCTGCACGGGCATTATCAGGCGGTAACCAGCAAAAAGCGATTATCGGCCGTGAAGTTGACCGGAATCCGGAATTGTTGATTGCGGCATTGCCGACGCGTGGTTTAGACGTAGGGGCAATCGAGTTTATCCATAGCCGTTTGATTGAACAGCGGGATAATGGAAAAGCAGTCCTTTTGATCTCGTTCGAATTGGACGAAGTCATGAACGTATCCGACCGTATTGCCGTTATCCATGACGGTGAAATTGTGGATACGGTGCTTCCAGAAGAAACGACAGAACAGGAACTGGGCTTGCTGATGGCAGGGCATGCCGTTCGGGGTTCTGAACATAAGGAGGATCAGCATGTCGACTAAAGCAACAAATATACTGGTCCCCGTCATTTCCGTAATTCTCGGTTTAATAGTCGGAGCAATTATCATGTTGGTCAGTGGCTATAATCCGATCGAGGGCTATGCCGCTTTATGGAACGGGATTTTCGGTGACCTATACACAATCGGAGAAACAATCCGCCAAATCACGCCGTATTTACTTGCAGGGCTTGCGGTAGCATTTGCTTTCCGTTCGGGCTTGTTCAATATCGGTGTTGAAGGGCAATTGATCGTTGGATGGTTCGCTGCCGCGTACGTCGGAGTAGCTGTTGAATTGCCAATGATTATCCATTTGCCGCTAGCGATTTTAGCAGCGGCAGCAGCAGGAGCGATTTGGGGATTCATTCCGGGTCTCTTAAAAGCGAAATTCCATGTGCATGAAGTTATCGTAACGATTATGATGAACTATATTGCACTTCATACAACGAATGCGTTGATTAAAACAGTATCTGGCGGCGGAGACCGAACAGAATCCATTTTCGCCAGTGCATCTTTGCGGTCAGAGTTCCTTGAGAACTTGACTGAATTCTCCCGTCTGCATTTCGGCATCGTCATTGCCCTAGTGATGGTTGGGGTGATGTGGTTCATTCTCGAAAAAACCACACTTGGTTTTGAGTTGAAAGCGGTAGGTTTCAACCACAACGCTTCTCAATACGCCGGAATGAATGTAAACAAAAACATCATTTTAGCAATGGTTATTTCAGGGGCATTTGCCGGCCTTGGCGGTGCAATGGAAGCTCTTGGAACGTTCGAATATGTATCTTCTAAAGCTGGATTTACGGGTATCGGTTTTGATGGTATCGCTGTAGCCTTGCTTGGAATGAATACTCCGCTCGGCGTCATTTTCGGAGCAACTCTATTCGGTTCTTTGAAATATGGAGCACTCAACATGCCGAATGCTGCGGGCATTCCGCTTGAAATTGTAGAAATTGTAATTGCCGTGATTATTTTCTTTGTAGCATCAGGGTATATCATTCGTCTATTCCTGCTGCGCGCGGCTAAGAAGAAGGAGGCGAAGTAATATGAGTTTCTTGGAAGTTTTGTATTTCATCGTTCCTTCAGCGATATTTTATGCAGCTCCGCTTATTTTAGTTGCAATCGGCGGTGTGTTTTCCGAGCGATCGGGCGTTATTAATATCGGCCTCGAAGGTTTGATGGTCATTGGCGCATTCGTAGGCATTTTGTTCAACTTATTATTTGCGGATACTTTCGGCAATGCGACTCCTTGGATTGCGTTAATCGCTGCCATGGTTGCAGCGCTCTTGCTTTCATTGGTTCACGCGGTCGCTTCTATTTCTTTCCGTGCGGACCAAACGGTTTCAGGTGTTGCCATCAACTTGCTGGCAATCGCTTTGTCTCTTTACCTTGTTAAGAAGATCTTCGGAAAAGGGCAGACGGATTTCATCACGGAGCGTTTTACGCGCTATGATTTCCCGGTGTTGTCGGACATCCCGTTTATCGGGCCGATGTTCTTCACGAAAATTTATAATACTTCTTTCTTGGCAATCATCATTGCCATCATTGCCTGGTTTGTCATCTATAAAACGCCGTTCGGCTTGCGCCTCCGTTCAGTCGGGGAACATCCAATGGCTGCAGATACGATGGGGATCAATGTAAACAGAATGCGTTATATTGCCGTTATGATTTCAGGTGCACTAGCTGGAATCGGCGGTGCGATCTATGCACAGACGATTTCCGGAGATTTCGGGCATGCAACTATCAATGGACAAGGGTTCATGGCACTCGCTGCAATGATTTTCGGTAAATGGCATCCGCTTGGTGCAATGGGGGCCGCTTTATTCTTTGGTTTAGCCCAAGCATTGAGTATCGCCAGTTCGTCCATTCCTGTTATTCAAGACATCCCGAATGTCTTCTTGCTGATTCTTCCATACGTTTTGACTATTTTTGCTCTAGCTGGCTTCATCGGCCGTGCAAATGCGCCGAAAGCGAACGGAATCCCTTATATCAAAGGGCAGCGCTAATGATAAAAAAGAATCGCCCAAGAGGCGGTTCTTTTTTATTTTGGCCCCAAGGGAATTCTTCATTATTTGCATTTAGTTCCAGGGGTTCGGTATAGTTAGAATAAGAAAGCTGAGAGGGGATTTACTGATGTTTCAATCTATTAATATCGCAAAAGGCGTGAATGTCCACGTAAATGAAACAACTCAATTTAAGACGATAAATTTTTCTTTTAAATTCAAGGATCGCCTAACACCTGAAAAGGCATCTGCCCGTTCCATTTTGGCAAATGTGCTTCAGCACAGCAATGAGGTGTATCCATCTCATACGGCGCTGCGCATGGTGCTGGACGATTTGTACGGCACATCCCTCTACATAGATTCTTCTAAACGGGGCAATGAACACATCGTGACTTTGAATGTAGAAACGGTGAACGACCAGTATTTATCCGAAGAAGGGGTATTGGAAAAAGTCCTGAACTTGATGTATGTCGTTCTGTTCAAGCCGAATATGGAAAACGGGCTTTTCAAAGAATCCATTTTCCTGCGTGAAAAGCAGACGATTAAAGAACGGATTGAGTCAATCTTTGATGAGAAAACCCGCTACGCGCAGCAGCGTATGATGGAACTTGCATTGCCAGGGCATCCTGCTTCCATCCAAGCGAATGGTTCGCTGGAAGAATTGGAAAAAGTGACGAACGATCAGCTGCTGAAAGAATACCAAACATTATTGAACAATAATGAAATTGAAATTTATGTGGTCGGCGACATCAAGCCGGGCATGATTGCTTCCTATATAAAGGAATACTTCCATTTCGAAGACCGCGAACAGGCAGTGGAAGGGCCGTCAACTCAATTGACCTCTCCTGAAACTTCACGGGTTATCGAATACGAAGACATGAAACAAGGGAAATTGCACATGGCTTTCTTTACGCCGATTACTTTCCGCGACGAAAAGTTCCCGGTTATGCAATTGATGAATGGAGTTCTTGGCGGATATGCCCATTCGAAATTATTCGTCAATATCCGAGAGAAAGAAAGCATGGCTTACTATGTTTCAAGTTCGTACGCTTCGCAGTTCGGTTTGATGTTCGTGCTTGCCGGCATTGATTCGAAACTGGAAGGCAAAGCTGTGAAGCTCATACTTGAACAATTGGAAGAAGTGAAAAGAGCCAATATTTCGGACGTAGAACTGGATCAGACGAAAGCGCTTTTGATCAATCAATTAAAAGAAGCTTTGGATTCAGCAAGAGGCCAAATTGACATTTACGATCAATACATGGAACTCGATAAAGCATTTGAACCTGATTATTTGATCTCTAAATGGAATGCTGTGACTAAAGAGGATATTGCCGAAGCGGCTCAACTATTATCATTGGAAATGACGTATTTCCTAGCTGGCAAGGAGGACGATTCAGTTGAATAAAGTTCAATTTGAACAATTAGATGAAACGCTGTACCATGAAAAACTGGCCAACGGGCTTGAAGTATATATTTTGCCGAAAAAAGGGTTTTCAAAGACATTTGCAACGTTCACGACCAAGTATGGTTCAATCGACAATCATTTTGTGCCTTATGGTGAAGAAGAGCCGATTAAAGTGCCGGACGGCATTGCCCATTTCTTAGAGCATAAAATGTTTGAAAAAGAAGACGGCGATATCTTTCAGCAATTCAGTAAACAAGGTGCTTCTGCCAATGCGTTCACTTCCTTTACCCGTACCGCTTATCTGTTCTCTGCGACCGGTCAAATCAATGAAAATGTTGAAACGCTGCTGGATTTTGTCCAAAGCCCATATTTCACGGAGAAAACGGTGGAAAAGGAAAAAGGCATTATCGCACAGGAAATCACGATGTACGACGATCAGCCGGACTGGCGTTTGTATTTCGGCATGATTGAAAACCTGTATAAGAACCACCCGGTGAAAATTGATATTGCCGGGACAGTCGATTCCATCCAGGATATTACAGCGGAACATTTATACACATGCTACAACACGTTCTACCATCCATCTAATATGGTGCTGTTCGTTGTCGGGGCTGTGGATCCGGAGCAAATGATGGAATTCATCAAAGCGAATCAGGACCAAAAGACCTTTGAAGAGCCGAAAGAAATCAAACGGATTTATCCGGAAGAGCCGATTGAAGTGGCGATCAAAGAACGGACGCTTGAAATGAGCGTGCAAAAACCGAAAATCTTTGTCGGCATTAAGCCGGAAGTGCTCGATTACTCCGGAAAAGCGATGCTGAAGCACGAGTTGGCGGCTGAACTAGCTTTCGAATTGCTGTTCGGGCGTACTTCAGACTTCTACCATCATGCTTACGAAAGCAATTTAATCGATGAGTCCTATTCATTTGATTATTCACTCGAAAACGGTTTTGGCTATGCGTTGATCGGTTCTGATACAAACGAACCCGAGAAACTAATAAGAGAAATCAACCATACACTCGATCAAGCAATGGAAAAATGGCCATTCGGACAAGCAGATCTTGACCGGATCCGCCGCAAGAAAATTGGCTTTTTCCTGAGAGCATTAAATTCGCCTGAATTTATCGCTAACCAATTCACGCGGTATGCCTTCAACGATATGAATTTATTTGATGTTGTACCAATGCTCGAAGAAATAGAAGTGCCGGATCTGCAAGCCGCTTTTGCAACAGTGAGCTTAGACAGCCAGCGTTCGACCTTTACCATTGTGCCGCCGAAGAAGGATGGCAAGTGAAACGATTTGCCGTCATAATGGGAGCTTCCGGAGCAATTGGCGAAGCGATCGCCAATCAACTGGCGGGTGATGGCTGGTCACTTTATCTCCACTGGAACTCCACTCCCGTAAATGGGCTTGTGGAAGAACTGAGCAGGAAATTTACAAAGCAGGAGTTTATTGCTGTACAAGCCGATTTCACCCGTACAGACGGGGCGGAGCGGCTGGCAACTCAAGTTTATGATGCCGCTTGCATCATTGTAGCGAGCGGCCATGCCTTGCAGAAAATGTTGATTGATACGGAAGATGCAGAAATGGAAGCTTTGTGGAATGTCCATGTCAAAAATCCGATTTCGGCAATCCGCAGAATTTCACCTTATTTTCATCGCTATCCGGCAACTTATGTCGTCTTTATCTCGTCTATATGGGGGGAGATAGGGGCTGCTCTTGAAACCGTCTATTCTTCTGTAAAAGGGGCGCAATTGGCATTTGTCAAAGCCTATGCCAAAGAAATGGCCGCTTCCGGTACACGGGTAAATGCAATTTCTCCTGGTTTCATTCAAACCAAAATGAATGAGAATTTTACAGAAGAAGAACTCACTATGATACAAGAGGAAATTCCGCTCGGATTAGGGTTGCCTCGCCATGTAGCTGATGCGGTCGACTTTTTAGTGAACGGCAAAGCGGATTATATGACAGGACAAGTTCTCCGGGTAAACGGTGGATGGCATATGTAAGTGGCAGCTTTTTAAATTTTACTTAATTATCCATCTAGTTGCTCCGTTAGCTTCATTAGAGAGGAGTTGTTCCCATAGGTTTTGGGCCAACTCCTTTCTTATTGCCCCTTTTCTTAGTGCAGTAAATCAGCTATCATAAGAGTTAGGAACTTTTTGGTCAAATATTGACAATGAAAGGTCGGATGATGAATGAGAGAATGGTATTTTGAATACGAAATTCAAGTGAATCGTCCGGGTTTATTAGGGGATATAGCTTCTCTCCTTGGTATGCTCAGAGTAAATATCGTTACCATCAATGGCGTAGACCAAGGCAGGCGAGGAATGCTTTTGCGCGCAGAGCATGATGTTCAATTGGAACGCTTCGAACAGATTGTTTCCACTATCGAGACAATTGCAGTGAAGAAATTCCGTGAACCGAAACTCCGTGATATTTTAGCAGTTCGCCATGGCCGTTATATACAAAGAGATGCGGATGATCGCAAGACATTTCGTTTTGTCCGTGATGAGCTCGGATTATTAGTAGATTTTATGGCTGAAATTTTCAAGCAGGAAGGCCATAAATTAGTCGGTTTGCGCGGAATGCCGAGGGTTGGAAAAACGGAATCGATCGTCGCAGCGAGTGTAAGTGCTAATAAAAAATGGATTTTCCTATCTTCAACGATGATCAAGCAGACAGTGAGAAATCAGTTGATGGGAGATGAGCATAACGCGAATAATATCTTCATACTGGACGGCATCGTCACACGCCGTTCCGGAGATGAGCGCCATATGCAGCTGGTTCGAGAAATGATGCGCATGCCAACGATTAAAGTTGTGGAACATCCCGATATGTTTGTCCAGCAATCTGAGTACAGCATCGAAGATTTCGATTATATTATCGAATTGCGCCATCATCCAGAAGAAAAGATTACATATGAAGTGTTGGAAAAAAACCACTTCATGGGCGACCAAAATCAAGCGGATATGTTCGGCGGATTTAACTTTTAAGTGGGCAGGTGATCGTATTGAGTGAATTAGGTACTCGGTTGAAAGAGGCGAGAATCGCCAAAGGGTACAGTTTGGAAGATTTACAGGATGTGACAAAGATACAAAAACGCTATTTAGCGGGAATTGAAGAAGGCAATCATAGCATGATGCCCGGACCTTTTTATGTTCGTGCGTTCATTAAACAATACGCGGAAGCGGTAGGATTGAATTCGGATGAATTGCTCGAGCAGCATAAATCCGAGGTTCCGGTTTCAGTGAAAGAGGAAGTTCGGCCGACGCTTACGCCGCCAACTCCTTCCCGGCGCCAAACTTTAGCAAAAAGTTCTTCTAATGGCCTTGGCGAAATTATGCCAAAAGTGATTGTCGCTTTATTTATTGTTGTCATATTAGCAGTTGTTATTTTCTTTTATAATAATTTGGCAACCAATGATCCATTGGAAGATGCGACAGATGAAGAAGGCGTTCCGTACGAAGAACCTAACGGTGGAGATGAAGAAGCGCCGCCAGCTGAGGAAGAACCGGAAGAAGTCCCGGCTGAAGAGCCAGAGGAACCTGCAGAACCGGAAACCAGCATTTCTGTAGTAGGTACCGAAGGAGAAACGACTACGTTTGCTTGGCAAGGTCCGGCTACACGGGAATTGAAAATTGAAGCGAGCGGCCCGTCTTGGGTGTCGGCTACTGGCCCGAATCAGCAGGAGTTGATGCAGCCAGCACGTACAATGCAGGCGAGCGACAGTGAAACGATAGACGTTTCAGGTGTTGCACAAGTGCGTGTAAGGCTTGGAGCGAGCTCGAATGTTAAACTTACTGTAAATGGCGAACCGATTGAATATACGCAAGACTTGATCACACAAAATATTGTTATTCAATTTACGGACGCAGAATAGCCATCTTTTGATGGCTATTTTTCTTGAGAAAGGAAAGGGGCAAACAAATGAATATTCCAAACCGTATTACGATATCGAGGATATTATTGATCCCGATATTCATGTTGATCATGCTAGTCGATTTTAATTGGGGTACGATGACGTTATTCGGTGCAGAAATGCCGGTTTCTCATTTTATCGGAGGGCTGATTTTCATCATTGCATCATTGACCGACTGGATTGACGGATATTATGCGAGAAAGTACAATCTTGTCACGACCTTCGGCAAATTTTTGGATCCGCTTGCAGATAAACTGCTGGTGTCGGCAGCTTTGATCATCTTAGTGGAGCTTGGCTTCGCTGCATCATGGATTGTCATCCTCATCATCAGCCGTGAGTTTGCTGTTACAGGATTGCGGTTAGTGCTTGCTGGTGAAGGTGAAGTGGTCGCTGCCGGGAGCTTAGGCAAAATTAAAACCACGGCACAGATCCTAGCGATTTCAGCATTATTGCTCCACGATACCATCTTTGTTCTGATGGGTGTGCCATTTGGCGAAATCATGCTCTATATTGCATTGATTTTCACTATATGGTCAGGCTGGGATTATTTCTATGCCAACCGCAAAGGCTTGATGGCTTCTAAATAAGAGTTTTCAAAAAACGTTCAAGGGGTGAAGCTGGATGAATGCTGAAATTATTGCTGTAGGATCTGAACTGCTGCTCGGGCAGATTACAAATTCAAATGCCCGCTTTTTATCGAACCATTTAGCAGAGCTTGGAATTAATGTATATTACCATACGGTAGTCGGGGACAATTCAGAGCGTTTGAAAGAAACAATCAAAATTGCCGAAAGCCGTGCAGATTTAATCATTTTCACTGGCGGCTTAGGACCGACGAAAGATGATTTGACGAAGGAAACGATTGCCCGCCATTTGGGGACAACTTTAGACATGGACCAGGAAGCGCTTGATTCCATTGTGGCTTTTTTCGAACGGGCTGGGAGAGCAATGACGGAAAACAATAAAAAGCAGGCATTGGTTTTAAAAGACAGCGACGTATTGGTCAATAACCACGGAATGGCACCCGGGATGCTTTACAAAACCGAAACGCATACGTATATGCTATTGCCAGGGCCTCCTAAAGAAATGGAGCCGATGTTCCAGTATGAAGCGAAACCGAAACTTGCGAAAATGCTGAACCAAGCTGACGTCATTGTTTCACATGTTTTGCGTTTTTACGGCATCGGAGAAGCGGAACTTGAAGACCGCATCCAAGATATTCTGGAGCAGCAGACGAATCCGACTATCGCTCCGCTTGCTTCTGACGGGGAAGTAACGCTGCGTATTACAGCGAAGACCAATACAGAAGAGCAGGCTTGGAAGTTGATAGAAGAGGCGAAAGCATCTCTTCTTGAGCGTGCAGGCGACTATTTGTACGGTTATGACAACGATTCGCTGGCTTCGAAAGCGATTGAGTTGCTTCGCGAACAGCAGAAGACAATCTCAGCTGCCGAGAGTTTGACTGCCGGGCTATTCCAATCTGAATTGGCTGCTGTAGCAGGAGCCAGTTCAGCGCTCGCTGGCGGCGTCATCACCTATAATGAAGAAATGAAAATCAGCCAATTGGGCATTTCAAGTGAACTGCTTGCCGAGTACGGTGTTGTCAGTGAAGAAACCGCTATTGCGATGGCTGAAGCGGTCCGCATGAAATTCAACACGGACATCAGTGTCAGTTTAACGGGGGCTGCAGGTCCGGACGCTCATGGCGACCAGCCTGCCGGGACTGTATGGGTCGGGATTTCAACAGAAGAAGAAACGAGAGCCTACCGGCTGCAATTGTCCGGGATGCGCAACACGAACCGTCTCAGAGCAGTGAAATTGGCGCTGTCGTATATAATACGAACACTGACTGACGGAAATGCACGCAAAATTTAATTTTGCGTGTTTTTTTATGCTCAAAAAGGGAAAATGAGCTGTATAAGCCGATCAAAAATCATTTTTAAGATGCGAACACGAATAAACGTTCGCATTTTCCTTGCGTATTTCTCAATGAGCAAGTATACTAGAGACAGGTAGAAAAATTGGTTTTAATTAGAGGAGGATTTCTTTTGAGCGATCGTAAAGCAGCGTTAGACATGGCGTTAAAAAGTATAGAAAAGCAGTTCGGTAAAGGATCTGTAATGAAATTAGGCGAGAAAAGCGACCGTAATGTATCATCGGTTTCGAGTGGTTCATTGGCACTTGATACGGCACTAGGAATAGGCGGATATCCGCGCGGGCGTGTTATTGAAATATATGGACCTGAAAGTTCAGGTAAAACGACAGTTTCCCTTCATGCTATCGCAGAAGTTCAAGCGACAGGCGGAACAGCTGCATTTATCGATGCTGAGCATGCATTAGATCCAGTTTATGCAAAAAATCTTGGCGTTAATATTGATGAGCTGCTCTTGTCTCAGCCGGACACAGGGGAGCAAGCATTGGAAATCGCTGAAGCGCTTGTACGAAGCGGCGCTGTTGATATCGTAGTCGTCGATTCTGTTGCGGCATTGGTGCCAAAAGCGGAAATCGAAGGCGAAATGGGCGACTCCCATATGGGGTTGCAGGCACGTTTGATGTCCCAAGCCCTTCGTAAATTGTCAGGCGTTATCAACAAGTCAAACACGATCGTTATTTTCATTAACCAGATTCGTGAAAAGATCGGCGTTATGTTCGGTAACCCGGAAACAACACCAGGCGGACGTGCTTTGAAATTCTATTCATCTGTCCGTTTGGAAGTGCGCCGTGCTGAGGCATTGAAATCAGGTGCTGAAATTATCGGTAACAGAACGAAAATTAAGATTGTGAAAAACAAGGTAGCTCCGCCGTTCCGTACAGCTGAACTCGATATCATGTACGGTAAAGGGATTTCCCGCGAAGGTGAAATCGTGGATATCGGATCAGATCTTGAAATCATCCAGAAGAGTGGATCTTGGTATTCTTATAATGACGAGCGCATTGGACAAGGCCGTGAAAATGTGAAGCAGTTCTTGCTTGCAAATCCGGAAATCCGCAACGAAATTTCAAACAAAATCCGCGAATCTTATGGCATGGCAGCAGCAACTTATACGATTGCCGCCAATAAAGACGAAGAGCCGGAAGAGTTTAATCTTCTGATTGACGAAGAGGAATAAAAAAGAGGATCCGAAGCCGCGAAGCAATATGCTTTGTGGCTTTTCTCTATGCATGCAGATTGCCGGCTCGGCTTCTAGGTGTGCTGAATCCTTATTCTCAATGGGTTGACACTTTATAAGTCCATCTATACAATTAAAATTGTATAATTTACTAATTTTTCAACGATTGAAAAGTGTGACCCGTACTATTAATTGATCTTTTGAAAAAGTAAAAGAATAGCAAGAGGAGGTGTCCGAATGGGGTTTACCGAGATCATCTTCGCTTTGCTTGGTATCATCGTCGGTGTAGTTGTTGGGTATTTTGCATTAAAGAAAGCAAACGATTCCAATATAGCAGGCGCTAAAAATTCTGCGGAGCAAATTGTTGAAGATGCGAAACGAGAAGCTGAAGCGCTGAAGAAAGAAGCTTTATTGGAAGCGAAAGACGAAAATCATAAATTGCGTACTGAAACAGAATCTGAAATTCGGGAACGCCGATTAGAACTTCAAAGACAAGAAAATCGGTTGTTGCAGAGAGAAGAAAATTTAGATCGCAAGGATGATGCATTGAACAAACGAGAAGCGAGTCTTGAACGCAAAGATGAATCGCTTGCAGAAAAACAACAGCATATTGGACAGATGGAAAGCAAAGCTGAAGAACTAGTTCGTCAGCAACAGTCCGAAATGGAACGCATTTCCTCTTTAACCCGCGAAGAAGCGAAATCGATCATCCTCCAGCAAGTTGAAAATGAACTTTCAACGGATATTGCCGTAATGATCAAAGAAACAGAAGCGCGTGCAAAAGAAGAATCGGACAAAAAAGCTAAGAATATCCTGTCGTTGGCAATGCAGCGCTTTGCTGCTGACCATGTAGCCGAAACGACGGTTTCAGTGGTCAACTTGCCGAATGATGAGATGAAAGGCCGAATCATCGGACGTGAAGGAAGAAACATCCGTACACTCGAAACTTTGACAGGCATCGATTTAATCATTGATGATACGCCGGAAGCGGTTATCTTATCCGGCTTTGATCCAATTCGCCGCGAGACTGCTCGATTGGCGCTTGAAAAATTGGTTTCCGATGGCCGTATCCATCCAGCGCGCATCGAAGAAATGGTCGAAAAATCAAGAAGAGAAGTGGATGAGCAAATCCGGGAAATCGGAGAGCAGACGACATTTGATGTCGGCGTCCATAATCTCCATCCTGATTTGATCAAGATCCTTGGCCGTCTCCGTTACCGTACAAGCTATGGACAGAATGTCTTGAAGCATTCTGTAGAAGTAGCGTTCTTGTCCGGATTAATGGCAGCGGAACTTGGTGAAGATGTGACTTTAGCAAGACGCGCCGGTTTATTGCATGACATCGGTAAAGCAATCGACCATGAAGTCGAAGGCAGCCATGTGGAAATCGGAGTCGAATTAGGAACGAAATACAAAGAACATCCAGTGGTCATTAACAGTATTGCTTCCCACCATGGCGATACAGAAGCGACATCCATCATATCGGTGATTGTAGCCGCAGCTGATGCCTTGTCCGCTGCTCGTCCAGGTGCACGGAGCGAAACATTGGAAAACTATATTCGCCGCCTTGAAAAACTTGAAGAGATTTCCGAGTCTTATGAAGGCGTAGAGAAATCATTTGCGATTCAAGCAGGACGCGAAATCCGCATTATGGTTCGTCCGGAACAGATTGATGATATGACTGCGCATCGTTTGGCACGCGACATCCGTAAACGGATTGAAGAAGAACTGGATTACCCAGGCCACATCAAAGTGACCGTCATTCGAGAAACAAGAGCAGTTGAATACGCAAAATAATAGGATAAAGGCTTCGATGAATGTCTATTCAAAGAAGCCTTTTTCTTATGGAAAAAGGTGAATAAAATGAAAGTATTATTTATTGGAGATATTGTGGGTTCAATCGGCAGAGAAGCGCTGGAATCCTATTTGCCGCGCTTGAAAAGAAAATACAACCCGGATGTGGTCATTGCGAACGGTGAGAATGCAGCAGCGGGACGCGGAATTACAAAGGCGATTTATCAAGATTTGCTATTCATGGGCGTCGATATGATCACGATGGGCAACCACACGTGGGACCAAAAAGAGATTTTTGATTTCATTGACGAAGTGGATTACTTGATCCGTCCTGCAAACTTTTCGGACGAAGCACCAGGGCGTGGAATGGCTACGGTGACCAAAAACGGAAAAACGCTTTCGGTAATCAATCTTCATGGCCGTGTATTCTTGCCGCCGCATGAAGATCCCTTCCAAAAAGCGGATGAACTTTTGGCAGAAGCAAAAGCGATCTCTCCATTGGTATTTGTTGATTTCCATGCCGAAGCGACAAGCGAAAAAATCGCAATGGGCTGGCATTTAGATGGCCGGGCTTCAGTAGTAGTCGGTACCCATACGCATGTACAGACAGCGGATGCACGCATTTTGCCGAATGGTACGGCTTATATCTCTGATGTCGGCATGACAGGGCCATATGACGAAATCCTCGGGATGACGAAGGAATCGGTCTTGTACCGATTTAAAACCAATATGCCGACCCGGTTTGAAGTGCCGAAACGGGGACGTTCAGTTGTCAGCGGCTTCTTTACGGAGCTTGACGACGCTACAGGAAAAGCAGTTTCATTCGAACGCGTATATATCAACGAAGACTACCCTTTTAAAGGGTAATCTTCATGGCTTCTTGTCGATTCTCCGACAATTGGTGCGCCTTCCTTGTAGAGTGGTGGGCTTATTCAGTATAATAAGGTATTGATTGAAAGGGATTTTTCATGAATGATGGCCATTTGAGGCTGCCGGAGTCACGGTATTCCCTTTGGCAAACAGAAAAATGAGATTTCAATTTAGTGAAAGTGAAAAATACCAACAATAAAAATATGGCCCTTGAATGGTGGACTTGTTGAAACTATTTACGGCCAAGAAGTGGGTGTCTAGAGAATGGCTTATTCAAAAGAAGAAATTATTGCAAAAGCGCGTGAAGTAGCGGATATGATCGCTGAAACGGAAGAAGTGGAATTCTTCAAACGTGCAGAAGCTCAAATAAACGAAAACCAAAAAGTGCGGGAGAAAATTGCCAGCATGAAGAGTTTGCAAAAACAAGCAGTCAACTTCCAAGCGTACGGCAAAGAACGTGCGTTGAACTTGATCGAAAGCAAAATCCAAAAAATTGAAGAAGAAATCGATGCGGTGCCAATCGTACAAGAGTTCAAACAATCTCAAAGCGATGTTAATGCATTGCTTCAAATGGTGTCGACAGCCATTGCCAATCAAGTGACTAACAACATCATCGTATCAACTGGCGGCGATATTCTTCGCGGCGAAACAGGATCCCAAGTGAAAAACAGCACACCAGGAAACTGCTAATTAGAAAAGCGGAAACGGCCGTTCAGCTCCGAAAGGCATAAGACGGACTTCCGAAGCGGCGTTTTTTGCCGCACAGGAAGAACGGATTATGACCCGAGGAGCTGGCCGTTGGAGTCTGGACAAAGAAAAGCGGAGGTGCCTGCTCAGCTCTGGCAGCCATAAGACAGAACAGCGAAGTGGCGCTCTTTGCCACACAGCTGGGCTGGCTTATGGCCGAAGAGCTAGGCACTGGAGTCTGGACAAAGAAAAGCGGAAACGGCCGTTCAGCTTTTGTAAGCAAAAGCTGGCCGATTTGAAACAAAAGAAATACAGGAAAAAAGCTGAAAGAGCTTGCTCTTTCAGTTTTTTCTTTTCCCCCCATCTTTTTGTTATAATAGAGAAACTACGAAAAGTTCGCGAAAGAGGTATTAAAATGGCACCTACACCGATGATCCAACAATATTTGCAAGTGAAGTCTGAATACCAGGATGCGTTTCTGTTTTTCCGTCTAGGAGATTTTTATGAAATGTTTTATGATGACGCATTGAAAGCTTCTCAATTGCTTGAAATTACATTGACGAGCAGAGGCGGAAACGGCGATGAGCGAATTCCAATGTGCGGCGTACCGCATCATGCAGCACAGAACTATATCGACCAATTGATCCAAAAAGGCCATAAAGTGGCTGTCTGTGAACAAGTGGAAGATCCGAAGTTGACAAAAGGCGTTGTGAAACGAGAAGTGGTGCGTCTTATTACTCCTGGGACGCATACGGAAGGCAAAAGCATTGATTCCAAATCGAATTTGTTTTTAGCGGCAGCCGACCAATTGCCTGATGGATTTGCTTTGTCCTACGTGGATATCAGCACGGGAGAAGCGAGAGCTACATACATAACCGGGACTGAAAAATCTTTGCTTCAGGAACTGCAATCACTCCAAATCCGTGAGTTGGTGGTATCCAACCAATTATTCTTGCTGCTTAACGAAGATGCACAAGATCTCGTGCTATCGATTGAAACGATGGATGAAGTCTACCAGGCAGAGGAACGCCTGCTAGCTGCATGCCCTGAAGATTTGCGGCTCTCCATCTTGCGTTTGCTTTCTTATATTGCACGGACGCAAAAGCAGTCGCTCGAACACATCCAAGCTTTTTCCTATAATGAAAGCGGCCAGCTCCTATCGATCGATTTCCACTCGAAGCGGAACTTGGAATTGCTGCAATCGATTCGCGGAGGCGACACGAAAGGGACCTTGCTTTGGCTGCTGGATGAAACGGTCACGGCAATGGGCAGCCGGAAGCTGAAGCAATGGCTGCATCAGCCGCTTGCTAATAAGCGGCAAATCGAAAGACGCCAATTCATGGTCGAATCTTTGATCGAGAATTATTTTGTGCGTGTTGAACTGCAGGCTTTATTAAAAGAAGTATATGACTTAGAGCGCTTGAGTGGCCGCATCGCTTTTGGCAGTGCAAGCGGGCGCGACCTTGCTCAATTGCGCAGTTCGTTGGAGAAAATCCCAGCGATTATTGCAGAACTTCAAAATTCCGGCGATGATGTGCTGCAGGATTTCAGCCGCAAATTGGATCGCTGCGGAGAAGTATGTGAATTGCTCGATGCCATCAGTGAAAATCCGCCTTTGTCATCTAAAGAAGGCGGCGTTATCCGTGACGGTTACCACGAGAAACTGGATGAATACCGCTACGCTTCACGTAACGGAAAAGATTGGATTGCCCAATTAGAGCAGCAGGAACGCCAGCGGACAGGAATCAAGTCGTTGAAAATCGGCTATAACCGGATATTCGGCTACTATATTGAAATTTCAAAAGCCAATATGCATTTAGCGGACTTGGAACGCTATGAACGCAAACAGACATTGGCAAACGCAGAACGCTATATCACACCTGAATTAAAAGAAAAAGAAAGCTTGATCCTAACGGCAGAAGAAGAAAGTTTGTCGCTGGAATATGAACTATTTGTAAAAATCCGAGAAGAAGTCAAGCAATACATTTCACGTATTCAAGAATTGGCTTCGACATTAAGTGGCCTTGATGTCTTTATGAGCTTCGCGAATGTGGCGGAAAAGTATCGCTTTGTGAAGCCCGACTTCAATAATTCAAGGGAAATTTCCATCATTGAGGGCCGACATCCGGTTGTTGAAAAAATGCTCAATAAACAGCATTATGTGCCAAACGATTGTGTTTTGACCAATGACCAAAATATGCTATTAATTACAGGACCGAATATGTCCGGTAAAAGTACGTATATGCGCCAAGTGGCTTTGACCATTGTCATGGCTCAAATCGGCTCTTATGTGCCGGCAGAATCGGCAAATTTGCCGATCGTCGATCAGATCTTTACGCGCATCGGTGCAGCAGATGATTTAGTTTCCGGGCAAAGTACGTTTATGGTCGAAATGCTTGAGTCGCAATATGCGATCACGCATGCGACTGAACGCAGCCTTCTGTTATTCGATGAAATTGGGCGGGGGACATCCACGTATGACGGCATGGCGCTTGCGCAATCCATGATTGAGTACATTCATGAGAATATTGGGGCAAATACGCTGTTTTCCACCCATTATCATGAATTGACAGCACTCGACCAAACCTTGGATAAATTGAGCAATGTGCACGTGGCGGCTATGGAGCAATCCGGCAAAGTCGTGTTCCTGCATAAAGTGAAAAAAGGGCCAGCTGATAAAAGCTACGGGATCCATGTGGCAGAACTCGCTGAATTGCCGCAGCCGATTCTTTTGCGGGCAAGAGAACTGCTCGTCAGCTTTGAATCGGAAAACAAGAAGCATGTCAGCGAAGTGGAACAATTGTCGTTTTTTGACGATCGTGACACCGAAAGCGAAGAAGTGCTGCAAGCGATATCCGATGCGAATATCGCGGCAATGACACCATTGCAATCGCTTCAGCTCTTGAATGATCTGCAGGTGAAATTAAGCAAGAAGGGGTGAGGATATGGGGATTATTCGATTAATGGACGAGCCGTTATCAAACAAAATAGCAGCGGGTGAAGTGGTCGAAAGGCCCACATCCGTCGTCAAAGAATTGGTTGAAAACGCAATCGACGCTGGAAGTACCGCTATTGAAGTGCTGTTAACCGAAGCAGGGCTGACTTCTATCCAGATCGTGGATAATGGCGCTGGAATGGATTCAGAAGATGCACTATTGTCATTTTCACGCCATGCTACCAGTAAAATTGCAAACGAACATGATTTATTCCGCATTCGAACGCTCGGTTTCCGGGGAGAGGCATTAGCAAGTATCGCTTCCGTTTCAAAAGTGACGCTGCATACGTCAAACGGCGAATCCGGCACATATGTGCATATGGAAGGCGGCCGTTTGATTGAACACCGTGCAGGCGCTCTTCGAAAAGGCACCGATATCCAAATCGACCAATTGTTCTTCAATACGCCGGCGCGTTTGAAATACATGAAAACCTTGCAGACAGAACTGGGACATTCCATAGACCTGATGAACCGTTTCGCTTTAAGCTATCCAGGAATTTCATTTAAACTGTCTCATGACGGCCGGATGATTCTCCAGACTTCCGGCAGCGGTGACATCAAACGGGTGATATCGGATATTTATGGAGTCTCGATTGCCAAGAAAATGATTCCCTTTGAAGGGGAGTCACATGACTACAAAATATCGGGTTATGCGTCCCTTCCGGAAATCACGCGGGCCAATAAAAACTACATTTCGTTATTCGTGAATGGGCGCTGGGTCAAACATTATGCGATTGCGAACACCGTCCATAAGGCGTATCATACGTTTTTGCCGCTGGAGCGGCAGCCTATCGTCGTTATGAATATTGAAGGCGACCCTTATTTGACCGATGTCAATGTGCATCCGGCGAAACAACAGATCCGGCTCAGCAAAGAAAAAGAATTGATGGAATTGATCCATACAACGATACGCGGAACCATTTCTTCAGCCGTCCGGGCGCCGGTCATCGAAAAGCCGAAAGCGCCAAAACAGCTTCCTTCCAAGCAATTGGATATTTGGAAATCTTCGTTTACAGTCAAAGAAGCGATGCAGGAACTGCGTGAAAAAGAAGATCCGGTTATTGCGGAAACTTTGCCTATCTTGGAGCCAGTACATCATCTTCCGGCAGAAGAAAGAAACGCGGTAGAAACCACGCCTTTTGAAACGCCGGAAGAAAAGATGTACGATGAACAGCCTGAAAACTTTCAAGTAGAACCGGAATTTGAAGAAGATACAAGCCCTCAATTTCCGGAACTTGATGTCGTTGGCCAAATTCATGGCACGTATATTGTGGCGCAAAGCGATGATGGTTTTTATTTGATCGACCAGCACGCGGCACAGGAACGGATCAAATATGAGTTCTTTCGGGAAAAAGTCTGCGATATTGATGCTGGAGAACGGCAGGCTCTGCTCTTGCCGCTGACTTTCCACTATAGCCGAGACGAGGCGCTGCGCTTGAAAGACAGTTTGCATGTCTTGGCTGAAAGCGGCGTTTTTTTGGAAGAGTTCGGGGACACTTCGTTTATCGTCCGGGAGCATCCGACTTGGTTTCCTTCGGGATTTGAGCAGGAAGTGATTGAAGATTTAATCGAACAAGTGTTGAATGAACGAAAAGTGGATGTAAAAAAACTGCGGGAAGATGCGGCGATCATGATGAGCTGCAAACGTTCCATCAAGGCGAATCATTACCTTCAAAAGCATGAGATGGAGCGGTTGTTGGCGGATCTTAAGGATGCAGAACAACCATTCACTTGTCCGCATGGCCGTCCAGTCATTATCCACTTTAAAACCTATGATGTGGAAAAAATGTTTAAGCGCGTCATGTAAACGGCTATAGAAAATGAATATTGCCTATCTTGTTTTCGGGAGGGATCATGCATTGAAAATCACGAAGAATTTTATTCGCGCAAGTGATCGAGTGGAAATTTACTACGAAATTTACGAACCGGAAAATCCGGTTGCCCATGTGCACATCATTCATGGCATGGCGGAACATGTCGGTCGTTATGAAGAGTTTGCACGTTTTCTGGCGCAGCATGGTTTTGTTGTATCGGGCCACGACCAACGGGGTCACGGGCGAACGGCAAAACGAAACGGAACACAGGGATTTTTTGGTGAATTTGATGGCTTTAACCGCGTTGTAGAAGATGTTGATGAATTATTAAAAGGCGTACAATCACAAATCGGGCAATTGCCATTGATCCTCTTCGGCCATAGCATGGGCTCTTTCGTCGCAAGACGCTATATTCAATTGCACAGCGAAAAAGTTAGCAAGGTTGTTATATCCGGTACAGGGGGAGATCCTGGGATGGCAGGGAAAGCGGGGCTCGCATTCGCTTTAGCTGCCGCAAGATTTTCCGGAAAAGAAGCCGTCAATCCTACGCTTGGCAAGTTGACTTTTGGCAGTTTCATCAAGCCGTTCAAAGACGAAGGGTCGTTATTTGCCTGGCTTAGCCGAGATAAAGAAGCGGTCGAACAATACGAGAAGGATCCGATGAGCGGACAGCCTTCGACCAATCAATTCTATGTGGATTTGTTCCATGGGTTGAGCTTGATTCATAAAAAAGCGGAGGTCGCTAAAATACGGAAAGACCTGCCGGTGCTCCTGATCAGCGGGGCAGAAGATCCTGTAGGGGACAACGGGAAAGGTTTGTTTTCAACCGCTAAACAATATCAGGAAGCCGGAATGACGAATGTCCAATTGTATTTGGCGGAAGGCGGCCGGCATGAATTGCTTCATGAAACAAATAAGCAACAGCATTTTGATACATTAGTAGAATGGATGAGAAAAGATGATTGATGTAATGGCCATTGTCGGACCGACTGCTTCCGGCAAAACGGCATTAAGTTTGGAAATGGCAAAGCGGCACGACGGGGAAATCATCAACGGCGACTCGATGCAAGTGTACCGCGGGCTGTCGATTGGCACCGCTAAAATCGAGGCGCATGAAATGGATGGCATTGTCCATCATTTGCTCGATATCAAAGACCCAAAAGAGCCTTTTTCCGTTGCGGAATACCAGCAATTAGTCAGAGGGAAGATTGCGGAAATTAGGTCGCGCGGCAAATTCCCCATTATCGTCGGCGGTTCCGGGCTATATGTCCAAGCTGTGCTTTTCGATTACCGCTTCTCTGAACAGCAGGCGGATGAAGAACTTCGCGAGAAACTGGCCGAAGAACTAAAACTGCGTGGCCCTCTGGCGATGCACGAAAAATTGCTTGCGCTTGATCCAGATGCTGATATCCATCCGAATAACACACGCAGAGTGCTGCGTGCCATTGAAATCAATATGGGCGGACAAGCGAAGGAAGAGCGGACCAAAGCATTGTCTCCCATGTATAATGAACTGATCGTCGGCTTGGATATTCCGCGGCCAGTCTTATATGAACGGATTAATGGGCGGGTGGATGCTATGCTCGAAAAAGGGCTCCTAGAAGAAGTGAAAGGCTTATATGACCAGGAAATTCGCGGAGTTCAATCGGTTCAAGCAATTGGCTACAAAGAAATTTATGCTTATTTTGACGGCCAATTGGCCTTAGATGATGCCATCAGCAAAATCAAGCAAAATTCCCGGAAGTACGCTAAACGGCAGTTTACTTATTTTAAAAACAAATTGCCGATCTTTTGGATTGATGCCTTAGAAGAAAATGAAAAAAAACTGGCAGAAATTGAAACGATGATGCAGGAGAAAGAGCGGGACCGTCGAATAGAGCTAATAGCACGGCAAATCACAGAGTAGGGTTTATTCTAAGGGGGATATTCATGAAACCAGTCAATATTCAAGATGTCTATTTAAATCAGCTGCGTAAAAATAATATTTTTGTAACCGTCTTTTTACTAAATGGCTTCCAGTTAAAAGGAACCATTAAATCCTATGATAATTTTACGGTGCTGGTTGAAACGGATGGCAAACAGCAATTGATCTACAAACATGCCATTTCGACGTTCTCGCCTGCCAAGGCTGTGAACATTGAACATCAGGAATAAGCGATCAACCAGCTGGGGCTCAACCCAGCTGGTTTTTTCATTTGACAGAAGCAGAAGGTGAGTATACCCTTTTTAAGTAGCTTAAACTTATACATTTGGCAGGAGGAAATAAAACGTGAAATCCATTACAACAGATGAATTGCAAGAACTCGTCGAAAAAGGCGAAGAAATTTACTTGATAGATGTGCGTGAAGACGAAGAAGTAGCTTATGGCATGGTCCCAGGAGCAAAGCATATTCCACTTGGGCAGCTGCCTGAACGGCTAGATGAGCTAGAGGCTGGTACAGCTGTCCACGTGATCTGCAAAGCTGGCGGCAGAAGTGCAATGGCTTGCGACTTTTTGGAATCGAACGGCATTGAAACAATCAATATTGAAGGCGGCATGATGAACTGGAACGGGGAAGTCATCGCTTAATAAAAAACAAGCCATGCAGCTCTTTGCCGCATGGCTTGTTTTTTTAAGGAAGCTGGATTTTTCTCGATGGCAGCCGCCATTTGTACGTATAAGATAAAATGCGCAGAACGGTGATCACAAGGAATAGGCCGTATAAGACGAAGTCCGAGCGGATCATATCGATGCTGATCAAGATGCCTGCGATGGCAGCCCACAAAGCATAGATTTCCGCTTTCAAGACAAGCGGCTTTCGGCCTGCCAATAAATCACGGATCATTCCACCGCCGGAACCCGTTAAAATTGCGGCGACCATGACAGCGATAATAGGCATATTCAAATCGACTGCATATAACGCACCTTGTACAGCAAATGCTGACAAGCCGATCGCATCGAAGAAATTGCCCCATCTGCTCCATGGCCCGAGTAATTTATGCGGGAAAAGAAAAACGATGGTGATGGAAATGGCGGCCAACTGAAACATCATTTCCTGTTCCCATAAGGCTGAAACAGGAACGCCGATCAGTAAATTGCGGATAGCTCCGCCGCCGAAAGCCGTAACGACTCCGAGAAGGTAAACGCCAAAAATATCATATTCTTCTTCCATTGCGATAATTGCGCCGGAAATGGCAAACGCGATTGTACCGATTGCACTTAAAACTTCCCAAGCCATTGTACTGATCCTCCCTGAAAAACTAACTCTATGAATTGTATCAGAGTTTGACGCAATTTCAAGTTTCGCGCAATAATGGAAATGGCATTAAAAATGAATGGAGATTAACATGCAGACAACAATCAGAACAATCGAAGAAACAATCCAAAAAGAATTGCGGCGTGCAGACGATATCGCCTTCCTGAATCAGAAGAAAGTATTGGATGCTTTCCATCGTCAAAAAGTGAGTGACCATCATTTCAATCCTTCTACAGGGTATGGCTACGATGATGAAGGGCGGGATACTTTAGAAAAAGTCTATGCGGATGTCTTCAAAGCTCAAGCAGCTTTGGTCCGGCCGCAAATCATTTCCGGAACCCACGCAATTACCATTGCGCTTTTCGGCGTGCTGCGACCGGGGGATGAATTGATGTACATCACAGGAAAGCCATACGACACTTTAGACTCCATCGTCTCGGGAGGCGAAAAGGATACGGGTTCTCTCAAGGATTTTGGCATTGGCTATCAGCATATCGATTTAACGATAAGCAATCAGATAGACTGGGCAAATGTTGAAAGCGCTGTTTCAGAAAAAACAAAAGTGGTGGCGATTCAGCGATCACGCGGCTACGATACACGGCCATCCTTTACTGTCGATGAAATTGAAGAGATGGTCCGGCGTGTCAAAGTGATAAAGGAAGATGCCATCATTTTTGTGGACAATTGCTACGGTGAATTTGTGGAAGAGCGGGAACCGATCGAAGTCGGTGCAGATTTGATTGCCGGCTCTTTGATAAAAAATCCGGGAGGCGGCTTGGCAAAAATCGGCGGCTATATTGCCGGAAAAGCAGATTTAGTCGAAAAATGCGGTTACCGAATGACTTCTCCGGGTATAGGAGGGGAGGCAGGAGCTTCGTTGAACGCGTTGCCTGATATGTATCAGGGCTTTTTTATGGCTCCGCATATTGTATCGCAAGCCTTAAAAGGGGCTATCTTCACGTCGGCTCTTTTAGAATCGGTAGGCATGGAAACGACGCCGCATTATTCAGCGCTGCGGACTGATCTCATCCAATCCGTTTCTTTTAAAACGGCAGAGCAAATGATCGCCTTTTGCCAAACAATCCAAAACAGTTCGCCGGTAAATGCGCAATTCAAACCGGAACCGGCTTATATGCCGGGATATGAAGATGATGTTATCATGGCAGCCGGAACATTTGTCCAAGGCTCCAGCATCGAACTCACAGCAGACGGCCCGATTCGGCCCCCTTATACTGCTTTTGTGCAAGGTGGATTAACTTATGAACATGTGAAAATTGCTGTGTTGAATTCAATCACAGCTTTAGAAGAATCCGGTCTTTTATGAGTGTTCCTGCACTTGAAAGAGTGCAGGAATATTTTTATGTCAGAAAACATAACATGGATTTGACAACTTATCTAACGTGTTTTATACTAAAAGAGTAGTAAAACTGAAAAGGGTGAAAACAATGACGAATCGGGTTCGTCGGACGATGCCGCTTCTGCCCATCAGCATTGTGATGCAGCTGACAGAATTGACTGCGCGCCAAATCCGCTATTACGAAGAGCATGGATTAATCAGCCCTGCCCGCACGGAAGGCAATAAACGCATGTTCTCATTGAACGATGTCGATACATTGCTGGAGATTAAAGAATATTTGGATCAAGGCCTTAATATGGCAGGGATCAAAAAAATCTATAATCTGAAAGACCAACCTGAAAATGAAAAGGCTGAACCCAAAAATCTCAGCGATGCAGAATTGCGGAGAATTTTAAGGGAAGAAATGCAGCAACTTCGCTCTTATGAACGCGGCGGGTTAAGACAAGGTGATTTATCTCGTTTCTTCAATTGAGGCGAGTGAATATAAAACTTACATAGGAGAGTGGAAAAGAAAATGAGCAAGTATACAAAAGAAGACATTAAGCGATTAGTAAAAGAAGAAGAAGTCAACTTTATCCGTTTGCAGTTTACAGACATTCTCGGCATAATCAAAAATGTTGAAATTCCGACTTCTCAATTGGACAAAGCACTCGACAACAAAATGATGTTCGATGGATCATCTATCGATGGATTCGTTCGCATCGAAGAATCAGATATGTACCTATTCCCAGACCTAGACACGTGGGTAGTATTCCCATGGATTACAGGCAAAGGGAAAGTAGCACGCCTTATCTGTGATATTTACCGTGCAGATGGAACACCGTTTGAAGGAGATCCGCGCAATAACTTGAAACGCGTTCTCAAAGAAATGGAAGAAATGGGCTTCACGCATTTCAACCTAGGGCCAGAGCCTGAATTCTTCTTGTTCAAATTGGATGCTAGCGGCGAGCCATCCCTTGAATTGAACGACAATGGCGGATACTTTGACTTGGCTCCTATGGACCTTGGTGAAAACTGCCGTCGTGACATCGTATTGGAATTGGAAGAAATGGGCTTTGAAATTGAAGCTTCCCACCATGAAGTGGCTCCAGGACAACACGAAATCGATTTTAAATATGCAGACGCCATCAAAGCTTGCGATGATATCCAAACTTTCAAATTGGTCGTTAAAACAATTGCCCGCAAACACGGGTTGCACGCAACTTTCATGCCGAAACCTCTTTTCGGCGTCAACGGTTCAGGAATGCACATGAACGTTTCTTTGTTCAAAGACAAAGTGAATGCTTTCCTTGATGAAGACGGCGAATTGAAGTTGAGCGAAACAGCGTACCAATTCCTAGCAGGAATTTTAGAGCACGCACAAGGCTTCACTGCTGTTACAAATCCGACAGTCAATTCGTATAAGCGTTTAGTTCCAGGATACGAAGCACCTTGCTATGTTGCTTGGTCTGGCCAAAACCGCAGCCCGTTGATCCGTATTCCGGCTTCCCGCGGATTGTCAACACGCGTTGAAGTCCGTTCAGTCGATCCATCGGCAAATCCTTACCTAGCAATGGCTGTTCTTTTAAGCGCTGGCCTTGACGGCATTAAAAAGAAACTAGAAGCACCAAAACCAGTAGACCGCAATATTTATGCGATGAACAAAAAAGAACGCGAAGCGGTAGGCATTAAAGATCTTCCACCGACATTGTATGCGGCATTGCAAGAGCTGCAAAATGATGAAGTGATGACGAAAGCACTTGGGAGTCACATCCTAAACAATTTCGTTGAAGCGAAAGAAATCGAGTGGGATATGTTCCGTATCGCCGTGCACCCATGGGAGCGCGAGCAATACTTGAAAATGTATTAATGAGATTTGCTGTAAGAGCTTAACCGCTCTTGCAGCTTTTTTAATTTCTCAATTATGCAGGAATAAAATAAGCTGACCGAGAACCTTTCATGAAGGAGGTGAGCCGATGGCTAAATTTGTGATTCAATACTTCTTAGAAAAAGGGCTGGCTGTTGAAAGGACAGTGGAAGCTGCTAGTCGTGATGAGGTAGCTGACATGGCGCTTTCAGAAAAAATTGTCCGTTTTGAAGACAATTTTGGGGAGGTAAATCTTTTTAACAAAGAGGATGTAAAACTAGTGAAAATAAAAAATTATACGGAACCCGTCACAACTTCGCGAAGAGGAGGATAATAAAACGGGGTTAAGGATTAAAAACTCGGAAAGCAGGGTATAAAGAAAATAGGCTTTCTAAATTTAATAATCCGTACTGAATTTTCTTTGTGTAAGTGCAAGGAGGATTTTGTGGGGGTGATTAAATGAAAAAAATTCAAGGGATTGAAAATCTTTTAAAGTACTTGGATTCAAAGGACTGCCCATTGAACGAAGAGCAAATCCGAAATTTAATAACCCAGCGGACTATACCGCATAGCCAACCTTTTGGCGACATGTTGATTTTTGACAAAGGCCATATCGACTGGTGGGTAACTGAACAGAGGAAACAACTCAGCAACTTTACCGAATAAGCTACAATACCCCGCTTCCAGGACTTTCATTAAGTTCCGGCAGTGGGGTGTTGTGTTTTTCAGTAACTTTTTTGAAGGGAATACGTCTTATTAAGCAGTAGAGAATTAATGGAGGAATGGCGTATGCGCTTTTTAAAGTATTTTATTATTTTTGTAATCATCCTAGGTGTTGCTGGAATCGGAGTCTATTATGTCGGAACGAATATTGCTTCTGAAAAAATCGTAGAAGAAGCGGCTTTAGAACTAGAAGACAGCGGGAGAATGGATGAAATCAAGTCGTATGTAGAAAAAGATCCGCAATTAGCAGGCTACCTTGAAGAAGCGAAAGCTGCTGAAGATAAAAACTTGCCGATTAAAACGAAAGGCGAAGCGACTCGTGTATTAATTCAAAAGGTAGGCATCACTGAACTGAAGACGATGCAGTCGGAAGTGCAAAAAGGGACCATGACCCAGCAGGAAGCTATTCAAAAGCTGGAAACCCAATTGAGCGAAGAAGAGATGCTAGCACTGAAAGTTCTCGCATATAAGGAATTATATAAACAACAATAAGCAGAAGGCTATGGTAAACTGGTAACAGAGTGAAAATGACACAGTTAAGGAGGCCTTTATGAAAACATTCCAAGTTGAATTTTACTTTGATCAAGGCAATACCATTGTGCAAAATGTAAAAGGCGCTGATCGAGAATCGGCTTTAAACAAAATCCCGTCGAATGGTACGTATGAAATGGTCGATGAATTAACCGGCAAACTTTATCGGATCACCATCAATCTTATTAAATATATAGTAGTCACTGAAATTTAACGCTAAGGCATCCTCTAGATTAAGGGTGCCTTTTCTATGCGGAAATTACCTGAGGGAGTGGATGGGATGATTTACAAAGGGCCGAGTGCATACAATCAAGAAGATTTTTTAGCCAATTATTTAAAACGGAGAAAACGGGTGGAGAGTCCGAATAACGCGATTGAGAAACCGATACTGATGGAATTGATCCAAACAGCGAGCGGGCAGGATGTGCTAGATTTAGGGTGCGGAGATGCAGTATATGGACTGGAACTGCTCGATATAGGGGCGAAAAGCTATACGGGAATTGAAGGGTCGGCGCAGATGGCTGAACTTGCGAAAACAACAACAGCAGGAACAGGCATTCAAATTATCAACGAATCGCTTGAAGCTTATCAATTCGGCAGTGGAAAATATGATTTAGTGACGTCCCGTTTTGTCATCCATTATCTACAAGACATTGAAGGGTTATTTGCGAAAGTCTACACAGCATTAAAAGAAAAGGGACGCTTCATTTTCAGTATTCAGCATCCGCTGACTACATCTTCTTTTAAGAGCAAAGAACAAAGCGGCAGAAGAGAAGACTGGATTGTGGATGATTATTTTATTGAAGGTGAACGGAATGAACCATGGATTGATAAGACGGTGAGAAAATACCATTGGACAACCGAACATTACATAACGGCTTTGCTGGCTGCTGGATTTCAGTTAAAAGCATTGAGAGAAGGGAAGCCTGAACGGAGCCGCTTTGCGACAGAAGAGGAATACATCAGAAGGACTCGTGTGCCGATCATGTTGATCTTTTCGTGTGAAAAGTGAAATTGATGAAAAAAAGAGCTGAGAAATTCTCAGCTCTTTTCTTAATGAAGTTGGCGGTATACGCCGACTACTTTTCCTAAGATCGAAACTTGTTCGACAATGATTGGATCCATCGATGAGTTTTCTGGCTGTAAGCGGAAAAAGCCTTCTTCTCTGAAAAAACGTTTTACGGTTGCTTCATCTTCGGCAGTCATCGCAACGACAATATCACCATTATTAGCGGTTTGCTGTTGTCTGACGACTACATAGTCTCCGTTCAGGATGCCTGCTTCGATCATACTTTCACCCATGATTTCTAGCATGAAAATGTGGTCGTCTTCTGTGCCGTAAGATTGGGGAAGAGGGAAGTACTCCTCAACATTCTCTATCGCTGTAATCGGCAATCCTGCTGTAACTTTACCAATTAACGGGACATGAAGCACAGGGCTTTTGTCGATCAGTGCTTCTTCAGTACTGATAATTTCGATCGCTCTCGGTTTTGTCGGATCTCGGCGAATCAAGCCTTTGCTTTCTAAGCGCGCTAAGTGCCCATGGACAGTCGAACTTGATGCCAAACCAACTGCTTCTCCGATTTCCCGCACGGAAGGCGGATAGCCTTTAGCCCGTACCTCGTCTTTTATAAATGTCAAAATATCTTCCTGCCGTTTTGATACTTTTTTCAACAGTTTCACCTCTTTTTAGTTGTTCAGTATGTTTTCTACCATAAGTATACCAACTTGGGATATGAAATGCAAACATAGGTTCGAATTTATTTGTTGACAAAAACACCTGTTCGCATTATTATAAGAACATACATTCCGAACACACATTCCTAGGAGGCGGTTCATATGACATTCATCCAAAAAAATTCTTATCTTACAGCATTTTTCCTATTAGTTCTGCTAGTATCTATTTATACGATTTTTTCATACAATAGCAGTGAAGCAACGATGAGCCAAGTGCAAGTCAAAGAAGGCGATACGTTATGGACGCTGGCTGAATCTTTCAGCGGCGATATCCCACATCATGAATGGATAGAGGACATTATGCAGGAAAATGGATTAGAGACCCCAAAAATTATCGTTGGCCAATCGATTAAGATTCCAAGCGATCAACTTAAATATGCCCCAGACGAAACTGTAAAACTGGCGGGTGATGCAGAATGAAGAAATCTGCGTTGATTTATTGCCGCGTCAGCACCACGAAAGACACTCAAGAAACTTCGCTTGAACGGCAAGAAGAGGAATTGCTCAAATTTGCATTTGAGCAATCCTATATTGTGGAAGAAATCTTTTCAGATCAGCATAGCGGCTACGAAATGGACCGCGAAGGCTTATTAGAGATGCTCAATTGCATAAAGACCGGAAAATTTGACGCTGTTTTTATCCAAGATGAAACACGCCTAGGCAGAGGGCATGCTCGTATTGCTTTGCTGCATGTGATGAAAAAATATGGCGTCGAAGTTTATACCTTATCTGACAGAGGGCCAATCGCATTAAACGACATGGATGATATGGTTCTGGAGATTCTGGCTATTGTTGAGGAATACCAGCGGAAAATACATAATGCTAAGATCAAGCGCGGAATGAAGCGGGCGGTCGAAAACGGCTATAAACCTGAAAAGAACTTAAAAGGAAAAGGCAATCCTGAAGGGCGCGAACGGCTGGACCTTCCAATCGAGCAAATTGTCAGTTTGAAAGAAAACGGATTAACTTTCCATGAAATTGCTGTGACATTGCAAGGGTTCGGCTATCAAGCAAGCAAAGCGACCGTCCACCGGCGCTATAAAGAATTCGAAAACTTGAAACAAGGCTAATCTATTGCAGAAACCGCCCTTCTTTTGTACGATATGATAGAAGAAAGGCGGGATTTTATGTTACCACCGGATAAATTGAATCGCATAAATGAACTATCGCGCAAGTCGAAAACGGCTGGATTGTCTATCGAAGAAGCAAAAGAACAATCGCAGCTTCGCCAAGAGTATTTGCAGACATTCCGCAAAACGATGCGCGGCACAATTGAAAATGTAAAAGTCATCGATCCGAACGGCAATGACGTAACACCGGAAAAGGTCAAAAATATTCGAGAGAATAAGTATTTGAATTAATACTTATTCTCTTTTTAATTGTTTAGATTTCCAGCGCTTGTCAAGTCTAAAACGGGCACTTGTGCTTTTCTAGTTGTATTCTTTTCTATTGTTGACTACACTAGAAAAGGATCTATATTTTTTTGTATAAGAGAGGATGTTTTTCATGTCAAACCATGCAGATCAACTTGCAGTAACCACAATAAGAACTCTTTCTATTGACGCTATCGAAAAAGCAAACTCTGGTCATCCAGGATTGCCGATGGGCGCAGCTCCTATGGCTTACTCATTATGGACTAAACATATGAACCATAACCCTAAAAACCCGACTTGGTTCAACCGTGACCGCTTCGTATTATCAGCAGGGCATGGTTCTATGCTTCTATATAGCTTGCTTCACTTAAGCGGATATGGCTTGTCATTAGAAGAAATCAAAAACTTCCGCCAGTGGGATTCAAAAACTCCTGGACATCCGGAATACGGCCATACAGTCGGCGTAGAAGCGACAACTGGCCCGCTTGGACAAGGAATCGGCATGGCAGTCGGTATGGCTATGGCTGAACGCCATTTAGCTGCTACTTACAACAAAGAAAACCTGGACATTGTTGACCATCACACATTCGCTCTTTGCGGAGACGGAGATTTGATGGAAGGAGTTGCCGGTGAAGCGATTTCACTTGCTGGCCACTTGAAACTGAATAAATTGGTTGTTCTTTATGACAGCAATGACATTTCTCTTGATGGCGACTTGGCTATGAGTTTCTCTGAGGATATCAAGAAACGCTTCGAATCCTATGGATGGAATTATTTGCGCGTAGATGACGGCAACGAACTTGACGATCTCTCAGCTAAAATTGCGGAAGCAAAAGAATCATCAGACAAACCGACTATCATTGAAGTGAAAACGGTCATCGGCTATGGTGCCCCTAATAAATCTGGTAAAGCCGATGCGCATGGTTCGCCGCTTGGAGAAGACGAAATGAAACTGGCGAAAGAATACTACAAGTGGACATTCGACCAAGATTTCCACGTGCCAGACGAAGTTTATGAAACGTTCAAACAAGCTACTGAAGAATTAGGCGGCAAAGCCGAAAATGCTTGGAACGAATTATATGCAACATACGAATCACAGTATCCGGAACTTGCAGAGCAATTGCAAAAAGCAATCGCAGGTGAACTTCCAGAAAACTTTGATGCTGAATTCCCGACATATGAAGTGGGCAAAAAGCAGGCAACTCGCGCTTCTTCAGGCGATATGGTCAACGCAATAGCGAAAGCTGTTCCTTCCTTCTTCGGCGGAAGTGCGGATTTAGCAGGATCAAACAAAACGAATATCAAAGGCGGCGGAGATTTCGATGCTGAAAACCCAGCTGGACGCAATATCTGGTTTGGTGTTCGTGAATTCGCAATGGGCGCAGCGTTAAACGGTATGGCCCTTCATGACGGCCTACATGTGTTCGGTGGTACGTTCTTCGTATTCAGCGATTATGTTCGCCCGGCAATCCGTTTAGCTGCATTAATGGGCCTACCGGTAACATTCGTCTTCACTCATGACAGCGTAGCTGTTGGAGAAGACGGACCTACGCACGAACCAGTTGAACATTTAGCTTCTCTTCGTGCAATGCCGAACTTAAGCGTTGTCCGTCCGGCTGATGCGAATGAAACGAAAGCCGCATGGCGTCTAGCATTGACGGCAAAAACAACACCTACTCTATTAGTACTTTCACGCCAGGATCTGCCGGTGCTTGAGAAGAGCGGCGAAATGGCTGAATCCGGAGTTGAAAAAGGGGCATACGTCGTTTCACCAGCAGAAAATCCGCAAGCTTTATTATTGGCGACTGGTTCTGAAGTCAGCTTAGCTGTAGATGCACAGAAGCAATTAGCGGAAGAAGGAATTTCAGTTTCTGTTGTTTCTATGCCATCTTGGGACCGTTTCGAAAAACAGGATAAAGAATACAAACAATCCGTTATTCCGAAAACAGTTAAGAAACGTTTGGCGATTGAAATGGGAACTTCATTCGGTTGGGAAAGATACACAGGCGATGAAGGCGATATCTTAGCAATCGACCATTTTGGCGCAAGTGCTCCAGGAGAACGCATTATGAAGGAATTCGGCTTCACTCCTGAAAATGTTGCGGCTCGCGTTAAACAATTGATCGAAGAATAAGTGCCAAAGAGGAGGGAGTTGCATCCCTTCTCTTTTTTATCTATTTCTGTGTATAGTCACCACTCCGGATTTATAGTATAATCCATTGTGGTGCACTACTTATTTATGCAACACGAAGGAGGTAACTTGAATGTCTACATGGATTTGGATTGTAATCGTTATCGTGGCTTTGCTCGCCGGTGTTGCGCTCGGCTTTTTCATCGCTCGTCAATACATGATGAAGTATTTGCAGGACAACCCGCCGATTAACGAAGAAATGCTGCGAATCATGATGATGCAGATGGGACAAAAACCATCTCAGAAAAAAATCAATCAAATGATGGCTCAAATGAATAAAGCGTCAACTAAACCTGGAAAACCAGCTAAAAAATAAAAAGCGCTCACATTGAGCGCTTTTTTGTTTGGATAAAAGTATTGATAGAACCTGTTTTAAAATAAAAGAAAAGAAAAATCCCTTATGAAATGGTTTTTTCTGTTTCAGAAGCAGCAAAACCATATTCCGTTAAAAATTCGGCTACCGTTTGTTCATAAGCTTCCGGGTTTTTATTGAAAGATTGGGCATGCCCGCCTTCTTCGAAGAATTTCAGTTTTTTATCACCGGGTTTCAAATCATACATTTCCTGTGTCATGGCCGGCAAGATAAAATCGTCTTGCAGGCTATGAATGAATAGAACCGGTTTATTAATCTGCCTAACCGCTTCTCGCGGCGATACGGTGCTGATGGAATAGCCATCTCGCAGTTTTAGGAAAACGCTGGCCACTCGCAAAGCAATCGTTGTTCTAAAAGGCGTCGTCGTTCTCATGACGTGAAGAAGCTGTTCCGAGATATCTGAATAGCCGCAGTCGGATATATAGAAATTAGCCGAGTCTTCCATGCCGGCATAGAGGAGCGTTGTAGCGGCGCCCATTGATTCTCCGTGGATGCCAAAAACGACGTCACCCCCCGCATGCAGTTTCAAAGCAGCGACAACCGCTTTCAGATCGGTTTTTTCATAATGGCCAAAACTGGTGGTTTTCCCGCCAGAATCGCCATGGCGGCGATGGTCATAGACGACCGAATTGTATCCAAGTCGCTCAAACATCCGGGCATATTTAAAGGAATTCACTTTTGATTCCGTTACGCCATGGCAAATGATGACATAGCGATTTGTTTGATGCGGCTCCAAAAAAATCGCTTTGATGGGATAGCCGTTTTCGGAATCGATCCATTTCTCGGTTTTATTGGCAGTTGCGTACCAATGTTCGTCAATTCGTTTTGCCGTGGTTTCACGTTCTAAGATCAATTGGTCATCTTTTATCTGCATATACATAATGCGGTTTGATAAGGCGATGCCAAATACCGTCGTTGTCGCTGCTAAAATACTAGAAGCAGCACCGGTTGCCCACAATAATTTTTTCTTCAAGTAAATCGGCTCCTCACGCTTGGTTCTTATAGAGGCTATAAATCCCGGTTTGGACCGGATTGGATATATGATGCTCGATTTTTTGGACGGCATCGCATAATTGGTCAAGATCGATGCCCGTGTCGACGCCCATGCGATGCAACATATTGACGACGTCCTCAGTCGCGACGTTGCCTGTAGCGCCTGGAGCAAATGGACATCCGCCTATGCCGCCAGCCGAACTGTCAAATCGCGTAACGCCGGCATGCAGAGCAGCATAGATGTTCGCTAATGCCATTTTCCGCGTGTCGTGGAAATGGGCAGCGATGAGCGTATCTGGAAATGCTTCCATGATTTTCTTGAACAGTGCATAACTTTCATTAGGTGCTGCCATACCAATCGTATCGGCAACACTCAACTCATCGACGCCCCAATCGACAAATTGCTGACAGAGGGCAAGCGTTGCTTCTGGATCAATCGCCCCTTCAAAAGGGCAATAGAAAGCTGTAGAAATGCAGGCTCTGACGAAAATGCCTTGCTCTTTTAGCATCGAGACAAGCGGTCTTAAAGCATCCATGCTTTCTGAAGTGGTCTTATTGATATTCTTTTTATTGAACGAATTGGAAACGCCGACAAATACGGCAATGGCTTTAGCCCCGGAATCCAAAGCTGCTTGAATTCCTTTTTCGTTTGGCGCTAACACAAATTGACGGCCTTGTTTTTGCGTGTTTGCCAAAATGTCTTTTGCATCTGCCATCTGTGGAACCCATTTCGGCGATACGAAAGAAGTGAGTTCCATTTCTTGAATGCCGGAATTTTGGAGCCCTTCGATAAATTGCAGTTTAAAGTCCGTTGCCACGATGCGCCCTTCGTTTTGAAGTCCATCGCGCGGACCAACCTCGATAATTGTTGCATTTTTTGGTAAACTGAACATAGTATCCCCCCTACCTATCATTGTATAGAGAATGGGGATAAAAGAGCAACCAGTAAACGCCAACAAGGGGGAAATCATGTGTCACAAGAAATCGTAATTGTCAGCGCCGTCCGTACGGCAATCGGGTCGTTCCAAGGGGCATTGAAAGACGTGCCTGCAACAGAGTTAGGAGCCATCGTCATTAAAGAGGCTGTAGAAAAAGCGGGAATCTCTGCAGATCAAATTTCCGAAGTCATCATGGGCAATGTACTGCAGGCGGGACTTGGGCAAAATCCAGCTAGACAAGCTTCGATCAAAGCGGGCTTGCCTGAAACCGTGCCAGCGATGACAATCAATAAGGTCTGCGGATCTGGTTTGAAAGCGGTGCATTTAGCTTACCAGGCAATTTATGCGGGGGATGCAGAAATTGTAGTGGCCGGCGGAATGGAAAATATGAGCCAAGCTCCTTATTTATTGCAAAATGCCCGAAGCGGGTTCCGAATGGGCGATCAAAAAGTCATTGACAGCATGATTGTTGATGGATTGACTTGTGCGTTCAACGATTACCACATGGGCATTACAGCTGAAAACCTTTGTGATCGCTACGGCATTACGCGCGAAGAGCAAGATGAATTCTCAGCCCGTTCTCAGGCACGTGCAGCAGCAGCCATCGATGCTGGACGCTTTGACGATGAAATTGTGCCTGTGGAAATTCCACAACGCAAAGGGGAGCCGGTCATTTTCAAGACCGACGAATACGTAAAACGTGATTCCACTGCTGAGAAATTAGGCAAATTGCGTCCAGCCTTTAAAAAAGACGGCAGTGTAACTGCTGGAAATGCATCGGGCATCAACGACGGAGCAGCAGCAGTGGTCGTAATGTCAAAAGCAAAAGCGGAAGAATTGGGCTTAACGCCGCTTGCAGTCATTGCGGCAAATGGAAATGCAGGAGTAGACCCTGCAGTCATGGGCATCGGTCCTGTGCAAGCAGTTAAAAATGCATTAAAGAAAGCGGATATGGAGTTAGCGGACATTGAATTGATTGAAGCGAATGAAGCATTTGCTGCCCAGTCAATTGCAGTGGATCGTGAACTCGCGTTCAATCACGATATTTTAAATGTGAACGGCGGTGCGATTGCACTTGGCCACCCAATCGGTGCCAGTGGTGCACGTGTCTTCGTATCCTTGCTTCATGAAATGAAGAAGCGCGATGCGAAAACAGGTCTTGCCACTTTATGCATCGGCGGCGGACAAGGCGTTGCAACCATCGTAAAACGTCCTTAAGGAGAGAACAGCATGGCGAAGAAAAGAGAAGAGACATTGAGCAATTTACCGGAAGACATTTTGGCGAAATTAAAAGAAACCAAAAAAGAACTGGTGAAAGAAGAACAAAAACGTGCAGAGGAAAAACATGCACAGGAGCTGTTTGAGCGAAAAGAACGCGAAAAGAATTTGTCGTTCGCTGAACTTCTTGAACGGCACGGGGACAAAGGAAATAAATTTTAAATTGTTTAAGGAACTTTCTGTTCCCCGTTGGGGGCGGAAAGTTCCTTTTTTCTTGTATTGAAGAAGGCTAAATTAAAGCAGCATGCAGAAAAGCCAGTCAAAAGAAGAGCCGGAATTTGGAGAAAACTAATAGAAATCACAATTGAAGCGCTTACACTATAAAAAGACTGAAAAAAGTTGAAAAAAGTTCACAGAAAAGACTGAGAATTTAAAGAAATATGTTACGATGGGGAGAAATAATTTTAGTGGAGATGGTGTTGCATATGACAAAAAGAATGACTGCAGAAAAAGAACGCGAAATAAAAGTCCCTAAAGTAACGGTTGAAGATATCGTCATTGCCAATCAGGCATTAAAAGACGTTGTCCTTAAAACGCCGCTGCAAAAAAACGAAATTCTTTCGGCCAGATACGGCTGCAACGTTTTTTTGAAACGGGAAGACCTGCAAGTGGTCCGTTCGTTTAAACTGCGCGGAGCTTATAATTTCATCTGCAGCCTCAACGAAGAAGAGCGGCGTCTTGGTGTTGTCTGTGCCAGTGCTGGGAACCATGCGCAGGGAGTGGCTTATTCATGCTTCAAGCTGGGCATTGAAGGCAAGATTTTCATGCCCTTGACTACACCGCGCCAAAAAGTTTCCCAGGTGGAGCGGTTCGGCGGAGATAAAGTTTCAGTTGTATTGATTGGCGATACTTTCGATGATTCTTATACTTCCGCGATGAACTATTGCACTTCTGAAAACAAAGTATTCGTCCATCCTTTCGACAATGAAAAAATCATTGCAGGGCAAGGGACAGTGGCGATGGAAATCTTGAATGATATGCAAGCACCGGTAGATTATTTATTTTGTGCCATCGGCGGAGGCGGCTTAGCTTCCGGGATGGGCTCTTATTTAAAAGGGGTTAGCCCATCGACGAAACTTGTCGGAGTAGAGCCTGAAGGAGCACAAGGAATGCGGACATCAATGGACCGCGGACATGTGACTCGGCTAGAAGAAATTGACACATTTGTAGACGGAGCGGCCGTCAAACAAGTCGGCGAGCTGACTTTGCAGATCTGCCAAAACGTGGTGGATCAGGTTTCAATCATTCCGGAAGGGCGCGTATGCACGACCATCTTGCAGCTTTACAATGAAAATGCCATTGTTGTGGAGCCGGCCGGTGCCCTTGCAATTGCCGCACTTGAACAGCATCAAGAGGAGATCAGAGGGAAGAACGTTGTTTGTGTAATCAGCGGCGGCAATAACGATATCGAGCGTATGCAGGAAATCAAAGAACGTTCGCTGATCCATGAAGGCTTAAAGCATAATTTCATTGTCACATTCCCGCAGCGGGCCGGAGCGCTCCGGAAGTTTATGGAGCAAGTACTCGGTGAAAATGACGATATCACCCATTTTGAATACACAAAACGCACGAATCGTGAAGCGGGTCCGGTAGTGGTGGGCATTGAATTGCAGTCAAAAGAAGATTATTTCCCGCTCGTCCAGCGGATGGCTGAACAAGGCTTTCCTTTTGTTGAAATCAATCATGATCCATTGCTATTCAATCTATTAATTTAATCGCACGCAAGCTGAACTCGTGAAAGTTTGGCTTGCGTGTTTTTTTATTGGCTGAAATTGTTTATAGCCGTTCGAGAGAAGGAAAATGAAAGAGGTAAAGACCAAACTGAGGAGGGACGGTATGTTTGAACATAAAGCTGGAACCTATGTTGTCGACTTGCTGAAAGAATGGGGAGTCGACCATCTATACGGCATGCCCGGAGATTCCATAAATGAGTTTATGGAAGAGTTGAGGAAAGAAGAGTCTATTCGTTTCATCCAAATTCGCCATGAAGAAACCGGTGCGCTCGCAGCCGCCGCTTATTCGAAACTCACTGGCAAAATTGGTGTCTGCATGTCGATTGCCGGTCCTGGTGCGGTCCATTTGCAAAACGGCCTGTACGATGCCAAAAAAGATAAAACACCTGTTCTTGCGATTGTGGGGCAAGTGGAAAGCGAAAAAGTGGGCACGGACAACTTCCAAGAACTCCAACTTGAATCCATGTTTGAAGACGCAGCTGTCTACAACCGCCGTGTCCACCGGGCTGAACAATTGCCGGATATGCTAAACCAAGCGATCCGAACGGCTTACGCTGAAAAAGGGCCAGCCGTGCTGATTGTTTCAGACGATTTGTTCAGCACAAAAATTAAGCGGGAGAAAGAACTCAGTTCGGCAGTCTACTCGATGCCGAAAACAAGAGGCTCTGAGGAAGATTTGCAGAAAGCTTCAGACTTAGTCGCGGCTTCGAATAAGCCGATCATTCTGGCGGGAAAAGGGGCAAAACAAGCAGTGCCGGAATTGCTGGCGTTAGCAGAGAAAATTAAAGCCCCACTCATTGCTTCGCTGCCGTCAAAAGGGATGATTCCAGAAAACCATCCTCATTATCTTGGCCAATTGGGCCAGCTCGGAACAGAACCCGCAAAAGAAGCAATGAAAGGAGCGGATTTGTTGATTTTAGCGGGCACCTCGTATCCTTACCGTGATTATTTGCCAGACGATGCCCCTGCGATCCAAATTGATATCGAACCGCGTGTCTTAGGCAAATACTATCCTTCGACCGTTGGAATCGTATCGGACGCGAAATTCGCACTAGCTTGGCTAGCACAGCATAGCAGTGAAAAAGAAGGGCATTATTTGGAGGAGTTCCAAGAAAAACAACGAAAATGGAATGAAAAGCTGCAAGAAGATATGCGTCAGCAAACGGAAACATTGCAGCCTCAACAGGTACTCGCAGAAATCCAACATGTCTTGGAGAAAGATGCCATAATTTCTTTAGATGTGGGGAGTGTGACCATATGGGCTGCGCGCTATTTAAAACTGGATGGCCAAGCACTGATCACTTCCGCCTGGTTAGCAACGATGGGCTGTGCACTGCCAGGGGCAATTGCTGCAAAAATTGCCTATCCTGATAAACAAGTGATGGGTATTGTCGGAGATGGTGGATTCTCAATGGGTATGCAAGATTTCGTGACGGCAGTGAAATATCGTCTGCCGATGACGCTTGTTGTATTTAATAATCAAAAAATCCAATTGATTGAACATGAACAACAGGAAATTGGCAATGAGCCAACCAATGTAGAACTTGGCAATATCGATTTTGCCGCTTTTGCCACTGCCTGCGGAGGAGTAGGCTTTACTGCAAAAACAAAAGCGGAACTGAAAGAGGCATTAGCGAAAGCGAAAGGCTCATCTAAACCTGTAGTCATTGATGTTTTTGTGGAAGATGTATCACCAGAAACAAAATAACTAGCCAAAATGCATGAAGAGAGGAAGAAATCCATGGAACAAAAGATCAAAGCATTCGGATTCTACCAACCGGGAGATCGGACAAAACCGCCGGAATTCGTTTCCGAAAACATGCCAAAGCCTTCTGTCACTGGAAAAGATTTATTAGTGGAAGTAAAAGCGATTTCTGTCAATCCGACAGATTTGCGGACACGAGATGCAAAAAAGGACGATGATGATTCGTTTACGATTGTAGGGAGGGATGTTGCGGGCATCGTGGTGGAAACTGGAGAAGACTGTGAATTGTTTGGAGTCGGCGATGAAGTATTTTACGCTGGAACCAATAATCGACCGGGTGGCCATAGTGAACTGCATGTAGTGGATGAGAGGATTGTCGGCAAAAAACCGAAACGATTGGATTTTGCTCATGCGGCCGCTCTGCCGTTAACGAGTTTGACGGCATGGGAAGCCTTATTTGACCGACTAGGGGTCTCGCACGAGGCGGATGAAAATAAGGATAAAACCATTTTAATTATTGGTGCAGCAGGTGGAGTAGGATCAATTGCTGTTCAAATTGCGAAATTGGCAGGACTGAAAGTGATCGGCACTGCTTCACGGCGAGAGACTTCGGATTGGGCAAAAGAGCATGGCGCAGATATGGTCATCAATCACCACGAGGAATTGATGCCTCAACTCAAAGAGCAAGGATTAAAAGCAGTGGACTACATCTTTTGCCTTTCTGACCCAGATGGGCATATGGCGAATATGGCAGAAGTGATAGCTCCGCAAGGAAAAATTTGTTCCATTTTGCCGCTGCAAAAACCGCTCGACATGCAGCTTTTTGCAAAAAGCGCCACTTTTGCCTATGAGTTGATGTATACACGCTCTGTTTACCAAACGGCAGATATGGCAGATCAGCATATAGCCTTGAATCGTATTAGCGAATGGGCAGATGAAGGCTCAATCGTTTCAACAATGACCAATCAGTTGAAGCCGCTCAATGCCAATACGTTAAAAAAGGCTTATGAACAATTATTAACAAACCGGACAATTGGCAAGATTGTGGTTGAAGGCCCATTTGAAGGATAAATTATGCAGCCTGTGAATTACACGGGCTGCATTTTAATTGGAAAAGCCTTTGACAAATATTTTTAATTATTGTACAGTGTCTTATGGACGAACAATAACGAAATAATTATATTTATTATTCGTATTTAGGAGTGTATAAGATGGAAAATGTATTTGATTACGAAGATATTCAATTAATTCCTGCAAAAGCGGTGGTAAATAGCCGTTCAGAATGCGACACATCTGTTGAATTCGGAGGACGTACTTTTAAATTGCCGGTCGTACCTGCAAATATGCAGACGATCATTGACGAAAAGATTGCCATCAACCTTGCAGAAAATAATTATTTTTATATTATGCACCGTTTCCAGCCTGAAACAAGACTAGGTTTTGTGAAAGATATGCAAGGACGCGGTTTATATGCATCGATTAGCGTTGGCGTTAAGCCCGAAGAATATGAATTTGTGGAGCAGTTGGCAGCTCAACAGCTTGTTCCGGAATACATCACGATTGATGTTGCCCACGGGCATGCAAACTCAGTGATTGAAATGATTCAATACATAAAAAAACGATTGCCTGCGAGTTTTGTCATCGCCGGGAATGTAGGGACGCCTGAAGCAGTACGTGAGCTCGAACATGCTGGAGCTGACGCTACAAAAGTCGGAATTGGCCCTGGGAAAGTTTGCATCACGAAGATCAAAACAGGCTTTGGAACGGGCGGTTGGCAATTGGCGGCGCTTCGCTGGTGTGCGAAAGCGGCAACTAAACCGATAATTGCCGACGGGGGTATCCGCACGCACGGAGATATTGCGAAATCAGTGCGTTTTGGCGCGTCAATGGTGATGATCGGTTCCTTGTTTGCTGGCCATGAAGAATCACCTGGACAAACAGTTGAGACCGACGGCAAACTCTACAAAGAGTATTTTGGATCAGCTTCAGAATTTCAAAAAGGCGAGAAGAAAAACGTTGAAGGCAAGAAAATGTTCGTAGAGTATAGAGGATCTTTACAGGATACTTTAGTCGAAATGGAGCAAGATCTGCAATCAGCTATCTCATACGCCGGAGGAGATAAACTGAGTGCTATCCGCACGGTAGATTATGTCATTGTAAAAAATTCTATTTTCAATGGCGATAAAGTATATTAATCGCCTTATCGGAATGTAAATAGGTTCTGGTTGATAAGCATGGCCAGGGGCAACTAAATAGTTTCTTTAAGAAAAGGCAGCCTTAAACGGCTGTCTTTTTTTATGCATCATATTTAAGGAAAACTTGAATAAGGTTAAAATTGAAATAGAGTAAGAATAGTTTAAATATTCTTTCAATAAGTATTGATTTCTAATGAAAGCGCTTTTATAATGAATGTAATAACATATGTTACGCATTAGAACATATGTAAAAGAATGGAGGGGTTCTTTTGTGGGGATGGTTTATAGCTGTATTTGCGGGAGTATGGCTGCTTCAAATCATGATGACGAAAATTCAAATGAAAAACTATCAGCTGACCATTAAAAAGATGAGCAAACGGCCATCAGGCTATCTAGGAGTAGGAATCCAGAAACAAAAATTAGGGATAGGTGTAATTGCTGTAGTAGTTGTAGATAATAGCGGGGTAATTCTTGAAAGCCAATTAATGAAGGGCGTTACGGTCTTTAGCCGATTTGAACCTTATACAGATTATGACGGTTTTCATATGGAAGAGATTAAAAAGAAAGTAGAAGATGAATCAGTCGCGCAAGCATTTAAAATGGCATTCGAAAAAATTGAAAGTCAAATGGAAAAGAAAACCATTATGGCTATATAAGGAGGAAAGGTAATGGGCTTTTTAGATTCAATCATGAACTTTTTAGTTAAACTCGCTGAAGGCTTTATCGGGATGTTCCAAGCGGGGGCTGATACGTTTACCGGCTTGGTTACAGGAATCATCCCATTGCTTATTGTATTGATTACGGCTATCAACGCACTGATCCGGATGATTGGTGAAGAACGGATCAACCGGCTAGCACGCCGAAGCACGAAAAATATCATTCTGCGCTACACTCTGTTCCCGGTTTTGGCAGTTTTCTTTTTGACAAATCCGATGGCTTATACGTTTGGGAAATTTCTCCCGGAAAAACAAAAACCGGCTTTTTACGACTCAGCTGTATCCTTTGTCCATCCAATTACTGGTTTGTTCCCTCACGCAAATCCAGCTGAATTGTTTGTATACCTGGGCATTTCTGCAGGAATCACCACATTAGGATTATCGCTTGGACCGTTGGCAATCCGCTTTTTCCTAGTTGGGATCATTGTTATCTTGATTCGCGGAATCGTGACAGAAATTATTACGGTTCGCATGATGAAAGCGAAAGGCATGGAAGTATAAAGTTTAAAGAAGCGTTCAATTGAAAAGGGGGCTAGGAACATGACAAATACGCATGCACCATTGAATTTCAAAGCGATTTCAGTCACGAAAGGCCGAGGCGGCTGGGGCGGGCCATTGACTATTCGGCCAAACGAAGAGCAGCGTTACATCGTTTCAGTCACTGGAGGCGGAATACATCCGGTTGCTGAAGAAATTGCACGTTTGACTGGAGCGGAAGCCGTCGACGGTTTTAAAGCATCTTATGCAAAAGAAACGATGGCTTGCGTCATTATTGACTGCGGCGGCACAGCTCGCTGCGGCGTGTATCCGAAAATGGGCATATTGACAATTAATGTTAACCCTACCTCGCCTTCAGGGCCGTTGATGAAATTCATAAATGAAGAAAACTTCGTTTCGGGTGTAACAGTATCTGATATCAGTGCCGTAGCAGCCCCTTATGAAGATCCAGATCAAGTGAAAAAAGCGGTCGATGAAGTGGAAGCGCCAGCTGTTCAAAAAACGCCGCAGGAAATCAAAGAAGAAGCAAAACGAAAAGCCGCCGAAACCTATAAACAGCCGAAGAAAATGAATATTATTGAAAAAGTTGGGCGCGGCGCAGGAAAAGTAGTAGGTGTACTTTACCAAGCGGGGCGTGAAACCGTTGATCAAGTACTGAAAAATATCCTGCCGTTCATGGCTTTTGTCAGTATGTTGATCGGGATCATCACATTTACCGGAATAGGAGATCTCATTGCGAACTTTGTCTCACCGCTTGCCGGCAATATTTTCGGTTTACTCATTCTCTCCGTTATTTGCGCCTTGCCGATCCTTTCGCCGCTGTTGGGTCCAGGAGCCGTCATTGCCCAAGTAGTAGGGGTCTTGGTCGGTGTTGAAATCGGCCGCGGAAATATACCGCCAGCTTTGGCGCTTCCGGCATTATTTGCGATCAACCCGCAAGTTGGGGCAGATTTTGTACCGGTTGGTTTGACGCTTGGAGAAGCGGAGCCGGAAACGATTGAAGTCGGAGTTCCGGCAGTATTGATTTCACGGATGATTACAGGGCCGCTTGCGGTAGTCATCGCCTATCTATTCAGTTTTGGCTTGTACAGTTAATTTAAAGGGGGCAACTAGGTGGAGAATGTCATGATAAAAAAATACGAAGCTAAAATTATTGAAATTGGTGAAGAAGTGGAGATTTTCTCAGAAGAAAATATGATGGTCATTTTTAACGATACTGTGCCGATCGAATTAAGATCATTTGGTGTCATTCATGAAAAGGTTCGTCTTCTAGAGGAGATTGAAAGCGGAGACGTTCTTGAAATTGCTGGTGAAACATACAATATTTTATTTGTTGGAAGCAAAGTGAACGAGACGTTAAAAGAAATCGGACATTGTACGATTTCGTTCAATGGAGAAACGTCGGCTGATTTACCGGGGACGATGTGTGTAGAGAAAAAAGCAATGCCCAAAACGACAGTAGGAGCACTAATTCAGATTTATAAAGCCTGACAAAGAGGAGACTGAAAAATGCTTGGGATAAACAGGAAACTTCAAGAGTTAGAGCAGAAAGGAACCATCATAAAAGTCGGCCTCGTAGGTGCAGGGCAAATGGGAAGAGGCATGGTATCGCAAATAGAGAGCATGGCAGGCATGCGTGTCGTTATTACAGCTGACATTCAACTGGAGAATGTGACAAATGCTTATGCAAAATCAGGCGTTGCCGTTTCTGATATTATCAAAACAGATCAGACAGCAGAAGCTTCAGAAGCTGTCAAAGCCGGTAAAGTGGTAGCGACGACAGATGCGAGGCTTGTCACTGAACTCCCAGAAGTGGACGTTGTAGTCGATGCCACAGGCGTTCCGGATATCGGAGCTAAAATTGCATGGGACGCCATTCTGAATAAAAAACACATCGTTATGTTGAATGTGGAAGCAGATGTTACCATCGGACCATTGCTGAAGAAAATGGCGGATGCGAGCGGCGTTGTGTACACGGGAACAGCTGGCGACGAACCGGGTGCCATTATGGAGCTCTATGATTTTGCAGATGCGCTCGGCTTCGAGGTAGTGGCACTTGGAAAAGGAAAAAACAATCCGCTTAATCTAGCAGCAAATCCAGATACGGCTGCTGAAGAAGCTGCGAGAAAAGGCGCGAGTCCCAAAATGCTTGCCTCTTTCCAAGATGGTACAAAAACCATGGTAGAAATGACGGCTGTCGCAAATGCCACAGGCTTTCTTCCGGATAAGCCAGGAATGCATGGCTTTGTCAGTGACGTAAAAGGCCTTCCGGAACTTTTCAAATTGAAAGAGCTAGGCGGAAAAGTGGGCCATAAAAAAGTTGTCGAGTATATCAATGGAATTGCGCCGGGCGTCTTTGCAATCATTGCATCAGAAAAAGATGAAGTAAATCACGAAATGCATTATTTGAGCATGGGTGAAGGCCCGAATTACGTGCTTTATCGCCCTTACCACCTTACCAGCTTGGAAACGCCGATCTCCATTGCGAGAGCGTTCCTTTACAATGAAGCGACCATCGCGCCTTGGAAAGGGCTGCAGGCGGAGACTGTGGCGGTAGCCAAAACAGACTTGGATGAAGGCCAATTTTTAGACAGTATTGGCGGGTTTACAGTTTACGGCAGCATTCTATCGGCACAAGAAGCAAAAGGCAAAAATGCCTTGCCGATGGGATTAGTGGACCGGAATGTCCAATTGAAGCGCGCTATTAAAAAAGGGGAATTTATTGCGTATGAGGATGTCGTTCAGACAAAGGAATCGACGATTTGGCGGCTGCGCCGGATGCAAGATGATATGTTAGCGGAAAAAGAGCAAAAGGTACACCCGATCAATGTCTGAAACCGACGGAGAGATCAATTTGAAAATTGATCCTATTCGGCCTGTAGAGAAGGCAAACAACGGAGCGAGAAGGTGTTCAAATATGAAAGTGAAAAAGATGGAAGCTGGTTTATACTGTACGAATTGCAAAGAAGAAGTCGATCATGAGGTCACGTACATCAATAGCGATATGAAAACCATAAAATGTTTGCAATGCGGCCGGACGAAAGAATTGAAAGTGGATTTGAAAAAAGAGTTTTACAAAGAAATAGTTGAGCGCATTGCAACTAAACCGAAGCGGGTGACGAAAGAGTCTAAGGAGGGGCTTGGCCACCTTTTATTTTCTCTTCCGGTTCGCACCATTAAAAAACCGTACCGGATATTAAAAGACGTTAACTCGTCGAGAAAAGTGATGCAGACTTACAAAATGAAAAAGAACAAAAAATAATGTGCTCCTATAAAATGCTGGACTGCTCCTAATGAGAGTGGTTCAGCCTTTTTACTGCTTGACTAATTAACTGAAAAGTCTTAATATATTACATATGTAACAATGGTGAACATATGTAAAAGGGAGGTATGAAAATGAACCAGCTAATAAATTTTCCATCAGGCGTTGAAGGAAAAGATTTAACGGCTTTACTTAAGCAGATGTGGCTCATCCGGTACTTTGAAGAAAAAGTGGATGAGTTTTTTGCGAAAGGGATGATTCACGGAACGACCCATTTAGCAGTAGGGCAGGAAGCCTCAGCCGTTGGATCAATTGCTGTATTAGAAGATCGGGATAAGATTACCAGTACGCACAGAGGCCATGGCCACTGCATTGCCAAAGGGGCAGAAGTCAACCGGATGATGGCTGAATTGTTCGGACGCACCACGGGATATTGCAAAGGGAAAGGCGGCTCAATGCATATTGCGGATGTTGAAAGGGGCAATTTAGGGGCAAATGGAATTGTTGGAGGTGGATTTTCGATAGCTGCCGGTGCTGCATTGACTTCGCAGCTGAAAAAAGAAGGCTATGTGGTGCTATGTTTTTTTGGAGATGGGGCTTCGAATGAGGGAAGTTTTCATGAAGCGGTCAATTTGGCATCAATCTGGAAGTTGCCGGTAGTGTTCATTTGCGAAAACAATCAATATGGCATGTCAGGTCCTGCAAAAGAAATGATGAATGTCGAAGACGTGGCAAAGCGCGCTGAAGCTTATGGGATTCCAGGGAAAGTTGTTGACGGCAATGATGTATTGGATGTTATGAACGGTGTGGGCGAGGCTGTGGAACGGGCACGGAACGGAGAAGGGCCGTCCATAGTGGAAGCCAAAACCTACCGCTGGAAAGGCCATTCTAAGAGCGATGCGAAAAAGTATCGGACCCGGGAAGAAGAACAGGAATGGCGGACAAAAGATCCGATTGCGAGGCTCCTAGGAGTATTGATCGAAGAAGGATTACTGACCGAAGAGAGTGCAGACCAAATAAAAAACGAAGCGAAAAAGGAAATAGAGGATTCGGTGGAATTTGCAAAAAGTAGCCCAATGCCGACACACGATGATTTGATGGAAGACATTTACGCATAAGACGGAGCAAAGGGGAGTGGATGGGTTGAGAGAGCTAACGTATTTAGAGGCAGTGAGAGAAGCGATGAGCCAAGAAATGCGCGAAAACGATGATGTCTTCATTTTAGGTGAAGACATTGGCGTATACGGCGGTGCTTTTGGCGTTACACGCGGAATGATTGAAGAATTTGGACCGGAACGGATTCGCAATACGCCCATTTCAGAAGCAGCAATTTCTGGTACGGCAGTTGGAGCGGCGTTAACCGGTATGCGGCCAATTCTTGAACTTCAATTCTCTGATTTTATTACGATTGCAATGGACAATATGGTCAACCAAGCGGCAAAAATCCGCTATATGTACGGCGGCAAAGGAAAAGTGCCAATGGTGCTTCGCACGCCGGCTGGATCTGGAACAGGAGCAGCAGCGCAGCACTCTCAAAGTTTAGAAGCGTGGATGGCACATGTGCCCGGTTTAAAAGTAGTTCAGCCTTCAACCGCATATGATGCGAAAGGTTTGCTGAAAGCGGCGATTGACGACGATAATCCCGTGATTTTTTATGAACATAAACTTTGTTATAAAACGAAGTCGGATGTGCCGGAAGAGCAGTATTCCATCCCTTTGGGCAAAGCGGATATTAAACGCGAAGGAAGAGACGTTACGATCGTCGCTACCGCCATTATGGTCCATAAAGCGCTTGAAGCAGCTACAGAACTTGAAAAAGATGGCATCAGTGTCGAGATAATCGATCCTAGAACCTTGGTGCCGCTTGATACGGAAACGATTATTGGGTCTGTGAAAAAAACGAGCCGCCTTGTTGTGGTTCACGAAGCGGTAAAACGGGGCGGATTCGGTGGGGAAATTGCCAGCATAATCGCAGAAAGTGAAGCATTTGACTATTTGGACGCTCCGATTAAACGATTAGGCGGCAAAGCTGTGCCCATACCCTATAATCCGGATCTTGAAAAAGCTGCAGTCCCTGGAGTGGACGATATTGTCTTAGCAGTAAAAGAAGTGTTGAATCGATTGTAGGGAAGGAGGAGCAACCCGATGGCGAAAGAAATCTTCATGCCGAAACTGAGCAGCACCATGGAAGTGGGAACTTTGCTGCAATGGTTTAAAAACGAAGGGGATTCCGTTGAAGTGGGAGATCCACTGTTTGAAATCATGACCGACAAAATCAATATCGAAGTGGAATCTTACGAGGAAGGCATCTTGCTGAAAAAGTATTTTGCCGAAGAGGATGAAATTCCGATAAATCATGTAATCGGGTATATCGGAGAGGCGGGTGAACATGTTCCGGAGGCTCCTCCCGGAGAATCGGGTGCCGCGTTGCAAGACGATCAGAGTGACTCCCGGCAGCCGGCAAAGCGCGACTTGGAAGAAATAGAGATCAGTGAAACAACTACGATAAATGAAACCGGCGACAGCGGCAATGAAAATTCACAATCAGAAAAAATTCGGGCTACGCCTGCAGCACGCAGAGTAGCTAAAGAACATAATATCGTGCTTTCCGAAGTTCCTGGATCCGGGCCTAAAGGGCGGATCCACCAAAAGGATGTCGGAGACTTTTTGCAAGCTGCACCAAAAGCAACTCCGCTTGCTAAAAAAGTGGCAGGAGCGGAAAGAATCGATTTGCACACCATAAATGGTTCGGGTCCTCGTGGAAAAATATACCGGACAGATGTTGAAAAAATGAGGCAGCCTTCAACCGCTCTTGAAACCGGCGGCAGACGGATGAAAATGGAAGGGATCCGAAAAGTTGTCGCAGAGCGCATGCTGCAGAGTAAAACGACAGCACCGCATGTCACATTGACGACAGAAGTGGACATGTCGGAAGCGATCCATTTGCGCAAGCAATTGCTGGAAACTATCGAAAAGCAGACGGGCTTTCGGCTTTCCTACAACGAAATTATTTTGAAAGCGGTCGCCGCCTGTTTAAAGCTCCATAGAAATTTAAATGTTTCATTAGAAGGCAATGAAATCATCTTCCATGAAGAAATCAATTTAGGAATAGCTGTAGCTGTGGAAAATGGATTGCTTGTACCGGTAGTAAAAAATGCCGATCAAAAAGGCCTTTCGGAATTGACTGCAGAATGCAAACGTTTAGGAATGGCGGCTCGAAGCAGCAACTTAAAGCCCCAGGAAATGTCGGAAGGCACATTCACCATCAGTAATCTGGGCATGTATGCCATCGATGCTTTTACCCCGGTCATCAACCAGCCGGAATCCGCTATTTTGGGTGTAGGGCGAATCAATGAAAAGCCAGTCGGACGAAACGGTGCCATCGAACTTCGGCCGATGATGGTTCTCAGCCTGTCTTTCGATCACCGCGTCATTGACGGTGCTCCAGCTGCAGCCTTTTTAACAGACTTGAAAGAAGTGCTCGAACAGCCCTTTAAATTATTGGTTTAAGGAGTAGATTCCATTGGAAAATTATGAAGTTGTAGTACTTGGCGGCGGCCCTGGAGGATATGTGGCAGCCATACGGGCAGCTAAACTTGGTAAAAAGGTGGCGCTTATCGAAGCGCGTGAGCTTGGAGGTACTTGTTTAAACCGCGGATGCATTCCATCAAAAACTTTGCTTCGACACGCAGAAGTGATTGAAACCATCGAAAAAGCGAAAGAGTGGGGTATTGAAACAGGACCTGTAACTTTTTCACTTGGTAAAATGCTTGCTCGCAAAGATGCGATCATTATGCAACTGAGAAGCGGTATCGCCTATTTGTTAAAAAGAGGTGAAATCAAAGTTTACGACGGTATCGGTGAAGTGAGGAAGGACCGGACAATCGCTATCCGGAAGCAGGGTCAGGAAGAGCGCATCAGTGGCGACAGCATTATTCTCGCTACTGGATCAAAACCGCTTATTCCGCCGATTCCTGGCATTGAAAGTGCAGCCTGTTTTACGAGTGACACCATTTTTGATATCGAGAAAATACCAGCGTCTATAGTGATCGTAGGAGGCGGCATCATCGGAGTCGAATTGGCCAGTATTTTTGCCAGTCTGCAGGTTCGGGTTCACCTTATCGAGATGGGCGAAAGGATTGTGGCGAGTGAGGAACCGGAAGCTTCTGAAGTGCTCATGAAGTCTTTGAAAAAGAAAGGGATTACAGTTCTGACGAATACAAAAGTAGCACGGATTGAACAGCGCGAATCCAATCAGTTTGTGGAAATAGTAAAAGAAAATGGCGATTACGAAATAGTAGAAACAGAGGCGATTTTGATAGCCGCCGGAAGAATCGCAAATACCTCTTCATTTTCTGAGTTGAATTTAAAGATGAATGGGCCATTTGTAAAAGTGGACAATCGGATGGCTGCAAGCGAACCTGGAATTTACGCTATTGGAGATATTGTGGAAGGATGGCAGCTTGCCCATATAGCAAGTGCGGAAGGATTAGTAGCTGCTGCGAATGCTGCCGGTGAAAAAGAATCTATGGATTATTCGATTGTGCCGAGATGTGTGTATACGAGTCCGGAAATTGCCAGTGTAGGCATGACAGAAGGAGAAGCAAATCGGCAAGGGATTGACTATAAAGTAATCAGAATCGACCATTCGAGCAACGGGAAAGCGTTGGCGCAAGATGAAAAAGAAGACTTTACCAAGCTTATTGCAGGCAGAAGGTACGGAGAGATTTTGGGAGTTTTGATGGTAGGTCCGCATGTAACGGAAATGATAGCAGAAGCTTCTGCTTTTATACGATTAGAAGGGACTGTTGAAGAACTGGCTTCAATGATTCATGCCCACCCCACTGTATCTGAAAGCGTATATGAAGCAGCGGCTTCATGGCTTGAAAAGGGCGTTCACCATTAATTGCCAGAAGTGGCCATTGCGTCCTATAATAGAGCAAGATGAGGCAACGAGTAATCCCTTGCCTTGAAAGGAGTTAGCAGAATTGCTTTTGAAAATGAAAGCGGTTCACATGTTAATCCATTCGCTTTTTAAGTTTTATTAAAATGAGAAGGTGCATTGATGATGAATTGGGACGAACGCAGGCAAATTGTAAAAGTATCGAGGCTCTATTATTTTGACGGGCTGACACAGGCAGAAATCGCAAAAAAAATGGGGGTTTCCCGCCCGGTGATCTCTAAATTGTTGAACAAAGCGCGTGAAAATGGCGTAGTTGAAATTTATATCAAAGACGAAAATGCACATACAGTCGAATTAGAACGCCGGCTTGAAAAGAAATACCAATTGAAAGAAGCGATTGTGGTTCCAGCTGCAGGGAGAGATCCTGAAATGATTAAGCATTCTTTAGGAAAAGCGGCGTCTTTTTACATATCCAAGAACCTTAACGGAAAAAAGTCGTTGGGCATTTCCTGGGGGAGCACATTGGCTAAGTTTGTTCAGGAATATCCATACGAGCAGCATCAACAGCTGAAAATTATTCCGCTAGTTGGAGGGATGGGAAGAAGGCTAGTTGAAATTCATTCGAACCTGCTCGCCTATCAGCTTTCCCAAAAAATGAATACCGATTGTTCATACCTCTATGCTCCGGCCATGGTTGAAACGATTGAATTGAAACGGCGCTTAATCGAATCGGAGGATATTGCCATGGTTCTGGAAGAAGGGCGAAATGTCGATATGGCAGTAGTGGGAATCGGCAATCCCTACGAAGGTTCGACGATGGCTACGATGCAATATTTAACAAAAGACGATTTAGAATCCTTGAGAGAAGCGGGGGCGATAGGGGATATCGGTTCACGTTTTTATGATCACTCTGGCAATGAAATCAAACACCCGTTAAACGAATTGGTCATCGGCCTGGATATTAATGAATACAAAAAAATCCCGGAAGTAATTGGCATTGTAGAAGGCTCGCATAAAGTGGAAAGCATACGAGCTGCCCTAAAAGGCAATTACTTAAATGTATTGGTGATTGATGATGTAACAGCTGATTTGATTACGTAAAAAAGCAAGGCCATCCTAAATAGGTGGCCTTGCTTTTGCTTTAACGATTTGACAGAGGCTGGCCAGGTGGCAGGTTTTCCATCGTATAGCCTATACCAGTTAAAGCAAGCATCGCAATGGATGCAAATTTTTCATTGATCCAGAGTCCTTGAACTTTCGGGACGTATTGAGGAAATTCAGCTTCTATCCCAGATGTTTGCGGGTAAAAAAAGCTGACGCCTTGAGCTGCCCAATACATCGAAGGCAGCATTGCGGAAAGCTGAATGTCTTGGTGTGAATCAAATGTTTTACGGCTAAGAAAGTATAAACTGGCGGAACCGAGAAACGCGCCAAGTGTAATTGACATGGCATCATGGAATTTCGCATGAGGCGGCCAATCAGGATTCTTCATATGAGTCTTGTTCATATCCGCTATAAAGCCTCCGAGCACTGTAAATGCCGCTACACTGCCAAGAATGATTTTTCCAGTTGAGAGTGTTTTTTTCTTAGGTCCGTGGTAGATGATAGGCGCCTTAGAGTACGTTGCTGGAAAAGTTCTGCCTGCTTCAGCCATTCGCCGTCCCTCCAATTTGATAATTATTGAGTTAACTGGCCATTTAAAAACTATATTCCCGAATTTTCGGATGTAAACAACTAATTCGCGGTAAAAACAAAACACGCAGCCCTTTAAAAAGCACTGCGTGTTTTGCATTTTAAAGCAGTTAATTCATATCATTCAATTTGTAAAGGAAGATCGCGTAATCGCCGCGTGTGATCGGATCAATTGTTCCAAAGGTAGTGGCCGTTTTCCCATTAGTAATCTGATACTCAACTAATGCAGCAACTGCGTCGCGGTAACGTCCACCCACATCTGTAAATGCCGTATCTTTAGTAATGGCATTCATACGGTACGCTCTTGTCAACATAATCGCCATTTCGCCGCGCGTAATCAAATCGTTCGAACCGAATTCCGTAGCTGATTTTCCGTTGATGATGCCTTCAGCTTTCAAAGCATTTACGTACTCGATGCCTCGTTTCGGCACATCTTTAAATCCTGATGGCTCGTCATCTAAATTCAACTTAAGTGCTTTTGCTAACATAATGGCAGCATCCACGCGTTTAATTGAGTCTCCTGTACCAAACTTGTTGTTGGAGTAGCCTTTTGTGATATCCTCTTGGATTAAGTACATTACAGAAGGCATGTATTTCTCTGCTACATCGGTAAAGGTAACGGGTGCCGGAACCGGGCCAGGATCTGGAGCAGGACCAGGGTCAGGAGTTGAACCGCCACCGCCAGGATTTCCAGGGTTGGTGCCAGGATCAGGAGTTGAACCGCCACCGCCAGGATTTCCAGGGTTGGTGCCAGGGTCAGGAGTTGAACCGCCGCCACCAGGATTGCCCGGATCTGTTGGTGTTTCAGGATCAGGCTCGGGAGTCGGTGTTACCGGTCCAGTTTCAGTGCCTGTTGTGAATTCATAAATATCTGATCTGAATTCGCTGCTTTCCGTATAGGCATTCATGTACCAGAAATATTTTGTTTTTGGTTCAAGGTTTTTCCATTCGATAGAAGCTTTTCCTTTTTCCAGCTCCTCATCTACGCCAATCTCTTTTTCTTTATAAATTTCAGCGGATACATAATCGGTCGAGACTTCTTTTTTGTTTTTGGCGATCGCTTCTTGATTCGGTTCCCAATCGACTAGATCGTATTTGCCTGTGAAGGAATCTTCAGGTTCATAGTGGTCAATGTCTCCGGTGATGGCAGAAATCGCCGTAAATTCAATTTCCTCTGTTTCAGGTTTGAAATCAACGAATCGAAGATAACCGTCGCCGCCTTCACCTACGCCTTGATAATTCCCCATTACTTGCAATACTTCCCGCTCTGAACCATCGTCGTTCGTCAATTTAGAGATTTTCTTTTTAGCTCCATTAAAATGACCGGAAAGAACGAGTTTCACGTTTTCATTTGGGACAACCACTTTGTTATAGACGACTGTAGGAATTCCAGGATCAAGGCTGCCGTTATGCGCAAGATATTGATGCATATTCAGTACAGCGTTTTTCTCCGCATGCTCTGCCAACACACGGTTTGCCCATTCAATTGTTTCCGGTTTATCCTCTAATCCGAATCCAAGATACAGGAAGATGAATTCATGGCCATTCAAGGTCATCAAATCATAATGGTTTTGATTATTATTCATGTTCTCACCGTACCAGTACTTTCCTTCGAACCGGTCAGCACCGGCATATTTATGGAAATAAGTGTAGTCGATGCGCATATCGGACTTATGCTGGACATCATGGTTTCCAGCTAATACGCCGTATGGAATTTTGGCAGCATCCATTCGGTCTAGGTTTTTCTTGGCGACAGCCCATTCTTCTTCGCTGTCCGGGGTATCCACCAAGTCTCCTGTATTAATCACATATTCGAAGCGGTCTTTGTTGTATTGATCAATGATGAAGTCTGTGACTTTGTCCCAATTTTCCGGGAAGAGCCTTGCGTAGAACTGAGTATCTGTAAACCATAGTAAGGAAAATTTCTCTTTAGAGGGAACGGCGTTCTTTAGTTCATTTTGTACTTTAACCAAGATTTTCCCTGCATCCATAAATTTCATATCTGAAACCTTAATAGAGAAATTGATTTCGCTTCCATTAGTATCCGATTTCTTTTCCTCGACTTTAGACCATTCGGTTTTGGAGTGGTCCCAGACAGAGATGGAAAGAGTTGATCCCGGCAAGGTTTTTCCTTGCCAATTGATTTCTGCTGATCCGCCCTTTTCAAGTTTGCCGGCATCAACTTCAAAAGTCTGGAAAGAATCTCCCTGATCTGAGGTCGTCGTGAAATATTTGTCGTCATCTGCAGCTAGTTCAGTTTTGTTTTCAGCAGTCGCCTCTTTTTCTTCACCTGCTATATTTGCCTTTGCTTTAATGCCGCCAGTTGAAAAATCCTTGAAATCACCCTCCATGAATTCAACAGCCTCTACCAGGTCGCCGTCACTTACAACAGTTTCTAATGTAGTGTTGCGATAAATATCGGTAGAGGCATTCGCAGGCGATACTTCTGTAAATGTTGAATCGGCAGCTAAAGTTGGCATTGGGGCAATAAGGCTAAAAGTCATTGCGGCAGCAGCTGCATAGGTAAAGAATTTTTTCGTCATAATCCATCCTCCTTATAGTGATCCGTCAATTTAGAAAAAAGCATCAATAAGCTGTAAATAATTGATAAGTTTATTTTGAATATTCAAATAACTTATTGTTTTTGATAATAACATAAAAGAGCGTATAAAAGCCTATTAAAAATTAAAATAGTTAGTTAATTTAGGGTAAAATGATTCTTTTGAATTAGTTAAAATGGCATTAATGACAAAAAAATAACTTTTTCAAGAGGAAATTAATTGAAATGGTGGAAAGAAAGAAAAACCATCGACATAAAATGTCGATGGTTGCGGTGAGTCTAATGTGGAAGTTTTATCTTAGCCATAATACGACCCATAGATTTTATCGATTTTTCTTTCGAACTCTTGGAGGTGGACAAATCGTGCTTCTCTTAATAATTCCGCTCCTTGATTGAAAAGCAGCAAAACAGGTGCTGTAAAGATTGAAAGTTCACCAGCAAGTTCTGGCTGATCCGTTATATCAACCGTTTTCGTTTGTATTTTCGGAAAATCATTCAATACTTCCTCAACCTGAGGAAGCAGTGCATGGCAAACACTTCAGGACGGGCTTAGGATATAAAGAAAATTCAAGCCGGGCTGTTTAATGAAATTTGAAGTTTCTTCTGCTGAAATAAGTTTTTCCATTTGCTGCACCTCCCGTATCGTCTTCTTAAGCATTTTCCCTATCTCACTTTAAACTATGCATTTATGCAGTTTAGAGGTCAAGAGAAGGGGAATCTTGATGACAATAGCTTTATAAAAATTTTTTCTCCTATTGAACAGGCGAGCGTAAACACTTTTTTTATTTCATGCCACGCATAAAATTCAGTGCAAATCGGCAGATCATGCTTCTGAAAAAAGAGAGAAGGGGAAGAGATGACAGAAAAATATAGCAGCCAGCCCGGACATTCAAATCAACCTCCAAGGAAAACAAGCATTACCCAGTTAAGGGCAGCAATCGGCGGAAATGCTTATGGCCATGTGCTGGAAATTGGATCCGGCACAGGTGCGAACTTTCCTTTTTATAAAAATGCGTTAAGGGTAGATGCCATTGAACCGGATGAAAAGAGAATTAACCGGTCGCGCAATCAAGTTAATAAGGCAAAAGCGCCTATACACCTCCATATTGCGGGAGCAGAACGCTTGCCTTTTAATGAGAATGTGTTTGATACAGTAGTAGCGACTCTCGTATTTTGTACAATTCCTGAACCTCAAAAGGCGCTTGAGGAAATTCAGCGTGTAGCGAAACCTGGTGCAAGGATCTTTTTTCTTGAACATGTGCGGATGCCGCAGCCAATAATGGGAAAAGCACAGGATTTGATGACGCCGCTTTGGAAAAAAGTATTTGGCGGTTGTCATTTAAACCGGGATACACTAGCGTTGATACAAAATTCGAAACTGTCGATAACAGAAATAGAAACGTATTATAAAGGCTGGGTTTTGAAAATTGACTGTTTAAACGACTCTCTGCCTTTACAGTGAAATACAAAAAAGGCTGCCGGCGTATTCGCGGACAGCCTTTTTTAAGTTACTCGCGATGTTCTTTATATCGGTCTTGTTTGGTGATGCTCCTGGCCTGCTTAATTTGTTCAGGTGACACAGCCGTTTCATAGGCTTGCAATGTAGCATCTATTTGAGAAGGGGAACTGGCGCCTGCGACGACGGAAGCGATGGCGGGCTGCTCCAGCACAGAATGCAACGAGAGGGCATGGAGGTTCGGATGGATACCCATCAATTCCTCAACCATATTCACAAGTTGTCCTTCTTGATAAGTCAGATAGCTGCCTGCTTTTGTTGCACGCTTCAACCCTTCGCTGGTCAAAATTCCTTTTGCAAGGCTGCCGCGTGTAACGACAGAACGGCCAGCCGACTCGATATCCTCTAAATATTCCTCAGGTCTCCGGTCCAAAAGACTGTATTGCATCATGATCGAGGCGATATTACTTTTTTCAAGATAACGCTTTATAACATTCGGCCGGATAGATGAAATGCCATATTCCCGAATCAAACCTTCTTTTTTCAACGATTCGAACGCTTCAATTGTTTCATCGATATGATCTGTAATCATTCCGCCGTGAAGTTGATAAAGATCGATATAATCCGTTTGGAGGCGTCGCAAGCTATTATGCACTTGCTCCAAAATATAGGATTTAGTGGCGTTCCATTTCACATCGTCTGAACCGGGTTCCCACTGATTGCCGACTTTGGTTGCAAGGACAATGTTCTGACGGTGAGGTTTTAACAAGTTGCCGACTAACTCCTCGTTTTTGCCTTTATTGTACAAATCAGCCGTGTCAAAATAATTGATGCCGGAAGAAACAGCTGCGTCGATAATGGCCCCAGCTTCTTGCTGATTCTGCGGCAATGACATACAGCCAAAACCGATCTCGCTCACTTGGATGTTGCTTGACCCTAAAGTTCTTTTCTTCATCGTTACACCTCGTTTAATTTGTTGTTTTCCTTATGGTATACTTTGCCATAGAGAAATCACAAATGAAAAGAGGCAAAGCATGAGTAAATTTGAAGAAAAAACGATCCAATCCGAAAGAATTTACGAAGGGAAAATCATTAACTTGAAAGTTGATGATGTTATTTTGCCGAATGGCAACCAGTCGAAGCGGGAACTGATCGAGCATCCAGGGGCCGTCGCGTTAGTGGCCATTACGGAAGAACATAAAATAATTATGGTAGAGCAATTCCGGAAAGCACTCGAACGGACCATCATCGAAATTCCGGCTGGGAAAATTGAAAAAGGCGAAGATCCGAAATACACAGCGATGCGTGAATTGGAAGAAGAAACCGGATATTCTGCAGATAACCTTGAACTGATCCAATCATTTTCGACTTCACCAGGATTCGCAGATGAAGTGATTCATCTCTACTCCGCAACAGGTTTAAAGAAATCGACTTCAGGCGCGGTTTTAGATGAGGATGAATTTGTGGAACTATTAGAAGTGACAATTGAAGAAGCAGAGCAATTGATGAAAGAGAATCGGATTTACGATGCTAAAACAGCCTTTGCTGTATTATGGGCAAAACAGAAAATCGCAAATGAGAATTGAACTCCTTCTTATTTATAATCATTCTTAATAAAGAATGGTTGTATCTGTTGTAAATGAGAACTGTCTTTTGATATAATGAAGACAGTTTAGGGGAGGGCGTCGCATGGAAACTAGGATTGACCGTATAAAAAAACAGTTGCACGCTGCGAGTTACAAACTGACGCCACAGCGTGAAGCAACTGTCCGAATCTTGTTAAACCATGAAGAAGACCATTTGAGTGCAGAAGACGTCTACCTATTAGTGAAAGACATAGCACCGGAAATCGGATTGGCCACTGTGTATCGGACATTGGAATTACTCACAGAGTTGAAAATTGTCGATAAAATCAATTTTGGTGACGGAGTTTCACGCTACGACTTACGCCAAGAAGGCGCAGCGCACTTCCATCACCATTTAGTTTGTATAGAGTGCGGAGCAGTAGACGAAATACAAGAAGATTTGCTTGAAGATGTGGAGGCCGTTGTAGAAAAACGGTGGAATTTCCAAATTAAAGACCACCGTCTCACGTTTCATGGCATTTGCTGGCGTTGCCATGACCGCAACTCACAAGATTCGTCCCAATGATTAGTGAGAAAAGGAAGGACGGCCGTTTACAGGTCATCCTTCCTTTTCTATTTTGGATTAGGAGGGGAAAAGATGAAATATGCACAAGATGCGTTAGACGATTATTTGCATTTCCTGCGGGTAGAACGGCAGCTGGCAGCGAATACGCTGGTTTCATACGAACGTGATTTAAAAAGCTATTTGCATTATTTAAAAGAAGTCGAGCAATTGGATTCTTTAAGAAAAGTGGAACGCGTACATATCTTAAACCATTTGCGCCATTTGAAAGAAAATACGAAAACGTCTAGGACGGTTGCCCGCCACATTTCTTCAATCCGGTCATTCCATCAATTTCTAATTAGGGAACGGGTGGTCGACAACGATCCCACCGTCCATTTAGAAATGCCGCAAATGGATAAAAAATTGCCGAACGTCTTATCTATTGAAGAAGTGGATGCGTTGATCCAAGCGCCGGATACAAAAAAAGCGAATGGAATCCGCGATCAGGCGATGTTGGAACTTCTCTACGGAAGCGGCATGCGGGTCAGTGAATGCATAAATTTAAATATAGACGACATCAATCTGACGATGGGGTTTGTCCGTTGCTTTGGCAAAGGCGGAAAAGAACGAATCATTCCATTGGGGAAATCAGCCTTAAGTGCTTGTAAAGTTTATTTAGATGGACCGCGCCAAGAACTTGTGAAAGCGGAAACAAAAACCGATGCGCTCTTCATCAATCAACGCGGGAAACGCTTAACTCGCCAAGGGTTTTGGAAACTGCTCAAGCAGCATGCCCAAAAAGCCGGCATCCAAAAAGAGTTGACGCCGCATACGCTTAGGCATTCATTTGCGACTCATTTAATTGAAAATGGGGCGGATTTGCGGGCAGTTCAGGAAATGCTTGGACATGCAGATATTTCTACTACACAAATCTATACGCATGTCAGCAAAACGAGATTAAAAGACGTGTATACGCAATTTCATCCTCGTGCTTAAAAGTATAGGTCAGACTTCTGACAATACAAGAAAATATGTTACTATAGAATCGTAAACAAGGAGGAAGAAATATGACTAATAAACCGTTTAATCGCATACATTTAATCGTACTTGATTCTGTAGGAATTGGCGAAGCGCCTGATGCTGAAGCTTTTGGCGATGTAGGCTCTAATACGGTAGGCCACATAGCAGAAGCTATAGGCGGGCTTACTATGCCAAACATGGAAAAATTGGGCCTTGCCAACATTGTTCCTGTAAAAGGGTTGGAAGCTTCTGAAAGCCCTTCCGCTTACTTTGGGAAATTACAAGAAGCCTCTGTAGGCAAAGATACAATGACAGGCCACTGGGAAATCATGGGCTTAAATATTGATACCCCTTTCAAAGTGTATCCTGAAGGTTTCCCGGAAACCTTGATCAAGCAATTAGAAGAAAAAACAGGGCGCAAAGTGATCGGCAATAAACCGGCCAGCGGCACTGAAATTTTGGATGAGCTTGGCGAAGAGCATATGGAAACAGGAGCAATCATCGTTTATACTTCTGCAGATCCGGTTTTGCAAATAGCGGCTCATGAAGAAATCATTCCGTTGGAAGAACTGTATAAGATTTGTGAAATTGCGCGAGAATTGACGCTTTCTCCTGAATTTTTGGTTGGACGAGTTATCGCACGCCCATTCTTAGGGGAAAAAGGCGCATTCAAACGTACTTCAAATCGCCACGACTATGCGTTGAAGCCATTTGAACGTACAGTAATGAACGAAATGAAAGATATCGGCAAAGATGTCATCGCAATCGGCAAGATCAACGATATCTATAACGGTGAAGGTGTAACCAAAGCCATCCGTACGAAAGACAATATGGACGGAATGGATAAGCTCGTCGAGGTGGTAAAAGAAGACTTTAACGGCTTAAGCTTCTTGAACTTAGTGGATTTTGATGCGCTTTACGGCCATAGAAGAAACCCGGAAGGCTACGGAGAAGCTCTTGAAGCTTTCGATAAGCGCCTGCCGGAAGTGCTTGAGCAAATGAAAGAGGATGATCTATTGATCATTACTGCTGACCACGGCAACGATCCGACGTTCCCGGGCACTGACCATACACGTGAATACGTTCCGCTTCTTGCTTATTCTCCGCGCTTTAATGGTGGAAAAGAGCTCGAACTAGGAAAAACTTTTGCAGATATCGGAGCAACGATTGCAGAGAATTTTGCGGCGCCGATGCCGAAATTCGGTTCAAGCTTCTTATCTAAACTAAACTAAAAAAGGCGGTAATCGTTCATGAGAATGGTTGATTTAATTGAAAAGAAAAGAGACGGTTTTGAACTGTCCACTGAAGAAATCCAGCATATTATTACAGGCTATACAGCGGGAGATATTCCCGATTATCAAATGAGTGCTTTCCTTATGGCTATCTATTTTAAAAACATGACAGACCGCGAACGTGCCGACTTGACACTCGCTATGGCCGGTTCAGGGGATCAAATTGACTTGTCGGCTATTGAAGGCATTAAAGTTGATAAGCATTCAACTGGCGGAGTCGGCGACACAACCACTTTAGTGCTGGGTCCTTTAGTAGCGGCTTGCGGCGTTCCGGTTGCAAAAATGAGCGGACGGGGCCTTGGCCATACAGGCGGTACGATTGATAAATTAGAAGCAATTGAAGGCTTCCATGTTGAATTGTCAACTGAAGAATTCATCAAGCAAGTAAATGATATTAAATTGGCGGTAATTGGCCAAAGCGGAAATTTGACGCCTGCAGATAAGAAATTGTATGCACTTCGCGATGTAACCGCGACAGTCAACAGCATTCCTCTAATCGCGAGTTCAATCATGAGCAAGAAAATTGCTGCTGGTGCAGATGCAATCGTCCTTGATGTTAAAACGGGTGAAGGCGCATTCATGAAGACGGCGGAAGACGCTAAGGAACTGGCGCATGCCATGGTTGGAATCGGTAATGCGACTGGGCGTAAAACAATGGCCATCATTTCAGATATGAGCCAGCCGCTTGGATTTGCAATCGGCAATGCGCTTGAAGTTAAAGAAGCGATTGAAACATTGCAAGGAAACGGTCCAGAAGATTTAACGGAATTATGCTTAGTTCTCGGCAGCCAGATGGTAGTAGTCGGCGGAAAAGCGGAAACTTTGGAAGAAGCCCGTGCGATGCTTGAAGAAGTGATTGCGAACGGCGAAGCCTTGAAAATCATGAAACAATTCATCGAGAACCAAGGTGGAAACCCTGCGATTGTCGATGATGTCAGCTTATTGCCGCAAGCAAAATATGTGAATGAAGTTCCTTCGGAAAAAGAAGGCTATATTTCATTCATGGAAGCGGATGAAATCGGAACGGCTGCAATGGTTCTTGGAGCTGGACGTGCGACGAAAGAATCGGAAATTGATTTGGCTGTCGGCATTGTGTTGAATAAAAAAGTGGGAGATTTCGTGAAAAAAGGCGAATCGATTGCTACAATTTATTCGAACACGGAAGAACTCGCAGAATGCATGAAGATGATATATAATAGTATCGAATATACAAGCGAACCGGTTGAAACGACGCCGCTGATTTCAGCGCTGATCACCGATTGACAAATCTTGCTGAGATTATTCTCAGCAAGGTTTTTTAACATCCGCCATTCGCGCAACAGGAGGGAAATCATGTATCTATACGGAACACAAACGATTAACGAAGAAGGACATTTAACAATCGGAGGCACAGATTCTATCGATCTAGTGAAAGAATATGGAACACCGTTGTATGTATACGATATTCAATTATTCCGTGACCGTGCAAAAGCATTCCAGAAAACATTCGAAGAAGCCGGCATTGGCTATCAAGTGGCATATGCGAGTAAAGCATTTTCGACAATCGCGATCTACCAAGTGGCGGCTGAAGAAAATTTATCGCTTGATGTCGTTTCTGCCGGAGAATTATATACAGCCATCAAAGCCGGGTTTCCAAAACAAAAAATCCATTTCCATGGCAACAACAAAAGTTTTGAAGAGCTGCAGATGGCATTTGAAGAAGGCATCGGCTGCATCGTCGTCGACAACTTTTATGAGATTGAATCGTTAAAAAGACTGTCAGAACAACGTCAGCAGCGGATGAATATTTTGCTTCGCGTAACTCCAGGAATTGAAGCGCATACCCATGATTACATTACGACTGGCCAAGAAGACTCGAAATTCGGGTTTGATTTAATGAATGGCCAAGCAGATCAAGCTTTTCAGGAAGTTTATCAGCATGAATTTTTGAATTTGCTGGGCTTGCATTGCCATATAGGATCCCAAATATTTGATACCGCAGCGTTCCGTTTAGCTGCTGAGAAATTGGTCGGGAAAATGGGGCACTGGAAATCGGAATTCGGTTACACATGCCCTGTCCTGAATTTGGGCGGCGGTTTCGGCATCCGTTACACAGAAGATGACGAGCCATTAGAACCTTCTGTTTATGTGAAGGAAATGATTGAAACTGTAAAAGATACGACAAAGGCAATGGATTTTCCAATCCCTGAAATCTGGATTGAACCCGGCCGTTCATTGATCGGCGATGCCGGGACCACGCTTTATACCATCGGTTCCATGAAAGAAGTTCCTGGAACGCGGAAGTATGCGGCAGTGGACGGAGGCATGTCGGACAATATTCGTCCGGCATTATACGGGGCGAAATACAGTTCGATCCTGGCGAATAAAGCCGATCAAGCGATTAATGAGCAATATACAATTGCCGGGAAATGCTGTGAATCGGGTGATAAATTAATCGAACAAGCAGATCTGCCGAAAGTTGAGTCTGGAGACATACTGGGTGTTTTCTGTACGGGTGCATACGGCTATTCGATGGCAAGTAATTATAACCGCATTGCCCGCCCTGCAGTGGTTTTTGCAGAAAATGGTGAACATCAATTAGTCGTTAGACGGGAAAACTTAGACGATTTGATCAAACAGGACATGTCTTATAAACAACAGGTGAAACGTTAATGAGAAAAACCAATATCCTCTTGATGATCTTGCTTTTAGCTATGGCAATTGGATGGGGCGTCATCTACTGGCTATTCTTTGCAGACGGCGTCATCAACGGATAGTGCTGACCGAACTTGAGTTATTTCCGAGTTTATAGTAGGATAAAAAAAGCCGCTTAAACATGAAAATGAGGGATCGGATATGTTATTCAGATATAAGAAATCATTTGAGAAAATCGCTATGGGTCTGTTATCGTTCATGCCGAAAGAGCGAGAGTTGAAGAAACTGCAGCAAACGATGCATATATATGAAGAGAATCCGGATTGGCAGCTATACCTCTGGAAAAAAGGCGAAGATTTTGTCGGGCTTTTAGGTGTTGAAGTGCAAGAAGATTACTTTGTTATCCACCATGTTTCAGTAAATCCGTCACATAGGGGCGATGGAATCGGCCGGGCAATGGTTGAGAAAATCCAGCAAACCATGCAAGGCAAAGAAATGCGGGCAACAGAAGAAACCCAGTCTTTTTTAGAAAAATGCCCTGAAAAAAAAGCTGAGTTATAAGTTAAGCGGTTTTCTAAAAACAGAATAGAATAAAAAAGAAAGTGCTGGTGATGCACTTTCTTTTTTTATGGTAATTATTATATCTATAAAATGTTTACAGCCGTTTTTAACCAAATAAAAAAGCACTGCTGAGATAGCGCGTGCATTTTCTAGTAAAAAAGATTCAACAACTGACTATATTAAAATCATTAAAGTTCTAAATTTCTGCGCTTGCGTTGTTCGCGAAGGTTGATGATGGAGGAGCGGTCGCGCAGGCGATGCTTATGCATGAGATAATAAGGGTCTTGAGCAGCATTTGGATGCTGTTGCCGGTACTCTGACACTGCATTTTCAAGCTCTTTTGATGTGATGGCTACCTTGAATGGAGCAAAAGGTTTTCGTTCTGTGACGGCATCTATCGCATGTGTCAGGCAATCAATCAATTGTTGTTCGTCGAATCCCTCTGTCCAGACGCCAGCGCCTGTAAGTTTTACCCTAGAGCGGATAAATGAGCGCAATGCCCCTGGATAATTGCTTCTTCTCCAATGGTACATCCCGACTGCCAATTGGATCCAGCCGGTCAAGGGGTGCGTTTTATCTTTCGGAGCTACTGTTTTCCAATACTCTTCTCCTACTTCATGGCATTCGAAATAATCTTCTTCATAATTGAAATGGATAATAAATTCAATAAAAAGTGTATGGTGGAGTGGGTGCATTTTAATCCCCTTTCTACTATAATATAATGAAGTTGATTGAATCGAAATGCAACTTCATTTATATGGATTAGGCGCTAGCCGTAAGCAATCTATTTATTCAATATTACTGAAATTAACAGTCAGGTGGTCAATCATGTCTTATGAAGTGAAAGTAGAGGCTTTTGAAGGTCCTCTTGATTTATTATTGCATTTAATACACCGTTTGGAAATCGATATTTACGATATTCCAGTTTCTGAGATCACTTCTCAGTATATGGAACACATTCGCGCGCTCCAAGTCCTTGAATTAAATGAGGCGAGCGAGTACTTAGTAATGGCCGCTACATTGCTGGCAATCAAAAGTAAAATGCTGCTGCCGGTCCACGAAGGGGACATAGAAGAGATTGACTACGAATTCGATGAGCAAGACCCGCGGGATGAGCTGGTTTCCAGGTTGATCGAATACCGCAGATTCAAAGAAGCTTCCATAAAGTTAAAAGAGCTGGAAGCGAATCGGTCGGCCATTTATACAAAAGCGCCGATGGATTTAAACGAACTTCAACCAAACCTTTCCAATGAGAATGTAGATTTGGAAGTCAACGCCTATGATATGCTTGGTGCATTCCAAAAAATGCTTCGCCGCAAGCAGCTTAAAGCACCGCTCTCGGCCCGGGTCACACGCCAAGAAGTATCTATTAAAGATCAAATGGGGTCGATTGTCAATCGGCTGAAGAAAGCGAATGGCCGGACCAACTTTGCCGATCTTTTTTCTTCCGATGATAAAACGGTATTGGTAGTATCGTTTCTCTCTATTTTGGAATTGATGAAACGGCAAGTGGTAAAAGTAGAACAAGAGAAGAATTTCACCGATTTAATGGTGGAATTAAAAAAGGAGACGTGGGATTATGATGACGACTCTTTCGAGTAAAATAGAAGCATTGTTGTTTGTGACAGGTGATGATGGCTTGACCATGAAGCAGCTTCAATTTTTGACAGAGGCTGAAGAAAATGAAATTCAAGAAAGTGTCGAGGAATTGACACATAAATATAACAAGGACGATTCAGGAATCATGCTGAAAGAATTAGCTGGAGTTTATCAGCTCGTAACCAAACCGGAAGTGGCAGAAACGATCCAGAAACTGGTCGAAAATCCGACTAGCCAAGCGCTTTCGCAAGCGTCACTAGAAGTATTGGCGATTGTTGCTTACAAACAGCCGTTGACACGGTTGGAAGTGGAAGATTTGCGGGGAGTGAAAAGCGAAAAGCCGCTGCATACATTGGCAGCAAAAGGGTTGATTCAGGAAGTGGGCCGTGCTGAAGGCGCGGGTAGAGCGATTCTTTACGGCACAACCAAAGAATTTCTAAATTATTTCGGCTTGAAAGACATCAGCGAATTGCCGGCATTGCCGGAAGAGGCAAATGAAAGCCAAGATGAAGAAACAGACCTGTTTATGACAAGATTCCAAGACGCTTTTAAAGAAGAAGTAAAAGCATAATGGGTTTGAGGCGGCCGATATTCGGCCGCCATTTTTTGTTCGTTCAAAAAAGCGGCAACTGTGGTTTTCTTTTGATGGAATGGCATTCAAAAGCTCACATCGCATTTTTTAGGCGGCTATCGACCTCATTTTCTTGTTAGCCGCAATGCGGAGCACTTTCTCTTTTCTTCGAAATGTGACATAATTCCGAGTGAGACTACGGGAACAAGAGTGTGCGAAAGCAGGCGCTTCCGCTTTTCAATGTCTAGTTGCAGCGCCTAGCTCCTCGGGATCTTAAGGCAATACACTCCGGAAATCAAGATTTCTTTCGTGTATTGCCTTAAGCCTGTCGGAGCTGACCAGGCGCTTCCGCTTTTCAAAATATATCAATGAGGTGAACTTATGGAGAGATTACAGAAAATGCTTGCGCATGCAGGCGTTGCTTCAAGACGGAAGTCGGAGCAATTGATTTTAGATGGCAAAGTACGGGTTAATGGAAAAGTGGTAAAAGAATTGGGCACTAAAGTTTCCCAATCAGACACTATTGAAGTAGAAGGCGTTCAATTGGAAAAAGAGCAAAAAGTTTATTATCTACTATACAAACCACGCGGTGTGATTTCAGCAGTAAGCGATGACAAGAACCGCAAAGTAGTGACGGATTTCTTTGATGATATCGATAAACGGATTTATCCGGTAGGGCGTCTGGATTACGATACTTCTGGACTATTGCTGATGACAAATGACGGCGAATTTGCCAACATTCTTACGCATCCTAAATTTGAAATCGATAAAACATACGTAGCCCGCTTGAAAGGAATCCCGACAAAAGAGGATTTACAGAAATTAGAGCGCGGCATCAAACTGGAAGACGGTATGACAGCACCAGCGAAAGTTAAATTATTGTCCGGGGATAAAAAGACAGGCAAAGCGATTGTTCAAATTACCATCCATGAAGGACGGAACCGACAAGTGAGAAGAATGTTCGATGCAATTGGTTTCCCGGTCCAAAAATTGAGCCGTGAACAATTCGCGTTTTTGACATTAAAAGGTTTGAATGCAGGCGAATCAAGAGAGTTGTCTGCTCATGAAGTAAAACTGCTGCGTGTAATGGCAGAGACTGGTAAGCGCCACTAACGTTCACAAACCCTTCAAAACTCCATCCATTACAAGTATGAAACTTTGCTATAATTGGATTTGCATTCTAAACCTCGAAGGAGGAATAAAATTGAACGAAAAGAAAAACAAGAAGAAGCAAAATAGGCTCATCATGAGATCGGCTATTTTGCTTGTTTTAATCGCTGCAATCGGCTATACCATATACAATAGTGCGACAGCAGACGACGTGACCGTACTGGAAGTTGGGGATAAAGCTCCTGATTTCGCATTAGCGGACCTAGAAGGCAATGACCATAAATTGTCCGATTACAAAGGGCAAGGGGTATTCTTGAATTTCTGGGGAACTTGGTGCAAACCGTGCGCCAAAGAAATGCCGGCGATGGATAGACAGTTTGATGTATTTAAAGACCAAGGCGTTCAAGTGTTGGCTGTGAATATAGCACAGTCCGATTTTGAGGTGCAGTCTTTTTCAGATCAATACGGCTTATCATTTCCGATTGTGATCGATAAAACCAAAAGTGTCATGACCGCTTATAATATCCGGCCGTTGCCGACAACGGTGCTAATCAATCCAGAAGGTGAAATTGAACGGATCGTCACGGGTGAAATGACGGAAGAGGATATCAAAGGTTTTATGGAAGAAATCAAACCTGAATAAGGAGTTTTTTTCGGATGGAGAAAATGCAATGTCAATGCGGTCATCTAAATCCGCCCGGAACAGTATTGTGTGAAGCGTGCGGACGCTCGTTGACTGAAAAAGAACAGAACAGCAAGCTTGTGGATATGAGATATGAAGGAACTGCCAGAAGATCGCAAACTTACAATAAGTCGATAATCGATAAAATCTGGAATTTCTTTTCCAGTGTTAAAGTAGGAGTCAGTTTAATTGTTCTCTTGCTTGTTGCAGCGGCAATCGGAACCATTTTGCCTCAAAAAGCTTATATTCCGGCTACAACAGCAGCGGATATTAAAGATTACTATGCAGATGTCTATGGAAGCGTTGGACGTGTTTACCATTTTCTCGGATTCCATGACATGTACAGTTCTTTCTGGTTCATCCTTTTAGTCGGTTTACTGGCAATTTCATTGATTGTAGCGAGCCTGGACCGTTTCGTTCCGCTCTACCGCTCATTAAAGAATCAGCGTGTGCTGCGGCATATCAGTTTCATGAACAAACAGCGGATTTTCGCAGACGGCCCTGGAGCTGAAGACAGCTTGCAAAAAGCCGAAGCGAAGCTGAAAGAACTTAAATACAAGGTCACCACAGACAAAAATGGTTTACTGGCTGAAAAAGGCCGGTTTTCTAGATGGGGCCCTTATGTCAACCATATCGGTTTAATCATTTTCCTTTTCGGGGTCATGCTGCGGATGATGCCGGGCTTTTATGTGGATGAAAGTCTTTGGCTGCGTGAAGGAGAGACAAGAGCCATTCCGGAAGCACCGGGTTATTCCTTGGAAAGCAAAGGCTTTGAAATGGAGACTTATACAGGTGAAGATGACGAAGCGGTCTTTAATGAAGCAATCGACCGTGTCGGTTCGGTAGCGAAAAACTATCAAACGGACATCGTTCTTTATCAGAAGCCTGAAGATAGCTTGCCCGGTGCAACAGATCTTGAAAAAGTGAAAGAATCCTCTATCCGCGTTAACGAACCGTTAAAATTTGATGGATATGCAATTTATCAAATGGATTTCCGTTTAGATGAGCTGAAAGCCATGAACTTTGAGTTAACAAACAAAGAGACAGAAGAATCACTAGGGGAATTGACGATCGATTTGATCAACCCTGAAAAAATATATGAATTTGAAAATGGCGCTACTGTGAATTTATTGGGTTATTATCCGGACTTTTCGGGCTTTGAAAATGGAGAACCCCAAACTGCCACGCCATTGCCAAATAATCCAGGGTTTTTAGTAGAAATGAAAACACCCGAAACCCCTGATGGGGAAACCAGTTTTATCACGATTAAAAATACAGTAGAACCTTTTGGGGAAAACAAATATAAACTTACTTTCCAAGCAGCGGAAACTCGTGATGTCTCCGGATTGACCATCCGTAAAGACCGCACTTTGCCGATTCTCGGTTTAGGTGGGCTGATCTTTATGATCGGGGTTGCACAAGGGATGTACTTTAACCACCGCCGTTTCTGGATTCAGCAAAAAGCGGATGGCGAAATCATTCTAGCAGGCCATACCAATAAAAACTGGTTCGGCTTGAAGAAAGATCTTGACCAAGTGACGGAATATGCATCGCTTCCTGCGTATGTAGACCAGCAGGAGGAAATCGAGAAAGCAGAGAAATTGGAAAGTGAGGAACAGTCATGAGTTTAACTGATTTAAGCGCAAACCTTTTATATGTCGCATTTTTTGCTTATTTAATTGCGGCAATCGTATTTGGGGGAGCAGTAAAAGGAAACAAAGAAGGTTCATTTAAATCCGAAGGCCGATGGGGCAAGATCGCTTTCATCATTACCCTCGTCGGCTTTATCGCCAACTTAGGTTATTTCTTTACCCGTTGGGGCGCGACGGGACATGCGCCATTGAGCAATATGTTCGAATTTACGACAGCATTCGGTATGACGCTTGTCGCGGGATTCATCGTGATCTATGCATTATATAAAACACCGGTTGTCGGGATGGTCGTATTGCCTGTCGCATTATTGATCATCGCATTCGCAAGCATGTTCCCGAGTGAAGTCAGCCCGTTGATCCCGGCGCTTCAGTCTAACTGGTTGGCAATCCATGTCAGCACCGTAGTTCTTGCCGAAGGGGTGCTGGCGATCAGCGCTGCTGCCGGATTGATTTACTTGTTGAAAGTGGTTGATCTCAATAAAAAATCCAAGCAGCGATTTTGGCTGGAAGCCATTATGTATTCATTGGTCCTTGTTATCGGATTTGTTGTAGCAAGTTCGTATTTTTCATTAACAGGCTATGAATCAGATTTCACTTATGTGGATAAAGAAGGGTCAGCTGCTGAAATTACGTATCACATGCCGGCCATTTTCGGAATGCATGAATACGAGCAACTGTCTGCAGACAAAATGACGCCGTTGATTGAAACTCCTGCAGTAGTAAATGCCGGCAAATTGACGACTGTTACTTGGTCCTTTATTGTCGGAACGATCATTTACTGGTTGATCCGATTAATTGCACGGAAAAGAATTGCAGCAATCTTCAAGCCATTTGTTAAAAATGTCAACTTGCAATTAATGGATGAAATCGGATACCGTGCCGTAATTATCGGTTTCCCGCTCTTCTCGTTAGGTGCATTGATCTTTGCTATGATTTGGGCGCAAATCGCTTGGTCCCGCTTCTGGGGTTGGGACCCGAAAGAAGTATGGGCACTCGTTACTTGGTTATTCTATGCAGCGTATCTCCATCTCCGCCTAGGAAAAGGCTGGCACGGAGAAAAATCAGCATGGCTTGGTGTGGTCGGTTTTGCCATCATCATGTTCAACTTAGTCGCAGTAAACTTAATCATTGCTGGTTTGCATTCTTACGCATAACAAAGAAAAGCGGAAACAGCCGATTAGGTTCGACAGGCATAAGTCGAGCTGGCGAAGCGGCGTACTTTGCCGCACAGCCAGAATGGCTTATGCCCCGAGAACCTGGCTGTTAGAGTCTGGACAAAGAAAAGCGGAAACAGCCGATTAGGTTCGACAGGCATAAGTCGAGCTGGCGAAGCGGCGTACTTTGCCGCACAGCCAGAATGGCTTATGACCCGAGAACGTGGCTGTTGGAGTCTGGACAAAGAAAAGCGGAAACGCTTGGAATACTCAGCAACCTTACAATAAAAAGCCTTTTCCGCCTTGGAAAAGGCTTTTTATTTATTTTTACAAATGTTGACGGTACAATGAAAACTAAGAGACAAAAGTTGGAGGGATTACGATGTCAGAAGAAATTACGATTTTGGTGGTAGATGACGAAGAAAGAATCCGAAGATTGTTGAAAATGTATTTAGAGCGTGAAGGCTATATTGTAGAAGAAGCTGAAAACGGCGTGCAAGCGCTGGAAATGGCTTTCGAAAAAGATTACCATTGCATCTTGCTTGATTTGATGATGCCGGAAAAAGACGGCATTGAAGTGAGTACGGAATTGCGCGAGAAAAAAATGACCCCGATTATCATGCTGACGGCAAAAGGGGAAGAGGCTAATCGTGTGGAAGGTTTTGAATCGGGCGCAGATGATTACATAGTCAAACCTTTCAGCCCTCGTGAAGTTGTACTGCGGGTGAAAGCGATTCTGCGCCGATCTTCTGCTTATTCTCCGGTGGCGAATTCATCTGTCTCGAAAGATCTGGTTGTCTTCCCTCATTTAACGATTGACCATGATGCGCACCGTGTCACGGCGGATAATGTGGAAGTGAATCTGACGCCGAAAGAATATGAATTGCTTTATTTCCTGGCAAAATCACCGGACAAAGTATTTGACCGCGAACATTTGCTGAAAGAAGTTTGGCATTATGATTTCTTTGGTGATCTGCGCACGGTGGATACCCATGTTAAACGGTTAAGAGAAAAATTGAACCGGGTCTCTGAATCCGCAGCGAAAATGATTGTAACGGTTTGGGGCGTCGGTTATAAATTCGAGGTAAATAATGAATAGAATATGGAATAGTGTCGTCGGGAAGCTGTGGATCACCATACTGCTTCTCGTTTCATTTGTCCTGTTTATTGTAACGGTTCTGTTGCTCGAGTTTTTGGGGAATTACCACAGCGAAGCGGTGGAAGAAACCTTGAACAAAGAAGCGGCCACCATTGCCAGGATTTTTAACGACCATGGAAATCTGAACATCTCGCTTACGATTATAGAAGATATTTTAGGTCCTGAAACGAATGCGGTAATTGCCGAAGTGCCTTATGAAAGCTCTTATTTTATCCATGATGGCAAAAATGGTGATGAAACAAGGGAGAAAATCCTTAACGAACCAGCCTTCCAAAAAGTTTTTGAAACGGATGAAACCGTGATGAAAGAAATGCTTTTGCCATCACTGACTGAAGAAAAACGGATGGAATCCTATATCGTATTAGCTAGTCCGCTTCAAACGGGCGATGAAGTCCATGGCACTGTCTTTATCTATCAGTCGTTAGAAGTGATGGACCGTACAGCTAGCCGCACAACCAATATTGTTTTTCTTTCGGCTTTTATCGCATTTATTCTAACAACTTTTTTTGCATTCTTTTTATCATCCAGAATCACATCTCCCCTCCGCAAAATGCGCGAAGGTGCATTTGAACTTGCGAAAGGGAATTTTGATACAAAAGTCCAAGCCACTTCACGAGATGAGATCGGCCAGTTGGCGACGGCCTTTAACCAGATGGGGCAACAATTAAAGCATCATCTTGAAGTGATCGGACAAGAGAAAGAACAATTATCAAGTATATTAACGTCAATGGCGGATGCCGTCATCACCTTTAACCAAGACCGCACAATTTTGCTGAGCAATCCGCCGGCTGAAAAATTATTGCAGCATTGGCTCTTTAAAAACGGCCCTGAAAAAGGACAGCCGCTTCCAGCTGAATTGCTTCATATGCTTGAGCATGTGCTCGATTTCGAAGAAGAAATTGAAGAGGAACTGGAAATTAAAGGCGCATATTATGGCGTTTCTTTCAGTCCGTTATATAGCGGGGAATCTATTCGCGGAGCGGTAGCCGTCTTGCACAATATGACGGAACAGCATCGCTTGGAAAAACTGAGAGAAGATTTTATCGCCAACGTTTCGCACGAATTGCGTACGCCGATTGCCATGCTGCAAGGCTATAGCGAAGCGATCCTCGACGATGTCGGAGCCTCCGAGGAAGATCGCCGCGAAATGACGAAAATCATTTACGAAGAATCTCAGCGGATGGGTCGTCTGGTTACCGATCTCTTGAATTTGGCCCGGATGGAATCCGGCCATATGCGATTGTATAAAGAGTTGGTTCAATTGAACGGAATTGTGGAACGAATGACGATGAAGTTTTCGCAAGTAGCAAAAGAAAACGGCATCCATTTATCTTTTGAAACGGACATGGACGATTGGGCGGCAGCTGAACTTGATGAAGACCGCATTGAACAAGTCATGACGAATCTGATCGATAATGCGATGCGCCACACTCCTGAAGGCGGAGATGTCGTCGTAAAAGTCGAACAAGAACAGGGCTATGCCAAAATCTCGGTGAATGATACCGGCGTCGGAATCCCGGAAGAAGATCTGCAATATGTCTTTGAACGGTTCTACAAAGCCGATAAGGCTCGTACATTAGGCAAAGGCGGAACCGGCTTAGGTTTAGCGATTGCCAGCAATATCATTGACTCCCATGGAGGCAAGATTTATGCAGAGAGCAAAGTGGGTGAAGGTACTTCTTTCATTTTCTTATTGCCTTTGAAAAAAATGTAACTTTGCTGGACTGAAAAACGACTAATCTAAGAACGGGGGGAGCATATGAATGACTCCGTTTTCCATCGGCTTTACGATGAGTACCATCAGGATGTCTTTCAATTTCTAATATACTTAGTGAAAAACCGCCATCTGTCGGAAGATTTGATGCATGAAGTCTATATACGCGTCTTTAAAGCATATGACCGGTTTGAAGGGAAAAGCTCTGAAAAAACGTGGCTTTTTTCGATTGCGAAAAATGTAGCGATTGATCATTTCCGAAAAGTTGCGGTGCGCCAGAAGCATTCGATGGAACATTTCGATTGGGAAACCCAGCAATTGGTTTCCCCGGAGAAAATACCGGAAGAAGTTTCGTTATTGAATGAAGATAAGATTTTACTGTATAAAACTTTGGATTTGTGTACAGGCGATCAGAAAATGGTTATCATTATGCGCTTTTTCCAAGATCTATCGATCGCTGAAACGGCGGAAGTCCTCGGCTGGACCGAAGGCAAAGTAAAGACGACGCAACACCGTGCAATTAAGTCGCTCCGTGAAAAATTATCCTCTATGGAAGGGGGAGAAGCGCATGCCGAATAAGCAATGGGACGATGACCAGATTGAAAGTATGCTGAGGGAGTTCCCGCAGATTAAAGACGAACGGTCTAAAGAAGAAGTTTATATGCGCTTAAACCAGGTCGCACCTGTGAAGAAAAAACCAAAGCGGTGGCTGCCATTTTTGGTCGCGGCTTTGGCATTTATCACGGTTGGCGTTTTAATCGCCTCCATTATCAGCCAAAATGGCATGAATAGCGCATCTGATTCCAGCGGTTCGGAAAGTTCAAAAGATGAAGCGGTCACATCGGATGTAAACAATGTAAACGAACAGGCTATACCGGAAGCGGAAAGTTCAGAAGGTGCCAGTTCAATCGAAAGTTTCGGTGTAGAAGAAAGCGGAGAAGCTGCCGGAACACAGGCAATATATGAAGATGATTTGAACGGCAACACGCTGTTTACGATCGGCTTGACCGAAAATGCATTTGTTATCCCAGTGTCTTTCCTAATTCCGGACGAACAGATTGCCCAGGATTTTTCGCAGGAAAACCCTTCATCCATTGACTTGTATAACAGCTATGCGAACCAATTGGATGAGCAGGCTTTAGGATTTGATGAGTACCATCCTTTGCTTGGCGAACTTTCTGCAAATGGAAGAGTGGCAGAGCACGTGCTGCCGGCCGATCACCAATACGATATGGCCTCGGCAAGCATCGAAGTCTACACACGAACCCTCAAGGAAACTTTTAAAGACATGGATGAAATTCGGGTGACTGATGAGCAAGGGAACCCTGCTGAGTTCAGTCAGGTAGGAGCCATGGAGCCGATTCAGACGGCTCTGAAAAAGCATGCCTATTATTCTTATACGGCTGCTGACGGCAAGGTCTATTCTGTACCCGATTATGGAGTGGTCTATGAGTCAGCTTCTGAAGCGCTAGCTGCACTTGGAAATTCACCGAATGATTTTCTCGAAAACCCCATTTTGCGAGATGTGGAATATGAAGCTTTAGAAAATGAAGAATCGATAACGGTCAATTTTTCTGAGTTGCTGGATTTGAATAGCTTCGATGAACAGGCCGTTCGGAAAATGATTGAGAATTTGTCATTGACTGTGAAATCGTTCGGAAAACCAGTTGAATTAGTGGGAGTAGAGCAAAGCGAGTGGCAGGAGTTTAATTTGCAGGAGCCGCTTCCCGTACCGGAAGCGCCTAACCACCTTCAATGGACCTTGAATTAAAAGAAAAAATAAATAAAAAGGCATAATGTGAAGCATTTCTGTTTACATTATGCCTTTTTTCTACTAATATTAGGACATAACAAAATATCGATTCATCTTCGGGGCAGGGTGCAATTCCCTACCGGCGGTAATTGGACAGCAGTCCTTAAGCCCGCGAGCCGTAAAACGCAGGATTTGGTGAGATTCCAAAGCCGACAGTATAGTCTGGATGGGAGAAGGTGAAGGTGCGGACGTGTATCGTTTACATATAAACGGAACGCTATTTTAAGTGTGCCTTTTCTCCCTTAAGTGAAGTTTGCTTAAGGGATTTTATATGTGGCAGCATAGTCCAAGCCTTTCTTCTGGTGAATCACGACAAGGAGAGAGGAATATGAAGAACAAAAAATTACAATCCATGATTGTAATCGGAATGTTGAGCAGTATTTCATTTATTTTGATGCTCTTTAACTTTCCATTACCAGCATTACCCGCATTTTTGAAAGTTGATTTCAGTGATGTGCCGGCTTTGATTGCCGCAATCACAATGGGTCCGGTTGCCGGAATCCTAGTGGCGTTTTTCAAAAACGTACTGGACTGGTTATTTGCAGGAAGCCCGACAGGAGTGCCGGTTGGCCATTTGGCAAACTTTGCGACAAGCATTCTGTTCATTACACCTGTTTATGTGATTTACCGCAGAATTGCTTCTAAAAAAGGCATGATCCTCGGTTTAACTGCTGGAACATTATCCATGGCTATCGGTATGAGCCTCTTGAATTATTTGGTTTTCTTGCCGATGTACACTTACTTCTTAAATATGCCGGCTGAAACAGGCAATGCCCTATTCGGCACAATCGTGCTCGGTATCCTGCCTTTCAATCTGATTAAAGGAATTGCACTTGCTGCTGTTGTCTTATTGATTTTTAATAGCATGTACTCCTGGATTGAGAAACAGCGGCTTTATTACCAATCATAAATCATAGAAAAGCAGGAAACCATTGACCGAAGCTTGCGAGGTCAGTGGCTTCCCTGCTTTTTTTACTGCAAAAAAAAACGCATGCAAGGCAAAAGCCTTACATGCGCGTATTTATAATCAGTCTTCGTATTTTAATGGATTGCCTTCAAACGGGGCATCCGCAACTTTAATGGAGTCAGTTGGGCAGCCTTCAAATGCATCTTCCATGTCTTCTTCCAATTCGTCTGGAACTTGCTCAGTCCCCATGTTATCATCTAGAATAACAAACGCAATTCCTTCGTCGTCGTAGTCATAAATGTCAGGTGCAGCAGCTCCGCAAGCGCCGCAAGCGATACATGTATCCTTATCGACAATGGTATACTTAGCCATAATTATTTTCCTCTCCTTTATCTCCGAACAAGTTCAGTTATACTATCGTATTCATTCTAAAGGTGTTTGTGAAGATTTTCAACCAAAAACGCTAGGGGGACCGCTCTTGTTATTTGATGAACTTGTAATTGCCATCATGAAAACCATAAATCTGGAGCGGACGTTATCAGCTCCTTACCATATTATTAAAGGGAAAAAGTCAGGTCAAACAATTCAAGATGTCGGTTATTATAAATTGCATCCTTATTTTGGCTTGATGCCAAAGTTGGAGAAAAAGGTCTACGATCAAGTAGTAAAAGGTTTGATCAGCAAAAAATACATACGCTTCAATGAAGATGTCATTGATTTGACTGAACAGGCATTGACCCTTCCGCTGCCTGCTACAAGCTTAAATGGCTGGAAGTACAGAGGAAATGAGATGATTTTCTTCAATCGCCTGTCTTTGGTGATCCAGACTCTTTCCCATACGAGCCAATCGATCAATAAATTCGATCCGATTGACAATTCTGACGACATCCAAGGATGGGTGAAAAGGTATTTAAAGGCTATCCATTTCCGTGACTTGGGATCCGTTGCTAAGTTAAAGGCAGAAATTCTAGATAGCCTTCAAGCCCTTGAAGTAAGCGATGGCCATAAAAACGCGCTGATGCAGCGTTTAAGCGGTTTCGGATGGAGTGGGCTTACTTGGGAGCAAATAGCGGATATCCAAGGGATACATGTCTTAGATGCCCGATTAGCGGTGATTGAAACCTTGCATGCTTGGCTGGAAATGATAGAAGAAAAGCGGCATCCCTTATTAAGTAGGATGAAAGAAAATATTGTCGAATTATCAGCATTGACAGAATCCACGAGAAGAACGGAGAAACTGTTCAAAGAAGGGCACTCACTGGCTGAAATAGCTTCAATCCGGCAGTTGAAAACCAGTACCATTGAAGATCATTTTGTTGAACTCGCTATGAACGATCCGCTATTTGATTATTCGGCGTTCCTGAGCCCAGAATTGTACGGGGAAATTACAGAAATCAGCAAAGCCGAACAGACAAAGAGATTGCGGAATATAAAAGACAAGGTTCCTGCAGCCAGTTATTTTCAAATTCGTCTAGCTTTAGCTATAAAGGAGGAAGTGAAATGAAACTGGAGGAATTGCTCCATCAGACATACGGATTCACATCTTTTCGGCCTGGCCAAAAAGAAATCATCGAACAAGTGGTGGCAGGAAACGATGTGATCGCTTTACTGCCTACTGGGATGGGTAAATCGATGTGCTATCAATTGCCCGCCTATCTGCTGCCCGGCAGTGTTCTTATTGTGTCGCCGCTCTTGTCGCTAATGCAAGACCAAGTCGCCCAGTTGAAAAAAATGGGCGAAAAATCAGTGGTGGCCCTCAATTCATTTTTGAAACGGGAAGACAAAGAAAAAATCTGGCAATCGCTGAACCAATACCGCTTTATTTTTATTTCGCCTGAGATGCTTGTTCAGCCTTTTGTCAAAAGACAATTGGAGCAGCTTAACATTTCCTTGCTAGTGGCGGATGAGGCGCATTGCATCTCGCAATGGGGCTTTGATTTCCGTCCTGACTATCTGCGGATCTCTGAAATTTTGCCTGTGCTGGGCAATCCCCAGGTGTTGGCATTAACCGCAACAGCCACTGCCAAAGTCACCAATGAAATAAAAACTTATTTGAAAATTGACGAACCGTTTGTCTATACCCATCCGATGGACCGGAAAAATATCGCCTATGACATCAAGCGTTTTGAAAATACGGGAGAAAAGCTCCAATGGCTTCAGGATTTTGTACGGAAATTTGAAGGGCCCGGAATCATTTACGCGGGCACACGCAAGAAATCGCAGGAACTCGCAGCTCTCTTAAATGAATCCGGGATTTCGGCAGCCTACTATCATGGAGGCATGGAGCACCAGGACCGGATATTCGTCCAGCAGCAATTCCAAAATAAAGAATTGGAGTGGGTTTGTTCGACAAATGCATTTGGAATGGGTGTCCACATTCCGGATATTCGACACGTAATCCATTTTCAGTTGCCGACTTCAATCGAAGGCTATGTCCAGGAAGTCGGAAGGGCAGGACGCGACGGCAAACAAGCGCTTGCGACTTTATTGCTGGCGCCTGGCGACGAAGGGCTTATGGAAAGCATCGTGCTAGAAGATCTTCCGACCAGAAACGAAATATATGAGGTCCATCAATCGAACGATCCAAAACGGTTAGTAAGCGATGGGATTGTACGTGAAACGGCTTACCGGGTCATTGACTATTGGTTAAAGCAATTGTCGGTCGAAGAGACATACAAGCGAATAGAAATGCTTCAACAAGAAAAAGTGAAACAAGCCGGAAAAATAAAAAAGCTCGTAACCATTACATCCTGTATTCGTCAATATCTAATAGAGAGCTTTGATCAGGAAATGACTCAAAAACCGGAAAGCTGCTGCGTGAATGACCGCATCGATTATGAAGCTTTTGAGCTGCGCAATGAAACGGTTAAAAAGAGGGATCCGTTAAGTTGGCAAAATCGGCTAAATGCACTATTGCCTTTATGACAAACTATGGAAGCCTCATTTACAAACTGGATATTTTTCGGCATAATAAAGATATTAGTTAAGATAGGGGTAGTCTACTATGGGAAAACAGAATTATCGTGAATCAGTTGAAAAAGACCGACAGGAAATTGCCGTAGAACGAGGCTCCGCTCCTTCAAGACGAGCGCAGCGAAATGCAGTCAAAGAAAAACCGAAGAAGACCAAGAATATGTTATTGCCGGCTTTATTTTTCATCTTCATTTTAATCCCTGTTACCATCCTGTTTTATGTGGCCTTCTTATTTGAACCCGATGATACATTGCCGATGGATGAAACTGCGAACGAAGTAAGTGTTGAATCAGGATCGGCTTCGCCGGATACTGCTGCGATTCCTGGTGAAGATGAAGAACAGGATGAAACTTCAGCTGCAGATGAGCAGGCTGAAAAAGAAGCAGCGGCGAAAGCGCAGGCTGAAAAAGAAGCGGCGGCGAAAGCGCAGGCTGAAAAAGAAGCGGCGGCGAAAGCGCAGGCTGAAAAAGAAGCGGCAGCGAAAGCCCAAGCGGAAAAAGAAGCGGCAGCGAAAGCCCAGGCTGAAAAAGAAGCGGCAGCGAAAGCCCAGGCTGAAAAAGAAGCAGCTGCGAAAGCCCAGGCTGAAAAAGAAGCGGCAGCAAGAGCGCAGGCTGAAAAAGAAGCAGCTCAAAAGCCAACACCGCCAGCATCTTCAAAGTCCCATACAGTTCAAGCAGGTGAAACTTTATACCGCATAGCTGTAAATACTTACGGAGCAGCCGGAGCCAGCGTGGGAGTAGAAAAAATCAAACAAGCAAATGGATTGCCTTCGAACGAAATCAGTGTTGGCCAGACTTTAGTCTTGCCGTAAAAAGGAATTCCAGCGGTACACGTCGAAATATAATTAAAGAGAGACAAGAATCTAAAGTAGAGGTGAACTGCATGTTTGTGAAAAGCGTGATGGTCAAGAGAGAGAAATGCATAACAGTGACAATGGATGATTCCATTGAAAAAGGAATGGATTTGCTCGAAAAGCATACAATAGATGCACTTCCGGTCATAGATGGAGTAGAATATAAGGGAATCTTTACGTGGTACCATGCTTACCGTGCATTTTTCCACTCAGGGAAGACGAAGGAAGAATTTATTAAAACAGCTAAAGTCAGCGACGTTGTCGTTAATCAGGACGTGTATTTAGGAATAGATGATGTCTACGAAAAAGCGATCCTTGAATTGAATGATTTTCCGATTATTGCGGTAGTCGAAAAATCAGAATTTCTAGGAATCGTTACACGTTTTGATATTATGAACCAATTGCAAAGTGCATTCGGCATGAACAAAGAAGGCGTCCGCATCACTTTCACGTCTGTTGAGTCAGAAGGCCGAATTGGCCGTCTCGGCGAAATCATTGAAAAACACAAAGAGTCGGTTATTTCATTAGTGACATTTGATGAAACGGACAAATTGGTCCGCCGGATCGTTTTAAAAGTACGCAAAAAAGACAATGTCGATAAATTTAGAAAAGAGTTGGAGAAATCCGGATTCCGGGTACTCGATGTTTCAGAAGATTGATCTTATAAAATAATAGTTAAAGAGGCGGAAGCAGAGCTTTGCTTGTGCCTCTTTATTGATTAGAAAGGATTCTTTAAGTGAAACTGATTTTGAAATTCGGGTTGGCGGCTATGGGGCTGCTTCTTTTTATGTTCAGGAACGCCCATGTCCATACCTTAAAGCGACAAACTCTTTACCTGAAAGCAAAACAGCCGTTCAAACCGTTTGAAATGGTTTTTATTTCAGATATTCATCATCGGGTCCTTTCTGAAAAGATGATTGATTTTCCTGTCGATCTTATTGTCATCGGTGGCGATATTGCTGAAAAAGGAGTACCGTTAAAAAAAGTGGAACATAATTTAAAGGTTTTAAGCTCTCTTGCACCGGTATATTTCATATGGGGCAATAATGACCGGGAAGTCGATGAAACGGAGTTGAGAAGCTTATTCGAGCGTTATCATGTGCGGTTGCTGGAAAATGAAGCGGTCCCGCTTTTTGGAAATAGCCGACTTAAATTAGTGGGCTTGGATTATTTCGCTTTCAGGGAAAACCCATTGGATTCAAGCTTTGAGAATGTGGATCCTGATGACACGGTCATTTTTGTTTCGCACACGCCTTTCATTTTTCCGCGGGTGAAGGCGGATTATCCAGTAGACTTCATGCTGGCTGGCCATACACATGGCGGCCAGATCCGGCTCGGGAAGTGGGGACTCTATAAAAAAGGCAGCCTTACAGAAGAAGACGGGGTTTACCGGCTTGTCAGCAATGGCTATGGTACGACCCATCTGCCGCTGCGTTTAGGGGCGGAAGCTGAATATCATTTATTTACTATTAAACCAAAAGAAAGCACCAAATCGATTTAAATCCGGGAGATGTTAGATGTGGAAACAAAAGACGTTGTAATTATTGGTGGGGGTCCTTGTGGTCTCGCTGCAGCTATTGCGATACAAAAAATCGGATTGCAGCCAGTCGTAATTGAAAAGGGCAATATTGTAAATGCCATTTATCATTACCCGACCCATCAGACTTTTTTTAGTTCCAGTGAAAAACTTTCAATCGGCGATATTCCGTTTATTACAGAAGACCGAAAAGCGAAGCGCAACCAGGCTTTAGTCTATTACCGAGAAGTTGTGAGACGGAGCGGAATCGATGTCCGGCCGTTTGAAAAAGTGTTGGGCGTTACTAAAGATGGTCTCTTTAAAGTGGAAACAACGAAAGGCGTATACGAAGCGAAATATGTAATTGCTGCTACAGGCTACTATGATCAGCCAAACCAACTGGACGTAGAAGGGGCAAAGTTGCCAAAAGTTATGCATTATTTCAAAGAAGGCCATCCGTATTTTGACCAAAACGTGCTGGTAATCGGCGGCAAAAACTCTGCGGTTGATGCAGCGCTTGAACTGCATAAAGCGGGCAGCCATGTTACCGTGTCTTATCACGGGACAAGTTACTCGAAAAGCATCAAGCCTTGGATTTTGCCCGAATTCGATAGTTTAGTACGCAAAGGCGAAATTACAATGTTATTCGATTCGATTGTGGACCGAATCTCAGAAACCGAAGTTGAGCTTACGGTAAACGACCAAAAAGAAGTGATTCCAAACGACTTTGTTTTTGCGATGATCGGCTATCATCCGGATCATGAGTTTTTGACGAAACTTGGCATTACGATCGATGGAGCAACAGGCCGCCCGGAAATCAACGAAGAAACATTGGAAACCGGAGTGGCAGATCTCTACATAGCGGGGGTCATTGCAGCTGGCAATAATGCCAATGAAATCTTCATTGAAAACGGGCGATTTCATGGCGATCAGATTGCCCAGTCCATAGCGAGTAAAGAAAAACTCATTTAAAACTGTATATGTTACTTAAACTTTAGGGTGAGCTTTAAGGTTCTGGAATTTTCCAGAACCTTTTTCTATTTATTTCATGAAGAAAGCCTTTTTTGCCATCTGGAATAGTGTAAAATATAGGGGGGAAAGGGTGTATATACGATGAATAAAAAAGTTTCTTTGATCACTACAGGGGGAACAATCGCGAGTAAGGAAATTTCGAAAGGGTTGTTGAAGTCCGGTGCTATATCCGGTAGGGAATTAGCGGCATTATGCCAGTTGCCGGAAGAAATCGAAGTAAATGTAATCGATGTTTTCCAATTGCCGAGCATGCATATCGGCTTTGAGGAAATGGAAATAATTAAACAAGCGATCGATAAAGAATTGCAAGATGAGAATGTGGATGGAGTAGTAGTGACGCACGGTACGGATACATTAGAGGAGACTTCTTACTTTTTGGATTTGACGGTGGACGATGAACGTTCGGTAGTTGTGACGGGTTCGCAGCGTTCACCGGATGATGTCGGAACAGATGTCTATTCGAATCTGCGGAATTCCATTTACGTGTCAGTCGATGAAACTTTGCGCGGTGTCGGAACGGTAGTCGTCTTTAATGAACGGATCTATTCAGCGAAATACGTTAAAAAAGTCCATTCGAGCAACCTTCAAGGATTTGACTCTTTCGGACACGGCTATTTAGGGATAATTGATAATGATGTTGTGAGTGTTTATCAAAAGCCGATTTCACGGGAAGTCCATTCCTTAAACGGGGTTCTCCCGAAAGTGGATATTGTAAAATGCTATTCAGGCCAAGACGGCCGTCTGGTTGATTTATTGGTTGAAAGCGGTTCTAAGGGGATTATTCTGGAAGCGGCAGGAAGAGGCCAAGTATCGCCGCATATGGTCGATGCAATAGAACGTGCTGTGAAAAAAGGCGTAATAGTAGTTTTAACAACGAGTGCCGAAGAAGGAAATGCTTATCCAAGTTACGGCTATCCAGGAAGTGCACATGACTTGTTGTTAAAAGGCGTTCTTTTGGGAAGTGATTATGACAGTAAAAAAGCAAGGATTAAATTAGCGGTAATGCTGTCTGAGAAGAAAGAAATAGATATCAATAGCTTTACTTATTGAATTTCAACTAGGACAGATTCGGCTAAAATTTTCCAGTGAATCGTGTTATACTAAAGAGACTTTAAGCAAAGGAGCAGGCGTATGATTATTTTACTGACAGTTGCAATTGCTCCCAGTTTAGCTTTGTTTAGTTATTTTTATCTCCGCGATCAATTTTCGAGTGAGCCATCACGGCTTTTGCTGAATTGCTTTATTTACGGCGCAGTCCTAACTTTTCCAATCATGTTTATCCAATATGTTTTCCAGACTGAAGGCGTTTTTACCCATTTGTTTGCTCAAAATGTTCTTTTCGCAAGTGCTGTAGAAGAGTTTTTTAAATGGCTGGTATTGATTATAGCAGTTTACCGGCATATTGATTTTGAAGACCCGTATGACGGAATTCTTTACGGAGCAAGTGTCTCTCTTGGGTTCGCGACGGTTGAAAATGTGCTTTACCTGTTGGAATTCGGATTACAGACAGCTTTTATACGGGCTTTCCTTCCGGTTTCAAGCCATGCGCTATTCGGAGTAGTGATGGGCTATTATTTAGGAAGAGCAAAATTTACAAATTTAAATGATGGCCGCAAATGGCTTTTCTGGAGTTTATTGGCTTCATTGGTGCTCCACATTCTTTATAATTCAATCTTGTATTCAAATACGAGTTGGTCGTATGGAGTTATTCCGTTCATGTTGTTCCTTTGGTGGTTTGGCCTCCGGAAAGTCAAGCAAGCGCATCAACTGTCTTTAACGCATTATCACGACAATACTTCGCTGCATCCTTAAATTCGGATGCGGCGATTTTTTTATTTTCCTTGGAAGTCTATCTAGCTATAATGGGCGCTTGCACTTTTTAACTTTCTGGACTCAGGCGCCTTCGCTTTTCTTGTCTAGCTCCAGCGCCCAGATTCTCTAGGTCATAAGCCAATCCCTCTATGCGGCTGAAGAGACGCCGCTTCGAGCAATTGTCTTATGCTCGTCGAATCTACACGGGCACTTGCGCTTTTCTTGTCTAGCTCCAGCGCCCAGATTCTCTAGGTCATAAGCCAATCCCTCTATGTGGCTGAAGAGACGCCGCTTCGAGCAATTGTCTTATGCTCGTCGAATCTACACGGGCACTTGCGCTTTTCTTGTCTAGACTCAGACTGCCTAGCCCCTCGAGACGCTTCGGACTTTCAGTTAATGGCAAAAAGCGCCATTAACTGAAAGTCCTCCAGCGCTAGTCGGTGCTGGATAGGCGCCTTCGCTTTTCTATGTTAAAATAAATCGAATACATATGATGAGGTGACTGTTTTGGCTAAACCGATACAAATTGCGATCGACGGACCTGCGGCGGCAGGAAAAAGTACGATTGCTAAAATTGTGGCAGAGAAATTAGGGTATATATATATTGATACGGGAGCGATGTACCGTGCGATTACGCTGAAAGCGATCAATCAAGGCATTGATCTTTCGAGCAATGAAGAAGCGGGCGCTTTGCTGTTGGAAACGGCAATTGATCTTCAGCCTTCAACGAACGGACAGCTAGTATTTTTAGATCGAAAAAATGTGACGGAAGAAATCCGGACGCAAGTTGTGACACAAGCCGTATCGCAGATGTCTGCACACGGGCTTGTACGTGAGCGCATGGTTGAGTTGCAGCAGCAATTGGCTGAAGGGCGCGGTGTCGTAATGGACGGCCGTGATATCGGCACACATGTGCTGCCGAATGCTCCGCTGAAAATCTTCATGTCAGCAAGTGTAGAAGAACGTGCAGCGAGAAGATTCAAGGAAAACAAAACGCGCGGAATCGAAACGCCGCTTCATGAGCTTCAGGCTGAAATTGCCAAACGCGATAAAATGGACAGCGAACGCGAAGTGGCGCCTTTGAAAAAAGCGGAAGATGCTATTTTCTTGGATACCACCACTTTAACGATACAAGAAGCGGCTTCAGAAATATTGAAATTGGCAGAAGAAAGGTTGAGTTAAAGTGAACTTATATGCATTTGGTAAAGCATTGGTTAAAACAGCATTAACTCCTTTGTACCGATTTGAAGTGATCGGTGCTGAAAAATTCCCTAAAGAAGGTGGAATCCTGCTTTGCTCGAATCATATTCATGCACTGGATCCGCCGGTCGTCGGCATGACAGCTCCACGAACTGTCCATTTCATGGCTAAGGAAGAATTATTTAAGCTGCCGGTGCTTGGCGGCATTTTGCCGAAAGTAAATGCTTTTCCTGTGAAGCGCGGAATGAGCGACCGGGAAGCGATGCGGACAGCATTAAAAGTGCTGAAAAGCGGAGAAGTGGTCGGCCTTTTTCCGGAAGGCACCCGGTCAACTGACGGGGTTTTGAAAAAAGGCTTGAGCGGGGCAGGTTTCTTTGCTCTGAGAGGCGATGCAGACGTGATGCCGTGTGCGATTATCGGACCTTATAAAACGTTTAGAAAAGTGAAAGTGGTCTACGGTGAACCGATTCAAATGGCCCCGTATCGAGAAAGAAAAGCTTCAGCTGATGAAGTGACCGAAGTGATAATGGCAAGCATCCAAGATATTCTAAATGAATACAGTAAAAATAAGTGATTATTTTTGTTTTTATTAGAGAATTCGAATAAAATAGGAAGTGGATAGTTTGTGAAGGAGGGCTACTTATGTCTGAGGAAATGAATATGATGGAAAACAGTGATTTCCAAGTCGGAAGTCATGTAAAAGGTATAGTTGCTAAAATCGAAGAAAAAGCAGTAACCGTGACAATCGAAGGAGCACCTTTTGATGGGGTTATACCGATTAGCGAATTGTCGAGCCTCCACATTGAAAAAGCATCAGATTCAGTACAAGTAGGTGATGAACTGGAATTGCTCATCACAAAAGTCGAAGATGAGAACTTCGTATTGTCCAAGCGCAAAGTCGATGCCGAACAGGCATGGGACGACTTGGAGAAAAAGTTCGAATCCGGCGAAATCATCGAGTCGGAAGTGAAGGATGTCGTAAAAGGCGGATTGGTCGTAGATCTTGGCGTCCGCGGATTTGTGCCAGCTTCACTGGTTGAAGATTATTTCGTCGAGTCCTTCGAGGACTATAAAGGGAAAGTCATGACTTTTAAAATTGTTGAGATGGAAAAGGAAAATAACCGTTTGATCCTTTCCCACCGCGCAGTAGTAGAGTCTGAAAAAGAATCCCAAAAAGTTGAAGTGATGGAAACCATCCATGCTGGGGATGTGTTGACTGGCAAAGTCCAGCGCATCGCTTCATTCGGCGCTTTTGTGGACATTGGAGGAGTAGATGGCCTTGTCCATATCTCTCAATTGTCGCACGAGCATGTCGAAAAAGTTTCAGACGTCGTTACAGAAGGCCAAGAAGTGCAAGTAAAAGTGCTTTCTGTTGACCGTGATTCAGAACGGATTTCTTTATCAATTAAAGATACGCTTCCTGGACCGTGGGATTCAATTGAAGAAAAAGCCCCGAAAGGTTCGGTCCATGACGGCAAAGTGAAGCGTCTGGTGAGTTACGGAGCATTCGTAGAAGTGTTGCCAGGGGTAGAAGGCCTTGTGCATATTTCTCAAATTGCCCATAAGCACATCGGAACGCCGCATGAAGTGCTGTCTGAAGGCCAGGAAGTCCAAGTGAAAGTTCTGGATGTTAACAAAGAGGATAAACGCCTATCCCTTAGCATCAAGGAACTTCAGGAAAAAGAGCAGGAACAAGATTTTTCTAATTATGAAATGCCTGAAGAGTCAAGCGGATTTTCCATTAGCGATGTCATCGGCGACAAATTAAAAGGATTTAAATCTGAATAATATGTCGAGAGCAGAAAGAAAGATGGATCATATTCAATTTGCGCTGTCCACTGGCCAAAGCGATGAGACAATGTTCGAGGATATTCGCTTCGTTCATTCTGCGTTGCCTGGGGTTGGCCTATCGGACGTCAGCATTCATATGGAAACAGGTGATTTGCAATTCGAATCACCTGTTTTTATTAATGCCATGACAGGTGGCGGCGGCAGTGAAACTGCAAAATTAAACGGCATGCTTGCAAGAGCTGCAAAAGAAACTGGTCTAGCCATGGCGGTAGGCTCACAAATGGCTGCCTTAAAAGATCCCAGTGAAAGGGCAAGCTACGAAATTGTCCGTAAGGAAAACCCGTCTGGTTTTATCATGGGCAATCTCGGAAGTGAAGCAAGCATTCAACAGGCGCAGGAAGCAATTGAAATGCTCGAAGCAAATGCACTCCAAATCCATTTGAATGTAATTCAGGAATTGACCATGCCAGAAGGGGATCGGGATTTCAAAGGTGCATTGGAACGTATCGGCTTAATCGCTGAGTCCGTAGAAGTGCCGATCATCGTCAAAGAAACCGGGTTTGGCATTTCTAAAGAAACAGCAGAATTGCTGGCGTCAACACAAATTGCTGCTATTGATGTCAGCGGTTACGGCGGAACGAATTTTGCTTCGATTGAAAACGAGCGCCGTCAGCGCAAATTATCGTATTTTCAGGATTGGGGCATTCCGACTGCAGCGGCGATTGTTGAAGCGAAATCGGTCTTCCCAAAAACGGTTCTTGCTTCCGGGGGCATCCGCAATGCGCAAGAGATGATCAAGTCTTTCGCGCTTGGGGCTTCAGCAGCCGGTCTTGCCGGATCTTTTTTAAAGACGGCCTACCATAAAGGGGAAACAAGTTTAATAGAAGAAATTCAACTGTTGCTGGAAGATCTTAAAATGATGATGACTGCATTAGGGGCAAAAAAATTGAGTGATCTTGAAAAATGTCCGTTAATTATTTCGGGAGAACTTTATCATTACCTTGAAATTCGGGGATTAGATCCCAAATCTTTTGCAAGGCGTAAGAAAAACTGAATATTACACCTTTTAAGGTGATGGACATTTACAAGATGCCATCACCTTTTTCGTGTATAATAGGCATATCAGAAGTGGAAGGATGAACTAATTATGTCAAAACCGGTAGTAGCAATCGTTGGCCGGCCGAACGTTGGGAAATCGACAATCTTTAATCGGATTGTTGGAGAACGCGTTTCTATAGTGGAAGATATTCCAGGAGTAACACGTGACCGTATCTATAGTTCGGCAGATTGGCTGACACATGAATTCAATATCATCGATACAGGCGGAATCGACCTTCGGGACGAACCGTTCTTAGAACAGATCCGCCAGCAAGCGGAAATCGCAATGGATGAGGCAGATGTTATCATCTTCCTTGTAAACGGACGCGATGGCGTCACAGCTCAAGACGAGCAAGTGGCGAAAATTTTATACCGCACAAAAAAGCCAGTCATTTTGGCTGTCAATAAAATTGACAACCCGGATATGCGCCACATGATTTATGACTTCTATACTTTAGGAGCAGGCGAACCATTCCCGATTTCCGGTTCACATGGGCTAGGACTTGGAGATTTATTAGATGAAGTAGCTAAAAACTTCCCGAAAGAAGATGAAGAGGAATATCCGGAAAACGTGATTAAATTCTCTTTAATCGGACGTCCGAATGTCGGCAAATCATCACTTGTTAATGCATTTTTAGGTGAAGAACGCGTCATCGTCAGCGATGTTGCCGGAACGACGCGAGATGCGATCGATACACAGTATACGTATGAAGACCAGCCTTATGTCATCATTGATACTGCCGGCATGCGCAAAAAAGGGAAAGTCTACGAAACAACAGAAAAGTACAGCGTGCTTCGCGCACTTCGCGCAATTGAACGTTCTGACGTTGTTTTAGTCGTTTTAAACGCGGAAGAAGGCATTCAGGAACAAGACAAGAAAATTGCCGGATATGCGCATGAAGCAGGGAAAGCAATTGTTATTATCGTCAATAAATGGGATGCGATTGAAAAAGATGAGAAAACGATGAATGTCATGACGCGTAAAATACGTGAACATTTCTTATTCTTGGATTATGCTCCGATTATGTTTGTTTCAGCAATTAGCGGAAAACGTGTCCACAATATTTTGGAAGTTGTCAATAAAGTCAATGACAACCACTCACGCCGCATCCAGTCCAGCATTTTGAATGAGGTTATCGAAGATGCAGTGGCCATGAACCCGGCACCATCTGACAAAGGCCGTCGTCTGCGCCTTTATTATGCGACGCAAGTGGCTATTCAGCCGCCGACATTTGTCGTGTTTGTCAATGAACCTGAATTGATGCACTTTAGTTATGAACGCTTCCTGCAAAACCGCATTCGCGAAAGTTTTGATTTCGAAGGAACACCGCTCCGACTGATCACGCGTGCTCGGACATAATTGTTTAAAGGTGGTGCGATAAGATGGAAAAAGTATCTGTATATGGTGCTGGAAGCTGGGGTACAGCGTTAAGTTTTGTTCTTGCTCAAAATGGCCACGACGTTCTGCTTTGGACTCACCGTGCCGAGCAAGCTGATGAAATTAATGGACATTCGAATGAGAAGTATCTGAAAGGGATCAAATTGCCTGTCAATCTAAAGGCGACGAGTGACTTGGCAGAAACCGTCCATCATTCGAAAGTTTTTGTCTTAGCAGTTCCTACGAAAGCAATCAGAGAAGTTTGCTTAAAAATAAAAGAAAACTTAACCGAAAAGGTTTTATTTGTCCATGTCTCTAAAGGCATTGAACCTGACTCGTTAAAACGCATCAGTGAAATGGTCCGTGAAGAAATTCCGGAACAATGGATTGAAGACGTTGTCGTTCTTTCGGGGCCAAGCCATGCAGAAGAAGTGGTGCTTGAACATCCGACGACTGTGACTGCTGCCTGTGAGAATACGGCTTCAGCTGAATTTGTGCAAGATCTGTTCATGAACCACTACTTCCGTGTTTATACGAATACGGATGTCATCGGTGTTGAAATTGGCGGGGCTTTGAAGAATATCATCGCCTTGGCTGTCGGGATTACGGACGGCCTTGGATACGGCGATAATGCCAAAGCGGCTTTAATGACCCGTGGCCTTGCGGAAATTGCCCGTCTAGGAGTGAAGATGGGGGCCACGCCACTCACTTTCTCCGGACTATCCGGCGTCGGCGACTTGATCGTTACATGCACCAGTCCGCATTCCCGGAACTGGCGGGCAGGCAATATGCTCGGCAAAGGCAAAACGATTGAAGAGGTTCTTGAAGAAATGGGAATGGTGGTAGAAGGCATTCGGACGACGAAAGCGGCATTTCAGCTAGCGAAAGCCTATGATGTCCCAATGCCGATCACTGCGGCTCTTTATGCCGTCCTGTTTGAAGAAGTATCGACCAATGAAGCTGCTGAAAAGCTAATGGGCAGAATGAAGAAGAATGAAATGGAAGATTTAATCAACTTGCTTTAACCGCTAAAAGAGAAGAGCTGCAATATTGCGGACTCTTCTTTTTTTGTTGCAGAGAAATTTAAGGGGGCTTGGGGCATGCGGAAATAGGAGAGTTTTTCTGGATGCGGAAATTGTCCCAAGGCCGTCAAATCTGAGCAGGCACCTGTGCATTTCTTATGCTATACTATGGACTGAAACTGAACGAAAGGCGGGCAATTATGAGTTCTTTAGACAAGATGTGGGTCTCTTTTGCAGGAATTGCTTTTTTAATGATTTCCATGGGAATGATTTACTTGAGCAGATACAAGCTGAATAACGGCTTCTTAAAATTTATTTTCGCGTTGATTGCATATATTTTGCTGATCTTAGGATTCTTCATTATGGTATTTATTATATTCAGCGGGCCGACAGGCGGCGCTTGAGGTGATAAAAATGAAAAAAGTTTCAATGCTCATTATGTTTACGATTATTGCACTGCTTTTGAGTGGCTGCATGTTTCCTGAAAGCGAACGGGCTGAAAATCAGATTCCTTATGAGGAACAAGTTAATTCCGTACAAAATGCAGTCAAACAGTATCAAGAGGAAAGCGGCGGATTATTGCCGATTAAGACGAGAGATATGGATGTGGACCAATACATCAAATATCCAATCGATTTCTCGAAAATCGTTCCGAAATATTTAGCTGAAATTCCTTCCAATGCTTTTGAAACAGGCGGAATCTTTCAGTATGTGTTGATGGATGTGGAAGAAAATCCGATGGTGAAATTGGTCGATCTGCAAGTGGCTGAAACGATTCGTTCCATCAACGTCCGAAAAAGCGCTAACGGCGGTCAAGCTCCAATCTCTGAAATTATTGCAGATAATGTTTACCGGTTAAACTATACAGCAATGGGATTCAGGGAAGAGCAAGTGGCTGTGAGCCCTTATAGCGGCCGCAATTTGCCGTTGGTGGTCACTGGTAAAGGCGATGTTTACGTCGATTACTCCATGGATTTGTATACGGAATTGCAGGAATACGAAGGAACGATTGAAGAGGGGCAGGATATCCGGTTCTTGTTATACGATGACAGCCCGATTGTCCCCGCCTATTCGCTTCCGTACACCGTCAACGAAGAAATGGAACCGATCTTTAATAACGAGTAATTTATTGATTTAACAAGATTTCTGCTAAAAAAGAGCCGCATTTAGAATATTTTGTAAGTATTTTACTGTTTAATTGCTAAAGCGCTCTATTAGTTGTTGCTATGCGATTTTCGATATGATACTCTTTTTACAGGATTGATGGTTTGCATCCCCTTTGAGAGGAGGTGAATGGCATGAACAAAACAGAATTAGTGAACTCTGTTGCTGAAGCAGCTGAGCTTTCTCGTAAAGATGCTGCGAAAGCAGTTGACGCTGCATTTGAAGCGATTCAAGACGCTCTAACTAAAGGTGACAAAGTCCAATTGATTGGATTCGGTAACTTTGAAGTACGCGAACGCGCAGCCCGCAAAGGACGCAACCCGCAAACTGGTGCTGAGATCGAAATCGCAGCTAGCAAAGTACCTGCATTTAAACCAGGTAAAGCGCTTAAAGACGCAGTGAAATAATCTACAGTGCAGTACATAGAATGGCTTTTGTGTGATTTGTCACGCAAAAGCCATTCTTTTTTTAAGCATACATTTTTGCGAATCCCGAACGTATATGCTACGATTCATGTGAGAAAAGCGGAAGCGCCTGTTTGGTCCCGACAAGCTTAAGGCAGAGCACGTAGGAAATTCTGATTTCCGAAGTGGGCGGACTTAAGACCTCGAGGGACTAGGCGCTGGAGCTGGACAGAGAAAAGCGCAGGCGCATGAACTAGACTAGAGAAAAGCGGAAAGAGCCGCTTAGGTTCAGCCAATTTGAAATAGAGCCGATTAAATCATGAACATATGATACTTAATAACAGAATTCAAAATAAAGAAGCTGCTAACGGGTAGACCGAATCCGTTTATACAGGAGGAAACAGAGTGATCGATTTAGATACGCAAAAAGTGGACTTAGATAAAATTGAAAAAGCGGTAACAATGATATTGGAGGCTGTGGGTGAAGACCCGGGCCGTGAAGGTTTGCTTGATACCCCGAAGCGGGTTGCTAAAATGTATGCGGAAATCTTCTCAGGCTTAAAAGAAGACCCAAAGGAATATTTCAAGACGGTTTTCCATGAAGGGCATGAAGAGCTTGTATTAGTGAAGGACATTCCATTTTACTCTACTTGTGAGCATCATTTAGTTCCATTCTTCGGGAAAGCGCATATCGCTTATATTCCTCGGGACGGAGTGGTGACGGGCCTAAGCAAATTAGCGAGGGCAGTTGAAACGGTAGCAAAACGTCCGCAGCTGCAAGAACGCATTACTTCGACCATTGCAGATTCTTTAATGGAGACGTTGAATCCCCACGGCGTCTATGTAATGATTGAAGCTGAGCATATGTGCATGACGATGAGAGGCATTAAAAAGCCTGGAGCGAAGACCGTAACGGCTGTGTCGAGAGGCATCTACGAAACGGACGATGTAAAGCGTGCTGAAGTTATGACTTATATTAATATGAATTGAAAATTACAGAAAAAGCAGGTGTGGAAATGGCTCAACCAGAATACATTGTGATCCGTGCGCAGGAAGACGGCGTAAATGTGATCGGATTGACACGGGGAAACGATACGAAATTCCATCATACAGAAAAGCTGGATAAAGGCGAAGTGATGATCGCCCAATTTACGGAACACACGTCAGCGATGAAAATTCGCGGAAAAGCGGAGATTCAAACTGCTCATGGCGTTATTGAAAGCGAAACGAAAAAATAGGGTCATTTGGGTGAAGGCAAGGCTTTGCCTGTGATATAATAGTCTAGTATGGCTAAATCATGAATGGAGCAAGCAGTATGAATGAACAACAAATACATTCGAAAATTACTTCCCTGGAAATCGAAGTCTTAAAAGCTGTAAAACAGCGGACACTCGAAAAGTACACGGAAGGTCCATCCGTCGAGCGGGAGCGTTTGTTTTTCTTGCTGCTGCCATTTTTAGACGGAAAGCAATGGTCTGCAGACATAGAACAGACGGCTAAAACCGTATCTATCGTCTATGCGGCGTTGCATGCCCATGACCAAGTAAAAGAAGATGTTCTGGCTTCGAAAAAACAGCAGCTGACCGTTTTGGCTGGTGATTTCTATAGCGGAATTTATTACCAAATGCTTTCGAACATGGAGAACTTGACAATGATTAAGCACTTGGCTTCGGCAATCATTAGTGTGAGCGAAAGAAAGGCTTCTTTTTACGACGAAGTGGTGCGCCCAATTAAACTCGTCGATGAGCAAATCCAAAAAAATGAAATTGAATTGATTGAAACGTTCTACAACTTCTATGGGTATCAAGAATATACGAAGTTGGCAAAAGCAATGCTGAGCTACGTCAGATACGAAGAAGAATTGAAATGTTTGAAAGAAGGCGGAAAAAGCCGCATTCTTCAAGTATTAAACAAGTCTCTCCAGTATTCTGTCGATACAGAGGCATGGCTTTTGGAGAAATTGGACGTTCTGCATGATCAAGTGATTGAAACTGTGAGAGACGCTAAATTTGATTATGAATTAAAGAATTTCATGCTCCATAAAATAACCCCGCACCAGCATAGAGCTGAGCAGCTAACCCGAGAAGGATGACTGATATGCAAAAAACAAAAGAACAGAAAGTCCACGAAGTTTTTGAGAAAATTTCCGACAATTACGACCACATGAATTCTGTTATCAGTTTTCAACAACATAGCAAATGGCGTAAAGATACAATGCAGAAGCTTCAAGTGCCAAGAGGCGCTTCTGTACTTGATGTCTGCTGCGGCACTGGAGACTGGACAATCGCACATGCAGAAGCGACAGGTGAACAAGGCCATGTAGTGGGGCTGGATTTCAGCCAGAACATGTTGAATGTAGGGATTGAAAAAACAAAGCATCTTCCTCAAGTGAAAATGATCCAGGGCAATGCGATGTCCTTGCCTTTCCCTGATAATTCATTTGACTTTGCCACGATCGGTTTTGGCTTGCGGAATGTACCGGATTATCGCCAAGTCCTTTCTGAAATGCATCGAGTGCTTAAGCCGGGCGGCGTAATCGCTTGCCTCGAAACTTCCCAGCCGAATAATTTATTGTTCAAACCCGTCTTTAGGTTCTATTTCAGATTCATCATGCCCGTATTCGGCAAATTATTCGCAAAAAGCTATAAAGAGTATTCTTGGCTGCAAGAATCGGCTAAAGATTTCCCGGGGATGAAACCATTGGCAAAATTGTTCACCCAGGTAGGATTTGTAAAAGTTAAGTATAAGCCCTATACCGGAGGAGCTGCAGCTCTTCATTTAGGGATGAAAAAAGTAAATTAGCGGGAGAAGGTTATTTAGTGGAAAAGGTGAAGTTGAAATTGCTCTATTCCGATATCAAGCCGGAATTGGATATGATCGAAAAAGAATTAGAACAGGCAGTGGATTCCGAATCTCCCTTACTAAATGATGCTTCTCTTCATCTATTGCAGGCTGGAGGAAAACGAATCCGACCTGTTTTTGTTTTGCTTGCCGGCAAATTTGGAACTTACAATATTGATGTGATGAAGCGTGTCGCTGTACCTTTAGAGCTGATCCATATGGCTTCATTGGTGCACGATGACGTAATCGATGATTCTGAGCTTAGAAGAGGCAAACCGACAGTTAAAGCGGAATGGAATAATAGCGTCGCAATGTATACAGGAGATTTCATTTTAGCTCGGGCATTGGAATATATTACAGAAATTGAAGATCCAAAACTTCATCAAATTTTGTCGAAGACTATGATTGAAGTATGCCGCGGCGAAATTATCCAAATTGAAGACAAGTTCAAACTGGATCAGAATTTGCGTGATTACTTGCGCCGAATCAAACGGAAGACGGCTTTGCTCATTTCTTCCAGCTGTGAACTCGGTGCCTTGGTTTCTGGAGCAGATTTAAAAACGGTTGCCCACTTGAGAAGGTTTGGCTATTTTATCGGCATGTCGTTTCAGATTATTGATGATATTTTGGACTTCACTTCTTCGGATGAAGAATTGGGAAAACCAGCCGGAAGCGATTTTATGCAAGGCAATATGACGTTGCCGGTTCTATGTGCCCGTAAAGATCCAGAGACCTACGAGCTATTGAAGAAAAATCTTCAAAAGGAAATGTCTGATGAAGAGAGGCTGAATATTGTCAGAACGATTCGCAACAGCCCCGCAATTGAAGAAGCAAAGGAAATCAGTGAGAAATATTTAGAAAAAGCATTAGAAGAATTATCCTATTTGCCGAAAAGCTCAGCCAGCAAAACGATGCGCAAAATCGCGTTCTTCATTGGCAAGAGAAAGTTTTAGAACAGAGTTGACAAATAGGTTCAAACTGATAGTATTTTTTAAGGTGGGCAAAAATGCCTGAGCTTTTAATAGAGGAGTGTTCATAATGGAAAAAACTTTCTTGATGGTTAAACCAGACGGAGTACAACGCAATGTAATCGGTGAAATCGTAGCACGTTTTGAGAAAAAAGGTTATCACTTGGTTGGCGCTAAATTGATGCAAATCCCAACTGAATTGGCTGAACAGCATTACGGCGAACATAAAGAGCGTCCGTTCTTCGGCGAATTAGTTGACTTCATCACTTCAGGTCCTGTATTTGCAATGGTATGGGAAGGCGAAAACGTTATTTTGACTGCACGTCAAATGATGGGCGCTACAAACCCTAAAGATGCAGCTCCAGGAACAATCCGTGGAGATTTCGCTGTAACTGTAGGCAAAAACATGATTCACGGTTCTGACTCTGCTGAGAGCGCTGAGCGTGAAATTGGCTTGTTCTTCAAAGAAGAAGAATTGGTAACTTACGAAAAAACAATGAACAACTGGGTTAACTAATCCAGCTTCTGAAAAAAAGCGGCGTATGCTGCTTTTTTTTTTGCTCATTTTTGTTTTTGCCTAATAATTTTTGGACAGTTTAGTTTTATCTAAATTTAAGATAGAATTGAGGAAATGCAATATGTTATAGTGATACATAAATACTTTAGTGCGTTGAAGGGAGAAAGTGCAGATGCGTTATTTAACAGCAGGAGAATCACATGGGCCACAGCTTACAGCTATTATTGAGGGGTTGCCGGCACAAATGCCTTTAACGGCAGAAATGATTAACAAAGAGCTTAAAAGGCGACAAGGCGGCCATGGCCGCGGTAGACGCATGCAAATTGAGAAGGACACAGTGGAAATCGTATCAGGAGTGCGCCACGGGAAAACGCTGGGTTCTCCTGTCGCTTTAGTCGTTAAGAATGATGACTGGAAGCATTGGACGAATATCATGGGAATCGAACCGATTGATGAAACCGATGAAGTAAAACGTCAAATTTCACGTCCACGTCCCGGACATGCAGACCTTAATGGCGGTATGAAATATGGCCACCGGGATCTTCGGAACGTTCTAGAACGCTCGTCTGCGCGGGAAACAACGGTTCGTGTAGCTGTTGGTGCAGTAGCCAAACAATTGCTTTCACAATTAGGAATAGAGATTGTTTCCCATGTAACGGAAATTGGCGGCATAAAAACGAATCCGGAAAGCTATACCGGAAAATCAGCAGCAGAAATTCGGGAAATCGTTGAAAACGATGCGGTTTACTGTGCAGATCCGTCCGTTACAAAACAAATGACTGATTTAATAGATGAAACGAAAAAGAATGGCGATTCGATAGGCGGTACGGTTGAAGTTATCGTTGAAGGAATGCCGCCTGGAATCGGCAGCTACGTCCATTATGACCGGAAGCTGGATGCCAAAATTGCGGCTTCGGTTATGAGCATCAATGCATTTAAAGGCGTGGAATTCGGCCTTGGATTTGAAATGGCGAGAAAACCTGGCAGCCAAGTCCATGATGAAATCCTATGGTCAGAAGAACAGGGCTATACGCGCAAAACAAATAATTTAGGCGGTTTTGAAGGCGGTATGACGACGGGCATGCCAATTATCGTCAGAGGCGTCATGAAGCCGATTCCGACTTTGTACAAACCGCTTCAAAGCATTGATATTGAAACGAAAGAGCCTTTCCAGGCAAGCATCGAACGCTCCGACAGCTGTGCAGTTCCAGCTGCGTCGATTGTGGCGGAACATGTTGTTGCATGGGAAGCTGCTAATGCGCTATTAGAGCAATTTGATGCAGATCAGCTTCCGAGGCTCAAAGAAAACTTGCAGAATTACTTAGATTATACAAAGGGGTTCTGATTATGCCGACCATTCGAGTAGAAGCCGGACGGCCCTACAGTGTACATATTGGAACGGATGTCTTTGATTTATTTAATACCGAATACCATGAATTGCTTGGATCTGCCGACCGTATTATTGTAATTGCGGATGAAAAAGTTGCTTCACTTCATTTAGACCGATTATTGCCGTATTTAGAATCATATAAAGTGGATGTTTTTAAAGTGCCTGCAGGTGAACAGGCAAAGTCAATTGACGTTTTCATGGACTGCCATAGCTTTTTGCTAGCAGAGGGCTGTTCAAGAAAAACCTTGATCCTTGCTTTTGGTGGAGGTGCGACAGGCGACCTTTCCGGTTTTGTCGCATCCACATTTATGCGCGGCATCCCTTATATTCAAGTGCCTACGACTATTTTGGCTCATGACAGCGCGGTTGGCGGCAAAACAGCGATTAACCATGCTTTAGGGAAAAATATGATTGGCACTTTTTATCAGCCTGAAACGGTTCTTTACAATGTCCAGTTGTTAAAAACTTTACCGGATCACGAATGGCGGTCGGGCATGGCAGAAGTCATCAAACATGCTTTTATTTCAAATGGACAATGGTTGGATGAGTTACTGGCTGTGGAGTCTTTCAAAGATTTAACCGAACAGCAATTAATAGCGCATCTTGAAAAAGGCATTGCGGTCAAAGCTGCTATTGTAGAAGAAGATGAATTTGAAAATGGGATGAGAAAGTTTTTGAATTTTGGGCACACCTTGGCACACGCTTTAGAAGCGCATCTTGGCTACGGAAAAATCACGCACGGAGAAGCTGTCGTGCTAGGCATGGCCTATGCCCTTCATCTATCAGGCAACGATAAGTTCGCTGTATTTTTGGAGTGGGGATTCCGGCATGGCTATCCATTTGAGAAGATAGTGGAAATTTCGTTTGAAGACTTGCTGCCTTATATGAAAAAAGACAAAAAGTCATCGAATGGAAACTTGAATTTTGTCATGCTTCACCAAATCGCGCAGCCTCAAATGGAAAAAATCGAAGAGCAATTTGCTGCAAAAAGTTATGAAGAATTACGTTTGAAGATTGGAGAGATGACGAAATGATTCGTGGAATTCGAGGAGCCATCACGGTTTCAGCAGATAAGCCTGAGGAAATTTTAATGGAAACAAAAAAACTTGTCACAGAGATGGCCATGGAAAACCGAATCGATCCGGATGCTGTAGCATCGGTCATTATTTCAACAACTACTGACATCTCCTCCGCTTTTCCCGCAAAAGCTGTACGGACTCTTGAAAATTGGACCTATGTTCCAGTAATGTGCACGCATGAAATGGATGTTCCCGGAAGTTTGCCATTATGCATCCGTGTCATGATGCACGTGAATACGGAAGTCGCTCAAAATGAAATCCAGCATATTTACTTGAATGATGCAGTTAAGCTTAGACCGGATCTAGTGAAGAAAAGCCAGGTGGAAGCGAAATGAACGTTCATGTCCTAATCATCGGCCTCGGATTGATTGGCGGGTCGTTGGCAAAGGCCCTTCAACGCCATCCAGAAGCGCATATTTCCGGATACGATGCGGATGCTCTGACAGCTAGAAAAGCTTATAAAATGGGAATCATACATAGTTCTCCACCATCTGTGGAAATTGCAGCCAAGGAAGCGGATGTGATCATTTTTGCGACGCCGGTGGCGACAACCTTGAAATTGATGGAGCAAAGCAAGTACTGGGATTTGAAAAATGGCGTTATCTTGACGGATACCGGCAGTACGAAAAAAACGATCATGGAAGCGGCAAAAAATCTTGATCGCATCTTTATCGGAGGACATCCCATGGCGGGATCCCATAAAAGCGGAGTGGAAGCAGCAAAGGAAGTGCTATTCGAAAATGCATTTTATGTGCTGACGCCAAACGAAGGAACTTCAACGGAAAGCATTGCGTTTTTGAAAGAACTTCTTTCGGTCACGAAAGCAAAAATTGAAGTTCTGTCAGCAAAAGACCACGATCATATGACGGCCATTGTCAGCCACTTCCCGCATCTGATTGCTGCATCGCTTGTGCACCAATTGGCGAAAGAAGAAGAATATCCTTTTACTCGTCAACTGGCTGCGGGCGGATTCCGCGACATTACGAGAATCGCTTCGTCGAATCCAGAAATGTGGCGGGACATCACAACTCAAAATAATGCAATGATTGTACAGCAAATGGATAATTGGATGGCGGAAATGGCGGAGCTTCGGGAGTTGTTGGTCGAAAATGAAGAAACCGCCATTCAACATTATTTCCAAGAAGCAAAATCATTCCGCGACGAATTGCCGATTGCAGGGCATGGGGCATTATACAGTGCATATGATTTGTATATCGACATTCCGGATATTCCCGGTATTCTTTCTGAAATTACGGGTTATTTAGCTGAAGAGCAGATCAGCATAGTCAATCTGCGGATCATCGAGACCCGTGAAGATGTCTTCGGTATCCTCGTCATCAGTTTCCAGACACCGGAAGATCGGGAAAAGGCTCGGGCTTGTTTTAATAGAAGAACATCTTATGATTCTTATATTTCGTAAAAGGAGGCGGCATTGTGGCATTGACTTTAACTTTTTCAAAACCATCATTAAAAGGTGAAATTCAAGTACCAGGCGACAAATCCATCTCCCATCGTGCCATCATGTTCGGTTCGATTGCAGAAGGTACGACGACAGTCGAAGGGTTTTTGCTCGGGGATGACTGTTTGAGCACCATCAGTTGCTTCCGGAAGATGGGGGTGGAAATTGAGCTGAACGGAAAGTCGGTCAGCATTAAAAGTGGAGGCGAGGCATCTTGGAAGGAACCTTCAGAAGTTTTAGATACGGGAAACTCTGGAACCACGACCCGCTTAATGCTGGGGCTGCTTGCCAGTTCTTCGTTCCATTCAGTCGTAGCAGGAGATGAATCGATTGCAAAACGGCCGATGAAGCGGATCATCAACCCGCTGCGTGAGATGGGGGCGGATATAAGAGGCCGCCAGGATGGCCAATTTACGCCTTTAGCCATCCAAGGCACCCAGTTAAAAGCGATCGAATACACCTTGCCTGTAGCAAGTGCCCAAGTCAAATCGGCTATATTGCTTGCAGCATTGAAAGCAGAAGGCAAGACGGTCGTCATAGAACCGATGCCGACGCGTGACCATACAGAAATTATGCTGGAGCATTTCGGAGCGAGCATCAACCGAACAGCAGACGGCCGCATCGAAATCGAAGGCGGGCAAAAGCTGACAGCCGCGCATGTTGAAGTGCCAGGTGATATTTCGTCAGCTGCATTTATGATCGGAGCAGCCTTAATCACGGATAAGAGTACAGTGAAATTGACAAATGTGGGAGTAAATCCGACACGTACAGGGATTCTCGATGTGATTGGACAGATGGGTGCCGACTTTGATGTCGAAGAACTTGAAACGGCAGGTGAACCAGCTGCAGACTTGACAATCCGCTCATCCCGCTTGAAAGGGATTGAAATCGGCGGTGATTTGATTCCCCGCTTGATCGACGAAATTCCGTTGATTGCTTTGATTGCAACCCAAGCTGAAGGACAGACGGTCATTAAAGATGCTGAAGAACTTCGGGTAAAAGAGACTGACCGCATTTCGGCGGTTGTCGCAGAATTGTCTAAAATGGGTGCAGATATTACCGCTACGGAAGATGGCATGATTATTAACGGTCCGAGCAAATTGCACGGTGCGTCCATGAAGTCATATGGAGATCACCGCCTTGGCATGATGGCTGCTGTCGCAGCATTGATTGCTGATGGAGAGGTGGCAATTGACGACCCGGATTGCATCGCTGTGTCGTTTCCAAATTTTGTCGAAGAGATGAATTCTTTGCTCCAATAACTCTCCTTAGGGGGAGTTTTTTATTATGATTCGAACAAACTTTCGTGTAGGATGGAAGTATGAAACTGAAAAGAATAGGTGATTGCATGGCAAGTATAAAGGATATTCAAAAAGCGGTGGAACTGGGAGATCCTGATTCCGTCAATAATTTACTGGAGGCTTATCTGCTCAGCGGAGATCCCGATGAACAATACGGATTGGCCGAATGGCTGGCGGAAATCGGCTACGTAGAAGAAGCGATAAAAGTGCTGGAGCATCTTCAGTACATTTTCCCTGAAGAAGGGCAGCTTAAGATTGACCGCGCCAATCTCTTGATCGAAATCGACAGGGAAGATGAAGCGCTGAATAGTTTGATGGAAGTTTCAAAAGAAGATGAATTGTATCCACAAGCGCTTGTTACGCTTGCCGATCTATTCCAATTGCAAGGGTTGCTGGAAGCTGCAGAAAGCCGGCTGAACGAAGCAATCGACTTGCTGCCGGATGAGCCTTTGCTTATGCAGGCGAAAGCGGAATTATTGCTGGATTCAGGAAGGTACCTTGAATCAGCTAAAATTTATCAGGATTTAAAAGATCAGGAAGTTGTGATAGAAGGCATCGATCTGTCTGAAAGGCTGGCTGAAGTTTACAGCGCTGGAGCTGCATACGAAGAAGCGCTGCCCCATTACCAGGCAGCTTTAAAACAGCAAGTACAGCCGGATGTATTGTACCGTGCAGCTTTCGCTGCGTTTCAGACGAAACAATACGAACTGGCCGTGCGCCAGCTGAATGAACTGCTTGAAATTGATCCGGATTATTTCTCTGCCTATCTGCTTCGGGCGCAGAGCTATAATTTGGCCGAAGATTATGAAGCGGCTTATAAGGCGAGTCTAGAAGGGATAGCCCGGGATGAGTTTGGCAAAGAACTTTATTTATTCGCCGGAAAATTAGCCATGAAGCTTGGGCATACAGAAGATGGTGTGAAGTATTTGCGTGAAGCCATTGCGTTAGACCCGGAATACATGGAAGCCATTTATACGCTGATTTCATACTTCCTTGCGGAAGAATTGGATGAGGATGTATTGGAGCTGGCGGAAAATGTCATTGCCAACGAAGATGATTGGGCCGGACTTTATCCTATGCTCGCTGAATCTTATGAACGGACTGAACAATTCAATCAAGCAACGGTATATTATGAAAAAGCCTATCCTGCTTTTCAAGATGATCCGAACTTCCTTGAAAAATTCGCACGCTTTTTAATTGAAGAAGGGAAAAGGGAGCGAGCTCTCGAAATCATTAAAGAGCTGCAGGTTTTAGAACCTGAAAACCCTGAATGGTTTGACTGGCAGCAGTCATTCGAATGAAAGGAGGTTGGCCAATGACCGCTTATATCTCTGTTGGGGAGAAAAAGCAATTCGTCAAATGGTTTTTGCAATCCTACAAGATGAAGAGAAGGGAATGCATCTGGATTCTTAACTATATGCTAAGCAATGAAGAGCTTCTGGAAAAAACACATTTTGTGGAAGAAGCGCATTATTGTCCACGTGCTATGGTGATGTCTTCTACAGAATCCGAAGAAATTCCTTTCCGTTTTTATAAAGGCAATCTCATGACGGCTGATGCTGAGAAATCTTTTCATGATTTGCGGCTGAATCCCAATGAAGATCTGTATGTGCAATTGAACTTTCCGAACCGTCCGCCTTCGCCTCTCTATATATCGGTGCTTGAAGAAAATCCGTATATGCCGAAGAATGCGTCGATTACGGATCAGGACCGCCTAATTGCAGAAAAAGTTCTTGAAGAAAGCATGTCTACATTCCAGGAGGAGAAAATCCTCCAGCAAATTGATGAAGCATTGGATTCGAATGACCGGGAACGTTTTTTTGAATTGTCTGCTTTGCTTCATTCTGTCAAGACTTTAAAGAAAATGGAGAGTGAATGAGCTTTATGCATTTTACAGGTAAAGATATGGATCAATACGTACAGCAAAAAGAGTATGTCGATACTGCTGTTGTGCCTTTGGTTCAGTTGGACCTTAGCCCAGGCGGATTAAAGCCTAGCGCTAGCGCCTCCGACTATTTGCAATCATTGACCAATCTATTAGAAAAACAATTTAAAGGACGTGTGCTGCTTTTTCCGCCGCTTTCCTACAGCAAAACTTCAGACCGATCCCGGCTTGCTGCGGAGATTTCCGCTGAAATAAACCACACAGAATTTAAACATGTATTTTATGTCACAACTGACCCGGAATGGCGAGCCATTGAAACTGCGCCAAATGTCATCTGGCTTCCAGCCATTCCGACGGAAAACATGGATCAATCTTTCAAGCTATCGGTCATGGAAGACCAACTGCGCCAGGTATTGCCTGTTTTCTTAAAAGAATGGTCGAAGCCTTCATGAAATGTTCACAAACTGTCATATTCGCTTCATTGCGATATTGACCTTAACATTTGATTGATATATCATTAGGTTGTCCTAGTAATTATATTTGAAATGAGTATGTCCATTGGACTGACCTTGAATGTTAGAGGGGGGATAAGGATGAGTAATAATCGTGTATCACGACGTCAATTTTTGGGCTATACGTTAACAGGTGTTGGCGGATTTATGGCGGCAGGTATGCTAATGCCAATGGTTCGTTTTGCAGTTGACCCAATTCTCCAACAGCACGATGCTGGAGATTTCATATTGACTGACACAGCAGTAGCTGATTTATCAGAAGAACCTGTACGCGTTGACTTCGCTTATGAACAAGTAGATGCATGGTATACATCTGAAGTAACTAGTTCAGCGTGGGTGTACAAAGAGGGAGATAAAATCGTTGCCCTTTCACCAGTCTGCAAACACTTAGGATGCACAGTAAACTGGGCAGCCGACCCGGAACACCCGACCCAATTCTTCTGCCCATGCCACGCAGGGCGCTATGAGAAAAATGGTCAAAACGTCGCTGGAACACCGCCACTTGGGCCGCTCGATGAATTCGAAGTTGAAGACAGAGATGGTTTTGTGGCTCTAGGGGCAGTAAAAGCGAACACAATAGTTTAATAGTTAGGGGGTACGACACCAGTGCTAAACAAGTTATATGATTGGGTTGATGAGCGATTGGATATAACGCCTATCTGGCGCGATATCGCTGACCATGAAGTACCGGAACATGTTAACCCCGCACACCACTTCTCAGCATTCGTTTACTGTTTCGGAGGACTTACGTTCTTCATCACAGTAATTCAGATTCTATCTGGTATGTTCTTGACAATGTATTACGTACCTGATATTGAAAATGCTTGGCAGTCGGTTTATTATCTTCAAAACGAAGTCGCTTTTGGAGAAATTGTGCGTGGGATGCACCACTGGGGAGCTTCTCTTGTAGTTGTAATGATTTTCCTACATACACTACGAGTATTCTTTACGGGTTCTTACAAAAAACCGCGTGAATTGAACTGGATCGTCGGCGTAATGCTATTTGCCGTTATCCTTGGTTTAAGTTTCACTGGTTACTTGCTTCCATGGGATATGAAAGCATTGTTCGCAACAAAAGTTGGTATTGAAATTGCCGCTTCTGTACCGGTTATCGGTGAGTCAATCAAAATTTTGCTTGCTGGGGATTCAACAATCCTTGGTGCTCAAACATTGACACGATTCTTCGCGATCCATGTATTCTTCTTGCCAGCTGCTTTGCTTGGGTTGCTTGCAGCGCATTTTATCATGATCAGAAGACAAGGTATTTCTGGCCCGCTATAAGACTAGCGGCCACAAGGATTTATTTAAGGAGGGGACACTATGCATCGCGGAAAAGGGATGAAATTCGTTGGGGACTCCCGTGTTAAAGGCTTACAGCATCGTATGCCGAACGTTCCCAAAGATTACTCCGAATATCCTGGCAAAACAGAAGCTTTCTGGCCAAACTTCCTTTTGAAAGAATGGATGATTGGTGCTGTCTTCTTAATTGGTTATTTGCTATTGACTGTCGCACACCCGTCACCTCTTGAAGGCCAAGCGGATCCGACAGATACAGGCTATATTCCATTGCCAGACTGGTATTTCTTATTCTTATACCAATTATTAAAGTATGAATTTGCATCTGGTCCATTCAACATCGTCGGTGCCATCATTATGCCAGGTCTTGCATTTGGTGCGTTGGCTCTTGCGCCGTTCTTGGATCCAGGTCCAGAAAGACGCCCTTCAAAACGTCCGCTTCCAACAGGATTTATGCTTCTTGCAGTGGCTTCAATCGTTTTCCTTACTTGGGAATCTGTTGCGAACCATGACTGGGAAGCTGCTGAAGCACAAGGACAAATCGTGGAAGAAGTGGAAATCGATACAGCCGACCCGGGGTATGAAATTTACTCAGGCGCCGCTTGCATCAGTTGCCATGGCGATAATTTAGAAGGTGCAGTTGGACCGGCTCTTACTGCTACTGGCCTTTCAGCTGAAGAAATTGCTGAAATCGCTGTAAACGGTATTGAAGAAGATGGAGAACAAAAAATGCCGCCGTCTTGGGATGGTTCAGAAGAAGACCTTAAAGTCATGACTGAATTCATCGCTGGACTTGGCGGAGAAGAATAATAGCGAAAAAGAGCCGGGAAACCGGCTCTTTTTTTCTATCTGAAGGGGTGAGCCAGTTGATATCGTTTATGCAAAAAATTTCTGCATGGCTGATGTTCCGGCCATTTTTGTTCTTAGTATTTCTGATTAACTTAGGCGGGACTGTCTATGGCTTCATTTGGTATAAATGGCAATTGGACATCACCGAGCCCAAATTCCTTATTTTCGTGCCAGACAGTCCAACCGCGAGTATGTTCTTTACCATTGTCTTAGGGCTTTGGCTCATTGGCAAAAGGAATGGCTTGATCGAGGCTTTAGCGGTAGTCACATTGATTAAATATGGTTTGTGGGCAGTTGTGATGAATCTGCTTACACTGGTTGAAACCGGTTCGATCGGCTGGATGGGATGGATGCTGATCGGTTCGCATTTTGCTATGGCACTTCAAGCTGTATTGTATATTGACCATTATCGCTTCGGCTGGATTTCTGCTTCGCTCGCTGCCATTTGGACATTGCATAACGATGTTATAGATTATGTCTTTGGCCAGATGCCCATTTATCGCAGTTTAGATGCCTATAGTGCCCAGATTGGCTACTTCACTTTCTGGCTTTCGATTGCATGCATCGCCTTTGCATTTTTCGTTGTGAACCTCAATAAACCTCGCGCCGTATCAGTTGACCATAGCTGACCAATCCTTGTAAAATAAGGAGAGAGGAATAAAAGAGAGGTGTGATAATTAGATGGGTTTTATCGTCTATTTTATAATTTTGCTGATTATTCCAATGTGGGCACAGTTTAAATTAAAACGGACCTACGGTAAATATTCAAAAATACGGTCAACTTCCGGGATTACTGGGGCACAAGTTGCACGAACTATATTAGACCGCAACGGATTAACGGATGTACAAGTAATTGAAAGCCGCGGAATGTTAAGTGACCATTATAATCCACTCACAAAAGTTGTTGCGTTAAGCAGCCATAACTATCACGACGCTTCTGTAGCGGGTACAGCAGTTGCTGCGCACGAAGTGGGTCACGCGATCCAAGATGCTGAAGATTATTCATTCTTGAGATTGCGCCATCGTTTAGTTCCGATTGTAAATATTTCGTCGAATATGTCATGGGTCTTCATCATGATCGGTTTGTTTACTTATTGGAGCGGGGGTTTGCTGATCGGAATCATCTTGTTGGCAGCTGGGGTATTATTCCAATTGATTACGTTGCCGGTAGAATTCAACGCATCTAGCCGGGCGATGGACCAGCTATTGGAGCATAATATCATCCGCAACGACGAGGAACGCCATGCGAAGAAAGTATTGAGTGCCGCTGCCATGACCTATGTCGCAGCCACTGCAGTAGCTGTATTGGAACTTGCACGGTTATTGCTTATTTACACAAATATGAACAGATCTTAATAGAAAAAGCCGGCCCGAGAATGGGCCGGCTTTTTCTATGTTCAGCCAATTGGCTGTTTTTGTTCGTCCAGCGTGAATCCTTCACCCATGACGTCATGGACTTCCGTCAAGGAAACAAATGCATGGGGGTCGACGCTGTTGATAATATTCTTAAGCCGGACAATTTCGTTTTTAGCTACAACACAATAGAGCACTTCCCGCTCTTCTTTTGTGAAGTGGCCATAGCCGCGGAGAATGGTGATGCCTCGATCCATTTCATTCGCAATGCGCATGGCGATTTCTTCTTGGGAATTTGAAATGATCATGGCCCCACGTCCGGAATAAGCGCCTTCCTGTACAAAGTCGATGACGCGTGCCCCGACAAAAACGGCGACTAAGGTATACATCATCGTCCGGTTATCGAGGAACGTCAAGCGTGAAAGGACGATAACACAGGCATCGAATAGAAACATCGTTTTTCCCATGCTCCAGCCGCTGTATTTCTGCACCAAACGGGCAATGATATCCACTCCGCCCGTAGTCCCGCCGTAGCGGAAAATGATGCCAAGGCCGACACCGACAAACACTCCGGCAAATAAAGTAGCCAAGAACAGATCATTATGCAAATCGATTTGGATTTCGTAGACCAAAAAGATTTTTAAGAACACCGAAACCGCAACCGTGCCGATGATCGTATAAAGGAAAACCTTCCTTCCAAGAAGTTTCCAACCGATGAAGAATAAAGGGATGTTTAATAATAAGTTCATCAACGCAGGGTCCCAATTAAAAAGGAAAAATAAAATCAAGGTAATTCCGGCAAATCCTCCTTCACCCAATTCATTCTGGATATTGAAATGGACAAAACCGAAACTATAAATAGCTGCACCAAGCAAAATGAAGAATATATTCTTCAACTGTAAACCTTTCATGACACCGAACCAACTCCTTTTGGAAAAACTCAACTTCTGTATTATCGTTTATTATTCTGATTTTGACAACAACTCTAGTTTTCTTTACGATGAGATGAGGAGTGTGATGATATGAGCGGAGATAAATCAATGAGACAATTGCAGCAAGATGTGGATAATTATATTGGACAATTCAAAGAAGGGTATTTCACCCCGATGGAAATGATGGCACGGATGACAGAAGAGCTTGGAGAGTTGTCACGCGAAGTCATGCATCAATTCGGCCCGAAGAAAAAGAAATCCTCCGAACAAAAGAATTCCATTGAAGAAGAAATGGGCGATGTTCTATTTGTCCTGATCTGCATGGCGAATTCAATGGATATCGATTTGGCAAAAGCCCATGACGGTGTCATGGAGAAATTCAATACGCGGGATAAAGACCGTTGGACGAGAAAGGAAGGAAATTAATGGCAATTCGAGTAGCGATAGCAGGTGCCCGAGGGAAAATGGGCCAGGAAGCTGTACATACGGTCATGAAAAATGAAAATATGGAATTGGTAGCCGCTTTGGATTACAAAGAAATCGGCGAAAGTTTGGCGGATACGTCTTTATTTCCGGATACTTATCAAGTTCCCGTTTATGTGGATTTGGAAAAATTGCATGCCGAAACAAAACCGGATGTACTAGTGGATTTGACTTCTCCCGAATCCGTCTATGAACATACGAAAACGGCGCTGCAGCTAAATATTCGCCCAGTGGTCGGGACTACGGGTTTCTCGGATGAGGAATTGGACGAACTTACCCAATTGGCAAAAGAGGAGAAAATTGGCTGCATTATTGCGCCAAACTTTGCAGTAGGTGCTGTTCTGATGATGAAATTTGCGGAACAGGCAGCTAAATATCTGCCGGACATCGAAATTATCGAAATGCATCATGACCAAAAATTAGATGCCCCTTCAGGTACTGCGATGAAGACAGCGCATTTGATTTCCGATCAGCGCCCGGTTCATGGACAGGGCCATCCGAAAGAAAAAGAGACTTTAAGAGGCGCTAGAGGTGCTGATTATGACGGCATGCGAATCCACAGCGTCCGATTGCCAGGATTGGTTGCCCATCAACAAGTATTGCTTGGAGGAGAAGGGCAATTGCTGACAATAAGACACGATTCTTTTAATCGCGGCTCGTTTATGTCCGGCGTTGTTCTTTCAATAGAAACAGTGATGGAAAAAGAAGAATTGATCTACGGTTTGGAACATATCATTTAAAAGGGGAAGATTTAATGAAAATCGCTTTAATTGCTCATGACCGGAAAAAAGACGATTTAATTCAATTTGTTACAGCCTACAAACCGATTTTAACCGAACATACATTATATGCAACGGGCACTACAGGTAAGCGCATTATAGACGGAACAGGACTGGATGTCATCCGTTTCCAATCCGGCCCTCTAGGCGGCGACCAGCAGATTGGAGCCATGATCGCAAAAGATGATATGGACATGGTGATTTTTTTCAGAGATCCGTTGACAGCACAGCCGCATGAACCGGATGTAACCGCATTGATCCGTTTGTGTGATGTTTATAATGTTCCCCTTGCAACCAATATGGGCACGGCTGAAGTTTTGCTGCAAGGCTTAAAAGAGGGATTTGTGGATTGGCGCCTGATACAAGGGCGCAGAAACTAGGGGGAGATACAGGTGCGAAAAATGAAAATTGGGATTACCTGCTACCCAACTGTAGGGGGTTCTGGAGTAGTTGCGACAGAACTGGGGAAAATGCTTGCAGAAAAAGGGCATGAAATCCACTTTATCACCTCTAGTACCCCATTCCGTTTGAACGGAATGGATGCGAATATTTATAGCCATCAAGTAGATGTCAATAGTTATTCGGTATTTCAGTATGCCCCTTATGACATCGCTTTGGCTACGAAAATTGCAGAAGTGATCAAAAATGAAAATTTGGATTTGATGCATGTGCATTATGCGATTCCGCATGCGGTATGTGCGATTCTCGGCCGGGATATGGCCGGATCGGATATCGGCATCGTGACCACTTTGCATGGGACGGATATTACAGTGCTTGGAACGGATTCTTCATTAAAAGAAGCAATCCGCTATGGCATTGAGAAATCCGACGTTGTGACAGCTGTATCGGATTCGTTAAAAAATCAAACCTATGAAATGATTAATCCCGATAAAGAGATTCAAACCGTTTACAATTTTGTCGACGAAAGGGAATACAGCCCGAAAGATTCAAGTGGGCTAAAAGCGGACTTGGGACTAAGCGAAGAAGCGAAAATTCTAATCCATGTATCTAATTTCCGGAAAGTAAAACGGGTTATGGATGTTGTTGAAACTTTTTCTAAAGTAAGCCGGGAGATGGACACGCGATTATTGCTGGTTGGAGATGGACCGGAGATGGGCCGGATTGTCCAGCAGGTAAGAGAGTTAAACCTTGAAAAACAGGTCCTGTTTTTAGGGAAGCGGGACAACCTCTCGGAACTTTATAGTTTAAGCGATGCCAAATTATTATTATCTGAGAAAGAAGCGTTTGGCCTCGTGTTATTGGAAGCGATGGCTTGCGGGGTTCCTTGTGTGGGATCTTCTATCGGCGGGATTCCTGAAATCATCAACCACGGAGAAAATGGCTTTTTGGTGGAGTTGGGTGATACGGACCAGGCTGCAGAATTCATCATAAGTATGCTGAAAAACGAAGAGATGCACAGAAAGATGAAGTTGGCGGCTTACGCTACCGTCAAAGAACGTTTCCATTCGGAACAGATACTGCAGCAATATGAAAAAATCTATGAGCATTTATTAGATAGAAGGAAGTTGCAATGAAAACAGCCATTAAAGTGATTGAACAGCTTGAGAAAGCAGGGTTTGAAGCATATATGGTAGGCGGTGCGGTACGGGATTATTTGCTTGAAAAGACGCCGCATGATATTGATGTGGCAACCAATGCTTCACCGGAGCAAGTGAAATCCCTATTCGAAAAAACGGTTGATACCGGCATTGAACATGGAACCGTTCTTGTTTTAAAAGATGGAAACGGGATTGAAGTGACGACATACCGGACGGAAGGAACCTATTCCGATAACCGGCGGCCCGACTCTGTGGAATTTGTCCAATCGTTGGAAGAGGATTTGAAAAGGCGCGATTTCACCATTAATGCCATGGCTATGGATAAAAAAATGGACATCACAGATCCTTTTGGCGGAGCACATGATTTAGAAAAAGGGTTGATCCGGGCCGTTGGGAATCCGGATGAACGATTTCAAGAAGATGCGCTTCGTATGCTGCGGGCCATCCGGTTCTCCAGCCAATTGGATTTTCAAATCGACCCGGCTACCTTAACTTCCATTGGGCATCAGGCACATTTAATCGAATCGATTGCGATTGAACGCATCAAGAGTGAAATCGATAAGATTATGCTCCATGAGAAAGCTTGGCGAAGTTTCGATTATTTAACGGATACTGGGTTAGCGCAGCATCTGCCTTCAGGTTATTTGTTCAAGGCCGATTGGACGAAGTTTCGTCCAGTTGATGCGGCTGTTGCCGGCTGGTCATTTATGCTATTTGAGCACATGAAAAACATAGAAGAAATTTTACCGTATCGTTTTTCCAACGAAGAAAAACAGACGATCAAAAGGGCATTAGAAGCCGCTCGCCTTCCGGAATGGAATGAGTGGGTTTTTTACAGTTATACAGCTCCGCAGTTAACGATTGCCGCTTCACTGCAAGGTCGTAAAGAGGACATTGCTCAGGAGAAATCCAAGTTGCCGATCCGAAATAAGGCGGATATGGCGGTAAATGGTTCTGATTTAATGAAGTGGAACAGCCAAAAGCAAGGTCCCTGGATAAAACAATGGCTCGCACAAATCGAGCGGATGATTGTCTTTGGGGAGTTGGCCAACGATAAAGAACTCATAAAGGATTGGTTCATGCATGAATATCACAATCACCAATAAATTAGCAGAGCGATTAATAGAAGCCCAAGGCGAACCGATTTCGGGACAGCAGCTCGCCGATGAATTCGGTGTCTCACGGACAGCAATTTGGAAGCATATTAAAGAGCTAGTGGAGCAAGGATATGGCATCGAGTCCATTAAGAAAAAAGGCTATTATTTAACTTCCGCCCCGGACACGCTCGATGCAACGGCGATTGGTGCAGGACTTAATACAAAGAAGCTCGGACAAGTTATCCACTACGTGGAATCTTGTCCATCCACTCAGATCATAGCGCATCAACTCGCTCAAGAAGGTACCCTTGGTGGAACCATCGTGTTGACGGAAGAGCAGACAGCCGGAAGAGGAAGATTGGCGCGGAAATGGGATTCTGCCGCTAAAAAAGGGATTTGGATGAGTGTCGTCCTGCGTCCGGATGTCGTGCCGCAAAAAGCGCCTCAATTTACATTAGTCGCAGCCGTTGCAGTCGTTCGGGCGATTGAAGAGGTGACCGGCTTAAAACCGGAAATTAAATGGCCCAATGATATTCTGATAAAAGGCAAAAAAAGTACGGGAATCTTGACGGAATTGCAATCGGATGCTGACGGCATACAAGCATTGATCATCGGCATCGGGCTGAACGTCAATCAGTCGCTCCAGGATTTTCCGGAAGAATTGCAGGACATTGCCACATCACTAAGTATTGAAAGCGGAATGCCGGTAAATCGGCAAGAATTGGTACGGTCGCTTCTTCATCACCTTGAAATTTATACGGATCTGTACATCGAAACCGGATTTGGTGTGCTGAAAGTGTTATGGGAAAGCTATTCATCGACCATCGGCAAAACGGTGCGTGCAAGAATGGCAAAAGAGACTTTGACTGGCATCGCAGAAGGCATCACAGAAGATGGCGTGCTCCAGCTCCGCACGGCTGATGGCAAATTGCATGGGATCTATTCTGCGGATATCGAAATGACAAACTGAAGTGTTTTGTTTTTTTAACATTTCTGCTATAGTATTTTTAGTTGGATGAACGGGCAGTATCGCTTGCGAACTGCACCTGAAATCTAGGGCTATTTTGCAAGAAAATACAATTTGATAATCAACATCTGCCTTGATCTACTATATGACAGGGACGGAGGAAACCACACTCGAATTTACTGTCCTTCTGTCTTTTTTTTGATGGAAGGGCTTTTTATATGGTTTTCTTCCCGAGAGGAGAGAAAAGTTTTGCGTACAATCAATACCGTCACAGAATTGAAAAAATGGGTCCGCGATCAAAAAAACGATGGGCGATCTATTGGCCTTGTTCCCACAATGGGCTTTTTGCACGAAGGGCATTTATCGCTCGTCGAAAAAGCGAAAGCTGAAAATGATTTGGTCGTCATGAGCATCTTCGTCAATCCGGCTCAGTTTGGACCGAATGAAGATTTCGACCGTTACCCAAGAGATTTGGAGCGTGATCAGCAGCTGGCTGCTTCAGCAGGAACAGATATCATTTTTGCGCCATCGGTCGAAGAAATGTATCCAAAAGAATCATCGATTTCATTTTCTGCAGGAAAATTGGCTGATACGATGTGCGGGGCCTCCCGTCCTGGCCATTTCGACGGCGTTTTAAAAGTGGTCACGAAATTATTTCATTTAACTGAAGCGGACCGGGCATATTTCGGCCAAAAAGATGCACAGCAACTGGCCATTATTGAATCACTCGTTTCAGACTATAATTTCCCGGTTGAAATTCGCCGGGGCGAAACAGTACGGGAAGAGGATGGCCTAGCCAAAAGCTCGCGAAATGTTTATTTGAGTGAAACAGAGCGCAATGAAGCGCCTCATCTGAATAAAGCGCTGCAAGCTGGAAAACAAGCGGCTTTAGCAGGCGAAGACCCGAAAGCGGCAGTATCAGCCTATTTTCAACAGCATACATCCGGCAAAATTGATTATATTGAATTCTTATCATATCCGGCTTTAACTTCAGCCATTGAAGGGGAGGCCATTTTGGCCCTGGCTGTCCAATTTAAAAAAGCTCGTTTGATCGACAATATTATTTTTAATCCAAAGGGGAACTGAACATGTTACGTATGATGTTAAATTCGAAAATCCACCGCGCGACAGTTACGCAAGCAGACTTGAATTATGTGGGAAGCATCACGATCGACCAGGATCTGCTGGATGAAGTCGGCATGCTGCCAAATGAAAAAGTGCATGTCGTCAACAATAACAATGGCGCACGCTTTGAAACGTATATCATTGCCGGCGAACGCGGCAGCGGAGTAATCTGTGTGAACGGTGCAGCAGCCCGCCTCGTGCAAAAAGGCGATATCGTGATCATTTTGACATACGGCTATGTCATGGATGAAAATGCGAGAAGCCATAAACCGACAGTAGCCATCATGGATGAGAACAATAAAATCCGGGAGATCATCAATTATGAACCTGAAGCTACAGTGATGTAAACATCTAAGGTTCAAAAAGGCTGATCCAAAGCCAAGGGGGAAAAGCATTGCTTTTCTTCTTTGGCTTTTTCTGATTTTTTTGTTCACGTACCTGTAAAGAGAATGTCGGTTGAATTAGCCAGTCCGTAAGACGGAATGCGCCTGGATATGTTACAATTTTTGAAGAGAGAATCACCCGAGAAAGAGGGCTTGTGATGAACACGCAAAAATATGTCGTTGTCGATATTGAAACTACAGGCCATTCCCCTGCTAAAGGTGACCGGATTATTCAAATAGCGATGGTAACGATTGAAAACGATAAAATTATTGATACATATACTGAATTTATCAATCCGGAAAGAAAAATTCCGTTGTTTATTCAGGATTTGACGAATATTACGGACGCTGATGTGTCAGGTGCACTTCCATTCGAAGCCCATGCTGACACCATTTTCGATAAAATGCGCGATGCGATTTTCATTGCCCATAATACGAATTTTGATCTGCCATTCCTGCAGTCGGAATTCAAGCGCAGCGGATTGCCGGCTTGGCAAGGATTGACGATGGATACAGTCGAACTTGCCCGTTTGATGTATCCGACATCATTCAGCTATAAATTGCAGGATATCACTTCGGAGCTTGGCATCCCTCTCCAAAGTGCCCACCGCGCAGATGATGACGCCATGGCAACAGCGCTTTTGTATTTACAGGCGAAAAAAGATATGCACCGGCTGCCTTATGAAACCTTAGCGCTTTTGCACAGACGCTCGTTTCAATTAAAATCTGATTTGTCCCGGCTCTTTTTCGAAATGACCCAGCAAAAACGAAATGGGCAAAGTGAAGCTTTTGAAAACTTCAAAGGCGTCCCCTTAAAAGTCCGTACGAATTATTCACCGACTTCAGAAAAAGCCTATTCTGCGGTATTTGACTGGGAAGAGCGCCTGGAAACGGCCTTTCCGCATTTTGAACGGAGACAAAGCCAGTTCGATATGATGGCTTCCATCCAATCGGCTCTTCAAAATAAAGAAGAATTGGTCATTGAAGCTTCCACGGGCATGGGAAAAACGATCGGTTATTTATTGCCGGCTGTGAATCATTCCATTCAGACTGGAAAACAAGTTCTTATCAGTACGTACACGACGCATCTGCAAGACCAGCTGGTCCAAAAAGAAGGCGGGATTGTTGAACAGCTGGTCGGCGGGCCGGTGCGCATTTCACTTATCAAAGGCTTGAGCCATTACATCGATCTGGGCCGTTTTACGGAATTGCTGCAGGGAGAAGATGAATCTTACGATGAAACGTTCACCATCATGCAAGTATTGGTGTGGTTGACTTCGACGGAAACCGGTGACTTGAATGAGTTGAATACTTCGAGCGGTGGACAGTTCGTCTTGGATAAAATCCGGCGCTCGCATTTGCGCAAATTGTCTCGAGAAGAAAAAGCGATTGATTTTTATGAATACGCACTGGAACGTTCTAAAAACGCTCATGTCATCGTGACAAATCATGCATTTTTGTTAAACCAGCGAATGACCAACCAAAGCATTTTGGAGAACGTCGATGCCTATATTTGGGATGAAGCGCATCAGGTGGTGCAAGCAGCTGTTTCCCAATACGAAAAGACCTTTGTCTATACACAGTGGAAATATATATTCGGCCAATTGGGAACGTACGATGATCAGCAATTATTCTACGAACTTTATCAAGCGGCAGAAACGAGTGGATTTTCCAATGTCCCTGAAATGCTGCATCTAGAAGCGCTATTCAATAAATTCACGGCCATTTTTGATGAGTTGGCCTTATCGCTGACTGCTGCTTTCCAAAAACGGTTCCAAGGGAGCCGCCATAAGAAATGTGCTTCGCTGTTGGCGGAACTTCCTTATGAGAAAGATCGTTTTATGGATATGCTTCGCTTTTTGAATGAATGGATCGATTTATCGCAATTGATTCTTCAAAAAGCTGAGCGCTTGACAGAAACGACCATTCAAGATCGCTTGACGATTACAGACTGGCGTTATTGGACAGAAGAGTTGATGGTCAAAGCAGTCGAGTTCAGTGAAATCTTTGTGTTCCCGCTGGAAGATGAAGTCAGTTGGATTGAAGGAGATTTGAGAAGCCTTCCAACGAGTCTGTCCTTATACAAACAGCCGTTTGAAGTGACTTCGATTGTTCAGCGCATCGTTGCCCCGATACGGGGTGAAAAAGCGGTAATTTGGTTATCCGGCACCATGAGCGTGCCATCAAACGAACGCTTTATCGTCAATCAGCTCGGCATTCCTTATGAAGTGCCGATAACGAAATTTGAACCGCCGAAAGAGTTTTACCAAGGAGCCCGGGTTTTTGTCGTCGAAGACATGCCAGACATCCAGCAAGTTTCACAAGTCGAATACATTGAATCAGTAGCTGATGCGGTCATTCAGACCGTGCTTGTCACCGAAGGCCGTTGTTTTGTTTTATTCACTTCGCAAGACATGCTGCGAAAAACGGTGGACTTGATCCAAGACACCGGGCTTCTCGATGAATACATGCTGTTTGCCCAAGGAATTTCTTCCGGCAGCCGTATGAGACTGTTGAAATCATTCCAGCGCTTCCAGAAATCTGTACTATTTGGAACGAATAGCTTTTGGGAAGGCGTGGATGTGCCGGGGGATGCGCTCCGTGCTGTTGTCGTTGTTCGCCTTCCGTTCACATCTCCGGATGAACCGATCTTCAAAGCGAAATCCGAAATGATTTCCAGGGAAGGCATCAATCCTTTCATGCATTACGCATTGCCGGAAGCAGTATTGCGTCTGCGCCAAGGATTTGGACGTTTGATCCGTTCAAAAAACGACCAAGGAATGTTCATTGTCCTTGATCGGCGAATTGAAACGAAGTCGTATGGAAAAGAATTTTTAAATGCATTGCCGAAAGTGAAAGTCTCGAAAGTGTCTTTAGAAAAGATGGTAACCGATATTGAACATTGGTATAATAAGCAATGAAATAAAGAACGGCATATAGAGCCAAAGCTTTATCAGCTAAACACAGCAGACAAAATGAAAGGAAGGTCGCTTTGCATGGAATCGAAAATAGAAGTGCTCTCCACTGTAAATGTGAAATACCAGCCAGATTTGTATAAAGTGGTTGATGCTTTAAATCGAACGTTAAAACACAACGATCTGATGTTTGGACTTGCATTGGATAAGGAAGATCCGGAACAAGCGATCTTTACAATTTATAAGACTTAGGTGATCAAATGAAGCAATGGGTTACTTTTATACTTGGATTTTTATCTTTTTTGGCTGTCGCTTTAATGATCATTGTCATTGTAGCTGGCAATAAGCCGTATTCCGATGTGGAACAGCGAGCGATTGAACGGGTCAAAGATGAAAATTTGCTGGCAGAAGTGAAACAGGCTTATGTGTATGCCAATAAGCAAACTTCTGTAACCGTAATTGGAACTGATGCCAAAGGAAAACTAAATGCCATTTTTGTACCAACTGGCGAAGGGGAATTGAAAATTGCTTCGCTTGACGATGCAGTGACGGCAAAACAGGCCCGAAAAGCAGTGGCTGAAGAAGCGGATGTCGAAGAATTCCTGCATACGCGGCTCGGCATGGAAAAAGACGGTGCCGTTTGGGAAGTCGCTTATAAAGATAAAGAAGACCAGTTGAATTATATTTATATTATGGCGAGTGATGGAAAACAGTGGAAGAAGATTTTGAATTTGTGAAAGGGTTGAACAACTTTGATTAACTTAGCAAATCGTGTACAGACTTTAACGCCTTCAACTACTCTAGCGATCACAGCAAAAGCGAATGAGCTGAAAGCCAAAGGCGTTGATGTGATTGGATTAGGAGCAGGAGAACCGGATTACAACACTCCTGAAAATATCTTATTGGCTGCTTATGAGTCGATGAAGGAAGGGAAAACGAAATATACGCCTTCTGGCGGACTTCCGGCATTGAAAAAAGCGATCATCGATAAACTTCAGCGCGATCAGCAATTAAGCTATCAGCCAAACGAAATCATGGTCGGCATCGGTGCAAAACACGTGCTTTATACGCTGTTTCAAGTATTGCTCAATGAAGGCGATGAAGTCATCATTCCGATTCCTTATTGGGTCAGCTATCCTGAACAGGTGAAATTGGCTCAAGGTGTTCCTGTATACATAGAAGCTACAGCCAGCCAGGAATATAAAATTACTGCCCAGCAGCTGCGCGAAGCGATTACAGACCGGACAAAAGCGATTATCTTGAATACGCCAAGCAACCCGACGGGCATGATTTACACAAAAGAGGAATTGGCGCAACTAGCGGAAGTTTGCCGTGAATTCGATATTTTAATCGTTTCGGATGAAATTTATGAAAAGCTGATTTACGGAGAAGCGAGCCATACATCCGTTGCCGAATTGTCAGATGATGCGAAAAAACGGACAATCGTCATTAATGGCGTTTCGAAATCCCATTCAATGACAGGATGGCGCATTGGCTATGCAGCAGGAGATGCGGCAATCATCAAAGCGATGACAGACCTTGCAAGCCACTCGACATCAAATCCGACAACGACTTCCCAATACGCTGCAATTGAAGCATATAACGGGACGCAAGAACCTGTAGAAGAAATGAGAAAAGCGTTTGAGAGCCGTTTGGAAACGATTTTCCCGAAAGTCGCAGCCATTCCAGGATTTAAAGTGCTTCGTCCGCAAGGCGCTTTCTACCTCTTGCCGGATGTTTCGGAAGCAGCGCAAAAAACTGGCTATAGTTCGGTAGATGATTTTGCAACTGCATTGTTGACTGAAGCGAATGTAGCCGTAATTCCAGGTTCTGGATTCGGTTCGCATTCAACAATCCGCCTGTCCTATGCGACGTCGCTTGAAGCACTTGAAAAAGCGGTTGGACGCATTCACGAATTTGTCCAATCAAAATGGAACGATTAAACGACAACTATTGACTTAAATTTTTGGAGGCTATGATGAAAAAGATTACAATTGCCGAGATGGCTAAATATAATGGACAAACAGTAAAATTAGGCGCTTGGGTCGCTAACAAACGCTCAAGCGGAAAAATCGCTTTTCTTCAATTGCGCGACGGATCTGGATTCGTTCAAGCAGTTGTTGTAAAAGAAGAAGTTGGAGAAGAGCTTTTTGCAACAGCAAAAGGGTTGACTCAAGAAACTTCATTGTATGTAACAGGTGAAGTAAAAGAAGACACACGTTCATCTTTCGGCTATGAACTGGCTGTAAGCGGCATTGAAGTTCTTCACGAAGCGAAAGATTTCCCGATTACGCCAAAAGAGCATGGTACGGAATTCTTGATGGACAACCGCCATTTGTGGCTGCGTTCGCGCAAGCAGCATGCCATCATGAAAATCCGCAATGAAATCATCCGTGCTACGTATGAATTCTTTAACGACAACGGATTTGTGAAAGTGGATCCACCGATCTTAACAGGATCTGCACCAGAAGGAACTTCTGAACTTTTTGCGACGAAGTATTTTGATGAAGACGCATACCTTTCGCAATCCGGCCAACTTTATATGGAAGCTGCTGCCATGGCATTAGGAAAAGTATTTTCATTCGGTCCGACGTTCCGTGCTGAAAAGTCAAAAACACGTCGCCACTTGATCGAATTCTGGATGATCGAGCCGGAAATGGCTTTTGTTGAGCATGCGGAAAGCTTGGAAGTCCAAGAGCAATTTGTCGCTCATCTTGTACAGTCCGTATTGAAAAACTGCAAATTGGAATTAGAGCGCCTTGGCCGTGATACATCGAAACTTGAAAACATAAAAGCACCATTCCCGCGCATCACTTATGATGACGCCATCAAATGGTTAAACAATAACGGCCATGATGATATCAAATGGGGAGACGATTTCGGAGCACCGCATGAAACAGCAATTGCTGAAAGCTATGACATGCCGGTATTCATCATCAATTACCCGATCGGCATCAAACCATTCTACATGCAGCCGCATCCAGAACGCGATGACGTCGTGCTTTGTGCAGATCTTATTGCACCGGAAGGGTACGGAGAAATCATCGGAGGTTCGGAGCGTATTTATGACTACGAATTGATGAAGCAGCGCATCCAAGAGCATGGCCTCGATGAAAAGGCATACGCTTGGTATTTGGAGCTGAGCAAATACGGAGCTGTACCGCATTCCGGATTTGGATTAGGACTTGAACGCACAGTGGCTTGGATCAGTGGCGCAGAACACGTCAGAGAATCGATTCCATTCCCGCGTTTATTGAACCGTCTATACCCGTAATAACCTTTGGAATAACAGATAGAAGTTCGAATGAAACAGAATAGAAAGGTGGTTGGGATATGAAACAGCCGGATCGACTACAAACTTGGATCGAGCAGGGGAATGTTACCATTTCCCAGCTTTTTTTTCGATTCTATAAAGAATTGAAAATAACAGATGAAGAAGCCATGTTAATCATGCATGTCCATGCTTTTCTGGAAGCCGGAAATCCATTTCCGACGCCAGACGAAATTGGCAGCCGCATGATGACTTCTCAAAACCATGTAACCACTATGATTCAAAAATTGATGCAGCAAGGCTATTTGGCCATCGAACAGGAAAATGACAAAGAATTGATTACAGAGCATATTTCCTTGCAGCCTCTATGGGAGCGCTTATTGGATTGTGTCTATAAAGAAAAGCAGGAAGAAAAAGAACTTTCCCAAAAAGCATTGGAAGGCGAAGTATTCCAGTTGTTTGAACAAGAATTCGGCCGCTTTCTTTCACCGATGGAAATTGAAACGATTTCGATGTGGATGGACCAGGACGGCCACAGTCCGGCAATTATCCGCATGGCGTTAAAAGAAGCGGTCATTTCTCAAAAAATCAGCCTCCGCTACGTGGACCGCATCCTATTTGAATGGAAAAAGAAAAACATCAAAACATCAATGGAAGTATCACGCCATGCAACTTCGTTCAGAGAGAAAAATATCCAGCTTCAGCCAGCAGCGAGCACAACAAAAAAAGTTCAATTTTACAATTGGTTGGAGGACCGGAATTAGTAGGTGAATGCAATTGATGACGAAAAAAGAATGGCTCCTATGCCTGGAAGAAATGGATCGCATGTTTCCGGATGCGCATTGCGAATTGATCCACCGGAACCCTTTCGATCTGTTGATCGCTACATTATTGTCTGCCCAGTGCACCGATAAACTGGTCAATAAAGTCACTGCGACGCTTTTCCAGAAATACGAAACTCCGGAAGACTATATTTCCGTGCCACTAGAAGAGCTTCAGCAAGACATCCGTTCTATCGGCCTTTTCCGGAACAAAGCTAAAAACATCCAAGCGCTCAGCCGGATATTGATTGACCAGTACGGCAGTGAGGTTCCGCCAGACCGCGACTTGTTAATGACGCTGCCGGGAGTTGGGCGCAAAACGGCCAATGTCGTCGTGTCGGTGGCCTTTGGCATACCTGCACTTGCAGTCGATACCCACGTCGAGCGCGTCGCAAAAAGGCTGGGGTTGAACCGTTGGAAAGACAATCCGCTTCAAGTAGAAGAAACGATCATGAAAAAAACGCCAGCGGAAGACTGGTCGAAGACCCATCATCAAATTATCTTTTTTGGCCGCTACCACTGCAAATCCCAAAACCCGGGATGCCATATCTGTCCGCTGTTCGAGCGCTGCAGAGAAGGGAAGAAACGGGAAAACAAAGGATTGGTCAAGCGTGAAATTATCACAGAAGTTAACTAAAGAATCCGTCTCTCCGTATTTTGATCAATGGGCTGTATTAACTGCAGAGATTTCAAGCCTGCATCAAAATCGCAGCAATCAAACAGCAGCGCAAATGCTGCAAGGCTTGGAATTGTTTAAAGCGCTGCTCGCTCATTGTGAAAATCAAATTCTTCCGATGAACGGTCACGAGCGAATTCACTTTATCGAACAGCATCTGGCAAACTACGCCGCTTTTCGCCAATTGGATGAATTGTTTTCCGAGATGAAAAAGAAAATAGCTGCGAAAAGGATTCAAATGAAAAACGGATTAGTGTAATGCAGGACCTGCTGAAAGTCAGCAGGTCTTTTATTATAGGATTCAAATGATAAGGCAGAGCAGAATTTGCTTTTTTCTCCTGGTCATCATTTGGCATGGTAAATGAGGTGTACGGAGAAGCCCTGGTCCCGTACGAAGAATTGAAGCTGAACATTGAATGTTACGTCCACTACTACAATCACGAACGCATCAAGCAAAAATTGGCCGGCATGAGCCCGGTGAACTACCGAATTCATGCCAGCCAATTCGCTGCATAACTAAAACTCTAACTTTAAGGGGTCACTACCCTATGTGCTTTGTCTTTTTGCTTTAAGGAAATTAAGAATTTCCGCCGTTGCTGTTTTCTCCGCCTTTTCGGCCAGCTTCTTCTTTGCTCATTTTGCCATCATTGGAGTTGTTTCCGCTATTATTACTGCTGTTTTGGCCGCCGCTATTGCTGTTCTGGCCACCTTTAGAACCGATTTCTTCATAGAATTCCTTGCCGTGGCTGTCAGATGTTGCTTCACCGCCCATGCGGCCAGCTTCTTCTCTGCTCATTTTGTTATCATCGTTTTGATTTGCCATTTCAATTCCTCCTAAAATCGTATTTTGTTACATTAATTATCTACCTCAAATAAATTACATTAAAACACAATAATTGAATTTGTTACCAATTTGTAATAATTTCCACCAGTATGTCCTCATTTTGCGGAAAACGAATTCTTAAACTTTTTTTAAGCCTATTTCTCCAAACTTTCTTTTAACGGATATTGATTTGCCCAACATTTTTCAAGAAAATCTTTCGTCTCATGTGTGGAACACATTGCCAATGTCTCATGCAGCTGTTGAACTTTTTCAATCATTTTTTGGCCAATTCCTTCATTTCTGAATGATGGATTAACGGCCGCGTGGTGGACCGTGAAAGTCAATTCGTCTAACTCGATCCCAATGACTCCGACCAAATCTTCGTCTTGTTTCCACAGATATAATTGCCAGTTAGGGTCCTCTGTGTATCTATCCATTGAATTCTGTAAAGTTTGCAAATCATGTTCGCGGGGCATAAAAGAAAGCAGCCCCATTGCGATTTTCTCATTTAATTTTTTATATTTAACTAGCAAATTAACATCCTCCAGGTACTTAAAATTGAAAATCATTTATAAGAGCTATGGGCAGGAAATAAAAAAACGCCAAAAAGAATGGAACATTCTTTTTGGCGTTATTGCCAGCACTATTGTCTGGAATACACTGCCTGCAGTTTATGGAATTGATCTAGTCATAAATCATGAACCAACTTTTGCTTATAATGATTTTGCGAGTCGGCTCTGTACATCTTATTCAAGACCATAATACCTATCTTCATTTATGAAGTAAAGTAAAACGCTTGTCATAAGTTTTTAAGAATCGATGCATGGATGATGGTAAACTGATAGTAATGAGCCAATTGAGGTTTCACTTGAGCCGCTGGAAGGAATACGGGTAGCAAATGAAGCCAGAGGCTCTAGAAATGGAGAACTATCATGAAGAAATTTGGATGGATACTGGCTGGACTTGTAGCTGCAGTAATATTGATACTATTTTTAAACAGTAGAGCGTGTCTCTTCAACTGCGCTTTATTAGCCGAACCGGAAAATATTGATGCAAACTATGAACTGAAACTTGTGTTGGATAAAGAAGACAATGTGAGAGTTGATGCTTCCATCACCGTCACTAATTCATCTGACCAGTCTTTAAAAGATATCGGCTTTTTTTTGGTGCCAAATGCGATGAATTCAAAAGAAACACCTTTTTACGAATACGATGATGCCGCTCTTAAGCTTGCTTCAGTTTCAGTTAATGGGAAAAAGGCAGAGTATCAATTAGACAATAATGGCTTGCTGGTAGAATTGGACCAAAACCTGGAACCACAGTCGACAGTCGTAGTGGATATCAACTACAGAATGCGTCTGCCCGAATATGGCATGCGGTTATCCCAAATAGAGAATAATTTTTATTTGGCCCATTGGTATCCGATGCTTGCGATTTATAAAGATGGATGGGTAATAGAGGATTACGACCCAAAAGGGGAATCCTATAATACGGGCTACGGGAATTACCTAGTCAGTTACCGTTTGCCGGAAGAATATTTGGTCGCCACTTCTGCAGAAGACGGCCAAATGGCACCGGCCGATTCAGGAACAGTGAGAGGTGAAAATATCAAGGATTTTTATTTGGCATTACTGGATCCCGATGATTGGGAAACGCAGACCATCACAGCCAATGACACAGAACTAAGGGTGTTTGCGCCGATGGGTGCTGGAATTCTCGAAACAACGGCTGAAATGGCTGCGGACGCCTATATATATTTTGAAGAACAGATTGGCGATAATCCGAACGGTGAATTGGATATTATCGCAAATGACGGCTACATGGAATATCCGAACATTATTGAAGTGGCATCCGAACAGGAAGCGCTTGAATCCGTGTTGATCCATGAAATTGCCCATCAATGGTTTTATTACCTCGTCACGAATGACCCTTTCCGGGAATCATGGCTTGATGAGAGTTTAACGGAGTTTAGCAGTGCGTTGTATATTAGCGAACAGAACGGGGATGCAGACAGCGGATTTGATGACGCCGCGTTTGCCGAAGCGGCTTACCCGACAGAAAAATATGCCAATATTCCATTGGACGATTTTGAAGAACCGACCTATTATTCCACGATTTACGGTAAAGTCCCGATGCTCTTCAAAGAGTTTTTTGATGCGAATGGAGGGACGGAAGCAGCATTTGGATTTTTATCTGCCTATTACAAGGAATTTCAATTCAAGCAAGTCGACAGCGAAACGTTCAAACAGTTTTTTGAAGCCTATTTTGAAGGGGATCAAAGTGAGTTCTTGGACAGCTGGCTGAAATAAAAAATTTAAGATGATAGTAAAAGACGACCGGAAAAGGATTCCGGTCGTCTTTTTCGTATTATGGATTTTAAAGTTGCTGCGGACGACACAAGAGGACTCTGCCTTTAAAGGCGATCAATCCAACAACCAAGAGCAGAAAGCTGGAAAGCATAAATACAGCGCGAATCCCGAAGGCATCTGCGATGATTCCCATCAAAAGAGATGCGATGCCGAATGTGCCTGTCCCAATCGCACCTAGAGTGGTGAAAACAGTCGGCAAGTCGGATTCAGATGTGCTGGATTGAATCAGCGTCTGTTGCGGGATATTTTTGATTTGACCGGCCACTCCTACCAAAAAAGAAAAAAGCAAAGCCAGGACAGGAAAACCGGATAAACCGAAAAGAAACGTCGTGATGCTGCTGATAAAAGTGCCTAAAAAAATGAACCAACTTAATTTCTCCTCGAATACTCGAGAAAACGACAGGCATAATAGGCTGCCAACGATCAAGCCAAGGAAAAAAGAGCCGTTAATGAATCCCCACCATGCCTCACCCTTCAAAAGGGCCTCTTGAACGAATACTAAAAGAAGGGCGGCAATCCAGACAGTGCCTGCTGCCGTTTCCAAAAAATCCATCCAAGCAATACGCTTTAAAAGAGGCGATTTCGCTACGAGCTTCCAGCCATGGCTAATTTGCTGCCAGTTAGTTTGGCCGCTGTCCGGCTTATGAGCAACAGGAGACAAGCAGCAGAGCAACACGCTTGAAATTGAAAATAAGCCGGCAGACAGCCAAAGAATGTCATTTGCAGCCAACCAAAACAATAGGGAACCGCCGATAAACCACATCACGGTCTGAATCGATTGGGTGATGGCATCATTCACACCATTCGTTCTTAGGAGCCGCGTTTTCTCCACATAAATAGGAATCAGCGATTGGGTGGCTGGGCTCGCGCAGCCGTCCAATAAAGAGATTAACCCGATAATGAAGAAAACGAAATAATAATTGGAAAGTGAAAACAGCGGCATCCCATAGGCTAATCCAAACAATAGCGCTGTTTTGCCGATCTGCGAGCCTGCAAGCAGCCATTTTAAGTTAAAGCGTTGCATGAGAAGAGGCGTCAAGGCATTGGAAACAAACATGGAACTGGTGATAATAAAAGGAACAAACGCAGCAGATGCTGCAGAGCCGATCAATTCATAAATCACATAAATAATGCTGACCATATAAAGCACATCGCCAATATTGGCGAAAGATTGGCCGGTTAAAAGAATGTTGAAATTGCGATTCAGTTTCATTAATAATCCCCCAAGAATTCATTTCTTAACTGAAATTCTAATTAAGAGGGGAAATCAAATTGGACGTTTCATTGGCAGCGGCTTCCTTTCTATGTTGAGACAAATCCAGGGGGGATTCAGATTTATCAAACTACTTCTAGATTGTATTATACGCATAATCAGAAAAAACGGAAAGAACTGCTTTGACATGAAAGAAAAGACATGTTATTCTAATTATAGACAATGAGAGTCTTTAATATCTTTTATTGTAAGGAGGAGTAAAAATTGAAGTATTCAAATGCGACTAATTACGCACTTCATACGATGGTCCATTTAATGCGTGTTCCAAAAGAGAATGCTGTAGGGGTACAGGAATTGGCTGAAATGCAGAAGCTGTCGCCAACCTATCTTTCAAAGATTTTAACCAAGCTGACAAAAGCGGGGTTAATCGAATCGACACCAGGTGCGAAAGGGGGATATAAAATCGCTCGAAATCAAACCGATGCCTCTTTTTTTGATGTGATCAAAGCAATTGAAGGAGATGCGAATCTCTTTGATTGCACAATTCATCATGAAGGCTGCCTGATTGAGAAAACGATGCGGGAAGCGGAAGAGAATATGAAACTAGAGCTTCAGGAGAAGCGCTTGTCTGATCTTGTAAAGGAAAGTGAACAACATAAAAAAGCTTAGAGGAGATGATGAGATGTTATTGGATTGTGCAGTAGTAGGGGGAGGTCCGGCCGGGTTGAGCGCTTCGCTTGTCCTTGGCCAGGCCCGTAGAAAAACCATCCTTTTTGATGACAACAAACCAAGAAATGCCGTGACAAATGAAGCCCATGGCTATTTGACAAGAGATGGCATCAACCCTCAGGAAATGAAAAAAATCGCTCATGCCGAACTGAGCCATTATCCAGATGTACGGATCGAAAAGCAGCGTGTTGAGGAAGTCAAAAAGGTAAATGGGCTATTTCATCTCACAACGGAGGATGGAGAAAGTTTTCAATCGAAAAAGCTGATATTGGCAACAGGATTAAAGGAAATTCTGCCGGCAGTAAAGCATGTGGAAGAGTTTTACGGAACGAGTCTATTCAATTGTCCGTATTGCGACGGATGGGAACTGAAAGACCAGCCGCTTGCCATCATTTCTGAAAGCCAATGGGCATTCCATATGGCTAAGATGGTCTCGAATTGGTCAAATGATCTTATTGTTTGCACGAATGGTAAGTCGAAGCTGACAGATGAAGAGAAAAGGATTCTAGAAAGCCAGGGAATTATCATCAGGGAAGAAAAAATCAAATCGTTAAGCGGAAAATCTGGGAAGCTGGAAGAGATTGAATTTGATGGTGGACAAAAAATTCAGCGTACAGGTGGATTCGTTACACCGGACTGGAAACAAGCTTCTTCTATTGGAGAATCACTCGGATGCCGTCTAAATGATAGAGGCGGAATCGAGGTTGATTCTTTCAAACGAACTACAATTGATGGTGTTTTTGCTTGCGGAGACACAGTGATCGAAGGACCGGCACAATTGATCATCGCTGCTTCGGAAGGCAGCATGGCCGCTTTTGGTGTAAACGCGGATCTTGTGGAAGAAAAATTCGCTAAAAAAGAAGGAGCTGGCATTAATGGAAAATAATTTTTCGAAATCTAAGCATACCCATCATCACGGTGGAAAAATCGCTTATTTGGAAAGTGCAGCTAGAAAAGCGGAGCTTTCCCTTGAACGATTAATGGATATAATCCCCCTCAAGAAAGCTGACCAAATCTTGGATTTCGGAGCTGGAACAGGCTATTTCACGCTGCCATTCGCTAAAAAGGTGGAAGGGATGGTCTATGCGCTCGATATCGATCAAACCATGCTCGAAATGATTCGTTCAAAAGCAGAGCAGGAACACATCACCAATATCCAACTTATTCGGGGTGGAAGTGATAGCATACCTCTGCCAGACGCTTCAATTGATGTAATCATGGCGTCCTTAGTGCTCCATGAAGTGAATCCACTGGAGAAGACCTTGCAGCAATTCATGAACGTTTTGAAAAGAAACGGCCATCTTATCTGCATTGAACTTGAACCAAAACAAGCAAGCGAAAGAGCACCACGGATCACCTGTGCAAAAATGGAAGAAAAATTGGTGAAAAGTGGCATGCAGATCATCGAAAAAAAATTCCTGACCGAATTTCTCTACATTCTTATCGCTAAGAAACAATAAATTTTTTTATGTATATTATAGATATCATGAATCTTTAATAGATTTTATTGGAATAGAAAAGCGTCCCTTCATCATAGAAAGGACGCTTTTTTTCGGTTAACTTGCTGCACCAACAGAAACTGGCTTTTCTATGGCAACAGGTTCTGAATCCAGTTGGAAATAGCGTTTATGCCAGATCAGGAAAGTGAAGATGGTCCAGATTTTACGGCCGTTATTGGCTTTTCCTTCGTAATGGTCATTCAGCAGCTGCATGATGTCTTCAATACTGAAAAATTCTTCTGCTTCTGCACTTGTGAAATATGTTTTAATCTGGCGATAAAACCGTTCATCGCGGATCCAGTTGCGGATTGGCACCGGAAAACCGATTTTCTTTCTGGCAGCAGATGCTTCCGGCAAGGCTTTTCTTGCAGCCAACCGCATCGCGTGTTTCGTTTCTGTCCCATTGATGCGGTAGGAAGCGGGTATTTTTGAAGCAATTGCCATGACATGCTTGTCTAGGAACGGAACACGTACTTCCAGTGAATGGGCCATGCTCATCTTATCTGCTTTCAACAAGATGTCTCCAACGAGCCAAAGGTTCATGTCCAAAAATTGTTTTTTCGTCAAGTCGTCCTGTCCTTTTACTTGATTGTAATAGGGGGTGACGATGTCCTGGATTGAAGGGGCTTGATGAAAAGCTTCTTTTACAATTTTTTTGGCTTCAGCTTCACGGAACACTTTTGCTTGTCCGATAAACCATTCTTCTACCGGCAACCCGCCGTGCATCAGGAATTGCTTGCCGCGCATTTCAGGAAGCTTAGCGGCGGTTTTTGCTGCTAGTGTCCGGATGAAGCGCGGGACTTTTTGATATTTTTTCATCCCAGCAGACAAATCATAGGCTTCGTAGCCGCCAAATAATTCATCGGCTCCTTCCCCCGACAAAATTACGGTAACGTCTTTCTTGGCCAGTTCCGCTAAGAAATACAAAGGAACAATTGAAGGATCGGAATGCGGTTCATCCATCAAATATTGGATGGTCTCTAACTTTTCAAAACATCGATCGGCATTTAAAATTGAATGCTTATTTTCGATATTGAGCTCATCGGAAAGTAGTTTCGCGTTATCAATTTCAGAGAAATTCTCATCGCTGAAGCCGACAGTAAAGGTCTGGTCAGGCTTTAAAACAGAGGCTACATAACTGCTGTCAACGCCGCTTGATAAAAAAGATCCGACTTTGACGTCGCTGATGCGGTGGCTCAAGATAGATTCCTGGATGGTCTCGTCGATTTCTTCTACTAGATGGCTAAGTTTCAGATCTTTTTCTTTGAATTCCGGAGCCCAATATCGCTTAAGCGTAGTTTTGCCTTTTTGATGGATTAAATAATGCGCAGGCGGCAACTTGAATATGCCTTTGAAAAACGTTTCTTCCAAAACGGAATATTGGAATGATAGGTAAGGCATCAATGCCTCTTTATTTAATTCTTTTTGAAAACTGGGGTGGGGCAGGAAACTTTTGATTTCCGATCCAAAGAAAAACGTATTATTCATTTGGCCATAGTAGAGAGGCTTAATGCCGAACATGTCACGGCCTGCGAATAATTGTTTCTTTTTTCGGTCCCAAATGACAAAAGCGAACATACCGCGCAGTTTGGAAAGAATCCCTTCACCATATTCTTCGTAGCCATGAAGGATCACTTCACAATCAGATTCGGTTTGAAAGACGTGTCCTTTGTTGATCAATGTACGGCGAAGTTCGATAAAATTATAAATTTCTCCGTTCACCATGGCGACTAGACATCCGTCTTCACTGTAAAAAGGCTGTCCGCCGGTTTCCAATCCAATGATGCTTAATCGACGAAATCCGAGCGCTGCTTCTCCTTCAACGAATTCACCTGCTGAATCGGGTCCTCTATGAATAATGCGATCCATCATCTTATGTAAAACCATTTCTGGCTGTTCGACTGCTCCTAAAAACCCTGTAAATCCACACATACTTATGCACCTCTTCAATGAAATTTATGAGCAATAAGACGGAAAATGATCAGAAATTTCATCCGCTTTTGCTTACTTTGGATAGACGCTTGAAGGGGTAAAAAGTATCGGTAATTTGACAAAAAAAGAATGCTCAATAAGAGCATTCAGAAATTGCAAATCATGTTTTTAGCCGCAGAAAAATTTAAAATAAAGGGAATCGACATTAACTCTCTCTAGAGGGATGAACTCCTTCAAGATGCCATGTTCTTATGCTCGGAGTCGAATGGAATTTAAAAAATCGATTGAGGAACTTAAAGTTCCGGGTTTGCGTCTGATTGACTAGAGAAGTAAAGCACATGAATTAGACAGAAATGCGGCGGGACAAGTGTTAGATGTTCTCTAAAATCGTCACGCTTAAGCCTTCTGGATCTTCAAATTCAATATCCTGAAGTTTCCCGCCATCTCCAAATTTAGCGATGCCCGCCATTGGGAAGTTTTCGGAAACGCCAAAGCTATTGGTAAATTCAACTTGGAAATCAATTTGGTATTGGGACGGTGCGTCATTGGTTTTTTTGATTTCTACAGATCCCAGCGTGAATTGATAAGAAGAGGACTCTTCTCCTAAATGATAGAAATAGGCATACGGCACGAAATTATCAAAGCCGCTTTCCGTGAAGTAAGGTCCATATGTTTTTTCAAGAAATTCATATAGATAAACGGTGTCAGAATCCTCGGCAGATGTGGAGCTCCCATTTAAAACATTGGCGGGATTGGTTTTAAGCTTTATAAATTCCTTGTTCGGGCCATTAAATTCTTCGTTTAGTACGTGAGTGATTGCGCGTTCTTCCATTTCATTAGGAGTGCCGACGCCTGATTGGCTATCCAGAGCAGGGGATTCGCCTGTAGTAAATGTCAAAAAAAGAAGAGCCGCGACAATCAGCATGCCAAATGAAATGAAGGCAGGGGCCAAATGGAATTTCTTTTTCTTTTGCACGCGTGCCCGTAGTTTCACTAAACCTTCTTGCCGCGCTTTTTTAGACCGGTCGACTTCTTTCATTTGCTGAAAAAGGTCATCGAGTTGTTTGTTCGGATCCATGCAAGCCACCATCCTTTCCGATAAGTTCCTTTTTTAAGGACTCGAGTGCACGTGAAGTTTTTGTTTTCACTTTTGCCTCAGTCCATCCCAATATGTAGGCAGTCTCTTTAATGGAGCATTCGTTTATTTTTCGGAGAAGCAATACTTCCTGGTAATCCTTTTTCAAGGTTTTCATCGCTTTGTATAATTGGCTAGTTTGTTCTTTCTGTTCAACCAAGTCTTCAAGAGCGGGAAGGTTGCCATTTAGATCATCTTCGTTTTCCATACTGAAAAAACGGATAATCTTTTTTCTTCTCAAAAAATCATACGTGACATTGCGCGCTATTTTCAATAGCCAAGTGGAAACGGATGATTGGTGGTTGAATGACTTTAAGTTTTTAAACGCTTTATAAAATGTTTCTTGTGTTAAGTCTTCTGCATTTTCTTTATGTCTGATCAGCAAAAAAATATAGCGGTAAACCCGATCGCTGTGATCAAGGTATAATTGTTCAATTTCTTCTTCCATAAATTTCACTCCCCGTGTAAATAATAGACGAAGATCACAAAAAAAAGTATCGTTTTTTAATTAAATTGCTAAATGGAAAGAAACTGTTTATATTTGATTCGATAGGAATAAACAGAACAAAAGTAACGATTTACCCGTTGGAGGTCCGTATGAAAAAAATTATTTATCTACTTATCGCTGCAGGATTACTGAGCGGATGCAGCGATACCGGAAAAGACAATGTTGAAACACTGCCAGCTGAAGAAATTCCTGCAGAAACGGCAGAGCCGGCAGAAGAAAATCTCGCTATACCGCTTACCGAAAATCAATCAACCAAGCGGGCACCTATGGATGAAAATCCAAAAGTCTATTACTTGCTGGAACTTGAACGGATTGACTTAGCCCTTACGAAACTTGAGAATTCGTATAAGAACGGCTCAACCGCTGCTTTGAAGGCAGGAGAGGCAGAATCGCTTAGAAGATGGGATAAAGCTTTAAATGAAATCTACGGCGTGCTTAAAACCCAATTAACTTCAGAAGAAATGGAAGATTTGCGGCTTAAGCAATTGGACTGGATTTCACTGCGCGACCAGGAAGCGGCAGAAGCCGCGGCTGAGTTTGCCGACGGCACGCTTGAAAGCGTTGCAGAGCTTTCTAAAGCCCGAGAATTGACAAAAGAAAGATGTTTTTTCCTCGCGAATACGTACTTGAAAGAAGAAGCGAGCTAAAGTGCAATGCCAGTGTTTCGAGAGTAAATGTATGCAGCTGAAAAAAAGACCGGCCAGATCTGCTTTTGCAGATTGGCCGGTCTTTTTCAATTTAATTCTTATGGCTGGTCATTTTCTTCAGGAGGGGTTGCATCTGGAACAGAGGCCGGATTGGCATCTCCTTCGCCATCATCGTCTTCAGGTGGTGGTGGAGGGACATCGCCATTGCCATTTCCATTCCCGTTGCCATTATTCCCGCCATTGCCGTTATTGTTCCCGTTGCCATTGCCATTGTTTCCGCCATTGCCATTATTCTGGCCATTGCCGTTATTATTCTCATTGCCGTTCGAATTGCCGTTGCCATTATTGCCGTTTTCATTGCCGTCCGGATTTTCATCTTCCGGCGTTTCTACTGGCTCTTCCGGCTCTTCAACCGGCTCTTCTTCTACGGGTTCTTCTTCTTCGACTTCTTCTTCAGGAGCGCCAGCAACTTCTACTGCGACAGAAGCGGGATCGCTTCGAAGATCATCGCTGACCGCTGTTACGCGGAATGTATAAGTTTTGCCTTCTTCGAGGCCGCTGAATGAATAAGCACGGTCGCCGGTTGTGGTCAACACGGAACTATTGCCATCCACTTCAACCGCCACTTCGAATGCGACTCCTTCGGTATTGTCGTAATTCCAAGAGAGGTTAGCCGTTTGGCCCTCTACAGTTGCTCGGAGGCCAGAAGGTGTGTCCAACTCTTCTTGGACGAATTGTTCGGATACTTGCGTCGGTTCAGTGCCGCGTACGAACAATTCAGTGGATCTTAAATTATAAGGCGTGAATGCACTTGCCAATCTTAATGGTGAACTTCCTGCTTCAATTTCAAGCTCGACAACAGATTCCGGTTTTTTGAAATTGTCTGTATCGGCACTTGAAGAGATTTTGGACATCGCACTCGTAAATAAACGCTGTGCGAGTAACCGTTCATTTGAAGCGGTATCGATTCCAATCTCTCGAGTAGGGTAGCCGCTCCATACTGAAACGGAATATTTAGATGTATAGCCTGCGAACCAGACATCCGGTGCAGAAGAGGAATCCAGCCCATATTTAGCTAAATCGTCTGCTGAATAGTTGGATGTACCGGTTTTGCCGGCAAGGTCTAATCCGCTAAGAGCGGCTTCTTTTCCGGTCGCTCCAGGTACATTCAAGTCCACAACATCACGGAGCATATCTGTCACCATGTAAGCGGTACTGTCTTTCATTGCCGGAATCGATTCAGGTTTTACTACTTCTTCGGTCGTGCCGTCACGGAAAACGAGTTTCGTGATCGTATGCGGTTTTGTATAGATGCCGTCATTTCCAAAGGCTGCAAATGCACCTGCAAGATCGACTGTCGAGATGCCGTCAGAACCAAGGGCAGTGGATTCGAAGACTTCGATATCCAGTCCAAGTTTACGGACAAAATCTTTTGCATCTTCAGCGCCGACTTCTTTCAAGGTTTTGACCGCTGGGATATTGCGTGAGCGGTAAAGCGCTTCACGGATCGTCATTCCGCCAAGGAAATTGCCATCAACGTTGCGAATTTGTTTTCCGTCTTCATAAGAATACGGTTCGTCGACAATCGGCTGACCGGTCGACCAGTCTAAATATTCAATTGCCGGTCCGTAAGCGATTAGCGGTTTGATGGTTGAACCGATGACCCGATCGCGTGATGTAGCGTAATTGATGCGGACATCGCCGGAATAGTCGCGGCCAGCCCCAATTGCTCGGATTGCACCCGTTTGCGTATCCACAATTGTCATCGCTGATTCGACTTTGTCGTCAAAGAATAAATCGGATGACATTGTTTCATTGACTGCTTTTTGGACGTCGGGTTCAAGTGTTGTATAAATGGTCAATCCTTCATCAAGCGAGTAATCGCCGCTCAATGATTCCAATTCACTTTGGACCATTTCCATGAATGCTGTATATTCACCCGTTGGTGCTTTCGGTCGGTTTTCTTCCGCCAGCAGCATTTCAGTCACAGGTGCTGCTTGAGCTTCTTCTTTTTGTGCAGTGGTGATTTTTTCATGCTGCTCCATTAAGCTAAGCACAATATTGCGACGCTTTTCTGCAGCTTCCGGATGGTTGAAAGGGTTGTAGTTGTTTGGGCTTTGCGGCATGCCGGCAAGCAAAGCCATTTCAGGCAATCCCAATTCAGAAAGGGGCTTGCCATAAAAATGTTCTGCCGCAGTACCGAAGCCGTACGTATTGCCGGACATCAGGATTTTGTTGAAATACATCTCGAAAATTTCTTCTTTCGTGTATTCCTGTTCAAGTTTATAGGCGAGGTAAGCTTCTTGGGCTTTTCGCTTCAAGGTTTTTTCGTTGGATAAAAACGAGTTTTTGATGACTTGCTGGGTAATGGTACTTGCACCCTGTGACCCGAAGCCGCCTGTAATATTCGCAATCACAGCGCCGCCTAAACGGATCACATCAATTCCGGAGTGTTCATAGAAACGGTTATCTTCAGTTGCGAGAATGGCAGCTTCCATCTCTTTCGGAATTTCTTCGTAATTGACATAGGTTCGGTCCTCTACCGTCATAAATGGAATTTCCGTTTTGCCGTCAGCGGCTAAAAATTTCGGGCTAATCGGGTCCCGCAGCAATTCTTCGTCGAGATCCGGAGCTCCGCTCGCGTAATATGCGAATAATCCTAAACCGGATAACAATCCGACGACGCCAATCAAGACGATGGCTAGGACAATCCGTTTAATCCAGCTTGTGCCGGAAGAGGCTTTCTTTTTCTTTGGGCCTGGCTTTTTTCGTGCTGTTTTCTTTTGTTGCTCGAGTGCTTTTCTGCGTTGTTCACGCGAAACTGGTTTTTCGCTCACAATCGGTTCCTCACTTTCGTAAATGCTTGCATTTAAAGATTTTGCAGAATAGGCAGGTAATCCAGGCGCGGGAAAGCGCCGGGTTTTACTTCTATTGCAGTTGCTTCCAATTCATCTAAGGCGATGGATTTTCTTCCACCTGTAATCATCCGGTTCCAAAAAACTTCGAGATCTTCAAAGCGAATGATGAAGTAACGCTGCAATGAAGAGAATCGGATGATCATGAAGGCCACCCCTTTTTGTTTGACGACTTGGGCCATATGATGAATTTGGTGATCATGGATGTTTTTCAAAGGAAAGGACGTTTTATTTTCAGTTTCTTTCGCTTCGAAATCGATATATTTGCCGTTCCAAACGCCATTGTAATCAGTGGTAGAAGGGGCTCTGAAATAGGCCTCGCGAATAACCGCTGCACTCCTGGACGGATATTCCACTTTTACAATCTGGACTGGCACCGGCTTTTTATGGATGACGGCTAGACCCATTTGCAAGTAATAGTCATTTGTTTCGTTTAATTCATCCTCTAATGTCTTACCCCGGTTACTGAAGGAAAAATCCTTCTTCTTTTTGGCGACAGGCTTTTCTTTAGAAGGAATGAACTTTTTTCCGTTTGGATAATTTATTGCCATCGTGATACACCTCACTCCATCTATCATATCACACGGATTTAGACGCTGCCGATGTGGAAAGGTTTCAAAAATTGCTAGACTTATAATAGCGGAACTCTTCCCAAATGCCAACTGAAAAGAATGTCTGTTCGATAATATTCGTCTGCCTAAAAGGAATATGATAAACTATTGGCAACGGAGGTGGCAGATTTATGACAGTAAGAGAACTTTCTTCCACGCTATTCGATGAATGCGGGAAATGCCAAGACCGGTTTTTTGACATGCGCGAACGCGATGCCGAGCCGGATTTTTATAACGATGTAAAACCATATGCCGATCACTGGCATGAATTGATAAATGAGTGGCAGCGGGAGTCGCTGCTCTATATACAGCAGGAACGGCCGAAGCATGTCCACAAGCCGCAAATCGACACGGCAGCAGAAGGGATGACGCAATTTTTTGTCCAAAGCTTTTATAAAGATACCAGCAAAAAGCGTTTTATCCAAACCATACAAGCTGCCCAGTATACTTTGCAGACATTTATACGAGCGATAGACGAAAAGGGCGACCGCAATGATTAAACGAAAAAAGCTTCCCGAGTTGATGGAAGAATGGAAAACGGAACCTGATATGATGGAGCGCATCGTCCATTGGCATACAAAAGAGGAAAAGCCGGCGATGTATGCGGAATTTCCAGAAGCAATGCATGACAGTTTAAAACAGGCGCTAAAGAAAAAAGGGGTGGATAAATTATACACCCACCAGCGTGAAGCGTTTGACCTCGCTGTGAGCGGCAAGTCATTTACTGCAGTTACGCCAACTGCTTCCGGCAAATCGTATTGCTATCATTTGCCGGTGATCCACAAAATTTTAAATGATCCAGGCGCACGTGCCCTTTATCTTTTCCCCACAAAGGCGCTGGCGCAAGATCAGAAAAGCGATCTCCACGATTTGATCGAAAAAATGGACCAAGATATTTTATCGTATACCTACGACGGCGATACGGCACCGGCAATCCGGACGAAAGTCAGAAAAGCGGGCCAAATCGTCATTACGAATCCGGATATGCTCCATTCAGCGATATTGCCGCACCATACAAAATGGGTTTCATTATTTGAAAACCTTCATTATATAGTTATTGACGAACTTCATACGTATAAAGGGGTGTTCGGAACGCATGTAGCGCATGTCATCCGACGCTTAAAGCGGATTTGTGAATTTTACGGCAGCAATCCGGTCTTTATCTGCACATCGGCAACGATTGCAAACCCGAAAGAACTTGCAGAGAATCTGACAAATACGGAGCATGTGCTCATCGACCAAAACGGAGCCCCGTCCGGTAAAAAACACATCGTATTCTATAATCCGCCAATCATCCATCCAACATTCGGAGTGAGAAGAAGCGCAGTGCTCGAAGTTCGGGATTTGGCGACGCATCTCGTCAAACAAAATATCCAAACAATCGTTTTTGCAAAAAGCCGGGTGCGGGTGGAAATGCTCGTCACGTATCTAAAAGCCATTACAAAAACGAAGCTTCAAGACGAATCCATAAAAGGCTACCGTGGAGGTTACTTGCCGACTGAGCGGAGAGCCATCGAAAAAGGGCTGCGCGACGGGACGATCAAATGCGTCGTTTCCACAAATGCACTTGAATTGGGAGTGGATATCGGACAGCTGCAAGCGTGTATTATGACCGGTTATCCTGGAAATATCGCAAGCGCCTGGCAGCAAGCTGGACGGGCAGGGAGAAGGCAGGATGAATCGCTTGTGGTTTATGTGGCGCAATCCACTGCACTCGACCAATACATCATCAACCATCCTGAATACTTGCTGGATCAGACGCCGGAAGAAGCGAGGATCCATCCGGAGAACATCATCATTCTCATGGATCATCTGAAATGTGCTTCTTTTGAATTGCCTTTTTCGACAGATGACCAATACGGAGAATTTGATGTCCAGGAATTGCTGGAATATTTGCAGGAAGAAGGGGTCCTTGTCCGGACTTCTGATCGCTGGCATTGGATGAGCGACCGTTTTCCTGCCCATGACATTTCACTGCGCTCGGCTTCTCAGGAAAATGTGGTCATCATCGATCAATCGATTCCTGCCAATACAAAAGTAATCGGGGAAATGGACCGTTTCAGCGCAATGACTTTATTGCACGAAGAGGCCATTTACCTTCATCAAGGAACCCAATTCCAAGTGGAGATTCTGGATTGGGAAGAAAAGAAAGCCTACGTCCGTGAAGTGGACGTAGATTATTTTACCGATGCGAATTTAGCGGTTGAATTGAAAGTGATGAGTGAAGACAAAACACGGAAACTGCATACTGCTGATGTCCAATTCGGTGATATTGCCGTTCTTGCGATGCCGACGATCTTCAAAAAAATACGTTTCGACAGCCATGATAATATCGGTTCCGGACCTATTTCATTGCCTGCCGAAGAATTGCATACTTCTTCTACATGGCTAAGCTTTGAAAAGCCGGTAGACTTTTCCGATTCCGAACTGTCGGACACGATGACCGGCGCTGCATATGCCATTGAATCGTTTATCCCGATTTTCGTCCAATGCGACCGCAGGGACGTTCATGTGGTGCCTCAAGTGAAATCGCCGCATAACGGCATGCCGTCTTTCTTTATCCATGATTCCTATCCGGGCGGCATCGGCATCAGCGAAAGAATTTACGATCTCTGGCAGCCGCTGCTCGACAAAGCCCAGCAGCATGTGGAAGAATGCCCATGCCTTGATGGATGCCCGGCATGCATCGGCGCGCAGGAAGCGGCCATCAGCATGAAGAGCCACGTAATCGATTTACTGAGCGAGCTCCGCAAAGAGAGGTGAGCAGCGAATGTCATTTGAAAGCAAACTACTCCAGATGAAAGGCATGCTGAAAAAGCAGCCAGTGAAAAAGAAACAGCCGACAGCAAACGAGCGTCCGCTGCACGAAGAGAAATGGAACAGCATCGGATTAAAACTGAAAGAAAATAAATTCGGATTTGTTTACGAGAAAAAAATCACGTACCCTTTAGATACACAGCATGGCAAAGTGAAGCTCAACGAACTTGACCGGGTGCTTAAGGCATGGGAAGACGTTTCTTTCGATCATCCATTTAAATTGAATGTGGATGACAAGATTGTTTTCTTCGATACGGAAACAACCGGACTTAGCGGAACAGGCGCCTATATTTTTTTGATCGGCTTATTGGTTAAAAAAGAGAATTGTTTCGAAATGATTCAATACATTATGCCCGATCCATCCAATGAAGCGGCATTTCTTTATGAAACAAGGCTGTGGGAAGAAGAACAGCCCATCATCTTTTCCTACAACGGGAAAAGTTTTGACTGGCCGCAATTGATGTCGCGCTGGACGATGCATCGCCAAATTTTGCCGAAGCTCCCGACGCCGGTCCAGATCGACTTATTCCATGGCACAAAACGGATATGGAAAAATGAACTGGAACGAATGAAGCTGAGTACGATTGAAGAAGAGAAGTTGGGCTTTGCCAGAGAAGGAGACGTCCCGGGCTATCTGATCCCGCCGATTTATCTTGATGCTGTGAAAAGCGGCTATCCGGAAGGCTTAGGAAAAGTTCTTTTCCACAATGAATTGGATATCTTGTCGTTGGTTTCTTTATACGTTTTGTCGTCGGATCTGTTAATGGAAGATTTTGAAACGGAGACGAGCGGCGCCTACACGAACATCGGCAAATGGTATGCGGATTTAAAACAATACGACCAAAGCGCAGCTTATCTTGAACACGTCGCTTTAGAACGTGGAAGTTCTGCTGCGATGGCCAGATACCTGCTCGCCATCCAGAAAAAGAGATCCGGCCTATACGAAGAGGCCGTCCGCTTATTTAAAGAAGCAGCGCCTCATTTAAGAGGCACAGTCGAAGTGGAAGCTTGGATCCATGCGGCAAAATTGTATGAGCATCAACTGAAGGACCTTCAGCAAGCGGCGATTATGGCAGGCTTTGCCAAAGAAGCGAGTGAACATACGAAAGTGCGCAATTCGATTGTCCTTGATCTGATCAAACGGCAAGTGCGTCTGGAAGAAAAACTTCGAAAAAAACGTCCCGAAGTGAAGAAGATATAAAGACCTATAACTTGCCTTATGCTATACTTAGCGTATGGCAGGCTTTTTACGGAAGGACGATTAAAATGGACAATAAATTTACAGCTAAAGATATCTTAGAAAAAGATTTTAAAACAGGCATGCGCGGTTATAACCAAGACGAAGTAGACCATTTCCTAGATGAAATCATCCAGGACTATGAAATTTTCGCAAAAAAAATCGAGCAATTGCAAAATGAAAACAAACGCTTAAAAGCAGAATTAGAAGACATGCCGCGGAAGCAGGCGACACCAGCTCCTGGGACAACGAATTTTGATATCCTTCGCCGGTTATCCCATTTAGAAAACCATGTGTTTGGCAACAAATTGAATAACGAGTAATTTCGTTGTAATCTTTCCCAGAATAACGTATACTAGTAAAGCCATTTGAAATTCTGGCAATCGCTCCGGATCCTATCCGGAGAGGAAAGTCCATGCTCACACGGACCTGCGATGGCCGTAGTGATCGCGCTTAGCGAAACAATAAGCTAAGGCAGCTTTACAGCTGACGGCGGGTAGAACGCCTAAGTCTTCGGATATGGCCGAAATACCCTGAAGGTGCCACAGTGACGGAGCTGTATAAGAAATTATACAGGTGGAACGAGGTAAACCCCGCGAGTGAGAAACCCAAATTATGGTAGGGGCACTTTTCTGAAGGAATTGAACTGAGGAAGAGGCAGGCTTAAGCTTGCAGATAGATGGTTGCCGTCCACTAGTACGAGGGTCAAACCGTTCGAGTACGTGGAAGACAAAACATGGCTTATAGAATTTCTTTTGGCTTTAAATTGCTTATTAAAAGCTCTCCGGAAGGGGAGCTTTTCTTCTTATACTATTAGAATCGTGGTGCATGATTTTGGTCGAACAAGCTTTCATCAAAAACTCCGCAATTTCAATTTCCAAATTCCCTCAAGATTTGCCTGAGAAAGTTTTTACTAAAGTTTCAGAAGGTATTATGGTGACGGACCTCCACAAACGCATTGTGCATGTGAATCCCGCATTTGAACTTGTCACTGGATTTGAACGGGAAGAAGTTTTAGGCAAGACACCTAAAGTCCTTCAGTCTGGCATTCATAAACAAGATTTTTATCAAACCATGTGGGAAAAGATGAATACAGATGGTGAATGGAGCGGGGAAATATGGAATCGCCGGAAAAATGGCGAAATCTATCCAGAATGGTTGAACATCACCGCGATAACAGATGAAAATGGAATTGTCCGGAATTACTGCGGGATCTTTTCTGATTTGACCGACCGGAAAACTTCCGAGGACGAATTAAAGAAAATGGCGCTGACAGATTCGCTGACGGGCACGTCAAATCGCTATGATTTTACAGAGCGGATGCAGCAATTGATCAAGACTTCCCAAAAATATGAACTTAGCCACGCCCTCTTATTCCTGGATTTGGATCGTTTTAAACAGATCAATGATTCTTTAGGACATGATATTGGGGATTTATTGTTGATGAGCGTTGCAGAACGGATTAGAGGGCTCTTGAAAAACAAGGATATTTTAGCACGTTATGGGGGAGACGAGTTTGTCGTTGCCTTGACTGCTATCAAACACCCCCGCGAAGCGGCCAATATGGCTGAAAAAATTATAGAAGTTCTTGAAACACCGTTCCACTTGGCGGATGAAGAAATCTACATTTCGACAAGCATCGGAATCAGCCTTTATCCGATAGATGGCATGACTTTGGATGATATGCTCCGGAAAGCTGATAAGGCAATGTATTATGCCAAACAAAATGGCAGAAACCAATACTGTTTTTATTTCGATGATTTAAAAACAGCATCGAAGCGCCTCGTCTTAATGGAGGCTGAATTGCGAAAAGCGATTGAAAATCGGACATTTATGATGCATTATCAGCCAAAAGTCGATATTCAGACAAAGCGAGTGACTGGATTTGAATCGTTGATCCGGTGGGAAAGCGAAAAGCTCGGAGTAGTGGCGCCTTCTGAATTCATCCCATTTGCGGAAGAAACCGGACTGATCATTTCTCTCAGCGAAGCGATTATTGAAACAGTTTGCCGGGATTTTATTGTCATGAATTTCAATGACAGCTTGAATGTTCCGATTTCCATCAATATTTCCAGCCTGCATTTTCAGCAGCCCAACTTCGTCGCTTCGATAAAAATGATTTTTGAAAAGATGAATTGCCAACCGAGTTTTTTTGAACTCGAATTGACTGAACATACCATTATGGACAATGTGGCAGAAACTACAGTAAAACTCCAGGAATTAAGAGATCTTGGATTTTCCATAGCTGTGGATGATTTTGGGACCGGTTATTCGTCTTTAAGTTATTTAAGCCGTTTTCCGATTGATCAATTGAAAGTGGATAGCAGCTTTGTGAAGGAAATTGTCTCCATCAAAGAAAACGAATTCATTGTAGATGCCATCATCAATTTGGCGCATAGCCTCCGTTTAACCGTTGTAGCAGAAGGGGTGGAAACGCCTGAACAAGTGCAACTGCTGACGGAACTCGGCTGTGATATGATACAAGGATATATCTACAGTAAAGCAATGGCAGCAGAAGAACTGCTCGCATTTATCGAAATTTGGAATATTAAGCAACAGGAAAGGGCGTCAATATGACCACATTTAAATTACTGGCTACGGCTGCAATGGGGCTAGAATCAATTGTAGCGGATGAAGTGAAAGAATTAGGATATGAAACACAAACAGATAACGGCAAAGTGTTTTTCGAGGGCGAAGAACGCGATATCGCAAAAGCCAACCTTTGGCTGCGTACAGCTGACCGTGTGAAAATCATTGCAGGGGAATTCAATGCCTATACGTTTGATGAATTGTTCGAACGCACCAAAGCGATTGAATGGGAGAAATTCCTTCCGGTCGATGCGAACTTCCCGGTGCAAGGGAAATCAGTGAAATCTAAATTATACAGTGTGCCGGACTGCCAGTCGATCGTCAAGAAAGCAATTGTTGAGCGCTTAAAAAAAGCGTATCACCGCAACTCATTCTTGGACGAATCAGGCCCGCGCTTTAAAATTGAAGTTTCTATTTTAAAAGATAAAGTGCAGCTTTCGATCGATACGAGCGGAGCCGGCCTTCATAAGCGCGGTTACCGGTTGGACCAAGGGGAGGCGCCGCTGAAAGAAACTTTGGCTGCGGCTCTTGTGAAATTATCGCGCTGGACACCGGACCGTCCCTTTATCGATCCGTTCTGCGGTTCAGGTACGATCGCTATTGAGGCGGCCATGATCGGGCAAAATATTGCACCGGGCTATAACCGGGAGTTCGACAGCGAGCATTGGCCGTGGATGAAACCGCAAATGTGGGAAGAAGTGCGCAATGAAGCGGAAGAACTGGCAAATTACGATCAGCCATTGGATATATTAGGGACTGACATTGATCATCGCATGGTGAAAATCGCAGAAGCGAATGCGTTAGAAGCTGGCTTCGGCGACTTGATCCAATTCCAGCAGCGCCAGCTGAAAGATTTCACAGCGCATGGTGAAAATGGAGTCGTTGTCGGCAACCCGCCATATGGTGAGCGGATCGGAGAAATTGAGGAAATTGAAGAAATGATCGGCGATATGGGGCGGATTTTTGCCAAATATCCGTCATGGTCCGTTTATATGCTGTCATCAATGCCGCGTTTTGAGACATTGTACGGACAGCCTGCTACCAAGAAAAGAAAATTATTCAACGGATTTATCCGCACCGATTTATTCCAATTCTGGGGCGAGCGTCCAAAAAATAAATGACAGGATAACGGAAGGGCGATAGCCCTTCCGTTTATCTGTGAGGAGAATATATGAGACAACCTATACCATTTCCGTTATCGAAAGATAAAACTTTCTTTGAATCCTTGAATGATTGGATCGGCGATATTTTTTATGATGAACTTCCGGACAAAGGTTTCGACCTTCGGGATGAACAAATTTTCATGGCTTTTCAAATTGAACAGGCGTTAAAAGAAAAATCGTTGTTATTTGCGGAAGCGGGAGTAGGGACTGGAAAAACACTCGCTTATCTTTTGCCTGCAATTGCATATGCTCGCTACACGGGTAAACCGGCACTCATCTCTTGTGCAGACGAGACTTTAATCGAGCAGCTCGTGAAAAAAGGCGGCGACATCGATCGCTTGAACTCCTTATTCGATCTGAAAATGGATGTCAGGCTCGCTAAATCGAGAGACCAGTATCTATGCCTTCAGCGCCTTGAAGGAGCCCAGAAGCGCAGCGATGCGGATTTCTTGGACGATATCGAGTTCAGTCTGCCGGAATTCGTCAACAAAACTTATTCGATGCAAAACACCTACCCTTATGGCGAACGCTCAAGCTATCCGGATGTGACCGATGAAGAATGGCAGCAAGTCAATTACCATCCCATCCAGAATTGTGCAGCTTGCGAGCTGCGCAATAAATGCGGACAGACGATACACCGCAACCATTACCGCCAGGCGACCGATTTGGTTATTTGTTCGCATGATTTCCTAATGGAGCATATTTGGACAAAAGAAACACGGACGCGGGAAGGCCAAACGCCGCTGCTTCCGGAAACGTCATTGATCGTTCTTGATGAAGGGCATTTGCTTGAATTTGCAGCGCAGCGTGCTTTGACGTATGAAGTGCAGGAAATGACGCTGTTAAATGTGACAGAACGTATCATGGTCGACGGTGTCCGTGAAAAAACCTTGAGTATGATTGAGCGGACAATCGATTTGCACAATGAATTTTTCCGGGAACTTCGAAATTGTGCCATTCCAAGCGATGAAGACCGCCAAGGCATCCGTAAAACGGGTTCGCTTCTAGGATTAGGAAAAGAATTGATTGCGCTCATTGATGATTTGATGGAAGAATTCGTATTTGAAAGTGAGCTCTATACCATCCCGGAATACGATTTGAAAATCGCAGAAGAATATTTCGAGCTCTATAATTTCTCGATGCGTCTATTTGTAGAAGAGGGCGACGCTGTCAACTGGCTGGAAGTCAAAGATGAAATTGAAACTTTGGTCATCATGCCTCGTCTCGTAACCGATATTTTGGACGAAAAATTGTTTGATGGAAAAACGCCGATCATCTTCTCATCTGCGACTTTATCGGTTCAAAAAGATTTCACTTATATCGCAGATAGCCTTGGAATCGATGATTTCCAATCATTTTCTGTTCCATCACCTTTTGAATACGAAGAAGTGATGGAAATCGTCAAACACCCACTTCAGCAAACAGATAAATTTGAACGGGTATATGATTTGTTTTCATCAGGAGACCAAACACTCGTGCTTTTCAAATCGAAGATCGATATGGAGCATTTCAAGCAATCCTTGCCGCTCGATCATCAATATGCGATTGAATTCGAAGGAGACCGGGAATTATCGACGGTCGTCAAAGAATTCCAAGAAGGCAAATTCCAAGTGTTGTGTTCGTACCACCTTTGGGAAGGACTGGATCTGCCAGGAGAAGCATTGACGAAAGTGATCATCGTCGATTTGCCGTTTCCGCCGAAAGATCCGGTATATGAAGCGAAACGCAATTTCAGCTTGAATCCGTTGGAGGAAATCGATTTGCCATTCATGCAGCTGCGCATCCAACAAGGCATCGGCCGATTGATCCGTACGTCAAACGATCACGGGGAAATCCATTTGTTGCTGAATGAAGATGAGCTGGCAGTAGAGCATCTATGGCAAGGGATTTTGCCAGTTGCAGCGGAAAATTTCTAATCCCTTCTTCCTGCTTATGATACAATTATTAGGCAAAGAAGATGTGGGGGGATTATGTTGACACTTGAAAAACAGTATAAAGACCATGTAAGTAAAATGCAGGCGTACAATGAAGCACTGTCCTTATTGTATTGGGATCTCCGTACCGGAGCGCCTAAAAAAGGAACGGATCTTCGTTCTGAAACAATCGGGACTTTGTCTTCTGAATTATTCGCTTTATCAACATCTGATGAGTTCGGACAATTATTGGCTGATTTGGAAGCAGATAAAGCGAAACTGAGCCATGTGATGCAGCGATCAGTTGAAGAGTCGCGCAAGGAATACGATTTAAGCAAAAAAATTCCACCTGAAGAATACAAGAAATTCGTCATTTTGCAGTCCAAAGCGGAGTCGGTTTGGGAAGATGCAAAAGCAGCTGCTGATTTTTCTTTATTTGAGCCTTATTTAGAAGATTTGGTGTCGATGACAAAGAAAATGATCGGCTATTGGGGCGAAAAGAACGGCAGCGCTTATAATACGCTGCTTGATCAATACGAGCCGGGCATGACGACAGAAATTCTTGATGAAGTTTTCGGCAAGCTGCGAAACCGCATCGTGCCATTGGTGCAAAAAATAGCTGCTTCTGAACATAAACCGGAGACCGGTTTCCTTTATGGACATTTCCCAAAAGAAGCGCAGCGGGGTTTAAGCATCGAAGTATTGGAGCAATTAGGCTATGATTTTGAAGCTGGCCGTTTGGATGAAACAGTCCATCCATTCATGACCACAATCAACCGCCGAGACGTTCGGGTCACGACGAAATACGATGAAAACGATTTCCGAACAGCTGTTTTTGGAACGATCCATGAAGGCGGCCATGCTCTTTACGACCAGAACCTGGGAGCGGACCTTTCCGGTCTTGCGATTGAAGACGGGGCTTCGATGGGAATCCACGAATCCCAATCGCTTTTCTTCGAGAACTTCATCGGCCGCAACGAAAGCTTTTGGACAAGCAATTATGATTTATTGAAAAAATACGCTCCGAAGCAATTCGAATCTGTGAGCCTAGAAGATTACGTGCGGGCAATCAATGAATCGAAGCCTTCCTTGATCCGGATTGAAGCGGATGAGCTGACTTATGCACTGCATATCATGATCCGTTATGAGCTTGAAAAAGGGTTGTTCAATGGAGATTTAGCTGTCAAGGATTTGCCGAAGCTTTGGAATGACAAATACGAAGAATATTTAGGCGTGCGTCCATCAAATGATGCCGAAGGCGTATTGCAGGATGTGCACTGGGCAGGAGGAAGCTTCGGCTATTTCCCTTCCTATGCACTCGGCTATATGTATGCAGCCCAGTTTAAAAATGCCATGCTAAAAGATTTGCCGAATTTTGACGAGTTGCTTTCAGCAGGCAATATCACACCGATCCGCGAATGGCTGACTCAAAACGTGCATCAATACGGCATGTCGAAAAAGCCGCTGGAAATCCTGAAAGACGCCACCGGCGAAGGATTGAACGCTGATTACCTAGCAGCTTATCTGGAAGAGAAATATTCAAAGATTTATCAGTTGAATTAAGATGGAAAGTGAGCCCGAAAGCATATGCTTTCGGGCTTTATTATTTTCCATCAGCCAATTCCAAAGAATTTTGATTATAATAAATGCAGGAGGGGTTATATGTTAAAATCATTCAGTTTAGAAGGCAAGACAGCGATCGTTACAGGCGCAGGAAAAGGAATCGGGAAAGCGATCGCTTTGGCAGTGGCTGAAGCGGGGGCAAACCTGATGCTGGTTGCGAGAACAGAGGAAGATTTGAAGGCTGTCCAACAAGAAATCAATAACGGCCGGACGTATTATACAGTAGCTGATATTACTTCAAGGGAACAAATTCAGCAAGCAGTGGAAAAAACAGTGGAACGTTTCGGCAAACTTGATGTCCTTGTAAACAATGCCGGCATGAATATCCGTTCTTCTTTAATGGAAGCGACTGACGGCGAATGGCAAAAAATCATGGATACGAACGCCCATAGCGTTTTCATGTTTTCTCAAGAAGCGGCCAATCAAATGGAATACGGCGGCTCAATCATCAATATCAGCTCAGTTGGCGGGGAGCGAGCGCTAAAAACAGGCGTTGTGTACGCAGCTTCAAAAGCAGCGATTATACAAATGACGAAAGTGATGGCGATGGAATGGGGAACAAAGAACATCCGCGTCAATGCGATCGGCCCTTGGTATTTTAAAACACCGTTGACGGAAAAAATATTGGCGGACGAAGAATACTTAAATTCCATTCTGGCTGTAACGCCGATGAAGCGGGTGGGGGAACTGCCGGAAGTGGCGTCGCCAGTCGTTTTCCTGGCTTCAGACGCGGCAAGCTATATCACCGGACAAACTTTATTTGTCGACGGCGGCATGTCCATCCACGGATTTTCGTGAGGCGTCTGCAGGGGCTAACCAATAAGTCTTTACTAGACTTATTGGTTAGCCCTTTTGTTTCGATTAAAGCGCTGCGCCAGCTTCACCGAAAAAGGAGTTGTTCCAATTATATTTGGGGAAACTCCTTTTTTCGTTGGACGTAAAAAAATGTTATGATTAAAGCAGTATCTGAAGAAGGGGTTATCAAATGACAGCACATGACCATCAAAAAGATTTAATTGAAACAGCGAGGCTTTATAAAATATTTGCAGATAATGAAGACACAGAACGCGCATCAAAAGCGGAATTGTTTGCAAAGAAGATATTAAAGAATAATTTTATTATTGGATTTGCCGGACATTTTTCTTCAGGGAAATCGTCGATGATCAATGCGTTGACAGGTGAGACCTTATTGCCTTCGAGTCCGATTCCGACGAGCGCAAATATCGTAAATGTGCAAAAAGCGCCTTCCGATTTTGCGATCGTCAACCGCAAAAACAAAAAACCGGTTTATTTTCCGGAGAATTACGATTTTGATGTGGTAAAGGCATTCTGCAAAAGCGGAGATGTGACACAAGTTGATATTGGCCATCAAGACTCTGTGCTTCCGGAAGGCATCACGGTCATGGACACTCCGGGAGTCGACTCGACAGACGATGCCCACCGTTTGTCCACGGAATCTGCACTGCATGTTGCAGACATGGTCTTTTATGTGATGGATTACAATCATGTCCAGTCCGAGTTGAATTTCAATTTCACCCGTGAGCTGCAGAAATACACCGAGCTCTATTTGATTGTCAATCAAATAGACAAGCATCAGGCTAGTGAATTGCCTTTCGAGGACTTTAAAAAATCGGTTTATGATTCATTTGCCGCATGGGGAGTCGAACCGAATGGGATTTTCTTTACATCCTTAAAAGACTTTGCGTTTCCAGGCAATGACTTCGAGCAAGTCAAAGAATTGGTGGCTTCTACAATGGCAGGATGGCAAGGCCATGTTGGGGAAGCGACCGATGCAGCTTTGCAGCAATTGAAAGATGAACATCTCCGTTTCTTGGAAGAAGAACAACAGGAGCGGCTGCAGGCATTTTCATCCGTTTTAACTGAAGACGAATGGGAAAGCCGTGAAGATATCAAACATGAAAATATGAAAGTGGCGAATCGCCGATCGGTTCTTGATTTTGAAAAATGGCAGGCTAAATTCGAAAAAGACCGAAAAGAATTAGTTGAAAACGCCAATATCATGCCGTATGAATTGCGGAATGCCCTAACGAATTATGTCGAGTCCGTCCAGCCTAATTTCAAGGTCGGTTTGTTGTTCAGCGGCAAAAAAACGGAAGAAGAGCGGGCATTGCGGAAAAAAGAAGTAGTGGAAAGGCTCGATACGGTCGTTCCATCGCAAATCACGAATCATCTGAAAAAACTGATGAAAAATTCGTTGAAAGACGCAGGGCTCTTAACCGATGACGAGTCGATTTCAATTGACGAAAAAAAGTTTTCTCCTCCGTTTTCGCTGATCGAAGAACAACTTCCGAAAAGCGGTCCGATCACGAGCGATGCGATCCTGAATTTTGCGAAGAATATCACTGTTTCCATTCAGCGTTGGTTCATTAAAGAAACAGAAGGCTGGAAAAAGGCACAAGAAGAAAAGTTCACTTCGTTATCCGATGATGCCAATACCGAAATAGATATGAAAGCCCAATTGCTGGATCAAAAACTGTTGGCCATCACAACTTTAGAAGAGATGGATGAACGGATTGATAAAGTGAAAAAATCTTTTTCTGCGATGCTTCCTAGCCAGAAAGTCGAAGCTGAGCAAAAAGTGGATCACTGGCAGCATGAGTTTTCAATTTCGATGGAGGAAATGGTGGAATTTGATGAATCCATGCTCGAGCAGAAAGCCGCATCGAACCGGGAAGACCGTGACCAGCTCACTTCGTCGAATGTAAACCAGTTTGATGAAAATGCGGTAATTGGAAGAGCCAATCAAACGGTTTTGGCCCTCACTTCGATTAAAGGATTTGCGGAAACAGCTGAATACTTGAAGCGAAAAGCAGCACGTTTAGAGAAACAGGAGTTTACAATTGCGCTATTCGGTGCATTCAGTGCGGGGAAATCTTCTTTTTCAAACGCATTGATGGGTGAAACGGTTCTGCCGGTTTCCCCTAATCCGACGACCGCGACCATTAACCGGATCCGTCCTGTGACTAAGGACCATCCGCATGAAACGGCAGATGTCCGCTTGAAAACGGTCGCTCAGATGACAGAGGATGTTAGAAATTCCTTTAAGGTCTTAGGTGTAGAAGTCCACACGCTAGAGGAAGCTTTCGCTAAAGCCGGAACACTTTCTCAAGAAGGTTCATCAGAGCAGCAAGTCCATAAATCGTTTATCGACGCGTTCCAAAAAGGCTATCCGGAATTCAAGGAACATCTCGGGGAGACGCTCCGAACCAATCGTGAAGAGTTTGGACTTTATGTAGCGAAAGAAGAACGCAGCTGTTTTGTTGATGAAATCGACTTCTACTACGATTGTGAATTAACAAGAAGCGGCGTCACTTTAGTAGACACTCCAGGAGCTGACTCGATCAATGCCCGGCATACGAATGTCGCTTTCGAATATATCCGAAATGCCGATGCCGTCTTGTTCATCACTTACTATAACCATGCATTTGCCAGAGCTGACCGGGAATTCCTCATACAGCTTGGACGTGTAAAAGATGCATTTGAAATGGATAAGATGTTTTTTGTCGTCAATGCAATCGATTTAGCGAATAATGAAGAGGAAAAAGACGCTGTCATTACTTATGTTCAAGATGAACTTCAGCGTTTTGGCATCCGTTTTCCAAGGCTTTATGGAGTTTCAAGCTTACTTGCGTTAAGAGACAAGGCAGTTTCAGGGATGCCGGAATTCGAAGAAGCTTTCCAGCATTTCTTGAAAGATGAAATCAAGGGGATGGCTGTTCAATCCTTGGCAGAGGAAGAGCAAAAAGCGGTTGACCGTTTTAGCGCGTTGATCGCCCAAACCGAAAAGAATTTGATGCGTAAAGATGAACGTCTAGCAGAGCTGAAACAGATCGAGCAGCAATTGCGCATCTTGTTCAGTGCATCTGCTGCGCGGATTTTCACAAAAGAAGCCATGCAGGAATTGGATGAATTGCTGTATTACGTAAATCAGCGTGTATTCTACCGCTTCAATGATTTCTTCAAAGAAGCCTTTAATCCATCAGCATTCAATGGAAAATCAGCTCAACAGGCACTCGACACCGCAATCGACGATATCGTTGAAATGACGGCATTCGACTTTGCCCAGGAATTGCGCGTGACGCATTTCCGGTTAGCCCAGTTTATCGAAAAACGGATTTCAAACCGTTTCAAAGATGACAGCGCGAAACTAAAAGAGATGAATCCGGATTTCTCGCTGACTCCTTATGAAGTGGAAGAGTCAGCGGCAATTGAACCGGATCAGGCTTTTGTGGGGACATCTTATACATCTGTGAAATCCTATTACAAAAATAATAAAAGCTTTTTCGAGAAGAATGAAAAAGAGAAATTACGGAATGCTTTGCAGGCTTTGATGGAGCCGGATGCCTTAAAGTATCTCGACCGAGAAAAAGTAAAAATTAGCCATTGGGCGGATAATTGGATCGAACAGGAAGCGGAAGGCTTGCGGCAGCACATGCTTCGCCAAGCTATCGATCAAATCGAATCAGAACGAATTGTGCTCCAGCAACAGGAAATTTTGGCACAGTGGAAAGACTTGTTTTCAAATCTCGTAGCTGAAAGGGTGTAAGGAATGACAGTATTCAAGAATATTGACCAAACACAAAACTATCGATGGGTTGATGCACGATTCGATTTGAAGGATCCGAATTGGGGAGAAAAAGCCTATCTTGAAGAACATATTGAAGGAGCTGTCTACTGGGACCTTGAAAAAGATCTATCAGATATGGAAGCGGCAGGTGGGCGGCATCCGATGCCTTCAAAAGAGAAATTAAGCGGGTTGATTGAAAAAAGCGGGCTTGATCCGAAAGACGAGATCATGATCTACGACCAAGGCGGAGCTCCCTATGCAGCACGTGCTTGGTGGCTATTGAAATACGCTGGATTTGAAAATGCCTATATCAGCAAAAAAGGATTCGAATCGCTGAAAAAAGAAGGGTTGGAAACGAGTAAAACGGTTCCTGAGCCTGCCGCTGCCAAAGTAGAGCTTTCTTTTGATGAATCGATTTATGCCGACCAAACTTACGTTAAGCAAATTATCGATGGAGAAGAGCTCGGAATCTTGTTAGATGCCCGGTCTGCTGAACGCTATGCAGGGATTTCAGAACCGATTGATCCGGTTGCTGGCAGAATTCCCGGCGCCCGCAACTTCGACTGGGAACAGTTGATTGACCACCGGGGTGAATTCACGGAAGAAGTGGATTTTTCGGGTGTACTCCAGAAAAGCGAACCCGCAGTGGTTTATTGCGGAAGCGGCGTAACTGCTGCCGCCTTGTATGCGATGCTAGCGCATAAAGGCCATCAATCGCTCCGCTTATATGCAGGAAGTTTCTCAGACTGGATAACGGATGAAAAGAATGTCGTTGAAATTGACGCGAATGATCAATCCGCTGAAATGGGCGATGCAGCAAAAGCTGTCTTAGCAAAATTGATCGAAGAAGGCTATAGCGGCGAAATGCTCATGAAGAAATTTGAATACGAAAAATCCTTGCTCGAGAAAAAATGAATAGAAAACCCCCGCTCAATTTGAGCGGGGGTTTTTCATGTTTTATTCGCTGACTTCCTTAGCCAGCGAAATGTCTTTTTTCGGTTGTTTGCGCGTTAGCTGAACCATGATGATCTGGTGGTTTTCCATTTCCCGCACAGTAATGACATGGGTCGGCAGATGCACAGTGCCGCCTTCAGTGATGTCTGTGTTTTTGAGCTGGACCCAACCGCCTATCGTATCTACGTCTTCGCTGTCATCAAAAACGATGGCGAAACGGTCTTCCAAATCTGAAAGGAGGACACGTCCGTTCACAAGGTAATTGAGCGGATCGAGTGCTTTGATTTCGTCCCGTTCGTCATCATCAAATTCATCGCGGATTTCCCCGACGATTTCTTCCAGAATGTCTTCCATTGTAATGACGCCGGAAGTGCCGCCGTATTCATCAATGACAATGGCCATATGGACTTGCTGCCTTTGCATCGTTAAAAGTACGTCCTGGATAGGCGCTAACTCCAATACAAAAGGGATGTCATGGACAATTATACTTTTGGTCAAACTTCCATTTATCGTGAAATTCGTCAACAGTTCCTTAATATTTACAAACCCGATAATGTCATCCTTATCGCCATTTTCAGTTACAGGATAGCGGGTATATTGATGGTCTCTGACGATTTCCATCAAATCATTCTCATCCATTTCCAAAGAGATCGTTTCCATCTGTGTGCGTGGAAGCATGATGTCTTTTGCAACACGTTCGTCGAATGAGAAGATGTTTTGCATATACGAAAGTTCGGTCTTATTGATTTCACCGCTTTGGTAGCTTTCGTTCATAATGATCTTTAACTCTTCTTCCGAATGGGCTTGTTCATGTCCGGCAGGTTCGACTCCGAACATGCGCAGCAATAGGCGTGCAGAACCGTTCATGAGCCAGATGAACGGGTTTAAAATCTTTCCGAAAATAACCAACGGCTTTGAAAAGAATAAAGCCATCGCTTCAGCATATTGGATTGCCAAGGTTTTTGGAGCCAGTTCTCCAAGCACTACATGAAGAAATGTCACAACCGCAAATGCAATCCCGAAGGAAAGGATGGAAGCTGTGGGGTCCACGATGCCGAAATTTTCAAAAACGGGATGCAGGATTCGTTCAACCGTCGGTTCCCCGAGCCACCCAAGCCCTAAGGCTGTCATGGTAATGCCGAGTTGGCAAGCCGATAAATAATAATCCAGGTTATCCACGATTTTTCTGGTGCGCATTGCGTTTTTATTGCCTTCTAAAATCAGTTGGTCAATACGGGAAGTTCTCACTTTAATGATCGAAAATTCCGAGCCAACAAATAATGCGGTCAAAGCAATTAATAAAGCCACTAAAAACAAATTCAAGATAAGTATACTGTCCAATTCGTCCCTCCGGTTTGGAGGGTTCACCTCTGCTTTCTAAAATGTCCATTAATTATACCATAACTGAAAGCCACTTTCTTTAGGGAACTTCTCGCAAAAAATTTTGAGTATTCCGATTGAATAAAGTTGTCACCCAGCAGAAATGGAATTATGATTAACAATGAGAAAAGGAGTGACATTATGAGAACTTTATGGCATGGCGGTAAAATCTATACAATGGCGAGTGAAGGAGAAACCGTAGAAGCAGTTTTGGTTTCTAATGGCAAAATTGAAAAGATCGGTACATATGAAGAATTAAAAGAGTCAGCAGATAAAGAAATGGATTTGAAAGGGAAAGTCATGTATCCGGGATTTGTGGATAGCCATATGCACATGATCGGACACGGCGAGAAATTGCTGCGGGTGGACCTTTCTAAAATTGAATCATCAGAAGAAATGAAAGAACAGTTGATCCGTTCAACGAAAGATTTGGCTCCGGAAAACTGGTTTATCGGGGAAGGATGGAATGAAAACAATTTCCCCGATCGGAAAATCTTCCATCGTCTTGAACTCGATGAAATTTCCGAGTCGCCCATGATGTTGAAACGCGTATGCCGGCATGCCGTCTTAGCGAATTCGAGTGCGCTGAAATTGGCGGGCATCACAAAAGACACACCAGACCCGGAAGGCGGAGTCATCGTCCGGGACAATGACGGAGAGCCGACAGGCTATTTGCTGGATGCAGCACAAGACCTGGTGGCCAATCAAATTCCGGAAGTCAGCGTTAAGTATTTAACGCATGCCCTACAAACTTCTGTAGAAAACTTATTGTCACTGGGTTTGACTGGAGCCCACACAGAAGATATGGGGTATTACGGCCATGATTACAAGAAACCGCTCCAGGCATTTAAAAATGTAATCGGCGGAAAAATAAAATTCCGTGCGAACTTGCTTCGTGCGCATAGCCAATTTGAAGCGATGATGGAAAATGCCAGCTACTTGGAACCCTTCATCGATCCCGGCGCAATGAAAATCTTTGCAGATGGTTCTATCGGCGGAAAAACGGCGCTATTAAGCAAACCGTATAATGATGATCCATCTACGAGCGGGGTTGCCATCCATTCGGATGAAGAATTGCAACGCTTGGTCGCAATGGCGCGGAAGCACGGCGAAGCTATAGCGATCCATGTAATCGGTGATTTGGCCATGGAAAAAGCGCTGGATGCAATTGAAGCCCATCCGGTAGCTGAAGGGAAGCGCGACCGATTGATCCATGCGATGATTCTCCGTGAAGATTTAGTGGAACGCATGGAAAAATTAGCAGTCATCCTAGACTTGCAGCCAAGTTTCGTCAGTTCGGATTTCCCGTGGGTCATTGAACGATTGGGAGAAGAACGGATTAAATGGTCCTATGCGTGGAAGAGCTTAGTAGACCGCGGCCTTATCTGTGCAGGAGGATCGGATGCGCCGATTGAAGAGGTGGATCCGCTGCAAGGCATCTATGCGGCAGTGGCACGAAGAAAGCCGTATGAAACACATGAAGGCTATATGCCGCAGGAGAAATTGAGCCGATTTGAAGCCATTCAGCTATACACCAGCGGAAGCGCTGCGGCAATTTGCAAAGAGCATGAACGCGGTGTGATTGCTGAAAACTTCGATGCGGATTTCTCGGTATTTGACCGTGACTTGTTTGAAGGGGAACTTGAACAGATCATCGAAGCCGAAGTTGAACTGACGATCGTAGCAGGAGAGATTATGTATCAAATAGAGAGAAGTGAATAGAAGTGAAAGCTGTACCAGAAGAAATTTTAGCGGAATTGGCGCTTGCAGAACAAGCCGGCATCGATATGAAAAGCCCGAAAGCGGTAGTTACCCATATGCTCGGCAAAGGCGAAAAAGAATCGATTTTGTATTTCTATAAGCCTGGAACGATTGAATTTGATTTTGATAAATATGATTTTGCCGTCAAAGAAATGCGGAAGCGCAATTCATAAGTCCATATGAACATCCGTAAAAAAATCCCCCGCTGCTAGTTATGCAGCGGGGGATTTGGTGCTTTAAGATTATTTGCCGCCGAGCATGTTGAACAATCCGCCAGCGATACTTCCTTCTCCTTGCGATTTGCCTGCAGGATTTTGCGGCGCCGCAGCAAACACGCGGCTAGCTAAGCGGCTAAATGGCATCGACTGGACCCAGACACTGCCAGGGCCGCGTAAAGTGGCAAAGAACAGTCCTTCACCGCCGAACAAGGCAGTTTTTACACCGGAAACCATTTCTATATTGTAATCGACATCGGGGGTCATTGCGACTAAGCATCCGGTATCAACGCGAAGAACTTCTCCTTTTTGAAGATTCTTTCGGTGGAGAGTGCCTCCTGCATGGACAAAAGCCATTCCATCGCCTTCAAGCTTCTGCATGATAAACCCTTCACCGCCAAAAAAACCGGTCCCAAGTTTCCGCTGAAATTCAACGCCAATGGAAACACCTTTAGCCGCTGCTAAAAAGGCATCTTTCTGGCAGATGATTTTGCCGCCAAGCATGCTGAGATCCATCGGAATGATTTTTCCTGGATAGGGCGAAGCGAAAGAAACATGGCGCTTGCCGATTCCTTGGTTTGTAAAAGTCGTCATAAATAGGCTTTCACCAGTAATGATCCTTTTTCCGGCACCCATCAATTTCCCCATGATGCCAGAGCCGCCGCTATTCGATCCGTCACCGAAAATGGTTTCCATGACGATGCCATCTTCCATCATCATCAAAGCACCGGCTTCTGCAATGACTGTTTCGTTCGGGTCCAATTCCACTTCCACAAACTGCATGTCGTCCCCGTAAAGTTTAAAATCGATTTCATGATTATTCATCTGTTTTCCTCCTTGGAAAGACTGTTATATAATGAATACGTGAAAAAAATTTAAAAGTTTCAAAAATAATAAATTAATTTACGGGTAATAATATTGTTATGTAAACTTATAATTGAAATTGGAGGAATTGAAAATCGAAGCAAAACAGTGGATTGAATTTTTACAAATGGAAAAGCATCCGGAAGGCGGCTATTACAAATCTTCTTTCACGTCAATAAACCAGATGGAATTTGCTACGCATGACGGTGAAAGACCGCTGTACACGAGCATTTATTTTTTGTTGAGATCCGAGGACTTTTCTCATTTCCATCGATTGAAGTCGGATGAACTTTGGTATTTTCATGCGGGCAGTGCATTGACTGTGCACATGATCGACGAAAAAGGGCACTATCGGCAAGAGCGATTGGGGATTGGAATCGCGGACGGGGAAAAACCGCAAGTGCTAGTTAAAAAAGGCAGTATTTTCGGCTCGACAGTGGACAGTGAAAATTCATTTTCTCTCGTAGGGTGCATGGTAGCACCTGGTTTCGATTTTAAAGATTTCGAACTCTTTACCCAACAGCAATTGATGCAGTATTATCCGCAGCATCAGGAAATCATCGAACGCTTAGCTTACGAAGACATTCCATAAGCGAAAGACTATATCGAATTATTTGAAAATATGCTATTCTAAGGGAAATGAGAGAAAAATGAGGTCGAGTTATGGAAATGGTTTTATCATTATTGATCATCGCAGTAGCCATATTTGCCGGAATTTCCTTAAAGAAATTTTACGATAAGCCGTATATCGTTAATTTTGCTTTATCTGCAATGCTGCTTCTGATTGTTTTGCGCACAGTCCTGCAGCAGCCGATTACCAATTTGGGATGGGCAGCAATTGTCATTTGTTCTATTGCATTCGTTTTCCAAGTGGTTTTAGGGATAAAAAACCTGAAAGTGAAAGAACAAGTGCAGGCATAAAAAACGGATCTCATTGAGAGATCCGTTTTTTTATAGGCGATTTAATGCTTCTTCTATTTCGTCATCGCCAGAGATGATTTCAAATGTTTTATTGAATACATGGAGATTGTCGAGTGAGTGCAAAAGGACTTTTGCAACATCTTCTCTTGGGATCGGCCCGGCGTCTACATATTCGGTCGCTTTGATGCGTCCGGTACCCGGATCATTGGTTAAAAGGCCCGGGCGGATGATGGTATAGGTCAATCCGCTTGCACGCAGGATATTATCTGCATGGTGCTTCGCTACGTAGTAAGGCGCAATGTCATCGCCCCACATTTCCCGCCGGTCAGCATGGATTGCACTGATCATCAGGAAGCGGTCGGTTCCTGTCTGGCTTGCCGCTTCAATGGTTTTTGCAGCGCCGTCAAGATCAATGAGCAAGGTTTTGTCAGCGCCTGTACCGCCGCCGCTGCCGGCAGTGAAAACGACAGCGTCGCAGCCTTCCATGGCTGAAGCAATCTCCTCCACACTGCCCTCTAAACTCGTCACGACCGTTTCGACATTCAAACTATTAAAATAGCTGATTTGTTCTTCCATACGAATCATCGCAATTGGCGTATGGTCGGGGCTGTCTGCCAATAGTTTAACAAAATGCCTGCCGATCTGGCCGTTTGCTCCTACAACTAATACTTTCATTGCGTTTCCTCCTTTAAAGATCTGCGTTTACTCTTTCCATACCCTCCATGATTTTCTTTAATCTGCTGAACCACAATTCATTTATCGTGAATTTCGTAAAATTTTTCTTTATATCTAAAGTGTCTTTAGTATAATGTAACTAATCTCTTTTTTTTGACAATAAACGATTTCTGGAGGTACTAAATGAACTCGGAAAATGCAAAAAAGAATGTGAAATTCAATAAACATAATGATTCATCAGGCCTTTCCTTTGGCGTAGCACACATGAGCGGTAAACCTTTGGATAAAGAAAAAAGCCCTTTTTGGGACTTTATTACTCAAACTTTCTTATTTATCTTAGGCGGAGTTATCCTTTGCGGAATGCTGTATCTACTCGTATCATTTACATAACGACAAATTTAAAAGGAGATTCGCTATGATTCGATATCCAGCACGGGAAATTAAAGTGATCGGTGTTACTGCCCCTTCGTCAGGAGTGGGGCCGGATGATCATGAAGTTCTTCGATCGGCGATTGAGCGATTAGAGGAACGGAATTTCAAATTGAAAGTCGGAGAGACGGCTTGGACTCAATCAGAAGCCAAGTCTGCAGATGCAGAAACACGGGCCGAAGAGCTCATGGAAATGCTCAACGATGAAACGGTGGATTTGATCATGCCGCCATGGGGCGGTGAATTGCTGATTGAGGTGCTTGAACATCTGGATTTCGAGGCGCTCCCTGAAAAGTGGGTGATGGGATATTCGGATATCAGCTTGCTGCTGCTCGCGATTACCTTGAAGACAGGGTTGGCAACTGCACATGGCACCAACCTCATCGATTTGCGCGGTCCGGAATCCGATGACACGACAGCGAAATGGCTCAAGGTGCTTCAAACTAAAAAAGACGGTTCCATCAGCCAAGTTTCATCAGAAAAATTTCAGGAGAAATGGGATCATGAGGATCCATCGCCGGTCGTTTTTCATTTAACTGAACCTACGGCTTGGAAAACGGTGTCTGGAGAAGCGGAACAATTTTCAGGACGGCTTCTAGGAGGCTGTATCGACGTTATTCGCCATATAATCGGCACGCCTTATGGAAATATTGAGGCTTTTAGGGAAGCGCACATTCCAGGAGAGCCAGTCATATGGTATTTGGAAAACTGTGAAATGAACGTAGCGGATCTAAAGCGTTCTTTGACGCAGATGAAATATGCAGGATGGTTTAACCATATCTCCGGCATCGTCTTTGGAAGAAGTGCTGCAAACGAAGCAGTCGGCGGCTATACCATTGAAAAATTATACGAAGACCTGTCAGATGAGCTAGGCGTTCCGATTGCCTACGATATCGATTTAGGACATGTTCCCCCGCAAATTACATTCGTCAATGGAGCTTATGCCGTTATCGATGTTGAAAATGGAAAAGGTAAAGTTACTCAGGAATTCAAGTGAAAAGGACGGAAATGAATGGAAATCCGAATTTTAACAGCAGAAGATGCCGAATTTTACCGTGAACTTCGCATCGAGGCATTGATGCTGGCACCGGATGCATTTGGTGCAACATTAGAAGAAGCGCTGGATAAACCGGTCGAGATGACAGCGGAGCAGCTTTCTTCGCCTTCAGCCACCACTTTCGGCGCTTTTGTCGGGGGCAGGTTATTAGGGAATGTCACGTTAAAGCGCCATACAGCGGCTAAGCTGCAGCATCGTGCAAATGTAGTCGCGGTGTACGTTACGCCTTCTGCTAGAGGCCGGAGGATTGCGAGCCGGTTGATGGATGCGTTGATTGAACATGCGAAAAGCTTAGAAGGCTTAGAACAATTATACTTAGCGGTCGTTACAGATAACGAATCCGCCATCGAATTATGCAAACGCAGCGGATTTGAAAAATACGGTACCGAATATCGTTCGATGAAAGTGGAAAGCCGTTATATTGATGAAGACCTCATGGTGAAATTTTTGTAAGGAAAAAGAGTGGACACAACGATGAAAAAATCGCTGGGTCCACTCTTTTTATTTTGCAAATTCTGATCTTGGAAACAGCTGGTAAAGTTTATCATCACCTTCTGTCGGGGTTCCGCGGCCGTCCGTATTATTCGTAATGAAATAAAGGGCTTCACCATCTGAAAATACATCGCGTACGCGGCCAAAGCCTTCGAGGGAATCAACCAGTTCGTTTGTTTCCAAGTCAAGAATTTTGATAGCCGTGCCCCTCAAAGCGGCAATGTACAATAAGCCATTGTGGGCCGTAATGCCGCTCGGTGCCCAAGTTTCGTCATCGCCGGTCGTAAATAATGGGGTTTCAAGCCCGCTTTCCGTTTCCATTCCTTCAATGAACGGCCAACCATAATTCTTGCCTTCTTCAATTTGATTGATTTCATCATTTGCTGACTGGCCATGTTCAGCAGCGAACATATTGCCATCATGCCAGGCAATGCCTTGGGGATTGCGATGGCCGAGTGTATAAATTTCAAATTCGCCTGATTCATTAAGCTTTAAGATTTTGCCGTTTACAGCGTCCGGATCCTGTGCCAAATCCGGATTGGATGCATCGCCGATTGTAGCAAAAAGTGTGCCATCTTCGTCGAATTCAAGCCGGCCGCTGTGGTGGACATTGCCGGTCGGGATGTCCTCGAGTAAAATGGCAGTTTCGCTCCAGACATCTCCTTCGAGCTTCAACTGAACGATCTTATTATACGAATCCCCGTCTTGTTCATAAACGTAATAGCCATAGGCTTCCTTGGAATCCACAAAATCCGGTGACAGGGCAAATCCGAGAAATCCTGCTTCAGCTGCAGATGAAAGCGGATCTGAAAAATCGACTTCCTGGCGAGTTAACGTGCCTTCTTCGTCAATATGAGCGATGGTTCCAGGACGCTCGGAAATGTAAAAGGCCTCTCCCGTTTTATTGATGGACCAAGGGGTTTCAAGATTGGCAGCAATTTCATCAAACGGCACGTCCGCTTCATCTGTATTTGCTGGTGCATCTTGGCAGGCGGCTAGTATAATGAGGGGAAGCAAGGAAAAAAGAATTTTTTTCATAACAAAACCTCCTTTTGTCCATCATAAGCGAAGGGGCCGTGCAAAAGGAATTAGAAAGGAGGGAGGCAAGCGCATGTCCTTAATGAAAGACGTTAAAGAAGAAGCGGAAATCCGCAAAAAACGAAATCAGATCCGCATTGCTACTTGGGTGATCGTTGCCATCGTTCTAATTTTGGTATGGTATTTCACCAAATAAAAAAACCGTCATTGCGACGGTTTTTTTCGGTTCTGCATTATTTCCAGAATTACTGCAGCTAAGGTGATGGCAATCAACACGTTAACTAGCGTGACGTTCAAAAATTGATCTCTAAAAATTGTGGCTACAGCCAATACATAGAATAAGCCTTGCGAAATTTTAGCAATTCCCGGCACGGCATTTTTTTGATAGCGGAGCTGTGCAAGCTGGAACATCAAGAATGCCAGCAAAAGCACCAAATAATAGGGCCAGGAAAACTCGCCGATCAAATTATTGATGACGCCAAAAATAAGGAGCGGAACAAAATAAAACAGTAATGAATTCAAGAAAACTCACCTTTTCACTTTTTATTGGAATTCTTTCGCTGCCTGTCGGTAATCGCCTTATAAAGGTTGGCTACAGAAAAAACGAGTGCCAGCGTAACGATGATGATCGAAATGACGGGATAGGCGGAAACGCCATTTTCCAAGATCTCAAGCACACGTGTGTAAAGAATCCACGGTCCAATCAATAGAATGAAAATATCGAGTGCCGTTCCTAAATTGAATTTCATCTAATTCCTCCAATAGACATGCTGAGTTAAGTTTAGCAGAATTATTTTCACACGTCTTTAGGCAAGTCGAAAAGAAAAACCGCTATCACAAGGATAGCGGCCGAAAAACGAATAATAACTTTCAAATTACTTGTTTGCACGCAACTCTTTTCTCGCCAAGTCGTCCGCTGCGCGGTTTTGGGAGTCTGGAATCCATTTGATGAAGCAGTATTCGAAAGAACCGGACAATTGAAGTGCTTGTTCGAGCAGAGGCTTGAATTTCGGGTTCTTTATGAACCCCCGTTCAAACGCTTCGACAGCCACTTGTGAATCCGATTTAATGGAGACCATGCCGCTCGTCAATTCTTTGGCTAGTTCAAGCCCTTTCACCAACGCGGTAAACTCTGCAGTATGGTTATCCATTTCCCCGATATAGCCGCTCCATTTGATCAAATGACCTTCACCCCGGATGAAAACGCCGACCGCGCTGACTTGTGGAGACCCGGCAGTAGCAGCATCGATAAACACTTCAAGCATGGAATCACCTACTTTTCGTCAATGGGGGTAATTGCTTTTGCGATATATCCAAAAGGCGTATCAAGAACGGATACGATAAATTTCAGTATATAAGTTGAGATGAAAATTTGAAGCCAAACATCGAACGGAAACACGCCGTAAAAAGCGATGCTCGTAAAAATCAGCGTATCAAGCAGCTGGCTGATCAGCGTTGAGCCGTTATTCCGGATCCAGAACTGGCTGTCTTTCGGAAATACTTTCCGGAGAGCCGTAAAGATCAAGACATCCAAATGTTGGCTTGTGAGATATGCGATCATACTGGCAATGGCAATTTGAGGAACCAAACCGAAAATCGTCTGAAGCGCTTCATTGGCAATATCGCTTTCATCCGGAATGAATTTGATGCCCAGCTGCATAACGATAACCATGATCAGCAAAGATGAAAATCCAAGCCAAACCGCTTTTTTCGCTTCTTTCTTGCCGTATTTTTCATTCAGGATATCGGTTGCAAGAAACGTTGAGGCATATAGGCTATTGCCGAGTGTTGCTGTCAAACCGATGATTTCGATCGTTTTGGTTACTTGGATATTCGCGAGCACCGTTGAAATCGCTACCCAGGCAAATAATCCGGTCTTGCCGAAGAATTTGTACATAATCAGCAGCAAGACAAAGTTGACCACGGCAAAGCCGAGGCCTAAAAACTCGTTAAACAACATAATTTCCTCCTTAGTTTTGGTAAAGCGGGAGTTTACGAACCGCTAACACATAAAAAATGTCCTTTGCCAGTATAACGATTGTTGCAAAAAAAGACAAATTAGGAGTAAAATAAACGAATGGCATTTTGAAGGGGTGACAGTTTGAACAAGCTTTCAATAATCAATGAGATTGATGAAATGATGGAAACTTATTGCGAAGGATGTTTCGTTCGCAAGCAAATACGCAAAGAGCAGGGCAAGACAGCTGCCCACCGTTTTTGCATCAGCCATTGTTCAGTCGGGACACAGCTGCAGTTTTTAGGGAATGAGTTAAATAAGATCGGCACGGAACATAAATCGTAAGTTTATTGGATAAATCACAAAAAAGCCGGGATGCGAACCACTTCGCTCCCGGCTTTTCTATGGCTTTGACAAAGAAAAAAGGCCTTAAACCGGCCTTCCATATTAAACATAGTAATAGTCAACTTTCAATTTCAATTACATTAGCGGCTTGGGGCCCGCGATTCCCATCAATAATTTCAAAGGAGACGGTCTTGCCTTCTTGCAGTGTACGAAAGCCATCGCCTTGAATGCCGGTAAAATGGACGAACACGTCATCGCCATCATTATACTCGATAAAGCCATAACCCTTTTCCGTATTAAACCATTTCACTGTTCCCTGGTGCATGCACGTTCCCCCTATTATTGATATTGTAGCGGTACCATGAAAAAACCGGTTTCGGTTGGATTAAACTATACAGGAAGCGGTATAAATCGTCAATCTTTCGCCAAGTAGCGGGCAAAGGAAGCGGAGAAAAGCTATAATAGAAGAAAAGGGGTCCACCAATCGATGCAAAAGTTAATAGAGCAATGTGAGAATCAAGTTAAAACAATTTATGAAAATTTTGATGCAAGCCATGATTGGCAGCATATTGAACGGGTTCGGCAAAATGCCAGATTGCTGATGGAAAAAGAGCAAGCGGATGCTTTGATCGTTGAAATGGCAGTGCTGCTTCATGATGTATCAGATCCGAAATATAGAAAACCTGGAGAAGACCTGGAATCGGAAATTTTGCAGGGCCTCGATTTGACAGCTGGCCAGCGGGAAAAAATAAAGGCCGTGATTGATTCGGTATCCTTCAAAGGAGGGAACGGTGTAGAGGCGGCGTCAATTGAAGCGGAAATCGTCCAGGATGCGGACCGGCTTGATGCGATCGGGGCTGTCGGCATTGCCAGAACCTTTGCATATGGCGGTGCAAAAGGGCGCAGATTGTATGATTGGGAAGAGCAGCCAAGGCACAAAATGACCGAAGAAGAGTACCGGTCAAAACCGACAAGCAGCGCCACCCATTTTTACGAGAAATTATTATTGCTGAAAGACCATATGAATACGGAAACCGGGAAGCATATCGCTGAAGAACGCCATCAGTTTATGATATCCTTTTTAGAGCAACTTAAAAAAGAAACGGATGGGAATCAATGAGCCATTTAATTATCAATAATTTAACAAAAACAGTAGGAGCGAAAACGCTTTTTAAAAACGTAGAGTTTTCTTTGTATCCGGGTGAGCGCGCCGGATTGATCGGCGTCAATGGAACAGGGAAGTCCACGCTAATGTCCATTTTGGCAGGTGAAATGGAAGCTGATTCCTTGTCGATGGACCACCCGAAAAAATACCAGATCACGTATTTGAAACAAGAGCCGGAATTCGACGAATCGCTGACGGTTTTGGAAACCGTGTTTTCCGGGGATTCGCCGATTCTTGCCTTAAACCGTTCTTATGAACGGGCATTGAAAAACATGATGGTTGATTCCAGTTCGACTGAGCTGCAGGATGAACTGATGAAGATACAGGAAGGCATGGAGCAGGAAAATGCTTGGGACATCAACGCATTGGCTAAAACGGCATTGACGAAGCTTGGCATCGATATGTTCGATGCGCCGGTCGGCGAATTGTCGGGCGGCCAGAAAAAGCGTGTAGCTTTGGCAAAAGCGTTGATTGAACCGGCTGATTTGATCTTGCTGGATGAGCCGACCAACCATCTTGATGCGATTTCGACCGAGTGGCTGCAGGAAACGCTTCTGCGGATGGGCAGCGCGATGCTGTTTGTTACACACGACCGTTATTTCCTCGATGCCGTTTCTACCCATATTTTCGAACTGGCAGATCAGACGATGTATACCCATAAAGGGAATTACGGGGACTATCTTGAAAATAAAGCGATTAGGGACGAAATGGCAGCGAGTTCCCAGCAAAAGCTGGAAAACCGGTTCCGTTCTGAATTGAAGTGGATTCGCCGCGGCGCAAAAGCGCGCTCGACGAAACAAAAAGCCCGTATCCAGCGCTTTGAGGAAATCAAAGAAAATGTCCAAAAAGAGAATGACAATACTTCGCTTGAATTATCGATGCAAAGCCAGCGGCTCGGCAAGAAAATCATTGAAGGCGAAAATCTTTCGATGGCATTCGGCGATAAAGTCATTTTCCGGAATTTCGATTTTCTTTTGCAAGGCGGCGACCGCATCGGAATTGTCGGACCAAATGGCGCCGGCAAATCGACATTATTGAAGATTTTGGCAGGAGAGTATGAACCGACAGAAGGCAAAATCGAATACGGAAGTACGGTGAAGATTGCCCACTTCACGCAGCATTTGCCGGAAATGGATGAATCCCAGCGCATGATCGAATACATCCAGGAAATTTCAAGCGATTATGAAGCGGCAAAAGGCGTGCGCTTGTCTGCCACACAGATGCTGGAACGGTTTTTATTCCCTTCCAATGCCCATGGGACACAGATCGGCAAATTGTCCGGCGGTGAGCGGAAGCGCCTGTATTTGCTTAAACTATTGATGGAGCAGCCAAACATTCTACTGCTCGATGAGCCGACGAATGACTTGGATATCCAGACGCTTTCAGTACTCGAAGACTTTCTGGAAAACTTCCCAGGCGTCGTTATTACGATTTCCCACGATAGGTTCTTCCTGGACCGGATCGCCCGGAAACTATGGACAACCGGTACTGGTCAAATTCTCGAATACCAAGGTTTGTATTCCGACTTTATCAAAGAAAAAGCGGAACCGGCAGCCGAGGTTCCGGAATTTGTAGAACCGGTTGAACAAGAGGCGCCTAAAAAACAGCAGCCAAAAAAGAAATTGACGTTCAATGAGCAGCGGGAATACAACGGAATTCTTGACGAAATTGCAGAAATTGAAGCGAAAATCGAAAGCTGCGAAGAAGAAATGGCCACAGCCGGAGCGGATTTTGAAAAATTGAACCGCTTGACGTTGGAAGTGGATGAACTAACTGCGAAATACGACGAAAAGATTGAGCGATGGACTTATCTTCAGGAAATCGCTGAATCCTAATGGAATAAATGCAGGAGGGATACTTTGTGAAGATTATTACAATTGAACCGACACCAAGCCCGAATACGATGAAAGTGATCATCGATCAGGAATTGCCGTTCGGCAAAAGCCATAATTACAATAAAGATAATTCAGAAGGTGCACCGGCAGAGATCCAGCAAATTTTGGCCATCGACGGCGTGAAAGGCGTTTATCATGTAGCCGACTTTCTGGCAGTTGAACGTCTTTCCAAATTTGACTGGGAAAACATTTTAGCGGCTGTCCGCAATGTTTTCGGCGGCACGAACAGTACCACGAATGATGAAATCGAAATAGATGAACATTACGGCGAAGTCTATGTCCATGTCCAGCAATTCAAAGGCATTCCGCTGCAAGTGAAAGTTTTTGACAGTGCATCAGAAAAGCGTTTTGCGATGGCGGAACGCTTTGTGACTGCCATGAGTACAGTTATGGATCCAACGGAAGAAAATTACTTATTGCAGCGGAAGTGGGCAGACTACGGCGTCCGCTACGGCGACAAAGAAGAGATCGGCAAGCAAGTGGTAGAAGAATTGGAAGCGGCTTATCCTCAGGAGAGGCTTGAAGCGATCATCGAGAAAGACCGGTCCTCTGAACAAGTGGAGCCGGTTGCCCGCGGCAGAAAAGTGTCTTTGGAGGAATTCGATACACCGGACTGGCAAACGCGCTTCCAATTGCTCGAGCAGATGAACGAAGGGGAGCTCAGCGATTTGCCGCTATTGGAACGAGCTTTGCAGGACGAAAAAATGTCCATTCGCCGGCAAGCAGCGATTTTCCTCGGAGACATCAAGGATAAAGCGGTGGTCCCTTATCTGGAGCTTGCGATGAGAGACAAAAGCTGGGCGGTCCGCAGAACAGCGGGAGACACGATCAGCGACCTCGGCTTCGAAGAGTTTGAGCCGATTATGATGGAAATCTTAAAAGATAAAAACAAATTGGTCCGCTGGCGTGCGGCAATGTTCCTTTACGAAACTGGAACGGAAGCGGCATTGCCCGCTTTAAAAGAAGCGGAGAACGACCCGGAATTTGAAGTGAAACTTCAAATCAAAATGGCAATTGCCCGCATCGAACAAGGCGAAGATGCAAAAGGCTCAGTTTGGAAACAAATGACCGAAGCTAGACAGGCGATGAAAGAAGAAAAATAAAAATAGGAGCCGGAAGTGCGTCTGCCAAGCAGATTGAGCTTCCGGCTCCTTTTTTATCAGGATTCGAGGTTTTCAACTCCAGAGTAAGAGGTAAACTGCAAGTAATACTAGAATGGGCAATCAATTATAACAGTCAATCAAATGGGGGCGAGCCAATGGGAGAAGATATCTATTCAATCGAATTATTGCACCAAGGCAAATACGAATCATGGGATTTTGGCGGTGAGGAAAAGCGCAACGAATTCTACGAGGATGTAAAAAACAAGTTCAAAGGACATGAAATCGAAGACCGAGATAATGTAGAAGATACACGCATCGTCCAACTATCTGCAACAAGCCTGCAGATTAAAAAAGACGGCGTTTCACAAACCGTTCCTTATGAATGGTATGATGCAGAGTCCTATGAAAAAATTCTGGAATACATCAATAATAATTACAGCGAGTAAAAAGCGTCTCCTTGGGAGATGCTTTTTTCATTCGCAGAAATAAATGAGAAAACTTAAATATGATGATAGGTAAATTTAAGCTATTTTTCTAAATTTTGTGAAGTGCTATACTTGTTATAGGAGAGGGGCGATAGAAAATGAGCGTTCTAAAAAATTTGTTGATCAGTATCGGAATCTTCTCGTTCTTGATAATGGCTCCTGATTGGCTAGTAGTATCTGAAGCACCGCGCCTTGATAACGATTCGGCTCTATCGAACTTTATTGGTATGTACAGAAACTTAGGAATTGCAATAGCCTCCATAGAGAATTATGCCTCGGCGGCCCTTTTAATTAGTATAGTCGGAATTATATTGACCCAAGCGCTTTCAAAAAAGGCGCATTAAGTAAAATTATAGGTCTCCATTTGGAATGGCGGGAGATTTTAAAAACCTTACTGTAAGCAAGAAAAAGTGAATCCTGTGATCAAGTAAGTTAGAATGGAAGAGAATATAAGAAACAGGGGGTATCTGAAATGAACGCATATGATGAATACATGAAAGGCATCGTTGTGCCGATGCGGCAAGAATTGACGTCTCATGGCTTTAAAGAACTATTGACTGCAGAACAAGTAAATGAACATATGAGTGAAGCCGAAGGAACAAGCTTAGTGGTGATCAATTCGGTATGCGGTTGTGCAGCAGGTCTTGCACGTCCCGCGGTGATCGAAGCATTGCAGCAGACAGATGCCAAACCGAATCACTTAGTGACAGTGTTTGCTGGACAGGACAAAGAAGCGACTGCACAGATGCGCAATTATTTTGAAGATGTACCGCCTTCTTCACCTTCAATTGCGGTTGTGAAAGATGGGCAACTCGCTTATTTCATTCCGCGCGAGCAAATTGAAGATCATGATGTTGAGCATATCCGCGACCATTTGACGCAAGTGCTTGAGCAGGTTGCTGGCGAGTGAAGACGATTGTGACCACTGCATACCGGCCGAATCAAAAGACGGATGAACTGGCAGCGCAGGTAGCGTCCGATTTGGGCATTCCTTTTGTGCTCCGGCGGAAACGCTCGATTGAACGGATTCAGTCTGATGAACAAGCCGATGTATTGGTTGCTGCAAAAGAACGGCTCGAGTTTTACCCATTGGGTAAAGCGGAGCCGTTCTTTTTTCATCCAAATTCGGCAGCATTCCGGACAAAGCGGCCGCTTGAGCAGGATCCGTTAATTGAGGTTTCAGGATTGGCCGATGGAGATTGTTTGATCGATTGTACGCTTGGAATGGCATCTGACGCCATCGTCGCTTCACAAAAGGTGGGAGCGTACGGCCAAGTAATCGGCTGTGAAGCCCATCCGACTTTAGCGTATGTCGTAGCGAAAGGGCTGCAAGAATATGAGTCAATGCCACATTTAACCGAAGCGATGAAAAGGATTCAAGTCGTAGGAATGGATGCGGTTGAATTTCTGAAGACGCGTGAAGATAATTCAGTTGATGTCGTCTATATGGATCCCATGTTCACGGAAGAAATTTCAGAGTCCTCAAATTTCCTTCCGCTCAGAGGGACAGCAAAGGCGGGACAATTGACGGAAGAATGGGTGGTGCAAGCGGTACGGGTTGCGAGGAAGTCGGTTGTCTTAAAAGCTCATTTCCGTTCAACAGATTTCGAGCAGTACGGATTTATTAGACGCATTCGGCCGAATACGAAATTCCATTACGGGGTCATCGATTGCCGTTAGAAATTTTATCTTGCAAAAGCTTTAGACAGAAAAAAACTTCCTAAGCGATTAGGAAGTTTTTTTCTTAGTCTGTAAAGTTTAATGAAGTCAAATATCCAAGCATGAATAATAGTCCTAGACCGATAAGCAATGATGCATCCATGAAAAGTTCCTCCTTTTTCGAAAAAACAGAGCTATATGATTAATTTTATTGTACAATGAATTTCAAGAAGATGAAACCTTTACGCAAGAAATTCGTTTAAATAAACAATAGAGTTACTAAAATGTTCAAAATTGTGGGTGATATGGATGAAAAGCTGGTGGCAAAAGTCTTTAATGATTGCAGTTGCTGTGTTGACTTTAGGGGCAATTTCCCCAAACCATATGATTTGGGAAAACTTGCTCGAGGATAAAGCACCAAGCAATTCGCAAGCTGCAGAAGGCAACGAAAAACTATATACATATGATTTTCTGGATCCAAGCGAACTTTATTACAGCAGCCAGTCGGTTTTGGAAACTGTACATAAAGCCGCAGAAGAACAGGCTTATCTCAAATTCGGTTCACGCATCGGCCCGGTAATCCAAGACGAATTCCAGACATCGATCTTGCCGAATATCCAACAGGCGATCAATGACCATTTGTCTGGACTTGATCCCGATAAACAAAGGCTGTTGGCAATTTCTGAGCGGCCATCCGGAGACCATGCGGAAAAAATTTTCCACGTTTACAACAGCGAAACCAGTAAAGACCTGATTCGTTTTCATGTAAGAACAGAGAAAAAACCGTTGGAAGGCTATTTCTTCAATTTCCATTACCATGTAGCAGAAGATAATTTCCAACAGCATATTGCCCTCGGCGATATTTATTGGTCCAAAAATACGCCGCCTAAATGGCTTTCTTAAAACCGTTACATTTGTAACGGTTTTTTTTGTGGGATTTTGTTATGATAACTATAACAATGGAGGCGAAATAAAATGAAACAATATTTGGATTTATGCAAGCATATTTTAGACAAGGGCACGAAAAAAGAAGACCGGACAGGAACCGGCACTTTGAGTGTTTTCGGCTATCAAATGAGATACGACCTAAACGAAGGCTTCCCATTGATGACTACAAAAAAAACGGCGTTCCGCCTGATTGTCTCAGAGCTCTTATGGTTCATTAAAGGCGATACAAATGTAAAGACTTTACTTGCGGAAAACAATCATATTTGGGATGAATGGGCTTTTGCAAAATGGGTTAATAGCGATGAATATAAGGGGCCGGACATGGCTGACTTTGGCCGCCGCGCCCAGAAAGATCCGGAGTTTTCAGCTGAATACGAAGAGCAGATGGCAATTTTCCAGCAGAAGATTTTAGAAGATCCAGGCTTTGCTGAAAAATACGGCGATCTTGGACCGGTTTATGGCCAACAATGGCGTTCTTGGGCTAAAACAGACGGCGGTTCCATTGATCAGCTAAAAAATGTGATCAATGCGATAAAAAACAATCCTGATTCACGCCGCCATTTGGTGACGGCCTGGAACCCGGAATTCGTTGATGATATGGCGCTTCCGCCTTGCCACACGATGTTCCAGTTCTATGTCGCAGACGGGAAGCTATCCTGCCAGCTGTACCAGCGCAGTGCCGATGTTTTCTTAGGGGTTCCTTTTAACATTGCTTCTTATGCATTGCTTACGCACCTCATTGCGCGGGAATGCGGACTCGGAGTGGGGGATTTCGTTCATACTACTGGAGATACCCACCTTTATGTAAACCATCTGGAACAAGTGAAGGAGCAATTGTCACGCGATCCAAAAAAATTGCCGGTCTTGAAAATAAACGAAGAAGTCGGTTCGATATTCGATTTGAAAGTTGAGGACATTCAAGTTGAAGGTTACGATCCACATCCGCGCATTAAAGCACCTGTAGCGGTATAAACAGCTGCAGACGAATAATGGAGGGGTTTTATTGATCTCGTTAATGGTTGCACATGACCCGAATCGGGTAATCGGAATAAATAATGAATTGCCTTGGCATATTCCAGAAGATCTGGCGTATTTCAAGAAACATACAGTCGGCAAAAGCATAATTATGGGGCGCAATACGTTCGAATCGATTGGACGTCCTTTGCCGAAGCGAAAAAACATTGTCGTGACGCGAAACAAAGACTATCATGCAGACGGCATCGAAATCGTCCATGATCTGGATGAAGCGATGGAACGGGGCAAGGGGCTGCACGATGAAATCATGGTGATCGGCGGCGAGCAGATTTTCAGATCAATCTTGCCAAAAGCCGATCGTTTATACATCACATTGGTGCAAAAGGAATTTGAAGGCGACACGTTCTTCCCGGAATATGGCGATGAATGGGAATTGGTTTCCAAAGCCGATCATCTCTCTTCCACAGGAATACCATTTTCCTATCTTGTTTTTGAGAGAAAGGGCTGAGTAAGCTAAGATGTATAATTCAGTTAAGACGTTTTCTTTTTTATTCGGCTATTTGCCGATTGCAGCCATGAACCTCAAAAAGTTTAAAGCGCAAAAAGCGAGTATGGGAAAAGCGGAGTATGATGCTTTAATCCATTCTGAACCTCAAAAATGGGCAGCTGGCATTATGAAGCGAACAAAAAGCAAAATTGAAATTGACGGCTTGGAAAATCTTCCCGAAGGCCCTGTATTGCTTATCAGCAACCACGAAGGGAATTTTGATATCCCTGTGCTGCTGTCATCCATTCCGAAGCCTTTCGGGTTTATTTCTAAAAAAGAAGTGAAGAAGTTGCCGATCATTCCGCATTATATGGAAGAAATGAATTGTGTGTTTCTTGATCGAACGGACCGGAGAAGTTCTTTTAAGTCGATTGCGGATAGTGCGGAAAAGCTGAAAGCTGGCCATTCCATCTTGATTTTTCCGGAAGGGACAAGGAGCAAAGGCGGAGGAGTCGGCGACTTCAAATCGGGTTTTATGCGCATCGCCAAAGATTCAGGTGTACCGATTGTGCCGATTGCCATCCATGGAACATCCGCGGTCATGGAAAAAAACAATAATAAAATCCGTCCCACCGATATCAAGGTGAGGGTATTAAAGCCGATCGAAGCCGACTTTATAAAAGACACGGATGCGAAAATCCTGATTCCTTTGATTCGTTCAAAAGTGGAAGAAGCGGTGGCGTTGATAGGAAGTGGAAAAACAGGTCTGCTATAGATCTGTTTTTTTACACAAATTCACCGGAAGTTTTAGATGGACCAACTAAAGGAATATATTATGTAGGAGTGATTTTATGCCAAAGATACACATTGTTACGGATTCAACAGCAGATTTAAAACCCGATATGATTGAAAAATACAACCTCCATGTCGTGCCTTTGAATATTCAAATCGATGGCAAGAGCTATTTAGACCGAGTGGATTTGGAACCGAAATCGTTTTTGGAAATGATGGCCACTTCAAAAGAATTGCCGAAAAGTTCACAGCCTGCCCCTGGGATCTTCAAAGAACTCTATGATCGGCTCGGAGCAAACGGCGACCAAGTTCTTTCTATTCATATGACCGGCGGCATGAGCGGAACAGTTGAATCGGCCCAGACAGCCGCAGAACTCACTGATTCGGACGTCACTGTCATCGATTCCCGCTACATTTCCCACGCCCTCGCATTCCAGGTTTTCGAAGCTGCAGATATGGCGGCTGAAGGGAAAACGATGGAAGAAATTGTTCAACGAGTGGAGACCATCAGAGAAAATACAAAGCTATTTGTGGTAGTTGATACATTGGAAAACCTAGTGAAAGGCGGGCGTATCGGGAAAGGAAGAGCCATGATCGGCTCATTCTTGAAGATTAAACCGATTGCATCTCTTGATGGCGGTGAATACACGCCAGTGGCGAAAGCCCGCAGCTATAAGCAAGTCGTTCAATATTTGATGAATGATTTCAAAGAGCGGACTGCTGGGAAAACGGTAAAAGGCATCGGAATTGCCCACGCGGAAGGATTGGCAATGGGGGCCCCGTTAAAAGAACAGCTTGAGCAAGAAGGGCATACCAATATTAAATTCGACTACACAACCCCGGTAATCTCGACGCATACAGGAGTTGGAGCTATTGGTTTCATGTTCTATACAGACTGACCAGACTGTCAAATGGATACTGTTAAAGGGGCGACTAAATTGAAACGCATCCTGTTTATTTTAATTCTAGCAGCGGGAATCTTAGCGGGATGCAGCTCATCGTTCATATTCGGGAAAGACGAAGCTGAACCTAGGGTCCCCATCGCTTTTTCTGAATATCGGGTGCCGCCGAATTTCGTACCGCAAGCACTGATTATTACAGCTCTCGGCGACTCGCTTTCGCAAGGAGTCGGCGATACTGAAAATTTGGGCGGTTATACCGGCAGGCTAGCGGATGAAATCAGTGATTGGCCGGGGGTGCGGGGGACAATAGTCGAAAATACCGCCAAACGTGGGCGCAGAAGCGATCAGCTGCTGGCCATGTTCCCAAAGGGGGTATTGACCGGCCCCATCACTGAAGCGGATTACGTCACGATGACGATTGGCGGAAACGATATCATGAAAATTGTAAAAAGGGACCTCTTTTCTTTGAATATCGAAGCTTTTAAAGATGAACTGGTTTTATATGAAAATCGCTACCGCACTATTTTCAAATCCATCCGCGCAATCAACCCTTCTGTTCCCATCATTGCGATCGGCATATACAACCCTTTTTCTTTAATCACCGATGAAGTGGAGGAGTTTGAAGAAATCATCACCAACTACAACGGAGCCATGAAGGAAATTACAGAAGAAGATCCGCTGGCCTGTTTTGTTCCTGTTGAGGATTTGTTTGTCGGCAACGACAATCTTGTTTACCATACTGATTTTTTCCATCCGAACAGCAAAGGCTATGAGCTGATGACTGAACGGATTGTTGAAAGAATGGGCGAATGCGGACTTAGTTATCAAGAATAGGAGGGGTTTAATTGAAGATATGGCGCTCCGCTTTTTTAGTGCTGCTGACAGTGAATATTCTCGCCATCTTTGCATTGTTCCTATTGATCACTACACCAGCAGAAAAGCATTCATTAGCGGATTCAAATGCAGCAGAGAATAATTTAGCCGGAAACTCGGTCATTATAAATGTAACTAAAGACGATTTCGAAGGCATCGCTAATACTTACATCCAACAGGCAATGGCTGACCAGCCGATTCCGCTCGCTTTGTCTGTCGATGATGATGTGAGCTTATCGACAGAGTTGGAAGTTTTTTCAATTACTTTGCCGATCCTGTTAAGTTTTGAACCATTTGTCCAAGAAGACGGCAATTTGCTTCTTCAGCAAAAGTCGGTCGAGGTCGGTATGCTGGATATTCCGCCTGAATCTGCGTTAAAATTGCTAAGAGACTCAGTAGAGCTTCCGGATTTCATGGAAGTTGAGCCTTCCGAGGAATCAGTGTTGCTGAAATTGACAGACATTCCGCTGGATGGCGGAATAGCAGTTAGAGCAACCTCTTTCAATCTCGAAGAAGATGATATACGTTTGCGTGTAACGATTCAGAGATAAGGATGGTGGAATTGGATGAAGACAGAAAAAGCAACATTTGCAGGCGGCTGTTTTTGGTGTATGGTCAAGCCTTTTGATTCCTATGACGGAATCGAGTCGGTGGTAAGCGGTTATACAGGCGGCGATTTGCCTAATCCGACTTATGAACAAGTGTGTTCAGAAACGACCGGCCATTATGAAGCGGTCCAAATTACATTTCAGCCTGAAGTTTTTTCTTATGAAAGACTCTTAGAAATTTTTTGGAGCCAAATTGACCCGACAGATGCAGGCGGCCAGTTTTTCGACCGCGGCCAATCGTATCAAACGGCGATTTTCTATCATTCGGAAGAACAGCGAATGGCTGCTGAACAATCTAAAAAAGACCTGGAAAACTCAGGGAAGTTTTCAAAACCAATAGCTACTAAAATTCTCGAAGCCAAGCCTTTTTATTTGGCAGAAGATTACCATCAGGATTATTATAAGAAAAACCCTGCCCATTACAACCGTTATTCAGTTGGATCGGGAAGAGCAGGGTTCATTGAAAAAAATTGGGGTGGACAATCATGAAAGAAGATTTAAAAGCAAAATTGACGCCGATGCAATATCATGTCACGCAGGAAAACGGAACGGAACCGCCGTTCCAAGGCGAATATGATCAATTGTTTGAAGACGGCATTTATGTAGATATCGTTTCAGGAAAACCGCTTTTCAGCAGCAAAGATAAATACGATGCCCATTGCGGGTGGCCAAGCTTTGCAAAACCACTGGAAGGTTCAGAAATCAAAGAGAGCTTTGACACGAGCCATGGCATGAGAAGAACGGAAGTCAGAAGTGCTACAGCAGATTCACATCTCGGACATTTGTTCCCGGATGGACCCTCTTCGCTTGGCGGCTTGCGTTATTGCATCAATTCAGCGGCATTGCGGTTTGTGCCTAAAGACCAATTGGATGCAGAAGGCTTATCTGAATACAAACAATTATTTGAATGAATGGATGCCCGGACAAATGTCCGGGCTTTTCCTTGCAAAAATAGAGGAGGGGAATAGGTGAGACGTTCTTTTTATCAATTTGCGTTGAAATATCGCGGCAAGCTAAAGGCGGATGATTTCTCGGAATTTGCAGAGTCCATGTTCTTAGACCACAGCTTTCCGAAGGCATCGGAAGACTTCGAAGAATTGTCCAGGTATATTGAAGAACGAGCGCATCCTGTATTGAAAGCTTCGACTTTTGATGCGATTTGGGATGAATATATGAGGCTTTAAGGTAATCGATTGCACAAGCAACGAAAAAACAGTATGATAAGAACGACTAAAATAAAGTGAGGTTTTATAAATGAGTGTTCACATCAATGCAAAAAAAGGCGATATCGCCGATACAATCCTACTTCCGGGAGATCCGCTTCGCGCGAAATATATTGCTGAGACTTTCTTGGAAGACGCAGTATTATATAACGATGTCCGCAACATGTTCGGCTACACAGGTACATATAAAGGCAAACGCATTTCCGTTCAAGGAACTGGAATGGGCGTACCTTCAATCTCAATTTACATTACAGAATTGATGAACGAATACGACGTACAAAAGTTGATCCGTGTAGGTACTTGCGGTTCGATCCATGAAGATGTAAAAGTGCGCGACGTCATCTTGGCGCAAGGTGCATCTACAGATTCAAAAATGAACGAAATCATTTTCAATGGCATCGATTATGCTCCGCTTGCAGATTTTGATTTGCTTTTGAAAGCTTATAATGCTGGCCTTGAAAAAGGATTGAACTTGCGTGTAGGGAATGTCTTTACTGAAGATGTATTCTACAACGAATTCGCAGAACATGAAAAATGGGCGAAATACGGCGTTCTAGGTCTGGAAATGGAATCTGCTGCACTTTACACATTGGCTGCTAAATTTGGCCGCAAGGCATTGTCTATCCTGACTGTCAGCGACCACTTGATCACTGGAGAAGTGACAACTTCTGAAGAGCGCCAGACAACTTTCAATGATATGATCGTTGTAGCGCTTGATGCAGCAATCCAGGAATAGGAACAAAAAAAGAGACTGTCTTGACAGTCTTTTTCTTTTAATTTTTAGCCAAGCCTGATAAAATCTATAACAGTTTGATTGGCATATATGAAAGTGGTGAAAATGATGGATGAAAAGCGCCCAGGTGAGGAGCAACAACAGATCCCGCCGGCAGAAGAAGCTCCGTCCCATTTTATCCGGATGAAAACATTCTATTTTATCATGCTTGTTGTTCTTCTGATATTATGTACAGCGGGGTTAACCGTTTTTGCGTTGACGTTCGGAGATGAAAAAGCGGTGGAAGTGACTTCTCCGCAAAGAAGTGAGTTCCAGAAATTATATGCAGCTTATGATCAACTGCATGCTGAATATTATGAAGACCTTGATGACCAGGAATTGATCAACGGCGCAATCAACGGCATGATCGACTCGCTGGATGATCCATATAGCGATTATATGAATAAAGATGAGGCTTCCCAGTTCCTTGAAGGCATTTCTTCAAGCTTCCAAGGAATCGGTGCAGAAGTGCAGGAGCGGAACGGCTACATCAGTGTCGTATCTCCGATCAAAAATTCTCCTGCTGAAAAAGCGGGAATTATGCCTGGCGATATCATCACTCAAGTGGATGGCGAAAGCATTCAAGGAATGAGTGCTTCTGAAGCGGTAATTTTAATCCGCGGCGAAAAAGGTTCTGAAGTGACGTTGACCGTGAAGCGCGGGGAATCAGCAGAGCCGATGGAATTCAAAATCATCCGCGATGAAATTCCGATTGAAACGGTCTATGCTGAAATGATCGGCGATAATGTTGCCCATATTCAAATTACTAGTTTCTCTGAAAACACATATGATGAGTTGTTGGGTGCTATAACAGATATGGAAGAAGAAGGCATGGAAGCCATGGTCATGGATGTTCGCCAGAATCCAGGCGGTTTATTGACGACAGCTTTGGATATTTCGAATTTGTTCATTGATGAAGGCAAAGAGATGTTTGAAGTTCAGGCTAAAGGTGCTGAACCTGAAGTCTATATGTCTTCTCCAGGAACAAAAGTCAAAGTTCCAGTAACTTTGTTGATCGATGGCGGATCCGCTTCTGCTTCTGAAATTCTCGCAGGCGCAATGAGTGAATCGGCTGAAATCCAATTAATTGGAGAAAAGACTTTCGGTAAAGGGACCGTTCAAACAGCGAGTGACCTGGATGACGGTTCGAACTTGAAATTTACAACAGCCAAATGGTTAACGCCGGAAGGCAATTGGATTCATGAAAAAGGCATTAAGCCGGATAAAGAAGTGGCTTATCCGGAATATGCATCATTGCCGATTTTAGACCCTTCAGCTGAGCTGAAAGACGGCGCAATTTCTGAAAATGTACGGACTGCAGAAAAAATGCTGGAAGCGCTTGGATTTGAAGTTGGAGAAGTCGACGGCGTTTTTGAAGAGAAACTTCAAGAAGCAGTCGAAACTTTCCAGGAAGAAAATGAGTTGGAAGTAACAGGTGTCATAACGGGTGATACAAGTTTTGCCATTATGGATGCACTGCGCTTGAAAATTGAAAAAGACGACCCGCAACTTCTTGAAGCGAAGAAAATCGTGATGGAAGAAGCCGGAATTTCTGCTGGATCTGAGAAAGAAACAGAAGAAGCAGCGAAAGAAGATACAGAAGAGTAAACTCGAGGTCCGCAAATAGCGGGCCTTTTTTATCTAGATTCCATTTGAGGGGGAAAAACAATGAAAGACGTTTATTTATTCAGCGGATTTTTAGGCAGTGGAAAAACGACATTATTAAAAAATATCATTCAGCAAGCGAAAGAAGCGGGGCTAAAACCTGCAGTCTTCATGAATGAGCTTGGCCAGATGAACTTTGACTCAGATGAAGTGGAAGATGGCGTGCCCTTAAAAGAACTTTTGGACGGCTGCATCTGCTGTACCGGCTCTGAAAAGTCGGAAGCTCAAATTCAGACTTTATTGGCTGAAGAGGAATTTGATCTGCTATTGATTGAAACAACGGGAGCTGCTCATCCGGTCGAAGCATTGGATGCCATTTTCTCGCCATTATTTGCAGAGCGTTTGAATTTCAAAGGCATTATCACGGTTGCTGACAGCAAGCGCTGGCTTGACCGGGACCAACTGACTCCGCAGATCCGTTCGCTATTTATCGAACAGATTCGCCATGCGGATTTGATCTTGGCGAATAAGATGGATTTATTGAGCTACGAAGAGCAGGGGAAGGTGACTTTCGAACTTCAAGGCTTGAATTCGTCAGCTGCGATTCTTCAGACGACGCACTCGAAAGTTCCTTTTTCAATGCTTGAGAAATTGACCGCTTCGAAGAAAGGGGCAGTCGAATCCGCTCCAGTTTCCAAATTGAACTTAAATACACGCGTCTTTCCATTTACTAAACCGGTCAAACGGGAAGACTTTGAAGAGTGGCTTCGTGAATTGCCAGAAACGGTTTACCGCATTAAAGGGTATGTGCCGCTTGAAGGGGATAAATACCCTCATGCCTTCCAATACGCTTACGGAATGGCCCAATGGCTACCGGAATATATGAAGATGAACACACAGATTGTCGTAATCGGAGAAGGGATCGAAGGGGTGAAATTGCCTTGATCGAGGCTTACCGGAAACTATGGAAAAATCGGGCCGATGCTGAAGAAATTAAGACAGAAAAGCAGCTGGAACAAAAAATACGCATTGAATTGAAAGATGAACTGACCCATCCGCGCATTCGGAAGCCGGTCAAAGAAAAGCTCGCTTTCGCAGCCGAGCGAATCGAACAATCCGATTTGGCAGAATTACAAAAAGTCCAATTACTCGAGTTATATAAAAAGATTGCCGCTCAACTTGACTGAGCGGCAATCTTTTTTTGTTTGATCAATAAACGGATCGATAAAGTGATAGCGCCTGCAGAAAGGCCAGCAATCAACCCGATCCAATAGCCGAAAGCGTCGAAACCGGTATAAGTGGCAAGCAGATAGCCGACTGGCAGACCGATGATCCAGTAGGAAACGACAGCCATGACAAACGTGATATTCACGTCTTTATAGCCTCTGAGTGCCCCTTGCACCGGAGCTTGGATGGCATCCGACACTTGGAACAACGCAGCAAACACAAGGAATTGAATGGCGAGTTCGATAACTGCCGGGTCAGAAGAATACAAGGCAGCGATTTGTTCGCGCATGAAAAACAAGATGCAAGCGGAAGCAAAACTGAATACAACTGCACTTCCGACGCTGAGCCAGCTGTATTCTCGCGCATCGTTGAAACGTCTCGCTCCGACTTCAAATCCGACGAGTATGGTTGCCCCCATCGAAATGCTGAGCGGCAGCATGTACAGAAGCGACGTGAAATTGATGGCAATTTGATGCGCTGCAATGGTAATCGTTCCGTATGTACTCATCATCAGCGTGACGGCAGAGAAAATGCTCGTCTCCGCAAAAATCGAAATGCCGATGGGGACACCGATTCGGCTGATTTCTTTTATTCGAGCAAACGATAGTTTCGTCCAAGCTTTAAATATGGTGAATTCAGCAAACGGTTTTCTGCTGTGGATGATCCATACAGCAATAGCGAGTACGAGCCAGTACGTAATGGCGGATGCATAGCCGGCACCTGGACCGCCGAGTTCCGGAAATCCGAAACTGCCGAAAATCAATAAATAGTTGAAAAGTACATTGATCGGCGCGGACATCAGTGAGATGAACATGGAAACGCGAGTCGCACCGAGTGCGTCAATATAGGAGCGAAGGGCATTGTAAACGAATAGTGGAATGAGCCCTAAACTCATGGCGAAGATATATTCAGCTGCCACAGCTTCGACTGCGGGTTCTAAATCCATTAAGCCAAGGAGCGGATCGATTCCGAATAGGAAAAAAAGAAAAACGGCGATGGCCAATATAATCGCCAAATAAATCCCGTGCTGCACGGCATCTTTTACTTCTTCTCTTTTCTTAGCCCCCATTAATTGTGCTACAATTGGGGTGATGGACATAAGTATTCCAGCTAGTCCGATGTAGACTGGGACCCAAAAAGAAGAGCCGATGGAAACGCCGGCAAGATCTTCGGTTCCATAACGTGCAGTCATGTAAATATCAAAAAAAGTGACCAAATACATCGCTACTTGTGTAATGAGTATCGGAAAAACGATTTTGAAAAGCAATTTCAGTTTTTCAGATTTTGTTTTTGTTTCGACCATAATCCATCCTCCAGTAAGACCATCCGTCCGAATGTTAAACGGACGTCAAAAATTCAAATTAGCCTAAGTATAGCATAGAACCCTCGTGCATTTTGATGAGCGTAAGGGAGAAAAAAGAGATATTTTGAGAGAGTAGGATATTAGATGAAGAAAAGAACGATTTTATTGACAGGCGGCGGCACTGCAGGGCATGTTTCCCTGAACCAGGCCATTCTTCCGGAATTGCAAAAGCTCGATTTCAACGTCGAGTATATCGGATCAAAAGACGGCATTGAAAGTGAACTGATTCCGGAGGCATTTCCGGCGGTGCCTTATCATGCCATTTCCAGCGGCAAATTGAGACGCTATTTCTCCATGAAAAACTTTTCGGATCCTTTCCGGGTAGGTGCAGGTTTAGTTCAGGCGTTGCGAATTATCCAAAAGACAAAGCCGGAAGCGATTTTCTCAAAAGGCGGCTTTGTATCTGTACCGGTTGCCATGGCGGGGAAAATGCTCGGCATTCCTGTCATTATCCATGAGTCCGATGTTACACCGGGGCTTGCGAACAAAATTGCAATGCCGTTCGCTAACCATATCTTCACGGTATTTAAAGAAACGCTGAAACATGTGCCAGCGGAAAAATCAACTTGCACCGGCTCCGTTATCCGCAGTGAACTGATGGAAGGATCAGCCGAAATTGGGAAAGAATTATGCCATTTTACAGCTGACTTGCCTGTGCTGATGATTATGGGCGGCAGCCAAGGGTCGGCAGTGGTTAATGAAGCCATCCGCAGCAACTTGCCGGCTTTAATGGAAGCTTATAATGTCATCCATTTATGCGGAAAAGGCAATCTGGATGCTTCCTTGGAAAATTTGCCAAATTATTGCCAATTCGAATACGTTACTACTGAACTTCCGCATTTGCTTCATATGACTGATTTTGTTGTGTCACGAGCAGGGTCGAATTCGATTTTTGAATTTTTGGCATTGAAAAAACCGATGCTCCTCATTCCGCTGTCTCGGCAGAAAAGCCGTGGGGACCAAATTTTAAATGCGCAATTATTTAAGCAGCAAGGCTTTGCGCATGTGATTGAAGAAGAGGAATTGACGCCAGAAAATTTCCTTTCAGAGATGCAAAAGCTTCATATGGACGAAGATTTGCTTGTAGAAAACATGACCTTGGCCGAACCGCCGAAAACAGCCAGCGAAATGGCCAAACTAGTAATTGCTCATTCAAAAGTCCGTTATATCAAGAAATAAAAGCGTTTTTGGATGGGATATTCAAATCCACTAGAGAGTTCTTTTATAGAGAAAATTTCAGCCAGGAGTGAAGAAATGGAAATTACCTTATTGAAAGTCCATGGTTCTATGAATACATTTTATTTATTGGAAGGTACAGAAAATGAACATTACGATCAATTGACTCTTCAATTATCTCAGATGGATTCTTCTGTCGACGGGTTGCTGGTTGTTCTGCCTTCAGAAAAAGACCATGCGAAAATGCGGGTCTTTAATCGGGACGGATCGGAAGCATCGATGTGCGGCAACGGTTTGCGCTGTGTTGCACGCTATGTATGCGAACGGGATGGACTGGATGAAGCGGTGATTGAAACGATGAAAGCTTCATTAACCGTGAAAAAAGAGCAGCCGCTTGCAGATGGAAATGCCATGTATGCAGTGGAGATCTCACCGGTTTCATTTGAATTGGCTGATTTGCCGATGGCTTATCAAGGAAACAGCGAATGGCTGATGAAGCCGCTGAATTTTATTTCAGAGGAAATCGCTTTTTCAGCAGTGGCGGTGCCGAATCCGCATTTGATCGGTATTGTGCCAAAAGCTTATCAAGAGGACGATAGCCACCAAAGAAAATGGGCTGAAACGTTTAACGGCCCGAATGAATACTTTTCTGACGGCGTTAACGTCAGCTATGTGACGAAAGTGGAAACCGGAATTTTCGTCAAGACGTTTGAACGCGGCGTCGGCTTTACGAATGCATGCGGAACTGCCATGACCGCTTCAGCTTTAATTAGCTGTTTATCGGGTATTGTCCCTTACGGAGAAGTGACCGTCTACAATCCGGGAGGCATGGTGAAATGTACAGTGGAAAAAGATGGCGAAGACTTCAAGCTTGCTTTGTCCGGCAATGCCACATACCTTTCAAGCCATCGCTTCGAGTGGGCAGAAGAATTGAAGGGCAGCAAATTCCTTTCGGCAGAGACTTTTGATGAGCAGGAAGATTACGAGCGATTCATTGAGCAAGTTGCAGTGAAAGCTAAACAATTCGTTTAACAGAAAAGAGTGCTGCGTATGCGTAAACCTTTTACTATAGAACAATTGGACTTGTTGTATGGAAGCTCGGAAGAATTGGCTTTTTTCATGCGGCAAGAAGGGGATACTTTTATTTATGAGTATGTGAATCCGGCTTGCACGGCCGTTTTCAGGCAGGACCTTACAGGAGCTTCTGTTGACGACAGCATGCCAGCAGAATTAGCAGAGGAGATAAAGCGTTCTTATCAAACTGCCATTAAAATGAAGAAATCGTATACCTATCAGGATTATAATCTTTTCAGCGAGAACCATGCGGCTAATGAGACAAGAGTGACTCCGATTTTTGCTGCTGGTACTTGTTATATTCTGGCCATTACTAAAAATGTCACTCAGCAAAAAAAGGTGGAGGAGGGGTACTTGTTTTACCAATCTCTCATTCGCGACTCGTTAGACCCGATGATCACATTATCTTCGGACTTTACCATCTTCGGGATGAATGACATGTATGCTGAAACGTTCAATATCCAAAAAGAGCAATGGACCGGCAAACATTATAGCGAACTTCCATTTGTGGACGATTATACGTTTCAGAATATTACAGAAGAGCTGAAAAATTTTAAAGCGGGCGAAAGCCCACAGCATACCGTAATCAGCAGAAAGAAAAATAACGGCGAGACAGCTTTTTTTTCAGTTAATTACTCGCCGGTATACGAGGGCAAAGCCATCCGTGCATTCCACATCGTTTTGCGTGAATTGAATAATGCAGTGGAATTGATAGAAGAACTGAAGAAGACCGAAAATGTTTTGGAAAGTTACAAGGCCGCTTTGAATTATGCAGCTCTTGTTGGCATGTGGAAGCCGAACGGCAATATCGTCTATGTGAATGATAACTTCAAGAACCTGACAGGTTTTGAACGGTCAGAATTGATCGACTCAAACATAAAGGGAATCGGAAAGGCGTTCATGACAGACCTTGAATTCGATGAAATCACTAAAACGGTGCTATCCGGCGAGATTTGGCGCGGCGAGCTGAAAAGCTTAACGAAAAACGGCGGCCATTTCTGGGTGGACACGACCATCGTGCCATTAACCAGATACAACGGGAACGTATATCAACTGTTATCCATAATGTTTGATATCACCGAACGTAAAGCGTTAGAGCAGAAACTGCATTTCATGGCTTATCATGATGGGCTGACGAAATTGCCGAACCGGCTTTTGATAGTCCAAGAGTTTATGGAAATGAAAAAACGTGCAGATGAAACCGGGGATTGGATAGCCATACTTTATATGGACGGCGATGGATTCAAAGGCGTGAATGATAAATATGGCCACGATGTAGGCGATGAATTCATTTACCGCTTTGGCCAGTCTATCCAAAATAGTTTGCGCAAACAAGATATGGTGGCGCGGATAGGCGGCGATGAATTTTTAGTTGCGTTGGCAGGACTTGCTCCGGAAGATGCCGCCAACCAAATCGACCGGATCATCGATCGGATTAAGAAGGAATTGCAAATTGGCTGGGAAATCGAAGGCATCCATTTTTCGCCGACAGCGACAATAGGTGTTTCAATCTACCCTGAAAATGCAGTCGAGCTGGAAACATTAGTGAATCAGGCGGACCACGCCTTATACGAAGCGAAAAGAAATGGCAGAAATCTTGTTTTTTATTATCAAGGAACAGAAGAAAAATCCTAGGAAATCCCATTAAAATCGAGTGTTGAAGGCATGAAAGCGCTTTAAAAAGCTTTATGTGAATATTTTCACTAAAAACCATTGTTTTTTTTACTGGAAGTAGTAAGATTGATATGGAAATTTGTTCTTCAAGCCATGAGCGCCTTCGCTTTATGTATCTACGTTGGCGTGATAAAATATTGAAGGTACACATATAATAATAGCGACTGCCATAAGGCAAAATAGTTGGAGGTTTTTTAATGTCTAGCAATTATTCAGATGCAAAATCCCCATGGAGTTCCATTACAGGCCCGAACCTTGGCTATGTCATGGAGATGTATGACATTTACCAAGAATCGCCGGAATTGCTCGACCCGGAATTTGCAGAGATGTTCAAACAATATGGACCACCCGTTGAAAACAGCCAACCATCAGCAACTCAGGAAATTTCTGAGGCAGCAGGGACTGTTGAACCGAACAAATTCGGAAAAGTATTGGCTGCTGTGCAATTAGCAGAAGCGATTCGTGCACACGGCCATTTGGCGTCTGATATTTATCCGTTAAATGACCAGCCAAAAGATACTTCCCGTTTAGAACCGTCAGCGTATGGCTTAACAGAACAAGATTTAAGAGAAGTGCCGGTTTCATTGCTTCTTTCAGAAGCGCCTGGCAATGTATCAAATGGTTTAGAAGCCATTGCTTATTTGAAATCGCTTTATACGGACAAAGTCGCTTTCGAGTTTTCCCATATTGTTCAACCGCAGGAACGCAGTTGGATTCAAGCGAAAATCGAAGCTGGTGAATTTAAACCATCATTAGACCAAGAGAAGAAAAAAGAAGTTTTGGATCTCTTGACTCGTGTTGAAGGTTTCGAGAAATTCGTCCACCGTACTTTTGTCGGCCAGAAACGTTTCTCGATTGAAGGCGTAGACACATTAGTCTTGCTGATCGATGAACTGGTTCGTTTGTCAGAAGAAAAAGGAACAGAAAAAATCATGATCGGGATGGCGCATCGCGGTCGTTTAAATGTGCTTACACACATTTTGCATAAGCCATACGAAATGATGTTTGCCGGCTTTGCTCATGTCGGAGACGAAGCTTTCCTGCCTGAAGACGGATCTGTCCAAATTACAAAAGGCTGGTTCGGCGATGTGAAATACCATATGGGTGCGGCTTATACTTCACCTAAAGGAACGAACATCAAACTTGCTTATAACCCGTCGCATTTGGAAATCGTCAGCCCGGTAGTAGCAGGGCAAACACGTGCTGCACAGGAAACGACAAATCAGCAGGGCATTGCTGCAATCGACTCTAAAAAAGCTTATGCAATTTTGGTTCACGGGGATGCTGCATTCCCAGGACAAGGCGTTGTAACGGAAACGTTAAACTACAGCCGCATCCGCGGATTCCAGACCGGTGGTTCAATCCACGTAATCGCCAACAATCTAATCGGCTTTACGACGGAGCAATACGATTCCAGATCGACTCATTATTCTTCAGATCCTGCAAAAGGCTTTGAAGTTCCTGTAATCCATGTGAATGCAGACGATCCGGAAGCAGTTATCGCAGTTGCACGTTTTGCGTTTGAATACCGCGAAAAATTCGGCAAAGACATTTTGGTTGATCTGATCGGCTACCGCCGTTATGGTCATAACGAAATGGATGAGCCGTTAGTGACGAATCCGATGATGTACCATGAAGTCCATAAGCATGACACTGTCCGCGCATTATATGGACAGCAGTTGGCTGCAGAAAAAGTTCTTTCAGAAGACGATGTGAAAGCATTAGATGCTGATACACAGAAAGAAATGCAGGAAGCTTATGACCGTGTGAAGGAAAACAAAACAGACGACGCACCGAAATTGACGATGCCGGAAGCAGTCTTAAACGGCTATCCGGAAGTTCCGACTGGCGTCGATAAAGATGTACTTGTAAAAATGAACGAAGAATTGCTGACTTGGCCAAGTGATTTCTCCGTATTCAGCAAATTAGCCCGAATTCTGAAACGCCGTGAAGATCCGTTTAATGGAAAAGGCAAAATCGATTGGGCACATGCGGAAACATTGGCATTTGGTGCAATTCTGCAAGATGGCCATCCAATCCGTTTAACAGGGCAAGATGCGCAGCGCGGAACTTTCGCTCATCGCCACCTTGTGCTACATGACGATAAAACAGGGAAAGAACTTGTTCCGCTTCACCATATCTCTGGAGCAAATGCTTCTTTTGTCGTTTACAACAGTCCATTAACGGAATCGGCTGTTCTAGGGTTCGAATATGGCTATAATGTTGAAAATGAAAATGCATTGGTCATTTGGGAAGCTCAGTATGGAGATTTCGCCAATATGGCGCAAATGATGTTCGACCAGTTCATCTCTGCTGGACGTTCTAAATGGGGGCAAAAGTCTGGGCTTGTTATGCTTCTTCCACACGGCTACGAAGGCCAAGGGCCGGAGCACTCAAGCGCTCGACTTGAACGCCATCTTCAAATGGCAGCTGAAAACAACTGGACGGTAGCCAACTTGTCCAGTGCAGCGAACTATTTCCACATTCTTCGCCGCCAAGCAAAAATGCTGAGCGAAGAGGCAATCCGCCCGTTGATTATTGTTTCGCCTAAATCCCTGCTGCGCCACCCATTAGTAGGGGCGGAAGTGGATGATTTGACTGAGGGCCATTTCCAGACGGTTATTGAACAGCCAGGAATGGGAACAAAAGACAAGAAAGTGGAGCGCATTCTTTTCGCCAGCGGCAAAATGGCAATCGACTTGGCTGAACGTGTGAAAGATGGTAAAGGCTACGACTGGGCACATATTGTCCGTGTTGAACAGCTTTATCCATTCCCAGCAGAGAAAATCCAGGCAATTGTTGACCGCTACCCGAATGTCAAAGAGCTTGGCTGGGTACAGGAAGAACCGCAAAACATGGGTTCATGGACTTTTGCAGAGCCATATCTTCGTGAAATCGCTGCAGGCAAAGACGTATCGTATTACGGACGCATCAAACGCCAAAGCCCAGCTGAAGGCGACGGAGAAGCTCATAAAGCGGAACAAACTCGGATCATCGATGCGGCATTGGCAAAAGCGTAATCCTTTCACTAAGGGGAAGCTTTTCCTGTGCAGTGTCTGATACAATGAGATGAACGGTTAAGAACGGGATATTCTAAGGAGGAATTTTTTGTGGCAGAGATCAAAGTACCAGAATTAGCAGAATCGATTACAGAAGGAACGATTGCGCAGTGGCTTAAACAACCAGGCGAAACAGTTGAAAAAGGAGAATTCATCGTTGAACTTGAAACAGACAAAGTAAACGTTGAAGTGATTTCCGAAGAAGCCGGAGTTGTCCAAGAGCATTTGGCGCAAGAAGGCGATACTGTGGAAGTTGGACAAGTTATCGCGATCGTTGGCGAAGGTTCAGGGGAAAGCGCAGCAGCTGCACCGAAAGCCGAAGCTCCTGCAAAATCAGAAGAACCAGCTAAATCAGAAGCTCCTGCAACAATGGAAGCGAACGAAAAAGCACCGGCAATCGAAGAGCAATCTTCAACGGACCGTACAATTGCAAGCCCGGCTGCACGCAAATTAGCTCGTGAAAAAGGCATCGATCTTGCTGCCATTTCACCAGTTGACCCAATGGGCCGTGTTCGCGTTCAAGACGTGGAAGCTCACGGTTCTAAACCGGCTGCAGCGAGTGCGCCAGCAGCAAAAGCGGAAGCGCCAAAAGCTTCCGCTCCTTCTTCAGATGAAGAAAGCGGCCGCATTGTTCGCGAGAAAATGTCTCGCCGCCGTCAAACAATTGCAAAACGCTTGCTTGAAGTACGCCAGTCTACAGCGATGTTGACAACATTCAACGAAATCGATATGACAAACGTTATGGCACTTAGAAGCCGCAAAAAAGACAAGTTCCAGCAAGACCATGACGGAACTCGCTTAGGCTTCATGTCATTCTTTACAAAAGCGGTAACTGCAGCGCTTAAAAAGTATCCATACGTAAATGCTGAATTAGATGGCACTGATCTTCTATTGAAGCAATTCTATGATGTGGGTATCGCAGTTTCTACTGAAGAAGGCCTAGTAGTGCCAATCGTCCGCGATACTGACAAGAAAAACTTTGCTGAAATTGAAGAAAGCATTGCAGATCTTGCTAAAAAAGCACGCGATAAAAAACTTTCAATTGCCGATATGACAGGTGGATCATTCACAATCACTAACGGTGGTGTATTTGGTTCATTAATGTCAACGCCAATCTTGAACGGTACGCAAGTAGGGATTCTTGGAATGCACACAATCCAGAAACGTCCGGTAGCAATCGGCGATTCAATCGAAATCCGTCCGATGATGTACGTGGCTCTTTCTTATGACCACCGTGTAATCGATGGAAGCGATTCTGTTGGATTCCTGAAAATGGTAAAAGAATTAATCGAAAACCCGGAAGATCTTCTACTAGAATCTTAAGAAGTATTTCCTTTACAAAGGGAGCTCTGCATTTGCAGGGCTCCCTTTTCTTATGCGATGATAGATGAGAGAGCGGTTGAAGGCGGTGGGAACCATGGATATTAGTTTTTTTGTGGAATTAGTGAAGGAATATGGCTATGTCAGCATGTTCATTTTTAATTGGCTCTTGCTGTTCGGCTTGCCGATTCCAAATGAAGTGGCTGCCGCTTTTTCAGGGGTTTTGACGGAAGTCAGCTATTTTAAGCCGGTTTATGCGTTTATTTCCGCGTATCTGGGTCTGATCACGAGCAATAGCTTCGCTTATTTCATTGGGCGGCTGCTTGGCAACCGTTTAATACACCGGTTAAATCGCACGCGGCTAGCAGGCGTAATTTCCCGTTTTTCAGAGTTCCTTGAAAAGCATGGACCATTAGCGATTTCGTTTAGTTTCTTTTTGCCAGGAATCCGGTGGGCTATGCCGTATGTTGTAGGCGCGAACCGTTATCCTTTTGCATCCTACATGCTTTATGCCTATACCGCTGGCTTTGTCTGGATGCATGTTTATTTCAATATCGGACGGACGTTTCCATACGCTTACCAATCCATCCTTGAAAATCTTCAAATGTTTTTGATTGCGCTGTCAGTAATCATCGTTTTGCTGGTGTCGGTCCGTTTGCTTTGGAGCAAGAAAACCGGCAGCAATAAGCGCAATTGAATTTTTATCGTTTTTTCCTTATACTGAAGGTAGACATATAGAAAAGGATGAGGCATGTGATTCATAACGAATGGCTGACAAAAGAGACAATCCGTACAGTAACCTGTACCCATACAAATGCAGCGAAATTTTTGGTTTCCAATGTTTTGACTGAAGGCAAAACATACGAAGTGAAAAATGAAACGGAAGAATTCATCTTTGTCGTGGACAATACGGGCAAAGTTGGCGGATTTTACAAAACTTATTTTGAATAATGAATGAAAGCCGGTGCCAGCTCATCGGTTTTTTTCTTTGAAAAGAGGGAGAATACATGGCTTTAATGGATCAGGAAATTGATAAAAGAAATCGCACGGGCAAAGATTATGGCGATGACACAAAATTGATTGCGGCTGGAGGGTATATCGCTCCAGACGAAAATCTTTGGCAGGATATATTGGCAGCTGTCGTTTTGCAGAAGCCGGTGTTGCTAAAAGGGCCGACGGGCGCAGGAAAAACAAAGCTTGCTGAAAGCATATCAGCCCAATTTGGCCAGCCGATGCAAAGCATTAACTGTTCGGTTGATTTGGATGCAGAAGCGCTCTTAGGCTTTAAAACTTTAACTCAGCGAAATGGGGAAAGCCAGATTGAATTCGTAGAAGGCCCGGTCGTAAAAGCGATGAAAAATGGCCATTTTCTTTATATTGACGAAATCAATATGGCAAAACCGGAAACCTTGCCGATCCTCCACAGCGTATTGGATTATCGCCGCATGATGACCAATCCTTTTACAGGAGAAGTGATAGAAGCACATCCTGATTTTGGGGTGATTGCCGCTATAAACGAGGGCTATATCGGAACAGCTCCGATGAATGAAGCATTAAAAAACCGCTTTATCGCGTATCCGATCCCGTATTTGACAGGGGATCAATTGCAGCAATTATGGGACCGTGAATTTCCGGATGCGGATTCCGGCTTGAAAACTTTTATGCTCGATTTGGCATCGGACTTGATGAAACAAGTTCAAAATGGGCTATTGTCAGAAGAAGCAGCTTCTATTAGAAGCTTGCTCGACGCCACAGCGCTGGCAGAGCATATGGATACGCTGCGGGCGGTCCGTTATGCGATAGCCGAGAAGCTCGAAGATGAAAGCGAACGCGACTTGTTTATGGATCTCGCAAATACGTGGAAAAAGTAGGTGTGAAGTATGGCATCTGTCAATCGATTTATTCAGTTTAACAATGAAACCATCGATACGAAATTGCTGCATCAGATGGAAATGCTGGCAGGGGCGCTTGCAGATGCCCCTTTCCTGAAAGTGACTACACGCAAACTGCTGGAGTTCCGACCGTCCGAATCAGCGCTTTCCATTAGCGTGTTTTGGCGGCACCGGCCAAGGCAAATTGAGCGAAACGGCTATTTATCCGATATTTACTTGCTCGCGGCAGGTTATTGGCGCCATTTCAATTTGGGCAGTTGGCGGCGATTTCTGCAGGAAGAAAGCGATTTGCCCCATTTGCGGCAGCAATTGCTCCTCTGTGCTGAGGAGTTCCGGTTGATTGAACAGGTTATCGGAGAACGTCCGGGAACCCGTGAAGCTTTTGCGATTCGGGAAAACGTCTATGTCGAATACCATAAAGACCAGTACCGCCAAAATATGCAAAAAGGCTTTAAAGCCGAGGCATTTTTAAATGCTGCTTTTTTGGCGCTTCGCGGCCAATCTGTGGAAATGCACGAATCTTATAGTGAACTGTTCTTCTTCTGGTCAAGAATGTTCGATGCGAAGTCGACTGCCGACTCAGGGGCAGTTGTAGATAGCCTCATGGGACGCCTTGAATATTTACTTAATGAAGACATGGTGCTCAGCTATTATACATTTGGCGACTCGATCGATGAAGTTCCGCCGTTCCGCTATTACGACGGGATGGAAACAGAAGCATCAAAAGAAGAGGAAAGCATTGATACCATTGAAGAGTGGTTCCAGATGTGGCACCGGGAAACCGAAATCGATGCCTCTCCTGCCATGGAATTTGAACTGGATAAAGGTGACTCGCAGCTAGCGGATGGCGGCAGGGAAGACGACGGCAGCGGGGAACCGGAGCAAACTGCCCAAGGAAACTCTGCAGGAGAACATGTTGCAGATAACGATGAAAACGACCGGAAGATGGAAGATAAACCGAAAAAAGCCGCAGGGAAATTCGGTTCCGCCAACGCGGCGGTCGAATATACGGAAAAACGGATTGAATTGTCTGGTGATCACCGGCATGACATTGAAGGATGGAGAAGAAAGCAAGCGCCATATGTACGGGCTCTTTTAAAAGAGTTAAAAAAGAGAATGACGCAGCGCAGGCAAGAGCCGAGAGGGAATTTGAATGCAGGAAGGCTGTCGAGAAATTTACTGCCTTTGCTTATTGAAGAACGGCCCAAACCTTTTTACCGCAAAACGGCGCCTTCGAAAGAATTAGATGCGGTGTTCTGCTTGTTGATCGACGGTTCTGCTTCGATGGTGGACAAATTAGAGGAAACAAAGCAAGCGGTCTTGTTATTCCATGATGTTTTGCGGAATCTCAATGTTCCGCATGAAATTGTGTTGTTTTATGAAGACGCCTACGAAGCAAGTGAAGCTAGCCAGCCCAATTATTTCGAATGGATGCATAAATTTGAAGATGGCAGCCGCGACCATGCGCAGGAAATTTTTTCGCTGGAAGCCCATGAAGACAACCGGGATGGCTTTGCGATCCGATGGATGACGGAACGCCTTCAGCAGCGAACCGAAAAACACCGCTTTTTACTGGTCTTTTCAGATGGTGAGCCTTCTGCCTATGATTATGCTGAGAACGGTGTAGTGGATACGGCAAACGCTGTTTTGGAGGCGAAAAAAAGCGCCATTGAAGTGCTTCATCTGTTTTTGAGCAGCGAGGCAATTTCTGAAGAGCAAGCTTCGTTTTATCAGATGATGTACGGCAATAAATCAGTCAGTGCAGATTCTTTGGAGCAATTTGTAGAGCAGACTTTGCGCTTGCTGAAACGGACATTGCATTTAGTGATCCAGTCCGGCTGATCTGTGGCAGAGATAAAAAATCCTCGGAAGCGATGTGCTTCCGGGGATTTTTTAAAGTTTATGGGCGGTTGCCTTCACGATCGTCTTGGATGGACAATAACCGTTGCTTTAGGTCTTCTTCCATGCGGCCAATTTCAATTTCTGCCGCTTTGCGGTTTTTGCGTCCTTCCGCTTGGATGCGCAATGTTTCTTCAATCGTCGTTAATAGATTTTCCTGCGTCTGTTTCAGCGTTTCGATTTCTACCAAACCGCGTTCATTTTCTTTTGCAGTTTCAATCGAATTGAGTTTCAGCATCTCTGAGTTCTTCAATAGCAATTCGTTGGTCGTGGAAGTCACTTGCTTTTGTGCTTCGACCGCTTTCATCTGGCGGTTCAGCGTCAAAGCGATGGCGATCTGATTTTTCCATAACGGGATCGAAGTCATGATGGAAGACTGGATTTTCTCAGCCAAGGTTTGGTTTGTTTGCTGGATCATCCGGATTTGCGGTGCACTTTGGATGGTGATCTGGCGGGATAACTGCAGATCATACAACCGTTTTTCCAAGCGATCCAAGAATTGCGCCATATCGTTTACTTCCTGGTAAGCCATTTGGTCATTCGACTGTTCCGCTTTTTTTCGCAGGGCAGGGATGGTCTCGTTGAGAATTTCATCGCGTTTTAGTTCAGCTGCTGCGATGTAGACATTCAATGCCTGGAAATAGGTTTTGTTTTGGTCGTATAATTGCTCAAGCATTTGAACGTCTTCCAATAGCCCGCGTTTCGAGTGGTCCAATTGGACGCTGATGCGGTCTACTTGTGTGCTGAGCTTTTGGTATTTTGTCATCATTTCCTGTACGGAATATTTTGCCTTAGCGAATAATTTGCGGAGGCCAGAGCGTTTTTCCTGGGAAAGTTCTTCCGGATTCAATTCCTGCAATTTTTTCATCAGGTCATGGAGAACATCGCCAACTGGCCCGATGTCTTTTTGCTGCACATGGTCGAGCATCTTATGCGAAAACTGCCCCAATTGATTTTGGGCATTGGCCCCATAAGTTAAAATGGCCTCGTAATTGCCTGCAGGAATCTGCTTGGCCAGTTCACGCGCTTTTTCCTGTTCGTCTTTAGTCAGACGTTCCATTAAAGCGACGGGGCGGCCGTCTTCGCGTTTTGTCAAATTCACTTCTTCTTTCATAGGTTCCATGCCGAATGGGTTGCCTAGCAAATCATCCAATTCACTTTGATTCGATCGATTTTGTGTCATGTTCCACGTCTCCTTCATTGTCTGATGGCGCTTCTTGCACGAGCAATTTCTGATTATTGTGCTGGTCTACCGTCAACCGGGCAAAATCAAGTTCCATCCGAAGTTTCTCCACATCCGTAGACAGCACTTTCTGCAAATCCCGTTCCATTACACTGGTCATCGACCGAAGTGTTTCGCGCGTATCCTGCAGTGCAATTTTCAAGTCCCGATCTTTTACCGGCTGGCCGACAAGAAGCGTATACTTCTCGGTCAATTCCAATGCCGTATCCAAATGGGAATAAAAGAATGATTCCACTAGATAAAATTTCCGGGGATTCAATTGGACTTGCTGCACGATTTTATTCGAGAACCGGGTCAATTCCATCAATTGCTTGAATGATGCAATGGAGCGCACACGGTAATAATTTCCTTGGAGCTGTTTGATTTTGTTTTTTGCTTCTTTTACTTGATGGCGGATATGCTTATATTCGCTCCGGGTCATTCCGAGTTTCTTGGAATCGGAGGAGAATTGTATTTGTTTGACCGTCGTATTGCTGGCGATATAGGTTCCGGCTGCTACTGCCCCTGAAGCGATCAGGCCGATTTCAGCACCCATATACAGCACCGGGAACATCACTGTCATAAGCGGCAGGCTGATAGTTTGCCGTTTTATGAAGTTTTCAAAAGCCTTCATCGGAATTCCTCCTTTACTGCTACTCAATAATACGTTTCAATATGCAAAAAGTTTCACTTATTTGCTTGTCTACCTTATATTTTACAGCGAAGGGAAAGGCAATACAAACTTTGCGGGCTGAGCGCCAAAAGATTCGAAATACTGGACAAGCGCCTAAAAATTTGGCAAAATGCATAGTAGAGAAATGGAGTTGCCTGTCCATGCATGAAGTGATTTATATGAAAGCGGAGTTTGAACCTTGGTGGATGTTTGAAGAATGGGAAGAAAAAGTTGTTTCCAGAAAAACCTTCGTCCGAAAAACGGAAGCCGAAGCATATCGTCATCAATTAATGGAACAGTTAAAAAGGAAGTATCCGCAAAGTGAAATCCGTGAAGAAGCGTTCGCTGCATTTTGGCGCGAAGGCGAAATTGAGTATTGTGAATCATGTGATGATGACATGCAGATGTATCATGGCATACTTTGGCTCAAAAATGGCAGTCCAATAAAAAGTTTTTAGATTTATTTGACTTTTCTAATTTGCTTGCTATAATGAATATATAGAACTAAGGTTTCAACGAAGTTAAAATTTAGATTTCACCAGCAACAGCTATTCACCTATTCAAAAAAGTGATCAGCACGTTATGGTACTTTTTTGAATATGTGAATTTTTTTTATGGAAATTCCATATTGCAAATTTTTTATCTACAGGAGGTAGTACACATGCAACAAGGTACAGTAAAATGGTTCAACTCAGAAAAAGGTTTCGGTTTTATCGAAGTTGAAGGCGGAGATGACGTATTCGTTCACTTCTCAGCGATCCAAGGCGAAGGCTTTAAAACGCTTGACGAAGGACAAAAAGTTGAGTTTGAAGTAGAGGAAGGCAACCGCGGACCTCAAGCTACAAATGTTACTAAACTATAATCTCCAAGAACCGCTCATCTGATGGGCGGTTCTTTTTTGTCTATATATAATTTCTTTTTATTCATAATTATAAGTTTTATTAAAATGGATTAGAAAATCAGCCGTTGTTTAAATAATGAGGGGTTATGGGTATAAATGAGATAGGGATAGATGAACTTAAATAGGAGGGAATAGAATGGCAGGATCAAACGATATGCAGAGAACCGAAGACTTAAGAGGCGTTGTCGTCTCTTTTGACACAGCAAAAGGCTTTGGCTATATAAAAGGCGATAATGGGGAGATGTTCTTCACCCATGCCAAGCATACGGATACAGACGACGTTTCGAATTTCAAAGAAGGCATGATCGTCAATTTCATCGCGGTGGATGGCGCACCGGGAAAAGAAAGAATCGCAACAAATATCACGATGGATTTCTAAATACACTCGTGTCAAAAATTCAGTTACAAAAAGGAGATTAGTCTATGACGGATGCATATTTAAAGAAACCACTGCCATCAGCTGATGAGCAGAAGGACTTTTATCAAAATTTGCGCAGCAAAATCGAGCATTGGCTAGAAAATAAGTCTGGGCCGCTGAGCCGCTTCAGCAAATATATCCTATTTGCGCCGGATCTTTTCCATTTGCTGACGAAATTGATGCTCGACAGGCGGATCGATTCCAAAAACAAGGGCATGGTAGGTGCCGGTATTCTTTACTTTATCGCACCGATTGACTTCTTGCCGGAGTTCATCGTTGGACCAGGCGGTTTCCTAGATGATGTGGTTGTAGCTGTTTTCGTCATCAATACACTGCTCAACAAATTCCCGATCGAAGTCATTGAAGAGCATTGGGCTGGCGATGACGAGCTCTTGTCCGTTGTCCGCGGCATATCCAACTCAGGCAATAAATTCGTTTCCAAATTGCCGGCAGGCCGTTTGGTGAAACGTTTCATGAAATAAAATAGGCTAGTAAGTTTAAACTGCAGGCAAATCCATGAATCCGGATTTGTCTGCAGTTTTTATTTTGGCGCAGCGGAGGGTGAAGGGAAGAGGCGTAATATACTGGAGCGCGCATATTCTTTTGAGCGAGCGCATTTCGCTTCGAACGCACGCAAACTCGCACGAACGCACGTATTTCTTTTTAACCGCGCGCAAATTCGTCTGAACGCGCACAACTCATTCATTTGAGTATCGCAGCATAAGAAAACCGCCTCTCCGTGAAGAGAGGCGGTTAAATCATGGATTAATTTGTGATGCCTTGAGCTTCTTTCCACTCAAGGAATTCATCGTAGCCTAATTGCTTATCAAGGATGGTTCCGTCTTCACGGATTTCGATGACGCGGTTCGCAACGGTTTGGATAAACTGATGGTCATGGGATGTGAAGACCATCGCGCCTTTAAAGGCGATCATCCCGTTATTGAGCGCTTGGATGGATTCTAGGTCCAAGTGGTTCGTCGGCTCATCAAGCAGTAAGACGTTCGCATGAGAAAGCATCATTTTTGAAAGCATGCAGCGCACTTTTTCGCCACCGGAAAGGACAGAAGGTTTCTTTTTCACTTCTTCGCCGGAGAACAGCATTCTGCCGAGGAAGCCGCGAAGGAAGGTTTCGCTTTCGTCTTCTGGTGAATATTGGCGTAGCCAATCCACTAGGGATTGTTCACTGCCTTCGAAATAAGCCGTATTGTCGATTGGCAGATACGCACGGGAAGTGGTTACACCCCATGAAATCGAACCGGTTGCCGGCTCGTCTTCTTCAGCTAAAATGCGAAGAAGCGCTGATTTTGCAAGCGGATCGCCGATCAAAACGATTTTATCTTCTTTGTTCATATTGAAACTGATGTTATTGAGCAATTGATTGCCGTCCACTTTTTGGCTAACATCTCGAACCGTCAAGACATCGTTTCCGATTTCGCGGCCGATTGTAAAGTTGACGAACGGATATTTGCGGGAAGAAGGGCGGATATCATCAAGTTCGATTTTATCGAGCATTTTCTTACGCGATGTTGCCTGCTTCGATTTAGAAGCATTCGCAGAGAAACGCGCGATAAACGCTTGAAGCTCTTTGATTTTCTCTTCTTTTTTCGCATTTTGGTCACTCGCAAGGCGTGTTGCCAATTGGCTGGATTCATACCAGAAGTCGTAGTTTCCTACGTACAATTGAATTTTGCCGAAATCAAGGTCAGCGATATGCGTGCAGACTTTGTTCAAGAAGTGGCGGTCATGCGAAACGACAATAACGGTGTTTTCAAAGTTGATCAAAAACTCTTCCAGCCATTTGATGGCATCCAAGTCCAAATGGTTCGTCGGCTCATCCAGAAGAAGGACGTCCGGCTTGCCGAATAAAGCTTGGGCAAGCAATACTTTTACTTTGTCCGAACCGGAAAGTTCAGCCATTTTTTTATCGTGAAGGTCCTCGGAAATGCCAAGGCCTTGAAGCAAAATCGCCGCTTCAGATTCCGCTTCCCACCCGTTCAATTCAGCGAATTCGCCTTCAAGTTCGGCAGCGCGCATTCCATCTTCATCGGAGAAATCTTCTTTCATATAAATCGCATTTTTTTCAGCCATGATTTCATAGAGTTTTTTATGGCCCATGATGACCGTTTCAAGAACTGCGTGTTCTTCGTATTCGAAGTGATCCTGCTTGAGTACAGCAAGGCGTTCGCCTGAACCCATGGACACATTTCCGCTTTGCGCTTCCAAATCACCCGAAAGGATTTTGATGAACGTGGATTTGCCCGCACCGTTTGCACCGATTAATCCGTAGCAGTTGCCAGGGTTGAATTGAATATTTACATCTTCGAAAAGTTTACGGTCGCCAAAGCGAAGACTTACATCATTTACAGCTATCATTTAAACGTACCTCCTAAATTTCACAATAAGAAGAGTATACCATGAATCGCATTAAAATCGATAGCAATCACTTGCGGTCTGGGATAAACTTAAAGCAGTCTGCATGATTTATTTGTATTTGCGTAATTTATAGGCATCAAGCAATCCGAGATCTTTGTTCAGCAAATACTCCATCTTCACATAATCTTTGCGTTCTGGAATATGTTCTTTTGTCAGGCCTTTCATCGAAAAGATGAAATAATAGCCGCCAATTTGCCGGAATAGCACAACTACGTGTGGAAATTCATCGAATATCGCTTTGATATTATATCTTTTTGCGTAACTCCAGTTTACGAGTTTCATTGGTTGACCCGCCTTTCAACCTTCATTTTAATAAATTCTTGCGGGGAACACAAGTTTGTATATACCCTAAAAGAAAGGGGAATAATATTATGACCGCTATACAGAAGAAATCGGCGCTTGGCTTGATGGTGATGGCCATCTTTTTTGTGTCATTGAATTTGAGGCCGGCCATTTCATCTGTCGGACCGCTGCTTGAAATCATCCGTGTGGACTTAGGGCTTAACAATACCCAAGTCAGTTTACTGACATCCATTCCGGTATTTTGCATGGGCTTGTTCGCACCCCTCGCAGTTGTCTTTAACCGGAAATTCGGCATGAAGCGCTCAGTGGCATTTTTGATCGTGGTCATCGGCGCTTTGACGTTTGTGCGCGGACTTGCTCCGACATTTGCAGTGCTTTTAATGAGTTCCTTTTTCATCGGATTGTCGATCGCGATCATCAGCCCGCTGATTTCAGCAATGATCAAGCGGAATTTCCCGACGAAAACAACGGCTCTGATCGGCGTCTACTCTTTCGGATTAGGGCTTGGTGCTACATTATCGACCGGTTTTACGGGCGTATTCTACACGTGGGTCAATTGGCCATTTGCGCTTGCAAGCTGGGGAGCTCTGGCAGTAATCGCTTTAATACTTTGGTTCCGGGTCAATGAACCGAAAAATGAAGGATTGGAAGACGATTTAACGGTGGGGCCAGGAAATTCTCCGTGGAAAAATCGGCGGGCCTGGTATATGCTGGTCTTTTTCGGGCTTCAATCGGCTTTGTTTTTCTCGATGATCACCTGGCTTGCACCGATACTCATTGAAAAAGGGATGACGGTATTGGCCGCGAGTGCCGTTCTCACTGTCATGACTTCAGTTCAATTGGTTGGGAATTTATCGATTCCGGCTCTTTTGGCAAAATTTCCGAGCCGTTTATTTTGGACCATTGTCAGCTTGCTTTTTGGGGCGGCAGGCATTGGCTTGTTGATGATGGATAATCTGGCGCTTGTTTGGCTTGCGGCCATCTGCCTCGGTTTCACTTTGGGCGGCTTGTTCCCAATCGCTTTGCTGATGCCCCTTGATGAAAACGAGCGGGCTGATGATGTAAACAGCTGGACCTCGATGATCCAAGGGGGAGGGTATGTTATTTCCAGCATCATGCCGTTCTCTGTAGGCTTCTTTTATGACCGGTTCGGCAGCCATGACCTTACATTGATCCTCTTTATGAGCTATATTGTGCTGCTCGCTGTATTGGCCATTCTTTTAAGCAACAGAAAAAAAGAACAAACAATTTGAAACCGCATAAAGGAGATATAGATAATGAAATATGAATTAGTTTTATTTGATATTGATGATACATTGCTCGATTTTCCGGCCACTGAAAAAGCAGCTTTACATAATACTTTTATGGATTACAAAATGCCGACAGGCTTCGCAGATTACCATTCCAGCTACAGGGAAATTAGCAATGTCTTATGGAACGATCTCGAAGAAGGAACGCTTACGTTGCCGGAACTTGGAGTCGAGCGGTTTCAGCGTCTATTTGCACACCACGAATTAACTGTCGATCCGAAGCTTTTCAGCCAATCGTATTTAACGCATCTTGGCAACGAAACGCATCTCATTGAAGGCGCGGTAGAGTTATGCCAATCACTTGAAGGCTGCCGACTCGCCATCATCACCAACGGATTTGGCCAAGTACAGAAGACGAGGCTTCAAAACTCACCGCTTGCCGATCTTTTTGAACAAATTATCGTGTCGGAAGAAACCGGATTCCAGAAACCGCATCCTGGAATTTTTGATTATGCGTTTGGAAAACTGGAAGGGGCGGAGAAGGAAAAAGCATTGATTGTCGGAGATTCCCTTTCTTCAGACATCCGCGGCGGCAATAATTACGGAATTGCGACCTGCTGGTTTAACCCATACCATAAGAAAAATGAAACCGGGATAAAACCGACCTACGAAGTCCATTCCTTATTGGAAGTGGAAGAAATCGTCAAAGGGCTTAACAACTAATACGATAGAAGAAACATGAAAACGAGCTGTTCCGATGAGGAACAGCTCGTTTATATTTTCGGTAAAAGATTTGGACTAGTTTTGTCCGCATCGCTAGCTCTATCGTTAAGTTGGTGAAAAGCAACCAACTTTCCTGTGGACTCTTCAACATCCACTAATCCTGGTCTGTATGTTAGCCAAACGGGTTATGGGTGTTGCTTGACTAATAAAGAAAATGTATTCGTTAATCCTTTTGCTTCATGAATAAAGGGGAGCTTCACTAGACTTTCACTTCATTCCAAGTTCCGCAGCGGAAACCGGCTAAAGGCAAAAAGGTGCTCCTGCAGCACTATGTGCTTCGTCGCAAAGACTTGACCTCACTACGATTGGCCAATGTCTTTCCAGCGGGAATAGCGAAGTGCCGAAATCCACTTGAGCGTTAGCTCAAGTTAGTTCGGCTCGAGTCCGCGGAAAGCGTCCGGTTGAAGCGGAGGAACTTAATTAAGAAAATAACTTTTTTTCTATCATATAAGGAGATACATTTTTAGTCTCCACCATAAAACGAGCCGTTCCAATAAGGAACAGCTCGTTTCTTTTTACTGATTCACTTTGTCTTGCTCCCAGACAGTATCCAGGAATTCGTCGCGCCCGGATTGTTTGCGGTCTTCCGTATAATGGTCGGGATTTTTTTTGTAGAAATCTTGGTGGTAATCTTCAGCTGCATAAAACGGAACCGCATCGAGGATTTCTGTGACGACGGGTTTCTTGAATCGGCCGCTTTCATCAAGCTCACGTTTTGTCTTTTCAGCCAATTCGCGCTGTTTTTCATTGTGGACGAAAATAGCCGGACGGTAGGACGAACCGCGGTCCTGGAATTGCCCTTCATTGTCAGTTGGATCAATTTGCTGCCAGAAAATATCAAGAAGCTGTTCATAGGAAAAGATCTCGGGTTGGAAAGTGATTTCTACAACCTCTAAATGTCCGGTAGTTCCAGACTTCACTTGTTCATATGTAGGGTTTTCAACATGCCCTCCACTATATCCGGAAATGACGCTATCGATGCCGTCGAACTGGTCGAATGGTTTGACCATGCACCAGAAGCATCCGCCTGCAAATGTCGCTTTTTCTGTCATACTGTTTTCTCCTCTCGTTGCACCGGGATGAATTTCTTCAAATCCAAGCAGTGAATATGAAAAAATCTTAACACTCCCACTGTTTCCGCACAATAAATATGTTTATACTAATGAAACAGAAACCTATTTAACAAGTTAGGCGTCTCATGTAAGGTACGATTTAGAAAGGAACGTGTAGATTATGGAAGAAGAACGTCAACAAGCCAGGAGAGGCCGGCGCAAGAAAAAACGATTCCGCCTCCGTGGACTCCTCCTATTAGTATTCATTGCAATTCTAGCAATAGGGGCTTATGTGTTTATCCAATTTCAAAACGGCAGCAAGCTAGCTGAAAATACAGAGCAAATTCCAGTAACGTTCAATGGCGATCCGGAAAATGATGAGTTTGAGAATATTTTAGTGCTGGGCATCGACACACGCGGAGAAGAAAAATCGCGTACCGATACCATGATGCTCATGACGCATGATAAAAAGACCGATGAGGTGAAATTAACTTCGTTTATGCGGGATATTTACGCAGACATTCCGGGCTATCAGTCGTATAAGCTGAATACCGCTTATTATTTAGGCGGGGTGGATTTGCTGGCAGATACACTGCGAGGCATGTTCGGTATTGAAATTCAGCATTATGCATTGATCGATTTTAAAAACTTTGAACAATTAGTGGATATTGCAGCGCCGGATGGTGTAGAAATTGAAGTGGAAAAAGACATGTCAGAAAAAATCGGCGTTACATTGACGAAAGGCACACATAATTTAAACGGCAAGGAACTTCTCGGCTATGCCCGTTTCCGTGCGGATAATGAAGGTGACTTTGGCCGGGTGCGCCGCCAGCAGCAAGTGCTGTCAGCAATGAAAGATGAATTGATCAGCGTATCAGGAATTCCGAAATACCCGAAACTTGCAGGAGCGGTCCAAGGATATATCCAGACGGACATTCCGTCAACGGACCAAGTGAAATTAGCGATGCAGCTTGCGTTGAACGGCGGCAGCGATTTGGATCGCCTGACCATTCCCGTAAAAGATGGCTATAGCTACGGTTCCTATTCACATGCTGGTTCTGTATTGGAACTGGATATGGAACGAAACAGACAAGCTTTGTCCGAATTTTTATCCCAAACTCTGAAATGAATAGTCTGACAATATGTTAAACTGATAGATAGAGAAATATTTCAGAAAGTAGGAGTGGCAATGGAACCGGAAAAACAATCTTTTTTTTCGACGAATTTTATTCGCTTTCTAGGTGGAACGAATACGCTTTTCACTTTGATTGCCCTTGTACTTCTCGGATTGGTGATTTTTATCTTCCGGGAAGTCTCTTTCATTTTCAATCCCTTAAGCGTCTTCATGAAAACGGTCGTGCTGCCCGTCGTGCTGGCACTGATCCTGTATTATCTGCTGCGTCCGATTCTGCGGCTGCTGGAAGGGTTTAAAATCCCGCGCATTTGGGGGATATTAATCATTTTCCTTGGGCTCATCGGGCTCATTACCTTATTGGTTGTATTGGTATTTCCTTTTTTGAAGACTCAATTCCAAAACTTGATCATGGAATTTCCGAATTACTTCATGCAGCTTTTAACGGATCTCGATGCCTTTTTACGCGCATCTTACATAGGTGACTATTACACAGGTTCGAGCTTTGATATTGAAGAATTGGTAGCGACGCTGCCGGGGAATATTACAGATACGCTGCAGAATACAGTAACGAGCATTATTTCCGGAGTAACAGGATTGATCTCGACAATCACTTCCGTCATTTTATCCGTCGTGATTGTTCCGTTTATTCTTTTTTACCTTCTGAAAGATGGAGAAAAGCTCCCGGAGTATTTTGTGAAGCTATTGCCTCCTCGTTTGCGCCAAGACACACGTGAAGTGCTGTCGGAAGCGGACAAACAGCTGGGCGCATACATCCAAGGCCAAATCATTGTAGCCTTCTGCATCGGAGTCATGATCTATATCGGATTCCTTATCATCGGCATGGATTATGCGTTGCTGCTCGGGGTCCTCGCAATGGTCACGAGTGTGGTTCCGTATCTTGGGCCGGCAATCGCCATTACGCCTGCAGCGATAATCGCATTAGTCACTTCACCGTTCATGCTTGTGAAGCTTGCGATCGTCTGGACAGTGGTCCAGCTGGTGGAAGGCAATTTGATATCACCGCAAGTCATGGGCAAAACGATGTTTATCCACCCGGTGACGATTATTTTTGTTTTGCTGACAGCAGGTTCTTTGTTTGGCATCGCCGGCGTTATTTTAGGGATACCGATGTATGCCTTGGTGCGTGTATTAGTATCGCATCTTTATAAATTGTTCAAACGGCGGTACAATCGCCATGAACCGGCTCTTGAAAATAAATACGATTACACCGAGTTGCACTAACAGTTTGAGAAATTAACGGCAGTGGTATAGAAAGATTATTAAGAGTTGGGGGTTTCCATGTATGAATTTCAAACAATTTTTATCTTCTATCGGCATTGGGTCGATGCAAATCGAAACCGTAGTTGAAAGGCCGCATCTAGACGAAGGCGAAACATTGAATGGCACTGTCTATTTCACTGGCGGCGAAAGTGATCAGGATATTGACTTTATCGAGTTGAATGTATTGAAACAGATTGAAGATTACCGGGAAGACAGCGATTTTGATGTGATCGAAAAAACAGTCGCCAAGCAGACCTTAGAGTTTGCAGGCTCTGTAAAATCGAAAGAAACCGTCATGCAGCAATTTGAAATTGTTCCGGACGAACGCTGGATTCTGGATATGCCAAAGGCGAAATTGATCTTGCGGACAGTTGTCCATATCAAGAATGGCGTCAACGCCCAAGACGAAGATGAAATAACTTATGGAATCCAAGAATAGCAAACTAAAACGAGCACTTGAATTGTTTCAACAATTCAAGTGCCTTTTTGATTGGAGAGATTGTGTATGGCAGCCGTTAATGATTTACAACTGGCAAAAGCAATAGAAGAATTGAAAATTGGCGGAACAAAACAGTATATGGAGATCCAAAGGCAGAATGCCTCCTTCTATAATGGGAATTATCTGTCTGCCGAAGGAAAAGGGGTTGTTTTTTACACACCGGATTATTGCTACGGCCTCGGGTTCGGTTTAGGTGAACCTGGTCAACAACCGGATCTTGAATCCTTGGAAGCGGAACTTGTCGCTCGAAACGCAGCGGCACATCTACACTTGGAAATTACCCCTTTTAGCGATGAAGCATTTATTCACATGCTGCAAAATAAGGGCTATACGTTCGATCATTTTCTGTCCGTTTGGATATTGGACATGGCAAATTGGAAAGAAACCAAGCTGCTTGAGCAAAGTTCAACTTCAGAAATCCTAAAAGTGGACGATTACCATTCTTACGATTGGGCATGGACGGTAGCTCTTGGCATTTCACAGGATCATACGGTGACAGAAGAAGCAATGGAGTCGGTCCGCGCATTTTGGGAAGTGCCAGGCAATACAGCTTTTCTATTAAAAGAAGGGCCTGAGAACGTAGCGGGGGCCACTGTCGCCATCAAGGGAAACCTGGCAGAGCTGTTTTTAACCGCCACCATTAAACCATACAGGGGAAAAGGGTACCAAAATCGCTTAATCGAAGAACGCATCCGGTTCGCAAAAGCGGCGGGCTGTCAATTTATCACGGTGACGACCAAACCTGGAAATTCATCAGCACGCAATATGAAAAAGAACGGCTTTTCATTGATGTACCAGCGAGCCGTACTCAAAAGCCCGCCATTAAGATAATGAGCGAGTTTTTTGAAAGCAATTGTAGAAAATTACATAAGGAATTCAACTAAATAAACAACAAACAGCAAAGAGTCATCAAAGTTTTCCAATTCTATTCGAAAAATGGCTTTCCAAAATCACTTGTAATAAACTACATAAGGATTTTATTTAAAAACAAAACCCGCAACAAGAAAAAGAGAGCTTCAATAAAGAAGCCCTCAAAAGAATTAAAACCAAAACCCGGCAGAGCAACTGACAATTAATAGAAAAGCAAAAACAGCCGTCATAGCTGCATCCACTTTTTGGAGTTTAATCACCTGGAAATATTCAGATCTTGCTTCGCCCGTAAAACCACGTGCTTCCATCGCAAAAGCGGAACGCTCTGCATTGCGGACAGCTCCGGCAAGCATCGGAATCAAGACTTTCCGCATGCCAAGCAAACGACGCAAGCCATTTTTTTCGACTTCAGCACCGCGGAGTCGATGAGCTTGCTGGATTTGGGTGAATTCATCTTTCATTACCGGAAGGAATTGATAGCCAACTAGAACGCCATACGCAAGTTTGGGCGACAGCTTCATCTGCTGCATCAAACTCATGATGAATTTCACAGGATCGGTGGTAAAAGCAAACATCAGCGATAAAGTAGAGAAGGCCATCACACGAAAAGCGAGCGACAGCGCAGTTTCCAATTGATCAGCAGTCACTTGAAATCCTAAGTATGACCAGATGACTTCGCCACTTGTATCAGCAGCAAAAACGATGGTCGTCCATAAATAGCCGAATGCACCTAAAGCAAAAGGGAGCATAAACAAAGACCAGGTTTTCCAGTTCACTTTGCTCATGAAAACTTGCATAAGCAGTACGCCGACCCAGAAAAAGAACGGAGTCCAAGGGTTGAAGAAAAAAGCGATGGCGAACATCGAAAGGGTCACCAGAACAAATTTCAGCGAAGGGTTCATGTCATGCAAAAGATTTTGCAAACTGTACAACTCCTTTCGGCGGAAGCAAATGGTGTTCAGCGAGCAAATCCGTATTTTTCCAAACTTCATGGGCAGGGTATTTTCCAGTCATTTTCCCGTCTTTTAACAGCAGGAGGGAATCGGCGAGACTTGCTGCAAGTTCCATATCGTGCGTGACGATTAAGAACGTGATGCCTTCGTCTGCCCGTTCAGCAATCAGTCGATGCAACTCTTGAAGCGCAGCTGCGTCCTGGCCTGAAGTCGGTTCATCCATCAAAACGACCGTGCGCCGGTCTGCAAGCATCGCACCAGTTGCGACGCGGCGTTTCTGGCCATGGCTCACTGAAAACGGATGGTCGTATTGGATTTCCTTCAAGCGCAGCCGGTCCATCAAATCGTCCAATTCGTCTGGAGTTGCTATGCCTGAAAACGCCAGTTCTTTCGCTACGGTTTTTTCTAAGAATAAATACTCGGGAGACTGCGGCACAAATCCGACTCCAGGTGATTGGATGCTCCCGGCATCAAGCGGGTATATTCCGCATAATGCCTTTAATAACGAAGATTTCCCACTGCCGTTTGGACCGGCAACGACCATTATTTCACCTTTATGGGCAGTAAACGAAAGACCGGTCATGAGTTCTTTTCCATTAGCCTTTACTGCAATTTCTTCAGCCTTCAGAACGATTTCTGAACCCATTGACGAAGCCCGTTCAGGCAATGAAACAGGAGAACGGACACTGGCTATTTTGTCGCTGATAAAATAGCCGGAGCGATCTAATTGGATTTCCCGGCTGAAAAAAGAATCCCATAAGTCGAGCCGGTGCTCTACGGCAACAATTGTCAAATTCAAGTCTTCCTGGAGCCGGTCTAGCCAATGGATAAACTCTTTCGCAGTCACGGGATCCAAATGTGAGATCGGTTCGTCCAATAACAGCACTTCAGGTTCCATAACTAACGCGCAAGCAGCTGCAACTCGTTGCTTCGTACCGCCAGATAAGGATTGGATCACTTCATGCCGCAGAGCTGACAAACCGGTCAGCTTTAAAACTTCGGTAATTCTTGTCTGCATTTTCTCGCGGGGAACGTGAAGATTCTCCAAGGTGAAAGCCAATTCTTCTTCAACCGTTGGCATGCAAAACTGGGAATCGGGATCTTGAAAGACGGTTGCGACCCGGCGGTTGATTTCACCTGGCGCATACGACTCAGCGTCTTTCCCGAAAAGCCGGATGCTGCCTGTGAGCTCTCCATCGCAATTAAGCGGGTATAAGCGATTCAATAAGTAAAGCAGCGTGCTTTTCCCGCAGCCGCTTGGCCCTGAAATGACAACGCGTTCTCCGTTATGGATATCAAAGGAAATAGCAGACAAGGTCGGCTGCTCGTCGTCTGGAAAACGGAAGCCAAGCTGTCTAAGTGAAAAAACGGCTTCATGCACGGGCATCACTTTTCTTCGAACGAGAAATGGCGTAGCCGCGAAGCGAACCCGTCGCAAGCAGGCCATCCGAAATGAATTTTCCGCCGATCCCAGCAATAATCATGCCGCTGAGCACACGCAAGGTAAACATCAAAGCGACAAAAGAAGGGTCGAGTGCTGCATAGCCTGAAATGAAGAAGCCGTATACAAAACTGAAGACGGCTGAACCGGCACCGGCAAGCATCAACACAGCGAGATTGAAATGCTTGTAGCCAGTTATGGCAAAAGCCGCTTCTGCGCCTAGGCCTTGTACAATGCCAGACAATAGGAGGCGGGGGCCGACCGCGTTCCCAAGCAGCACTTCAATCGCTGCAGCCATCGATTCCGATAACACCGCTGCTCCTGGTTTTCGAATGATGTTCATGCAAATGATCGAAACGATAAACCAGATTCCGAACATCCATTCATATGCGAGCGGGCCGATTACAGCCGCCCAAATGTTCGAAACGTGGACAAATACCAAATAAACGATGCCGAACACGACAGCAAATAAAGACATTAATACCACTTCTTTTAATTTCCACGATGTCAGCATTTTATTTGCCTCCGTGTGATGGGCTATTGATGCTCATCGATACCGTCATGACGAGATGGCGATGCTCTTCTGAACGGGCATTTGTAAATGCTTCTTCATAAAAGGCAAAGACCTCATGAATATCGCCATGAATGCCGCTTGCGTAATGCATCGAATCATTAAAGACTCCTTGTTCTTTTGCACGGTCCACTTCGCGGTAAATAACCGCCATATAATCCGGGTTGTTCATTGGATACAGCGCAAATTGAGAAGAGACATATTGCTTGGTGGTATCTGTGTTCAACAATTCATCCGATTTTTCCAAGTACACATCTCCCGCCGAGTCGCCGGGGCAGCCGATGGAAAAAGTGCCCGAAAGCGCGACATGTTCACCGGTTTTTGCCGCATGCAAAGCTAGTGCTTTTGCGACGTTGAAGACATGATTCTGTTTTCCGCGAATCACCGTAGAGACGTCATCTGTATGCATCCAGACATTCGAAGTGTCTGTTTCATTAAGTGCCCCTTTAATCACTTTGACAAAATCGCCAGTCATCGGGTGAAGCGAAAAGCGAAATCCGACAATCGGGCTAGTGCCGCATTGCAATGGTTCCATATTGAATTCCTCCTAAAAATATGCACAAAAAAAGCCGCATCCGTGAAGATGCAGCCATAATCTACAAATAATTTCAAAAGGAATCATTTCAGAAATGCGCCGCACTTCCTCACGCAGGTCCTAACCTGATCGAGTTATAAGGGATCGAAGCTTGCGCTTGCATCTCAGCCATAATGGGCACCCCTAGTGCAGTAAACGGTATGCGGTTTTTGTGGGCCGGGTTTGCCCGGTTGAGTTCAGTGTAGCGGATATGGATAAGGAAGTAAAGAGGTTAAAAAGGATAAAGGAGGATATAGATACTCTGAATTCAAGTATTTCTTTCCAAAAGAATGTGCTATTATATGTAAGTTATTCCATATTGAAGGGAAGAAGATCATTGGACAAATCTGCAATTCAATCGAACAGAGAAACCATCTATTTTATCATCAGCTTGATTTTCAGTATCATCGTTTATGTATTTGCCATCATTTCTGTCGTCGGCATTGCCATTGCACTTATCATTTTTGCTTTTATGCTTTTTGCTAACGCCATGATGTTAGGATCTATTCGCGGAAACGGCGTGCGGATCCACGAACGCCAATTTCCGGATGTCTATGAACGAGTGCAAATTCTTTCAAAAGAAATGGAACTCAAAAAAGTTCCAGAAGTTTTTGTCATTCAGTCGGAAGGTGCATTGAACGCCTTTGCGACCCGTTTTTTCGGGCGCGATATGGTCGTCTTATATTCGGAAGTTTTTGAACTGGCACGTGAGCAGGGGCAAGAAGAACTCGACTTCATCATTGCCCACGAACTGGCACATGTGAAACGACGCCATGTCTGGAAGAATCTTTTGATTGTGCCTGCTGGGTTTATACCATTCCTGAGCCAGGCGTATAGCCGTTCATGCGAATACACGTGCGACCGCCATGCAGCTTTTGCCATTCAGAACGCTTCAGCAGCGAAACGGGCGTTGACGCTTCTCGGCATCGGCAAGAAAATGTATAGCGAAGTCAATGAAGAAGCCTACCGGGAACAGATTACGACAGAATCGAACGGTGTGGTCTGGTTGAGTGAAGTGCTTTCCTCCCATCCAATCCTGCCGAAACGCATTCAAGCCATCCAGCAGTTTGAAGGAAGCGATGCGCGCGTCTATATGCCGAATACGGGCAGAATCGCCATTGGCGCAGCGATGATCTTTGCAGGAATAACGGCTGTATATTTTATTAGTATAGCTCTTTTTGCCGGTGGAACATTGGTCTACTCCCAATTTCTAAATGGGTTTGACGATGCACTTTATGCTGAAGAGGATTATACGATCGCTGGGCAAACGGAGCTCATTACAGCTGCAGACGAAGGAGATCTTACTAGCGCCAAAGCCGCTCTAGTGGACGGCGACGATGTTAATGCCGTCGATTCGACTGGAACTCCTGCATTACTGTATGCAGTCTTTAACGGGGACGAGGAGATGGTATCCTTCCTTATTGATTCTGGGGCAGACGTAAACGTCCAGGATGAATACGATACAGCAATAGGAGCGGCCGTCTACTACGATGAATTCGAAACGGCTTTGCTATTGATGGATTCTGGAGCTGATCCAACCGTCAAAGGGAAAGACGGCTTGTCGGCTATGGATTATACGGAAACTTCAACGGAAGCGGAGTTTGTTGACTATTTAAAAGCGAGCAACTGATGCTGCCAATTTTTGAAACACATATTAAAAGGATGGAACCTGCCAAGGGATTGGCGGGTTCTTTTTAAAAATGCTTGAAACCTTGCTTGTCTTTAATATAGTGGTATACTATTTAAATGAAAAATGCTAATAAAGTTTTAAAGTGATTTAAATATAGATTATATTTTTTTGAAAGAAGGTCGGGGGTATTTCACTTTCTACACAGCAGCGTGAACAGAAGTTTGCAAATTTAGTCCGTGCTTACCGGAAAAAACATGTTGGCAAAGGCCCTGAAAAAATTAAAGTTAAGTTTCAAGATAATTGGGCCATCGCTCATATGAGTGGCAGCCTAAGTCCAGTGGAACATTTTATGATACAGAACGAAAATGGCAGGGATATGATTCGGCAGGCTCGAACGCAAATGATCAAGGAGCTGTACAATCAAATTCGCCCAACCGAAATGGAAGAATTAGTAGGGGCAAGATTCGAGAAGTTGTTTACGGACATCCATGTAGATGACGATGAAGTGATTTCGATATTCGTCTTTGACCAGCCGATCGACCAGCAGTTAAAAGTGAATCATATATAAGTCTTGGCGGATTGGGATAAGGTACACATGTGCTATTAACTAACCACCATTCAGCAGGTTAACCATACCTGTTGAATGGTGGTTTTTATTTTTTAAAAAGTTCGCAATAGACTGTCAGGAGTTTTGTATTAACAGGAGAGAAAGAGTTAAAAAAATGGAGGAATTAATTGTGTCTTGGACTATTTTACTCGTTATTGGAATAACGGCATATGCCGCTAGCGGAGCATTGGTTGCGATAGAAGCGGAATATTCTTTTGTTGGTGTGTTTGTATTGGGCTTAACAACTGCTTTTGGAGGCGGGACAATCCGGAATTTATTGATCGGGGCTCCGGTTTCTGCTCTATGGGATTCTCAGACGATCGCAATTGTATTTGCGACCCTCGCCTTAATCGTCCTTTTGCCTTTAAAGTGGACGCAGCATTGGAAAAGATGGGGACTCTTTTTTGACTCGATTGGACTCGCCACTTTTGCATTGCAAGGAGCACTGACGGTACAACTCATAAATGGGCATCTCGGACTCATGCTGTTGGCCGCTATGTTTACAGGGCTTGGAGGCGGCATGATCCGCGATCTTCTTGCCGGAAAGAAACCGCTCGCGCTAAAAGAAGAAATACATGCTGTATTGACGATGTTTTGCGGGATTTATGTCTGGTTAGGCTGGACATCGCCACTGCGGCTCACCTTAGCTGTTTTCATCGTGGTGACTATTCGGATGCTAGCCGTCAACTATCGATTAAGTTTCACATTTCCGCGCATCAGAAGAAATGAGCAAATTGAGAACTAGCGAAAACAGGCCTGCGATTTTTAAGCTGGCACGATATGTTAAACTTTAGATAAAGAAGCCGCAAAGAATGTGCTCGGAAAAGGTGGGATTATATGGAAAAGTCACTCGTCTGCATCACCGCTTTTTCAAACAAGTTCTGGAAAATCAAAGTGCAGGGAAATATGTTTATCGTCTCTTACGGAAAAATCGGAATGCAAGGCTCCATTAATACGAAAGAGTTTTCTTCGGAAGAACATTGCCTAAGAGAAGCGAACAAACTGATTCAGTCAAAGCTGAAAAAAGGCTACAGGGAACAAGAAGAGAATATTGTCCAAGCCAGGCAGATGACTGAAGCGGAGTTTTGGCAGTTAATCGATGCCGCTCATCAAAAAGGCGATTTCATGGAAGAACAGATCGAGTGGCTCATTGAACAGCTAGCGAGAAAATCCATCAATGAAATTGTCCATTTTGATAGTCAATTTAACCGTGTTTATCAAAAATCATATACATCGGATTTGTGGGCTGCGGCTTATATTGTCATGGGCGGATGTTCAGACGATTCCTTCGATTATTTTCGTGCGTGGCTCGTATTCGCTGGGAAAGAAGTTTATGAACAAGCAATAGCGGATCCAGAAAGCATCATGCCTTATTTAGATGAAGAAGAGGTGCCCCAATTCGAAGATTTACTGTCGTGTGCGACGATCGCCTTTGAAGAAAAGACCGGGCTTGAGCAAGAGGATTTCCTCAATATTTATAATTCCTTAGCGGGAGATGAAGGTCCGACTCCAGAAATCGAGTTTGACTGGGATGAAGATGACGAAGCAACCCTGAGCCGCAAGTTTCCGAAGCTATGGGCGAAGTACGGAGAAGATCCTTTAGGTTAATAAATAAGAATACTGCATTTCAGTCCAAAAATTACAATCAATCAAAGCCAAGCCTATGATGAAAACGTAATAAATTCATCCTAGGCATTTTTTATTCAGTAAAATTAGTACCTATTACTAATAGTTGATGATAGAATTAGGCGTAAGCAACTTGAAGGGATGAGATTATTGATTATTTCTAAAGCCAGAATTACAGCCATCGGTTCCTATGTGCCTGAAAAAATATTGACTAACCATGACTTGGAAGAAATGATTGATACGAATGATGAATGGATCATCCAGCGGACGGGCATTAAAGAACGCCGAATCGCAGATGACCGTGAATTCACAAGTGATATCTGCATAAAAGCTGCTGAAAATTTAAGGGAGCGTTTTGATAAAACGCTGGATGACGTAGACATGATCATCGTTTGTACGATGACGCCGGACTTTAAGACGCCGAGCGTATCTGCCTTAGTGCAGGCGAATCTTGGCATCCCGAATACGGGTGCCATTGATTTGAATGCAGCATGCTCGGGGTTCACCTATGGACTGCAGGTCGCGAACGGTTTAATAACAGCCGGCATGAACAAAAAGATTTTGGTCATTGGCGCAGAAACCTTCTCTAAAATTCTGGATTATAGCGACCGTTCCACTTGTATTTTGTTTGGAGACGGCGGGGGAGCAGTTCTTGTTGAATACGACGAAAGTTTGCCAAGCTTCATCGCTTCACATGCCGGTACGGATGGCCAATTAGCCCATAACCTCTACTGCACAGACCTTTCAACCCAAATGTTCGGCAACGAATTAGCGGTCAATGGATTTGTCACGCAAAATGGACGCGAAGTCTATAAATGGGCAGTCAACACCGTACCGAAAGGAATGAAGGCCTTGATGGATAAAGCCGATTTTGAAAAAGAGAAGGTGGATTGGTTTGTCCCGCACAGTGCCAACCTCCGGATCATTGAGTCCATCTGCAGCAGAAATGACTTGCCGCTTGAACGCACCATTTACAGTTTGGAGTATTTTGGAAACACGTCCGCGGCATCCATTCCGCTGTCACTGGACAAAGGGGTGCAGGAAGGAAAGATCAAGGCGGGTGATAACTTGCTGTTATACGGTTTCGGCGGGGGATTGACACATGCGGGGATGTTAATCAATTGGTCGATCTAAGGGAAATAAAAAGGAGTTGTCCCCATTTACTTTTGGGACAACTCCTTTTGTGTTAAATCTATCAAACAGCATTTTCAGAGATTAAGGATTCCGGAAGCATTTATGAAGAACACCTTTATAGCGGAAGCCAATAATCATCAATTCGCCTTCTTTATGAAGTTGTTTGCTTAAACACCTGGCCGTTAACGGATAAAGCTTCAGGTTTCTCACAACTGCTCTCCATTTGGTAATAAACGCCTTCACGCGAAGAAATCAGGAAACCATGCATCGCTTCAAGCACGTGATGCGCAAGCTGTCCGCTAGCACGGTGTTTTTCTCCATTTAAGATGGCGTGCGCCATGTCCGCTACACCAAGTCCGCGTTCATTTTCCTGCAAATCTGAAACCAGCGGAATGTCTGTAAAAGTTTCATCCCCTTTTCTCCGTATCCGTACCGGTCCGCCAAATGTATTTGGATCCGGTACGAGCAAGGTTCCTTCGCTGCCGTAGATTTCAATGGGCGGCAGGGAAGAGCATCCAAAAGCATCAAAGCTCGATGTGAGCGTAGCAATCGCACCGGATGCAAAATTGATTGTTCCGGCAATATGCGTTTCTGTAGAAACGGTGATTTTCTGCCCGGCATTCGGTTCACTTGACACGGTTCGTTCGGGATAACTGATGCGGGCGGATCCGGCAATTCGCTCCATCGGCCCAAGCAATGCAATCAAAGCGGTCAGGTAATAAGGGCCCATATCAAATAAGGGACCGCCGCCTTTTTCATAATAGAAGGCGGGATTCGGATGCCAATGTTCATGGCCTCGTCCGATGACAAATGCCGACGCGCCAATTGGTACGCCAATTTCTCCTTTTTCAATCAGCTGAAGAGCGGTTTGAATACCAGCTCCTAAAAAAGTATCAGGAGCGCTTCCGACAACCAATCCTTTTTCATCGGCTTTTTCTAATACGCGTTTTGCATCCTCGAGCTGGATCGCCAATGGCTTTTCGACATACACATGTTTGCCGGCTTCCAAAATTTGAAGCGATACTTCTGCGTGGACTTTTGGCAATGTTAAATTGATGACCAGGTCAATTTCGGGATCATCCAGCAATTCCTGCACGCTGCACGCTTTAGGAATGCCATATTGGGCAGCTTGGGATTGAGCTCGCTCTAAATCCAAGTCTGCACAAGCAGTTAATGCTAAATGGTTGTATTGCGGGATATTTTCCATGTAAATGGAGCTTATGTACCCGCAGCCAATAATGCCGATCGTAAATGGTTTCATCCCTTTTCCTCCTGAGGTCATTGGCTATCGCCCATACCGGTATAAACTTGAGCGTTTTCAAAAACAGCTCGGTTTTGATTGTTTGGATTGCCGTAAAGTTCTTTTCCTTCTGCAGCCCATAAAAATCCTCTTTTCATAATTAACGAAACTTCGGGCATCGCGACAATATTTGCTGCATGTCCAAGCGAACTGTAGAATACGCGCCCGAGTCCCCAGCGCTTTGTCCAAACGACCGGCATATCTACGGCTTTGTTTAATGCATGCGGCCCATCGGCTACTGGAAAGCGGGTTGTGGCGAGCACTTCAACAGCCGGGTCGACATGAAGGTAGTATTGTTCGCTAATGACTTTGAAATCGTCGAGACCTTCTAGGATGGGGCTGGAGGATTGCTTTATATTGACCATATACTCAATGCCGTCGTTTCCGGGATGGGCAACCCAATTGCCGCCGGTCATAAATTGCCAATCTACGTTTTTCCGGAAAGAGTCGCACATGCCGCCGTGGCTTCCTGCAAGCCCAACTCCGTTAATGACCGCTTCTGAAACATTGCGCACATATTGGGGATCGATTTCTCCCATTGTCCAATGCGGCACTATCAAGTTAAGCGCTTTCAATTTTTCGGCATCTGCATAGGCATCAAGGGAATCGGAAATCTCGACTTCAAAACCTTCCGAAACGAGCAGCTCTTTATAGATATTCGCCACTTGCTCCGGTTCATGGCCATCCCAGCCGCCTTGCACGATCAATGCTTTTTTCTTCATGGATGCTTCACTCCTAACCGATTGTATTCCTATTTTAAAGACTTGCTACGTCAATCCATCTTCTTTCTTTTATCGATTGTTCAACAGCTTCGAGCACTTGCTGGCATTTGACCCCGTCATTGAAATTCGGGGAAGGCTGCCGATCTTCTAGAATGGCATCCAGGAATTCAACGAAAGCATGTGTAAAGGTGTGCTCATATCCGATTGGGTGCCCAGTCGGCCACCACACACCTGAATAGGCATGGGCTGAATCTGTTGCGAGCACACGGCGGAATCCTTGGACATCTTCTTGGTCGTCAGTGAAATAGACCTGCAGCTCATTCATGCGTTCAAAGTCGAAAATAACGCTGCCTTTAGAGCCATTGATTTCAAATGAATTGGTGCTGCGATGCCCGGAAGCAAATCGAGTCGCTTCAAAACTGCCAAGAGCACCGTTCTCAAAACGAGACATAAATAGCGTTGCATCATCAACCGTTACCGGTCCTGTTTCTGTCGTAGCTCCGCTTGTCGCAGATAAACCGCCTGATTCACCAGGAAGTGGCCGTTCTTTGATGAAGGTTTCGCTCATTCCGATAACTTCTTTCATGCTGCCGATTAGATAATGCGCCATATCAATTAGATGTGCACCTAAATCGCCATGCGCGCCTGAACCGGCTATTTCCTGCTGAAGACGCCAGGCAAGGGGGAAGTCCGGGTCGACCAGCCAGTCTTGCAAAAACCATCCCCGGAAATGATAGATATCGCCTAAACGGCCTTCGTCGATCAATTTTTTAGCCAGAATCACTGCAGGGGCAAAGCGGTAGTTGAAGCCGACCATATGCTTCACTCCAGCACTTTCCGCCGCTTCCAGCATGTCGCGTGAATCTGACAAAGAAAGGGCAAGCGGTTTCTCGCAATATAGATGTTTGCCGGCGTTAGCTGCTGCAACCGCTATTTCTTTATGCACATTGCTCGGTGCATTGATATCGATGATGTCAATATCATCCCGGGAAACAAGCGTTGTCCAGTCTGAACTATATTCCGCCCAACCGAATTGGGCCGCCGCTGCTGCCACTGCATCCTTATTTCGTCCGCTAATTACCTGCATCGAAATGGGGAGGCGGTCAGGAAAGAACATCGGCAATGCACGATAGGCATTGCTATGAGCTTTCCCCATAAATTTATAGCCGACCATTCCGATATTCAACTTATCCATATAATCATCTCCAATCTTTGTTCAATTAATAAACAAACACAATTTCATTTTCCTGAATAGTTAATATTCTGTCAAATTTAAACCCTATTTAAAGTGAAATTATCAAGTAAGTTTTGGAAAAGGAAATAAAAAAAACGCCCATGGGCGTTTTTTTCATCGACTCCGGATTTTTGATAATAACCGAAGAATTTCTAGATAGAGCCAGATCAGCGTCACGAGCAAGCCAAAAGCGCCGTACCATTCGAAGTATTTCGGCACGCGTTTTGCAGCTGCGTTTTCGATGTAGTCAAAATCCAGCACAAGGTTCAAAGCTGCGATGATGACAATCACTACACTGATGGCAATGCCGATCGGACTTGCTTCATGCAGATATGGAATTTGAAAGCCGAAAAAGCTGCCGATGAAGGAAATCAGATAAACGACAAAGACTGCGCCGGTGGCCGCAAAGACCCCGAGCCTGAAATTCTGTGTAACTTTGATCAAACCCGATTTATAGACAAGCAATAAACTCAGTAAAACACCGATGGTCAATAAAACGGCTTGGAACACGATGCCGCCAAATTGCACTTCGTACTGAGCGGAAATAGCTCCGATAAACAAGCCTTCCAGCAGGGCATAGATCGGTGCTGTAATCGGAGAAATTTTGGGAACGAAAATCGTGATCAAGGCAACGATAAATCCGCCAATTGCGCCAATAAGGATTAACGGGGTTACACTGCCTGGGTCATTGAGAAATTGATTCCACGAATAGATGCATGTAGCCAATACTAAAAGCAGGAGGATGAATGTTTTATTGACCGTCCCTTGGATGGTCATCAAACGGCCATTTCCACTTTCACTCGATCTGATAAATTTGTCGTCTTTTAAACTTGGATTGCCGCTTCTCATGTTCATCACCCCATCTATTATTTCGATCAGACTTTATTATATCTTTTTATAGCTGAAGTCTGTTAATGAAAACTCGTTTTATCATTACCCGTTGGGACCGCTCTTTTAAGAGAGAAAAAGCCCCATCACAGTACCGGAGCAGGTGATAGGGGCAAGTTATGCGGTCAGCATCGCACATATTTTCGTTTGAATCCGGTTTGTCCACGGTCCAACGCTTTTTGGATGGTTTCTGAAGCGAGCAAAGTGCTGCTTTTTTTCTCGCCTTTTCGAATTTCAACAGGGCCGACTGCTGCAGCCGTTACCACTGCTTTTTCATGAAGCGGTTCAAAAGAAATAGCGCTAGTTGAGATAAAATTGTTCATGGAGACTTTTGTCCGGTCAGGTGCTTCGTGGATCTGTTCTTCCACTTGGTCCAGCATCGCCGAAAGTTTGTTTTTGTCGAACTCACTGTCAGGCCATCTGCCGAGCATCCAGCAATAGCAGCTCCATCCAGCGGACATCTTCAATTCCTCGCCGCTCGCAATCCATTTATCCGCGAGTTCCTGTGCAAATGGTGCTTCCGCCAACGAAATAGCGACGACATAATCGGAAAGCATATAGAAATAGGCACCTTCAATCCAGCGTTCAAATTCTTCTGGTGTTTTCATATTTGAGATAATGCCGGCAAAATACATGGCATCATAGTTGCCGGTAGCATAAAGTTCATCGGCTAAAGCTTGGTCTTTCTTGATTTTCTTTGCCAGCGGCTTCATCGCGCCAGTTGCGACGCCGAATAGCGGTTCGCGTGCACCATTTCTCAAATAGGTGTTCTTCGTGCGTTCCGTGCCAAGTGCTTCAAGCTCTTGCAATACTGCATCTCGCTCCATCTCTGTCGCATCCTTTCTTTTATGGAAATGAAAATCGGTTTCACTAAGAAGTGATCAGTTTGATAAGGCAACAATTCTCAAATAGTGGAACGTATATTCGTTAGCTTATCATAGAATTCAATCGTTTAATATATATGGTGGCAGTATGAAGGTAGCAATCGAAAGCAACTGAAGTCGGGCCTGCTTATCTCGAATTCGAGGCATATAAATTGTATGAAGCCTTATTGAGGAGTAAAATTAAAATCAGCAACCACGATATTTTAGGTTAGAATCCAAGAAGTGGTTTGCAACGGAAACATTAGGGAAACAAGGACAGTAAGCCAGAGATTCACACATAGAGATTAAAATAAGATAAAGTAGGTGCATAAATATGGAAACGAACAAGATGATTCTAAAGACGAGTGATTGGGTTAAAGGGAAATCCCGCCACGGAGAATTGATTATCGGCTATATCGATTCCATGAATGTCCTGAAAGAAGCTGTGAATGTTACAGTCGTAGAGAGCGATAACGAAGCAATTATTGGCATGACAATTGCCATGCCGATCCAAATAGTCGAAAGCATTCCAGCAGCAGAAACAAAAGAAGTGGCGGAATTGGAATTCTTGATCGACCTCGCACTAGCTACTGATGATAAAGAATGGTTCCAAGATCTTTCCAGCCAGTTGAATGAGAAAAAACAAGCGGTCAATTAATCCGTTAATTTCAATAGAATGTAGGAAAGGGGCAGTGCAGTAAGTCTTTACTCGACTTACTGCACTGCCCCTTTATTTGTTGAAAGTGTTGAGGTATACGGTTTTATGCAAAAAGAAAAGCGGCCAATGTGGCCGCGGGTTCTGATGTTCCATGCTTAATTTTCAAATTCATAAACCGGGTCTGCATGTTCTTCCAATCTATGTTTAGGAAGCTGTTTTTCCTGTGCCATCGCAAGCATTGTCACAGCTGTGTTGCTCCAGTTCTCGACTTGCTTTTGTTGATAGCGGTCGTTATCCACATAGTGAGCGACATCGGTCGTTATGGCGCGTACAGATGAGTTCAGATCAGCTACAGAATTCTTCGTGCCTTTTGCTGCGTCAATGAACAACGTTATTTTTTCAGACTTCACTTGTACGTCCTCTTTGATTTCATTGGCATGGTGCTGCAAGCTCGTCGTTTCAAGTTTTAAATTGTCCATGCGCTCTTTTAAGTTATTCGCTGAACCTTTGATTTCTTTCATCGGTTCTTTAATTCCTTTGATCATCAAGAACACCCCGACACCTGCAATGATAATGCCAAGTACGACGATTCCTAGTGCTACATAAAGCCAAATTGTAGAATCCATTCTTTTTCCTCCTCAAATCGATAAATGTCTTTGATGTGCTATACCCGATACCAGCACATCACTAACCTCAGCTCTTCAGCTTCTGGATCGGTATAGGCGGAATTAAAAAGTGAATTTTAGAGTTGTGTGATTTATGTAGTGGAAAAATCGTCCCGAAAAGAATCTTCTAAGTAAAATTTGATTTCTTTTGCCAATTTCCGTGCCTGTAAATTATAACGGGCATCCGGGTGGACGTAATGGACGTGTGTTGTTATCGATAAATTATTTTTTACAGTGCGGATCAGTATCAGCTGTTCTTTGCTTGATGTGGAGATATTGCCATTCCAACCGGTGATTCCCACTTGATAGAAGGGGAAGCCGTTTTCAGTCATTCCATGGTCAATATTTTCGGTCCATTCCATGTGTTCCCAGTTATACATCCGAAAACTCCTTTCATCTTGTTGGATATAAATTTTTTAGAGAGAATCTTAATTGAAAAATTCCTCCAACTCTTGTTGATTAGCTTCTAAATCCAATACGAGCACTTCTCCGATATTTTTGCGTTCTTCTGAAAACGTATCGGGAGCCGGGATGCGCAGTGTTTCCATTTCGTTCGTCCCGTTTTGGAACAGTGATTTTCCGAGGCTGAGCAACAACTTTTTATCAATATCCGTATCAATATAGGTATCGGCAGCTTCAATGATTTTACGCAAATTGAGTAAAGTCTTGAATTCCATGCCTTGGTCTTTCACAGCAGACATCACTTCCTGCTGCCGTTCAACGCGTCCATAATCACTATTTTTGTCATGCCTGAAGCGGACGTACCCTAGTAATTGATCGCCATTTAAAATCTGCTCTCCAGGTTCTAGCGTCATGCCAATGCCGTGGGACATCTCATATGGAATATCAATTTCAATTCCACTTGGGATAATGAGGTCCAATAATTTCGGGAAACCATTAAAATCAACCGCTGCATAAAAGTCGGTTTTGATGCCGAAGTTTTCTTCAACTGTTTCACTGACCAATTCAGGCCCGCCAAATGAATGGGCAGCGTTGATTTTTTGCATCCCATATTCAGGGATGTGAACATAAGCATCACGCATAATCGAAGCCAGTCGGACTTTTTTGGATTCAGGCTGATAATTTAAAATCATTAATGCATCTGATAACCCGTATTCCTCTTCTCTTCGATCACTCCCGATCAAGAGGATGTTGATGCTCTTCATATCGATGTCCGCAATTTCTTCGCCCATATTTTCAGATCCGTTATTTATGTATGGCGCTGTAACAGCAGTTTCTGTTTTCTTATGATTAAACTCGCTGTAAGCTGTGACAGATGCTATTGCTAAACTAGCGGTTAAAATGCCAAACAGCGTAAGGGTCACTCTTTTTCTTCGGCTTTTTCGTGCTATTGCTCGTTTCATTACATCACCTCATCGTTTCTTAGAAAACGCGCAGTCTCCAAAGAGTTTAAAGTGATGTTGACAAATTGTCAACGAATAACTTGTTTGACATTACATCAACGATTGCCTAAAGTAGGGATAATAAGGCTACTAGCGCAATAAAGAAGACGAGGAGGTTTCATATGGCGGAAATAAAAAATGGAATCGGTGGATTCTTGCAGCAAAAATGGATGGAGCGAGATTATACATTGCGGCATTTTGCTGATTTGACTGGTGTTGACAAAGCGACAATTTCCCGGATTCTAAATGGCAAAAGAAAGCCGACACTCGACCATTTAAAAGTTTTTGCCAAAGTATTAGAGACGCCGCTTACTGATTTACTCGCTGCTGAGGAAATGACTGTTAATTTGCCGAAAGCTGCTAAGCGCAGCATGCAGAAAAAAGTGGAGCAAAAACCGGAGATGGATGAAATGAAACATATGTTGGAACTGGTCAAAATGCAGGATGGCAGCATCACGATTGACCGGATCTCTGCCGAATTGAACAATTGCGCTGTATTTGCTGAAACGGAAGAAGGCCATGAAATGATAAAAGCCTCGTTCAGCTCGAAAGTGAAGCATTTCGGGAATGCTGGACGCCATCTTTTGCTATTAAAAAAATGGCATAAAAGCTATGAACAAGCGAGCGGCAGCAAAAAAGAGCTTGCCATCATGGGGGGCGCCTTGCTGTACTTCATCATGCCGCTCGATCTCCTTCACGATTACCTCTTTGCCATTGGCTATTTGGATGACTGCCTAGCTATACAATTGGCCAACAGCCGCCTGGAATCAAAAATTGGATAAAGATCCATTTAAAAAAAGCCATCAGAAAATGATGGCTTTTTTATACTTTTGAGAGGGTAGGAGAGAGCATCGTCCGAAGAAAAGTGGATCACGGTTTGGCATTGTGCTTTAACAATTACGTAACTAAAGCAATTATGGAATTGTTCACGCCTATTTTATTTATCTTATTAGTTCTCTGCTTTTAATAATAGGTGTCGCTTACTGACTATCTCTATAAAGACTAAGAATACTTATAAACGGTTAAAGACAAAAATTACGGGAATGTTATGTTTAGGTAAATTCTATATATATTGTTTTCTGATAATTGAAAATTTTTAGTTTATATTATAACATGAAGTCGTTTTAATTCTAGTTATTAAAAATAGGTTAAAGGAGGAAGTTAAATGAAAAAGAATATGCCGATGAGAAGGGAAGAAAGGTTTGGAAGTCTGTTTGATAAGAGACTAGGCTCTGATTTCTTTGATAAATTTTTAGGAGAATTTCATTATCCTCAAGTTGATATTAAGGACAAAGGAGATCACTATCAAATTGAGATGGATGCACCTGGATTCGATAAAGAAAATCTAACTGTTGAATACAAGGATCATTATATTCAAATTCGCGGAGAAAAAAACCAGAGTAATGAGAGCACAGAAGAAGAAGGTCACTACATTCGAAAAGAACGGACGCATAATTCTTTTAAACGTGAATTTTATGTCGGTGAGCTAGAAAGTGATCAAATTACTGGAACTTTTAAAAATGGCATTTTAACTCTGGAAGTACCAAAAACCGATAAAGATATGGAGAAGAATGAAAGTGGCAATACCATTAAGATTGATTAAGTTATTGAATCTTAAAATAAGGCTCAAGGATTTTGAATTTCTGGCTTCTCGAAGGGGTATTATAAACAGACAAAAAGCCATCAGAATGTTGATGGCTTTTTGTATTGACTATCTATCAATTAATCTTAAATCGATCTTACTTTTCGTTGTTTCAAAATGAACCAAATGATGAGAATAGCGATAGGGATTAACAAGTAATTCGCATACTGGCCGAATAGTTCTCCAGCCATAGCCCACTGAGGTCCAAGGCGATAGCCTAAGTACACATAGATGGTTGTCACCGGAAGCATTGCGATATAAGTAAAGAAAATGAATTTCCATACATTCATTTTGGCCATGCCGCATGGAATAGAAACGGCAGTACGGACTCCAGGGATGAATCTTCCTAAAAAGGCGACACCGGCACCGTATTTCTCGAAAAAGCGGTCGGATTTATCAATATGCTCTTCCTTAACCAGAAAATACTTCCCGTATTTGATGACCATCGGGCGCCCACCGTAGCGTCCAAGTGCATATAAAGTCAATGGCCCAAGAACTCCACCGATCGAACCCGCTAAAATAGCACCATATAAAACAAGATCTCCTTCATATACCCAATAGCCTGCCAGGGGAAGCACAAGCTCTGCAGGAACAAATTCAAACGTTAGCGCCAGCATGATCCCGAAATAGGACAAACTTTTAAGCGCCTCCATCATTTGTAAAATCAAAACTTCCATCATACAACCTCCAATAATGTTCACGGTCCACGAAATAAAAAGTATACCATACTGTAAAGAAACGGAAAATAGGGATTTCTTCTTTAATATCGTTTAATTCATTCATCTTCGTTTATATTAGAATGAGCCTCTATAGGGATAGAATTAGACTTTCTTCTATTACTTTAGGACGCCAGAAACGAATAAAAGTTCGATGAATTTTTAAAAAGAAAAATTTGAAACTATTTTTTAAAAACTTACGTCTATTGGGTGTTTTAAAAAGGGGGGTGATGGTGTGGCAAGTGAATACATAGAATGGACAGCAAAAGAGCAGCTGAAAGGAGTCATGGACGAGCACGGGGAATACTTGATCCGGCTCGCGTATTTATACGTAAAGGATTGGGCGGCTGCAGAAGATATCGTACAGGAAGTTTTTATCACGTATTACCAGAAGGCGGCACAGTTTCAACAGCGTGCGTCCTTAAAAACCTATCTTTCCAAAATCACAATCAACAAATGCCATGATCATCTCCGGAGCTGGAAAAATCGGCGTTCCATTTTTACAGAATCACTCGGCCAATTGATTTCACGGAACCAAACTCCAGAAGAAGCTGTTGAACAGCTGTCTGGCCAAGCAGCGCTGATGAAAAAAGTTCTTTCGCTGCCCATCCATTACCGGGAAGCGATTCTTCTCTATTATTACCAAGAGTTCACAACAAAGGAAATCAGCCAATTGCTCGGCTGTTCCGAAAACACGGTAAAAACACGGCTGCGAAGAGCAAAGAATTTACTGAAAGATAAGATGGATGCACGAGAATGGGAGGGTCTTCTGGATGAATAAGTTTAAGCGGGATATGGATAAATTTATCGGAGAAAGTCCCCGTTTTTCTGAACCAATGAAAGATAAAATCCTTTTGAAAATTAACGGCGAAAACACATCGGAAAAATCAGTGCGAAATGGTTTCAATACACTGAAAGCACCTGCTATTTTCATCATTTTATTAGCATTTATCGGATCTTTCCTTGCATTTACCCTTACACAAAATGAAAGCGAGTTGCAGCCGGCATCATCTGACCAAAGGGCTGTGCCGATTACAAACTTTTCCGATCAAACTGAGAACTGGAAAGTGACCTATACCCAAAAAGATCTGGGCGACGGAGTCCGTTCAGCGTTTATGACGGTTGAATTCATCGGAAAAGGGCTGCAGCCGGATGAAGTCAATTATGATTTCACCTATAAAAAGAATCAGGAGTCTTTCGGAGGATCATTAATCTTGAATAAGGAAGTAAATGAGACAATGGTTGATTTTGGGGAATGTTCAAGATGTATCCTTTATAAAGGGTATGATGAAATTCCAGGGGAAATCGAGTGGGATGGGCAGAAGGAATATGTGGTTTTGGAAAAAAGCACGGAGTCCAAGTGGAGTGAAAGCCCGTTATTTGAAACGAATGGCTATACGTTGATTGGGGAAGAAGGGCGCGCAGGTTTTATATACGGCGAGGAGGCTCGCTTTTCTGTAAACAGTCCGCAAAAGTACATGTGGCATTTCTGGGGAAGCGACGTTGAACTCACAGGAAACTTCAAAGTTCTCGGAAAACATGAAAACAGCAGTGAAGAAATCACGGTCGTGCCAGTAGAGAAGACACTTCCTAACCCGAATAATGGAGCGGATCACCATATTCCGACGATTATGGAATTGCCTGAAAAAGGCATGTGGCAGTTAAAAGCGATGATCAATGAAAAAGTGATTGGCATAGTTTATGTAAAAGCTCACGAAAAATAGCAAACTTATAAAGAGGAGAGCCATCAGAAAATTTCTGATGGCACTCCTTTTTTATTTTTGATACATTAAGCTGATTTGATGTGCAATGTATTCAGAACTGTAAAAAGTGCCTTCTTTGATCCACCACATGATGATTCCGAGAAGGGAGGCTGCCAACAAATCGATGGAAACAAGGTTTTCCTGATTGGTCGCCCCCCGTATGCCTCTTCTATTTTGGACGAAATCCTTCAATAGCTCATGCAGTTTGATTTTGAATTGCGGGCCTTCAAATAAAACAGCAAATAGTTTTCGATGCTGGTAAAAATAATCGAGGAAGCCAAGCAATTTTTCTTCGTCTTTCATGGATTCAATTTCAAGAAATGGAGTAAGTTTTTGCGACAAGTCGTCAAAGATTTCCAGGACTAAATGCCGCAGTAAATCGTTGATGTCCAAGTAATGCAAATAGAAAGTTGCACGGTTCAGTTCAGCTTTGTCGGCAATTTTCTGGACGGTTAATGAAGTGATATCGGGATTTTCGCCTAATAATGAAACGACCGCTCTTTTCAACTCTCTCTTTGACCGGAGTGCGCGAGGATCAGTTTTTTTAGATGGATTCATGCCAAGCTCCTTTGTCTATTATTTTCGTTTTCCGCGACAATATGACGGAAAATGTTGCTTTATTGACGAATCGAGAAAAATTGTTAATAGGAATGATTATTTAAAGTTGTTATTATGTATTTTATTGACATTGTGTCGAAAAAGCAATGGAGAAAGGAAAAGAAAATGGCTAAAAATATAAATACAAAGGTTTTATTGACCGTAATGATTTTAGGGTGCTTTCTTTCAACGCTGAATCAGACGCTTTTAAATGTAGCGCTTAGCAGCTTGATGGATGTGTTTTCTGTTGAAGCGACGACTGTGCAATGGATATCAACAGGTTTCATGCTCGTGAACGGAGTGCTGATTCCGATCACCGCTTATTTGATGAAAGGTTTTTCCACACGGCAATTGTTTATCAGTTCAATGTTATTTTTACTGATCGGATCGATTCTTTGTGCAATTGCACCGAGCTTTTCAATCCTGCTTGCAGGACGGATGATCCAGGCGGTAGGTGCAGGAATCATCATGCCGCTGATGATGAGTGTCGTTATGTTCATTTTCCCAATCGAAAAACGGGGAAGCGCCATGGGGATTATTGGACTGGCGATTATTTTCGCGCCGGCCATCGCGCCCACACTTGCCGGATTTGTAATTGAATACTTCTCTTGGCGTTGGCTATTTATCGGCTTGATCCCTTTTGTGGTCATCATTATTTTGTTGGCGCTTAAGTATTTGGTGAATGTCACAGAAACTGAAAAAGCGAAATTGGACGTGCCAAGCGTCATTTTGTCGACGATCGGGTTTGGACTCATACTTTACGGAGTCAGCGGTGCCGGAAAAAATGGATGGGAAGATCCGTTTGTCTTGAGCCAGATTGTTGCGGGTGTGGTGATTACCGTCATTTTTTGTTTGCGCCAAATCAAATCGGAAGATCCGCTCTTGAATTTGCGTGTTTTTAAAAACACGACCTTCACGATGACGTCGCTTATCAATGTGCTGGTGACCATGATGCTTTATGCAGATATGACGCTTTTGCCGATTTATCTTCAAGATGGCCGAAGTTTTACAGCGTTTGATGCAGGGCTGCTCCTTTTGCCGGGAGCTTTAGTCAATGCGTTACTTTCGCCGATTACCGGCAAGCTTTTTGATCGCTTCGGTGCAAAACCGCTGTTTATCATCGGTCTGCTTTTCATCATACCTTCGATGTGGGTGATTACGGATCTATCGGCAGATACGAGTTATCTTTTCTTGATGATTCGCACGGTGTTCTTGCGGATTGGCTTAAGTTTCATCACCATGCCGCTGAACACAGCAGGATTGAATGCATTGCCGATAGCGCTCATTACGCATGGAACAGCTGTGAATAATACGGTGCGCCAAATTGCTGGTTCCATTGGAACCGCTGTAGTGATTACCGTATTCAGTACGCAATCGGCAGGCTATGCAAGTGAACTGGCAGTGAATATGGCGGATTCGACGGCTGCCGCAATCCAAAAGATGGCTGTTGCCTACGGAACGAGTGATGCTTATTACTTTATGATGATATTGGCTGTCATCGCTTTTATCATTACGTTATTTACGCCGACGAAGAAGAAAATAGTTTAATAAGCTAAAGGCGCATAAGTTGTTGGCACTTATGCGCCTTTTCCTTTAAACTGTAAAATAGATTGATTTTTAGCACAATAACGATTTATTCGTTACTACACCAAGAAGGAAGGTCAGTAAGATGAAAGTTGCAGTGATTGTTGGAAGTGTCCGGAAAGAATCGTTCAACCGGAAATTAGCGGAATTTGTGAAAAACCGGTATGCCGACCGTTTTGAAATCGAAATCTTGGATCTTAGCGTATTGCCATTATATAACCAAGATATTGAAAACGACATGCCGCCGGAAATTATCGGATTTAAAAAGAAAGTGAAAGAAGCGGATTCCGTCTTGTGGGTGACGCCTGAATACAATGCCACCATTCCAGGCGTTCTAGGTAACGCAATCGACTGGCTATCCCGCGTGGATAAAGTCATGATCGGCAAACCTTCCTGGATCATGGGCGCATCCATGGGCAATTTAGGTACAGTGAAAGCGCAAATGCATTTGCGTGATATTTTATTTGCGGCAGGCCTTCAATCGCCGGTTTTGATCGGCAATGATGTTTACATCGGCGCGGTCCATACAAAAATGGATGCAGAAGGCAACATCACCGATGAAGCTACAGTCGCTTATTTGGATACGGTCGTTACTAATTTTGAAAAATGGATGGAAAGATTTTAAGCAGTAAAATGAATCTTGACTGAAAACCGCTGTGCCGACTAGGCCAGCGGTTTTTTATGGCAATAAAATTGGACTGTTTAGCTTTGCCGGGCAAGGGAACAAATGATAGTGGAAGCAAAAATGAAATTTACCATGGAAGGATGAGAGGAATGCAGCCATTAAAAGCGCTATTTTTAAATTGCTCGTTAAAAAGTTCAGACGAAACATCCAACACGGAAGGATTCATGAATGATGTTCAAGTGCATTACAACAGCCTTGGCGTAGAATCGGAAATCGTTCGCTTAGCCGATTATCGCATTGCATTTGGTGTACAGGAGGATATGGGCGGGGACGATCAATGGCCGGAAATTCTTAAAAAGGTCAAGGAAGCAGACATTTTAATCATCGGTACACCGATTTGGCTCGGCGAAAAAAGTTCACTGGCAACAGTTGCTATCGAACGCTTATACGGCAGCAGCAGTGTGACCAATGACAAAGGACAGGCCATTTTCTACAACAAAGTAGGAGGGGCGGTAATTACCGGAAATGAAGATGGTGCAAAGCATTCAGCCGCCTCACTTCTGTATGGATTGTCGCATATCGGTTTTTTGATCCCTCCTAACGTAGACGCGTATTGGGTAGGAGAAGCGGGTCCAGGGGCTTCCTATATTGAAGCCGGACGGGAAAATGAGTTTACGAAATCGACGATTGAACGCTTAGCTTATAATACGTACCATTTAGCAGGGCTATTGAAAAACAACCCCATCCCTGCAGAAGGAAATACTTTGGGGTGAGTCCAACTGCTAAATATATAAATGAAAAAACCAGTGAGGAAATTTATCCTTACTGGTTTTTTCGTCGTATCTAAATTTTCGCTTTTGTGTCTAGCGCCTCTGGAGATTTCCAGACAAACGTAAGTGCGATTCCAATGGCCAAAACGACAGTTGCGAAATAGAAGGGGTAATTCAAATCGATATCAAAAAGAATACCGCCGATGATCGGCCCGATAATATTGCCGATGCTCGTAAACATCGAGTTCATCCCGCCGACAAATCCTTGCTCATTCCCCGCAATCCGCGAAAGGTAAGTTGTAACTGCCGGACGCATCAAATCGAAACCGGTGAAGACCGTCATGGTCACTAAAAGGATCGCCCAATAGCTTGTGACATAAGTCAATACAAGCACGAGTATAGTAGAGACAATCAAACTATAGCGGATCAAACTGATTTCACCAATCCACCGGGTCAAACGGTCAAACAGTCCGACTTGCACGATGACACCGACAATTGCGCCTAAGGAAATGACAATGGCAATATCTTTTGCGGTAAAGGCAAATTTATGGTCAACGAATAAAGCGAATAGCGACTCAAACGAAGCAAGGCCGAAAGAAGAAATTAAGATGACCATGAACGCGATGAAATACATTGGGGCAAAGATTCTTCCAAAGCCGCTTTTTTGAATCGGCTGATCATCGTATTCGTCATTTCGAGCCGGTTCTTTTAATGTGATGAGCGATAAAATGGTCGCGAAAAGACCAAACCCAGCTGCAAAGAAGAATGGAAGGCGTGTGCTGATTTCAGCTAAAAATCCGCCGATGCCCGGTCCGATGATAAAACCGGTAGAAATGGCTGCCGACATATAGCCTAATGCTTTCGGTCGGGTGTTGCTTGTGGTGATATCTGCGATAAAAGCGGTAACTGCAGGCATGATGAATGCAGCACTAATGCCGCCGAGAATCCGTGAAGCGAACAGAACTTCAACGGTTTCACCAATCCCGAATAGAAATTCCGAAACACTGAAAATGAGCAAGCCGATAATGATCATTGGCTTCCGGCCGAATTTGTCTACCCATTTCCCGGCAATTGGCGACATGATCAATTGAGCGAGGGCAAATGCAGAAACCATATAGCCAACTACCGTCCCGGAAATATTCAATTCATTCATAATGGTCGGCGTAACAGGAATGACGAGGCCGATTCCTAAAAACGCAATAAATAAGTTTAATAATAAAGTGGCTAAAACAAGTTTGTTGGTTTTCACGTAAAATTCTCCTTTAAATGGCCATGCAAGTTAAAAAGTCCGTTTAGTAAGTTGGTCTAAAGCGCAAGTCCGCGCCAAAAGATAGGCCAGATCGCTTCAAACCGTTTTTCATATTGTTCTTGGCCGCTGTAAACCAGTTCCGTCATCGTGCCTTCAGCTATCGTCAGGAAAGCCAAAGCCGCTTTACCGTAATCATCTTCATACAGGACTTTTTGATGCCGTTCACGTTCTCTCAGCAAACGGGTGAGATGGCGATGCAAGTCATCTAAAAAAGGATCAAACAGCTGGCCAACTTCCTTTTCTAATTTCAATGGCGGGAAATAGGCGGTCCGTATGATAAATTTCATTTGAACATTTTCATCTGTCTCTTTCGCAAACCAGTGGAAGTATCCGGATAAGACTTTCTCCAATGGCTGTTGGCGGGAAAGATTAAAATAAGAAGCCATTTGTGTTTTTTGAGATTCCATTGAATAGTGCAATGCAGACATAAACAAATCGTCTTTGTTTTTATAATGGGCATAGATGGAAGGCTTTTTAATGCCGACTTCTTCAGCGATTTTGCTGAGTGAAGCCCCTTCATAGCCTTCTTCTGCAAAATGTTTCAATGCAGTTTCGAGTAAAAGAGTTGCTTTCAAAATTTCACCTTCCTAACGGTCGTTAGGAAATAATCTCATGAAATTAAGTTAATGTCAAATGCCGGGAGGATTTCCAACGGAACCGAGATGCAGAGTAATCAAAGGTCTGAATAAAAAAACGGATGAAGAAAGGGCTGCTTTCTCCATCCGTTCGATTTGTTTAATTGTTGCCGCCTCTTTATTTGCGCTGGATGTCACTCCATGTGTTGATCTCTTTCCATGGAAGGTCAGAGAAAATAGCGATTAAATCGCTGCCAGACCACTGCGCAACTGCTAGAATACTGCCAAAAAATAATAACGCGGATATTCCGACAATCAGATTCGCTTCCACAGCGATTCTGAATTCACTTTTTTCATTCATCTGATAGGCCCCTTATGCGCCTCGTTTCTTCTATTAAAAAGCAACGAGGCGACGTTGTTTTTAATAAATGGATTTTAAGGTCAGAGGGCCTTAGGCGAGATAATTGGATTGGTGGTGGATTACATTAATGAATCCGAAAAACGCAGCGTTCCTGAAAACTGGAACCTCTGGTTTTAGAAGAGAGGGTTCAGCTCGATCGTGAAAAGGAGTTGGCAAAGCGGCTATAGGCGCTTGCTTTTCCCATTTTTGGACGAGCATCACTGTTGAAGGGCTGAGGGCGTCCACTTTGGTGACTATCTTCATTGAAGAAATAATCGGTTCTTCATCGAAAGCTTGAGAAGGCAGTTGGTTTGTTTCTTGAATCGGGTTAGCGAATAGGAAAAAACACAACAAAATCATTATTTCTACGATAGCCACTTTTTTCATTTTCTCAACTCCTTTCGCTTCTTATCATATTCAATTGGGGTCCATGAAACAAGAGTGAAATTTAGAAAAAGGGCTAAGTATAAAATAGGAATATATGGTAAGCTAGTGATAACTAACTTAAAATCAATCTGCAAGGAGCCGAATGGCCTATTTTTGCCTTTCGCTCCTTGAAAGTTTCCCCTATAGAACGGAGTAATGACGATGGCAAAAGAAACGACCGGGAACTCTAAAATTTTCGAAATCACAAAAATCATTAATAAAAAACTTGAACTGAATGAAGTTTTGGATTATGTGACTTCTGCTATATCAGAAGAAATTATCCAATGCGATGCTGTTGGGATATTCCTTCCGGTAGGGGACGGCACTTTTAGAGGCAGCGCAGGCAAACCGGATTTTATGAATGGGATGTCGATTTATTCTTTGGTAATCGACCCGGAAACGGATCTTTTAGCAAAAGAATTGATACAAACTAAAAAAACCATCTATATCGAAGATGCCATGCATGATCCCCGGCCAAATCCTCAAGTATGCGAAGCGCTGCAAATTAAATCGCTTTTGGCATTGCCGATCGTCTACAAAGAGGAAATGCTCGGAATGGTCCAGTTGTTTTACTTTAATCACATCCAAATGGACGAATCCGAACTTCAAAGCGCCGAAGCGTATGTGAATATGGCCGCTATTGCCATTCAAAACGCTAAGAACTTGGAACAAAAAGAAAAAGTCGTCAGTGAGAAACAACTCTTATTGGATGCAAACCGAGAACTTTCGGCTTGTTCTTCTATTGAAGATTGTTTAACGATCAGCTTTTCCTATGTACGCAAAATTTGGGGGAGCCGAAATGCGGCTTTGCATACAAAAGACATGAGTAAAAAATCAGGAATTGCCATCAAGAAAATAAGTGAAAATGCCCTTTGGCCAATCGAGGATTGGACATCGGGCATGAATGATAAAACGGGCCAGGTCTTCGAAGAAACATTGGGTGAAGTGTTCCGCAATAAAGAAATGGCGATTATTCCGCTGGATGGAAAGCGGAGGGTCCTTCTGTTTCCGATGATTTCCAGAGGAAAAGTTTTGGGTGTCCTTACGGTTGAATCGTTTTTCGAGAAGACAATTTCCATGAACAACCCGGACATCCAATTGGTTCAATCGATACTTGACGCCACTGCCATAAATTTTGATAATTTATTGCAGATGGAGCAGTTAGAGGAATTAGTAGATGAACGGACTAAAGAGTTGGCCAATGCCAACGAACGGGTCACAGATGTAATTGAAAGCATTACCGATGGTTTTTTTGCGGTCAATAAAGAATGGAAATTTATCTATATTAACAAGCACCAGCCATTGCCAAAAGGAATGGAACCAAATGACCTCATTGGCAAATCGATTTGGGATACATTCCCAGAACTAGCCAGCACGTCAATGTTTGAACAATTCCATAAAGCCATGTTTGACAGAATACCGGTTCATTTTGAGTTGTCTTCAGATTCAGGCATTTTCTGGCAGGAAATGGTGGCATACCCATACGATGAGGGAATCTGCTGTTTGTCCAAAAATATAACAGAAAAAAAGAATTTCGAGAAAGAATTGAAGCGCTTAGCTAATTTGGAGCTAATCGGCCATATGGCTGCAGGGATCAGCCATGAAATCCGTAATCCCATGACCACTGTAAGAGGGTTTCTTCAATTATTGACGATGGAAGACTTGGGAGAGCATAAAAAATACTTCAAGTTGATGATCGATGAACTGGACCGAGCCAATTCGATCATCACAAAATTCCTTGCCATGGGGAATATCAATAAATCCGATTTGAAAAAATCCGATCTGAACGCATTGATTTACGATGTGGCACCGCTATTGGAAATCGATACGATCAACCAAAACAAATTGATCGATATCCAAACGTCTCAGATTCCTGAGCTTTTCCTGAACCAGGATGAGATCAAACAATTGCTAATCAATCTTTGCCGCAACGGCTTAGAAGCGATGGAAGCTGGCCAGACCCTTTCGATTTCCACGTATATGAAAGAAGACGGGGACGTTGTGTTGGAAGTGCGGGATCAAGGAACTGGAATTGAAAAAGACATTCTTGAAAAACTCGGTACGCCGTTCTATACGACAAAAGACAATGGCACAGGGCTAGGGCTTGGCGTATCTTATGGCATCGCAGCAAGGCACAACGCTAAAATCGAAATTGAGACCAGTCCTGAAGGAACAGTGTTCTATACCTTGTTCAAACCGATGATCTAAGTCCAGATATGAAAGAAGCTGCTATTTAAATGCAGTTTCTTTTTTATTAGGCTGTTTCTTGCAATATTGTAAGGATAGCGTCATCTAGAACAAACGCAACTTTTGAATTCCCCTCGTATACTAAAGTTAATAAAGGAGTTGCTTACAAAAGACGCGCTGAAGTTCAGCCAAGGAAAAAGTGAGCAGCATGTCCTTAATAAGAGAGGGGTAATTAGTATGAAAAAAATGGCATTGATGGGTGCATCAGCAATTCTAGCAGGAGCTTTGCTTTCCGGATGCGGATGGTTTGAAAAAGCGAACGGGCTGATCGTATATGGAGATGGGCCGAATATCGACGAAGTTTTAAAACTGGAGCAAGCGGCAGCGGATGACAAAAAAGAAGAAATCAAAATGGTCAGCGACGACCAATATCAAATTAAGTTAGCGGAAGACAACGGCGAAAAAGTCATGGTATTGAGTGAGAAAACAGCTCAAGCGCTTATTGACAAAGAGTTGTTAAGAGAAGTGATCCAAGGAGACAAGACGGAAGCAGTAGAAAGCGTGTCAGATTTGTCGAAAGGTGAAGCGGTTCTTTACGCGAAAGAAAAACAAGAAAATGTAGCCGTTGGCGGCAAAGAGTTGAAAGTGGAATATGGCGGCAACTCCATCATCGGAAACGGCAGAGCATATGTGGATAAATTCCTAATTGTTGACGATGCGGATTGGAATGAGATGGACGGAAAAGAAAAAATCATGGCGGTCCTGGAATATGATAATGATCCAAGTGTTCGAATGATGCAGTATGACGTAGAAGGCAACCAGCTCGTTCGAATTGAAGGGTGATAAAACGGGTCTTGCCCCTTTACTGGGGTGGGCCTTTTTTCGTTGTCGTTGCTTGTCGCTTCGAGTTTCCAGTAGAATGTAAGAAAGAAAGGGCGTGTATGGGGGGATGGATATGAAAGTATATATTGTAGAAGATGATCCGGCAATCTTCCAAGCGCTGCAGGAAGGATTGCAAAAATGGGGGCTTGAAGCCGTCGGGCCAGAGAATTTCCAGGAAATTTTAACAGGGTTTATCGAACAAAAACCGCATTTGGTCATCATGGACATTCAATTGCCGGTATACGATGGATTCCATTGGTGCCGTGAAATCCGCGCGGTTTCAAAAGTGCCGATCATTTTCCTTTCGTCACGCGACCATCCGATGGATATGGTCATGGCGATGCAGATGGGGGCAGATGATTATGTACAGAAGCCGTTCCATTCGGACGTCTTGATCGCCAAAATTCAAGCTACATTGCGGCGCGTCTATTCATATGGCGAAGAGGTATCCGATGTAAAAGAATGGAACGGCGCTGTCATCGATTTAAAACGCGGGCTTATCCGACGGGACGAAAAGGAAGTTGAACTGACGAAAAACGAATTCTTTATCTTGAGTGTGTTAGTAGATGCAAAAGACGAAATCGTTTCACGGGATGAATTGATCCGAAAACTGTGGGATGACGAACGTTTTGTAAACGACAATACCTTAACAGTGAATGTCACAAGACTCCGGCAAAAACTCGCGGAACTCGATTTAGGCGATGCCATCATCACGAAAAAAGGGCTCGGCTATGTGGCCGTCACTTTCTAGAAAAGAGGGGTTCGATGATCTTACGTTTTTTGCGCGACCGCTTAAGCTGGATCTTATTCATTATCCTTGCATTAAGTGCCATCGACTTGTTGTTATGGCTAGATCCGGGAGTTGATGTTGAGGCTTCCTCAGTTATTTATATGAATGCTTTATTGCTCATTTCTCTCGTTTGTTTCATCGTCTGGCGCTACTTTAAAGAAACCGCTTATCTGAAAGAACTCGCCTCGTTGGGTGAATCGAGCGGAATGGATTGGGTTGAAGGATTACCCGATGCTTCTTTTAAACAGGATGAAATCGTCAACGATCTTTTAATTGAAAAAGGCATGCTTTTTTCAACCCAGCTGCAGGAAATCCGGAAAAGCAGCATGATCCAAGGCGACTATACAGCGGCTTGGGTGCATGAAGCCAAAGCACCGCTAACAGCCATGAAATTGATCATTGATTCGAATCGAAGCTTGCCAGCTGTAAAGCGAATCGAAGCGGAATGGCTGCGCATCTATTTACTGATTGACCAGCAATTATACATAAGCCGGCTGCCCACGCTTGAAAGTGATTATTCCTTGGAAGAAGTCGAATTGAAAGAATTGGTTTCAGCTGAAATCCGGGAATTGATGTCGTGGTGCCTGGAAAAAAACTTAGCGGTGGATATGGGTGGCTTGGATAAAAAAGTGATTACGGATAAGAAATGGAGCCGTTTTGCACTGCGGCAAGTTCTGTCGAATGCAGTCAAGTACAGCCCGGACGGCGGAACGATTGCGATTTCCACACGAACTGAAGAAACAGGGCATACTGTTTTAGTGGTGGAAGACCAAGGTGCGGGAATAGCACCGCACGATTTGCCGAGGATATTCGATAAAGGATTTACAGGTTCGACTGGGCGAATTCAGAATGCAGCCACTGGCCTCGGTTTGTATTTGGCGAAATTGGTGGCAGATAAAATCGGCATCCAGCTGCACGCAGAATCTGAGTTGGCAAAAGGAACGAGGATGGAATTGGCATTTTCCATCAAAAACGAATTCGATCATATCCGTAAGTGACGGCATTGTCACATTGGGCTTCCTGTTTGTCATGTAAATCAAACGACCGGGTGCAGCGCACAAGGTACGATAGGGATATAAGAAAACAGGGAGGCAAAAACAATGTTCACAAAAATAAAAGATGCGATCAAAACCAATAAAAAAACAGATACCCAATCCGTTCTTCAAGCCCATAATGTACGAAAGTCATTCGGCTCTAAAGGAAATGTCCAGCAAGTGCTAAAAGGCATCGACTTGCGCGTAGAAAAAGGGGAGTTTGTCGGCATCATGGGACCTTCCGGTGCCGGAAAGACGACGCTTCTGAATGTGCTTGCAACGATTGACCGGGCAACTGAAGGGACGATTACAATCAGCGGATCGGACATCTCAAAAATGAAAGATGCCCAATTGTCGGCATTCCGCCGCGACCGCCTCGGATTCATATTCCAGGATTACAATCTTCTGGACACATTGACAGTGAAAGAGAATATTTTACTTCCCGTTTCACTTGGCAAAGTGAGAAAAAAATTGGCAGAAGCGGAATTCCGCTCAATCGCTGATATCCTCGGCATCACGGAACTAGCAAACAAATACCCGCATGAAATTTCCGGCGGGCAAAAGCAGCGGACGTCAGCTGCCCGGGCGCTCATCAATCAGCCGTCAATGGTCTTTGCGGATGAACCGACAGGAGCGCTCGATTCAAAAGCTGCGTCATCCTTGCTTGGTACATTGGCAGACGTCAACGAGAAGCAAGAAGTGACCATCATGATGGTTACGCATGATCCGCTCGCATCCAGCTACTGCAGCCGTGTGGTCTTCCTGAAGGACGGCAATATTTATTCCGAGTTGTACAAAGGCAATAAAACAAGACAGGCTTTTTTCCAGGAAATCTTGAACGTACAGGCTGTACTCGGGGGTGACAGCGTTGACGCTCTTTGATTTAGCCATCCGCAGCATGCGGAAAAACATCAAGCATTATTACCTTTATTTCTTTGCATTGATCTTGAGTGTGGTTTTGTATTTCGTGTTTGCCACGCTGCAATATGACCAGGCCATTGTTGAACAAGGAAACAAGATGATCAGCTCTGCCTTCTTGGCTGCCGGAATCTTGCTGATCTTCATCGCTGGAATTTTCATCGTTTATGCAAACTCGATTTTCTTGAAGAGAAGAAGCCGGGAGATCGGGCTTTATCAACTGATCGGATTGAAAAAAAGAACGGTCACCCGTCTATTGATCGTTGAAAATACATTGCTTGGAATCGGGGCTTTAATAGTAGGGATCGTAATCGGGATGCTTGTCTCGCGTGTTTTCCTGCTCCTTTTGTTAAAACTGATCGGTTTTGAAACAACGATCAGCGTGTCATTTTCAATTGAAGCGGTATTGCAGACAATTGCAGTCTTTATCGGGATCTTTGCTTTAACGACGATCCAGATGATCCGGACGGTTTACCGCAACACCTTGCTGTCGCTTTTTAACACAGAAAAAGCGGGGGAACATCCAAAAAAACCAAAAACCAGTTCTGCAGCTGTATTGGCAGTGGCCGGGATTCTTTTGATTGGATTTGGCTACTGGCTCTCTGAAAGAATGTTCGATGCCAATTTCTTCTTGAATATTTCCGGTGTTTTAATCTCGACTATTGCCGGCACTTACTTGATCTTCCGTGTCACGCTCAGCTGGCTATTATACAAAATCAGAAGCCGCAAAGAAGGGCATCTTGGATTGAACAATAGTTTATCGATCGCGCCCTTGATGCATCGCTTAAAAGGTAATGCCAATTCATTGACGATCATTACCATCTTGTCAGCTATGACGCTGTCGATGATCGCCGGCGCTTATTCTTTCTACTATTCAACTGAACAGGAAGCACAAGCAAAAATGCCTTTTGACTTCATATTTGAAAATGAGGAAGCTTTTGCTTCTGAAATAAGTGCGGAAATGAAAGAAAAAGGCATCGATTTCCAGCAAGGCATTGTGGAAATTTTGGTGACGGAAGGGCAACTTGAAGAAGGGGCTTTAGCTGTTCCAAGTGATCCGCTCTATATCGCCGTTGCAAGTGATGAGCAGCTTCAAAAAGCAGGAATTGAGATTGAAGCGCCGGGAACAAACAGTGCGAGCCTCCACTCGACATCTTCACTATCGATGTTCATGGATAATGAACGCTTGCCTGTGGATCTATACTTGCAGGATGTAAAAGAACCGATTGAAATTGAAGCTTTCGGTGAAGGGAATGTCATCAACTGGGAAACGTTTTACACCCAAGTTGTGGTGAATCCAAAGAAATATGAACAGCTGAAAACCGATTTAGCAGCAAAAGGTTCTGCCGAAATTCGTCGAATTGACGGATTCCATATTTTAAATGATGAAGATTTGGAAGAGGCATCAGCGCTTTATCACCAGCCCAAATACAACGGGAAAAATCCGCGCCAAGATTATTATTCGACGGTGAAAGAAGGGATGGAATCAAACGGATTGATGATTTTCATCGCCGGATTCCTAGGACTCGTGTTCTTGGTTTCAACCGGAAGCATCCTGTATTTCAAGCAAATGACCGAAGCGGAACAAGAAAAACAAAGCTATTCCACTCTGCGCCAGCTTGGATTTTCGGTGAATGAGATCATGCAAGGCATTATCCGCAAGCAGATTTTCGTTTTTGGCTTGCCGCTAGTGATCAGTTTGGTGCATTCATTCTTTGCGCTAAAAGCTTTATCTTACTTTTTCCAGACGAATATCATGGTTTCAGCAGCAACCGTCATGATCTTATTCGCCATCATCTACCTGTTATTTGCTTTTTTGACAGTAGGCTATTACCGCAAGACAGTAAAACTGGCTTTGAGATAATCTTATTTTGAGCGAAAGAGCATCCTTTACTGGATGTTCTTTTTATTTTTGAAAAAGGATGAAAACAATAGTTAAAAGATGCTCTTAGCTATTTTTAAACTTAATGCTTGACCATCAAAAAATGCCATGTTATGATTATCTCGAATTAAAGATAATTTAATGACATGGCAATTTTAATGCAAGGTTTTATTTTTTTAAGCATATATCTCGAATTCGAGATAATTATAATACAGAGGAGAGTTTTCATATGAACGAATTAAAAGGGATGCACCACGTTACGGCTATTACGAGCAGTGCTGAGAAAAACTATGAGTTTTTCACTTATGTACTTGGGATGCGATTGGTCAAAAAAACAGTCAATCAAGATGATATCCAAACCTACCATTTATTCTTTGCGGATGATAAAGGATCTGCCGGAACAGATATGACATTTTTCGACTTCCCGGGAATTCCAAAAGGGACGCATGGCACCAATGAAATTTACAAAACCGCTTTCCGAGTGCCGACAGATGAAGCCTTGGAATATTGGGTGAAGCGTTTCGAAAAATACGAAGTGAAGCACAAAGGCATTAAAGAAGTATTCGGCAAAAAAACTTTATCTTTCGTAGATTTTGACGACCAGCAGTACATGCTGGTATCAGACGAAGGGAATGTGGGAGTGGCTTCCGGAACGCCTTGGCAGAATGGACCTGTGCCTCTAGAGTTCGCCATTACGGGACTTGGGCCCATTCACATCCGCATTACAGAATTCGATTATTTCAAAGAAGTTCTGGAAAAAGCGATGTTGATGCGCGAAATCGCGAAAGAAGGATCGCTTCATTTATTTGAAGTTGGTGAAGGGGGCAACGGGGCACAAGTGATTGTTGAACACAATACCTTGTTGCCGCGCGGCCAGCAAGGATTCGGTACCGTACACCACGCAGCATTCCGTGTAGCGGATACAAATGTTTTGAAAGAATGGATCGACCGGATGCAGCAGCTTGGCTTTAGTACATCCGGCTATGTGGACCGCTTCTTCTTTGAATCGCTGTATGCTCGTGTTGCACAAGGCATTTTATTTGAATGGGCAACAGACGGCCCAGGATTTATGGGAGATGAACCATATGAAACGGTAGGCGAGAAATTATCCTTGCCTCCATTCTTGGAGCCGAAACGCGACGAAATCGAAGCGATGGTTCGCCCGATTGATACTGTCAGAAGCACAAAAACGATTGAAAAAGAATACCTGTAAGGAGAATCACTTATATGAGCTTTCTATCTAAACTATTTGGAAACAAACAACAGGAGGAAACGAAAATGACTAAACTAAACATCGGCATCATCCTAGGATCGACAAGAGAAGGGCGTTTAAGCCCACAAGTAGGGAACTGGGTCAAAGAATTGGCAGATCAACGCGGTGATGCAACTTATACATTGATTGATATTGCTGACTACAAATTGCCATTGCTTGGTGAAAATGGCGGAGACGCCTCTGGAGCTGCTGCATGGTCTGAAGCAGTTGGGGCACAAGACGGATTCGTCTTTATCGTACAGGAATACAACCATTCCATTAGTGCGTCCTTGAAAAACGCATTGGATTATCTGCGTCCGGAATGGAATAACAAAGCGGCTGGAATCGTTTCCTACGGTTCAGTAGGTGGTGCTCGCGCAACTGAACATCTTCGCGGCATTTTAGGCGAATTGATGGTTGCGGACGTTCGTGTCCACCCGGCTCTTTCATTGTTCACTGATTTCGTGAACGGCGCTGAGTTCAAACCGGCACCTGTACAAGCTGACTCGGTGAACCAAATGCTGGATCAAGTAATTCCTTGGTCGACAGCTTTGAAAACCATTCGTTAATAACAACAAAAGCTGTCCCGTATAGCCACATTATGTGGCTAGCGGGGCAGCTTTTTTATTTTCGAATAGGATCTATTATTTTTCCTGCCTCGTCTTGTTTCTCCGATTTAAAACGTATTGGACCATTGCTAGTTTTGCAGCGCGCAATTTGCGTTCAAACAGGTCTGTCTCAGATTCCGGTTTGGCAAGGTAATCTTCATTGTATTTGATTTCATAGTAAAGGATTTCATCCACTTCTCTTACTGCAAAGCGTTTAGATTGTTCCACTTTCGCTTCAATAATCCCCGCCTCGTATTCTGCTGGATCCCGGCTTTCTATTTCCGAAAGGAGCACATGAATTGCTTTAAGATTTGGATTCTCATATTCCTGCAACCGATCGAGTCGCGTATATAATTTCTTATTGCTGAATCTTTTAACACGGCATTTGCAATATCTCATTTTTAATAAGCTCCTCCAATTTCCAAGCAAAATTGCATGTCAATTAAACAGATCATTTGCCTCCGTATTTTCCTTCTCGGATCACTTTTCGAAACTTATCCTCATCTTGGACAGCTATGGCTTCTTCCGTGGAAATGCCAGGTATGGAATAATAACTTGTACCTTTTTCAAATTTATTGGAGAAGTTTCCAGTATAAGAGCCCTCTTGATCTGAATAAATAGCAAGCTCTCCAATCTTCTCGCCTACTTCTTCAACAGATTCATCGCTGACCTTATACATATCTTCATTCCATACAACAAAAGAATACACCCAGTCTGCAGAAGAGTTATTGGTGCAGCCTGTCTCCAAAATGAGTAGACACAAAATCATAAATACAGGTACGCTTTTCTCCATTAAACCACCTTCTCAAAGAAAATTTTGTCATCGGATTTTATAACCGCTTTGATTCTTAATAATGAAGATTGAATACATTGCAATTCAATAGTGAGTATTAAGAAAAGTTTAAGTTTTTGATTAATGTATTGGGTATAATTGGTACAATGATTATATCATTCAACCGCCAATAGAAAAGAGGGCACTGAAAATGGAAATCTCCTTGCATTTATTAAACAGAATCGACGCGGAACCATTGCTTGAATTTGAAGCAGAAAATCGGGCTTTTTTTGAAAAATCGGTACCAAGCCGGGGACATGCCTACTATACTCTTAGAGGCTTTTCAGAAAGCTTGCAAAAATTATTAGTGGAACAAGAAAAAGGCTTTTCCAGTTTTTATTTAATAAAAAATGAGGCTGGAAAAGTTCTGGGAAGAATTAACTTAGTGGATATTGATAAAGTAAATAGCATTGCAGAAATTGGATTTAGAATAGGCGAAGACTCTATCGGAAAAGGAGTCGGCCATCAAGCGTTAACCCTATTGATACAATCCGATTTGCCTGTAAAGAAAATCAGTGGAAAGACGACAACTGTCAATAAGGCGTCGATGAAACTATTAGAAAAGAATGGTTTCAAACAAACTGGTATTGGTGAAGAAGAGTTCGAGTTGAATGGTGAAAAAATGCGCTTTGTTCATTATTTATGGTGCTGATTAATACCGAAGAGAATCAATAAGTTAGGACCTAATAAAAAGAATTGCGGGAAGGATGGTTTGCATGACTTCAAATGCTCTTTTATTTGCCGGAATAGCGGGTGTTCTGTCTTTAATCTTAATCGTTTCGAACACACCGATGAGTGCACTTATTGTGACCAATGTGCTATTAGGTCTGATTGCAGGTCAGTTTACAGGCAAAACGCAACGAAAAAACTAATTCAATTAGGAACCCGAGTGGAACTGACAAGAGAAATCATGTAAGAATCCTATAGCTTGCAAGGTTTAGTTTTTCAATTTCAATTAAATACAATCGATTATTTTCAGGAGGCAGTTATGAACTATATACAAGAAATGCGGCAGTTAATCGGTTCTCGCATGCTGATGACAATAGGCTGCGGGATCATTCTCGAAGAAAATGGCCAAATTTTGCTGCAGCACCGAAAAGACAAAGACGTTTGGGGAATTCCGGGAGGAGTCATGGAACCGGGAGAAACTTTCGAGGAAACAGCGTTCCGTGAAACCTTCGAAGAAACGGGTTTGAAGGTGGAAAACTTAAAACTGTTCGGCCTTTATTCGGGTGAACAGGGTTTTGCTGAATATGGAAATGGCGATCAAATCTTTAGTGTGCAAATCATTTTTCATGCTACAGATTTTAAAGGGGAGCTAATCCAAGAAGCAGAAGAAAGCCGGGAACATCGGTTCTTTTCTCCAGATGAACTTCCGCATTTGAATGCCCATCAAGCGAGGTTTATTTTGGATTGGGTCCATCAATCAAAACTGCCCATTATAAAGTGAATGCAATAGCAAAATGCTGAACGAAGGGAATGCCGTGATGGACTTGAATGGAGCTGATTTTTAAAAAAACGACTCATACTAAAAAATTCTTAACCCCAACAGTTCTCCAATCTTGTGGGAAAGTTTGCCTTTCCAGGGAAGCACTCACAGCCAAAATCCAAAGCTAAAGAAGATAAACGCCAGAACTGGGGTTTTATCTCCTGAAATCAATAGCGAATAGCCCTTTAAATTATTTGTATAAGCCGATTGTTTCTTCTAAAAAATGAAGGTATTTCTCGACGAAAGTCTGCGGCTTGAGAATTTTCAATTTGTTTCCAAACCCTGCTAGAAACTGGTAGGCAAAATGATTTTCAGGCAATTCAATTTCCACCAGATAGCAATCAGCCGATATTTCCGTGACTAAGCTTTGCCCGTATCTTTCGATAAACTGATCGCGGATGGCTGCTTCAATTAGGAGCTCTACTTGTACTTTCTTAAGTGATTCACGTTGCATCAATGTCGTTTGTCCTCTATTTTCAAGCCTCGGCTTAAACAATCCTTCCTTTTTCATTTCAATCATTCGCGTAAGTTTAAACGTTCGATAATCGCTGCGCTCGGTGCAATATGCAGAGAGATACCAATCCATCTCATTTAAGTGAAGGCGATAAGGTTCCACTAAGCGAACCGTTCTTTTCCCAAGTTGATCGATATAATCAAATTTAATGAGCCAAGATTTTTCAATCGCTTCTTTGATAAACGAGAGATTTTCCTTAAGTTCACTTCGACCTGTCCAATTATAGAATGTCAGGTCGAGGTTTGCGGATAGATTAGCATTAGCCATCGCCTTAATTTTTTGAATGGTCACTTGAATTTCGGGATCCGTGATGAGTTGGTCATAGCCGTCCAGAGAGACAAGGATGTTCTCCAAATCCTGGCTGTTCAGCAAACGTTTGTCAAACTTGTATTCGTTCATCAATCCATAGCCGCCATCAGGCCCGTATTCAGCATAGACGGGTATATTAGCATAGCTCAAGCTTTCCATATCGCGTTGAATCGTTCGCTTAGATACATTAAATAAGCGGCTGAGTTCAGAAGCGGAGACAATTTCTTTTTGCAATAAAATCATGACGATTGAAATGAGCCGTTCAATTTTTTTCATCATTACCTACTATATACGACATATAGCTGTCGCCTATAACCAATTATACTGTGAATAGAAAAGGGAGGTAGGAAATATGGAAACAATCGCTTATTTACAATTCGAAGGCAAGGCAGAAGAAGCATTATCTTTTTACGAAAAAGCGCTGGCAGCAAAAGTGAAGAAAGTTCGGTTCAGTGCACTTGGTCCGAATCCGAATTTACCATTGACGGAAGAAGAACAAAATATGATTATGGAAGCAAGCGTCGAATTTTTCGGCAATACCTTAATGCTCTCCGATGTTCCGCCAAGTATGCAAGGTGTGACTGGTCCGCTATTGAAAGGAAACGCAATTTTAATAAGCTTAATTGACGGATCTCCGGATGAGAACCGCTCCATCTTTCAAGCGCTATCAGAAAAAGGCACTGTAATTATGCCATTGTCCACTACTCCATGGTCTGACAGTTTCGGCATGCTGGTTGACCGTTTTGGAGTGATGTGGAAATTCAACGGTGAGGCAAGCAAATTCTTAGATGGTTTTGTATAAAGGCTTTTGAAAATCAATAAAGTAAATATTCGTATAAAAGAAACGGCTTTTCTTAAGCTGTTTCTTTTTTTGTTCTAAATAGAGGAAAAACCGATTCGTAAATGAATTCAATTGGATTGCTGATAGCTACTCTAATTTTTTTGATGAGGAAATACTTAGAAAGGGCTGGATTAAATGATAATAAATGGTAAAATTAAATGGATAATTTCAAAAATTCGATTATATATTCTGGGATATTTAACCGGCATTTGAGTTTAAATGAAGTGCAATTAATTTTGAGAAGAGGAGAAACGGTATTGGGAATACTACTTGAAATCATTTTAGTGTTGCTGATTTTTTCTACTGCGATTTTTATGCATGAGATGGGACATGCCATTGCCACAATCTTGTTGAATAAAAAAGCAAAGGCAGAAATTTTTATGGGTTCATCAAGCAAAGAGAAGAAGTTAAAATTGAAGCTTGGGAGAATTACCTGTTATCTGACTGTAGCGCTAAACGGATTCTGCAGACAATCAAATTGGCAAGAACTTCCGCTTGCGTCATTTAAACAAAGGTCCTTCTTCCTTTTAGGCGGACCAGTAGCTTCACTAATAGGTTTTGTCCTACTATATATGGCTTCAACCTATTTTCCAGGTGTAGCTGGCAATATTCTTATTAATCTTGCAGGCGCTAGCTTTTTTCTGTTCGCTACGCCTTTAATTCCATTTAATTACCCCCGTTTTTTAGGCGGTGGACCGAGTGACGGATTGCAGCTCATGAACTTGATCAAAGAAAATCGGAAACAACGCAACCCCGTTTCTTAATCGATTGGATTAAATAAGCTTTACATTCAATTCCGCAGCGGAAGAGTATTGCGGCTTTCGTATCGCATTCACAAGTGAGGGGTGGCAATATGGAATTCCTGATTCAAGCAGGGTTATTTTTAAACCCAATTTTAGCTATCGTTTTTTGCCTGAATTTAGTAGCAATCATTAAAAAAGCAAAGAAAGATAAGTATGTAGATACCTCTGCGAACACGTTTTGGATGACGCTTTCGGCTGTCTATATTACATTTAGTATAACTTGGATGTTTGCATTATAATTTGCTTACAGAATAATTTTTATACAGTCTATGTGGTTTAACTTTAAAGTATTGAAAAAAATCATCCAACCGATGGAAGAACAAAAAGGAAGCTTGCGTAGAACAAGCTTCCTTTTTGAATGCTTCCAATATTTCTGTCAGAATGAAGATTATTATTTCAAGAACTCTTCGGTAGATGTTCTTTCGGCATACATCCCTTGGAGTGCGCCGATAAACGCATAGTGTACCTGTTCAGCTGGCACCACTTTATCTTGATACATCAACTCACGGGTCGCACAGGCATATTCGATCAAAGTCGTTTCGTAGCCCAGATCAACGGCAGCGCGCACCGTTGCATCGATGCACATATGCGTCATCATGCCGACAATCACAAGTTTAGTTATCCCTTTTTCTTTTAATCGGCTTTCCAAATCCGTCTGGAGGAAACTATTCGCGAAATGTTTCGTAATAATGCTTTCGTTTTCCAAAGGCTGTAAAATTTCGTGGATTTCTGCGCCTTTGGTATCTGGAAGGAAGAAGCCCATTGCGGGATTGCTTGCCAGATGCTGAACATGAAAAATATTCTCTTTTTGGTTTGTTCTAAACCATTCCAAAACTTTCGCCGCATTGGCAGCTGCGTTTTCCGCGTTGTGCAGTTCCATCTTTCCATTCGGAAAATAATCATTTTGTATATCGACAACGATCAATGCTGTGCTCATTTTTCCACCTCATTCATAATTTGGGGTACACTTGAATGATATACACGTTCCACTGAATTATCGAGTGGCTGATGAAGCACTTTTTCACTAAATCATTTCATCATGAAAGGAATTGAATATGGAGCTTAATGCGATTGATTTTCAAATCCGCCGCTTGCTATCTGAAAACTCACGTATTCAGTGGAAAGAGCTGGGGGAACAGATCCACATGACCGGCCAGGCTGTCGGGAACCGCATAAAAAAGATGGAGGACAGCGGTGTTATAAAAGCTTATTCGCTTGTGGTAGATGAATTGAAGCTTGGCCTACCCTATACCGCCTTTGTCATCATTTATATGAAAACAGTCGGCCACGGAAAGTTCATTGACTTTCTCAACGAACGGCTGGAAGTTATTGAAGCACACCGGGTTTCCGGAGAAAGCTGCTACCATTTGACGATAAAAGTACGCTCCCAAGAACAATTGAACCTATTTTTAAATGCTACGCTCAGCTACGGGAATTATGCATTGTATCTTTCCATAAATGAAGTCAAGAAACGCCAATCCGGATTGAATGCGATATAAAGCTGTTAATGGTGATAAAGCAATTTTTCTCATATGCTAGTCAGCTACTGGAAATAGTTCAACAAAGGAGTAAATGGATGAATCAAAACAATGAGATTTCAGCAGAAGAAAAAGAGAAGGTTTTAACGAATTATTTCAAAGGTGATTTCACTAACCGTATTGAAGTTTTTCCAAGCAAGGAGAAAAAGAAGCTGATTCTATTGGAGTTTATTGCTGCGCAGTTCGAGCCTAATCGAAAGTACTCGGAAAATGAAATGAATGAGATTTTAAAGAAGGTGTACCACGATTATGTATCAATCCGAAGGTATTTGATCGAATACGGATTTTTGGATCGGAACAAAGACGGCTCTTCCTACTGGCTGAAAGAATAACGCATCGATACTTCAAAATGGTGAAGTATCAGTTTCTCAGTCTTATTAAAAACAATTCTTCTTTAATAGAAAAAAAGAGGCTTAAATACGTAAAACCTTCAAGACGATATCTTTTGGATACTGTCCTGAAGGTTTTTTTAGTTAAACGCCTTTACCATTTAAGCCAATTCTTTGTTTTTATGATAGGAACGTTTCAAAGAAATATAGTTGATGAAAAACAGGAACATCCCTGCTAATAGTGGAACCGCTAAGATGTTTAGCCATTCACTGAGGCTGCTAGGGAATCCACTTAAAAACGAATAGCCGAAGATAAAGATGACGACAAAACCGGCTGTTTTAATGACAATGACTTTCCGTTCTTTCTTGTACTCCCGTTCCGTTGCGATAGCGGTGAATTCAATTCCGGACAGGACATATCTGCCTAAAACATAAACTGCGAATAATGCGATATGGAGGAATAAGATCGTTTCCGTATCAAAATTGATAAATCGACTGCAAATGAGCGAAACAATAAGGGCTAAGAAAAGAAGGATCGCTCCTTCTGCGAAAAAGTGCAAAATCTTTTTCTCCTTATATTCGTCTTCCGGCAATAAAAAGGATATCCACGTTTTCATGATCAATCGACCTCCCAAAATAATTCGTCCAGTGTTTTCCCCAGCTCTTTCGATATCGCTATGCAAAGATGAAGGCTGGGATTGTAATCCCCTTTCTCAATTAATCCAATGGTTTGCCTCGTTGCACCGACCCGCTTAGCCAGCTGCTCTTGAGTAATTGCCAATTCCATCCGTGTATACTTCACTCTGTTTTTCATCTCTTCACCTGCACTTTGCAATATATATCTTACATATGTAATTTATATATTACATTATTTTATTGAAATGTCAACTTTATCGTTGTATTTAGAGGTAAATAGGACATGATCAGTAAATCTGAGAAGGGAAGACTAAGTAGTTTTGCCAGAAAGATAGTTTAGTTGGAATATTAGATCTTGGTTTTATTTGGTATATTTAATAAGTGAAAAAACGCAATCCAGCGACTATAAGGGGGAACAAAATGGAGATAAAGAAACCGAATGATATTCTAATGGAAACGATCCTATCGCTCTCACCTCAAGCCATATACGATGGCACGATGGGAGAGGTCATGCCCACTGATGAGAAAATCCAACTGCTTGTGCAGCCGTTGTTGGATAAGGGAGGCTTTTACTTAGCGGCGGCAGAAGGAGAACAGCTTTTGGGGTGGATTCTCTTGGGGACAAGTAAGGACCCATTCACTGAAATAAGAAATGGTTTTATCTATGAATTATTTGTGTTAAAGGAATTCAGAGGGAAAGGATATTCCAAATCCTTAATGGAGGCAGCTTTCACCTATTTTCAACAAGAAGGCTATACGGAAGTGCGCCTTAGTGCGAAAGCCGATAATCCAGCGGTGAAACTATATGAAAATCTGGGATTCAAAACGAGAACTGTTTCCATGTGCTTGAAACTATAGATGAAGCTACTCACCTATTAATATAGAAACCAAGAAAGAGGAGATTATAATGGAAATTTGGGATTTAGTAGATGAGCAGAGAAAACCGATAGGTAAATTACATACAAGGGGAAAAGCACAGCAGTCAGGAGAATATCATGTGGTCGTGGAAATTTTAACTGTGAACGCGGATGGCCGAATTCTCTTGACTCAAAGGGATGCGGCAAAAACGCACCCGCTCCTTTGGGAAACGACGGGAGGCTCCGTGACCGCAGGTGAATCGAGCATACAAGGAGCTGTGCGTGAACTCGCAGAAGAGACAGGGCTTGTTGCGGAGGAAGAGGAGCTGCAGCTACTTGGGGAAATGAAATACGGTAATCATTTTTTGGATAGCTACGTATGGAAAAGAAAGGCAGCGATTCAACCTGAAGACCTAATCTTGCAGCCCGGTGAAGTTTGCGGCGCAAAACTGGTGACTTTGGCAGAGTTTGAAGAAATGGTTCAACAAGGGCTTGTCGTATCAAGGATCTGGGACCGGTTCCAGGTGAATCGGCACCAGATTATGCCATACTTGCGCCAACAGAATTCGGAAGGGGTGATTTAATGAAACTCAAAGGAAAAACAGCGATCGTGACTGGTGCGAGCCGACTCGATGGAATCGGTGCAGCCATCTGCCTGGAACTTGCCAGAAATGGCTGCGATCTGTTTTTTACTTATTGGACAGCTTATGATCAGGAAATGCCTTGGGGAATCGAAGCGAATGAGCCGCAGATGCTGCTAGAGGAACTGAAAAAAATCGGGGTAAAAGCGAAAGCGCTGGAGTTGGATCTAGCGCAGCCCGATGCGGCGGCCGTTTTAATGGAGACAATTGTTCGTGAAATGGGTTCTCCGGATATTTTAATCAACAATGCCGCTTACTCAACTACCGGCCATTTTACCGAGTTGACTGCTGAAGTATGGGACCGCCATTACGCAGTGAATATTCGGGGGACGGCACTTTTATGCAGTCAATTCGCTAAGTCTTTTAAGAAAAAAACAGGCGGGCGCATCATCAATCTTAGTTCCGGCCAGTTTCAAGGGGCAATGCCAGGTGAACTGGCCTATGCCACGACAAAAGGAGCGATAGATGCCATGACCATTACGTTGGCGGCGGAAACAGCAGCTCTTGGCATCACAGTCAATGCTATCAATCCAGGACCGACGGACACGGGCTGGATGGACGAAAACTTGAAAGAGCACTTAAAAGAGCGGTTTCCTTTTGGCAGACTCGGCAAACCTCATGATGCGGCCAAATTGGTCCAGTTTCTCGCAAGTCCCGATGCGGAATGGATTACAGGACAGATCATTCATTCGGAAGGCGGATTTATCCGGTAAACCGACACAAAACGCCTGCTGGCACTCCAGCAGGCGTTTTGTTGTTTAGCCGACATTATTCGGATAACTGTTTAAAGGATGGTCCGGCAAATCCAGCTCATCCAAAATGCGCGTGATATGCTTTTCCATCCGCTCTTTAGCAAGAACCGAATTCCGGATGGAAATGGCTTCAAATAATTCCGCATGTTCGATAAAAGTATCTTCATAGCGGTCTACATCCATAAACCGGTGAGTACGGGTCGCACGGATGGAATCTTCCATTTTTTCCGCTAAAGACTGAACGAGATTGATCAATAGCGGGTTATGGGAAGCTTCGACAATCCGCTGATGAAAATGCAAATCCGCTTTGATTCCTTTTTCTGCATCGTACAGTGAGCTCTTCATCTCATCGAGTGCTTGTTTAATTTTGGCTAAATCAGCCGGAACTGCTCGGACAGAAGCAAGCGATATGGCTTCGATTTCGAGCGCGCGCCGAAGCTCGAGCATATCCACAACGAGATGGCTTTCCGCTTCCACGATGGAGTCGGAAAGCAGCTGGCTGACTTTTTCGACTTCGCTCGTATTGATATAGCTTCCACCGCCTTGGCGAATAATGATCGCACCGGTCAATTCAAGCTGCTGCAGCGCTTCACGGACAGAAGAGCGGCTTACGCCGAACCGGCTCGCAAGTTCACGTTCTGACGGCAATTTTGAACCAGGCTGCAAGTCGCCTTTCAAAAAGAATTCTTCAATTTTTTCCGCAATAATCTGCGAAGTTTTTTTCTTTCCAGAAACCATTCGTTTCCTCCTCTTATTGAACCTTTAGTTCTTCCACCTTATCAACTTCTAAAATATTAATCAATAAATTAAAATAATCATTGAAAAATTCTGATTAATCGGTATAATAAATTTTATTGGTCGGACCAATTGCAACGAATATATTTTTACAGATAAGTAAGGGGTTGAGCGGTAATGCTAATTCAAGAAATTGAACAGGTCATGGATGCTTTACATACGAAGTTAAGAGAAGATCAAATCACCATTAATGAAACCGTCCGGGAATTGCACGGAAGGGATGAATCTTACCACCAGCAGAAATTGCCGGATATCGTTGTGTTTCCGGAAACGACTGAAGACGTCGTAAACATAATGGGAATTTCAAAAAATCTGCAAGTCCCAATCGTTCCTTTTGGACTCGGTTCAAGCTTGGAAGGGCATGTGATTCCAGATAATGGCGGCATTACAATCGATTTTTCAGGGATGAATCAGGTTTTGGAAGTACTCGAAAATGATTTTTTAGTGAAAGTTCAACCGGGGGTAACGCGTACCCAGCTAAATAAAGAATTAAAGAAATACGGATTGTTCTTCCCGGTAGATCCTGGAGCGGACGCAACACTTGGCGGAATGGCAGCAACAAATGCCAGTGGGACGACTTCCGTCAAGTACGGCGTTATGCGTGACCAAGTTCGGGATTTGGAAGTCGTTTTGGCTGATGGTACCGTCATCCATACCGGCAACAAAGCGGCTAAGTCTTCATCTGGTCTGCATTTAAACGGTTTGTTTATCGGATCGGAAGGCACGCTTGGCTGCTTTACGGAATTGACATTGAAAGTCTACGGAATTCCAGAGCATGTGTCGGCTGCTCGTGCATCTTTTCCAACGGTCAAAGACGCGGTAGAAGCAGTCGTCTCGATTTTACAGGCAGGAATTCCAATTGCGAGAGTGGAACTGGTCGATGAAGTCTCGGTTCGGCAAGTAAATCTGTTCAGTGAAACGGATTATGCCGAAAAGCCGACCTTATTCCTCGAGTTCCATGGCAATGAAGCAGGGTTAAAACAAGATATCGCGTTTATGAACGAAATTGTCGAGGGTCACCATTGCGAAAGCATCGAGTTTGAAACGGACAATGCAGGCCGCAACCGGCTATGGGAAGCACGCCATAATTTGGCTTACGCCTTTATCCACGGGAATCCAGGGAAAAAGATGATGGTGACGGATGTATGTCTTCCCATTTCGGAACTGGCAGGCGCAGTAGCCGATGCCCGCGAGAAAGTATTTGCGCTCGGGATGGTCGGCGGCATTGTCGGGCACGTCGGGGACGGGAATTTCCATGTCTTGTTGATGATGGATATGAATGATCCAGCTGAAGTGGCAAAAGCGCAATTGCTGAACGAACAAATCGTTTTGTATGCTTTAGAGCGCGGCGGCACATGCACCGGCGAACACGGGGTTGGCATCGGCAAACAAAAATACCAGCAGCAAGAACACGGGGCTGCACTGCTCGTTATGGAACGCATCAAAATTGCCTTGGACCCGGACAACCGGTTAAATCCAAATAAACTAATCAAGCAAGAAACGAGAGGAGCGGTCCAATGAAAGTTTTAGAATCCATCAGTAATTTTGCCGGGAAATATTTTGCGGTTTGGGTTATCCTAATCGCCCTGATCGCGTTTTTACTCCCAGATCCGTTTCTTCCGCTCGGGGCATACATCACCATATTGCTTGGAATTGTCATGTTCGGTATGGGGTTAACGTTGAAGCCGGTCGATTTTAAAATTGTCTTGACCCGGCCGCTTCCCGTTATCATTGGCGTTGCCGCCCAGTTCATCATTATGCCGCTCGCTGCCTTTGCGATTGCGAAAGTGTTAAACCTTCCACCCGAACTTGCGGCAGGATTAGTGCTCCTCGGCTGTGTTCCTGGTGGGACCGCTTCAAACGTAATGGTATATTTAGCAAAAGGAAATCTGGCGTTGTCCGTTGCGATGACTTCACTTTCTACTTTGCTTGCACCGATCATGACACCGCTATTGCTGCTGCTTCTAGCAGGGCAATGGCTGCCTGTTGATCCGGTTTCGATGTTCATGTCCATTATTCAAGTAATCATCATCCCGATTGCTTTAGGTTTCATGGTTCAGCGTTTCTTGCCAAAAGCAGTTGAAAAAAGCATCACCATCGTTCCACTGATTTCTGTACTGGCGATTCTAATTATCGTTTCTGCAGTGACGGCTGCCAATGCTGGGAATGTCGTCAGTTCAGGAGCCGTCGTCTTTTTTGCCGTATTCCTTCATAACGGCTTCGGATTGCTTTTAGGGTATTTGACCGCTTTGGCACTAGGGTTGAACGAAACCGACCGACGTGCCATTTCATTGGAAGTTGGTATGCAAAATTCCGGACTCGGCGTTGCTTTAGCTACAGCGCATTTCAGTCCACTTGCAGCACTTCCAAGCGTCTGGGGTGCGATTTGGCATAATATTTCCGGTCCGATTCTTGCAACCATCTGGTCGAAGAAACCGGCAGCTGCCATTGAAGCAGATCGAGTAAAGAATCTTCAAACTGCACCAAAAGCAACTCTTGAAAAATAAGATCCCTAGCGCTTATCTTGACATCTGGCCAAGCCAGAATTCAAGATAAGCTTTTTTTATGAATGCAGCCCTATATTCCGGGAAAACAAAAATAAGAATGAAAGATTTGAGCAAAAGGAGGCGGACCTTGATGAAACAGATCTTGATGCTCGACAGTTTGCCGCTTATAAATTTCGAAGGCGGTGCAGGCAATAAAAACGCTGGAAACCAAACGCTCTACAATACGCTAAAAGGCTTTAGCGACCAAGGCTACCATGTAACGGTGCTGACGTTTGCTGATGTCCCGAAACAAAGTATCCCTTTTCCAAATGTCCTGGTGAAGCGGTCACGGTATTATGCCGTATTTGAAGCCTTGAAACAGCTAAATTTAGTAAAAGACCATGCGGAAGCGGAACGGACAGAAGCGACGTTTTTTGCGAAGTTCTGGAATCGCATGGCTTACCGGGAAGGGTTGGAACTCGCAGCTGAACTGGAGCCGGATCTTATGTATGGTTATGAAATCTACAGTACCCGTGCCGCTAAAAAGCTGGCAGATCAATTAGAAGTTCCTTGCGTCACCCGTTTCCAAGGAACCGAGCTCGGACTTCTGCTGGACAGCCCGAAATTTGATGAAGCCCATGATTACGTTAAAGGAACTGCAGTTGATGCGGATTTGATCATCATGGCGAACGACGGAACGGACGGCGATAAAGTATTGGAACGATTGGGAATCGATCAAAATAAAGTCCGTTTTTGGCCGAATGGTCTGGCTGATAAAGAAAAATACTTGAACTATCAGCGGGATGAGCATTACGCAATGAACATGCATTTGCCTGAAGACGCCTTTGTCATCTGTACCGCCAATCGTTTTGTTGATTGGAAACGGCTGGACCGCATTGTAAAAATGATGGGCTATTTAGAAGAACTTAAGCCAACCGCTCATTTAATAGCGATTGGAGACGGGCCTGAAAAAAGCCGGTTAATGGAGATGGCCGACTCAAAAGGGGTGAAGAATATCCTTTTCCTGGACGCAATGGATCATGAAAAAACCATAGACCACATAGGAAATGCCGATCTCTATATCACGTTGAATGAAAGCGGGAATCTGGGAAACTCGATACTGGAATCCCTGGCTCTTGGGACGGCTGTCTGCACGTTAAAAAATGAAAGTGTCTGTAAAGTGTTGGAGGATAGTTTTAATGCGATTTTATTCAATGAAATGGATGAAAAGTTCATTGCGGAGCGTTTGGCTGAATGGATGGACCACGAAGAAATGCTTCGAGGATTAGCGGCAAATGGTCGGCGTTATGCGAAAGAAAAACTGCTTTCCTGGCCAGAACGCATGCAGCTCGAAATCCATGAAATCGAAAAGCTTTTCGATTAAACTTTTACGGCCATTGCATGTGGATACTATAATAGAAGAAAGGGGGACGATAAGATGCCTTTAGAAATTGTGAGAAATGACATCACAAAAATGCATGTAGATGCCATTGTCAATGCAGCCAATAGAGAACTTCGAATGGGCGGCGGCGTGTGCGGTGCGATATTTAACGCTGCGGGGGCTGCCCAGTTGCAAAAAGCCTGCAACAAAATCGGCTATTGCCCGGTCGGTGGAGCTGTCGGTACAGAGGCCTTCGACTTAGATGCTGCATACATCATCCACACGGTAGGGCCGGTTTGGCACGGAGGAAAGCAAAATGAAGAAGGCCATCTCCGGTCTTGCTACGCAAATTCGCTGGAACTTGCCCATTCCTTAAATTGTGAATCGATCGCTTTTCCGTTAATTTCTTCCGGCATCTACGGCTACCCAAAAGAACAGGCTCTGCAAGTCGCCATTTCGGAAATCCATCGTTTCTTAATGAAGCCGGACCATGAAATACTCGTTTTTCTTGTCGTCTTTGATCAAGCATCGTTCGGTTTCAGCGGAAAACTGTCTCAATCGATCCGCAATTACATCGACGAAAATTACGTAGAACACCAGCAGCTAAAATACGCTCGAAGCCGCCGTGTTTTAGAAGAAGTATCCTACTCAACCGAAGAACGGTCTACTGCTGTCCATCAAACAGTTGAGGGATTAGAAGAGGCCCTAAGCCGAATAAAAGAAACTTTTTCGGACAAACTTCTTCAATTCATTGACGAAAAAGGAATGACGGATGCACAAGCTTATAAAAAAGCCAATATCGATCGGCGATTATTTTCAAAGATCCGAAACTCGCCAGGGTATACACCGCTTAAGAAAACCGTTTTTGCATTTGCTATTGCCTTAGAACTGGACCTCGAGGAAACTGCAGAACTATTAGGAACGGCCGGGTACGCTTTGTCCCATAGCCATAAATTGGACGTCATCATTGAATATTTCATAATCCAAAAAATATACAACATCCATGAAATCAACGAAGCTTTATTTGCCTTTGACCAGCCTTTGCTTGGTGCATAATTGTCGCTTCAAAAGCGACCAAACGATTTCCGCAAACGGTTACTCTTTAGGTATCACCTGTGAAGAACAGGCAGACTAAGGAGGAGACCGATATGAAAAAAGGAAGTACGGAAATCGTTTTTATTCTCGATAAAAGCGGTTCAATGGCAGGGCTTGAAAAAGACACAATTGGGGGCTTTAATGCTTTAATTGAAAAGCAGAAAAAAGAAGCGGGAGACGCAAAAATAACCGCCATTCTCTTTAACCACCAGTATGAGTTGCTGCATGACCGCATTGCAATCTCGGGGATTGCCCCATTAACGGAAAAAGAGTATGAAGTCGGCGGCACGACCGCTTTACTAGATGCTGTCGGTTCAGCCATCCAAAAGCTGTTAAATGTTCAAAAACGGACAAGCCAGGAAGAACAAGCGGAAAAAGTCATGTTTGTGATCACGACAGACGGCATGGAAAATGCCAGCTGTGAATACGACTACACAAAAATAAGAAAAATGCTCTCTTTCCAAAAAGAGAAGTTCGGATGGGAATTTATCTTCCTCGGTGCCAACATCGACGCAGTCGCGACCGCCAAAAACTTCGGAATCAGTGAAGACCGAGCCGTAAATTACCACGCGGATGATAAAGGGACAGAACTGAATTACCGCGTATTGAACGAAACCGTCAGCTCGTTCCGACAAGGAAGAAAACTGGACCAAAACTGGAAGAAAGACATCGAAGCTGACTTTAGCGAGCGCAGCAAACGGTAAATTCAAGGTAAATTGTCCGTAAACGTATGTTTCACAAACTGAACGTTCGTAATGTGTTTTGACACGTTTACGAACGTTTTTTTAGTCGTTTTCAAGCATTTTTAAAGCGTTCGTAAAAGTGTACTTTTACGAACGGTTTTTTAAATTACATATAAACTTATAAAACCTCATTTTTAAATTTTCTAATTATTGGTAATATAATCATATACATATTTGTCTAAGATAGACGATGAAAGCAGTCCGTATGAAAGAAATTAAATAGAAAGTAGGCAGAATTATATGAGGGCTAAAACAATCGTGAAGAATTTTGGTTTTGAAACAGAAGATGAACCAGTTAGCATCTATCCGTTTTCGCCAGTTTACCGGATGATACGACCTGAAGGCGACTTTATAGTCAAAAAAACGCAGCACCCAATCGAGAAAGCAAATCGTCTCATGAGATATACAAAAACATTAAACGAACAAGGTGTAGATGTGGTCATTCCGTCAAAGATTCAAGCAGAAAATCCAAGGACTTTCGGTGAAGAAACCTACGTCGTTTATCCTTTTGTTCAAGGAGTGCCTTATACGGGAAAGGAGTGGGAGATCAAAGAAGCGGGAAGGTTACTTGGGCGAATTCATGCATTATCTCCAACTGATAATGAATACGAATTGGATATATACGATGTATTTGATTTCACAGGAGAGGAAGTTAAAGAGAGCTTCCAGCGCATTGAACAGAATGCAGCTCCACACGGCATTAAAATGAATCCGATATTAGAAGTCCGTCTTCTGCAAGCGGTTCGTCAACAAGAGGAACTGAAGCAAGCTGGCTTGATTTCCGTCGCAACACCGCACGATTTCAAAGCGAATAACTTAATTTATACTCCCCAGCCTTATTTGATTGATCCGGATAATGCTGGATGGATTCCCCGAATATTTGATTTGGCACTCGTCCTTTTGCTGTTTCATAATGAACTTGCCTCTGCTCCAGACCGAACGTTTACAAAACAGCAATGGCATCTGTTTCTATCTGGATATGGGGAATCCGTGGACTTATCGCTTGAGGAGAAAATAAATTGGCCGAAAGCACTGGAACATGTTTTCCTTGATGAAGTCATGTGGCTGATGGCGGATGTAGAAGAAGATTGGCAGAATCAAGCGCAACGCTCTTTATTTGATAGCCTTACTCAATTGTTCTTGAACTTCGAAGAATACAGTTTAACTTAAATGATGTGCAGTGAATCAAATCACAGGGAAGTGGGATTTGAATGTAACTTATGTGCAGTTAAGTTACATTCAAATCCGCTAAGTGATGAATAAGGGCGGGGAAGAAATGAAAAGAGAAGACAGAAACTTCGCAGAGAGAGCTTTAAAAAAACTGCTTATTGGAAGTCAACTTGATGGTTTCCAATTTGGCATTGGTCCAGGGGTAGTGCGTGTCTGTTTTTCCCATTACTCTGAGCAAGATCCAGACCAGTTATGGTTGAACATTGAAGTAAGGAAAATTGCGATTACTGCTAGTGATGAGCAATTAACCACGATTTCTAAAGAAACCTTAGAAGAACTCGACGATGAAGAGTCGTTTCAGCTGCTGTTGAGAAACCGGAGAGAAAAAGTGAAAGATATTTGGCTCGGAGGAGATTCGCCGCATTTATATATTTCGTTTGAGTCTGGAAAAGTATTGTATGTAAATGGACATGATGAAAACTATGAGTGTTGGCAAGTTGGAGATAATCATGGATATGGGGATGGTGACTGGTTGATTGTGGCTGTTCCAGGTAATGAAATCGCCATATGGAGTCCTGAAGAGTTTAAATAAGATTAGCTAAGAAGAGAAATTGAATGTAACTTATTGTGAATTAAGTTACATTCACTTTGGCAATTTCTTTAGTTGCAAAACGGAAGATCAAAAATGGAGGTGCAACGGATGGAATACAGTGGTGGCTATTTTCTTCTTTCGGCAGCGAGCGCCAATCAACCCTTTTATCTCGCCCAAGTGGAAGATGGCGGATTCCACGTTGAAAAGCTGATTTCGATGGATGAGGAAGTTGGCGGTGTTTTTCCCAATATCTTTGACATTTGGGCGGGCCGAAAGTCTAAAAGGCCGACACCCGTCTTATCCAAAACGGTGCTGGATAAGGTCTTGGTATCCATGGTATTTGGTACGTTGGAAGAAGCACTGGAAGGCTATCGGGAAGCAAGACCCCAGGATCCATTGGTGAGTCTGATCGGCATCAGCCTTGACGAGAAGCACCTTCCGGACTTTCACGACTGGCGGGACCTTATCAATGACGAAACTGGAAAAGGAGAGGAGTCGTCTACTGCTTGAAAAAAAAGCAACCTATCAGCAAAGGTGGGATATTCGCAGGATACGACATTGCAGGCTATGAGCTGGGCGGCCGGTTTCTCTCTTTCTTGGGTAATCGTCTTTTAAAGGATTATCTGGCACTGGATCCAACCCTTTCAATCAATACCGGAACGGCAAGCGGCAGAAGCTCTTGCCCGTTACACGAATGAGGTGCTTGCTGAACAGCGAATGGCGGAAGAAGACTTGATGTGGCTGCCATGGAAAATAACAATTTATGAAGGCTTCTAAACTGAATAAAATCTTTTGTTTTGAATGTAACTTATTAGCAATTAAGTTACATTCAAAACTGTAACTTTCGCATCTAATGATTTCAAAATTTTAAAAGTACATTTGAGAGCTACCTAAATTAGAAGGGTGGATATTTATTGGAAAACTGGATTCCTTTTTCTCATCAAGAGTATGACCAAATTTGGGACAGGATTTATAGAGATTTTAAATTTAAACCAAGTACGTCTATTTTCCCTTCATTTCAGGTGCCGCATCCTTTTATAACCTATGATATTTCCGATTATCTCAGGGATTCAATAGATTTAGATACTTATGATGACCTCGAAGAACAAGCGTTAGATGCATTTAAAGAGATTACGTCAGTTGACGAATATATACTAGCACTCGATTGGCAACATGAATCTTATTGGGTAAACCCACGCTTAGAATTCGAAAAAGATGAATTTGGAGAATGGACAATACCCATCTTTCCAAATGGTGATTACTACTTCTTTATTCAGAAAAATTTTAAGTGGGGCTATTTAGGGCATCCTTGGGAGAAAAGTATAACTATATTCGGGGAAGAATTAATTAACGCCTTTGATGAACACAAGCCAAGAATGTTTAGTAAGATTTTAAGACAAAGCTAATTCATGATTGAATGTAACATAAGTCTAAGTAAGTTACATTCAACACCCTTATTCTGATGAATTTCGAAGAGAAGGAGAATTTTTGAAAAAAATGATACATTCAAAAGGCTATTGTGTAAGGCTTTAGAATAGTAATTCTTAAAGGGATGCGAGTTTACATATCAAAACTTATCGGCAGAAAATCGATAAGGAGAGAAATTTATTTCTAGAAAAAGAGGAAGGCCAAAAGCGAATTGCAATCGCTGCTTGGCCTTCCTTTTTTGAGCCGGTTATTCCTCGTCCTCCAGGTCTTCTATTATTCTTTTCATCTTAGCGATTTCTTCGCGTTGCGTCTTGATAATCGCATCAGCCAGCTCTCTCACTCGTGGATCTGAAATATTGGCTCGTTCGCTAGTTAGGATAGCGATGGAATGATGAGGGATCATCGCTTTCATCCATCCGGTGTCCTCTATTAATATTTGGCTGCGGACGAGCCAAAGTGAAAGCGCGAATACTACTGCACTGCCAGCTAAAATCAACGAATTCACTTTTTTGTTCTTGTACATTGGCCACATGAATAACAGCATGACAATGGCCATGACAGAGCCCATAATCAACGCCATATAGATTCTTGTTTCACTGAATGTGATATGTTCGAATTGAAAAACGTTTAAGAACATCAACCAATACATCAAAAAGGTCGAAGTGACAATCATGATTCCAAACTTAACGTAACTGTTCATAAAACCCTCTCCTTATAGTAAAAGATTGATTTTGACAAGAATGCCTGAACGGGATCGATGCCTTTCTTATCTGTTTACCATTTAAATTCCCATATAAACTCCATAGAAAATGCATAATTTACTGTAGAAGAAAGAATTACAACGAATTTTATCGTCACTCCATGCAGTTTTCGTCTGAAATATAAAGAAGCCGGCCAATCACTCTCAGATTAGCCGGCATCCTGCATATTTTCTGGTTTTGCATGATCGTCAGCACTTGGGAATCGGAGAAGCTACAGCTTAAGTTGGGTTATTTGGCTGATAATTCAGCTTCAGTTACCCATTTATGATTGGTGACCGGTTCGCCGCCAGTCGGCGGCGTGAAATCAACCATGTAGACAGTTGTTTCCTCGGCAGTATCAATCGTAGCTGTGGCACCGTCCATTCCTTCCATGTGATCGGCAGCGATTGTCGCTTCATCACCTGGTTTCAACGGTTGGTCTCCTGGATTTTCAAGTTCTTCGTGGATGACCCATTTGTGGTTTTCCACCGGTTCGCCGCCATTGGTCGGAGTGTAAGTGACCGCATAAACAGTCGTATCGTAAGCTCCAACAATCGTAGCTTCCGCGCCTTTCATCCCTTCCATATGATCTGTTTCAATAATGGCTTGGCTTCCTACCTCATAGGTTGGACTTTCCGCTTCCTGTAAATCTGCTGGTACTTCTCCTGAACCGGAATGGTCCATATTCATATGCCCCGAATCCTCGCTCATGTTTTCTTCGGTTGCATTATTCATATCCATTGATTCTTCACTCGTCTCGCTATCTGTATTGCAGGCGCTTAACGTGACGGCGACTACAAGTGACAGTATCCCCATCATCCATTTGTTTTTTGGCATTGCGATCTCCTTCTTTCTACATTTGTCTTTAGATACTTTACCCCTTAACTTTGCATATTGTGTGCAGGAACCATGACATTTTCTTGTGCAAATGGTCTGGGCAGTGGATTATGGCAAGTTCGTGAACCACTAAGGGAAGTTCTCTATTCTATAGAAGAAACTGCACAAAAAATCGAAACTTATTTAGTAAACTGGTGGAGAAGAACATTTTCTAGAAAGAAAGAGCTGGAGGAATAGAGAAATGAAGATGAAAAGAAAAGCGATCGGTGCACTGTTGGCGGTAATTATGTTGGCCGGCTGCAGCGGAGAGGATACGGGCTCTTTTGAGGCCCCGTACGATGGAGAAATGAATCATGTCCATGGAATGGGCTATGCGGGAAATGACAAAGGCTTGTATTTTGCGTCACACATTGGATTGAAAATCTACCGGGACGGTGAGTGGTTCGAAACAACGGATAATTTCCATGATTACATGGGGTTCAATGCGACAGATGACGGTTTTATTACGTCTGGCCACCCGAGCGCAGATTCTGAGTTACCCAATCCGCTTGGAATTCAGCGCAGTGTGGACGGTGGAGAAACCCTTGAAGAAATTGCGTTCCAGGGAGAGACGGATTTTCATGCCATGGCTGTCGGTTACAATAGCCATGACCTCTTTTTGATTAATCCGGCACCCAATTCCTTGCTGGAAGCAGGCGTTTATAGAAGCACGAAAAAAGGGGAGTCGTGGCAACCTGTAAAAGCTGAAGGACTGGAAGGCGAAGTGATAGGACTGGCTCTTCACCCGACAGATTCAGCTTTTGTGGCGGCGGCTACTTCGACAGGCATTTATTTCTCGGAAGATGCAGGAGAATCGTTCCAAGCCCTTACGGCTGAAGGAGAAAGAGGGACCGCGGTGCATTTCACCGAGCAAGGGCTGTACTTCGGGAGCTTCGGGACAGCGGCGGCTTTGATGCAGTATACTGGTGAAAATGAGGCGTTGAAAAGACTGAACATACCGGCTCTTCCGGAAGATGGCATCGCTTTTATCGCCGTAAATCCGGCGAATGACCAGGAACTGGCTTTTTACACGCTGCGGGGCGATGCCTACTTCTCTGAAGACGGTACCCAAAGTTGGAAACCGCTGCTGCAAAACAGCAAAACCCAATAAAATACGTAAACTGGAAAGGGAAATATGTGAATTGAAACTAATGACTCACAGGAAGGGACAGCATGCCCCTGAACCTGATGCGTTGAGGCTGGAAGAGGGTTGCCATGTTCAATAAACTTGCTTTGAAAATCGGATTGCTGTTTTTTGTCTTTATCATCCTCATCGAGTCGGTGTTGTTTTTGATCTTGTATGTCAACTACGTAGAGGAACGGGTGGAAGAAGTCATGTCCAATCTATTGGCCCGGGGGAACACGCACAGCGAAGTGCTGGAAGACAGCTTTGAATCCAGCACGTTGAACCATGTAGCCATGATGGAATCGGCTTCCGATTTCATTGTCATCATCACGGATGCGGAAGGGAATGAGCTGACCCATTCCGATACGATTGAACCCGAAATGAGGGATGTGCTGCAGCACACTGATTTTGGTCAAGTTCCGCAAAAAGGAGAAATCGTGGAGGATCGGTGGGATGAAAAACGGTTTATTGCGACCGACAGTCCCATTACGGTAGCAGGTGAACACCGAGGGCATGTATTTATGTTTGCTGAAACCAACCACATCAAAGGGATAGTCGAACACCTTCGGAATCAATTTTTGTTCGTTGGATTGATTGCGTTCGGCCTTACCATTGCTGCAATTTTTATCTTATCGCGCTTGATCACGCTTCCACTGATTCGGATGAAGGAAGCCACAGAGCAATTGAGCGAAGGGAATAATGAAGTCAGCCTTCATCTCGACCGGAATGACGAACTGGGGGAGCTGGCGAACGCCATTAACACCTTATCGACGGATCTGAATCGCTTAAAGCAGGCACGGAACGAATTCCTGGCCAGCATTTCGCATGAATTGCGAACGCCACTGACCTACATCAAGGGCTACGCTGACATAGCCGGACGTCCGGATACGTCTGATGATGAACGGCGGGAGTACATTGATATCATCCGGGAGGAAACGACCCATTTGACGGAATTGATTCGGCAATTATTCGAATTAGCCCAGCTTGATCACAACCAGTTTTCCATCCGAAAAGAGCAGGTTTCAATCAATCGGCTGTTTCGTTCGGTTGCCGGTTTGGTCCGTCCCGCGTTCGATGAGAAACACATTTTCTTGGTCGTCCAGTGTCCTCCGGATATGACGGCATTCATCGATCCGGAACGCTTTCAGCAGGTGCTGTTGAATGTACTCGACAATGCCCGGAAATACTCGCCGGAAGGGACGGTGGTGACGCTTCTCGCTGTGCAAGAGGAGGATACGGTAGTGATTAGTGTCAGCGATGAAGGGGAAGGCATTCCAGAAGCTGCTCTTCCCTTTGTCTTTGAGCGGCTGTACCGCGTCGACAAATCCCGGTCTCGGCAGCACGGCGGCAGCGGTCTCGGTCTTGCCATCGCCAAAGAAATCGTCGAGTCGCACAGCGGCCAAATTTCGATTCAAAGTAAACAAAGCAAAGGGACGACGGTCCGTATTGAATTGACAAGGGGGGATTCGTTTGCAGAAAGTGCTGTTGGTGGACGATGAAAAACGGATGCTGGATTTGGTGGCATTGTATTTAAAGCCCCACCACTATCTTTGTACAAAAGCGCTGGGACCTTTTGAAGCTTTACGCTATTTGGACAAAGAAACCTATGACTTGATACTCCTCGATGTCATGATGCCCGAAATGGACGGCTGGGAGCTATGCCGGGAAATCCGGAAAGTCTCGGATGTGCCGATCATTATGCTGACGGCTCGTGAGCAACAGGAGGACATTATTAAGGGGCTGAAACTGGGGGCGGATGATTACGTCACGAAGCCGTTCAATGAAGGGGAACTGCTGGCTCGGATGGAAGCGCTGCTGCGCAGAAGAGCGCCTAAAAAAAGCATTGAAGTAAAGGGCCTCTTCTGGGATGAAGACCGGTTCGAACTCAGCTATCAAAACCAATCCATCAAGCTGACACCGAAAGAGTTCCTGATGCTGGGGCAGCTGTTGAAAAATCCGGACAAAGTGTTCAGCAGGGACCAGCTGATCCAATTGGTTTGGGGATTCGATTCGGAAACGGAAGGACGGACCATCGATTCGCACGTACGGAATGTTCGGGAAAAGATTCGGCAGGTCGGATTCCCCATCGATGACCATTTCCTGACTGTTTGGGGGATTGGCTACAAATGGGTGAATGAGACAGAATAACGCTCAAAGAAAAGAACTCCCCACCGGAAATACATTTTCCGGCGGGGAGTTCATGTAATTAGGCGATGTTCCGGCAAGCTTCTGCGCATCTGTGGCAAGCTTCCGCACAGCGTTTACAGTGTTCATGCATGTCTGCATGTTTGTCGCATTCATTGCCGCATGCTTCACAGATTTTCGCGCAAACAGCTGCCAGTTCAGCTACAAACGGCGAATTGCGGGTGATTGCGTGTTCCAAAAATGCGCATATGTCTGCGCACTCCCGGTCGAGTCGGATGCAGTCAGCCAGCATTTTTACGTTATCTTCCTGCAGGCAAGCGTCAAAACAGTGATTGCATTCCGCTGCGCAATCGTGCAAAGCCTGAATCAATTCCTGATGCTGTTCATGTGCCATGTGTAAAACCTCCATTTTTAGTTTTGTCTCTTGTCTACTTCTTCCCTTTGGACTCGCCACTAAACGGAATTTCTTAAACTCCATAGAAACTGCACAATTTGATGCGTTTCCTCTATGAAACTGAATTTTCTCCATAATTTCTCGATAGTTTCTTTCTATAATCAACAGAAGAAGATTGGATTTTTCGAAACCGAAAAATTGATGGAAGAGGTGAACCGCAATGGCGAAACAGGAAGAGCATCATCATCATGAACCGGCACATTCCAAGGACTACCCAAATCCTTCGGACAGGAAGCTTCAAGATGAATCCACCATCCAGCCGAAACAGACACATCCGAAACATGGGAGCCACGGGCACCAGGGGCATTCCGGACATGGCGATATGGTGGCGGATTTCAAAAAACGGTTCTTTATTTCTTTGATACTCACCATCCCGATTTTAGCGTTATCGCCAATGATTCAGCACTTTATGGGCGTTGATTGGCGTTTCAACAACGATCTTTATATCTTATTCGCATTATCCTCCATCGTCTTTTTCTACGGAGGCTGGCCATTCTTAACCGGCGGAATCCAGGAACTCAAAGAGAAGAATCCGGGCATGATGACCTTGATTGCGTTGGCCATCACCATCGCTTATGGATACAGCACCGTAGTGGTCTTCGGATGGGACGGCAACCAGCTGTTCTGGGAGCTGGCGACGCTGGTGGTCATTATGCTGCTCGGGCACTGGGTTGAGATGCGTTCCATAATGGGGGCCTCCAATGCGTTGGACCAGTTGGTGAAGCTGATGCCGAGCGAAGCGCACAAGCTCGATGAACACAATCAGGTTCAAGACATCCCGTTAGCTGATATCCAAAACAATGATCGGGTGCTGGTCAAGCCGGGCGAGAAGATCCCAGTGGATGGGTTGATATTGGAAGGCAAATCGACAATCGACGAATCGATGCTGACTGGGGAATCGGTCTCGATTGATAAAGGAACAGGGGATGGTGTCATTGGTGGTTCGGTAAACAAGGAAGGCTCACTCATCATCCAAGTGGAAAAAACGGGGGAGGCTTCCTATCTATCGCAAGTCATCAAGATGGTCAAGGAAGCACAGGAATCCAAATCCCGGACACAGGATCTGACAAACCGGGCAGCCAAATGGCTCTTTTATTTGGCGCTGGCAGCAGGGTTTATCACCCTATTCGCGTGGCTGGCGTTCGGTTATGCGTTTGATGTCGCCATTGAACGCATGGTGACGGTAATGGTCATAGCATGTCCGCATGCATTGGGCTTGGCGGCACCGCTGGTCGTAGCGGTCTCCACATCCATTTCCGCCAAGCAAGGGCTCTTGATCCGGAATCGCGCCGACTTCGAAGGGGCCCGAAACTTGGATGCCGTGGTGTTTGATAAAACCGGGACACTGACCCTAGGGAAGTTCGGTGTCACAGATGTTGTGCCGATCGAGAATTATACCGATGAAGAAGTGCTGCAACTGGCTGCGGCCATCGAACAGAATTCCGAGCATCCGATCGCCGCCGGTATCGTAAATTCGACCAAAGAAAAAGGGCTAACCATCGGAAAAGTAAGCGATTTTGAATCGATACCCGGTAAAGGGATTCAAGGAAATGTGAATGGCCAGAAAGTGAATGTGGTCAGTCCAGGCTATATGGACAGTCATGAACTTCGCTACAATCAGGAACGATTTGAACAGTTATCCGAAGAAGGGAAAACAGTCGTCTTTGTACTGGCGGAAGACCAACTAGCTGGAATGATTGCCTTGGCGGATATTGTCCGCGATAGCGCCAAGGAAGCTGTTGCTGCCTTGAAGGCGAAAGGTATCCATTCAATCATGCTGACGGGCGACAACCGGAAAGTGGCCAATTGGGTAGCGAAACAAGTGGCCATCGATGAAGTCTATGCGGAAGTACTGCCGAACGAGAAAGCCCATCAAATTCAGCAAGTCAAAGATAGCGGGCGCAGAGTGGCAATGACGGGAGACGGCGTGAACGATACGCCGGCACTGGCGACAGCTGATCTCGGGATTGCCATCGGCGCAGGGACGGATGTCGCGATGGAGACAGCCGATGTGGTCCTTGTCCGAAGCGATCCGAACGATGTGGTGTCGCTGATCGACTTGTCGAAAAAGACGTACCGGAAACTGGTGCAAAATCTATGGTGGGCGACCGGCTATAATATTTTTGCGATTCCACTCGCTGCCGGCGTCTTGGCTCCTTGGGGCATCGTAATCAGTCCGGCAATCGGCGCAGTCTTCATGAGTCTCAGCACCGTCATTGTTGCCATCAATGCCAAACTCTTAAAAGCATAGAAAGAATGATTTCTAAAAAAGTGGGCTGCATAGATAAGGCACCCAGAGTCTTTTCAACTGGAGGAGAGGGAAATGAAGATTCAAATCATTTGTGAAGAGTGTAAGGTAATTGACGAATTAACTCCATCTAAGAGAAACGGTGAAGTCGGCATCCACTCAGTCGAAAAGAATTTTCGGATAGGTGTGAGCTGGAAGAACGAGGTCATCGAGAATTTTCAGGAAGAATTTATTAACGAATTGGGCAAAGCGACAAGCAATAAAGAACGAAGAGAACTCCTGGAGGACCAGATTACCGAAAATACGTTTTCAGAAACCATTGATTTTGAATTGAGCTTCACCTGCAAAGGATGCGGAAATCGGATTACCTTGAATGACTTTCATTTGATTGACCTGATTGGATTCTAGGGGAAAAAGCCGTTCTAAAGATCCTTTTACCAGTTAAAGTGTTAAGGAAAAGGAGACGCAGCCGATATAAAGAAAGATAAACCGAAAATGCTCAAACGAAAATAACGGGAATGCCCATTGCCCGTAAGGTGTGAAAGAGGCGTGTTGAGAAAAGGAAGGTCCTTCATGGTTTTGGATAACAAAAAGAAAAGAACAGTTTAAGAAGAAAGGAGAAGGCGTGATCAATCGAATCTGACTCTTGTGCTTCTGCTGTTTTTGCTGGTTCTATGCCTCGTGCTCGGCTATTACTTTATAAAGAATGAAAATCAGAAACAAAATAGGGTGGATGTGGCATCTTCTATTGAAACAGACAAGGAGAATGTTTACTTTGAACTTTTGGAATCATCAAATGAAACCGCTGATGGACAGGCTGGTGAAGCAGCCAATTCGGAAAGACCTATATATCCGCGATTCAGAGATGAATTCCAGCCCACTATGGAAAGCCTGTTCCAGGATAGAGAACTGATTAGAGCAAACATTGAAAGATATTTTATAGACAGAAGACACCCAAAAGAAATAGATCCGATGCATACAACTGATGGAAAAGATGTACTGTACATTTATCACTCCCATAGCCGAGAAGCGTTCTTGACGTATTTAAAAACCACTGAAAAGCCGGAAGAAGCCTATCACGCGACAGCAAACGTCACGTTGATCGGAAAGATGCTCGGAGAAGCGATGGAGCGCCGTGGCATCGGGACGCAAGTAGACGCTTCAGACATTGGAAAAGAACTCGATGCCAGAGGATTGAATTATGGCAGTTCTTATCCGGTATCACGGGAACACGTCCAGGCTGCCCAAAAAGCAAACCGCAATCTGGAAGTTTTCTTAGATATTCACCGGGATTCTTTGCGAAAAGATTCCACAACAACAGAAATTAAAGGAAATGCGTTTGCGCAATTGCTGTTTGTCGTTGGAACAGGCCACGCAGAGTTTGAAAAGAACCTGTCGTTCACAGCCGGTTTACATCAAAAGATCGAAGAGAGATACCCGGGCTTGTCCAGAGGAATATTAGAAAAAGACAGCAGCCAAGGAAATGGGGTTTATAATCAAGACCTTGCGCCTCAATCGGTGATTGTTGAAGTTGGCGGAGTGGACAATACGGCGGAAGAAATTAGCCGGACGATTGAAGCATTTGCCGAAGTACTGAGTGATTATTATTGGCATGGTGAAAGGTAATCGGATTTTTCAGTTTCTGTATTACAATACTTTCGAAAAGAAAGGACTGGAGATAGAGCTTTTACTCTTCCTTTTTGTATGTATTGAAATTGCCACTAATGTTGACACAGATACAAATAAAAACAGGCAGCCCGATTTGTTCTGGCTGCCTGTTTTTACGCTTCTTTTTCAAAATCATCATTCAATTGATTGGCAACAGACACAACTGCTAAGTTTTGATGGCTACATAAAAAACAATTTCAGAGCCGCCCAGCTTATCAAAAGAAAGCCGCTTGATAGCGCTGTGACGTATCCTATAAACAGTTTACTTTCTTTGTTTTGCAACTGTTTATACTCCTTATAAGTGATTTCTCCTGCAGCATAACGTAATCCAATCTCATTTGGTTCTATTCCGAAACGTGTGCCTTCTTTATCTTCTAAAATTATTTGACTAACTAAAGGAAGGTCTTTTCCGTCTCCAATGTCTTCTAAAGCCTGATTCTTAAATTCAGTGCTTTTTCCGTTAATGAAATCAAGCCTGATCGGTTTGTAGATAGAATTCTTTCTGATTTTTTCACTCATAATATACGCTTGACGTTCAATTTCATTATGGGGAATGCACATACTTTCACCTCCTGCTTCGTATATTCCAGTGAAAGGCAAAGAAGCTCTGGCTTTAAAACTTGATTTAAAATTCTTCAACTACCCTACTATCTATGCTTCAAGTGGAATTTTTTCCATCTCGCGAAATCTAGTCAGAGGCAAGGTCTATAATTACTTTAGTTTTACCACGTTTCCTATTGCTTATCAATTTAAGTTGTTTAATGGAAGTATATATTTATTATGTGAGTGAATAGAGGAATTCCGACAGATGCTAAATTAGTTTACATATCATAATTTATCAGAGGCTATTCAAATACAGAAGGAGAGTAAAGATGCATTGACTAGCATCCACCTCTCATTTTGTCTTTAAAAGTGTAATTTTACGAATGGTTGTGCTTAATTCTCTAGGTATACCTTAAGAAAGAGAAAGGAATTATGATTTTAATATACCAAGAGAGTTATGAGAAGCAACTGAAATATGAGTTTGAATATTGGTTGAAAAAACTAAACAAAAAAGACATTCTTTGCAGAATGCCCAGCTTTTAAAAAAATATTTTTTATAGGTTTTAAAAATATTAACTTTTATGTTTTCTTGTTTTTTGAATATGATAGGAGACTCTAAGACTCAATTATGCCATCATATCGATTCTTTTAATTTCATTTAGTTTGTGAAATTGTATTAATAAGTTGGTTCAATGATTCATTGATCGGCAGTGTGCGACCAAGAATTTTCTCGAAATCGTTGCTTTCCACTTCAAGTGAACCGTTGCGGATGCTTTCTTGGATTCCTACAACAATCGGAATCACAAAATCGGGTAAACCTAAGCCTTTCATGATCTCTGCATATTTTTCGTCACTCACTTGTTGTACAGGCACTTCTTTACCCAATATATCACCAAGAGCAGATGCCAATTCTTCTTGGGTTAAAAGAGGACCTGAAAGTTCGTACACTGTATTGTCGTGGCCGTCCCCAACCAGAACCGCTGCCGCTGCATCTGCGTAATCTTGTTGCAATGCCCAGCCCACTTTGCCTTCACCGGCAGAAGTGACCCATGGAGCTCCTGCTAGGACACCTTGAATGCTTCCGATTTCGTTTTCAAAATACCAGTTGTTGCGCAAGAAAGAGTAGGGGATACCAGTCTTCATAATGGATTCTTCAGTCGCGACATGAGGCGGCGCCATAAGATTTTTGCTTTCTTTAGCATTGGCTAAGCTTGTGTAGGCAATGAATTTTACTCCTGCACGTTCCGCTGCTTGGACAGCATTAGTATGTTGGTGGATTCTCGTTTCATTGTCGCCATCCGCAGAGATGATCAATAAGCGGTCAATTCCTTCAAATGCTTTATCCAAAGTTTCTGGATGGTCAAAATCTGCTTGACGAACTTCCACTCCACGAGCACGAAGCCCTTCTGCTTTCTCGGCGTTCCGGACACTCACCGCCAGCTTACTTGCAGGCAGGGTTTTCAATAATGCTTCTACAACCTTCGAACCTAATTTTCCTGTTGCCCCTGTAACTAATATTTTCATTTTCCAATCCCCCTAGTTCGCTTTTGATGTAACAATAGTGATTACATGTATTCATGTTAGTTACTTGTAACTGTATTGTCAACAGGGATAGCGATATTTGTTTTTTGTTTGCTATTTGATACAATAAACTTGTAACTAAATTAATTACATGATATTAGATATAGAAATAGAAATTTATAAAGAGGTGAAGGTAAATGTCCATTAGCAGCCGATTTGCTGTCGGAATTCATATATTAACTCTAATTGAATTTAATAAAGATGGAATAACATCTTCTGAGTTTTTAGCTTCGAGCGTTAACACAAATCCAGCAGTGATACGGAAACTCATGGGTATGCTTAAAAAAGCTGGTTTGATCGAAGTACACCCAGGTATTGCAGGAGCAAAACTTACAATGAAACTATCTGATATTACATTGTTCGATGTCTATAAAGCGGTAAATGTTGTTCAAGATAAAGAATTATTCAGTATACACGAAAATCCACAGCTTAATTGTCCCGTTGGCCGGAATATCCAAAATACTATAGAACCAATATTTGCGACCGCACAGGGGGCAATGGAGAAAGTTTTAAAAAATGTAACATTAGAAGATGTGATGAATGATATTGTTGCTGGAGAAAATATTGGATAGATAGGATTTCTTAAAGAAATGTTCTATACTCGTTTATTTAAGTATATTTTTATTAAAATAATCGTTTATTTTATGATGTGTAAAATTATTAGTTAACATATGAGGGCTTATAGGAAGAGAAGAAGCTAATACAGCTTTTTCTCTTTCTTTGCGTTTGGGAAAGTGTACTTTTACGAACGGTTGATAAGTATGAAACCCATCCTTAAAAATTTAACTTAGGGACTTTTCCAGACCGATGCAAGCCATTGAATGCCCTTCCGAATTTCTCCAATAGTCGGAGCCCCATAACCAATGATCACTCGGTCGGTGGATTTTGTTTCTTGATACATATGGGATACGGAATCAACTTCAATGCCGAGCGAATCAGCCCTTGCAATTGCTTCTTGTTCCGTTAAGTAGGCAGGTAATTGGACAATGATATGCAGTCCAGCCTCATCTCCTTTAACAGAAAAATCTTCTCCCAAAAATTCATCTATCGCTTCAATCAAGCACTTTCTCTTTGAGCGGTAAAGGGTTCGCATTTTGGCGATGTGCTTTTCATACCCTCCTGTTTTAATGAATTCTGCAACGACTAACTGATCGATTTTGGAAACAGTGGGTTTTTGCAGTGCATTGAATGCTTCATATTCTTTCATTAAAGATAAGGGGAGGACAAGATAACTGATTCGAATAGAAGGCAGCAAGGTTTTAGAGAATGACCCAAAATAAATTACCTGATTCAAAGCGTCTAAATGAGCCAACGTTGGAATTGAGGCGCCTCGATAACGGAATTCTGAATCATAATCATCTTCTACGATGTAACTGGAAGAAGCTTTTGCCCACGATAACAATTCAAGGCGTCTGTTGATCGACATTACGGTGCCAAGTGGATATTGATGAGCTGGAGTTGTATATAGAAGTGTCACTGCCTGTTTCGGTACGGTACAGCCTTCAGAATCCAACCTTAGAGGTAAAACCGGTATGTTTAATTGGTGAAATACCGCATTTGCTCGAACAAAACCCGGTTCCTCCATTCCTATTTTAGAAGGAAGGAGGAATTGACACAGGGAACTTAATTGTTGTTGGGTACCGCTGAAAATGAAAATTTGTTTTGCCTGGCAATGTAATCCTCTGGATTGGCGCAAATAGTTTGCAATTTCGTTCCGTAATTCGGGTTCCCCTTGCCAACAACCATTTGCAACATGGGCAGGAGCCAGAAACTTTTGATACAGACGGTTCCAAACTTTGTATGGAAATTCTATTGGATCAACTTGCCCGTTTCTAAAATTCAAGGACTCTTCTTTTATCGTTGGCAGAAATTCTTCTTTTTGAAGGACATCTTCTTCTTGGAAGGGGACTTCAATCTCGCCTACAAAATAACCTCTTCGCTCTGTTGAGTACAGATAACCTTCACTCAGCAATTGGGCATATGCTTCCTGTACGGTAAATATACTGACATTCAGTTGATTGGCTAATTCGCGTTTGGAGGGCATTCTTGAATGCGCTTTTAACTGTTGTTGCAGAATGAGCTGTTTAATGTGTTCATAAATGGCCATATATTTCGTGGTTCCTTTTGGAAATGTTACTTGCAGTTCCACTTCAAGCACTCCCTGGTATGTAATAATTAATCTAAATTGGTTATGTTAAGCATACCAGAAATGAAGTGTAATGATAGAAAGGAGTGAGGGAAATGAAAACCTTAGAGAATGAAGTTGTCAAGCTTGTGCCGATGGAAAGCAGCCATATAGAAGAAATCTGGGAGGCAGCGAATAACCACAAAATTTGGGAACACATGTCGGTGGATTTGACGGACAAAAGGAATGTTGAACAATATGTAAAAGATGCTCAAAAAAAGAGAGCAGCTGGAACAGAGTTTGCTTTTGTGATTGTAGATATCGAGTCAAAGAAGATTATTGGGGCTACTTGGTTTCTCGATATTTCCATGCCACATAAAAGATTAGAAATCGGTTCAACATGGCTAAATCCCAAAAGTTGGCGAACGAATATCAACACCAATTGCAAGTTTCTATTGTTGACGTATTGTTTTGAAGAACTGGGATTGAATCGCGTCCAAATCAAGACAGGTCATGAAAATATCCGTTCACAACGCGCCATTGAAAGAATCGGAGCCATTAAAGAAGGGATTTTGAGGAACCACATGATTCGCAAAGAAGGAACAATTCGACATACCGTCATGTACAGTGTGACAAAAGAAGATTGGCCACAAGTCAAAGAACGCTTCCACAAGATATTAATAGAGTAATAATTTATAAAATATTTTTATTTTAAGACCTGTTTCAGTTTTGAGTTTTTACTCTAAGGATAGTGCGCCATATAAATAGTCGTTTACATATCATGAGGTTATCGGAAGCTGCTTATATATGAAGGGAGAGAAGGTGCGCTTTGATTAGCATCGACTCTCCCTTTTTGTCTATAAATATGTACTTTTACGAACGCTAATTAATTAGAAATGCATTTATATTCCTTAGTCAATTTATGTGTAGAAATAATTGGTGCATCAAGTAGAACTTTAAACTCCTATGAAATTATTAATTTCTATAAATGAATTCCAGGAAGATGGAACAAGCCAACTCTTTTGACAAACTTTATTTAGTAATTTACAATGATGAATGTACGCTTATTCGATAAGGAGGATTATTAAAAAATGACACACTCAATGAAACTTCGTTTCCCGACTTTGAATCAGTAATTGAATACGTTCAAAGGCTCTGTTTGTGAAATCAGAGTAAACGGGATAAGTCTGTCCTTTTTTAATAATCTTCACTCTATAAAATTAAAATAGTTAAAGAAGAGGTACAACTCTACCTTTTATAATTCTGTAGTTTTCTTTCTTCAACAAGGATTTTAAAGGAGTTTGTATGAAATCTATCTTTATTTACCTGATATTAATTGATTAGTAATATCCCTTTTACTCACAGACAAGCCGTCTGTGAGTTTTTTTATTTTCTGGAATCACCATGAGTTTGTCAAATGTGCGGCAGATCATGGAGAGAATACAAGAAAATAGAATCAAACAAATTCATTAGAATAAACAATTGGAGGAAATAAACTTGAATACACTTAAACTTAAACAATTAGCAGCGGATAGAGGATTGGATATTGTAGAAAGCAGCATCAAAATCAATGAGTCGGGTGTTGACTTTCAAGTAGTCCACGCCAAAGATCAACATGGAGATAAATGGATTTTAAGAATTCCGCGTAGACCTGAGTCAATGAGACATGCAGGCCAAGAGAAAAAAGCGTTAGATATCCTTCACCAACAAGCGAGCTTTCAAGTTCCGAATTGGTCTATCTTCTCTGAAGATTTAGTTGCTTATAAGCAACTAAAGGGCATTCCTGCAGCGACGATTGATGTGGAGCAACAGAACTATGTTTGGAGTTTTGATGAAACCAATGTTCCACCTGCGTATTATCAATCACTAGGCAAAGTCCTAGCAGATTTACACGCATTGCCTCAGGAAGAATTCAAACATATCGGGGTTGAAACCCTTCGTGCCGATGAGTTAAGAACTTCCTTGAAACAGCGAATGGAACGGGTAAAGAAACAATACGAAATCAATCCAGCTTTATGGGACCGTTGGCAAGCATGGCTTGCCGAAGACTCTTTTTGGCCCTCCCATGTAGGAGTGAAACACGGGGACATACATCCGGGTCATATCCTTATTAATAAAAACTATCAAGTAACGGGCTTAATTGACTGGACAGAAGTAGGGATTGCTGATGTATCTGTCGATTTCCTGTCCCATCACCTTCTTTTTGGGAATGATGGACTAACAAAGTTAATCAATGCTTATGAAAATGCCGGTGGAAAAACGTGGTCAAGAATGGATGAGCATATTGTAGAACTTCTTACAACCAGCGCCATCACTATAGCTGAATTTGCAGAAATCTCAGGCCTTCAAGAGATGCACGAAACAGCTGCACACATGCTCGCTAGCGAAATGTAATGAAATGGACTGGTCGTTTAGCTGTGCTTAACGATCAGTTTAACGCAAAGGGTGTAGTTGCGAATGCAGGAATTGTTGCAGAAGCAACAACTATAGCTGCTTTATTTGCTGTTACAGGATGTTCGATTGTTGTTAATGCCATCACCTGTAAATGGTAACTTGAAATTTGAATTAGGAGGGGAACGTAATGCAATTTTTATTGTTTTATTGATTGATGCGGGCTTGAAGCAGAAGCTCGTATCGATCTTGGCTATCGGTACGAAATTAAAAATTTCGGAGGTAGCAAAATGGAAAAACTTTGTTTTGAATTAAAAAATATTGAAGTGTCCTATTTAGATAAAGAAATCTTGCGAATTGAAGATATAGCTATCCACCAGTTTGACCGCATTGGCATTGTGGGGAAAAACGGTGCAGGAAAAAGCACATTACTGAAATTATTAGCGAAAGAAATTCAGCCAACAGTGGGGCAAGTGAAGAGTTACGTTGAGCCAGGATACTTTAAACAGCTGGAGACTCCTAAAAAAGAAGAGGCCGGTATTGATCCAGCATTGCTTAGGCAATTAGCGGTACCACGAAATCTAGAGTCACTGAGTGGTGGAGAACAGACGAAATTAAAGCTCGCTCAGCTAATGAGTCATTATTATGAAGCATTATTACTGGATGAGCCAACCACTCATATGGATAAGCAGGGCATTTCGTATTTGCTCGAAGAACTTCGCTATTACTATGGTGCTTTGGTGATCATCAGCCATGACCGGGCCGTGTTGGATGAACTTGTGACAAAGATCTGGGAAGTCCAGGATGGGCAAGTGCATGTGTATTCGGGAAATTATAGCGACTACATGAATCAAAAAAGGTTGGAATGGGAACAACAAAATCAAGCTCACGAACAGTTCTTAAAAGAAAAGAACCGACTGGAAAAAGCTGCAAAAGAAAAGATGAAGAAAGCAGAGAAGGTTGCCCAAGCCGGAAAATATTCGAAGAAGGAATCAAAGGCCATGGCAAATCGAATGTTTGAGACAAAATCCAAAGGCACAAGCCAGAAAGCGGTACATCGTGCGGCCAAGGCAATCGAGCAGCGAATGGAGAAGCTTGAGGAGGTGAGTGCGGTTCAAGTTGAGAAGCCGATTGTTTTTCCACATCAGAAAGCACTGGAGCTGCACAATAAATTTCCAATCATGGCCGATCGTTTCACTTTATATGCCGGAGATAATATATTATTGGAAGAAGTGAACTTCCAACTTCCACTTGGTAAAAAGATTGCGATTTCAGGTGTGAATGGGAGTGGTAAAAGTACATTGCTTCAACGAATTGCGAGAAAAGATGAGCAATTGACCATTTCTCCTAAAGCAAAGATTGGGTATTTTCAGCAAATGAGTTATCAGTTCAGCGGTGATGAGACTGTCTTCCATTACATCAAAAATCGTTCGGAACATGAGGATAGCTTTTTAAGGAGTGTCCTTCACTCGATGCAGTTTGTGGATACAGACTTGCTAAAACAGGTGAAAGATTTAAGCGGGGGAGAAGCCATCCGGCTGCAGCTTTGTTTACTCTTTCTAGGTTCTTATAATATCCTGTTATTGGACGAACCAACTAACTTTTTAGATATTAAAGCGATTGAAGCACTAGAGCAGTTCGTAAAGGCCTATCAAGGCACCATCGTATTTGTTTCCCATGATGAGTTCTTTATCCGAAATACAGCAGATATTCAGTACATCCTAAGTAATAAGAAGTTGCAATTGATATAAGGAACTTGAAATAGTCATCGATATTAGTCGATGACTATTTTTTGTTTCTTTAATTACTTGAAAGATAAATATAGGTTTTTGTGTAATTATTAAAGAGAACCCCAAACAGCTTCACTTTTTAGAAAGTGTCCTTGCTCGAGGTTTTATTTATAATAGCGTTAATTGTTTGTGAGATGTAGCTAATCTAAGTCAATTGTAATCGGGTCCATAGGGACTGTCTCAAGCCCTTCTCCCATTTCTTTGGAGTAATAAATTTCAGGTGTAATTGTCAAAGAAGTGGCGCGTTCATCCAGTGAATAGATGGTCGCTTTCGTTTCATTTGAAGCACCGTTATCATAACTGACTCCGCCATTTCCGTTTACCTCATAGACGTTGCCCAGATTATCTTTAACTTCGCTCATTTCGATGGAAACACCTGGCCATTCCTGTAAAATGGACTCTTCTACGTCAAATTCGTATTGTAGAACGGCAGCCATTTTAGAACGTTCAATTGACACCATCGTTAATTTAATTCCTTCTGCTTGTATCGTTTTACCTAACGGCAGAAGGTTTGTTGCTAGCTGAGTCAACTTAAATTCAAATTGCCAGTCTCCTTCAATTTGTTCACTCGTTTGATTATTGGTAAAGGCTTGGGGTATCCATTTAACATGTATTTCTTCCGGATTCTCTTTTTTAAAATAAGGGGTTACTTTCTCCAGGCCTACATAAGTTGTATCATTAATTTTATCAATTGAGCCTGTGCCACCCATTCCAGACGATTCTTTTATGTCTAACCATCCTTCAGCTCTTGGGTTATCTCCGAGTGCCAGGTCTGTTTGAACCGCATACGTGATCATGACATTTGTGCCGTCGTAGACAGCATTTTCAATCATTACATCGATTCCATTACTCGTCTGGACTTGGTTTACGACCGTTGCTAAATCCGCATACGTATTGGGAAGTTCTTCGTCCTCAAAATACGTTAAGACATTTTGCATGAAGGGAATTTGTCCTGCCACCGTTGGCAGTGCAAAATAACTTGCAGTGACAACGCTCAGTCCTAGTAGTGCAGCTGTAGTAAGGTGGCGCATATTGAATTTCTTCTTCTCGTATTTGTTGTTTGCTAACACATAAGTTTTGATATTCTTCTTCTTGATATCGGATAAAGGCTTCAGTTCAATTTGATCGATGTCTAAGTCTAACCAATCTTTGTATTGTTCCTTCATGTTAATCGCTCCTTTAAACGCAAATTAGTCGATAATTTTTTCTTTCCGCGATACAATCGATTTTCTATGGCCGGGATCGTGAGATTGAGCGCAGCAGCTATTTCTGGATTGGACAAGGACTGAAAATATTTCATGATGAAAATATCACGGTCAAGGTCTGGCAATGTACTCATCGCAAGTAAAAGCGTATTCTTTTCTTCTTTTTTTAAGAGATGCATCTGGATGTCTTCACTAGTAGCGTGTTGATGAAGCAATTCATCACTTGTTTCTCGCGCTCGTTGTTTTTCGAGCTGGCGGAAGCGATCAATGGCTTTGTATTTTGTTACGGTCCCAATCCACTTTTTAAAATCTTCTGGTTCCCCTTTAAACTCCTGGGCATGTTGCCAAACCGTTAGAAAAACATCATTTACGCATTCATCAACGGCATCTTTACTGATACCGGACAAAATTTTGTAGCTAATTGCATAAATAAGGGATGAGTAGTGATCAATCATATATTCGAGTGCGTCTTCTTTTTGTCTTTTTAACCGCTTAATAAAATTTGTCGCATTACTTCTCATGTAAATTCTCCTTCTTTTATTGAAAAAGCTTTCTCACTAACTATATCGAATCATTAGAGCAATAACTCTCAACTTTTTATATTTAGCGATCAGTTTACATATGAGGGCTTATCGGAAGGAATGAAGAGGAGCTTTTGTTTCTTTCCTTCCTTTTTTTCGTATAAATGTACTTTTACGAAAGGTAATAATTAATTAACAATATTTAGAATGAACTGGATAAATCACGCGAGAGGTGATACGCTTACTTTAGATATTCCGAAAACTGAATATAAAAACACTAGGGGAGTCTTTTAAGACTGAGATGGAGCAATCCGGACCCTTTGAACCTGATCTAGTTGAAACTAGCGTAGGGAAGTGGTTGCTATGTATTTTATCTATTCCTAAAATATGATCAAAACCACTCCATCGCTGGAGTGGTTTTTTTATTTGGCAGGTATTTTTTATGCACTAGGGAGGGAGTGAAGGAAAAAATACATGAAAACTAAAAAGTTGCATATTATCTCTACAGGAAGTCAAGAGCCGGAACAATTAGCAGATATCATCGGCAGGATTCATTTTGACATCGATTTCATCCATCTTCGTGAAAAAACGAAAACAGCAAAAGAAGTATATGAAATAGTGGAGTTTTTAAAAAGCAAAAAAGTTCCTCTTTCAAAAATAATAATTAATGACCGGGCGGATGTTGCCTGTGTTTCAAATGTGAAAGGAGTTCACTTAGCCTATCATTCGCTGCCTGTTGAAATTGTAAAACGAAAATTTGAGGATTTGACAGTTGGCTGTTCCGTCCATTCCCTTGAAGAAGCTCAAATTGCCGAGCAGCAAGGTGCTGATTATGTAATATTCGGTCATGTATATTCAACTCAATCAAAACCAGGACTCATTCCGAAAGGGTTAGAACAGTTGAGGTTCATTTCTGAATCAATTTCTATCCCAGTTATCGCGATTGGGGGGATAAAACCGACAAATAGTAGGGATGTTATCGAAGCGGGAGCACAAGGAGTAGCTGTAATGTCAGGGATATTGGAAGCAGAAGACCCTTTGCAGGCGGTACAGCAATATCGTTCCTATTTATCTAAATAATATTTTCTTGCAATGGTAAGGAGGGATTCAATGAATAAAACGTATGATGCCATAATAGTCGGCGGCGGAGTCAACGGCGGGTCAATAGCCTTTAATTTGGCGAAAAGAGGAATGAAGGTTTTGTTGCTGGAAAAAGACCGGCTTGCAAGTAAAGCATCTGGAGCGGCAGCTGGGATGCTGGGCGCCCAAGCCGAGTTGGATGGAGAAGGTCCGCTTTTTCAATTAGCCAGGACCAGCAGGGCGCTATTTAGCGACTTAGCAGATGAACTGAAAATGACCAGCGGAGTTGATATTGAACTTGTGAATAAGGGAATGCTAAGGCTTGCCTTAACTGATCGGGAGCAGCAGGAACACCATCGAATCAGTGAAATCCATAAACAGAACGGGGAACTAGCCGAATTGCTTACAGGTAAAGAAGCGAGAAGAAGAGAGCCGGCATTGTCCAATGAGGTAATTGGCGCCATGTATCTTGAAAAAGATGGACAAGTAGCAGCTCCACAGCTGGCTTTAGGATTTTTAAAATCTGCCTCAGCACTTGGCTGCGTGATTAAAGAATATGTAGAAGTTCATTCCTTTCATTTCTCAAATGGAAAAGTCACAGGCGTTACTACCAATGAAGGCGATTATATGAGCAGCAACGTTGTAGTAACAGGAGGGGCTTGGAGCGAGAAGCTGTTAATGAAGATAAGCTTACAGCTCAAAATGTATCCTGTGAAAGGCGAGTGTTTTTCTGTACGGACAGAGTTTCCCTTATTATCAAGCACAATTTTCACACCAGGCTGCTATCTTGTTCCGAAAAAAGACGGAAGAATCATTATAGGAGCAACCGTCATACCGAATACATTTAATCAGCAAGTCACTTTAGAGGGAATTTTTTCGTTAATGGAAAATGCAAAAAGATTGGTGCCTTCCATATTACTGGGCGAGTGGGAAAGAGCATGGACTGGAATTCGTCCGCAAACGGCTGATGGCTTGCCTTATTTAGGTGAACATCCCGATTACAGAGGGCTGTTTATAGCAACTGGCCATTTTAGAAATGGCATCTTATTGTCACCGATTACTGGGGAGGTGATGGCTGATTTGATTGAAGGAAAATCTCCTTCAATTGATATCTCCTCTTTTCGTATTGATCGGTCAACCAGAAAAAACAATCCAATAATGGGGTGAAGAAATTGATATTGACGGTAAATGGAGATCAAATAGAAGTACCCAACACAGTGAAAACGATAGCCGGACTGCTGCAGCATTTTGAATTGCACCAAAAAGTGGTCATTGTCGAAAAAAATGCTGAAATACTAGAAAAAGCAGAACATGCAGAAACCTCAATTTCCGATAAAGATAAAATTGAGTTAGTGCATTTTGTAGGAGGCGGATGAACATGTTGAAAATAGGAAATCATGAATTCTCTTCAAGATTGTTATTGGGTACGGGTAAATATCCAGATTTTGATATCCAAAAAGAAGCGGTAGATGTGTCAGGTACGGAGATTCTAACGTTCTCAGTCCGACGGATGGATATATTTGAAGCAAGCCAGCCGAATTTCCTTGAGAATCTGGATGTTTCAAAGTACACCCTACTCCCGAATACAGCCGGTGCCAAGACTGCCGAAGAAGCGGTACGGATTGCAAGACTCGCTAAGTCATCGGGGCTTTGTGACATGATTAAAGTGGAAGTGATCGGTTGCCCCAAAACCTTGCTGCCTGATCCAATTGAAACATTGAAAGCATCAGAAGAGCTATTAAAAGAAGGCTTTACCGTCTTGCCGTATACTTCAGACGATGTTCTGCTGGCAAGACGCCTCGAAGAATTAGGTTGCCACGCCATTATGCCCGGAGCCTCTCCCATAGGCTCTGGCCAAGGAATCATTAACCCATTGAATCTTTCTTTCATCATTGAACAGACAAGTGTTCCTATTATTGTCGATGCTGGAATCGGAACACCTTCTGATGCTGTTATGGCAATGGAAATGGGAGCTGCTGGAGTCTTGCTGAATACAGCTGTAGCTGGAGCGAAAGATCCGGTGAAAATGGCCAGAGCTATGAGGCTAGCCATCGAAGCAGGAAGACTTGGGTTTGAAGCAGGGCGAATTCCCAAAAAACTGTATGCCACTGCCAGCAGCCCGCTTGAAGGGATGAGTATCGGTTGAGTGGACGATACTCAAGACAGGAGCTTTTTGCGCCAATCGGGATAGAAGGACAAGAGAAATTGGGGAACAAGCATGTCTTGATAATCGGTGCTGGGGCATTGGGAACTGGAAGTGCCGAAATGTTAGTGAGGGCAGGGGTAGGCAAAATTACTATCGCAGATCGGGACTATGTGGAGTGGAGCAATCTTCAGCGCCAGCAGCTTTATACAGAAGAGGAGGCGGAACAGCGGATTCCAAAAGCAGTGGCGGCTAAAAAACGGCTATCGACTATTAATTCTGAAGTGGAAATTTGCTGTCATGTCATGGATGTCTCTGTCGAAGAAATGGAGCAATTGGTGGAAGGCGTTGATCTGATTCTTGATGCCAGCGATAATTTCGATATTCGGATGATTATCAATGATATTTCCCAAAAATATCGGATCCCTTGGATTTACAGTGCGTGTGTTGGAAGTTATGGAATCAGTTATACAATTCTTCCTGGTGAAACTCCGTGTCTGAATTGCTTGTTAGAGAAGATGCCAATGGAAGGCATTACCTGTGATACGGTCGGAATCATCAGCCCTGCTGTCCAAATGGTCCTGTCTTTCCAAATTTCAGAGGCATTAAAAATTCTAGTCGAAGATAGACTTCATTTAAGGAATAAGCTGGTCTCCTTCGATTTATGGGAAAATCAACAATCATCGATCAACGTCGATAAGATGAAAAAAGAGGATTGCCCTTCTTGTGGAGCGGAGCGTTCTTATCCGTACCTTTCTTTCTCAAACCAAACAAAAACTGCCGTTTTATGCGGTAGGGATACGGTTCAGATCCGTCCCTCTCAACCGATAGAAAGAGACTTGGAAAGCTTGGATAAAACCTTGTCCAGACAGTCAGGAAAGGTTGCACGTAATCCATTTCTACTTTCTTTCTCAACCGCAGCACATCGTCTTGTTATTTTTAGGGATGGCCGTGTTTTGATTCATGGAACGAAAAGCATTTCTGAAGCTAAAACTTTATACCACCGGTATTTAGGTTAAGGTGCTTTTATCGTACTGTTGTTTGAGGTCGTATATTTTTTATCTATCAGTTTATTATTCCAGTTTAGGAAAATTAAAAATGAGGAGTGGTTGCAATGAACAGAATCGTATTGGTCACAGGTAGCAGCAGAGGGCTGGGAGCCTCTATAGTAAAAACATTGGTAAAGCAAGGGTTTAAAGTGGTCATCAATTATTACAAGAGCAAAGATGCCGCTGAGGAGCTTGTTTTTGAGCTAGGGAAGGATAATGCGATTGCGATTTGTGCTGATGTTACAAATCGTCAGGAAGTCGAGACGATGGTAAAAAAAGCAACAGAGTATTTTGGTCAAATAGATGTTGTCGTGAACAATGCATTGGTAGATTTTAAATTTGATCCGAACAAACAAAAATCCTTTACTGACCTTCAGTGGGAGGATTATCAAAAACAGCTAGATGGCACTTTAAAGGCCGCATTTAATGTAGTACAAAGCGTTATGCCGCAATTTATGGAGCGGCGAAATGGAAGTATTATCAGTATTGGCACCAATTTATATCAAAATCCGGTCGTACCTTACCATGAATATACAACAGCTAAAGCTGGATTGATCGGTTTTACACGCAATATCGCTTCGGAACTGGGACAATACGGCATAAAAGCGAATGTCGTTTCAGGGGGCTTATTGAAAACGACTGATGCCAGTTCTGTCACAACCCCGGAAGTATTCGATTTGATTGCTCAATCAACGCCATTGAAGAAAGTGACGACGCCTGAAGATGTAGCCAATATGGTGGCTTATTTATCTTCGGAAAATGCTGACGGAATTACAGGTCAAAACCTCACAGTAGACGGCGGTTTGACGATGAACTGATAACTTCATTTGCACTAGATAGTTTTGTGAAAAAGACTTTTTACGCAGTCAATTATGATAAAGGAAGGGAAGTGACTAGTTGAAAAAGACGCAAAGGAAACAACTTCATTTAGGTGTTTTATTATATGGCTGTGGACACCATCAGGCTGCTTGGTTGATGCCAGATTCGAGTGTTGAACGCATTGGGGACATTTCATATTACCAATCTCTAGCGCAATTAGCCGAAAAAGGCTGCTTTGATGCCGTGTTCTTTGCTGACAACCATTCGTTCCTGGCCAACGATCCAAATGAAATGCCAGCCTTTTGGCTGGATCCAGTGGTCAATCTAACTGCTATTTCTCAAGTGACACATTATGTGGGATTGGTTTCAACGATCTCAAGCACCTTTTCAAATCCTTTCACTGCTTCAAGGCAATTGTTGAGCCTGGACCATATTACGAAGGGACGGGTTGGATGGAATCTCGTTACCTCGATGAGGGATGAGGAAGCGTTAAACCACAGTATGAGCGAATTGCCTCCCCATGATGAACGGTATGAAAAGGCTGACGAATTCGCCGCTGTCATGCATAAGCTATTTTTATCATGGGACAGTCACGAGGTTTTATACAATCGGGCAGATAAACAATTGATCAATCCTGTAAATATAAATCCTATTAATTTCAAGGGCACCTATTTTAAAGTGAAAGGTCCTTCCACGACACCGAAAAGCCCTCAAGGCAGGCCAGTTGCCATGCAAGCAGGAGCATCTAAACAAGGCATTGCATTGGCTGCGAAATATGCAGATGCCGTCTATTCCGTGTCATGGAACTTAAACCAAGCAAAAAAGTACCGTAAAAAGCTATATGAACAAATTAAGCAAAACGGAGCCTGTGATCGGCACATTAAGGTATTCCCCGGCTTAGTCACTTATGTAGGGCGTACTCACGAGGAAGCACTGGCCAAAAAAGCTGCGTTAGATGAAAAATTACCTGTAGAAACAGCTTTGAAACAGCTAAGTTTCTTTCTTCAGCAAGATTGTTCACATTGGGAAATTGATCTAAAAGTGCCCGCATTGCCTTCTATAGCAGAATTTAAGGGTCCGGTTGGCCGATACGAAACGATACTTGAAATCATTAAGGATACCCGGCCTACCGTAAAAGAACTATTAGGATACCTTAATGCAGGCGGTGGACATTTTACACTGATTGGCACTCCTGAAGAAATTGTTGATCAGATGGAGGTTTGGTTCGAGGCAGGTGTGGCTGATGGGTTCAATCTGATGCCTCCTACATTACCAGGCAGTTTAAAAGATTTTGTTGAACTCATTGTCCCTGAAATGCAAAAAAGAGGGATTTTCAGAAAGCAATATAAAGGGCATACCTTACGCGACCATTTAGGATTATCATAGTTAACAGAGCTTAAAAACAAATGGGAGGCCAATTATGGAAGTAATCTATTTAGCAGGTGGATGTTTATGGGGAGTTGAGGCTTTTATAAAAACTATACCTGGCGTCAAATTCACAGAAGCAGGAAGAGCCAATGGAACAAGCCACATACTCGAAGGAGCTTATGATGGCTATTCAGAATGTGTAAAAACTGAATTTGACCCGAGTATGATAACACTCAGGGGATTGATAGGTCATTTGCTTGAAATCATTGATCCCTAAAGCTTGAATAAGCAAGGGCCAGATATTGGTAAGAAATACAGAACAGGTATTTACAGCGAAACGCCACGACATTTAGAAGAGGCAAAGGTGTTTTTCAGTGAGAGAAACGATTATAGCCGCATAGTGATAGAGATCCTGCCACTTGTAAATTATGTGAGAAGTGCGGAGGAACACCAAGACAGATTAGCCAGATATCCAGGCGAATATTGTCATATTCCATTAGAAGTCTTAACTAAATATAAGTAAGGAACGTTTAGAATGAAATTCCTATTTAAAGCAATTATTTAATGACTAAAAGCTATTTAAACAAAAAGGGAGAGAAGAGGCTTATTTGAACTGCGCCCCATTTAATGGACAGTTTATAAAAAAGGTACCCTGCAGCTAGGCTGCGATTAGATGACTTCGGTATTGTGCCGGAGTCATCTTTTTTAGATTCCATTGCTTGCGCGTTCCGTTGTAATACTCCATGTACTCATCCACCAGCCCTTTCAGTTCATCCAGGCTGGTTGCTTGTTTAAAATCGACATCATCTTTAAAGTGACCAAAAAATGATTCGATGGGGGCGTTGTCGAGGCAATTGCCCCGGCGGGACATGGATTGGGTCAACTTCAGTTCCTTCACACGTTGTTGGTATTCGGGATGGGTGTAGTGAAAGCCTTGATCGGAATGAATCATCGCTTCCGGGTGAACATTGCCATCCAACGCTTCCTTCAATTTCTTCAACGTACGGTAAACAATTTCCATCGTGAGCGTCGTCGTGACTTCATAGGCGACGATTTCACGGGTGGCGACATCTTTTACGGCGGACAGATACGCCATTTACCCCGAACGGTTGGGCAGATACGTGATATCAGTGACGAATACCTTGCCGGGTTCATCTTGTTCAAACTCGCGGTTTAACAAGTTCGGACATACGGTGTGTTCTTGTGTGGCTTTGGCGATTTGCTTATAGGGATTCGCTCGCCGGATTTTGGCAAAGAGATTGAATTTGCGCATGAGACGCAGGATCTTCTTGTGGTTCATAGGCGTTTCCAACAGTTCAGTGAGTACCATATAAAAGGTGCGATACCCGATTTTCCCTCGATGCGCATCGTAGATGCTTTTGAGCAACTGGTAGTCCTGGTAGTCTTGTTCTTCGCGAATGGCGTGCTGTTCTGTTTTCTCTAGCCAGGCGTAATAGCCACTCCGGCTGACCCTCGCTGTGCGGCAAAGAGTTTCCACCAAATTCTTCAGTTGGAATTTCCGGACCACTGTGTTGATCGCTTCGAATTTTTCCGCTGGGGTCAGCTGCGTTTCTTCGCCTGCCTCTCGAGCTCCTCGAGCTTTTTTAGCAACTCATTTTCCGCTTCCAGGTATTTGATACGTGCTTCCGCTTTCTCCAGCTTCTTCTCCGCCGAGAGATCTTTGGTGGAAGGGCGGCCGGTACTGCCTTTTCCACGACGCTCTTCAAAAAAGCCTTCTTCTCCATACGTTCTAAACGTCGTCCGCCAACGGTTCAAAGAAGACGTCGCTTTTTTTGAACCGATAACCGTTAAATCAAAACCACTTTCACTAAAGATTTGGGCAGGGCCTTTGCCCGCTAAGTTCTCTTTCACGGCATGGATTTTGAATTCCGGCGTGTACTGAATCGCCCGATCGGATACGGAAGCGACATTCGGATTCGCCTCCAAGACCCGTTGTTGGTGTTCGTTGAATATAATTTTACTCATATGATCTTCTCCCGTCCAAGTTAGCTAAATCTAGTATACCGGGGTCTGAAAACAGAAAAAACCCCAAATGGGGTCACTTTTTTTAAAGTGTCTACCATTTGGGGTTCAGTTCACGATTAAGGTTTCTTCCCTTTTTATTCGTAGAGATGCACGTTTATGAATCGTTTAATCTTGTGAAAAGAAAATTGTTAAGTAATTTCCTACTAAATTGAGATAGAGAGGGTAGGTAAATAATAAAGAAGAAACGGGGGAATAGGTGTGGAAATATTTTATTTTTTAATAGGGATTCTTCTGTTAACGGCAGGAATCATTGATTTTTTATGGACCACTTTATGGGTAGATGGAGGAGCCGGTCCTATAACCGATCGGTTAGCTACTTTTACCTGGAAGAGTTTAAAACGAATGAGCAAAAAAGTTCCGAAATTTCTTAGCTTTTCCGGTCCTCTTATCATGACCTTGACTATTAATTTATGGATAGTATTGGTATGGATGGGCTGGACATTCGTTTTTGCCGGAAGTGAAAGCGCGATATCGGATTCAACCGATAACGAACCGATTTCTTGGGTGGAAAGAATTTATTACGCTGGTTATACCATTATCACGTTAGGAAACGGGGAATACAGCCCGAAAGAAGGGGGATGGCAAATTGCTTCCATTCTCGCATCTGGAACTGGCATGCTGTTGATCACGATGAGTGTCACTTATATTCTTTCCGTCATCAATTCGGTTATCCAACAACGGTCTTTTGCCGATAGTGTAACCGCTATGGGAGAAAGCAGCAAAGAAATAATCAAAAACTCATGGAATGGGAAAGACTTTCGAAACGCAGATTTATTGCTGAATACATTTGCCGCCCAATTGTCCACTTTGGCTGAACAAAAAAAGGCCTATCCGATTCTTCAATATTACTATAGCGAGAATTCGAATAAAGCGATAGCTCCAGTACTAGCTCAATTGGATGACGCAGTAACTATTTGGCAAATGGGTATTCCGGAGAAGTATGTGCCTAATCAACTCCTCCTGCAGCAAGTTCGTGCAGGGATAATTAGCTACTTAAATACATTTAAAGGGGAGGCCAGCCGATCCGCAGCTGATTCTCCACCTCGTATTGATCTAACTGAGATTCAAGCTGCAAGTATGCCGATTGTTTCTAAAGAGAGTTTTGAAGAAAGGGTTGGGGCACTCGAAGGCCATCGAAGAAAATTGCTTCAATTAGTTCAAGCGGATGCCAGAGAATGGCCAGGTAAAAAAGAACATAAATAGATACAGCAATTGAAGTAAGAATTGAAAAATAGATAAAAAGCTTTTTAGGTGTATGTTAAAGTAAAAACAAATATGGTTTCAGGAAGCCTATCCAATACTTAAAAATCTTCAGAATTTAAAAGTAGTTGAAACAGTCCATTAAAGTTACAAGTAGATAGGGGAGGAAAATATGAAGAACATCACACCATTTTTAATGTTTCAAGGCGGTAAGGCGGAAGAAGCTATGAATTACTACACATCCCTCATCGAGGATTCAGAAATTAAAAACATCACTCGATACGGAGCTGAAGGGCCAGGTAAAGAAGGAACAGTTTTCCAAGCTGTCTTCTCATTAAAAGGTCAAGAGTTCATGTGTATCGACAGCCATGTTGACCATGAGTTTACGTTTACTCCGTCTTTTTCCATCTATCTTACGTGTGATACGGAAGAGGAAATTGACAGCTTATACGATAAAATGATGAAAAATGGAAAGGCACTTATGCCTATAGATAACTATGGATTCAGTAAAAAATTCGGGTGGCTGGTAGATCAATTTGGGGTGTCGTGGCAGTTGAATTTGCCAGAATAAACTTGCTGTAAATGAAGTGCCGCATGGCTTGCCAGCGAGCGATAATCTTGTAATAAGGATTAGCGCTCTTCTGAATTTCTTATAAAATCTATTAATTGGCTGTAACTGATTAAAAATAAATAACGTTCATAATTTCAATCTCAATTGGCTTGAACAATAATGAATTGAACTTTCAAAAAAGATATATTCAAAAGCATATTAATAAGGTTTAAAGCCGGCATTTGAAAACATAGTTGATACATCAAAATTTATTGAGAGTAGGAACTTCATGTTAAGTTCTTTCTCTTTTTTATTCGTAGGGCTGTACTTTTACGAACGGTCATAAAGGGCTTTAGTTAGGAAAATTAAAAAAGAATCCATCCAGGTTCCTTTATCTTTAATTTATTGAGCTATGATACTTATCAAATAGAGCTGCCAAAGAGTCCCTGAAGCTCGATGCCTCTCTTTCCATTAAAGAATTGCACGCAAAAATTTTAAATTTCTACAGTCAAAAAGCTCAAGAACGTGTTTCTTTGTCTGTAACCGTACATTTTCACGAATGCTTAAAGGCAATGTAAATTAACGAAGGGATTTAAAATAACCAATCTTTGTTCAACCTAAAGTTGTATAGAATGGAAGAAGTGAGTTGAGTAAAATTTAAGAAAAGATAAATTTTTTATCAATAACTATCTTCAAATATACAGTTTTATGATGGAAAACTGTTGGAAAGAAGGTTCACGCATGAAGTTTAAAGAATTTACAGCGACTCAAATTAGAATTGCTAGGCCTACGGATAAATTCGAAGAGATTATAGATTTCTATGTAAATGGTTTAGGGCTTGAAGAAATAGGAAGGTTCGAAAAGCATCAAGGTTATGATGGCGTGATTATTGGCTTGCCTAATGCCGATTATCATTTAGAATTCACTCGTCATGAAGAGGGAAGTCCATGTCCCGCGCCTTCTAAAGATAATTTACTAGTATTTTACATAACCAATAAGGATGAAATATACGCTATTTACGAGCGTTTGCGAAACATGGGCTTTGAGGCAGTCGCACCTGAAAATAATTATTGGAAAGAAAAAGGGATTACGATTGAAGATCCTGATGGTTGGCGCATCGTTTTAATGAATCGTGCATACGAATAAAAGGAATGTGCAGCTCCTTTCTTTTTTGATAATAAAACATATTTTTCTATTGGATTATTTTCTTAATAAGAGTTAGAAAAATAAATGTACAGAAATCTTGATAAGAAAAAAGCTGCCGGGAGTTTCCTGGCAGCTTGGAGAATCGTTATACAGGATTTTCTTCTGTATTTTTTACTTTCACTTTTTCTTCTTTTTCTAATTCCTGGAGCAGTTTTTCTCCTTCGATATCCAAGTCTGGCAGAAGCTTATCGAGCCATTTCGGCAGCCACCAGATTTTGTCGCCGAACATCGACATGACGGTCGGCACGAAAATCATCCGAATCAGGAAGGCGTCTACTAGAATACCGAATGCCAAAGCGAAGCCAATTTGCTTGATCATAATATCATCCGTAAAAATAAAGCCGGAGAAAACCGAAACCATGATCAATGCGGCAGCGACGACAACTTTGCTTGCAGTCTTATAGCCGTTAACAATGGCGTGGTTGCCTTTTTCACCATGAATATAGGCTTCGCGCATGGAAGAGACAAGGAATACTTGATAATCCATGGCAAGGCCATACAAGATGCCTGTGACCATAATCGGGATGAAGCTCAGCAAGGGACCACCTGTATCAATGCCGAATAGGGAACCGAGCCAACCCCACTGGAACACAGCAGTTGTTGCACCGAATGTTGCCATGATGCTCAAAAGGAAGCCAGCAGTCGCTTTGATCGGAATCAGGATTGAGCGGAATACGACGAGCAGTATCAATAGAGATAGGACGACGATAATCACAATGTAGATCGGGAACACTTCGGCCAATTTCTCCGAAATGTCGATATTGATTGCGGTCATTCCGGTCACGCCAATTTCAGCGTTCGTGTTTTCGGTAGTTGCTGCATCTGTACGCAGGTTTTCTACTAACTCTTTTGTCGCTTCATCCGTCGGTCCGTTTTTTGGAATGATGGAGATGATCGCAATAGTTCCATCTTCATTAAATCCGCCTGGAGAGACTTCTGCTATGCCGTCTTGCTGTGAAATATTGGACAGCAGCTGGAAGTATTCCTGTGGATCGACTGCCGCCGCGTCTTTATCTTTTGCAACGACTAAGAGCGGTCCGTTAAAGCCCTCACCAAAACTTTCAGAAATAATATCGTAACTTTGTCTCGTAGGTGTATCTTTATTGGAGCTTGCACCAGATGGCATGCCCAGATTCATCTGTGCAACCGGAATGGCAAGCGTCCCAAGAATCGCAATGACAAGTAACACCGCGACCCATTTGGCTTTCAGAAGGCCCGTAATCCATCCTTGGGCAAAGCTTGGTTTGGAAACTGCAGCTGTAGCTGTCTGCTGTTTGTTTCTTGTTTTATTCGAAACGATTCGCTCACCGATCAACCCAAGCAATGCCGGGAGGAGTGTCAGTGCGACGAGTACGTCGATCAAAACGGTCAAGGCAGCAACAAGTGCCATACTGCTCAGGAATCCGATTCCGATGACCAGTAAACCGCTTAGCGCGATGATGACCGTTAGGCCGGCAAAAAAGACCGCGCTGCCAGCTGTACCGGTTGCGCGTGCTGCCGCTTCTTTAGCGGAAAGTTTTTTCGACATGATCAGATTGCGCTGGCGATTAACGATGAATAGCGCATAGTCGATTCCGACGGCTAATCCGATCATGAGCGCAAGTACCGGTGTCAGGCTGTTGATCTCGAACAGATTCGACAAAGCGAATGTTCCGCCAACACCTACGCCAACGCCGATTAAAGCGACAACAAGCGGCAAGCCGGCGGCGATGAGGGAACCGAGAGTGACAACCAGGATGATTCCGGCAATCGCCAGGCCGATGATTTCATGCGTGCCGCCAATTGGAATATCGACCCCTTGCAGCGTGCCTGTCGGGATAACGTTGATGGAAGATCCTTCTTCTGCGATTTCTGCTGCATCCGCGAGTTCTTCGCGTTCACCTTCACTCAGATCTTCTGCTGTTTTGGTGAGTTGAAATTGGAATAACGCGACGGTGCCATCTTCAGAAATTTGGACGCCGGGAACCGGCATGTCCTGGATGACTAAAGGACGATGAGCGACTTCAGACGTCTGCAGCTGGCTCATCATGCCCTGCAGTTCCTGCATCTGCGCCATTGCTTCAGGATCCTGCAGCATTTCCATTGGATTTACGACGTGGTTCAATCCATAAATCTCGTTTACGGCCATGGCAAGAGCTTGCGCGTTCGCAGGGTCATCAATGGTTTGCCCTTCAGCGACTTCAAAAAGATAGCTTCCTTGGCCGCCGGATGCTGCCGGGTATTCTTCTGCAAGCTCATCCAACACATCTTGGGCTGCGGTTCCATCAATTCTTGTCTCACTGCTTGTGCTTACGCCATTCGTGACGATGGCGGAAATAATAATACCTAAAATAAGCAGCCAGCCGGCAATGAAAAGCCAGGGCTTGCTGTATGCTGTTTTTCCGATGCTGTAAAAAAATCTCGACATGTGTGAAACTCCGTTCTCTGCTTGGTTTTAGTCGTTCATTTGAATCCTTTTCGTAAATGAGTGAAGACAGTATCCATATACTGATTGAACTCATTGCTTGTTTCGTTTTGCTCTTCATCTTCCGGCAAATTCACATCGAAACTTTCATCGAGAACCGGTAGGAGTGCGCCAAAAACAGCGCCTATCAGAATAGGGTAATATTCCTCCGGATAATCACTTCCGTATTCTTCGCTGATGCCGCGTGCTGCAAAATCCTGCATTTCCTTTAAGGCACCGGTTACATACAGCCGAAGTGCTGGATGCATGCGTGAAAGGGAAATAAGCTGGTTCAGCCGTTTCAGTTTATTGATGGTAAAACTGCGTCGGATGAAAATTTCAATGGTACCTAAAGGGGTGTGATCTTTCGGAGAAAATTCAAATTGATCCTCCGGTTGGAAATAATCATCCAGACCTAAGGAATTCGCAATCGCTTCTTCCTTGCATGAAAAGTAATTGGCGAATGTCCGCCGTGAATAACCGGCCTTCGTTACAATGTCTTCCACCACGAAACCATCCACTCCGCGCTCGACAGCGAGCGCAAAGGCAGCTTCGGCCAATGCTTTTCGCGTCGCGATCTTCTTTTTATCGCGCAAATTGCTTTCTGCCATTTCTTCACCTCATTCAAGATACGTTAAAGTTATAACACGAAATTGCCCAAAGGGCAAATTTACCTTTTGTGCAAGTTCGGCTTACATCTATTTTATGAATATAATGAAGAAATTATTGAATCTTGTTATTTAACTGGAACAACCATTGGTGTAGACATATGTATTTGCCAGTCGGAGAATGGAGAAGAGGAAATGCTAGGAGGAAAGAAAAAATGGAAATATAAGAGGGCTGTACCTCATTATATTGCTCATGAAATAGTAGAATGCTTAAACAACATCAAATTAAAAAACAGGAAAACATACCTCGAGTGATCAGTCTACGTTTTCTTTTTGTTCCTCGATTTTATTTTCATATAAAAAACATAACCCGCATTCAGAAGGAACAGAATGATGGCCGAAGTTAAAAAACCGAGTATTCCTGGCAGATTAGGACCTGTTAGCAAGTAGAAGATTGACCCTAAAATAAATACTGTAAAACCGGCTATGCTAAGTTTCCATTTGGAATTTTCGATTCTCGACATCCTTCTATTCCTCCTTTTTGTCTAGTCACACGTTAAGTAACTGCAAAATATCTTTTGGTTCTTCCAATACGTAGTCAGCTGATTCAAATCCTTTTTGCTGTTTTGCGCCCCATAACGCAAGCGCAAATTTTACGCCTGCCTGATTCGCGCATTGCATGTCGTAGACCGAGTCCCCAATGTAAATGGCTTCGCTTGGAGGGGCGTTCAATTTCGCTAAACAAAGCAATAACGGATCCGGATGCGGTTTGTGTTTTTGTGTGTCATCTGCGCAAACAATCTGTTCAAAATAAGAATTTAACCCAAACGGTTCGAATTCATCCGCAAGTTGCTTGTTCGTTTTCGACGTAACAATTCCTGTCCGGACCGGAATTTCCGGAAGGGATTGAATGACTTCTCGCAAATCTTCAAAGACATCCACTTCATGTGAAAATTCCAATACGGCTTGCGACCATTTTGGATGGACACGCTCAATATCGTCCACCTTCAGTTTTCTTAAGGTTTCTTTTCCGGGAATGCCCAGCGCAAACCGTAATTCTTCTAACGGATACTCACGGCCTTCTTCTCGCAGCACTTGGTCCAGCGATTTCAAAATGGCCCGTTCCGTATCCAAGATTGTTCCATCCACATCGAAAATTACGTATTTAAACAAATAAAATCCTCCTTCAAAATAATGGTGGCTTTACTTGACTTGACGTGCAGTTATTCTGTAAACGTGATATCGGTTGTCTCTTGCAATGTGGCGATATGGCTCAATAACCCATTTTGTTGATTGATGATTTGTTCGGCGCTCATATCGTCAGAATCCCAAGTGCCATGGGCATCTTTTGCCAGGATCACATCAAATCCCAAGTCGCTCGCACTTCGAGTCGTCGCAGCTATGCAATGTTCGGTCTGATTTCCGCCAATCACGAGCTGCTGAATGCCTTTATTTTTCAATGTTTCCAATAGCTCGGTTTCTTGGAAGGAATCCGCTGACCATTTTTGTACTACAGAATCTCCTTCATCTGGAGTTAGTGATGAATGGATTTGCCAAAAATCTGTGCCTTTTACAAGACCGGCATCATTATGCTGCACATAAATGACAGGGACCTTAGCTGACCGTGCTTTCTTAATGAGTGATCGGAGATTCTCGAGTAATTTTTCGCTTTGATAGACTGGATTGGAGGGATCAAACATTTCGTTTTGAGCATCAATGATTAATAAAGCGGTCTTAGACATGAGACATTCTCCTTTTCATTTTGGCTTTTCCTTTATATTACGAAGGATCTGCTCACTTGTATAGCTTGATGAATCTTAAATCTTTTTTCTATTATTTAATGAAAAAGTCGTAAAGAAAGCATTATATTCAATTAGAGTAAGTCAACACCTCCAAAGCTGCTAAAAACCTCAGCAGCTTTGGAGATGTTTTGTTTTTTATAAAAAAGAAAGGGTCACTCGATGATTCGATTCCCACTCAATCCACTAAAAATTTATTTGCCTAGAAGGATTGTTCACTTGAAATCTGTGGTATAGAATAGGAACAAGTGTTCTTTTAGGGGTGAATCAAATGACAGGTTACTCAGGAAGAAAACGGGTGATTGCCTGCATCGATATGCGCAGCTTCTATGCGAGCTGCCTGGCTGTCGAGATGGGGCAAGATCCGATGCAGGCCTGCATTGCGGTGGTGGGAAATCAGGAGCGAAAAGGCAGTGTGGTTTTGGCAGCTTCGCCGCGTATGAAAACGGAATTTGGCGTGAAGACGGGTACCCGGCTTTTTGAAATACCGGACGACCCGCGCATTCAACTGATTGAACCGAAAATGCATTTTTTCCTGAAAGTCTCAATGGCAATTACGGAGCTGTTGGGTCGTTATGTGGCGGAGGAGGACATTCATGTCTACAGCGTTGATGAAAGTTTCATCGACTTCACGGGCATCTTGAGCCAGTGGAACAGCCCAGAGGAAATTGCGGTGGATATCCAAGATGCCATTCAGCGGCAATTCGGATTGCCTTCCGCAATCGGCATCGGGCCGAACATGTTGCTGGCGAAACTAGCCCTGGACCTGGAGGCGAAAAAGAAGGGCGTGGTGCACTGGGAAATGGAAGATGTTCCGAAGAAATTATGGCCCGTCACGCCGCTCAGCAAAATGTGGGGGATCGGTTCCCGCATGGAAACCAATCTTAACCATATGGGCATTTTCTCGGTCGGTGATTTAGCTCAGACAGATCTCAAATTATTAGAAGCCAAGTTCGGCATCATGGGCCACCAATTGTACCAGCATGCCAATGGCATCGACTTTTCGGAACTCGGCGCCCCGCTTGTTGAGGGGCAGATCAGCTACGGAAAAGGACAGATCCTGTACCGGGATTATGTTGAGACGGAAGATATCCTTACGGTTATTTTGGAAATGTGCGAGGATGTGTGCAAACGGACCCGGGAAGCAGGAATGGCGGGGCGCACCATCCAGCTTGGAATCGGCTACAGCAAATCCGCTTATGGCGGCGGCTTTTCGCGTTCGCGTACAATCCATGAAGCGACCAATGACACCATGAAGGTTTACCGGGTCTGCCAGGACTTATTTCATGAATTCCATCAGAAGCTGCCTGTTCGCCAGGTTCATTTATCCATCAGCAAGTTGGAGGATGAATCTTCTGTGCAGCTGAGCCTGTTTGAAGAACGGAAATGGGAACGTAGAAAATTGGCTGCGGCCATGGACGAGATCCGGAACCGCTACGGCTATGCGGCTATTTTTCGGGCGGTTTCAAAAACCGAAGCTGGTACCGCAATTGCCCGAACCCAATTGATCGGTGGACATAAAAAATGACTCATAAAGTTTGGTTGAAGTTATGGCATCGGTATGCAAAAAGTTCACATGAATCCAAGTTTTTTAGATTGAACTCTGGATTATGATAAAGAATCCCACTTACCAATCAAGCTTCATAACTCCAAACCAGCAAATAAACATACGTCAGAGAAAATGATGTAAAAAAGAGAATGGAAGCTTTTAACCGCTAGAAAATACATATATGCCTCTTCTTCGATTAAGAAAATACTTTCTAATTTTTTTCCTATTCTTCGCATGCAGATTAAATAAGAACTTCAGCTTATATTTATCCTCACAGTATACTTTTTGTCAGTATGTGTTGTTAAAGTGCGTACTTCACAAGGATGCTTGTGTAACATACACTAAGTTTGCATCGAAATACAAAAAACGGGGAGACAGATATATGAAATTACAATTAGCATTAGATTTAGTAAATATTCCACAAGCAATCGAAGTGGTTAAAGAAGTAGAAGCGTTTATCGATATTGTTGAAATTGGAACGCCCGTAATCAATAAAGAAGGGCTTGCAGCTGTTGCAGAAATGAAAGCCGCTTTCCCTAACTTAGAAGTTCTTGCAGATGTGAAAATTATGGATGCTGCAGCGTATGAAGTATCAAATGCTTCAGCAGCAGGGGCAGACATTATTACAATTCTTGCTCAAGCAGAAGACTCGTCCATCAAAGGCGCAGTTGAAGAAGCGAAGAAACAAGGGAAAAAAATCCTGGTAGACATGATTGCTGTTAAAGACATCAAAACACGTGCAGCAGAACTTGATCAACTTGGTGCGGATTATATCTGTGTCCACACAGGCTACGATTTGCAAGCAGAAGGAAAAGATTCGTTCGAAGATCTCCGTACCATCAAAAGCGTAGTGAAAAATGCTAAAACAGCAATCGCTGGAGGCATCAAACTCGAGACATTGCCGGAAGTGATTAAAGCACAACCTGACTTGATTATTGTCGGTGGGGGAATCACTAGCAAAGAAAACAAGAGTGCAGAAGCTGAAAAAATTCAAAAGCTGATGAAAGAAAGCGTAACGGCGTAACATGAACATAACAGCCTATACCGACGAAATCCTGACTGAATTGAAGCGGACCACTTCGCTCATTGATGATGATGAAGCCGAAAAGGCAGTGGATGGCCTCATGCATGCGAAAAAAATCTTTGTTGCAGGTGGTGGCCGGTCCGGCTTTATGGCTAAAGCATTTGTAATGCGCATGATGCACTCTGGCCTGGATGCCTATGTCGTTGGAGAAACAGTAACACCTAATTTGGAGCCGGATGATCTCTTTATCGTTGGTTCTGGTTCTGGCGAGACCCAAAGCCTCGCAGCCATGACGAAGAAAGCAAAAGATATCGGCGCGACTATAGTGGCTGTTACCATCCATCCAGATTCCACAATAGGGAAACTTGCGGATATTCGAATTGAAATTCCTGCACAAGCAAAAGGGGAAGGCGCCACGGGTAAATCGATTCAACCGATGGGCTCATTATTTGAACAATCGCTTCTCTTGTTTTACGATGCATTGATTTTGAGATTCATGGATAAAAAAGGGCTCAAAGCTGATGTCATGTATGGCAGGCATGCCAATTTGGAATAGTTCGACGAACAAACCCGAGTCTGAGATTTATGCAGACTCGGGCTTGTTTTCTTTAGCCGAAGGGCAGCAAAATGATGAAAGAGCATTTCTGTTGCCATGAAGGATAAAACATAATTGCAGGGAGAGAGAGTCTATGTATAAATTGATTGCGATCGATCTTGATGGAACACTGCTCACAGATGACTTAGTGATTCCACAAGATACAGTGGCTGCCATTCAAAAAGTGGTTGCGGAGGGAATAGTCGTGACAATTGCTACGGGGCGCATGTTTGCTTCAGCGAGTCTCATTGCCCGGCAATTGAATATAAATGTACCGCTCATTACGTATCAGGGTGCACTAATCAAGGATGTAAACGGAAGAGAAGTAATGTATGAGCGCACTGTTCCTCCTGAGGTTACACAAAAGCTAATCGAAATTGCTCTTGAGAAAAAAATGCATCTACAAGTATATCAAGATGACATTCTCTTTAGTGCCGAAGAAAATGAAAAGCTAATCGCTTATTCTCAAGCAGTTAAAGTTCCTTATACGATTGAACCGGATCTTAAGAAATTATCGTCTAAAGGGATTACAAAATTACTGTTTATCGAAGAATCCGACGTCCTCGATCAGCTGCAGCAAGAATTGCAGACTTTATACGGCAAGTATGCCCACATCGCAAAATCAAAGAAAAACTACCTGGAAGTCACCCACCCAGAGGCTAACAAAGGCAGTGCCCTACTACACTTAGCAAAACAACTGGATATAGATCCTTCAGAGATAATAGGCATTGGCGACAACTACAATGACCTCGAACTCATTGATGCGGCTGGTCTAGGAATAGCGATGGGGAATGCCGTAAAGGAAGTGAAAGAAAAAGCTGATTACACTACCTTTACGAACAATGAGGAAGGGGTTCTTCATGTGTTAGAAAGATTCATTCTAGAGCCAGCGCGTGTTAAGAGGGACAAAGAAGGAAAAATGCCAGTTTAATTAGAGTCATGTAAGTAGAAAAGCAAAATGATTATTCCGTTGCAGGAAAATTTACTAACCCTATTATTTCAAGTACAATTGATAAGCTGCATTATTTACAGTACGTGCTTTTTCATCTAGTACCAGCAAAAAGTATATGATGAGGAACTAGCAAGGAAGGAAGAAAGCGCATGCCCAATTTAGGAGAGAAAGTTTTTAATTGTGAAAAAGAGCTGACGCTTTCGATTATTGGAGGAAAGTGGAAAATGTTAGTGCTATGGCATTTAGGTAAAGAAGGAACTAAGCGTTTTGGGGAATTAAAAAATCTTATGCCCGGGATCACACAACGCATGCTTGTTAATCAGTTGCGTGAACTTGAAGATCACTTGATTGTCCACCGGGAAGTTTATCCTGTGGTTCCGCCTAAAGTGGAATATTCTCTTACTGAACAAGGAAGAACCCTTATCCCTATACTTGACTCGATGTATGAATGGGGAAAAGAGTATATAGATCGTAATTTGGATAAGAAAATAGAAAATAAATAAGTAAATTAGTCAGCCAATAGGATATTTTTAAAAAAACAGGACGGATTTCAGTAAAATGAAATCCGTCCTGTTTTTTAGAAATTTCGCTCCTGTACTTCTGAATCTCTCCAATCCAGACTTTTTATAGAGCATATCATCTTCTTTTCCTTCGAGGGCTCTTAGTAATAGATTAAGTTTTTTATTTTTTTATTGATTAATAGCGGCTTCCAAGCGCTGCGTTCTTTGGCATAAGTGCATCAATGCGCTGTAAATCTTCATCTGTCAATTCAACTTGGAGAGAGGCAATATTTTCTTCCAAGTATTTGATGCGCTTCGTTCCGGGAATCGGTATAGCTCCATTGGCAATCGTCCAAGCAATGGCCAGTTGGGAAGGCGTACAATTCTTTTCCGAAGCCATCTCTTTAACTTTATCCACTAACTCTACATTTTTATCAAAGTTTTCCGGCTGGAAACGGGGGAGATTTCTGCGCCCATCATTTTCATCCAGATCTTCAAATTTGCGCAGTTCTCCGGATAAAAATCCTCGGCTTAACGGGCTGTATGCTACAAAACTAATTCCGAGTTCGTTTACCATCGGCAAAACCTCCGCTTCAACGTCCCGGCTCCAAAGCGAATATTCAGTTTGCAAAGCGGTAATCGGGTGCGTCGCATGGGCCCGGCGAATTTGGTCAGGAGATGCTTCTGACAAACCGATCGCCCGCACTTTTCCGGCCTGTACCAAATCCGCCATCGCCCCTACAGTTTCTTCGATAGGAACATCAGGATCTACCCGGTGTTGATAATACAAGTCGAGATAATCGAGGTCTAGCCGTTTTAAGCTTTTATCAATGGATTCCTTGACATAATCCGGATGGCCATTGATGCCTTGAAAATTGGGTCCGAATGCAAACTTGCTGGCGATAATCGCTTGATTGCGGCGGCCTTTTAAAGCTTTGGCCAACAACTCTTCATTATGTCCATTGCCATAGACATCCGCTGTATCAAGCAGCGTAACCCCTAATTCCAAAGCACGGTGGATGGTCTTTATCGATTCTTCGTCATTCACTTGTCCGTAAATCGGGGACATGCCCATCAACCCCAATCCAATCGCTGATACTTCTAAATCGCTTTGGCCTAATTTCTTCGTTTTCAATGCGCTCATCCTCTCTCGTATCGTCACTCGTAGTATACGTACTTAATACCTCCGTTTAACTAAAGTAAACTTTACTCATTAAGCGGTGTATTTTATAAGAAGTAAAGATTCGCCGTTTCACAAACCGCTTCAAATAAATAGTTATAATCTTATTTCAGAAACTTGAATAGGATGGAAAAAATTTCAGCTCCAAACTTAAACCCATTTGCCAATTTACATTTTGGACAATTATTTCTATCCAAGATGACTTTCCGCCTCTCTGCGAAACTTTGCTGCAAGATATCCGTATAATTAGAAAAGGAAGAGGTGCTCGCATGGAAGAAAGAGTTGAATGGATTAAAAACAAAGTTGCATTCTTTAGTTCTTTTGTGATCCTTGGAATCTGTATGTATTTGTTTTTTCCTTTTCCGAATAACGTGATGCGAGAACCGAAATTTATGTTTATGTCCTTTCCGATTCAAAATCAAGATGGATATATCCCGCTTGGAATTGTGGGGTCGATTCTCTTTATCCTCGCTTTGATTTTACTTTTCATCAGCTTGGGTAAATACCAAGGAAGAACCATCCTAATTGTTATGATCCTTTATACAATTTTGCCGAATCTTTTAATTGCGGCATATCAAGAAACCTTTGCAAGTGGCATTACAGCTGTCTCATACGATAACAACGGCCATTGCAATTTTGAGGTGATCGACCAAAAAATGATGGGTCAATGCGATTTGGTATTGCACAATCGAAGCAATGAAGACGTATCCTTTGAATTAGAATTTATCGATTCAGGTTTTATGGAGGATGACGTGCGAATGGAATCGCTTATGAATTTAGCTGGACCGTATAAGATTACGATGAAAGCGAATGAAAAAAAGCCGATTCATATGGACGAACTCCTCGATTTATCAGGAGTTTCCAATCACATTGAGGGAGGCGGGTCATTTAACATCCAATTTAAACTGACTGACAACGGAAAAACACGCACTTTATAGTCGTTTAATGGTGTGAAGGAAACATTAGCTGAATATAAAAAGGAGGATCATCTAGCTTTTGAAAGCAGTGATCTTCCTTTTAACTATTTACCGAGAATTTATTTAATCGCTAGTCTTTCCAGTGCGACGGACGATCCAAATGATCAGGCAATTGCGTTTCTTGATTGCCTTTTGCTGAGTTAATTTGCATCTGAGTCAAGAACAGGCTGGTTGATAGGTTCGCTCCATTTAGATTAGCGTCCCGTAAATCTGCCCCGATGAAATCGACTGCGCGCAAATCCGATTTTCCCAAGTCGGCTGCAATCAAATAAGCCCCTCTAAAATTCGTTCCCCTCAAATCCTTGCCCACTAATCTTTTGCCCATCCAATCAACGCCTGGTTGTTCCAGTTTCCGTTTCCCACCGCCGGTTTTGCTTCGAATTTCTTTGCTGGCTTTCATTAATAACTCTTTGACCGGATGGCGATAAGCAACCAAATCCAAGTCCAGCAATTCATCTGCACTCAGCTTCGTCAATCTTTGCAGTAAATCCAATTGATTTGTGAGTTCCTGCTGCAGCACAGCGCTGCTTTTATAAGATAATGCTTCAGCGATAAAGGCAATCATTTCAAATAATTGTTCCATGACCGGAAAAGCCTGGAACATTTTTTCGGCGTACTCAGGATGGGTCTGCCAGCTGTTTCCGCCGAAAGTGGACTGTGCAATCATTTGGCCGGCGCCCAAGCAATCAAAAACCGTACACCCTTTAAATCCTTTTTCGCGCAGTTCGCTGTGAATTTGACAACGAAAGTCCTTTTGTAAATTCGGGCAAGGCATTCCTGCAGGCTTATTAATGGCAAAATCGTTTGAAGCAATCAGGTTAAGAGCCGTGCAGCACAGTCCAAAACATTGAGAACAATCTGCTTTCAGACGGGATCTAATTTCTTTTGCTTGAAGCTGTTCAATCGGTTGGGATGGAGTCATGGCTACTCTTCCTTTTCGCTTAATATGCTGCAACTTATATAGTTAACTTCTCGAAAATAACGATAATTCCTGCTTTTAGGGATTTTCATCGGTGAATATAGTGAAAGTGCTCGTTTAAACTTAGAAAAGCCAATGAAAAGATTCCCTTAAATTGCTAGCTATCTTATGTCTCGCTTAGTATATTTGAAGGACAGAATTAAAGGGAAAGGTGAAAAAGACTCAAGTTAATGGCAAAACAAGTTATATTGATACAAGCGCCTTTACGAACAAGCGGTTTACGAACGTACATTTTTTCTTCTGAATTATATGACCTTTTTTAATACCTTTGCAGGATAAGTACAAGATACGGTAGAAAAGAGCGTTCTCACAACATTCTTTTTCGTACTAGCACTGGAGTGCCAAAATCATCTATTATTTTCCATTTTACTACGCAATTTATTTCAGAACCTTATATAATAGAAGAAATGCCGATTATTTTTTTGAAAGGAGGCATTTGCGTGAAGAAGTTAGGAAAGAGACGGAAAGTGAACCTTGCGGTAGTGTTGACTTCTCTTGTCTCCGCTTCCGTCATTTTGACATTGTTAATTTTGACAGTCTCGTATTATCAATCGAACAAGCAATCTTTGACGGAAACTTATTTAGCCCTCAACTATTCAAAGGCAGAAAAGATGAGTCATTCAGCTGACTCTTTATTTCTTTCAATGAATAAAAACTTAGAAACCACTGCGAAATTTTTAGAGGATCCTGAGGGGATCAGTGAACCGGAACTTCAAACGCAATTAGACCTACTGCATGTAAGCAGCGGCTATTTCAATTCGCTCTCTTGGATTGATGAAACGGGCACCATCCGCGCGATCAGCCCGGGCAGTATTGGGTTAAAAGGGAAAAAAATAGAAGACGGTGTTGCAAAAGAAGCATTGGATGCCCAGAAACCTGGTTTGAGTCTTCCTTATACAGGATTATCCGATCGTTTAATCGTTCTAATGAGCCACCCTATCTATGCGAAAGATGGAACTTATAAAGGCGTGATTGGCGGTACCATTTTTCTGCAAGAACAGAACGTCCTAAATCAGCTTCTTGGGAATGATGCAGTTGAAGAGAATGGTTCGTATTACTTTGTAGTTGGTCCGAAAGGGACGCTGCTGTTTCATCCGGACACCAATCAGATTGGGAAAGGTGTTTATGAAAATCCGGTAGTTCGCCAACTGACGCTAGGCAATAATGGCATGGAGTTAATTACGAACACGAGTGGATTAAAAATGCTTGCAGCATACAGCTATGTATCCGAAGCAAAATGGGGGATTGTGCAGCAAACTCCTTATTCATTTGTTCAGGACTTACTGCTTGAACAATTGCGGCAAACGCTGAAGTTTGTATTAATTCCATTTTTAATCCTGCTTCTATTTTCTATTTATATTGCGCGTAAATTAGCAGCTCCTTTCATCCAGCTAGGGAACTTGGTCAACAGATTAGCGGAGGGCAAAAAAGTCGCCCAACCTTTAAAAGAAAGCTTGATGAAGCCCCATTGGAACCGGGAAGCCGACCTATTAACTAAGAGCGCTGTCATGGCCTTTGAGATTATCGAGCGCAATAATCAACAACTTACAGAGTCCGCTGTTACAGACTCATTAACAGGCCTTCCAAATCGTCGTAAACTTGAAGAAGTATTAGCCGAGTGGGCAAGCGACAAACAGCAATTTTCGATGCTCGTCCTAGATATTGATCATTTTAAATCCATCAATGATGCATTCGGACATCAGACCGGGGATGAAACTTTAAAGAAACTAGCTGAAACCGTCCAAGCTATGCTAGGGGATAAAGATCATTGTTTCCGATATGGCGGCGAAGAATTTGTCTTGTTGCTTCCGGAACAAACCGGTCCGTCTGCTTATCAAACAGCCGAAAAAATCCGGCTAAAAATAGAGAGAACCCGTTTGATTCCGCACCAAGCAGTTACGGTTTCTATCGGGATAGCAGAGTTCCCTGCACAAACCAGCTCCTTGGAAAAGCTTTTTAGTTTGGCTGATAAAGCGCTCTACCGGTCAAAAGCTGAAGGGCGAAATCGAATTACGCTTTCAAGGGATTGAGCGTACTTGTAAGCTCTTTATATATTACGGAAGGGGAAGGTGCTTTATGAAACAATGCCTGTGGCCACAGTCAAGTGAACTTATGCAAGCATACCACGATAGAGAATGGTGCCGACCGAGCCGAGATGACCGCTATATTTTTGAAATGCTGACGTTAGAAGGAGCGCAGGCGGGCTTATCGTGGAGTATCGTTTTAAGAAAAAGAGAAGCTTACCAGGCTGCTTTTCATCATTTCGACATCGGCTATTGTGCTGGATTAAGCGATGCGGATTTGGAAAATATAAAAGAAAATCATAATGTTATCAAGCACTTAACAAAGCTTCAATCGGTTCGCACCAATGCGAAAGCAGCTTTAGAAATCCAAAATGAATTTGGAAGTTTGGCTGACTTCTTGTGGAAATTCGTTGATTTTGAGCCAGTAGTCAATGAATGGGAGAACGACACACAGATGCCTGCCGAATCTCCTTTATCCATCCAAATCAGCAAAGAACTGAAAAAACGAGGGTTCAAGTTTGTAGGCCCAGTAACAACCTATTCATTTTTGCAGGCGATTGGCATGGTGGATGATCACATTAAATCTTGTTCGTTCCATACTTTTAATAGAAGCAAATAAGTTAAGAGCAGCCGAATTTTTCTTCAGTTCATGTAGAGTGAACTTAAGAGAATGTTAAGATTTACCCTTGCATTTCCTTCATATCTTTTCGATATCCTTTTCATAAGAAGAATAGAAGGAGACTGAGATATGAAGAAATGGGGATTTTTATTATTTATCATCATTATTTTTTTCATCGGCGGACAAGTTTACTCACCCAGTTTGGACATCGAGTTAAAAAGTCAGCTCAGCTCTTATGAGCAGGTTAAGAATTCCAAAGAACTAGAAGAAGTGCAAGTAGGAGAACACCAACTTTATGAAGGCGATTTACTTTTGGTAAACCGTGAGAATACAGCTGAAAAGCATGGAATCAAAAAAGATTTGGTTGACCTTCCGTCGCACCCAGAACTTATCGAAGGTTTTTCGCTCTATGAAAATCAGCTCTTCTTGTCTAAAGATATTACAGAGAAATTTTCCAACATGATGGCAGATGCTCAAGCAGATGGAGTTTCAAATTTCATTATAACGAGCGGTTACCGGAGTTTTGAACAACAAGAGTCCTTGTATCAGGAAATGGGCTCTTCCTTTGCGTTGCCTGCAGGCCATAGCGAACACCATCTTGGGCTCTCGCTCGATATTGGAAGCACCGAAATGAAGATGGAGAAAGCGTCTGAAGGAAAATGGATTGAAGAAAACTCTTGGAAATACGGATTCATCTTGCGATACCCTAAAGACAAAACGCATATAACCGGAATCGAATATGAGCCTTGGCACATCCGTTACGTTGGATTGCCCCATAGTGTTATTATGAAAGAAAAGAATTTCGTTCTAGAAGAATACCTTGCTTATTTAAAAAACGAGAAGCGCATTTCTGTGAAAGCAAACGATAAAAACTATCTCATCAGCTACTATCCGGTTTTAGGAACAGAGAATATTCGGATACAAAAGGATAGCTCCTATGAAATTTCAGGCGATAATATGGAAGGAATCATTGTCACTGAGCACCGTGAGTGAGGTAGGGTATCGCCGTTGACTTGGAAATTTCCTTAGATGCAAATTGAAATTTTATAAAGTCGAAATCCGTAGAAGAAGGGAACTTTTATGCCCGTTATTAGTTATGAAGTTTATATTAATGCGCCAATCGAGGTTTGTTTTGATCTTACTCGGGATGTGGAGATCCACACGAAAACGACCGCTAAAACAAAAGAGCGAGCAGTTGCTGGAGTTACATCAGGACTAATGGAAGAAGGCGACCAGGTCACTTGGGAAGCGGTTCATCTTGGAATCAAGCAAAAGCTTACAGCTAAAATAGTTGAAATGGAAAGGCCTTACCGATTTACAGATGTTATGGTCAACGGTGCATTTCACTCATTTACACATACACATGAATTTATCAAAAAAGAAGATGGCACCATTATGAAAGACCGCTTTGTCTACCGCTCTCCGCTTGGGTTTCTGGGAATCTTGGCAGATAAAGTGTTTCTGCAAAGGTATATGAAACGCTTTATAATCGACCGTGCAAATGAGTTAAAGAAAATTGCTGAAAATTATTAAGCCTCTTCACTGAGGCGTTATCAAGATATGCGAGATTTTCAATAGAAGACATACGAGGTGGAAACGAATTTGAAGGCAGCATTTATCAATCAAGAAAGATCGAACATCATTCTTTTCCTGCTGACCATGTTGGTGGGATATGCATCAAGTGTTATTTTAATCGGTGGTCCTGTAACTTACTCAGCCCCAGGCGGTGCCTTGATCGGCTTCTTTGTACTTGAAGTATGGCAATACAAGAAGTTTAAAAAGGAATGGCAAATCGAAAAAATGACTACGGGTATCTAATATATCCACCTACTAAATCGATCCATTAAAGGAGTTGCATCCATGGAAACGAATAGATTGCTTCGGATGGACAATGTCGGCATTGTTGTCGAATCTTTAGATGATGCCATATCGTTTTTTGAGGAAATCGGTTTGAAACTGGAAGGGCGAATGTATGTTGAAGGGGAGTGGGCAGGCCGTGTCACTGGACTGGGTTCACAAGTTGTCGAAATTGCGATGATGGCAACACCTGATGGCCATAGCCGGCTCGAGCTTTCGCGATTTATCAGTCCTGGAGTGATTGCTGATCACCGGACGGCACCTGTGAATTCACTCGGCTATTTGCGCGTCATGTTTACGGTTAAAGAGCTGGACGAACTGGTTTTACGGGTGACCGAAAAAGGAGCACAGCTTGTAGGTGAAGTGGTTCAATACGAAGAATCGTACCGTCTTTGCTACATTCGGGGTCCTGAAGGGATTTTAGTAGGACTGGCAGAGGAACTCGGAAATTGACAATAGAAAGCAGGCGAGCAATGGACGGATTTATTCAAGAGTTAGCCGAACGGATTGGCCATTCAGAGAAGAAACTCCTGATTGGCATCTCAGGACACGGAGCAGCCGGGAAAACCGTATTTGCCAATAAACTGATAGATAGGATCGGCCGAAACAAAACGAATTACCTGAACACGGATCCTTATATCATCAATTCGAGTGTCCGTAAAAATACGGTGCTCGAATACACATACGAAAATCAACTTCATCGGTTTAAAATGACTGCCTGCCACCCAGGCGCCCATCACCTTCCATCTTTGGAGCGAGACGTCCGAATGATTCGGGACGGGTTGAGTGTAAGAACGATTGATACTCATTATATGGAGAGTGAACTCCTTTCGGCGGATAAAAAACTGTCGATTGTTGAAGGGATGAGCGTCGCTTTTTTAAATCCGGCCTTATTTGATTTAAAAATTTATCTTTACACGGATGGCCAAACAGAGTTTGAAAGAAGAGCAGGCCGAGATGTCTTAGAAAGAGGAGCAGAACTTGAATATTTGCGTCAGTCGCATGTAGAGCGGCGAATTCAATACGAAATTTTTATGCATCCTTCTAGCCAAAGCTTTGATATCATCTTAAAAACAATTGGAGAAGAAATGCATATCGAAAAAGCTTCCTCTTTAAGCAATTTAATAAATTAAAGAATTAAGCCGGTACATGAAGGGTAATTCTTTAAGTGTCAAAGTCCAAAGAACGGGTACATAATAAACGTGGTAGTAATTTTGAAATGGAGATGATTACATATGGCAACGAAATCAGCGATCATTACGGGAGCTAGCAGCGGAATTGGACAGGCTGCCGCAAAAGAGTTAGCAGGGCAAGGTTACTCGGTCATGCTGGCCGCAAGACGCGAAGACCGTCTTGTGGAATTAAAACAGGCAATTGAAGAGGCTGGAGGCACTGCGGAATACGTAGTGACGGATGTAACTTCAGCTGAACAGATGAAAGCTTTGGCGGATGCGGCCATCGAACGCTTCGGACGCATTGATGTGCTATTAAATAATGCGGGCTTAATGCCGCTTTCGTTCATGAATAAATTAAAATTGGACGAATGGGACCGGATGGTGGATGTGAACATCAAAGGCGTCCTCTATGGAATTGCGGCTGTCCTTCCGCATATGGAAAGCCAAAAAGAAGGGCATATCATCAATATTTCCTCTGTAGCCGGGCATTCGGTTACACCAGGAAGTGCAGTCTATAGCGGAACGAAATTTGCAGTACGGGCAATTTCCGAAGGGTTGCGCCAGGAAATCGATCCTTCCATGGATATCCGGGTGACGATTGTCTCACCAGGTGCAGTGGCAACGGAATTGGTCAATACGATTACCGATGACGATGTATTGGATAGCTTCAAAGATGGACCGGAAATGGAATTCCTTCAGCCGGAAGACATTGCACGGGCAATTGGCTATGCTGTCCAGCAGCCGGCGAATGTTGATGTCAATGAAATTTTGATTCGTCCAAGACAGCAGCCGTAAAAATAGAATATGAATATATACGGCCGATTTGCGTTATTCGCAAATCGGCTTTTTGCATTTAATGAAACCATTTCAAAAAAATTTCGTAAAAAGAAAGAAGAGGGGAGGGGACTTTCAAATGAAACAACCTAAAATTGATCTTCCTAAAACGCGGTTTGAACAAACATTTGATGCAATAGGCATTACCGTCTTTTTACTTTCAATCATTTATTTGGTTTCTGTATTCGGAAGTCTGCCGGATGAGGTGCCTGGACATTTTAATGGGAGCGGTGAAGCGGACCGTTGGGGAAGCAAGATGGAATTATGGATATTGCCGTTAGTTGGAGGTGGCTTATGGCTTTTGATGACAGCTGTTTCAAAATATCCGCACACGTTCAATTACCTCAATTTACGGGAAGACAATATCGAAGTGCAATATAAAAATGCACGCTTAATGATGAATGTGCTAAAAAATGAAATCATTTTATTCTTCAGTTTCATTACTTATCAGACCATCCAAATTGCTAAAGGAGCAGTAGAAGGATTGGGTGCTGCATTTTTACCGATATTCCTTGTAGTCATTTTCGGAAGTACGTTTTTCTTCATGTATCGGATGCTTAAAATGTGAGTTTGTTTATGGATAGGAATGTCTAGTCTTCGCTAAAGCGGGGGTAGGCATTTTTTTTATGCATTGCAGACGGTTTTGAGTATGAATTTACAGTAACCCACAGCTTAAGAGAGTTATCCACATTGCGATAAATTTATCATATTTTTGTTAATACATCCGTACTAAATAAAAGATTATGCATATTTTTAATTAATACAGTTGTATTAAAATATTGAATATTAATAGTATTCTGATAAAATAGGTTTATGCCAAAACTTATTGAACATACTAAACGTAAAGAAATGATTGCTGAAGCCGCATGGAAAGTAATTTTAGAGCAGGGAATGGAAGGGGCGTCAGTAAGGAATATTGCGAAGGAAGCTGGATTATCTTTAGGTTCACTACGCTATTATTTCGCTTCGCAGAGTGAATTATTAGGTTTTTCCAGAGACTTGGTCTACCAAAAAACAGCTGAAAGGATGACGAGAGTTTTTAAATTGGACATGCCGCCGAAAGAAAAAATTGTCCAAGTTCTATTGGATTTAATGCCAGCGACAGGAGAAACAAAACTGGAAGCCGAAGTAAGATTGGTGTTTAAAATCCATGCCCGCCATAAAGGGGAGGTGTTTGATGCTGAGAGAGACAGTGTCTACCTTGCGATCAAAGAAGTGATGTCTTATCTCGTCTTGCTCAATTTATTAAAGAAGGAGGCGGATCTTCATCTGGAGACAGAAAGGATGTATTCCTTACTGGATGGATTGGCGCTCGATGGGATGATCAGGCCGCATTTGATGGAAACGCACAAATTGAAGCGGATTATCGTTTATCATCTGAATTCGATTTGCAGCGAAGATTTTTGATTGTCGGAGTGAGCTAAAAGCGGTTTATGAAGAATGTGCATCTTTATGCATAATAACTTTAGATGACATAATAAAAATATTTTCTTATTTTATTCAATTTTAAACAAAGGTTTAAATCTTATTAATTAGATTATTATGAATTTTTTAACCTTCTCAACAAAAGATTATGCTACATTAAAATTAAGCGATTTTTGTGTTCAGCTATCCAAATGCTTGATCTTTAAATTCGGCTAATTTTTAATTTGGGGATTAAGTAATGGTTTAAGTAGGGTACAAACTTAATATTGGACAAAATTTCTAAAAAGAAAGGGCTTGGTGGTTATGTAAGATGAAAGCAATACCTTCATTCAACTAAATATGAAAAAGGGGGATTTAAATGGCGGAGACAAATGTTCGTGCAAAAGTTCAGCGTTTTGGGAGCTATTTAAGCGGTATGATTATGCCGAATATCGGAGCATTCATTGCTTGGGGGATTATTACAGCTTTGTTCATACCGGATGGCTGGATTCCGAATGAAACGCTGGCAAGTCTTGTCGATCCAATGATCAAGTACTTGCTTCCATTATTAATCGGTTTTACCGGTGGACGATTAGTCTATGATTTTAGAGGCGGCGTAGTTGGTGCAACGGCCACATTAGGGGTCATTGTAGGCGCCGATGTTCCGATGTTCTTAGGGGCCATGATTATGGGGCCGCTTGCGGGTTATCTAATGAAAGTGATTGATAACTTGTTTTTGGCAAAAATCAGAACCGGTTTCGAAATGCTTTACAATAACTTTTCTGCTGGTATCTTAGGGGCAATTCTCGCCGGCTTTTCCGTTTACATCATCGGGCCGGTCGTTAGTTCTTTGACTAATATCCTGGCTGATGGGGTTGAAGTGATTGTAGATATGGGCTTGTTGCCGCTCGCAAGCATTATTATCGAGCCTGCAAAAGTTCTCTTCCTAAACAATGCGATCAACCACGGAATCTTGAGCCCGCTTGGCGTCGACCAAGCGGCAGAAGCAGGAAAATCAATTCTATTCTTGCTTGAAACAAACCCGGGGCCAGGTCTTGGAATTCTCTTGGCTTTCAGTATTTTCGGCAAAGGGGTATCAAAAGCTTCGGCTCCTGGTGCAGCAATCATCCAATTTCTCGGTGGTATCCATGAAATTTACTTCCCATATATTTTGATGAAACCGATGCTGCTGTTAGCGGCTATTGGTGGAGGCATGAGCGGTGTGTTCATGTTTACACTATTTGATGCAGGCCTTCCAGCGACGCCGTCGCCAGGCAGTATCTTCGCCTTGCTGGCATTGACGCCTCAAGGAAATTATCTTGGCGTTATCTCAGGCGTTGTTGTCGCTGCCGCCGTTTCTTTCGCAATTGCTTCCGTTATCTTGAAAACAAGCAAAGTGGAAGATGAAGATTTAGCTGCAGCAGCTGGCAAAATGGAAGAAATGAAAGGCAAGAAAAGTGATGCAACGGGTTATTTGACTCCGAAACCTGCACAAGCAGCTGTGGGTGCGGCAGCAGGGGAACGAGTAGAAACGGATAATACGCAGCCTGTCGATTCAACGATGCTTGCACCGGAAAATGTCCACAAAGTGGTATTTGCTTGTGATGCGGGTATGGGATCGAGCGCTATGGGGGCTTCATTACTCCGCAATAAGTTCAAGAAAGAAAATATTGACATTCCGGTTACCAATACAGCGATCAATCAGCTGCCGGATGATGCAGATATCGTGGTGACGCACAAAGATTTAACGGATCGAGCGAAAGCGAAACTGCCTGGAGCTGAACATATTTCAGTCGAGAATTTCATGAACAGCCCGGAATACGATAAATTAGCCCAACGTTTGAAAACTGACAAGTGAGGCTAATACATCTTTAAAGGAGTGGTTGAACGAATGGCAAAAGAAGTATTGAGCAGAGATAATATCAAATTAAATGTTTCATTATCCGGAAAAGAAGAGGCTATCCGCTATACTGGAAGCATTCTGGTCGATGGTGGATATGTAGATGAAGCTTATATCGAAAAAATGTTGGAGCGGGAAGAGCTGACCTCCACATTTATGGGGAATTCACTCGCTATCCCCCATGGCACAGAAGATGCGAAAAAAAATGTACTTGAAACCGGAATTTCGGTCGTGACTGTTCCGGATGGCATCGATTTTGGCGGAGGCAATATTGCCAAAATCTTGATCGGCATTGCCGGAAAAGGAAATGAACATCTGGAAATCCTTTCAAATATCGCGATTGTTTGTTCAGAAGAAGAAAATATCGATAAAATTTTGAATGCGACGACTGAAGAAGAAATTCTGGACCTATTCAGCGAGGTGAGCTGAATGAAAGCTGTTCACTTTGGCGCCGGCAATATCGGAAGAGGGTTTATCGGCGCCTTATTATTTGAATCAAATTACGAAACGGTTTTTTTGGATGTCAATGGAACGGTTGTTGATGCCTTGAATGTGCGAAATAGCTATGACGTGACATTAATGGGTTCTGAACAGCAAACTATTCACGTTGAAAAGGTTCGCGGCATCAATACACTGAGCAACCCAGCAGAAGGCGTAGATGCCATCGTCCAGTCTGACTTAGTGACCGCGGCTGTCGGCCCGAAAGTATTGCCGATGATTTCAAGTCTTATGGCAGAAGGACTGAGAACGCGGTTTGAGAAAAATCCTCAGCCGCTGAATATCATTGCGTGCGAAAACATGATCAATGCCAGTTCCTTGTTGAAAGAACATGTTTATACGCATTTATCCGAACAGGAAAAAGAAACAGCGGACCGGCTGATTGGTTTTCCGAATGCAGCGGTCGACCGGATCGTCCCGGATCAGACAAGCGATGATGTGTTAGCTGTCGCAGTTGAACCGTACTACGAATGGGTAGTTGAAAAACCGGCATTAAAAGGTGAAGTTCCTGCTGTAGAAGGCATCACGTATGTGGACGATTTAAGCCCGTTCATTGAACGGAAATTGTTCACTGTCAATACCGGCCATACGGTTCCCGCGTATTTTGGCCGCTATAAAGGGTTCCAGACGATTTTCGATGCGATGCAGGACGAAGAGATTGAAGAGCTTCTTGGAGGAGCTTTAGGTGAAACCGGTGAAGTGATCATTCAAGAGCATGGCTTTGACCGGGCAGAACACGAAGCGTACATCCAAAAAATCATTGGCCGCTTCCAGAATCCTAATATCTCGGACCATGTGACGCGTGTCGGAAGAGGCCCGTTGCGTAAATTAGGCAAAAATGACCGGTTGATTCGCCCGGCAAGTCTTTACTGGCAATTGACGGGGAAAGAGCCCGTCCATTTAGCCACCGTCATTGCGGCTGTCTTGCTTTATGTAAATGACGAAGATCCTGAAGCCAAACAATTGCAGGAAATGATTGCAGCGCAGGGATTTGAAAAAACACTTCAAGAAGTGGCAGAATTGGAAGCGGATGATCCGCTCATTCCGATTATTATGAAACGTGTGGAAGAACTTCAAAGAAAATAAAAAGATTGCAGCCCTAAAAGCCGATGAAGAATTTTTCTTCATTGGCTTTTCTGTGTTCATAACTGGACTAATGGATGATGACGGAATTGTAAAATAATTCTATACTTGAATTAACAATAAAGCGTTCGCATCTAATGAAAGAAAGGAAGAAATTCATGCCTAAATTTATTTGTGAAACATGTGGTGTGCAATACAGCAATTCAGAAACGCCTCCCGATGAATGCATCATCTGCAATGAAGAAAGGCAATACGTCAATCCATCTGGACAAACCTGGACAACATTAGAAGAAATGCAGGCAAGCGGCTCCTATCAAAATGAAATTTCAGAGATCACCGACAATTTGTTAATGATCCAAACCAAGCCGAAGTATGCGATTGGGCAGTCCGCTTATTTGATTCAAAATAAAGGATTAAATCTTCTCTGGGACTGCATTACTTATTTGGACGAGGAAACCATCCGCCAAATTAAGGATAATGGGGGCATAGATGCGATCGCGTTGTCGCATCCGCATTATTATTCTTCCCAAGTCGAGTGGGCTGAGACATTTGATGCCCTTATTTATATTCATGAAGATGACCGCCAGTTTGTCACGAGGGAAAGTGAGCGGATCCGCTACTGGCAGGGAGATTCTCTGGCGCTTCATCCAACAGTTACACTTCACCGGATAGGCGGCCATTTTAAAGGTGCGGCAATTGCCCATTGGAATAAGGACGGCGGCAAGCTGTTTACTGGTGACGTTATTCGGGTAGCTGCAGATCGGAACTGGGCCACTTTCATGTACAGCTATCCTAATTTCATTCCGCTTTCTGCAAAGGTCGTGGGAAGAATGGCCAACCAGGTGGAGCAGCTCTCTTTCGGACAACTATATGATGCTTTCCAGCGGGTCATGGAAGCGGAAGCAAGACAAAAGGTCCTAAATTCGGCAGATCGTTATATCTCGGCTCTTAATGATGAGTTAGCTGATACATAATATCCGGCAGGAGGTGCTAAATGGAAGACGAAAAATGCAACGAGGTTAAGGATAAAAAACAGGAAGTGATTGATGGCTATACTTTAAAATATCATGCCAACGGGAAAACGGTTTGGTCAAAAGGAAAGATGATAGGAGAAAAGCCGGAAGGTTATTGGGAGTGGTACCGTACTGATGGCACAATTAAACGGTCAGGGTATTTTAAAAAAGGAGATCCGGTCGGAGAATGGGTCACTTACGACAGTAAAGGGGAAAAGTACAAAACAACCAATCGCGGATGAGTTAGGGAAAATGAAATGTAAAGCAGTCAACTAATGGCATTATTTTTATAGCAAGGAACTTCCATAGGGGTGGAAGTTCCTTTTTTATTTGCTTAGTTGGCTCAAATAGAATTTGCTATGTTTTCTGAATTGTATTAAAATTAAGAAAACTAAAAAATCCTTAATATGGCAATTACAAAGGAGGGCTCGTGTAAGGAATGCTTACAAATTTCCAACAAACTTTTCGATGAAAGAAAGGAGAATGAAAATGAAGAAGATATTTTTGGCCGTCATTCTAATGAGTGCGCTGATTTTGGCTGCATGCGGCGGCGGAGCAGACAGTGAAACCGCGGATGGCAAAACAAAAATTACCTTTATTAACGGATTTACTGGCGGTGATGGGGATTACATGAAAAAAATAACGGATGGTTTTAATGAGTCACAAGATCAGTATGTCGTCGAAGAATCCCAGGAAAAAGATCATTATACAAAGTTCAAGACTGGAAATTATGATTTGGTTGTTATCCATACGGATATGCTTGAAACGTTTAAACAGGATGGCATGATTCAGGATATCAGCTCTGCCATGGAAACTGCTGAAATCAGTATGGATGATTTCCACCCGGCAGCTCAGGAGTATGTGACATTTGATGATGGTGTTTTTGCAGTACCGCTTGACATCCATCCGTTAACGATGTTCTACAATAAGAAGCTTGCTTCTGAGCCACCGGCTACTTACGAAGACTTAATGGCATTATCGAAGAAGCTCAATGGAGACGATCCGAACCTTTTTGCTACAGGTATTCCAAGTGCTGGACTTGCTGAATGGTTCATCATGACAATCGCCGCTCAAAATAATATCGATTTGGTGGAAGATGGCCATATGAATTTAGCGCAGGAAGAATTGGCTGATGCTCTCATGATTTACCACGATATGGTCTTTAAAGACCAAATCTCTCCACCGGGACTGGGCCTTGATGGTGAATTCCAAGCGTTTATGAAACAAGTGGAAGAAGGAAACAGCGCAGTTCAGACTGCTACTTCCCTAACTGGCCCTTGGTATTACGCAGCGGTGAAAGAAGCTTATGGAGATGATTTAGGTATTGCATCCATCCCGCAGCTTGGGGACCAAAAAGGCGTCTACGGAGCTGGGCATACGCTCGCTTTGCCGTCTTCAGTAAACGATGAAGCGAAAATGGCAGGTATTGCGGAATTCCTGAACTACATGTATCAACCTGAGAATTTAGCGAACTGGGCAGAAAGCGGCCAGGCGCCGACCCACATTCCGACGATGGAGCTGGTTGAAGGCGATGTCGAGAAATATCCGTTATCCGCTCAAAACATCCAGCAATTCGATTCGTTTGTCGGAGCGCCTAAACTTTATCAATACCGTGAACAAGTCCGCTATTTGGTGGAAAACGTCTATCCTCAAATTATTTCAGAAGAAGGCATGACGAAAGAGAAATTGATGGGCGAACTAGAAAAAGCAACGGAACAATCAAAACAAGTTGCTGAAACTGCGCCTCAATAAACTGAATAACTGCTACGTAGAGGCATTTCATGTTAGTTAAGTGGAATGCCTTTTAAATGACGATAGGGGTGAGGATTGGAATATGCGGATTTCTAGAACCTGGTCAACGGTCTTGTTTCTCCCATTCTTGATTTGTTTTATGCTGTTTTTAGTCGTTCCGTTAGCTTTTGGCATTTATATCAGCTTTCATCAATGGTCCATCTTTGCCGGAAATGGCGGATTTGTCGGATTCGACAATTATATCTCCATTTTAACGCCCGGCACAGTGTTTGGAGATGCCTTTTATAACGGTTTGAAAAATACGCTTATTTTTGTTGTGATCAGTGTCATTCCGCTCGTTTTGATCAGTTTGGCATTGGCGCTGCTTGTCAACAGCATTCCTAAAAAATTCAAGGTATTTTATCGGACTGTCTTTTTCATATCCTATGCGGTATCGGTAACGGCAGTATCAGCTATTTTCAAATGGCTTTTTACCGGGAATGGCGGATACGTCAACAATGTGCTGAATAATTTCGGTATTGGATCATTCAACTGGCTGAATGACCAGCCGCTTGCCTGGATCGCTATTTTAATTGCCACCGTCTGGTGGACCATCGGCTTTAATATGATCTTGTTTATCAATGCTTTAGATGAAGTGGATGAAAATTTATATGAAGCGGCTAGCTTGGACGGAGCTGGATCGTGGCAGCAGTTCCGCCACATCACTTTTCCATCCATCAAAGGCGTTTTTGTCTTTTTAACGATCATTACAGTTATTGCATCATTCAATCTTTACGGCCAGACTTTGCTCATCACAGCAGGCGGGCCGGGGCAAAGCACCCAGTCTTTAATCATGGTGATCCAGCAAATGGTCTTCAGCCAAAATAACCTGGGCATTGCATCAGCCATGGCAATGGCGATGGGGACCGTCATGGTCGCTATCGTTGCTGCACAATACTTCTATTCGTTCAGAAAACAATAAGGAGGCAGAAAATGAAAAAATCCAAAAGCAAAAATATCCTCATCCTATTATTGGCGACATTGCTTGCATTGTTGTTTCTGCTGCCTCTGATTTTTATGGTGTTGACGTCATTCAAAGCGTTGGGAGAGGCGATGTCGACTTCTTCATTACTGCCGAAAACTTGGACTTTAGAGAATTATAAAAGCATTTTTGGCATCACTGCAGATGTACCGGTTCTCCGATGGCTTTTGAATACCGCTATCGTCACAGCAATCGGGACCTTGCTGGTGGTTTTCGTTGATGTTCTTGCGGCCTATTCGATTGCCCGTTTGAATCTGCCCGGCAAGAGATTCTTTTTCCTTGTCGTTGTGGCAGCTCTTACGGTTCCAACGATAGTCACTTTGTTTCCAATGTTCTACTTATTCCGTCAATTTAATTTGATTGATACGTATGCTCCGTTGATTTTGGTCTATTCTGCGAACACGATGGGTGTCTTTCTAATTTACAGCTTTTTAAGGGGATTCCCGAAAGACTTAGAAGAAGCGGCGATCATCGATGGTGCTTCGTTATGGCAAGTCTTGCGGTTTGTCATCTTCCCCGCGATCCGCCCAGTCGTTGCCACATTATCCGTTTTGACCTTTCTGACCATCTACAATGATTTTCTTTGGCCATCTGTTGTGACCAGTGCAGATGAAATGAAAACGGTCACAGTCGGAGTTGCAAACCTCGTCCAAGGCTCTAACTTCGTCAATCCCGGGAGGATGATGGCGGCAACGGTCGTGGCTACTTTGCCGGCATTGATCCTATTTGTCGCTGCAAACCGTTATTTTGTCCGAAGCGTCATCAGTTCAGGCATTAAGTGAAGCAAAGCTTTTTCGTTTCTAATAAAGCATGTGGTTATAAGATTGCTTCTGTCTTTGTCTCAGCGCCGCTGCGCTAGCTTTGTCGAAAAAGGGGTTGTCCCAAATTACTTTTGGGACAACCCCTTTTATTGTGTCCGGTCAGACTTCTTGTCGAACATTCAACTGGGATTTAGGTTATGATAGAAGCATGGAAGTTTACATAAACGGATTTGCATCGCTAAAATGAAATGCCGATCCGGCTGAGCAATTAGGAGGAAAAGTTTTGAACGCATATATCGTCATGCAGGGTGAAACATATCATGAAGAAAAGAATGCCGGTTTGATCTGGGCTCCGGAAACGGACAAAGCGGGAATGGTCCCGCATTCCTATCAGCGGTTGATGGAAGTGAAAAAAGGAGACCGGATTTTCCATTACGTCAAAGGGGCGATCGTGGCCATCAGTATAGCAAAAGATGCCTTCAAAAAAGAACGGAAGCCTTTTGGAGAAGGGAGTCCTGAAAAAGAATCAGCGATCGGCTATTTGGTGCCGGTTGAATATCGGGAGTTGGAGAATCCGTTATCGATCAAGGAATGTTTGGACGATATTTCGAGTCTTCTGCCAGTGAAATATGCGGCTTTTAAAGAAGACGGCACAGGCAATCCTGGATACCTTTATCCTTGCAACGAAGAGCTCGCCATCGAATTGCTGGAAGGCATTAGCCGCTTGAATGTGTATGTACCGGAAGCGGAGCAATTGGAACTCGCAATGGAAGTGGTCCGAATGACGGAACACAATCCGTTGATCACGCTGATTGCAGAAACCATCATGGAAATGAAAACGAAAATCCAGCGCGGCCAGCTGCAATTCAGGAAATCGCTTTTGCCCTTGTGGCATAAAGAATGCCCGCTATGCGGCATGGACATCGATGCCGCATTAAAAGCAGGCTATGCAAAACCGTGGAAAGACAGTACGGATGCAGAAAAAATCAATCCTTATAACGGCTTATTGCTCTGCAATAATCACGAAGCTATGTTCACTGCCGGATTGATCAGTTTCACAGCCGGCGGAAAGCTGCATATCGCACAACAAATTCCAGGAGAGCGCTATGCCGAATACGGATTGAAAAAAGGGAAGAAAATCTCGGTTTACCCTGAAAACGGCGAATTCTTCAGATGGCATAAAAGAGAGATTTTTGTTGATAAAAGAAAAACAACCAATTCAGATCCTATTGAAGAAACCATTGAAGGCGAATAATCGCCTTCAATGGTTTTTTTATTATTCCTTGATAGTTTCTGTCTAAAGCAAGGCGTTTTATGGGTATACAGTAAGAGATTATAAAAATGATTGGAGGTCATTTATGGACATTTTAATGACAATCCTTCTTTTGCTTTTAGCATTGCTCATCTCAAATGTTATCAGCCATTACACACCATTTATCCCGACGGCATTGATCCAAATCGCCTTAGGGGTTCTATTGGTGCTGTTTTTTGAGGATATATCGTTTGATATCGATACCGAATGGTTCTTGCTGCTGTTTATTGCGCCTTTGTTATATAATGACGGCCGCCATTTTCCAAGGGAAGAGCTGTGGCGCATGCGCGGCCCGATACTCGGAAACGCCATTATTCTGGTTCTTCTCACTACAATTCTTGGTGGCTATTTTATTCATTGGATGATTGCTGCCATACCGCTCTATGCAGCATTTGCACTCGCGGCGATCCTGTCACCTACAGATCCGGTTGCAGTAAACGGTATTGCCAAACGGATTCATATTCCCGATAAAGTGCTGAATTTAGTTAGAGGCGAGTCCTTGATCAACGATGCATCCGGACTTGTTGCATTCAATTATGCGGTGGCTGCAGTCGTCACCGGTTATTTCTCGCTTCAAGAAGCGATTTTTGACTTTTCCTATAAATTTGTAGCGGGCGGAGTGCTTGGCATTGTACTTGGACTACTCGTCATCTGGATCCGCCATATCCTTCGGAAGCAAGGGATCAACGATGTGACATTCCAATCTTTGCTGCATATCATGACGCCGTTTTTCATTTTTATCATAACAGAAGAATTGCTGCATGCTTCGGGTGTCATTTCTGTGGTAGTAGCCGGAATCATCCATTCACTTGTCAGGGAACGAACAGAAACTTTAGTTGCTGAAGAACAGATGTTAGCTGAAAATATTTGGACGATTATTTTATTCGTTTTAAACGGCATCGTTTTCTTATTGCTCGGATTAAATATCCCTTCATCCATGAGCGGGGTTCTGGAAAATCCGGATATTGGCTACTTACTGTTGTTCTCTTACGTGATCGGCCTCGGGGTTTTCATCTTAGGGGTCCGGTTTATCTGGTCCTATCTTTTTGCAAGTTTCGAATCCCGGTTTAATAAAACCGATGAAGTGGAAAAACCAAGTTTTAAACAAACTTTGTTTACCAGTCTGACCGGTGTTAGAGGTACGGTTACGATGGTCGGGGTGTTGTCAATTCCGTATGCCTTGGAATCTGGCGAAGACTTTCCGAATCGCTCGCTTATCGTTTTTTTAGCAGCAGGCACAATTCTCTTCACTTTGCTTGCAGCCACAATCCTATTGCCGCTATTGAGCCGGGGGGAGACAATTGAAGGGCAAAGCGTAGGGAAGATCGATACGGAAGAAGCGAGAAAAAGGCTCTTGCTTGCTTCTATCAAGAAATTGAAAGCTGAAGCAACTGAAGAAAATGAAACCGTCGCTTATGAATTGATCGAAGAATACAAATTGCGGTTAGAACAAATTTTACCGGAGGAAGAATTGAGGTCGGATGAAAATAAGCAGCGCCGAAAAAACTTGAAGAAAATCCGGCTGCAGGCGTTAAGTATCGAAAAATCGCATGTAGAAATGCGGCTGAAAGAGAAAAACTACGATGATGAAAAGATTCGGAAAGCTTTCGAGAAATCTTTCAGAAGAAGAGAAGCAGCTATCGAAAAAAATGTGCATTCTTTGAATGTCTATATTCAAAGCAAACTGATTCGAGCTTGGCGACGCTTTAAAGGCGAGTATTTAAAAGATGACGAAACACGGTTGGTTAATATTCAAGTAGGCAAAGATATACAATTGGAAGCATTGGAAAAAGCGATGGATTATCTGTTGGATGCTTCAAAAGAAGGCAAGGAAAAAATGGCGAGTTCCGTCATACACGACTACAGACGGATGATTAAAGGGCTGAAAACGCCTGAATCGCATTTCAATGAACAATATGAAATGCAAAAAGAAGAATTGCGCTTGATCATCATGGACATGGGCCGTTCTAAAATTTATAAAATGTATGAAGAAGGTGAAATTTCAAGGGAACAAGCAAAAGAGCTGAGACGCTACTTAAACCATATTGAAAGCATTACGCTATATGAATACAGTGATTAACTTGAAAAAGCCCGAGTGGATGCTCAGGCTTTTTCCAATTCTGTTTCTGCTTGGCATTCTTTTGAAATCCTATGGTACATTATTAGTATGAATTGTCCTATCCAACAAAATACAAGCAGATGGAATCATGGCTGGTAAAGAAAGTTAGGTGAATGAATTGGTATCTTCCAAAGATGTAGCGAGACATGCTGGCGTATCTCAAACGACCGTATCCCGGGTTTTAAACACGCCGGAGCGAGTGAAAAAACCCACATTGAAAAAAGTGATGGATGCAATCGATGAATTGAATTATATCCCGGATGGCAATGCACGGTCGTTAGTGCAGCGGAAAACTCGGACGATTGCATTGATTTCCGGACCCTTGCATAATCCGTTTTTCTCAGAAACAACAACAGCCATCATCAATTATGCGAATGCCGAAGGATTCCGGACCAATGTGCATTTCATCAATGATGCCAATAGCGAAGAAGTCTATAATTCCGTATTTGAAAATAAAGTGGACGGCATCATTTTATCTTCGATTTATCTCGACGATCCCATTTTCAATAAATTGGAGAAGTCTGGCATTCCATTTATATTATTCAACCGCAAGCATCAAAGTGAGAAAAATTATGTGGAAATTGACAATCGGCAGGCGGGCTATTTAGCGGCAGCGCATCTATTGGACAAAGGGCATAAAAACATCGTCTGGATTGGCGGCCCTCTTACGGTCAGTACTTTCAAGGGGCGGATGGAAGGTTTTATCCAGGCACTTGAAGACCATCAAATCTCTATTCCAAAAGAACGGATCGTCATTACCGACACAAAAAGGGAAGAACTCTATGATACTTTTCTTGCATTGCAAAAATCAGCTGAAAAGCCGACTGCCATTTGTGCAGCAACAGATGCCATTGCGATTCGCCTCATGGATTTTTATATTTCTGCGGGGGTTCGCATCCCGGAAGACCTCAGCATTATCGGCATTGATAACGTGGAATTAAGCCGACATGCCTCTTTGAATTTAACAACGATCGGCATGGAAGATGAGCGGGGATTAGGATTTTTAGCGGTGGAGAAGTTATTTGAAATGATTTATCAGAAAAATAAGTCTTGCATCCAAATCCAAAAGTCTGTTAGACTATTCGAAAGAAATACAACCATGGATTATAAATTCATATAATAATTTATATGAATTTATTTTTCCGTAAGAATGGTTACGTATTCATTTTTTAAAAGCTTTTATGTATGCGGTTTCATTAAAAGGGGGAGAGCGCTCATTCATACTAGTTTCAAAACCATCTTGCAAACAGAAAAGGGGAAGAAAAATGAAATGGAGAGACCGTAAGTTCGGGGAAGAGTCGCCATACATACCAGCTGGTCCGTTTAAAATCAGATTGCCATTTATCCATTATCGATTTGAATGGCCTGATTATGTTCAAGGATTATTGATGTGTGCAGTTGATTTATCTGCTATTCCTTTATTGATTGAATTACTAGGCATGCCTTTTGAAGTGGCATTGGCGATCGTTGTTTTGAATGGTGTTTTCTATTTGTTGCACCATCTGCTTGGCGATCCGGCAGTTCCTGGCTGGATTACACCAGCTATTCCTTTGATCATGCTTTACTGCATGCAATTCCCGGAAGGGCCGGAAAGAGTGCACGCACTCATTGCGTTTCAAATGACTTTGGGGATCTTATCGCTTTTCCTGGGAGCTACAGGATTGGCGTCGAAAGTTGTGCAATTGGTTCCTTCTGCGATTAAATCAGGTGTAATTCTCGGTGCCGGTTTTGCTGCCGTCATTTCTGTTTTTGAAGTGGGCGGCCGTTTTGAAACTTTCCCTTGGACGATTTCAATCGCCATCGGTATTGGATTTTATCTCCTGTTCTCTAAACATTTCAGCAAGCTGCGAAACAAAAATGTATTTTGGAACACAGTCGGAAAATTAGGGGTCTTTCCGATTATCGTTTTAGCTATTATTTTAGCGCCGCTTTTCGGTGAAGCTTCATGGCCGAAAATTGAATGGGGCATCAGTTCACCAGACTTTGTAGGACTGTGGACTAATTATACGCTGTTTGGGCTTGGCTTCCCGCCGTTAATGCTGTTCTTAACAGGGTTCCCGACAGTATTAGCTACCTACATCGTTCTTTTTGGGGATGTACTCCAAACCAGTGCATTGGTTAAAGAGGGAGGCAAAGCACGGCCTGACGAAAAATTGGATTACAATCCGAGCCGCGCCCACTTGATCTTTGGTACAAGAAACTCCGTGATGAGCGTTATCGGACCGGACGTTACTATGGCGGGACCTTTATGGTCAGCGATGCAAGTAGTCGTTGTTGAACGATTTAAAGAAGGACGCAAAGCGATGGATTCGTTCTTTGGAGGAGCGGGATCTTTCCGCTGGGGAACGAATACGGGATTATTCCTGCTGCCGATTGTCACTTTAGTAGAACCGATTCTCGGAGTTGCGCTCGCCTTGACTTTATTGATCCAAGGATATGTCAGCGTCAAAGTTGGAATACTGGAGGCGAAAAGCCAGCGTGACCTTGGAATTGCTGGAATCATGGGCGCTGTGTTATGTGTGAAGGGCGCGGCTTGGGCTTTTGCCATCGGAATTGGCCTATGCTTATTGATTTACGGCAAAGACTTCTTCAAAGGAGAAACCGACCAGACTTTTACAAAAGATGTAGAAGGTCTGCAAGATAAATTAGAGTTGGAGGCTGAAAAACGTGAGAAAAAAGTTGTATAAAAACGGAGAATGGGTGGAAACTGAAGAATACTCGGATTTACTGTCGCCTTATTCAAATGAGAAACTTGCTGAAATACCTAAAGCAAGTTTGGAAGATGTCAAACAAGCCATCGATTCAGCAGAAGGTGCTAAGAAAGCGATGGCTGGTCTGACTGCCTATGAACGCGCTCAGATTTTAGAGCAGCTGACTTCACTCTTCATCGAACATAAACAGAAAGCCGCTGAAACCATTTCATTGGAATCGGCAAAGCCGCTGAAATATGCCTTAGCCGAAATTGACCGGACGATTGAAACCTATAAATTCGCAGCAGAAGAAGCAAAAAGATTGACGGGTGAAATGATTCCGCTGGATGCCGCAAAAGGCGGAGCAAATCGGATTGGCTATACGATGCGAGAGCCGATCGGTGTTGTGGCAGCGATTACGCCATTCAACTTCCCACAAAATTTAGTGGCCCATAAGGTCGGTCCAGCTATCGCAGCGGGAAATACGATCGTCTTAAAACCGGCTTCCCAAACACCGCTTTCTGCTCTTTTCTTGGCGGAGCTTCTCGATCAGACGAATTTGCCGAAAGGTGCTTTTAATGTGGTGACTGGAAGCGGCAAAACGGTTGGCGACGCTTTAGTTGAAAGCGAGTCAGTGAGGATGATCACGTTCACGGGCAGCCCAGAAGTCGGAAAAGGCATCCGCGACAAAGCTGGATTGAAGAAAGTATCACTTGAACTCGGTTCAAATGCGGGTGTGATCATCGATAAAGGGATAAATATGAAAGCAGTGGTCGAAAAAGCGGTTACAGGGGCTTTCTCTAATCAGGGACAAGTCTGTATTTCCCTTCAGCGTATTTACATTGTAAAAGAACAGATGGAAGAATTTCTTGCACAGTTTAAAGCGGCTACGGAACGCATTGTGATCGGCAATCCGCTTGATCACAAGACGGACCTCTCTGCCATGATTTCGCAAAAAGAACAAGCGCGTGCGGAATCTTGGGTACAGGAAGCGGTTTCGGAAGGGGCAGCGTTAATCACCGGAGGGGCGATTAAAGACGGTATTTTCCAGCCGACAATTTTGGCCAATGTCCAAAGAAATTCAAAAGTTTCCTGCATGGAAGTGTTTGCACCGCTTGTCATCGTCAATCCGATTGACACGATTGAAGACGGAATAAGGGAAATCAACGATTCTGATTTCGGCTTGCAGGCAGGAATATTCACGAATGATATCAGCACTGCATTTAGCGCTTCAAGGAGCCTGGAAGTAGGAGGCGTCATCATCAATGATATTCCGACATTCCGTGTTGACCAAATGCCATATGGCGGCGTAAAAGAAAGCGGGAACAGCAAAGAAGGGCTAAAATACGCGATTGAAGAAATGACGGAAATGAAATTGGTTGTGTGGAACCACAATCCGCTGCAATAAACCGATGAAGGAGTGGAAAACGATGTCGCATAAAATTACTTTTACTCCGCTCAGCTATACCGGCTGGGGAGCGCTCGACCATTTGACAGACGAAGTGAAAAAATTGAACGCCAGCAATATCTTAATCGTCACAGATCCTTTTTTAGTGGATCTTGGAATTGCGGATAAGATCGAAGCACCTTTAAAAGAACAGGGCTGGAAAACGAGCATTTATACAGAAGTGGTTCCAGAACCGCCGCTTGCGGTTGGCGAAAAACTGGTCGCTTATACAAAAGAGCATCAATTCGATTTGGTGATCGGGCTTGGCGGCGGCAGCGCCTTGGACCTTGCTAAATTAGCGGCAGTATTAGCTACACACGAAGGGGAAGCTGCAGATTACTTGAATCTGACTGGGACGCGTGAAATTTCAAATAAAGGCATTCCGAAAATCCTGATTCCAACAACTTCCGGAACAGGATCTGAAGTAACCGATATCGCTGTCTTATCTCTTGAAACAACGAAAGATGTGGTGACTCATAACTTCTTATTGGCGGATGTGGCGATTGTGGACCCCGCATTAACCGTTTCATTGCCGCCAAAAGTAACAGCAGCGACTGGCATTGATGCATTGACGCATGCGATAGAATCGTATGTTTCCGTAAATGCCAATCCCGTAACTGATGCTTTGGCGCTGCAGGCGATACGGTTGATCAGCGGCTCTATTCGCACAGCGGTAAATGAAGGAGATCATAAACAAGCGCGTTCAGACATGAGCTATGGCAGCTATTTAGCAGGACTTGCATTTTTCAATGCCGGTGTAGCAGGCGTACATGCACTCGCTTATCCGCTAGGCGGCCAGTTCCATCTATCACACGGCGAATCGAATGCGGTATTGCTTCCGTATGTCATGGGTTATATCCGTTCAAGCTGCGAAAAGCGCATGAAGGATATACTGGAGGCGATGGGAGCCAGCTCAAATCAATTGTCGCAGCAAGAAGCTTCATACAAATGCGTGGAAGAGCTTAAGCGTTTAGTGGCGGATGTCAACATCCCATTGAACCTGCAAGGTTTTGGCATCACACATGAGGCCCTCGATTCACTAGCGGATGATGCCATCAAACAACAGCGGATTCTTGCGAGAAGTCCGATGCCTCTGGAGCGTGATGATATTTTCACGATTTACCAATCGGCTTATTACGGAGAAATCAAAGAAAAGTAAACGGCAGCTCGAAGAAAAAGAACCGGAAACCAAGGGAGTATACCCTAGTTTCCGGTTCTTTTCTACTTGTAGATGAATGTTTTTAAGTGGTTGTCTCAACTGCTTCTTCCGCATCCAAGAGGATCCCAAACTCTTCTTTTAAAAGCTTCGACTTTTCTTCTGCAGACAATTCTTTTTTCGTTTTCTCGCCATTTTCTGAAATGGTCAGTTGCATGCCGGATAAAGTGATGCGGCCGTTCGGCGTTGCTTTGGTGACCAAATCGTCATGTGTGAATGGCGATTCTCTTGAGACTTGATTGAAAATACAGCCTTCGTGGAACTCTGCAAGCATTCGTTCGTCAGTAGTGAATCGGTAGAGAATCTGCTGATTTCCATCATTTTCACGGACTAAATCATAGGAAAGCCCATCACGTTCAATCACTGAATAAGTTCCGCTATTGTCTGTATGGCGTTCGCCGCCAAGCGGAATCGGACTGACTGTTGAGTCTCCGAACCCTGCATCCACTAAATAAGGTGTATCCAGATTGACGAGAATCGCAGCATGGGTATCGGCTTTTGTCCAAGTGCCATCCGGCTTCATAACGGTTGCAGAAATCAATTTCGCATCGAATCCGAGCTCTTTCAATAGCCAATGGAATAGGCCATTAATTTCATAGCAATAGCCTCCGCGCCGGTGGGTGACGATCTTTTCATAAATGTTTTCAAGGTTTAAATAAATCGGTACTGAACGGATGACATCCAAGTTTTCAAATGGCACATTTTGCATATGCAGCGACTGGAGCCGGGCCAGATCCTGCAAATAAAGCTCTTCAACCGGATAAGCTTTAAAACGTTTCAAATAAGCAGTCGTATCCATAACATCAGCATCCTTTTCCGTTTAATAACATGCCATTATCATAGCACGGACGCAACTGTAGGCCGAAACCATTTGCTTCTGGAAAATCCGAAATTAGGGATGCAAGTTTGCTGGCAGTTAAAATGCACCGGATCCGCCGCCACCGCCGCCAACTCCGCCGCCCGATGAAACACTCGAGCTTCCGCTGCTTGCAGAAGCAGTTGTATTGGAACTTGCTGCTACGAACACACCAGACAATAGAATCGGATTGAAATACAAGGCAGAATCCGTTTCTTCTGCATATTGTCCTGCTACGGAAAAGCTTCTTGATTTCTTATCGAGCTGTTGGCCGTCTACTGCGAGAAGATAGGCGTAAGCGCGGAGTTTGTCATCCGCAGCTAATTTCTGCCATGCACTGGCTGGCAAGTTTTCCATTGCGCTCCGCATCTTTTTCCATTGGGCTTTTACTTTATGGCCTTCTGCTGTCAATGGCGAATAGAAGAGGGCAAAGTTTACCGCGATTAAAGAAACTAAAATAGAAAGCGCCATAATCGGGTAAATTTCATAGATCCCCGTGTAGATTGCAAGCCCTGCGGCGGCTGCACTGATCGTGCCAGAAAATAACCGGATGCCAGAAACTTTTTCTTTAAAATGATGGGCTTTCACTTCATCCGCCACTTCACGATTCCACTTCGCTATCGCATCATTATAAGCGGAGTGATTCAATTCTTCCTTTGAATAAGCTTCCACTTCGGATAAGTTAAAAGTCTGGCCATCGCCGATTTTATGAAATAATAAATCGATCAAGGTCTGTTCATGCGGCCACTGGGCTTCTTTGCCAGTTAACTCAAATTGATCCTCAGAAAGTTGTCTTACATTCTTTTTCCGAACAAGCTCCAGTAAAGCGGCAGCCATCGCATCCGGCGTTAAATAAGGGGAATGGGTGAAATGGACGGCGGCAGGAAGACTGAGTTTTTCATCAGGCACATAAAACCCCGCTTGTTTATCTTCAATTGCCGCTTTGTTCTTTCTGGCATTCCAATAAGCAAAAAGGAGCAGCAATGCAAGCATTAATCCGAGAGCTGGCAACGCGAATTTCCCGATTGCCGAGGCCGTGTTTTGGTTAGCTGCAAAAGCCGCGGCTTCCTCTTCCTGCTGTTTACGGTCTTCTAATAGCAGATCTTTCACTGTTCCACCTGATTGAGCGAGGCCGGAGAATAATTCCCCTTCATAGATAACCCGGATATCTCCATTGGTTCCTTCAGGCACTTTCCCTAACTTAAAGACCACCGAACCTTCGTCGCTAGCGATCCCTTTTTCAAACGCTTCATCGTATCCGAGAAATAAAACTTCGTCAGTTGAAGAGGGAGGATGGATTGCTATCGTCATTTGTCCGTAATCACTTTCGTTTCGGTCATCGAAAAACGGCCAATAAAATTCAGCGCCATCTTCGAACTTTTCGATAGCTCCTTCAATTACATAATTGAGCGTAATTGAGATCGTTTCATCGTCGCCACTACGATAAATTTTATAAACACTTTCTTCTTTGTCGACTTTTAATTTCTTCTTTTTATCATGTGCTGTAAATCCAGTGATTTCAGTGCCGGATTTTGGTTTGAGTTCCCTTGTAATTCCTTCAAAATCTCCGTCGAATTCATAAGTGAACTCTTCTTCAACCGCAACATCGCCATTTTCCAGCAATTGCGCGTCGATGGTTGCTTCATTGATTTCAAAATCCACTGCAAAAACCGTGACAGGCAGGAGAAAGAGAAACATTACGAGCAGGGGCATTAATTTTTTAATCTGCATTTGTCATCACCTCTGTCTAGTTTACGGTTTGTGATGTCGTAAGTTTCAAAAACATTCATCTTGCAGCAGTGGAATTTTTCTTATAGTAAGTTTCATTCGTTAAAAGTTTCATGACAGTGGGCATAAAATGATTTTACTTGGGGTATAAGAGAAAGAATGGAATTTACAATCCGGATGCCGGAGCGTCAGTTGAAATCTGTGGATGAACGATGCAGTGCACGCACGGCAATCAATAGAAAACAGGCAATTAGACTTGGACTGGAGGCAGTGGCTTATGGAAACCAAAGCGATTGAAAATATGAACAGGGGAATTGTGACAGCCTTATCAGCAATTGGCATTGCGCAAGGTCTGAAAATTTTGACCCATAAGAAAGTAACAGGCAATTGGGATTGGAAGCAGGCATTTACGACAGGAGGCATGCCGAGTTCCCACTCAGCAGGTGTTTCTGCTTTAGCTTCCTATGTGGCAGCAAACAAAGGAACAGGCCATACAGAAACGGCGCTTGCCGTCGTTTTTGGCACAATCGTTATGTACGATGCGCAAGGAATCAGACGCCATACGGGGGAAATTGCCCAATTGGTCAATGATCTGGAAGATAGCTTTGTTTCATTGACAGGAGATTTTCCGAGTCTAAAGTTTGAAAAAAGGGAGAAAGAATTAAAAGAGCTTCTCGGCCATCAACCGATTGAAGTTCTCGGTGGAGCATTATTCGGTGTTGTCCTCGGAATGATTTCAGCGAAAATTGAAAATGAAGAAAGAGGCAAGCATAGAAGAGCACGTAGACGCTCCGACCGAAACTTGCGAATAAATCGAAAATAAAAAATAAATTATGAAGAAAAAGCGCTTTGATCCTCAGTCAAAGCGCTTTTTTCTATTCCATTGACAGAAATTTTGTAAAAAATTTCATTATTAATAAAAAATATTCCATTTATTATGATAAGATAGTCCTTGTATCTAGATATATAAAATAGGGTCATAAGGTTTAGTTTTACGGATAAAGCTTATGCATAAATTAGATGCAGTTTTATGACAAAACTGTCCCATGCAAAGAGAACCTGGCTATAAATTTATTCTATTCATTTTAATCACAATTTGGAGGTCGAAAATCATGAAAGAGCTCCCGCTTGCATACAACTATCCGATTGTGATCATTTCAGTTGTAATCGCGATGTTCGCTTGCTCCACTTCTTTTGAATTGCTTAAACGGTCATTTATGAAGAATTCAAAAAGCCATTTATGGTTGATTTGCAGCGCTGTGATTATGGGTCTGGGAATTTGGTCCATGCATTTTACAGGGATGCTTGCTTATAAAGTGGATATAGGGGTTTCGTACGACGGGTTGTTGACAATTCTGTCTATGGTCTTGGCCATCGTTTCCGCTCTTTTTTCTTTTTGGGTTTTGCGATTTGGTAAAGAAAAACAGAGAACATTAGTGTTGGCGGCATTGTTGATGGCTGCCGGAATTTGTTCCATGCATTTTGTCGGAATGCACGGGATGATTTTATCTGCGAATATGGTCCATGATCTGCCTTTAGTCGCTTTAGCCGGCATATTTGCATTTGGAGTATCTTATTTTTCATTTCTTGCATTTTCAAGTGTAAAGAATCATCACTATTCTTTATTTCATCTTCCAGTCGCCCTTTTGATGGCAGCGGGTGTTTGTGCAACCCATTATACGGCGATGGCTTCTGTCACATTCGTGCGTACTCCAAGTGAAAATCTGCACATTCATGCTTCAATTCCGCATTTTACGTTAAATACCGACTATATGTTGTTGGGTATTGTAATTGCAACGCTTATTTTTATCGCCATCATGCATAGCTTACTAATGAAGGATAAGAGAAAAACAGAAGAAAATATCAATTTTTTAGCTTTTCATGACAACTTGACCGGATTAGCAAATCGCTTACAATTGACCAAGCATATAGAAATGGCTGTAACGTCTCCAAAGCAACAGGAGTTAGCGGTAATCTATGTAGACCTTGACCGATTTAAAATCGTCAACGATACGATGGGACATGATTATGGAGATGAATTGCTGATTCAAGCAAGCAATCGATTGCGTGAATGTGTTCGTAAATCTGATCTTGTGGCTCGCCAAGGCGGGGATGAATTCATTGTTCTCGCAAAAGAAGTAGATCGTAAGGATGCTGCAGTCATCGCGAAAAAAATTATCCACTGTTTTTCGAAGCCGTTCTATTTAAAAGGCGAAGAATTCTTTATGTCAGCAAGCATTGGCATCAGCACCTACCCGAAAGATGGCAGTCAAGTGAGTGAATTGATTAAATTCGCTGATAAAGCCATGTATGAAGTGAAAAAGCATGGAAAAAATAATTATCAGTTTTATCTTCATGAAGAAAAAACAGAAGTTGAAAAGAAGTTGAAATTGGAGCAGGGATTAAAACGTGCACTGGAAAACGAAGAGTTTGAACTTTTTTACCAGCCGAAAGTAGAGCTGGATACCCAAAAGGTATATGGGGTAGAGGCATTGATCAGATGGAATCATCCTGATCTTGGAATGGTGCCGCCGTTGGATTTTATCCCGATTGCAGAGCAAACGGGTATGATTTTGCCGATTGGCGATTGGGTGTTAAATGAAGCCATCCGCCAAAACAAGGAATGGTTGAAAGACGGCAAAAAAATTCAGATGGCGATCAATGTTTCGAACCTCCAATTTGAAGATCATTTATTCATTGAGAAAGTAAAGAAAGGGCTTGAGATCCATCAACTTCCTGCTGAATGCCTGGAACTAGAGATAACCGAAAGCGTCATGCAAAATATTAGCCACTCCGCTGCAATTATTAATGAGTTAAAGGAAATCGGTGTGTTGATTTCTATAGATGATTTCGGAACCGGTTATTCTTCGCTTAGCTTGTTGAATAGTTTGCCGATCGATATCGTGAAAATTGACCGTTCCTTTATCAAGGATATGTTATCGAGCAGAAATGCTTCGGTCTTGGTTAAAACCATTATAGAAATGGGAGACAATTTAAACTTCCGGTTAGTCGCTGAAGGAATCGAAGATGAGAACCAGTTAAGTTTACTCATTGATAAAGGCTGCCATTACGGACAAGGCTATTTGTTCAGCCCGCCGCTGGCTGTAGCTAAGTTCGAGGGGTGGCTACAAGCTAAAGGAATTGAGAGATCCGCTTAAAAAAAAGCCGAACGCATTTCGCGTTCGGCTTTTTTCTATTGGTTTTTTAGATGATTAGGAGTATTTGTTATTGCTGGCATTGAGATGATGCTTGTTGTAGCGGTCGATGGCCGCAAATAAGATAGCGAGTATGACAAACATCAAAAGGCTGACATACCAGGGCATTTCCGTTATCGCTTGGCCGAATGCCGTGTAAAGTATGGCAGGCATGATAAGCCCCAAAGTTGAAAAGTACATATACTCCCGCAAGTTTTTGGTCATCTCCATTAAGTAGAGGGACAATAAATGGAAATGAATAAAAGGCATGATGCGTAATATCATTACTTGCCCGACTGACAGCGTCCGGTCCGAGAACATTTTGTCTTTAAGCCTGGACATTTTATCGCGGAAATTCGGGAATTTATTGACCAATACATAAGAGACGAAGCTCATGAGAGACAAGCCGATAAAAGAAAGCAGCGCTCCTTCAAAAAATCCGAAAACCACGCCGCCCACGATACAGACGACAATCACAGGGAGGAATAAGATCGGTCTGATTAAATGCAAAATCACAAAAAGAATAGGAGCTAGCCACCCAAAGCTTTCAATGAACGTTTCAAGGGTTTGATCGAAATGATCCATAACTATTTCTCCTGTCTGTAAAGATTATCCTATTGTTGAAGATAAGCCAAGCCGTATTTAAATGCAAGAGATTGAAACTGAAGCGAACGTAAAGAGCGTCCTATATAAATGAGCATTCCAATAAGTTTAAAAGACTGATTCCGATTTTAAGGAATTGAAGCAACCACATAAATTTAATATGGTAAAACCGCTATGTACAAGCGTTTTGATCGAAATTTTCCGCTTTTTATGTTAAAATAATGTTATCTACTTTGAAAGGGATGTGCTTCAATTTGGCCGATGCGAAAATCTCAAAGTCCCTTATTAAAGGGGCAAAAACAACTGAAAATTATAACGGAGCTATTGAAATAAAACATATTGTCATTTTAGGCGATTCGGTCGCTTACGGTTATGGAACAAGAGGCGGTATTGCGAAATACCTGAAAGAAACGTTCCACAACAGCACAGTAACAAATCTAGGGATCAATGGCTTAACGAGCAACGGGTTAGTCGAACGCCTTCGAACCGGCAACTGGGACAAGACCTTAGCATCTGCAGATATGGTGCTTCTGAATATCGGCGGCAATGATCTGCTCCGAGGTTTTAAAGGAAGCGGTGCAAAAGGGCTGGTCAAACAGTTTTCGAATTTGAAGAAAATTTACCGTAACAACTTACTGGAAATTTATCAGCATCTGCGGGGCCTCAATGAAAAACTGTTGATTGTCCAAAATAACCTGTATAATTCCATGAAAAAAGAAGTGCAATATTTCGGTTTCACCAATTTGCTATTCCGGATGTGGAATTCAGCGATCGGAGAAGAAGGAATCATCATCTCACGTACGGAACCGATGGGGAAAAATCCTTCCATTTGGCTGGATGCCATCCATCCGAATGAAGAAGGCTATAAAATGATGCACGAGCTTCTCTTAAAAACCTTAGCTTCTACAGACATCTCCATTCCAACCAGAGAAGCTGCCACTTCTACAAAACATTCCTAACTTTGAAACTGCCATGTTTGCCATGGCAGTTTTTTTGCGATTTTTTTAGAGAAATAATATTTCGGTATATTGACTTAAGAAAATTCTAATAATATAATTAGAGGCATTCGTAATAATTATCACTACTTGAGGAGAGTGAATACGTAATCAAATAAAAAGAAATCATTTTTAAAACTTGAATTACATAGTAATTACTATTTTATGAAAGCGTTTACTAAACAGAGTGAAAGAGGTGCTACATGATTACATTTTTTGTATCGATTATTATTCTTATCATTGCTTATTTTACATACGGAAAATTCATTGAAAAAATGTTTGCACCTGCAGAGTCCCGGAAGACGCCGGCTTATGCAAACGGAGACGGAGTAGACTTCGTTCCGATGAACAAACATAAAAATGCAATGATCCAACTTTTGAATATCGCCGGAACGGGTCCGATTTTTGGTCCGATTATGGGAGCTTTATATGGTCCTGTCGCTTTCCTATGGATTGTCATCGGTTCGATTTTCGCTGGAGCTGTCCACGATTATCTTACAGGAATGATTTCCATCCGCAATAAAGGGGCGCATATTCCAGAACTGGCTGGGAAATTCCTCGGAAGCGTTTCAAAACATATCGTAAACGTGTTCGCGTTATTGCTTCTTTTATTGGTCGGTACGGTATTCGTTACGACACCGGCATCGCTGTTATCCATTTTATTGGACGGGAAAGTGGCTGTAGCCGTACTAATTGGCGTTATCTTTTTGTATTATTTCTTGTCGACCATCTTGCCAATCGACAAAATTATCGGACGCCTGTATCCGTATTTCGGAGCGGTTTTGCTGATTGGTACACTCGGCGTCGGTATTGCACTTGTCTTCTCGGATTATAAGATTCCTGAATTGTCATTGACGAATTTGCATCCGGATAATTTACCGATCTTCCCAATGCTGTTCTTTACAATTACATGCGGAGCTTTATCCGGATTCCATGCAACACAATCACCAATCATTTCACGGACTGTACAAAAAGAATCACAGGGCCGCTACATCTTTTACGGGATGATGATTGCTGAAGCGATCATCGCGATGATCTGGGCTGCTGCATCAATGAGTATTTTCGATGGGCAGACATTAAGTTCGATGATCAACTCAGGTACACCATCAGCTGTCGTAAATGAAGTTTCGATGACATTGCTTGGTGCTGTGGGGGGAACCATCGCCGTTCTCGGTGCTATTGTTCTGCCAATCACTTCAGGGGACACGGCTTTCCGTGCCGCCAGATCGATTATTGCCGACTACATCAAATTGGACCAGCAGAAAATAATGAAGCGTTTGATCATTGCTATCCCATTATTTGCAGTGTCTATCATGCTCACTCAAATTGACTTTAACCTCTTATGGAGATATTTCTCCTGGGCAAATCAGGCAACTGCTGCCATCGCTTTATGGATCGGTACGATGTATCTCTACATCCAAGGCAAGAATTACTTGGTTGCGATGGCACCGGCCATTTTCATCACATATATGGTGTTCGTTTATATACTAAATCAAAAAATCGGTTTCAATCTCGATTTGAATATTTCCTTTATTGTCGGCTTGATCTTAACAATTGTCATCGTGGCTATGTTCTATGCGAAAGCAAGAAAGAACCGCATCGACAATGTGGAAACCGCCGTAGCCGTAGAGTGATAAAAAAACTGGCCGAACTCATTGGAGTTCGGCCAGTTTTTATTTTCCAGTTTTTGAGGGAGCTTCCAAGATGAACACCATATAACCTAAATCTTTTTCGAAATTCCAATCAACAAATGTCTCGATGACTTTTCTTTCAACAATAGCTTCTATGCTGCTGATATCCAACATTTTCCGCTCTAAGGGCCGTTTGGCCATTTTTAATTCTTCTATAACGCCGATGCGGATCAGTTCTTTCTCGAGCTGGATTAAGATTCCGGACCGTTCCACCAAAATCATGCGGTCATTCAACCAGACAAGCTTCGTCTGTTCTGGAGTTTTTTCAGCTTTTGCACTCGCTTTATTGATTTCGCCTTCAAAAGCCTTATGATCAACTTCTTTAGGCCACGGCATCTCTTTTTTTCCGTCATCCGCTTTAATCACACCGATGATCAAACCTGTTTCATTCTGCAAATCCCAGTCTGCATAGATTTCCTGAATTTCAAGGTTGGCAATTTTCCATAATTCCAAAATGATATCCGATCGCAACTCATTCAACAATAGATCCCGGATTTCCATAATGCGTTTCATTTCATTTTGTTTCAATAGAATTTTTTCCATCGGCCCTATAAATCCGCGAAGATGGATGGCTAAATAAGGACCATTGATAGCGACGAATACGGAAGTGGGGCCCTTGCCGAAATTGGTACGCAATAAAGTCGAGAAATAGCCGCCAATCAAAGATTCTGTTGTTTTTACTTTTGCCATAGCAATTCCTCCCGACACACATAAATTTTACTAACAGGTCTATTATTCCTCTGATGAAAGGCCCTCCAGGCTTTTCCAAACTTCCGGAAGCATAGAAGAGAGTTCGTGGGTCAATAAGGTATGGGGCGATTTCGTTTTCGTCCAATGTTCTGCGCATGCACCGTGCAAATAAACTGCATTTAATACCGCATGTTTCCAGTTGTCATGGCAGCACAGCATCCCGAGCATCATCCCAGTCAGCGTATCGCCTGTGCCGCCTTTTGAAAGTGCGGAATTGCCGGTCGGATTTGTCCAAGTTTCACCGTCCGGAAAGGCAATCACCGTTTTGGGACCTTTCAGGACGATTGTGGCATCGAGTTCTTTTGCTAAGCGTTTTGCATATTGTGCCTTATCTTTCGCGATGTGTTCTACCGGGATTCCACTGATTCTAGAGAACTCACCGGGATGCGGCGTCAAGATGGTGGGTGCATTTCTTATGGGATATGTCCGTTTTGATAAAGCTCCGGCATCGAGTATGACCGGAACTGTTGACTGGAATAATTTCATTAAGTTCTGTTCTATCTGGCTATCCGGAATTTTACCGGGACCGATGGCGATCGCTTTATATGCATCTAATTTAAAGTTGTTGGTAGAGAGTGTTTCTTCGATATTTCTTATATAGGTGGCTTCAGGCAGAGAAGGGAGGATCATCGGAATTACTTCCGATTCTGTTGCAATTTCGAGTTTCCCTAAACCGCTCCTCATGGCGCCAAGACCTGCGAGAAGCGCAGCACCGGGCATATCACGTGTTCCGGCAATCAATAAACCTGTCCCGAAGCTTCCTTTATGCCCATCTGCACTGCGAGTAGGCAAAGTGGATTTGACTTGCTGTTCGTCCCAAGCTGGAACGGTCTCATAATGAGCTGGCAATATTATTCAACCGCCTTTCGTATTTTAAAGAAATCTTGATGTTAGAATATACCCGTAAACGCCATTCGTTTAACAAAAGAAAGCCATCCACTGTGAAATCCATCTTAAAACGCTCATAGTAAGAATAATTTTTTGAACAGTATCAAAAAACTGACTTTTTGAATAGCCTTGCGCCGATTAACTTCGAAGCTCATAATTAATAGCTGAAGAAAAGTAAGGAGACTTTAGCATGAATACACCACTGCAAATGAAAAAAATAACGCCGGAATTTGATCCTTGGGAAGCGTATATGGACATCGAACAGCACGGCAAATTGACTTTGTCGAGCATTGAATTTACAACGACGTATCTTTGTAATATGCGCTGTGAGCATTGCGCGGTCGGCTATATGCTGCAGCATAAAGACCCGGATGCCTTGCCGATCGATTTGTTGATCGCCCGCCTTGACGAAATCCCGCATTTACGGACCATCAGCATTACAGGCGGCGAACCGATGTTTTCCAAAAAGTCTGTCGAGCAAATCGTTTTGCCGTTGATGAAATATGCACATGATCGCGGCATCCGTACCCAGATGAACTCGAACCTGACGATGCCGCTTGAACGGTATATGCTGATTGCCCCTTATTTGGATGTCTTGCATATCTCCCATAACTGGGGCACGATTGACGATTTTGTGGATGGCGGATTTGCCAATATGGAACGGAAGCCTCCGCGAGAGCGGCGCGCTGAACAATTTCAACGCATGATCGATAACAGCCGGGCTCTCGCAGAAGCAGGCGTCATGGTATCTGCTGAAACGATGCTTAACAAGCGGACTTTGCCGCATCTTGCAAAAATCCACAAGCAAGTGATTGAAGAAATGAAATGCGCACGCCATGAAGTGCATCCGATGTACCCAAGCGATTTTGCGAGCCAACTCGAAGTGCTGTCGCTCGATGATACACGAAAAGCGATCCACGAATTGCTGGATGAGCGCAATGAAGAGGCCTGGATGCTCTTCGGTACGCTTCCGTTTTATCCATGCAGCATGAATGATGAAGACATCAAATTATTGAACCGAATTCGAAGCAGCAAAAATGTCACAGTCCGGAATGACCCGGATGGACGCTCCCGGTTGAACGTCAACGTCTTCACGGGCGAAGTGATTGTTACCGATTTTGGCGACACTCCGCCAATGGGCAATATCCAAAACGACTCGCTTCCTGAGATGCTTGATCGCTGGCTCGAACGTCCGCTGGCCAAAACAATTGCTTGCCATTGCCCTGCTGTCAAATGCTTGGGGCCGAATCTTCTCGTAAAAGACGCTTATTACGCGGATCAGGATTTTTTGAAGAATAAAGCAAGGATTTAAAATAATATGGAAGCAAGAGGGCCGGACCGGTCTTCTTGCTTTTTTTATTTACACCTTATCCATTGGTCATATTTTGGAAGTTTGCTAAAATGGATGAATATTATATTTATTCAACAGGGGGAGAAAAACTATGCCGCAGCAATTAAGGGATCGGGTTTTTATCATTGACGACTATGATTTGAATGTTGAAGAACGGACGGGTACGTATGTCTTAACCGAAGACGAGCTGACCTTGATCGACACGTGTGCCAGTCCATCTGTTCCGTTTATTAAAAAGGGGCTTGAGGAAATGGGATTTTCTTTGGACCAGGTGAAATACATAATTGTCACCCATATCCACCTGGACCATGCCGGAGGAGCAGGTTTATTGCTTCAGGAATGTCCGAACGCGAAAGTGGTCGTCCATCCTAAGGGGGCGCGTCATTTAGCTGATCCGAGCCGGTTGATTGCTGGAGCAAAAATGGTCTACGGCGATAAATTCGAGCAATTATTCGATCCGATTGTACCCATCCCAGAAGAGCGGATGCTTGTTAAAACAGAAGGGGACCATCTGGATATCGGCCCTGGATGCCGATTGGAATTCTGGGACACGCCGGGCCATGCGAAGCATCATTTTTCCATCGTCCATCCGCCGAGCAACGGGATCTTTGCAGGGGATACAGTGGGCATCCGCTATGAACAATTGGCGAAAGACGGCATTGATTTCTTTCTGCCTTCGACTTCACCGAACCAATTTGATCCTCTTGCCATGCAGTCAGCTATCGAACGTTTTCGAAGTGCCGGGTTTGCTGCGATTTATTATGGCCACTTCAGCATGTCTACCATTCCGGAAGAAGCACTGGTTCAAGTGGAACAGTGGCTCAGCATCTTTGTAGATGAGGCAAAATCAGCAATAGCAGAAGGAGGGAGCCCTGCCGAGTTAGCCGATAAATTAATGAAGCAAGTAAAGATCCATTTGGATGCATTGGGCGTCCCGGAAAACCATAAAGTATATGAAATTATCCAATTGGATCTTGAAGTCAGTTCCATGGGTTTGATGGATACACTCAGCAAATAAGGGATTGCTTCGCTCGATTTCGGGTAAACAGTCTGTAAGAGTGAAAAACAATCAAAGGAGTGAGACGATGGAAGATAAAAAAAAGCAAGAAGATAAAGAACAGGAAGAATTTACAGAAATGCCGAATGCGGATCTTCCGGATTTCGAGCCGGAACAAGATGAAGAAAAGCAGCTGGAGCAGTTCAAGAAAACGGCAAATACCGGAAAAGAAGATCATGAAAAAGAATAAGATGCAAAAAATGGGCTGTCCAATAAGTCAAATAAAGACTTATTGGACAGCCCCTTCGTTTCTAATAAAGCGTGTGATTATACTATTGCTCCTGTCTCTGCATCGCTATGCTAGCTTCGAGACATGAAAAAAATTGCATCGCTGCGCTAGCTTCGTCACAAAAGGGGTTGTCCCAAATTACTTTTAGGACAACCCCTTTTCTTATGAAACGATCGATTTTACATACGCTTCGACTTCATCCGAAGTGCCAAGCGCTAAAATGCGTTCTGTGTGGCTAGCCATATCGGCTTTTGATAATTTGCTGATTTGTGCACGCGCTTTAAGGATGGAAGAAGCGCTCATTGAAAATTCATCAAGCCCGAGGCCGAGCAAGATCGGGATGGCAATTTCATCGCCAGCCATTTCTCCGCACATGCCTGTCCATTTTCCTTCTCGATGCGACGCATCAATGACCATTTTGACCAGGCGCAAAATCGCCGGGTTAAATGGCTGGTATAAATAAGAAACTTGTTCGTTCATACGGTCTGCAGCCATCGTGTATTGAATCAAATCGTTCGTACCGATAGAGAAGAAGTCCACTTCTTTGGCAAACACATCGGCCATAACAGCAGTGGACGGAATTTCCACCATAATGCCCACTTCGATGCTGTCGCTCACTTCAATGCCTTCTTCAAGCAATTTCGCTTTTTCTTCAAGCAACAAAGCCTTCGCATTGCGGAATTCTTCCAAAGTCGCAATCATCGGGAACATGATTTTCAAATTGCCGTGGATACTGGCACGAAGCAGCGCACGAAGCTGGGTCCGGAACATATCCGGCATTTCCAGGCATAAGCGGATAGCTCGAAGGCCTAGGAAGGGATTGAGTTCTTTTGGTAAATCCAAATAGGACAGCTCTTTGTCACCGCCGATATCCAAGGTACGGACAACGGTTGGTTTGCCTTCCATTGCTTTAAGAACCGATGCATACGCTTCGTACTGCTGTTCTTCTGTCGGAAATTCTTCTCGTCCCATATAGAGGAACTCTGTCCGGTAAAGGCCGATCGCTTCGCCGCCATTTTCAAGAACACCTGTCGTATCTTTAGGGGTTCCGATATTTGCGCCGATTTCGACTGCTTGGCCGTCAGCCGTAACAGTGGCTTCATTTTTCAATTTTGCCCATTCGGCTTTTTGTTCTTCGTGCTGGGCTTTTTTCACTTGGTACTCGGAAATGGTTGCCGCGTCTGGATTAATGATGACTTTGCCGTCCAACCCGTCGACAATCACAAAGACGCCGTTTTCAATCGTCGCCATCAGTGATTTTGCACCGACGACAGCGGGAATTTCAAGCGTGCGCGCAAGAATTGCGGAATGCGACGTGCGCCCACCGATTTCAGTGACGAAGCCTTGCACAAATTGCGGATTTAATTGAACCGTATCAGAAGGCGTCAAATCCTCCGCAATGATGATCACTTCTTCTGAAATCATGCTTGGGTTTTGAATCGAGACACCAAGGAGGTGGGCGAGGACCCGCTTCGTCACATCACGGATATCGGCAGCCCGTTCCTTCATATACTCATTGTCCATCGCTTCAAACATTTCAACGAAACCGTCCGCTGTTTCTTTCAAAGCTGATTCAGCATTTTGTTTATCATTCGTAATTTTTTCTTTGATCGGTCCAATCAATTCGGGATCGCTGAGTACGAGCAAGTGTGCACCAAAAATTGCAGCTTCTTTGTCGCTAATCTGCTCGCGCGTCCGTTGTTGGATCACTTCAAGTTCGGCTACGGATTTTGCCAGGGCAGCGTCTAATCGCGAAACTTCTTTTTCAGGATTTTCAACCGTCGTTTTTTCCACATTCAGTTTTGGGTTTTCCAATCTGAATGCTTTAGCAAAAGCGATTCCGTTTGAAGCCGCAATTCCAGAAAGGGAAGTGCTCATTGATCAGCAAGCCCTTCAGATTTCATCACGTTTGTAATTTGTTCGATGGCTTCGTTTTCATCTTCGCCATCAGCTGCGATTGTAACGGTTGATCCTGAAGAAACGCCTAAAGACATAACGCCTAAAATTGATTTTAAGTTTACTTTTTTGCCTTTATGCTCCAATGTGATGTCCGATTTGAATTTAGCTAAAGAGCCGACTAAAGCGGATGCTGGACGTGCGTGGATACCTGCTTCATCTGTAATTGTGAATTGTTTTTCTACCATGTAAAATTCCTCCTAAGAAAATGTGATTGAGTTTGCTTGATATCAAATCATTCGTGAGCGATTTTGAAAGGTAAAATAGCTGTTTGAATGTTTTTGACTGCTTATGAATGATTATGATTGATTTTGGAAGGGTTTTCAAGTATTATCTACTTAACCTTAAATAAAGAGGGTGCAAAGATGCTGACGAATGAACGCCACGAATATATTTTGGGCTTGCTTGACCAAAAAGAGACCATCAAAATTCAGGAAATCGTAGATGAAACTGGAGCTTCTGAATCAACCATCCGCCGAGATTTGACGGAACTTGAAAACCGGCAGCTTTTAGTGCGCGTATTCGGCGGTGCCGTTGCGCCGGGCCGCAACCTTTCTGAACCGAGCATCTCCGACAAGTCGACACGGAATCTTGAAGAAAAAATCAAGCTCGCGAAATTTGCTGCATCGTTTGTCCAAGAAGGCGATAGTGTTTTTCTTGATGCCGGTACAACAACGTTTCAAATGATTCCTTTTCTAAAAGACAAAGATGTGGTCGTTGTCACCAACGGGTTAACCTTAGTGGATTCCCTGAACGAACACGGCATTACGACTTATCTGACGGGCGGATTGATGAAATCCCGTACCGGTGCTATGGTCGGCTCCCAGACCATTCAATCTTTGATGAATTACCGCTTTGACCTTTGCTTTCTTGGCGTAAACGGTTTTCATCCCGATTACGGCTATACGACACCGGATCCGGAAGAAGCGGCTGTCAAAAGGCTTGCCAGTTCTTACGCGCGAAAAACCTACATCCTTGCAGACCATACAAAAGCGAATCAAGTCAGCTTCGCTAAAATCATGGATCTGGACGGTGCTGATTTGATTGTGAATGAAATCGATCAGCAGATGATGGAACAACTGGAAAAAAAGACGACAGTAAAGGTGGAGAAACGATGATCTATACATGTACGATTACGCCGTCGGTTGACTACACCACGTATTTACCCTCTTTTGAAAACGGAAAACTGAACCGTACATCAGAGGTATTCTATTATCCCGGAGGCAAAGGAATCAATGTCTCCCGCGTCTTAAAGCGATTGGGAGCTCACAATAAGGCGCTTGGGTTCATAGGTGGATTTACAGGCAATTATATAGAAGATTTCCTTCTGCGTGAAGGTGTTGAGACAGATTTTATTGAAACTGCTGAAATCACCCGCATAAATGTCAAGATAAAAGCGGCAGAAGAAACGGAATTGAATGGCCCGGGACCTGCGCTTAATGCGGACGACTTGGCTCAATTGACTGAAAAAATAAACAACATGAGTGAAGGGGATTGGCTGGTTCTTGCCGGCAGTTTGCCGGATTCGGTTCCAGCATCGTATTACAGCGGCCTCGCTGAACTTTGCAGGAAGCGGAATATCCGTTTTGTTTTGGATACATCGGGGCCTGCTTTAAAAGAGCTGGTGAAGTTTTCGCCTTTTCTGATCAAACCGAACATCCATGAGTTAGGAGAACTATTCGATGCAGACATTGCTACAAAAACGGAAGCTTTGCAATATGCCAAGAAATTAGTGGCCGGTGGAGTTAAGAACGTGATTGTTTCTCTTGGAGGCGAGGGTGCATTATTCGTCAATGAAAAATTGGCATTTGAAGCAAAAGCGCCAGTGGGGAAAGTTGTCAACACCGTGGGATCGGGAGATTCACTCGTTTCTGGATTTATCGCATCGTTTTGCGAAACGGAAAATCCGCTTGAAGCGTTCAAATACGGCGTAGCTAGCGGGAGCGCCACTGCTTTCCGTTCAGATCTTTGCAAAAAAGAAGATGTGGAAGCGTTAATCGGGGAAGTGCACGTGAAAGAAATTAAACATGGGGATGTGAGCGTATGAGAATCACACAATTATTGACTGAACAAACCATCATATTGGATCTTAAGGCTGGCTCGAAACAAGAAGTGCTTGCTGAAATGATCGGCCAATTGGACAAAGCGGGAAAATTAACCGATCCGAAGCTTTTCCAAGCTGATATCCTAGCGCGGGAAGAACAAAGCACAACTGGAATCGGCGACGGCATTGCGATTCCGCATGCTAAATCGAAAGCGGTGAAATCGCCGGCGATTGCATTCGGACGTTCACTAGAAGGACTGGATTATCAATCACTCGATGGCCAGCCCGCTCATTTGTTCTTCATGATCGCTGCTACAGAAGGTGCAAACGACGATCATTTGGAAGCGCTGTCTCGCCTTGCAACATTTCTGATGGACAGCAAGTTCCGTGATCGAATGCTTGCCGCAACAACCAAGCAAGAAGTGCTCCAAGCGGTCACTGACAAAGAAGCGGAAGTGGACGGGGCAGACGGAGAAACTGAAGCGAGCACACCTGCAGCTTCAGGCAAGAAAATTCTAGCGGTCACCGCTTGTCCGACAGGCATTGCCCACACGTATATGGCCGGCGAGAAATTGAATGAACGCGCGAAAGAGCGCGGCATCCAATTGAAAGTGGAAACGAATGGCTCGAGCGGCGTAAAAAACCGTTTGACGGATGCAGAAATCGCAGAAGCGGATGCCATCATAGTGGCGGCTGATACGAAAGTGGAAATGGCCCGTTTTGCCGGTAAACCGGTGATCCAAACGAAAGTTGGGAAAGCGATCTATGAAACGGACGATCTGCTCGACCGTGCAATTGGCGGAGACGCACCGGAATACAAACACGACCGGACAAAAGAAGACGCAAATGACGGCGACGCTAAAGGCGGCTTTTATAAGCATTTGATGAACGGCGTTTCAAATATGCTGCCATTTGTCGTAGGCGGCGGGATCTTGATTGCGATTTCTTTCTTCTGGGGCATCAATGCATCAGACCCAACGAGCCCGGATTACAATGAATTTGCTGCGATGTTGAACACAATCGGCGGCGGCAATGCCTTCTTCTTGATGGTGCCTGTGCTTGCTGGATTTATCGCGATGAGCATCGCCGAGCGGCCCGGGTTTGCGCCGGGGATGATCGGCGGTTTGATTGCCATTACTGTCACGGGTGTGGAAGAAGCAAGCGGCGGTTCCGGTTTCCTTGGCGGCTTGATCGCTGGATTCCTGGCAGGTTATGTGACGCTTCTCGTTAAAAAAGCATTCTCGGTGTTGCCTGATGCACTCGAAGGGCTTAAACCGGTCTTGTTCTTCCCGGTATTCAGTATTGCCATTACCGGCATCATCATGATGCTTGTGAACCCGCAGCTGACAAAAGTCTATACAGCGATTTCATCATTCCTGGAAAGCCTGGGCGGAACGAATTTGGTGTTGGTCGGCTTGCTCCTCGGCGGGATGATGGCGATCGATATGGGCGGCCCTGTCAACAAAGCAGCTTATACATTCGGCATTGCGATGCTGGATGCGCAGAATTTCAATTTCATGGCAACAGTCATGGCGGCCGGCATGGTGCCGCCGCTTGGCATGGCGATTGCTACGACGCTTTTCAAAAATAAATTCACGAAGCCGGAACGGGAAGCTGGGAAAACAGCTTACGTTCTCGGTGCTTGCTTTATCACAGAGGGCGTTATTCCTTTTGCGGCAGCTGACCCGGCCCGCGTCATTCCGGCGTGTGTTGCAGGTGCAGCCGCTACGGGCGCTTTAGTAATGCTGTTTGATATTGGACTGCGTGCACCGCACGGGGGCGTGTTCGTTATGGGTCTCGTTGACGGCGGCATAACAAAAGTGTTGTTCTATGCACTCGCAATTATTGCAGGTGCTGTCATTACGGCAATCGTTGCAGGGCTATTAAAGAAAAAAGTGGCTGCAGCAGTATAATTAAAAAACCGGCTGGATCTGTTGAGATCCAGCCGGTTTTTTTGCCCTTATTTAGAAAACTTGTTTTTCAACTCTTTTCCTTCTTGTTGGGCTTTGTCTTTACCTTGTTCTTTGTATTCGTCTTTGTGTTCGTCATAATGGTCTTTGCCTTTTTCCGTTGATTGGTCTTTTGCATCTTTAAATTTATCATCCAACGCCATTTTCCTCATCCTTTCTCTATTTTTTATTTGTTTCTGTTATTCCCTTTAGTCAATCAAAAAAAACATTATTATGATAAAAATATGCAATTAATCCGTAGGACCTAAACCCCTAAAACGCTTAAGATTTACTCAGTCGGGTATTTTATCCTTATAGAAGCTATTTAAAAATTGAACAATGCTTTCCCCTATACATAGAGGCGTCAAGCGGTCCTCAAATTTACGAAGGGGGCTTCGTTATGGAAGAGCAAAAGGATAAACAGATGTTAAAGCTCGCTGCCAGCTGGTTTATGAAATGGGTGTTGAACAATAAAGCCGTATCGATTTTGTTCATCCTGCTATTGGTGCTCCTGATTCTCTTGTTGTTGCCGAAAGTCAGCTTTGTATTTCGGCCTTTTGCTGCTTTTTTTGATGTCATGGGGCTGCCGATTGTCATGGCAGGCGTTTTGTATTATCTTTTGAATCCTTTGATCGATTGGATGGAAACAAAAAAGATCCACCGGGCAGGAGGCATCGCGCTCGTCTTTCTCATTATTTTGGGGTTACTGGTATGGGGCGTTGCTACACTGATTCCGATTCTTCGGGAACAGACTTTGAGCCTGATTGACAACTGGCAGGATTATTTGAATCGTTTCATCTCTCAAGTAAATGGATTTTTCCAAAGCGATGTACTCGCTGAGCTGCAAAAGCAGCTTACCGGAGAGGAAGACGGCATATCCGATTCTATCAGCGGGCAGGCGGATGATGTGGTGGATACGACAGTCACGGGGATCGGCAGTGTGGTCGGCGTCCTTTCCACTACAGTGCTTGCGGTAATTACGACGCCGTTCATCTTGTTTTACTTGCTGAAAGACGGGCATCATTTGCCGTACTACCTTATGCCGTTCGTTCCGTCCAAAATGCGGATAAAATCGTATGAATTGCTGAGAGAAATGAATCTCCAAATCAGCCAATATATCCGAGGCCAATTGGTTGTCGCTTTTTTCGTCGGCTTGATGTTCTGGGTCGGCTTCAGCGTAATTGGCCTTGAATACGCGTTGATTCTCGGCATCATGGCGGGGGCATTGAACTTGATTCCTTTTCTTGGCTCGTTCATCGCTTTTATTCCTGTTGTTATTATCGCGATCGTGCTTCATCCGCCGCTTATGCTCGTGAAAGTCGCGGCAGTGTTTTTCGTCGAGCAAACCTTGGAAGGCCGGGTCATCCAGCCTTTAATCCTGGGCAATAACTTGAACATCCATCCAGTCACGATCATTGCGGTGTTATTGACTTCAGGGAATCTGTTCGGGATTCCGGGGGTTATCCTTGGAATTCCAGCCTATGCCGTTATTAAAGTGGTGTTCATTCATTTATTCCTTTGGTATAAGGCGTATACCGGCCTTTACGACGATGATTTCAATCCGGCACCGCAGCCGATCTTTTCCGAAAAAAAGCAAAAGCGCCAATTGAAACTTAAACGCAAATAAAAAATGAAGCCATTGAAATGGCTTCATTTTTTGGATTTTGTTGGAGTTGTTGTTTCTTTAGTGTCTTTATCGCGTTTCCAAAGGTAGAAGGAAAAAGCAAAAAAGAAAAGTGCGGTATTAAAGAAAAAGACCAAGTCGTTCAATGCGCCGTCAAGGAACACGATATTCAGCATGGTTAAAAGATGCATTAAGCCGAGCGTTAAGAGTAAAACGGTTGAAGTTTTCATAGAGCCATCCTTATCTGTCTGTCTTTCCTCTATTGTACCTCAAAAGTGGAATTCAGTCAGATAAGAAAAGCCGTATGGAATTTTTGCGTTTTAATTGAAATTCATTCAAACTGAAACTATTAATAAATGAAAAGGTGGAGATCGAATGGCACAATCGTTGACTGGAAAAACAGCATTTATTACAGGAGCGGGTAAAGGAATCGGACGAGCGGCTGCCCTTGCACTTGCGAAAGAAGGCGTGAACCTCGGTTTGATCGCCCGCACCGAAAGCGATTTGCAAAAAGTCGTGAAAGAAGCTGAAAAAGAAGGCGTCCGTGCAGCTTTTGCGGTGGCCGATGTATCCTCGCTTGAAGAAGTCGAAGCGGCGATTTCGGCATTAACGGAAGCGCTTGGTTCGGCAGACATCCTGATCAATAATGCAGGCATCGGCAAATTCGGAACGGTTCTTGAAACTTCGCCGGAAGACTGGAAACAAGTCATCGATGTGAATTTGACGGGCATGTTTTATGTGACGCGTACCGTCCTTCCACAACTCGTTGAAAAAAATGGCGGAGACGTCATCAATATTTCTTCCATGTCCGGACTGAAAGGCGATCCGGGGTCGAGTGCTTACAGTGCTTCGAAATTCGGTGTGCTCGGGTTTACCCAATCCTTGTCGCAGGAAGTCCGCAAGCATAATATCCGCGTTTTCGCTTTGACGCCGAGCCGGGTTATTACGGAATTCGCCGGTTCGACGGAAGAACCGGAAAACAGCCAAGAAAAGTTCATGCAGCCGGAAGACATCGCGGAATATATCGTGGCACAGCTGAAATTGCACCCGCGTATTTTCATTCCAACGTCTAGCCAATGGGCGACGAATCCGTTTTAAGAGGCGGCGGACAGTATTTGGGCTGGAACCGACAGTAAATCGCCGGCTAAGGACAGTATTTCCAGCCTGACGGATCGTATTTTAACCCGATAGGCAAGTAAATCCTTCATTTGGAAAAAGGAGCAATCACCGTGGTCAAGTGGAAAGAAGAAATCATCATCGATGCACCGATTGAACAGGTCTGGCAATTATTCATGGACCGCAACATCAAAAGAATCATGCCGAAAGTGGAAGAGCATCTGTTGCTTGAAAAAGAAGACGATACACTCGGCGCGAAGCATTCACAAAGCTATTATGCAGGCAGCCAGCTCGAAAGCTATCTCGTGGAAACGACCGCTTTTGAAGACACGCCTGAGCGCAAGCATAAAGCGGTAAAGTTTCTTATGAGCGGCATGTTCGAAGTGGAATACCGATATACGCTCGAAAAAATGGGCGAAAATCAGACGAAGTTCCAATACGAAGGTTCCAATAAAGGCACGAATATGACCGGCAAAGCCATGCTGCTTGCAGGATCAAAGCGAAAACGCGAGGAAACAGTTCATGCATTCATGGAACGGGTTAAAACAGAAGCAACGAAAGCTTAACAAATACCACTAGCGAAGTTTTAGTATTTCTCGTATTCTAAAAAGGCTTTCAAATCTATACAAGGCTTATTACAATAAAGGAAAAAATCCTATAAGAAGACTTCAGGCTTTATGTTAAACGTTATTTCGTGCAGTCTGGCATAAGCATGAATGTGGCTTTAGCGTGAAGTAGTTAAATAACAATATAAGCTCTAAAAAGACGCCCTCCCAGGCGTCTTTTATTATAAGTTTTAAATATACGTATAATAATATATGTAAAAAGACAGTTCTGAAACAATTATAAAAAGACGAGAAACCAAAGGCTGCTACTTATTAAAGCATGGTTGGAATCATGCTGTATGTGCAAATAGAAAAAAGATATGCCTAGTTCTAGACACAAAGAAATAAACGAATAGTTAGCGAAAGCACTATATAGATGGGGGTTTTTAAAATGAGAACGGCTTATAAGATTATTTTGACTAAGGTTGAAGCGGGTTACTTTGTGCGTGTGCCAGATTTTGACTGTAATACTCAGGGCAAGGATATAGCTGACGCAATTTTTATGGCCAGAGACCTGATAGGCTTAATGGGGATTACTATGGAGGATTTGGGGAAGAAAATTCCTGAGCCTGATACAGCCGCTTATGAGTTAGGGGCTGGAGAGATAGAGTCATATGTGGATGTAGACTTTATTGAATATCGGAAAAGAAACGATAATAAAAAGGTGAAGAAAACCTTATCTATTCCATCCTGGTTAAATGAACAGGCTGAGTCTGAACACATAAACTTTTCTAGATTGCTAGAAGAGGCTTTACTGGAGAAACTTCGAAGTAAACAGTGAATAATAAGGACGAAGGGGGCAGGCAGCTAAAAAAATTCGCTTGCCAACCGATCCGCCAAGCTGCATAAAAATTGCAAATAAACTTCATCGTGATAGAAAAACGTGGGAAGAATTGGAACATAGCGGTTTAATTTATACACTAACCGAAAAAGGGTGTTTCATAAAAAGTATCGTATACTAACCATCAGCCAAAGAGTAATTTTCTTTGGCTGATGTATTTTTTTGTCCAATTTCCGCGAACTAGCTTTTTCCCTTAAACGCTTCTGTATAATAAATGAAAGTGAAGTCCAAGTCTGCATAAAGGCGTGAAAATTATTGAAAATCTACATAACAGGTTCGGTAGGGAGCGGTAAAACAACATTGGCAAAACGTTTGGCGGCTGAACTGGGTCTGCTCCATTTCGAGACGGATAATTTCGTTTGGAAACGTGCACCGGGCGGAGATATTCGGAACTCAGAAAAGCAAAGGAATGCTCATTTAGCGGAAGCATTGATGCAGCCGGACTGGATCGTTGAAGGGGTCCACATTGATTGGACGGACGCTGCGATCGATCAGGCAGATTGGATTATCTTTTTGGATCTCCCATTAAAAGAACGGAAGAGGCGCATTATCAAACGCTTTTTTAAACAAATAGCGGGAGTAGAGAGCGCTAATTATGAACCGAAATTCAAGATGCTGCAAAAGATGTTTACCTGGAACCGCTACTATGAAGATAAGATGAAGCCCGTATTTTTAAAGAAATTTCAAGCCTATCCTGAAAAGGCCATTATTTCTAAATCATCTGAAGCAGCATCAAGGATTTTATTCGAAAAAATAAAATCTAGCTGATTGCTTTTCAAGAGTACATGTAAAATATTACATAAGGTATATAAATAAAATAAAAAAACGCAATCAAGAACATTAAAAGTAAAAGATTTCTAATTCATTTGAAACCGATGTGGCTTTGCCACGTATATAAACTATACATAATAGAGGGGGAAGTCTTATGAATGAACAACATGAAACGACTTACAACAACAAACTCAATCCATTTTTTTCTGTGTGGTTGAATACACGCAACACGGTGCGGTATGTAATTGAAGAAAAATCGATGGTCTATGTTTTTCTGCTCATTTTGCTTACGGGAGTCACCAGTACTTTTGTCAGCATGTACCAAGGGACAGATGATATCGGGGTTCCTATCGGGATCTTAATCGTAGGAAGCGCAATTATTTCGCCGATTGCTGTCGCGATCGGGATCGCCATTATGTCGGGCATCTATTTGCTCGTCGGAAAACTGTTTAAAGGGACAGGGACTTATATCGAACTATTCAAAGCGGTTGCCACTTCCATGATTCCGCAAATCTGGCTGCTGCCACTATTCATCATTTTGATGATTGTTTCACCTGATTTATTTTTCGCAGGCAGTGAACCAGCTTCAAATGGAGCGATTTTCTTTATGGCGATTTTCGCCGTGATTTTAGCGGTTGTGACGGTTTGGGGGATTGTGATCCAAAGTAAGGCAATTGGGGAAGCGCACCGTATGTCCAGTTGGAAAGGGTTCTTCACCTTATTGATCCCGTCGGTCATTATCGGATTGGTCGTTTTCGTTTTCATATTCATCATCCTATTCCTGATCATTGGGGCATCAACAATCTAAGAGACTTCGGTCTCTTTTTTTATTAAATGAATACGGAAGGAGTGCAGGGAATGGACAAACTTGAGAAAAAGCGGCACCTCAATCCATTTACATCCATCTGGCTGAATACCCGCGAGGCGATTCGCTGGGTCCTGGCGACTAAAACATGGCCTTATTTTTTCGTTCTGCTTTATTTGGCAGGCATTAGCCTCGGATTTATCAGCTTGTCTCAATCCGCCATGCTTGAACTGCCATTGGAGGCGGCGCTGTTATTTGCTTTTGTTATTGCTCCAGTTCTGCTTTTAATCGCATCCGCTTTTATGTCTGTCCTTTATCTATGGTTCGGGAAGATAATGAAAGGTTCAGCTACTTATATAGCCATTTTTAAAGCGGTGATTACCGGATTGATTCCACAGATTTGGCTGCTTCCGCTCATTTTGCTTTTCTTAATCATTGCCCCCGAAATTTTCCTATCGCAAACGCCGAAGGAGGATCCGTTTAATGTCTTTTTGTACGCAGCCTATTTTGTAATTTTAATGGCTACGAGTCTTTGGAGCATTGTAATCCAGAGCAAAGCGATAGCAGAAGCCCACCGGATGTCATCTTGGAAAGGATTTTTGGCTTTTCTCGTACCAAGCGCCGTAATGTGGGTGATCATGACTTACGTAATTATTATGCTTGTTTTTGCGTTAGCCGGTTTTTAAAGGAGACTTCGGTCTCTTTTTTTTTGCTAAAATTAATCAGTTGTAGGTTCCTACATAAGGAAAATAATATAAAAAACAAAAACGTAATAAAAAAATTCTTCGGGAAGATGACAGAAAATAAAGCGATGCGTATGATGAAAGAAACGCATTTCAAGGGGGAATACGATGTTAAGCAGCTACGTTAAAGAAGGGGTCTTTTGTGCAGAAGGAACTATAGAGAAATACGGAAGAAAAGTATTTGTCTATTTAGTCGATGGCATGCTGATTGATTCAGGTCCTGAGGTCCTCTTAACCGAACTCAAACCCTTTTTTGAAGAACATGATTTTGATCAAGTGATTTTTACCCATAACCATGAAGACCACACTGGGAATGCTGCATTTCTTGCAGAGAATTTTCAAATCCCGCTATTGATGCATGAAAAGGGGATCTCGCTTTGCTTGGCAGACGGGGAGTACCCGCTTTACCGTCAGTTGATTTGGGGACAAAGAAAAGCGTTCACAGCAAAACCGATTCCAGAAGTGATCTATTCAAAAAACTTGGAATGGAAAGTCATTTATACACCAGGGCATGCTGGCGACCATGTATCGTTTCTAAACGAAGAAACTGGGCGTCTGTTTAGCGGGGATCTATACGTTTCGCCCCATACAAAAGTGACGATGGCAACAGAATCAGTTAAACAGATGATGGATTCTCTTGAAACTTTATTGGCCTACCGCTTTACGCATTTATATTGCAGCCACGCCGGCTATTTTCCAAACGGCAAAGAAGTCCTTCAACAGAAACTGGAGAAACTCCGTGAAATGAGCGAGAAAATTTTAAAACTGGATGCTGAGGGCTTATCCGTCGAAGATATCAATGAAGCCTTGTTTCCGGGGAATTACCCAATTGTATTGTATTCTGAAAGAGAATGGGATACACTCCATACCATTCGCTCCGTCATCAAAGAGCTAAAACCGCTTTCGTTAAAGGGGAATCATAACACATGAAGTTTTTAGCAGAATCAGAACGCTTAGGACTTGTCGTCATGGATAAACAGCATATCGAAGGAGCTAAGCATTTTTGGGGCGATCCGGACGTTATGGCAGAATCCGGCGGGGCATCCAAACCGGAAAATCTCCCAGTGATCATCGATGCTTACCGAAAATGCTATGAAACGACAGGAATCACGGTTTTTGGCGTGATTGAAAAGCATTCTGGACAGTTGATCGGGGCATCGGGTTTTAATGGGACAGCCAATGACAAGAAAATCGAATTGATCTATCATTTTGCCGCTGCTTTTTGGGGGAAGGGCTATGCGACTGAAGCTGGTGCCCTTGCTTTGAAACTTGCTCAAAAACAGACCGGCATCCATTTGGTTTACGCATCTGCTGACCCTAAAAACCAAGGTTCACTGAAAGTGCTTGAAAAGCTTAGTTTTCAATACATAGACCACCGCTGGTTTGACGATACCCAGCAAGAAGAGCCGTATTACGAATTGGTCCTTCACCAAAACTGACCCTTCTTAGTGAAGGGTTTTTTTATTCCATCCGAACATGCCAGAATAATTTTGCTATACTGACAATAATGGAATATCGAAAAAGAGCCGTCATTCCGAATTGGAAGGAGGAGTTGCTTTGATCTATGCTATTTTGCTTGCCGAAATCTTACTGATCACCGTCTTCATTTATTTTGTCAGCGGGCGATTGATGGGAGCCAAAGTCAATTTCACAAAACGCGTACTTTCGGTCACGATTGGTGTGGCGCTGACGACATTTGTCTATTGGTATTCCTATTTGCGCTATACCGATTTCATGAACGAAAGCGTTGTGGAAAATGCGGCCAATGTCAGCACAATCATCTGGATCGGCAGTATATTATTGATTTCCATGCTCCTGTATTTGCTTTTTGAATTATTCGATCCCATCGAACTCGGTTCTAGAGGTGAACGGATTACGGGGCGCAAGTTTATCTTGAGGCGCATCCAACACCGCTGGAGAAGGCAGAAACGCTTGAGCCAAGTGGTGGAAATTGCCGTTCGGAACGGAATATCTCGCGCCTTGAAGTACGCGCGGCACCGTGAAAATGACCGGGAACTGGCAATCGCTTTTCGGGACACACTGGAGCAGAGCGGGGGGATATTCATCAAGTTTGGGCAAGTGCTTTCAACCCGGACTGAACTTTTCCCGCAGGTGTTCGTAGAAGAGCTTGGAACACTCCAGCAAAACGTTAAACCGCTCACGACCATCCAAGTCCAGACGATTCTTCAAAACTCTTTAAGCCATAAAATGGAGGATGTTTTCGCCTCCTTTGACATGGAGCCGCTTGCTGCCGCATCAATTGGCCAAGTCCATAGAGCCGTCTTAAAGAAAAATAATCAGCCTGTAGTCGTGAAATTGCTTCGGCCGGACATTAAACGCATCATGCGTGACGACTTGAACATCCTTGTTGAATTTGCAGAATGGGTCACGAGTAAATCCAAATGGGCGGAAAATCTCGGGTTTAAAGAGCTGGCCATCGGATTTGCAGCGGGTTTGCGAGAAGAAATCAATTTTGATATTGAAGCCCGCAATACGGTGCAAATTTCCAACGCCTTAAAAAACAGCCCTTACAAAGTCAAGATTCCCCATATCTACACCGAATACAGTAACAGCCAGCTTATTGTCATGGAACAAGTGATGGGCATGAACTTAGCAAAAGGACAGGAACTTTTCGACCGGTTTGATATTGATTCAAAAGAGTTTGCCCGAACTATCCTATTTTCGTTCTTTGAACAAATGCTATTTTCCGGAATTTTTCATGCAGATCCGCATCCCGGCAATATTTTTATCAACGAAAAAGACGGCTCTCCGATATTGCTTGATTTCGGGGCGGTGGGGCGCCTCGCGTCTTCTCAGCAGGAAGGTCTTAACCTTTTCATCTTAGGCGTCCAGCAAGGGGATTCCAGTGTCATATACGATGCGATTACCTTGCTCGTTGAAGACAACCAGCACATCGACCGCCACCGGTTCGAACAAGCCATTGGCCAATTGCTGCTGCGGATTTCGTATGTGGACCGGATTCCGACAACCGAACTCATTCATTCGCTATTTGACGTCGTAAGGGATTTCGGTTTGTCATTTTATCCGTCGGTGGGTATCGCTTTGCGGTCTTTGATTACACTTGACGGCACCTTGCATTTAATCGATCCGACATTTGATATGTTCACAGAAGCGAAGACTTTCGCGAAGAAATACAAGACTTCTTTCCTCAAAAAGCCGTTTACGGAACCGAAAGCAACGAAAGAAAAAGTCGAAAGCGAAATGGCTGTCTTGATTCCGGAGCTGCTAAAACTGCCGAAGCGCGTCGACCGTTTAGTGGAACGGATAGAAAGCGGCAAAATCATTTTGCACCACGATGTGTTTTCCGATAAGAAAAACGCCAATTTCGTCATTCAATTATTCTCGCGTTTTGTGCTCCTCATGACGGGAATTACGTTCGGATTGGTTTCTGCCGCTTTACTGGCCATTGCCCAGTTCATTGAGACTGCTTATGCCGTCTATTTGAATACCGCAGCTTATACAGGCTTGTTTTTATGCGTAATCTTGCTGGTGCGGTTATCCGTGCAGGCAATACGGGACATGAAACGCAGCAACGACGATTAATCGATAAAAAAACGCCCCTAAACTGGATTCAGTTTAGGGGCGTTTTGCTTAATTGGATTTCCGTTCGGCAATTCGTTTTACTAAAGCATCGGATTTGGTTACATGAACCGGTTGAATGAGATTGCCTTTAATGCTTGGTTTATCAACAGTGCGGCTGCGCGACCGAATGGACGTCAAGCGTTTTTCGGCACGTTCTTTAACCGATTTCTGCTTCAGTGGAGTATTTGCGCTTACCATCTAACATCACTCCTTTTTTTCATCATAAGGCATCGTATTAATACGGTCAATAACATCACCCCCTGGTACTAATCGACCAATAAACTAGACGAAATTTATATATTTAATTGAATTTTCAGTAAAATTAAATTAAAATAATATATACTATTGTGTTTTTAACCGACTAATTCAGTGGAGGTTTTATGATATATGGAAAAGAATCAAACTACTCGAAAGAAATGTACTGTTAGCAAAGAAAAAATAGTTGATATGTATAACTTAGGAAATTCAACATTAGAAATTGCTAGCTTAGCAAACGTTTCAGATCGATATATAAGGACTGTTCTTAAAGAAAAGAATGTTATAATGCGGCCGAATGGCAGTTGGAAAAGAAAATTTCACGTTAATGAGGCTTTTTTTCGCACATGGTCATCAAGTATGGCTTATATTTTAGGTTTCTTCTTTGCAGATGGATGTATTATTAGGAATCAACAATCAATAAGCTTTGCTCAAAAAGAAAAGTATATTCTAGAAATAATTAAAGAAAGCTTAGATTCTAATCATCCAATCATTCAAAATAAGGAAACAAAAGTTTATATATTAAATATTCACAGTAAATTTATGAAGAATGACTTAATCTCGATTCATGGATTGGCTCCTAACAAATCTAAAGATATTAAGTTTCCAGAAGTGCCAGAAACTTATCTTTCACATTTCATTAGGGGGTTTTTCGATGGAGACGGCTATGTTAACTATAAGAGTTACTTTGTAAGTTTTGTAGGAGGTTCATTTAGTTTTATGGATTCACTAAAACTAAATTTAGAAACGGTAGGTTTTGAAACGAACTTTACCGAGCATGAAAATTGTTTTCGAGTTTATATCAGCGGAAGAAAAAGTATAAGTCAATTTGCAGAATGGTTATATAAGGATTCAAGTATTCACTTAGAAAGAAAGTATAAAGAATTTCAAAAAGAAAAATTGCATAGTAATTTACTTCAAAATAAGATCAAGACACATAAAAACGCATTAGAGAAGAGAAGAAGAGATAATATATGAGTCTAAAAACTTTTTTATTTTTAGTAGACATAATATAAATTATCGGAAGTAGTGTTTCATTAATAAAGTATACTTAATACAGTGAGACGAATTCGATTTTTACCTGTATTTTCATGATTTTTGGCGTTTTAGCTGTTTTGCATTCAGTAAGTTCATTTTGCACATGGTGACGTTTATTTTGATATCATTTATTAATTTAACGAAAAGAATTCGATTATAAATAATCTCCAATGAAATTCGCAATGCCAAAAAATCCTCAATCCATCATTCATTTGTTCAACTTTAATCAGCTGATGATGTACTGAGGATTTTCATCGCTCTTCAAAATTACTTTAATCCTTACATAATCAATAAATTCCACCGGTGTCCATCCAGATCGCTGAATCCGGATCCATACATGCCGTTTCGTTCTCCAGGCTCCGCAAAAACCTTTCCGCCTTCATGTTTTGCCTTTTCGGTCATTTCACGGACTTCTTGCTGCGAGTTCACGGATATGGACAATAAAACTTCGGTGCCTTGCTGCGTATCTGCTACCGGACTTTCTGTAAATGACTGGAATGTCTTTTCCGGAAACAGCATAACCATCACTTGATGGTCGCCGACGACTAGTCCCGCCATGTCTTCGCTATCAGCAAAGCGCTCATTCATCGTAAAACCGAGCGTTTTAAAGAATTCTCGCGACTTCTTCAAGTCTTTCACTGAAAGATTGATCCAAAATTCATTGGCCATTTTAACCGCTCCTTTTTCCAATTTAATTAAAGTGATATTCCACCTTTTTTTCACCTTAAAAGGTCTAACCCCCGTAAAAAAGGATAATTTATTGCTTTCTTAGCATTTTTTCGCCGTATTTACAGAGGCTGCACGTTTAAGAAATTTCCAGTAAATGAAGCTGGATTTGCTGCCATTTGCTCCGGTGTTCCGGTTGCGACAACTTCGCCACCTGCTTCACTTCCCTCTGGTTCCATATCAATGACCCAATCGGATTCTTGGATCATTTCCGTCTTGTGTTCGACAATGATCACCGTATGGCCGGCGTCGACGAGTTTATTAACCAACAGCAGCAATTGCTTGACGTCATTTGGATGGAGCCCGGACGACGGTTCATCCAAAATATAAAGCGTCGGGCCTTTTACCGGCTTAGTCAGCTCTTTAGCCAGCTTTAGGCGCTGCTTCTCGCCTCCTGAATTGCCGCTCTTTCGCCTCTAGAAGATTGGCATATAAATTCCGGAGCACCGTATATACGTCCGTATAAGTCGCGATATTGGACCGTTGCATGCGGCTCAGTGCCGCCTGGTCGACCGTCATGTGCTGGATAGAGTCCATGTCCGTAATCTTAGCCCGCTTTTGGATGATTTTCCTCTGCGCTAGCGGCCAGAAGATCGAATAGCAAAGTCGATTTGCCGGAACCGATTGCTTCTTGTATCGATTCGATCCATTTTGCCGCACATTTGCTTGAAAAGACTGGCGAAAAAGCCCCGAACCTTTACGGCCGGGGCTTTGCTTAAACGTCTAGATAGCCGGTGTATTTACTGGGCTACGTCAATGCTTGAAAATGCAGTTTCTTTTTCAGATTTCCGCTTTTCTTCTTTGTATTTTTTGTATCCTTCAAGATGATTCAAGTAAAGCTCCAAGTAGTTGATTGCGTTATCTTCCATCTCGTTTGTTTCTCTTTGAATAATCGTCATTTTCATTTCCCCCTTATAGTGGTCAGTGATAGTCTTGTGCACATACTGAATTTCCGTGGCTGAGGCTAAAATGGACGGATTTATTAAACAAAAATCTGGAATCCCGGTAGGAAGTTCAACTAGCCGCTTGGCCGGTCAATTGCTTGAGTGCCTGTGACAGCCGCTTTGCAAAGTCTTCAGGCGGCTCAGTGGTCGTTAACTGAATGCAAGTCAAGCCGTGAGCCGTCGTCTGTACTTGCGAAAAATTCGTCGGAAACGGAATCGGATGCCGCCAAAGCGCCGTACTGAACGCTGAAATTTCATCAGCCAGCAAATAAACGCTCGCTTGGTTGGCTGCTTCCCCGCTTTTAGCCAGTGGAGCGATTTCAAGTGAACAAAAGAGCCTTTCTGTGCCCTGAAGAATCCGCTTTGTTTGAAACCGGTAATGCCCCTCCAGAAACTCCCCATCTGCTCCCATCCATAAACCGATTTTTTTTACCATTGCTTCTTCAAATGAGATGCATACCATACCAATCCTTCCTTCCTGAAAGCTTGCGCAAATTATCATTCATTCTGAAAAATTTATAATAGAAATTCCTTCACCGAAATGACGACAAATTCAGAAAACTTTAATTAGTAAAAAAATATAATCCTTTGCACTATATCTTTTAGCATATATTTGACTGGTTCCTTCTTTCTTTTTTCTTTATTTCGTTACCAACAGACTATAATATCCTATATCTTTTGTAAATACTTAATTTTACGGTATTTTTCTATTCCTTTCCGTTTCACTAAAAAATGTTATTTTTTGATAGCTTTATGAATTATTAGATAATTCAAACTATTTTAAGATATAGTTCATTATTCTTTGGCCTGTATCGTTTTATAAATTTGGGGTAAATTCTCATTTCAAAAATGAGATTCATCGACGGTAAAAAATAGGGTTTCTCTTGGGTAAATTTAATACAAGATCTTAAGTAAAGGAAAAATAACTCATTTCCCACTTTTAAGGTTTTTGGAAAATAAAAGGAAAACGCTATACTCGGAAAGCAAAAAAAATAAAACTTTTTTTAAATTTTTTTTTGCTTTCGCCTGTTATTTTACTCTTCGTTTATGCATTTTATCGATTTCCATCCGTAAACAGCTTCTTCATATCGTTCTCCCCCAATCGTTTCAACTTCGGTATGGATTTGGACTGCACCCAAACTTTCATAAAAATAGCGTGATCTGTTTTTAGCCAGAACCAAAACAAGCATTGAATTGTATCCTTTCTTCAATAAGCTGTGTGCAACTCGTTTCACCAATGCTTTTCCGATGCCTTGCCCTTGAACTTCTTCCAGCAAGTAAATCGCATACAACTCCCCGTCAAAGTCTGGATAAGCACCGCTGCGTTCTTTTCCGCCAGCTGCAAAGCCGACAATCGTCCCTTCTTCGTTTTCTGCGACAAAAACTTCCTGATCCATGATTTGCCTGCTCCAACGATTTTCCCTTTCGCTATAAGACATGCTGTCCAAAAAACGCTGATGGACAATCTCTTTATACGTGGTCCGCCAACTATCAACATGCACTCTCGCCATGCCTTTTGCGTCACCTGATTCCGCTCTTCTGATCTGCATCGGTATCTTCCTTTCCTATTCGAGTTTCTTCTATATGAAAGAAAAAAGAACAAACCCGTATTGGAGTTGGTTCTGCCTTCTTAAAACGTGCTGCTGCTCATTAATTGATCAGTTCTGTAATTTTCTCTTCATTCGCTAAGTAAAATTGTTCGAATTCTTCTTCGTAGTCTCCTGCATTTTTCTTTTCAAGATCCCCGGAAAGCGTGAGTTGGTTAAACGTTTCTAAAAGCTGATGATAGCCAATTAATTTGTTGTGATACTTTTCTGTCAGCTCTCCGTCTTTTGCATCGTTTATGATTTCTCTAATGCCGATTGGCAAGTAAAAATCAAATTGGTCCTGTACTTTGTAGAAATACTCCATATTCGAAAAATAAATAAAGCCCGGCACCGCTTCGAGACCTGTCGGTAAACCAATCAGTTCATCTGATGCGCCGTAGGCATAGATCAAATCATCCGCAAGCTTCCGGGCATTTTGGGATTGATCGTATTCTTCAATCATGATTTGGAGAGCTTGCTCTACTGATGCATGCTGCAGTACATACTCTTTAATCAAGGTTTTCTCTACTTGCTGTTGTTGCCGGATCACTAAAAAAGCCAATAAAACGACCAGGACTGCTAAAACTCCACAAGCTATCTTCCATTTTTTCATTCCACGCCCTCTTTTCTTCACTTAACAACTTATGTAAAATTTTCCTTTGCTACTAGCGTACCACTCTTTCTCGGTCTGCTTCAATGCCATTTCAAGCAATAAAAAGCCGCTTTTTCAATAGCAGCGGTTATTCGAGAATCTTTTCATGTTGAACCTGTGCCTTTAATCAATGACAGTTCCGTTCTCCCTAATAAATTTAGGATTGACAGCAACGCCCTTTCAATTTATGATTTAAAAGAATCTAATTGAAAATGATTATCATTTTCACGGATAACCGAAAGGGGAAATAAAACAAGATGAAAAAGTTATTATTGCCAATTCTTTTCTTCATGCTGCTTGTGCTTGCTGCATGTGGAAATACAGAAAATGAAGGAACTGCAGCCGATGCAGACAAAGAAACCGAAAAAGACACCTTTACTTACGAGTCGGAAACGGGCCCGGTTGAAGTACCAAAAGAACCAAAACGCATCATTGCATTGACGAATGCACCTAACGTCCTTGCGCTTGAAGGAACGATTGTCGGAGTAGACGAATGGACAAACGCCAATCCGCTTTTCACCGACAAACTAACCGATGCGGAAATCGTTACAGAAGATAACTTGGAGAAAATCCTTGAACTTGAACCGGATTTGATCATCGCAGGCACTCACATGAAAAACTTGGACAAGCTCGGCGAAATCGCACCGACTGTCGCTTACACATGGGGCAACCTGGATTACTTGGATCAGCAAGTGGAAATCGGTAAATTATTGAACAAAGAACAAGAAGCGACGGATTGGGTTGCAGACTTCCAAGAACGCGCTGCAGCTGCAGGTGAAGAAATCCGTGCGAAAATCGGTGAAGATGCGACCGTATCGGTTATCGAAAGCGGCAACAAAGAATTTTATGTGTTCGGCGATAATTATGCGCGCGGCACAGAAATCCTTTACCAGGCCATGAAATTGAAAATGCCCGCTAAAGTTGAAGAAATGGCACTTGAAGCAGGCATCTATACCTTCTCTTCTGAAGTGCTTCCGGAATTTGCCGGAGACTATGTCATCCTCAGCAAAAACCCGGATGTCGATAATTCGTTCATGGAAACAGACGTATGGAAAAATATCCCGGCTGTGAAAAACGGCCAAGTGTTTGAAATCAACACGAAAGCCTCTACTTACAGTGACCCGATCACATTAGAGACGCTTTTGACTTTCTTTGAAGAATCATTTTTAGGAAACTAAGTTGAAACGCCCCTGGATTCCAGCACTTGCAACCAAGTGCCGACATCCAGGGGCGTTTTTCTTTTCTATGGAAGTACCACCGGCATTTTCTACCCTTCCCCTCGTTTCACAGGCCCACATCTATGCTATTATGGCAAAAGCAACTATTCAGGAAGGAGCCAACCGGATGATCCACTTTCCCAAAACCGGAAACACAAAACAGACAGAGCCACCGCGAAATCGGTTGAATTTAAAAATGAGAATGGTCTTGTTGATCGGTCTTCTGATTTTAACTGTTGTGGCAGTCATGGGCATCTTCCTTCAGTATTTCGTCACCGATACCTTAAAAGGGCAACTCGGGGAACAAGCCCTTGCATTAGCGGAAAGCATCGCGCTTAATCCCGAAATTGCGGAAGCGTTCAACGAACAAGATCCAGCCTCCATAATCCAACCGCTCATCTCGCCTCTCCAAAAAGCGACCGATGCAGAATTTATCGTGGTCGGCAACACGGAAGAAATTCGCTATTCCCATCCGGTGCCTGAAAAAATCGGCCAAAAGATGGTGGGAGAAGACAACCAGGCGGCGCTTTCATTCGGCAAATCTTATATATCAGAAGCAACGGGGTCGCTCGGCAGTTCCTTGCGTGCGAAAGTCCCGATTTATGCAGATGGTGAAATCATCGGTGTCGTGTCGGTCGGTTTCCTTGCAACGGATATTCAGACCCTTATTGCAGCTTACAACCAAGAACTCTGGCTCATGCTTTTGCTGATTGCCGCAGCCGGTTTTTTGGCGGCTCTTGGCATTGCTTCTTATATTAAACGCCTTTTACATGGGCTCGAGCCGGAAGAAATTGCCCATCTTTTATTCCAAAAAGAAACGATTCTGCAGTCGACGCATGAAGGGATTATTGCGGTGGACGGAACGGGCCGCATCACATTGCTCAATCAAATGGCCAAGCGTTTGCTGTTCGGTGACGAAGAACCGGGAGAAAAACTGATTGGCGAGCCGATTACAAAAGCCTTCCCTGACTCCGAGCTACCCGCCATTTTGAAGTCTGAAGAAAGCCGCTTTGACAAAGAGCGCATGTACGGCAACACGCCCGTTTACGTCAACTCCGGACCGATTTATGTAGAAGGTGAACTGGCCGGTGCCGTTTCCACTTTCCGCAATAAAACCGAAATTGACAAATTGACGAAAGAACTTTCTCAAGTCACACAATATGCACAAGCGCTGCGGGCCCAGACCCATGAATTCTCGAACAAGCTATATACCATTTCCGGGCTCATTCATTTGAATAAAAAGCAAGAAGTCCTGGAATTTATCCAACTGGAACGCAAGACGCAGCAGGAATGGCATCGCCATCTGGTGGATAAGGTGCAGGACCCATTGATCAGCGGCTTATTGCTCGGCAAATTCCATCAGGCGAATGAACAGCATGTGGCCATCTCCATTGAACCGGAAAGCCGATTAAAGGCAGAACTGAATGCGTCTCAACAGCAAGCTATTCTAACCGCTCTCGGCAACCTTTTGGACAATGCGTTGGAAGCTGTGAAAACAGCTCCTCCCCATTACCGGCAGATTTCATTGTATTTCACGGACGTCGGCGACGATCTTCTGTTCGAAATCGAAGATTCCGGGCCGGGTTTAGCAGATGCAGATGCTGAACGGTTGTTTGACAAAGGCTATTCTACAAAAGCCGGCAATGACCGGGGCTACGGCCTCCACACTGCTCATCGGTTGGTTGAAAGAGCCGGCGGCGACTTGCATCTGGAAGAAAGTGAGCTTGGTGGGGCCTGTTTTGTAATTTCAATACCGAAAGAGGCGACTAAAAGATGAAACCGAACATACATGTACTCATTATTGAAGACGATTTTCGCGTAGCAGGCATTAACCAGGAATTGGTGGATCAAATCGAGGGCTTCCATGTAGAGGCCATCGCTAAAACCGGCGATGAAGCGATCGCTTTTTTACAGCAGGCGGATCCTTTGCCGGATCTTGTGTTACTGGATGTCTACATACCAGACCGCTCAGGCCTTAGCTTGTTTTGGGAAATCCGCAGCGCCTATCCTAAAGTCGACATCCTTATGCTGTCAGCAGCAACGGATGCCGGGACGATTGAAGAAACGATGCGCGGCGGCATTTTCGACTATTTGATCAAACCTGTGGACTTTAGCCGTTTTCAAGAAAGCCTGCTCCGCTACCGGGATCAAAAAACGTTCTTTGCGTCAAAAACGGATTTGAAACAAAGCGACATCGACCGCCTTTTCGGCCGCCAGCAAAGCGGGATTTCTAAGGAAGCCGCTCAAGAAGGAGATTTGCCAAAAGGAATTGACGCCTTGACCTTATCTGACGTGCTCGAAGTGTTAACCTCTTCCCCTGCCCCTGGTGTGAACGCCATGGAAACCGGCAAAGCGGTCGGGGTCAGCCGGTCGACCGCACGCCGTTACCTCGAACATTTGGTGTCGACAGGCGATGCGAAAGCCCAGTTGAACTACGGGGAAATCGGCCGTCCCGAACGGCGATACATTCCGTGGACAAAATGAACAAAACGAACGCAATGCGCTTTAAATGCCTTAATTGAATAATCTTATTTTTCAAACCCCTCTGTGCTAAGTTTATTTCTAACATCTTTAGCAAAGGGGTTTTTCTAAACGCATGAATTGTATGCGTTTTCATTCACCCTTCCATTTACTTTTTTACATAACGGGAGGAATTATTATGTTAAGTATTATCGGCTTATTGACCATTGCCATTATTGTCGGCTTATTGATCAGCAACAAAATCACACCGATTGTGGCATTAGTGCTCGTACCGATTGTAGCGGCATTTGTCGCCGGCTTCGGATTTGCGGAAATCGGCGATTTCTTCAACAGCGGGATTGAATCCGTGATGAGCGTGGTCATCATGTTCATCTTTGCCATTCTGTTTTTCGGCTTGATGCAGGACGTCGGCTTATTCGATCCCTTGATCAATAAGATGATTGCTTTATCGCGGGGGAATGTCATCGCCGTCGCCGTCGGAACGGTGTTGATCGCCGCAGTCGCACAGCTTGACGGCTCAGGGGCCTCCACATTCCTGATCACGATTCCCGCCTTGTTGCCGCTCTATAAACGCTTGAAGATGAATCCGTACTTATTGCTTTTGCTCGTCGGTACCTCAGCGAGCATCATGAACATGCTGCCATGGGCTGGCCCGCTTGGCCGTACGGCAGCCGTTCTCGGAGTCGACGTTACAGAACTCTGGCGCCCATTGATCAAAGTACAAGTCATTGGCCTTCTGCTGTTGGTTGGGCTTGCTATATTACTGGCAATCCGCGAGAAGCGGTTGATTGCTAAGCGCGGTGATTTCAATGAAGAACTTTATAAAGAGGCGGCTTCGCCGATCGACAGCGCAGATGACGAAGCAAATTTGAAAGCTGCTTCTCTGCGCCGGCCAAAATTGCTTTTGGCCAATGCCATCCTTGCACTTGCCATCATCGGCATTTTGGTCTGGGGCATCGTGCCCGCCGGTTTTGCTTTCATGATCGGGGTCAGTTTGGCCTTGCCGCTTAACTATCCAAATATGAAAGACCAGATGGAACGAATCAAAGCACATGCACCGAATGCCTTGCTGATGGCAGCGATCATCCTGGCTGCCGGTTCATTCCTTGGAATTTTGAATGGCACGTTGATGCTAGATTCCATCGCTACGGATTTAGTAAAAATACTGCCGGCATTTGTCCTGCCATATCTCCATCTGATCATTGGGTTTTTCGGCGTTCCGTTTGACTTATTGCTCAGCACCGACGCCTATTACTTCGCCCTTTTGCCGATAGTTGAACAAGTGGCTTCCGGCGCAGGCGTTTCATCGCTTTCTACCGCTTATGCAATGGTAATCGGAAACATCATCGGTACATTTGTCAGCCCGTTTTCTCCGGCACTTTGGCTTGCTCTCGGCCTCGCTGGACTTGAAATGGGCCGCCACATCCGCTATTCGCTTTTGATCATGTGGGGCTTCAGCATCGTTCTGCTTGCCATTTCCGTCTTGATCGGCGTCATTTGAACAGAAAAAAATACCGCTCCCGTTTTGGGGAACGGTATTTTTAATTGCCCTTCAATCAATTGCCGGTCCGGCTAAATTCACGGATCCGTTCACCGATTGCATCGCGGACGCTTTGGAAAACCTGCCATTTTTCTTCTTCTGTGCCTTCTGCTTTTGCGGGATCTTCAAATCCCCAATGAGCGCGTTTTACGTGCGGCGGTGTCACCGGACATTTATCCGCTGCGTCTCCGCATAAAGTAACTACAAAATCAGCGTTAGTGAGAATATCCATATCGATCCGATCCGATGTTTGAGCAGAAATGTCGATTCCGGCTTCATTCATCGCTTTGACTGCATTTGGATTCAAGCCGTGCGCTTCGATTCCCGCACTTAGCACTTGCCAGTCCTCACCTAGAATCTCTTTTCCCCAGCCTTCAGCCATCTGGCTGCGGCAAGAATTGCCTGTACACAAGAAATACAAAGTTCTTTTTGCCATAACGAAAACTCCTTTCAAAAAACAAATGGTTCTGACCTCACTCTTTCGCAGCGAGCGGGGATTTGATGAAGAACGAAATGACCAATCCCACAGCCGCTAAAATCAAGCCGAATGTGAAGGCATTTTGAATGCCCGCTGTCAAAGAAGCGGCAATGGCAGAAGGATTTGCCGGTTCAGCCACACCTTTTAGGAAACTTTCCTGCGATGTGGACATGATCGTAATCGCAACAGCTGTACCGATTGCGCCGGACACTTGCTGCAGCGTATTCATTAACGCTGTACCATCCGGGTACAAGTTTCTCGGCAACTGGTTCAAGCCATTTGTCTGAGCGGGCATCATGACCATCGAAATGCCGATAAATAAGAATGTATGCAGCACGATGATCCAGTAAATGGACGTTTCGGTTGTAACGTTTGTAAATTGCCAAAGCATGATCATCATGAGGATGAATCCGGGTGTCACGAGTCCGCGCGGTCCGTACTTATCAAATAAGCGCCCCGTCACCGGTGACATCAATGCGTTCAAAAGCCCGCCTGGCAGGAGCACAAGGCCCGCGATTAAAGCGGCTAAGCCAAGTCCCGTCTGCAAGTAAAGCGGCAGCAGGATGCTCGTTGACAAAATAACCATAAAGGCTATGAAGACGCTCAATAAGCCCAATGTGAACATGGGAAACTTAAAGACGCGCATATTGATCATCGGCTGCTTCATTTTCAGTTGACGCAATACGAATAGGAACAGGGCGATGACACCGACAAGCAAAGTCGATACAACAATTGAGCTTCCCCATCCTTCTTCTCCGGCACTGCTGAAACCGTAGACGATGCCGCCAAAACCGATCGTCGAGAGAATGATGGAAACCACATCGATTTTGGGCTTGGTGATTTCAGAGACATTTTGCATGAAGACAATGCCAAAAACTAACGCAAAGACTAAGAACGGCAATGAAATCCAGAAAATCCAGTGCCAGTTCAAGTTTTCAATCAATAAACCGGAAATCGTCGGCCCGATGGCAGGCGCTGATACGATGACCAGCCCCATCAATCCCATGATCGCTCCTCGGCGATGGACCGGATAGATGACCAGAATGGTATTGAACATCAGCGGCAGCAATAAGCCGGTGCCGATCGCCTGGATAACACGAGCGATCATTAAAACTTCGAAAGTTGGCGCCAGAGCTGCGAGCAACGTCCCTCCGATTGAAAAGCCGAGTGCGGCCATGAACAGCTTGCGCGTCGTAAACCATTGCAGCAATAGACCCGATACCGGCACCAGGATGCCGAGCGTTAACAGATAGCCGGTCGTCAGCCACTGAACGGTAGCTGAATTGATGTTGAATTGCATCATCAAATCCCCTAATGCCATATTTAAGGCAGTTTCACTAAAAAGCCCGATGAACCCGGCAATCAGGAATGAAACAAGGATAGGGGTCGTTCTGAAAATAGGTTGTTTCGGTAATGCAGTTGTTTCGGCCATGAATAATTTCCTCCAATAATCGTGAATCTACATGTTTCGATTTGGATCATGCAGCGTGTTTGGTGTTCGATGTGGCTATTTACGAATTGTCCAAACAACCATCAAAAGGAACTGGCCTTTATTCAGTTGTTGTCCAAAAATACTTTGGCCATCGGTCAAGAAATTTACTTCCTCAAACTCCAAGGGTGTTCTGCAATCCCCATTTTCTCTTCTTTTTCCATACTACCCTATTCACAGCAAACAAAAAAGAAGAGCCGCTTATGTAAGCCCTTCCTTTACAAAAAAAATAGAGAGCTGCTGAAATTCAAGTCAGCTCCGCTACTTCAATCAAGTTTTCAAAACGGTCAATTTTGCGGTCGAAACTTTCAACTTCCCCAAATCCGTAAGCCGCATAGACAAAAGGAATCCCTGCGTATTCGGCAGCTTGCTGGTCTCCTGCTGTATCCCCTATATAAATCGGCTGCTTGAGCCCGTTACGCTCCATCAGCAATTGAATGTTTTCACCCTTCGTCAATCCGGTTCTTCCCGGGTTTTCAAAATCCTTGAAATACTCCTCCAATTGATGGAATGCCAGAAATGCTTCTATATAGCCTTCCTGGCAATTGCTGACGATATAGAGCGGGTAGCTTTCTGCCAACCGGCTCAATACTTCTTCCACCCGGTGGTAAAGTTCTCCGCCGCTTTTGTTCAAATAAACACATTCAACTTCCCCGCAAGCCTCGATCAATTCAGTCCTTACCGTTTCATCGTATTGCGGAAACAGTTTCTTCATGATGTCTTGCATTTGAAGGCCCATGGTCGATTTTAAATCTTCGACCGTGATCGGCTTCGCGTCCAAATTGTTTTGTTCAATTGCGGCATTCCAGGCAGCAGCGACGGTTTCGCGGGAATCCCATAACGTTCCGTCCAAATCAAAAATGATGCTATCCACTGACAATCCATCCTTTCCTTCTAAAACAAAAACCGGAGCAAATTTGCTCCAGCTTGTCTTCAATTCACTTTTTTCGAACTGTTCCAATACATTTCCCGCAGGCGGAATTTTTGCAGTTTTCCTGTCGCGGTCTTTGGCAGCGCTTCGACGAACTCAATCGACTTCGGCGCTTTAAAATGTGCCATTTTTGAACGGGTGTAGTCGATGATTTCTTGTTCCGTCACATTTGCTCCCGGCTGCAGCACGATGATCGCTTTTGGCACTTCGCCCCATTTTTCATCCGGCACGGCAATGACAGCGACTTCCATTACATCCGGATGCTGATAAAGCACGCCTTCGATTTCAGTGGAAGAAATGTTCTCACCGCCTGAAATGATCATGTCTTTGATGCGGTCCTGGATTTCGATATAGCCGTCTGGATATGTAACAGCTAAATCACCCGTATAGAACCAGCCGTCTTTGATCGCTTCCGCTGTTTTTTCAGGATCTTTGTAGTAGCCGCTCATGACGACATTGCCGCGTGTGATGATTTCGCCAAGTTCTTTGCCGTTCCAAGCGACTTCTCGGCCATCTTCTTGATTGACAACTTTTGTTTCTCCGTTAAACGCCAGTTCAATTCCTTGCCGCGCTTTTATTTCTGCCTGTTCATCCGGCGATTTGCTGTCGAATTCCTTTTTCCACTCACAGTAAAGGATGAACGGGGACGTCTCGGTTAAGCCGTAGACATGCATCATGTTCAATCCGAGAATCTGCTGTGCTTTCGCAATCAACGCTGCAGCAGGCGGAGCTCCAGCTGTCGCCATCCGCGGATTGGTCGAAATCTTTACTTGTTTCGCCTTTGGTTCATTAACAAGCATATTGACGACAGTCGGTGCACCGCAAAGAAGTGAAATATGATGTTTTTCAAAAAGTTCCAAAATTAGTGGAGGATCCACTTTCCGAAGGCATACATGGGTGCCGCCTGCAGCAGTTAGCGCCCAGACGCCGCCCCAGCCATTAGCATGGAACATCGGCAAGGTATGCAGATAGACATCATCGTGCGTGACATTCAAATGATGAAGGAAATTCGCAGCGTTCAAATAATTGCTGCGGTGCGTCAGCATGACCCCTTTAGGATTCGAAGTCGTGCCGCTCGTATAGTTCAACGTCAACATCTGATTTTCATCGATTTCCACTTCAGGCAATTGCCTTTCGCTTTCAGACGAGGAAATGAACGATTCATACGTTTCCCCGTCAATATGAGAATCATGGCCTTCCACTTCGACGACGATGTATTTTTCAATCGGCAATTCTTTTTGGATGCCTTCAATGATTTTTCCGAATTCCGCATCGACAATCAGCATCCGTGCATCACTATGGCGAATGATGTACTCCAAATCTTTGGCTGTCAGGCGGTAATTCAGCGGAACCATCACAGCCCCAAGTTGGCAAATGCCGTAGAAGCATTCGAGCATATAATGGGTATTCGGCAGCATCACTGCCACATGGTCGCCTTTTTGGATGCCTGCGTTATGTAAGGCAAAAGCTAGCTGATCTGTACGTTTACCGAACTCTTTATATGTAAAAGTCTTCTCTTCGTCAATGATCGCCGTTTTATCTGGATAGTACTTGATCGCCCGGCGCTTCCAATCGAGCGGTGTTAAAGGTGCAAACATGATAGACGTTCCTCCCTTATTTCCAAAGATTTTACAACTGTTATAGATCAAGTATATTTCTGCTGTGAAACTGTGTCAATTGAATCGTCGGAATTCACCGACAATTATATAAGGGGATGATTTAATTAAATGAAATAGTATAAATAATGTTTACATAATTATTTTATTAAACCCATAAGCATTTAGTTATATAAAGGTTGGAACTCTAATCTTAATAGTTTACATAACTATTTTATTTATTTAATAAGCAAATGCTTATGTGTAAAAGGCTCGTTGAAATCAAAAAAGCATTGCCCTGGGGCAATGCTTTAAGCTTCTCTTATTCGGTTTTTGTTTCAATCCGATAAGCGGCAATGACTTTTCCGTCCGACCCTTCATCTAAGATGAACGATCCATTCGAGTAACGGTCAACCGTTTTTAAGTTATTGGCCGCTAGGTTCATTCGTATGCCTTTTGCTGTTTCGAGAAGCACTTCTTCCTTCCCTGTCGCTGCCATAACCGCAACCACCCGGTGAGGATTCGATTTCAACTCGCGCAGCATGACAACCCCACGCTTCGCCCGGCTCCCTACTTCGAATTCCTGAAGCTTCATTTTCTTCGCAGCTCCGCGCTGTGTCACTAAGATCAGATCCTGTTTTTCCTCCGGATTGATCAAGACGGCAGATACCACTTCGTCGCCGTCTTTCAAATTAACGCCTTTGACGCCAGCTGTACGAAGTCCCGTAACTGGAATTTCTTCTATCGGGAATCGCACACCGTACGCTTGGTTCGTTCCGATGAAAAGTTCGGTTTCTTTTTTCATCAACCCAGCAAAAATCATCGCATCGTCTTTTTTCAAGTTCATCGTTTTGATTGCCCGAGAATAGCGCTGGACATGGTAATCTTTTAAAGCTGAGCGCTTGACTAAACCGTTTTTCGAAACGGTCAAAATATAAGCATCTTCATCAAAATTCTCAAACGGATACGCCGCAAGAATTGATTCATTCGGCTCCAATTGGACAATGCTTGATAAATGTTGGCCTAAGTCTTTCCATTTGATATCCGGCAGCTCATTCACCGGCTGGTAAACAAAATTGCCGGCTGTCGTGAACAGCAAAATGGTATTTTGCGTGTTCAGATTGCCTTCAAACAGCAAGTGGTCAGTGTCTTTCATCGCAAAGTCCTGGCCATTCGATGCAGCATGTGAACGGGTGCTTGTGCGTTTCACGTAACCTTCTTTTGTTACGGTTACCACCACATCTTCACTTGGAATCATGACTTCGCGTGTAATCGTGATTTCCTGGATTTTCTCTTCAATCGAAGAACGGCGAGGCTCAGCAAATTGCTTACGGACATTCGCCAGTTCTTTCTTGATGACGTTCTTTAGCTTGGTGGCACTCGTCAAGATTCCCGTCAATTCAGCAATCAGCTTTTTCAAGCTGTCTGCTTCCGCTTTCAATTCCGTGATATCGGTATTCGTCAAGCGGTATAATTGCAAAGAAACAATGGCTTCTGCCTGTGCTTCAGAAAACGCATAAGAGGCAATTAAATTATTTTTCGCATCGCGCTTGTCTTTCGAAGCGCGGATTGTTTTGATGACTTTATCGAGAATGGATAAAGCTTTTATCAGGCCTTCTACGATGTGCATGCGGTCATTTGCTTTTTGCAAATCAAATTCCGAACGTTTCGTCACGATCTCTTTTTGGTGTTCGATATATGCATCAAGCATCGACTGCAGCGTCATCATCGTCGGACGGCGTTTGTAGATCGCCACCATATTAAAGTTGTAGCTGACTTGCAGATCGGTATTTTTGTAAAGGTAATTCAAAATACCGTTCGCATCGACGTCTTTTTTCAATTCGATAACGATCCGCAATCCCGTTCTGTCGGACTCATCGCGAACTTCTGAAATCCCTTCCAGTTTACGGTCAAAGCGGTGATCGTCGATTTTCTTGATCATTGACGCTTTGTTGACTTCAAACGGAATTTCGGTGATAACAATTTGCTCTTTCCCGCCTTTTAGCGGTTCAATGGCAGCTCTTGAACGGATGATGATTTTCCCTTTGCCGGTTTCGTATGCCTTTTTGATGCCGTCCACCCCTTGGATAATTCCCCCTGTCGGGAAATCCGGTCCATGGATGACCGTCATCAACTCATCAACAGTCGCTTTTGGATTGTCCATGCGCATCAATACAGCATCCAGTACTTCATGCAAGGCATGCGGCGGGATATCCGTTGCGTAACCGGCAGAAATCCCTGTCGAACCGTTGACCAGCAGGTTCGGGAAGCGGGATGGCAATACCGTCGGCTCCATGTCCGAATCGTCAAAGTTCGGGATGAATTCTACGGTCCGCTTGTCAATGTCCCGCAGCAATTCTGATGAAATCGCGGATAGCCGCGCTTCTGTATAACGCATCGCAGCCGGCGAATCGCCGTCCATCGATCCGTTGTTGCCGTGCATCTCTACGAGCATATGGCGGATTTTCCAGTCTTGGCTCAAACGCACCATCGCTTCGTAGACCGAACTGTCTCCGTGTGGATGGTAGTTGCCGATGACATTCCCGACGGTTTTTGCCGATTTACGGAATGCTTTATCATTCGTATTGCCTTCTTTGTACATGGCATAAAGAATCCGCCGCTGAACCGGTTTCAGGCCGTCTCTAGCATCCGGAAGCGCACGGTCCTGGATGATGTATTTACTATAGCGCCCAAACCGATCGCCGATGACTTCTTCTAATGGCAGATCTTGGAAACGTTCGGTTTGTGTCATACAAGTTCCTCCTCAGCATGAATCAAATCATTTTCTAGAATATTCGCGTCTTCCTCCATGCCGAAGTCGACGTTGTTTTCAATCCATTTTCTTCTTGGTTCTACTTTATCGCCCATCAAGGTCGTAATTCTGCGTTCAGCGCGCGCACCGTCTTCTATGGTCACGCGGATCAAGGTCCGGGTCTCCGGATTCATCGTGGTTTCCCATAATTGGTCAGCGTTCATCTCGCCTAGCCCTTTATAGCGCTGCAGCATATAGCCTTTGCCGACTTTCTTAGTCGAAGCTTCAAGGTCCGCTTCGGTCCAGGCGTAGTCGACCACTTCTTTTTTGCCGATGCCTTTCGATACTTTGTAAAGCGGCGGCAAGGCAATAAATACTTTGCCCGCTTCGATCAACGGCTTCATATAGCGGTAGAAGAACGTCAGCAGCAGCACTTGAATGTGCGCGCCGTCCGTATCCGCATCGGTCATGATGATGACTTTATTGTAGGCGATGTCATCGATCGAGAAGTCTGATGATACGCCGCCGCCAATGGCGTGGATGATCGTCGAGATTTCTTCATTTTTCATGATTTCTTCTAATTTCGCTTTTTCCGTATTAACGACTTTTCCGCGGAGCGGCAAGATCGCCTGGAAGGTCCGGTCGCGCCCTTGCTTCGCTGAACCGCCGGCCGAATCTCCTTCGACCAGGTACAATTCATTTTTAGCTGCGTTGCGGGATTGTGCCGGCGTCAATTTGCCGGACAATAAAGCGTCTGATTTCTTGCGTTTTTTGCCGTTGCGGGCATCTTCACGCGCTTTACGGGCAGCTAGGCGGGCTTGGGAAGCACGGATGGCTTTTCGTACAAGCGACGCACTTAACTCCGCATTTTCTTCAAGGAAATACATCAATTTCTGTGAAACGACAGAGTCGACGATGCTGCGGGCTTCGCTGGTACCGAGCTTGCTTTTCGTCTGGCCTTCAAACTGCAGCAACGCTTCCGGAATCCGGACCGATACAATCGCCGCTAACCCTTCACGGATATCCGAGCCTTCGAGATTCTTGTCTTTGTCTTTCAGCAAATTGATTTTTCGCGCATAGTCATTGAACACGCGGGTCATCGCCGCTTTCGCTCCTGTTTCGTGCGTACCGCCGTCGCGTGTGCGTACATTATTGACGAATGACAGAATCGTTTCCGAATAGCCGTCGTTAAACTGGAAAGCGAATTCGACTTCCATCTCTTCCTGTTGCCCTTCGATGTAAGCGACGGGATGCAGGACATCTTTTTCTTCATTTAAATAGCTCACAAACGCTTCGATTCCCGTTTCAAAGAAAAACGTGTCGTGGGCGTCAGTGCGTTTATCCATTAATTCGATTTTCAAGCCTTTCAATAAAAATGCGGATTCGCGCAAGCGCTCGCATAAAGTTTCATAATTGTATTTTGTCGACGAGAAAATCGTGTCATCCGGCAAGAAATGGATCAAAGTGCCGGTTTCTTTTGTCGAGCCGATTTCTTCAAGTGTCGTCACTGGCTTGCCGCCGTTTTCAAAACGCTGGCGGTATTTTTTGCCGTCGCGGTGAATTGTCACTTCAAGGAATTTGGACAACGCGTTGACGACAGAAGCCCCCACGCCATGGAGCCCTCCACTCGTTTTATAGCCGCCTTGCCCGAATTTTCCGCCGGCGTGCAAGACGGTCAAAATAACTTCCGGCGTCGGTTTTCCGCTTCGGTGCATCCCGGTCGGCATGCCCCGTCCGTAATCCCGGACGCTCAAACTATTGTCTTCATGGATCGTCACATCTATTTTTTCACCAAATCCAGCCAATGCTTCATCGACTGAGTTGTCGACGATTTCATAGACCAGGTGGTGCAAACCTCTCGCATCGGTAGAACCGATATACATACCCGGGCGTTTTCTAACGGCATCTAAGCCTTCGAGTACTTGGATTGCTTCTTCGTTGTATGCCGTATTTTGAATTTTGGCCATTGCTTTCCCTCCATCAAACATCTGTTCGTACATATCTCTCTTTTAATCGTATCGATAACCGTGCTATCTGTCAATAATCACAGAAAAAGAGAGCTTTGCGCCCTCTTCTCCTTCGTGATCTTATTTAAGGATGGCATGTTCCACTTTGATGCACCGGTCCATGATGACCGTGTAGCCTTTATCGGTCAAGTCATTGAAGACTTCTTCATCGACGACGTTCAATTGTGTCCAGAAGACTGGGCAATCGATTTTTTTGAAATCTTCCGCAAGTTCCGGAAGAAATTCGCTGCGTCTGAAAACGTTGACGATGTCGACCGGTTCCGGCAGATCCAGTAGCGAAGCGTAGCTTTTTTCACCCAATACTTCGTCTGCTGCCGGATTGACAGGAATGATCCGGTATCCCGCTTTTTGCATAGCTTCGGAAACCATGTAGGAAGTCCGGTTCACGTTCGGGCTAAGCCCTACAACTGCAATGGTTTTTGCAGTATCCAGTATTTCTTTGATTTCTACACGGCTTGGATTATTCATGCAATTCACCTATCCCTTTTCCGTATTTTCATGCGTTAACAGTATCATGCGGAGCCGATAATTTCATTCATTAACTGCTGTGTCCCTCTATTGTATCATATTCGGCGACGTTCAGCATTTGCAATCCGGCTCTCTATATTGTCGAACGAACGCGCTTCATGTTAAACTTGAACTATAAATATCAGCTGTTTAAAGGAGTTCAACATGGACATATTGCTTCCAGTCATACTAGCTTATCTGCTCGGCTCGATCCCGTCTGCATTGTGGGTTGGGAAAATCTTTTACAAAACGGATATCCGGACAAAAGGAAGCGGCAATTTGGGCGCGACCAATACATTCCGCACTCTCGGCATCAAAGCGGGCATCGTGGTAACCGTTCTTGATATCTTCAAAGGGACTGCAGCTACCATGATTCCGCTTTATATGGAGACAAATGTCCACCCGCTGGTATTTGGTGTGATTGCGGTTATTGGCCATATGTTCCCGATTTTTGCGAAGTTCAAAGGCGGCAAAGCGGTTGCCACTTCCGGCGGCATCTTGCTCGGCTATCAATGGCCGTTGTTCATTGTGGCAGTAGTTGTCCTCTTGATCGCTTTAAAAATCACGAAAATGGTATCGCTGTCATCGATTATCCTCGCCATCGTTGCAGTCATCTATACCCTGATTTACGCACTTAACACCGGAGATTATCCATTCCTTATTGTCATCATCATTCTCGCATCATTTATCATTTACCGGCACCGGGCGAATATCGCGCGCATCAAAGCCGGTACAGAACCGAAGGTCAAATGGCTTTAGCTGAATGAAAGGGCGTGCACGATACGTGGAAATCAAAATCACTGAAGATGCATTTACATGGTTCCATAACGAAATGGAAGTCGAATCTGGCGACACGGTCCGCTTTTTTGTCCGCTACGGAGGGGCAGGAAACCTGCAGCCCGGATTCTCGCTTGGTGTCACAAAAGACGAGCCGGACAATGCGGCCGCAGCCGTCGAACAAGACCAAGTGACCTACTACATTGAAGAACGGGATATTTGGTATTTTGACGGCCATGACTTAGTAGTCTCGGTCAATGACGACTTGCACGAACTTGATTATTCATACGAAAAAGAAAAAGCGTGAGGCTCCTCACGCTTTTTCTTTTTTGAATTTATTCAATTGGTCAATCATGCCTTCCGCTTCCAATATGCGGATTTGGTGTTCCCCGAAAAGATCGAAATGCGGATAATTGCCTCGAAGGTCCATCCATTCCGGTTTCAATCCGTATTGACGGCCCCATTTTTCAAGCTTTTTTAAATTGCTGCAGCCGACCTTCGTGACAGTCGATGCGCCTGGGAATCGCTCATCGATCCAATAATGGGTCAGAAATGCGATTTTTTCATCTTCCACGTCCTGCTTCCACCGATTCAATTCGTCTCGCTTAATTCCGAACGCCATCGGGGGATTTCCTTTTGATTTCCTCGTATTTCGCATGCCATTCCGGGTAGATTTTCTTGATCGATACCGGTCGGAAATTGTCCTTTTTCACGACGACATGCTCGGATGTCGCTTTTGCAGCGAGCGTGCCGTCTTCATGGAGCACTTCGTAGCCGTATGTCGTGCGCAGCCGGTCGTGGCTTTCCACCCATGTACGCACTATCGCTTTCTGTCCGTAGCGGAGCGCTGCCTTGTATTGGATCGAAATGTCCGTCACAGGAGACAGGTAACCGTCTTTTTCCATCCCTGCATATGTAAACCCTAAGTCTTCAATCAATTTTGTCCGGCCGATTTCCAGCCAAATAATATAATTGGCGTGGTAGACAACGCCCATTTGATCGGTTTCCGCATAACGGATTTCAATTTCTTTTTCACTGATGTACATATCCTTTTCACCTCTGTCTGTAAGTATACAAAAAATCCGGATAGAAATAAAAAATAAGCTGCCAAGAACTTCTCGGCAGCTTATTTTGAACGTTTTACATTGCGTTTTTCTTACTTGTCCAGACTTCACCGGCCAAGTCCTCGGGTCATAAGCCGCCTCGCCTGTGCGGCAAAAAGCGCCGCTTCGGCAATTCGTCTTATGCCCGTCGAACTTACACGGCCGCTTGGGCTTTTCTTACGCTTCTACTAATTTTCTGCGCAGTACCATTTGAAGGATACCACCATGGCGGTAGTAATCTACTTCAACTTCAGAGTCGAAGCGCACTAATGCGTCGAATTCTGTTACTGTGCCGTCTTCAGCAGTTGCTGTAACTTTCAAGATGTCGCGTGGTTTTACGTCATCTGTCAAGTTCACTGAAATGCTTTCGCGTCCAGTAAGCCCTAGTGAATCAGCATTTTGTCCATTAACGAATTGCAATGGAAGAACACCCATCATCACAAGGTTTGAACGGTGGATACGCTCATAGCTTTCCGCAATGACTGTTTTAATTCCAAGAAGGAATGTGCCTTTAGCAGCCCAGTCACGTGAAGAACCCATACCATAGTCTTTGCCCGTAAGCACGGCTAGGCCAGTTCCTTGTTCCTGGTATTTCATCGCTGCGTCATAGATCGGCATGATTTCACCCGTTGGCCAGTAAGTTGTGAAGCCGCCAGTTGTACCTGGAGCCACTTGGTTACGGATACGGATGTTGGCGAATGTTCCGCGCATCATGACTTCATGGTTTCCTCGGCGTGAGCCGTAAGAGTTGAAGTTGCGTGGTTCTACGCCGTTTTCGCGCAAGTATTTCCCTGCTGGTGTATCTTTGCCGATTGCTCCAGCTGGTGAAATGTGGTCAGTCGTGATGGAGTCAGCAAATTTCGCAACAACACGCAAATCAGCAAGTGTTTGAATTGGCTGAGGCTCTCTTGAAAGACCTTGGAAGAATGGCGGGTTCTGGATATAAGTCGAAGTTTCATCGAAGTTATATAAAGAATCGTCATTTGTTTCGATTGCATTCCAAGTTTCGTTCTCGTCGAATACGCGAGCATATTCTTTACGGAACAATTCAGGAGTCACTGTGCTCTTAACAACTTCGTTTACTTCTTCAGTTGTTGGCCAGATATCGCTCAAGAAGACGTCGTTGCCTTCTTTATCTTGTCCGATTGGGTCGTTTTGAAGATCGATATCCACTGTTCCAGCTAAAGCATAAGCAACAACTAACGGCGGTGAAGCCAAGTAATTCGCTTTTACAAGCGGGTGGATGCGTCCTTCAAAGTTACGGTTACCCGAAAGAACAGAAGTCACCAATAAGTCGCTGTCTAAAATCGCATCTTCGATTTCAGGAAGCATTGGACCTGAGTTACCGATACACGTAGTACAGCCGTAGCCGACCAAGTTGAAACGGATTTGCTCAAGGTAATCCAAAAGTCCAGCTTGCTGCAAGTAGCCAGTTACGACTTTTGAACCTGGAGCAAGTGAAGTTTTCACGTACGCAGGCGGCATTAAGCCTTTTTCAACTGCTTTTTTCGCAACAAGTCCAGCACCAAGCATTACGTATGGGTTTGAAGTGTTCGTACAAGACGTGATGGCAGCGATGCCGATTGCGCCTGTCTTCATTTCAGCTGTTGAGCCGTCTTTGAAGTTGACAGTAGCTGTCTTGTTGATTTCTTCTTCGCCTAACGCAAAACCGTGCGGGCCTTCAGGTCCTGTAACCGCTTTGTTGAATTCCGTTTTCATTTGAGAAAGAGGAATCAAATCCTGCGGGCGTTTAGGTCCTGAAAGGTTTGGTTCGATAGTCGAAAGGTCCAATTCGATTGTATCTGTGTAAACAGGATCTTTGTCTGCATCGAAGAACATATCGTTTGCTTGCAAGTAAGCTTTAACGATGGCAATGTGGTCTTCCTCACGGCCAGTTAAGCGCAAGTAGTCAAGTGCTTCTTCGTCAACCGGGAAGAATCCGCAAGTTGCGCCGTATTCCGGTGCCATGTTCGCAATTGTTGAACGGTCTGCAAGCGGCAATGTTGTAACACCAGCGCCGTAGAACTCAACAAATTTACCAACCACACCTTTTTGGCGAAGCACTTGTGTAATTTTAAGTGCCAAATCCGTAGCAGTCGCGCCGTTTGGCAATGCATTTGTCAATTTAACTCCGATTACTTCAGGAATCGGGAAGAATGAAGGTTGTCCAAGCATTCCAGCTTCCGCTTCGATGCCGCCGACGCCCCATCCAAGAACACCAAGACCGTTGATCATCGTCGTGTGGGAATCTGTTCCGACTAATGTATCCGGGTAAGCTTCGAACGTACCGTCTTCGTTCGCGATGGCATGAACCACGTTAGCTAAGTACTCAAGGTTAACTTGGTGAACGATACCCGTTTCAGGTGGAACTGCACGGTAGTTGTCATATGCTTTTTGAGCCCAGCTAAGGAACTGGTAGCGCTCTGCATTGCGTTCAAATTCTAATTTCGTGTTGATTTTTAATGCTTCGTTTGTACCGTAGCTGTCTACTTGTACAGAGTGGTCAACGACTAAGTCAACCGGTACATCCGGGTTGATTTTGTTTGGATCTCCACCCATTTCAGCCATAGCTGAACGGAGTGCTGCCAAATCGACAACAACTGGAACCCCAGTGAAATCCTGAAGAATAACGCGGGAAGGCTTGAACGGAACTTCAGCTTCCTTGTTTGCGTTCTTGCCCCATTTAGCAAGTTCTTCAACATGCTCGTCTTTGATGACGTATCCGTCGTGCTGGCGCAGGACAGACTCTAAAAGGACTTTAATTGAGTAAGGAAGTCGTGATACTTTCGCGATTCCTGCTTCTTCTAATGCAGCTAAACGATAATAGTTAAACGTTTTGCCATTTAGCTCAAAAGAAGTACGGCTGTTATGCAAACTGCTTTTTGCCATGATCATGTTCCTCCTTTAAATCTTCTGAAAAGGCTTTTGTTAGCGTCTTTTCTCCTCTTCTATCATAACGAATCCATAAGCATAAGTAAATTACATTAAAATTATAGAATGTGATAAGTTTTTCCAATTACTTATTGGGACTAGCGTGAAGTTTTTCCAATGTCTTCTCCAATTGCTTTAAATGGCGCTTTTCATGCAGCCCGACAAAAGGAAACCATTGAATTAAAGGCACTTTGCCGAACACAGGATGCGGCAATGATTTTGCTTCGAGCGCTTCAGGTGAAGCCTCTTTATAAACTGCATCCAGCAATGCGGCGGATGCTTCCAAACGCTTCTTCATCTCTTCTAGAGACACAAAGTCATTCGTCGGCACCACGTATTTCGGGGCATCCACTTTAATCAACCGGCTGACAGTCAATTGAATTGGCTTTTTCCTCGCTCTTTCGCTTTCGCTTTTCGTAAGTTGTCTTTGAACATTTCCGGCGACCACCGATTCCATCAACTGAAGATGATCGAGGATTTGCATCGGTGACCATTCTTCTGGAGAAGGTTTCGTATTTAATATTTCGTCTGAAATGCCGTCAACCGCTCTTAATACTGCGGTTCGAACTTTTTCGTTGTCTTCTTTATACATTCGAATGCCTCCATTTTCATCGCCAACTAATCTTTTGCCCTCTTGTATGGCATACCCCATTTCAGCCAAAAACAAGCACTTTCGCCTAGTATACAGAAAAAATCGGGATTTCCTATAAAAAACCACGTGATTACAGGGTTTTCAGGGGGAAAGTGCGTTCTATTCAATCCATTTAATGGTATAATTATAGATAAGAATGAGATGAGGAGTGTTGCGGAATGCCTTATGGCTATGAAAAATATCGTTTAAAAAATGGCATCAGCCCGAATACGGTTGTCCATGAAGTCCAATTGATTCGAGCGCTCTTCGCCTTTTTGCGCAATACTTATAAAAAACCGGTGGAACCGCATGAAATCCGGCCGATTGATATACAAAAATTCCTTCAGCAGCAACACGAAACAGGCATTAAAGACAGCACACTTAACCGCAAACTGATCTATATCCGCCTGTGGTTCGATTATATGTGGCAGATCGGCAAGATCCCGGTGGATTTTATGCCGAAATTCAAATTCGCTGAAAAGCTGGACCTGACACCGGCTGATATTCACGTAAACTACGGTGAACTGCTGGAGAAAAAAGATTCGGTGCTCGAATCCAGCCAGTTGTCTTTGAATGCCAAAATCCTTTTCATCTTGTATATGAGAGGACTGCGCTTGCGCGATATGACCACGATTGAAGTGGATGATTTCGAAGACGTGGATGGCGGCCTGTTGCTGCCGTTGGAGAAAAAGGATGGCTACGTCTGCCAACTTGAATTTTCCGGCAAAGAGGTTCCGGTTTTGATGGAAGGAATCGAACGCGCAGTCTTCCGCAATACGCCTTACCTTCTTTCTTCAAAAGTGAAAGACGGCTATTCCATGTTTAAAATGGGTTCCTTGTCAGATTATACAGAAGCCTTAACGGATTTTTTGGGGGTGCCGATCCGCTCCGGAGATCTCCGCTTCGCTTATGTCCACCATCTCTATACGGTCGAACATAAGAACTTGGAAGAAATCCAGGAAATTATGGGAGTCTCACTTGATTCCGCTTCCCGCATGCTGACAGAATCCTTGACTCGCCTTAAACAGGATTGACCTATAAAACGCCTGTCCCAATTTACGGGCAGGCGTTTTTCATTATTAAATAAAGAACTCGAAATCGATGGCGAAATTCGGGATGACCAATGAATGAAGTGCTGCAAACCAAAGGGCTTGGCGATTCAACTTCTGCGTGTTTCCAAAAACCATATTACTCATCTCTTTCAATCAATATACTGAATAGTTTTTTAATTCACAAAAGATTATTTTCACTTTTCATTAAATTGTTTTTATGATTAGATGGAGCCATAGACGATGGGAGGAATTGGGATGAAAAAAGCATTATTGGTCGTGGATTATACGGTGGATTTTGTAGCAGATCATGGAGCTTTGACGGTTGGAAAACCGGGGCAGGCCATTGAAGAAAAAATATGCTCGTTGACCGAGCAATTTTTGGAGAATGGCGATTATGTTGTTCTGCCGGTTGATTTGCATGAACATGAAAATGAATTGCATCCGGAGTCGAAACTGTTTCCGCCGCATAATATTCGCGGAACAGCTGGGCGAGATCTTTACGGGCGCCTTGCAGAAGTTTATGAGCAGCATAAAGAAGAAATTGTTTGGATGGATAAAACGCGGTATAGTGCTTTTGCCGGCACCAACTTGGAAATCATGCTGCGAGAGCGAAATATCACGGAAGTGCATATTGTCGGGGTTTGCACGGATATTTGCGTGCTTCACACAGCAGTCGATGCTTACAATAAAAACTTTGCGATCAAAGTTCACGAAGAGGCGGTTGCAAGCTTCGACGAGGAGGGCCATCGCTGGGCATTACGGCATTTCAAAAACACCCTTGGCGCTGATATACTATAAAATTTACTTGTATATGTTTCAAACGTCCTGAATAAGGTTATATATTCAGTGTAGCAATTATTCATAACCTTAAAAGGAGCTGGAACGAAATGGGATTTCTATTATATTTGATTATGGGTGGTATCATCGGATGGCTTGCGGGTCTAATCCTCGGTAAAGACATTCCTGGAGGCATTATCGGAAACATTATTGCAGGTATTATCGGCGCATGGCTTGGTAGCTTGCTGCTTGGAGATTGGGGTCCTGAAATTTGGGGCGTATTCATCATCCCTGCATTAATTGGTGCTTTAGTACTTGTCTTTGTATTGAGCTTGATCTTAGGTTCAATGAGAAAAGGCCGCAGAGCTTAATAACAAACAAAAAAAAGAAGCGAGGCATCTGCCCCGCTTCTTTTTTATGGTGTTTTAAATTGCTCTTCATACAAGTGATAATAATGCAGAATGTCTTTCACGTAACTATCGCTATGGTTGTATTGGAAAATCGCCTTTTCCAAATCGCCGTCTGCTGCGCCGTATTTCGATAAGAAATTGGCTGCGCTATACAAAGCGTCTGTCAGATCATAGGGATCTGCCACTCCGTCCCCATTCCCGTCTACACCGTAACCACCGTATTCTTCGATGACAGCCGGATCGGTTTTTTCCTTCTCGGGAATTTCCCCTCCCCCTAATCCAGAACAGGTCGGGTGCTGCCAACCAACAAATGTACAGGGCATGAATTGCAGATGGCCTTCTGCGCCAACCGGCGATAAAAGCGGATCCATCGTCGAAAATTTGGTTTCAATCCGATGATGGGCGGCAAGCAATGTCCACGGAATGCCATACGTTTCTGCCGCTTCTTTATACAAGGGGATGTTTTCTTTTGGAACTTCCAATTCAAATAATTGCTGGGGCGTCTCTTTGATCGTGTGCACGACATCCCCTGGGTTAAACACATAAAAAACCACAATCGCGAGTGTGGTTATTACTAGCATTACCGGCACCAGAATGATCAAAAACCAAATTTTAATCCGAGTCGCCAGGCCCTTTTTTTTCTTTTTCTTCATTTTCCCACACCTATCACGTATTTCCCCTAGTTTACCATAAAGTTTTTTATTTTTCTTTTGGAAAATAAAAACAGTGTCCATCTTTCCTTTAAATTTTCCTAGCCAATAGAGGCCATTTCGGTATACTTAAAGAAAGGTGGTGTTAAACATGTGGGAAGATTTTAAGAAATTTGCCTTAAAAGGAAATGTCTTGGATCTGGCTGTAGCGGTTGTCATCGGTGCAGCATTCGGTAAAATCGTCTCTTCTCTTGTAGAAGACATTATTATGCCGCTTGTCGGAATCTTAATCGGCGGTTTCAGCGTCGAAGATTTAACTTATTCTTTAAATGGCGTAAATCTTCGTTACGGCGCTTTCGCCCAATCGGTCATCGATTTTTTCATTATTGCATTCTCTATATTCTTAGTGATTCGATTGTTTACGAAATTCAAGCGCAAAAAAGATGTACCAGCAGAGGAAGAGCCAGAAGTGCTCGACAAAAAAGAAGAGCTTCTTATGGAAATCCGCGATTTGCTGAGCAAAGAAAAAACCGGTCTTTAACGACCGGTTTTTTTCATTCGATTAAATTTTGCAGATCTTTTACAATATCATCGACCGGCACTTCTTCAAAACCATCATAATTATTGGTGACTTTGCCTTCCTGGTCGACTAGATAGAAAGAAGTTCCATGCACAACTTGATCGCTGTTAGGATCATCTTTTACAAAAGCTTTAAAATTTTCTTTAGCGAAATCCGCGATTTCCTGCTGGCTGTATCCAGTCAACAAATTCCACTTGGAGTCGTCCGGCACCGAGAAATTCGCTAGGTATTCCGCCATTTTCTCGGGAGTGTCTTCTCTTGGATCGACGCTGAAAGCGATAATTTTATAGTCTTCGATTCCTTTTTCGATCAATTCTTCTTGAATACTTGCCATATTAAACGTCATCGGCGGACAAACCGTTTCACAATTTGTAAAAACAAATGTCGCAAGCCACGGCGTTCCTTTTAAACTTTCCAAAGACACCGTTTCGCCTCGCTGGTTAGTATGTGAAAAATCGTCGATCGGCTGATCACCACATGCTGAAAGCAAAAAGACCAAAGCTAAAAGCACGAGCATTTTGAAACCTTTCAATTGCCTGCCCCCATTCTTCTGCTCTATCCATCTTAACGAATGAGGCTGTTGAATTCAATATTTGCAGGCCTCCCTTTATCACAATTCTGTGAAATCAGGATACTTTCAAAGTGATGAGGGCGTCGTGTATCGCTACTAGTTTTGCCTCCACCCGGTGCATCAAATAAAATGACACAAAGATCGGAAATCCCACTTCTTGGATTAAACGCATCCATTCATCCATCGTTTTCACCTCACTCCTATTTTAAAAAGCTCTCCCGTTAAGGAGAGCTTTTGTTGCTTATAGCGGATAATCTGTGACATTCCGTTCAACGAGCCGGGCAGCCTTGGCTTTTGCAAAAGCAGAGCCTTCCACTTCAAAGATGTTTTGCGTAATGATGGTCTGCATGCCTGCATTTAATTCTTGCGTCGTAACGTCTTCACGCGGTTCCTCGATCGATAAAGTCACATCTTTTCCTGCAGCTGTTTCAAAAATCAATTCCAATGTTTTGGCCATTTCCTATTCCCCCTCATTAGTAGTTGAATTACGCGAAGATGTTCAAGCCGGATTGTTTTTCAACAAGCATCATCGGTTTTGTACCGAAGTCTGCCAATACGACTGCCACTTCAAAGATTTGTGTTGCTCCTGCTGCTTCTGTAACATTGTGGTACGCTTTTACTTTTTTCTTCGGCTTGCCTTTGCTATCCAAGCCAAGATCAAATGTGCAACGGATGCTTGCACTCTTAAATTCGCTGACTGCCATGTCGATCACCTCCTTTCATTCGCTATATAGACACAAATGAAAAAAGAAGATACCTTTTTAATGAATTTTTTAAAAAACCCTTCTATAATAGGAACAGGTATGAATAAATGAGGTGAACAAAATGGCACTTGAAGGTTGGTTTTTATGGTTTATCTTATTCTGGGGCGCTGTTTTAATCGGTAGTTTTGCCATAGGCGGATATTTCATGTTCCGCAAGTTTCTTAAATCGATGCCAAAAGAAGACGGGCTTTCGGATTTGAACTGGGAAGAATATTATGTCGATAAGACGATCCATTTATGGGGCGCAGAAGAAAAAGCGATGTTGAACGAATTGGTCCAACCTGTTCCAGATCTTTTCCGTCCTGTCGCCAAGCAGAAAATCGCTGGCCGGATCGGACAGATTTTATTAGAGGAAAAAGTGAAATCAATGAAACTTGAACATATCATTCGGGGTTATATCCTAGCTACGCCAAAAAGGGACCATAAATTCCTCCGCAAAAAGCTGGCTGAGATGCAGATCGATGTCCATCCCTATGAAGTCTATTTCAATCAGGAAAATCAAAAGACCGTATAATGAAAAAAGCGCAGCCCTCAATTCGGGACTGCGCTTTTTACTTTATTCGTCATTTTCTTATATTGCAGATACATGGCTAAGCGCCATGGCACAATCATGCTGAAAGCCAGGATAAAGAACATGCCCCCGAGCTCACCTACATCAATTGTTGCACTCAGCACCACTTTTGCAATCACCCGGATCAGCAATAAACCAAATAAAATGAACATGAATGCCTTTGATTGCTTTAAATAAATATCGCCGTCCCGCACTTCAAATTTCGAAGTCCAGATGAGAACCGTCGAAAACAGCATTCCCACTAAACAGGCTTCAAGAATCTGCATGGGGTGCACCCGAAAAAATGGAAAGACGAACATCAGCGCACCTGTCGACATGAATAAAGGCGGCAAAATAATCTTTTTGGCCGAGGCCGGTTTTTTCGCCGATTTATTGCGGACAAATATTGCCAAAATCCCCATTCCGAGCGCTCCGACTGTCGTCACAATCAGCATGAGTTCAGGAGAGATCATTTCAAACATCGAAGCTCACCTTGCTTACTATTAAAATTTTTTTACTTTCCATACTTACACCCGCTTACTCCGCTTTTACTGATGATAATCATACCATCATTTAAAACCCTTGGAAATCTCCAAATATCGGGCTTAAAATCCGTATAATATAAGTCATGCCGTCGAAGAACAAGAGAATTCCGACTGCAATCATGACATAGCCGCCGATTTTCATGATTTTGTTGCTGTTTCTGCGCAGCCAGCCTGTTTGCGCAACGAAGAAGGACAATACAAAGAACGGAATCGCAAAACCAAGAATATAAGCGATCATATACCAGATCCCAGATCCCGGATTTGTTGCAGCTAAGGCATAAATTGCCGCTGTGATTGGCCCTGTACAAGGCGTCCATCCAGCTGCAAAAGCAATCCCGATAACAAAAGTACCGAGAAAACCGGATGGCCGGTTCTTAAATGAAAACTTGCGATCTTGCATAAGAAACTTCGGTGTAAAGACGCCAACGATCATCAAGCCGAAAACCACAATGAAGATAGCGCCTAGTTGGCGGATCAAATCATCGTAGCGCAAAAACCATTCGTAGAAAAATGAAGTGCTGAATCCGAGCGCAATAAAAATGGTTGAAAAACCGAGAAGGAAAAATAAGGTATGGTACATACCTCGGCGCTGCATTACCTTTTTATCATTTTTAATCTCATCAATCGTCATGCCTGTTATATAAGATAAAAATGCTGGATACAGCGGCAGCGTACACGGCGAAATGAAACTCAGAAATCCTGCCCCGAACGCCAAAAACAAGTTTATATCTGCAGCCACTATTGGTCACTCCTTATCCTCGCTTTAACCGCAAAAATGAACTTGCGAATCAAAGTCCAATTGAATCCACTGCTGCTCGATGATACCCAAAGAGCATAGTTTCTCTTTTTTACTCCTCCCATCTTACCAAATAATCTCGAGCAAAACCGCCTCTTTGCTTGTGACATATTTGTGGACAATGATTTTGGCCCCTTTTTTCACTTTTTTTGTTACGTTTTTTTCTTTTTTTAGATAAACCTTATGTAGTTTTCTACATGTATAATTAAAAACGAGCTATGCTTTTAATTATTAAATTTTTTCACAAAAAAAAGCGGCCGGAGCCGCTTTACATAGCTTCTACTATTCCGTTTTGCAGTAAATACATTTTATGGTAAAGTCCGCGTTCTGCAAGCAATTCTTGATGTGTCCCGCGTTCAACAATTTCACCGTGATGCAAAACTAAAATTTGGTCTGCATCTTGGATCGTACTAAGCCGGTGTGCAATGGCAATCGTCGTCCGCCCTTTTCGCATGCGTTCGAGCCCTGCCTGGATTGCGATTTCGGTTTCAGTGTCAATATTCGCTGTTGCTTCATCAAGCACCAAAATTTTCGGATCGGTCGCCATCGTCCGCGCAAATGCCACCAGCTGCCGTTGTCCGCTCGAAAAAGTCGAACCGCGTTCTGTCACGTCTTGCTGGTATCCATTCGGCAAAGCATTGATAAACCGGTCAGCCTGGACAAATTCAGCGGCGGCCCTCACTTCCGCGTCCCCCATCTGTTGGTTATGGAGGCGAATATTGCTTTCGATGCTTCCATAGAATAGAAACGGATCTTGCAGCACCAATCCAATTTTCTTGCGGAGCTCTTGTGATTCGTAATTCTTAACCGATTGCCCATCGATTAGAATGTCCCCTTTAGAGAATTCATAGAAGCGCATCAATAAGTTAATGATGGAACTCTTGCCGCTTCCCGTATGCCCCACTAACGCGACCGTCTCACCCGGCATCGCTGTGAATGAAATATGCTTTAAAACGTCTGTAATGCCGTCATAAGAAAAACTGACATCGTTAAATTCGATCCGGCCTTCTTCAATAGTGCCGGCCGTGTTTTTTTGAGCGGGCGCCAAGTCTTCTTCGTCCAATAGCGAAAATACGCGCGCTGCAGCGACAATGGCTTGCTGGAAAATGGAAAGCCGCTGCATAACTTGATTGATTGGCTCAAAAAAACGGTCAATATACGTCACAAACGCATAAATCACTCCGACTTCCACAGTATTCGAAAAAGAAGTGATGCCGAAATAGCTTAATAGAATAATCAACGCCAATGCATAAACCAAATCGATTGCGGGCCGCAAAAGCAATCCGTCAATTTTAATATTGCGTTTTCCGGCTTTCCAATGCTGCTCGTTGATTTCGCTGAATTCGTCTTTCAACCGCTTTTCCTGGCCAAATGCTTGAATCATGCCCATGCCTTGGACAGACTCTGAAATCTTTGCATTCAATTGCCCAAGACGCTCGCGCAAATCCTGATAAAATACGGAACTGTATTTGCGGTATAGGTACATGATCCAAAACAGTATCGGCAATAGGACAAGTGAAATAGCTGCCAGTTTAACATTCAGGAAGAACATCGCGATATAGACGCCGATAATCAAGAAAGCGCTTTGGATAAATCCGATCAATACACTGACAAACATTTCCTTGATTGCTTCCGTATCATTGGTCACTCTCGATACAATGCTGCCGGCAGGCGTCTTATCAAAATAGCGCATGCCAAGATTCTGGACTTTAGCAAAAACGTCGATGCGCATTTGCTGAATGATTTTTAAAGCCGCTTCCTGGAATTTCAGCAATTGAAAATAACTGATGACCACATTGGAAATCTGGATAAACAAATAAGCTAATGCCAGACCCACTACAGGCCCTGTCGGAAAATTGCCTGGGGTCAAAAAATCATCGATAAACATTTTAATGAGAAATGGCCCCAACACATCTCCGACAACGGTGAGTACCAGTAAGCCTAAAGCAAATGCCAGCATCTTTTTGTGGGGAACCAAATAAGTGAGCAGGCGTTTAAATACTTTCCATTGGTCTTTGCCGGTCAACGATGGTTGCTTTTCCATCATAACTCGCCTCCTTGCTCGACGAGCGCCTCTAATTGCTGGAGCTCATACATTTCATAATAACGGCCTCTTTTACTCATCAATTCCGCGTGTGTTCCAATCTCTGCCACTGTTCCTTCGTGCATGACGAGAATTTGATGCGCATGTTGGATTGCACTGAGGCGGTGCGACGTAATAATCGTCGTCTGGCCGCTGCGCGTTTCTTTTAAAGAAGTCAAGATGGCTTCTTCCGTTTTCGCATCAACCGCAGACAAAGAATCATCCAAAATCAGCAATTCCGGCTTCATCATTAACGCACGGGCGATTGAAATCCGCTGTTTCTGGCCGCCTGAAAGAGAAACGCCGCGTTCTCCGACTACCGTTTCGTAGCCGTTGGTGAAATTCAGGATATCTTCATGGATATAAGCAAGCTTAGCAGCTTTCTGTACTTCTTCTAGCGTGGCTTCTGGTCGGGCAAATGCAATATTGCCCGCGACGGTTGTTGAAAACAGGAAATGCTCTTGCGGCACATAGCCGATCGCTTCACGCAAATTCTGTTTTTTGTATTCATTGATCGGAATGCCGCCAAATGTAATTTCGCCTTCGTACTGATCAAATTCCCTCAATAGCAAGCGCAGGATGGCAGACTTTCCAGATCCGGTTTTCCCTGCGATTCCAAGCGTTTCTCCTTGTTTTAAACGGAAATGAATGTTTTGGAGAGCCGCTCGTTCGTCGCCTGTGAAATTAAAGCGTTCGAGTGCAAAAACAAGATCTCCTTGCGGCTTGAAATCGACGGCATCTTCCTGGTCTTCGATTTCCACCGGTGCTGCAAGCAAGAGGCGGATGCGGTCATAGGATGCCCGGCCGCGTTCGACGATATTGAATAGCCACCCGAAAGCGAGCATTGGCCACACCAGCAAGCCGAGATAGGCAGTGAAAGCGACCAAATCCCCAATAGTCATGCTTCCTGAAACGACAAAATACGATCCGAATCCAATAGCCAGAAGATAACAGACACCGATGATGGCTGAAATGGTCGGATCAAACAGAGAATCGACACGGGCCACTTTAATATTTTCATCGACTACAGTATGCGACAGCCGCTTGAAATCTTCGATGTCTTCTTTTTCTTGGCCAAAAGTCTTTATCACTTTCATGCCTGAAATGCTTTCCTGCGTTTTATCGTTCAAACTCGAAAAGGCTTCTTGGGCTTTATGGAAACGTTGATGCATCAATTTCCCGTAATAATTCGTCATATATGCCATCAATGGAAGCGGAAGCAAGACGATTAACGTCAACTTCCAGCTGATTGTCAACGCCATGGCCGCAATGACAAACCCGCCAGTAGCCAAGGAATCGACAAGCGTCAAAACTCCGGCCCCTGCAGTCTGCTGGACGGCTTGAATATCATTCGTTGCATGAGCCATCAAATCGCCGACCCGCCGCTTCTGATAAAACGCCGGAGACATCCGGGTAAAATGCCGGAAAAGCTGTTCCCGTAAATTTCTTGCCAAAAGAATCGAAGATCCAAAAATCATGATCCGCCATGCATAGCGAAGTGCGTACATGGCAAGTGCTGCACCGGCCAACACCCCTAGCCACATTAGCAGATAAGATTTTGTCAACGTCCCTTTGCTGATTTCATCCACTACAAAACCGATAATCCGCGGTGGCAACACTCCGAGAAATGCCACAATCAGCAGCATGAAAATACCGACAGCATAATGAAGTTTCCGTTCTTTAAAAAACCATCCTAACTCGAAAAACACACGCATATTCTCTTCCCCTTGCTGTTCGATATGGAACTACCTGTCTTATTTTATCAATACCATTATGTAAAAGGAATAAATATTTCGATTCTTGAAGTAAATCAGACAATAGACTGAGAATTTTCGAGATGAGCGTTCTTTCCATCATAGGTTTCCTAGTTAATCCTGTTTGAGAAATCAAAAAAGCGGAATTCCTAAGGGGGATAGGAATTCCGGTCAAAGGTGCCGATAGCGGGTACCAAGCGCTACGGCTTTATAAGATTGGACTTGATTACCCGATGAGTTGCTTGGCAAGTCCCAACTGGTGGTGTACTTGTTCAAAGCCGGTGCCGCCAAGTGAGTTGCGGCGTTTAACTGCGGTTTTGGGCATTAAGGTCTCATAAATATCTTCTTCTATCAACACACTTGCTTGCTGCAGATCGGCAAGCGGAAGATCTTTTAAATAATAGCCTCGTTGAATGCACGTAAAGACCAGTTTTCCGGTAACATCATGCGCTTCGCGGAATGGCATGCCTTTAGCTGCCAAATAATCGGCAAGTTCTGTGGCATTGGAAAAGTCGGAATGGACGGCTTTTTCCATCGAATCGGTACGGACAATCATCGTCCGGACCATGCCTTCAAATATCGGCAATGAACCCATTAATGTATGGACAGTGTCAAACATGCCTTCTTTATCTTCTTGCATGTCTTTATTGTAAGCGAGCGGCAACCCTTTTAAAGTCGTCAGCAATCCAAACAGATTGCCGTAGACACGGCCTGTTTTGCCGCGGATCAGTTCCGCCATATCCGGATTTTTCTTTTGCGGCATGATGCTCGATCCTGTAGAAAAAGCATCATCCAGTTCAATAAAGCGGAATTCTTCGCTTGACCAAAGAATGATTTCTTCAGCAAAACGCGACATATGCATCATCAACATCGATGCATTGCTTAGAAATTCCACAATGAAATCTCGGTCGCTCACGGCATCCAGGCTGTTTTGGTAGACGCCTGAAAATCCGAGCAGGCTCGCTGACAATTCCCGGTCAATCGGGAATGTCGTTCCGGACATCGCCCCAGCGCCAAGCGGCGAAAGGTCGATGCGTTTTAAGGATTCCGACAAACGTTCCTTATCGCGTTCAAGCATCCAGAAATACGTCAGCAAATGATGGCCGAATGAAATCGGCTGGGCACGCTGAAGATGTGTATAACCGGGTACAATTGTTTCCACATGAGTTTCAGCCTGATCGACGATAGCCGACTGGAATGCTGTCACAGCTTCTATTATTTCTGTTACCCGATTTTTCAAATAAAGATGCATATCTGTCGCAACTTGATCATTCCGGCTTCTCGCCGTATGAAGCTTGCCGCCGACCGGACCGATTTCATCAATCAAGAACTTCTCCAGATTTAAATGAATGTCTTCGTTTGCCACGCTGAATTCCAAATCGCCTGCCGCTGCTTTGCCTTTCAAGGTCTGCAGCCCAGATAAAATAAGAGCTGCATCTTCTTCTGAAAGGATGCCGCAAGCCGATAGCATTTTAACATGGGCCGTGCTGCCTTCTAGATCTTCTAGTACAAGTTTTTGGTCAAAGGAAATCGATGCGCCGAACTCATCCACCCACTGTTCGGCCGATTTCTGGAAACGGCCTCCCCACAGTTTGGTCATGATTGAACGCCTACCTTCACGTTTTCAGGGATCGCGACTTCTTTCTTATTGACTTGTGCATTGACCACCGTTGGAAGCCCCCACAATTCGATAAATCCGACTGCCGATTCGTGGTTGAATGTATCATCAGTCGAATAAGTAGCCAATTGTTCGCTATAAAGAGAATTCGCTGACTTACGGCCTTCAACGATTGCATGGCCTTTAAACAATTTCACACGCACTGTGCCGTTGACAAAGGTTTGCGTTTCTTGCAAAAATGCTTGAAGCGCTGTACGAAGCGGCGAGAACCAAAGGCCTTCGTAAATCAATTCCGTCAATTTCTTTTCAATTACCGGCTTGAAATGCGCCATTTCTTTTACGAGTGTAATGTCTTCAAGCTCTTTATGCGCTGCAATTAAAGTCATCGCAGCTGGAGCTTCATAAATTTCACGTGATTTGATGCCGACGAGACGGTTTTCAACATGGTCGATTCTGCCGACGCCGTGCTTGCCTGCAAGCTTGTTCAATTCAAGGATCAAATTGGCGAAGGTATAAGAAACTCCGTCCAACTGGACAGGAACGCCATTTGCAAATTCAATTTCCACCACATCCGGTGTATCCGGTGTATTTTCCAAAGAGTTTGTAATGTCATATGCTTCTTCTGGCGGTGCAGCCCATGGATCTTCTAAAACGCCGCATTCGTTGGCGCGGCCCCATAAGTTTTGGTCGATTGAAAACGGGCTGTCCAAGTTGACCGGAATCGGCACATTGTTTTCTTTCGCATAAGCAATTTCTTCATCACGTGACCATGCCCAAGCACGAACCGGGGCGATTACTTCAAGTGCCGGGTTCAACGATTTGATGGAAACTTCAAAACGGACTTGGTCATTGCCTTTGCCCGTACAGCCGTGCGCTACTGCAGTCGATCCTGTCGCTTCTGCAATTTCCACCAATTTTTTCGAAATCAATGGACGGGATAACGCGGAAACAAGCGGATATTTGCCTTCGTATAGCGTATGAGCCTGCATGGATACAAGTGCATATTCATTCGCAAATTCTTCTCTCGCATCGATCATATAACTTTCAACCGCTCCGACTTGAAGCGCTTTTTGTTTAATGAAATTCAAATCTTTTCCTTCCCCGATATCCAGGCACACAGCGACGACGTCGTAGCCTTGTCCTTTCAGCCACGGAATGGCCACCGATGTATCTAATCCACCTGAGTATGCGAGTACGATCTTTTTATTCAATAGGAAAACCTCCAATGTATTTTTATGCATTATTTAATATGAATATTCATATACTAACACGGAATATTTATTAGTGCAAGTGAATTTAATTACATTCAAATAAAAAAAAGAAAAGCAGCCGCAGCTACCTTTCTTGTTGAAATATTCGCACAAATAAACAGATTTTCTTAAAGAACTCTCGTTTAGAAGAGAAAGTTTATTCTCCCCCAATTGTATATTCATGTGTATCTAAATCGATTTTGACTTCAGACATTTTGCCGTTCTCCATATTGGTGAACAGGAAGCCGATTTCGTTTTCGCGCACAATCGGCTGGCCAAGCATCAATAAGCGCGGAAGTTTCTCGCCTTCGATAAAGGCAGTCAAAGCTTCGGCTTCTTCTAATGACGCTTCATCTTCTTGGATAGACACGGTTTCAGCCTTGCCTTCCATCGGGAAGGAATCTTCGAGCGGACCTTTATAATCAACAACCACTTTCATGCCGGTGCGGATATCGCTGATTACACCGTCTTTCTGTTCCTTGCCATCATCATGCTTTATGCTAACTTCTTCAGGAATCGTGAAGTAAATATTATTGACGAGGATCTGGTCTGTCGTAACTTGAGTGATAAATCCTTCTTCTGTCATCTCTTGCTGCTGCTCCGTCGCCACTTCTTCTTTTTTAGGTTCTTCAACTTTCGGCTTTGCCTCTTCATCATTTGAACACGCGGCTAAAAATAACAAACTTGCCATCAACATAGTGAATTTCTTCAAAATAATCCATTCCTTTTCGTGTTAATCTCAGTTGTGCTGTCCATATTTTGAAAAGTCCAACGGCTTTATTTTAACCTTTAAACCGGCATTACGCAATAACAAACCAATGACGGCAATTACGCTTTTTGGTAATAAAACAGGCCATCGCCATCCAGCCTTTCGGTAATGAGCCCATCCTCCAATAGATAGTCGATCTGGCCGATCGTTTCGGAAAGCGTCAATCCAAGTTCTTTCACATACGCATGCGGGAACAATTCCTTAGCAAGCATATAGACGGTCTTTTCTTCGTCTTCAATCATTTTCAATACTTTCATGGCACGGAGATGCTGCTTTTCTAAGCGTGCAGTAATCAACTCTTTCATATTTCGGACTTCTTCACCATGACCGCTATAAATGACATCAATCGGCATCTTCAATAGTCTCCCGAGCGATTCATTGTATTGAAGCAATGATTTCGGACGCCCTTGATCCGGATCAAGCGGCGGTTCAATTAGCGGATTTGACGATACTTTCGCGATGACGTGGTCGCCGCCGATCATTTCACTTGTTTCCGTATTCCAAAAAGACAGATGGCTTTGGGCGTGCCCGAGCGTCTCCATGACTTTCCATTCCTCATGGCCTGGCAGGACATCGCCTTCATTGATCGACATATCGAGCGGACGGCTGCCCATTAGATTCAACGGCCGCTTCATCTTTTTAACCCAATATTCCAAGTCATCCGGTACGCCTTCTTCTTTTAGGCGTTCCATATAGAAGGCATCGTGGTATTGAAAAAAGGCTTCATCTCTTCTTAACCACAAGTCGTTATAAGGATGGCCATATAATTTAGCATTCTCAAAACCATCCACCCAGCCTGCATGGTCGGGATGGTGGTGCGTTAAAACAACTTGCTCGATATCCTGCGGACGCAAATTCACTTCCTTAAGCCCCGCTTTTATCGCTTCCCATGCTTCCGGAGTTTTTGGCCCAGCATCTATTAAAGTAAGGGCATCGCCTTTTAATAAGTAGGAGTTCACATCTCCTACTGCAAAAGGTGTTGGAATAATAATCTTATGTACACTCATAACTTCAGCTCCTTAAAGAATGAATGGCTATTCATCTATCATACAGCTTAAAAACCGAGCCGTCACGCCTAAAAGCCATTTGACAAATATTCAGCCCTCCCCCTATAATGCAGTTACATAGTCGAGCGAAGAAAAAGACCAGTAAAGACGGTGATGGTGTATAGAGAGTGCGCTTTTGGTGAAATGTGCATCCCCGCTCCCTTCTTGAACCTACTTTTGAGCTGCCGTGAAAACACGGACGTTTTATCCGCGGTAAGGATTTCGAGTCGTGCCGTTTACCGGCAAACTTAGGTGGTACCGCGGAAACCAAGCGTTTTCGTCCTTGCAAATGCTGGGACGGATGCGCTTTTTTTAATGCGTAAAAACATGCTCGCATTTTCTTACTTATGACAAAGGACGTGATGAAGATGGATATCGTATGTGTAGGCGCTGGGTCGATGGCAGAGTCCATGGTGCATGGATGGATCCAGAAAAAGATTTTAAAGCCGGAAGAAATTTCCGTGATGAATAAATCCGATAAAGAACGGCTCGAATTTTTGAAAGATGAGTACGGTGTGAAAATTGTCCAGAAAGAGAAAAAAGAATTGAGGCAAGCCGATTTTATTTTATTGGCGATGAAGCCGAAAGATGTAGCAGCCGCCCTTACCGATATTAAAGACAAGCTTTCTGATAAAACGGTTATTCTTTCCGTGGTGGCTGGTGTTTCCATTGAAACGATCCAAAAATATGTCGGCAATTTGCCGGTGGCTCGCGCCATGCCAAATACTTCTGCAAAAATCGGCAAATCCGCGACTGGGGTCGCATGGAGCCGCTACGTCTCCACGAGCCAACAACACGATTTAAGAAATTTGCTTTCCTCGATTGGCGGCGTCACCGTTGTCGAAGAATCCCAGCTTGACGCCGTGACGGCTGTGGCTGGCAGCGGGCCGGCATTCATCTATTATTTTGCTGAGGCGATGACGGAAGCTGCCATTCAAAACGGCCTGTCTCCTGGAGATGCAAAAAAACTAGTACGCCAAACTTTCTCCGGCGCAGCTGACATGCTGCAGCAAGACGACTTTGCAGAGCTGCGAAAAAAAGTCACTAGCCCGAACGGCACAACTGCAGCAGGCATTGCTTCGCTTGAAAAAAATAATTTCAAAGGGACGATCGGGCAATGCATCGAACAGGCTGCGGCAAGATCCCGAGCTTTGGGACGAGAGTTCGAATAAGGTATTTTGCTATACTTAAACTCTAATTGTTTTGTAAATTAGAGGAGGCATTTGGAATGGCAAAATTATTCGAAGAATACACCATTAAAAACACCACGTTTAAAAATCGCATCGTCATGGCTCCGATGTGCATGTACCAAAGCGATAAAGAAGACGGCCAAGTCACCGATTGGCACCGCATCCATTATCCGGCGCGTGCTGTCGGCCAAGTTGGGCTGATCATATTAGAGGCTACCGCTGTCCAGCCTCAAGGCAGAATCTCTGCGCAAGACCTTGGAATCTGGGAAGATGGCCATGTCGAAGGTCTGGCTGAACTCGTCCGCCTGATGAAATTGCACGGTTCGAAAACCGGCATCCAATTAGCACATGCCGGCAGAAAAGCGACCGTAGACGGACCGATTCAAGCTCCGAGTGCAATCGCTTTTAGTGACCAATACAAATTGCCGGTAGAAATGAGCGTCGAGGAAATCCAGGAAACGGTCGAGGCGTTTAAGATGGCTGCCGTACGTTCCAAGCAAGCTGGATTTGATGTAATTGAACTGCATGCGGCACATGGTTATTTGATCAACCAGTTCCTGTCGCCGCTAAGCAATAAACGCAGCGATGAATACGGCGGATCGGCGGAGAACCGCTACCGCATTTTGAAAGAAATCATCGATGGCGTCAACGAAGTGTGGGATGGCCCCTTATTTGTCCGCATTTCTGCTCATGACTATACAGAAGGCGGCATGACGCCAGAATTATATGTGGAAATGACGAAGTGGATGAAGGAACAAGGCGTAGATTTGATTGATGTCAGTTCAGGAGCTGTCGTTCCTGCAAAAATCAACGCTTTTCCAGGATATCAAGTTCCGTTTGCAGAAACCATAAAGCATAAGACACCTATTGAAGTAGGCGCAGTCGGATTGATTACAAACGCCCTGCATGCAGAAGAAATCCTGCAAAATGGACGCGCTGATTTAGTCTTCCTGGCCCGCGAATTGCTTCGTGACCCTTATTGGGCATATACCGCTGCTAAAGAGTTGAACGCGGATATCGACGTGCCAGTGCCCTATAAGCGCGGATGGGTGTAAGGCAGTTGCAAAAAACTCAAAATTTAGTATACTAAAGGTAACTCAATGAAGAATGGACGGGTCTGATTTCGATTCAGATTTGGACTTCTTCAAAAAAAACCGAATGCAGAGCGCATTCGGCCAGCTGCATACCGCTTGAGAGCGGTTCGGCTGGAATTAGGCTTTGAAAAATAACCGTCATTCCTCACCACAGGGACGGTTATTTTTTTTTATTGATGACGAGAATCATTGAAACGACGAAAGTCAATGCACTAATGGTCAGGCCAATGCTCGTAAAAACAAGGCCGAATGATTCTGTAATCGTCATGTTACCACCCCCTTTCCTGGGGAATGGCCTTACCGCCCTCTGCAGCTGTACCTTTATTTTAACACAAAAAGAACGTATGTTCTATTATTTGCATAAAAAATTTTGAACTCTCAAAAAAAGCCATCTTTTTATCGATGGCTTTCCAGTTTCTTCTTGAATTTTCGTGTATGCAGGTTCCAATCAAATTCCATAAAATCCCGCGCAATCACAAGATCTGGAAATATGTCTTTGACTTGATTTTTTAAGATTTTTTCATCTTCCGGCAAAAATCTTGCGCTGATGTGGTTGGCAATCAGCAAGTTGGCCTCAGCTCTCCGCGCCGTTTCAGCTGCGTCGGAAATTGTGGAATGGCCATAGTCTTTCGCCAATTTTTGGGTCTCAGCATCGAATGTGGCTTCGTGGACTACCGCATCCGCCCCGCGGCTTAAATCAATCGCGGCTTGGCAAAAACGGGTGTCTCCCAAAATGGATAGGATAAACCCAGGCTGCTCCGCTTCCGTCACTTCTGAGCTTTTTACCATCTTGCCGTCTTCAAGCTCTACATCTACCCCGCTTTTCAATTTCGCGAGCAACGGGCCTTTCGGAACACCTAGAGCGGTTGCTTTTTCAATATTTAATTTCGGTGGCCGCGGTTTTTGCGTGATCCGGTAGCCGTAGGAAGGGATGACATGGTCTAGCAAAGCCGTTTCTACGGTCATCGTGTCATCTTCAAAAATTCGGCCTTCCAGCTTCTCGTTAAAGAGAATCGGATACGTAAGATGAGTCCGGCTGATTTTCAAGACGCTTTCTACGAATTCCTTGATGCCTTTCGGTCCATAGATTTCAAGCGGCTGATCGCTCCCTTGGAAAGACCGGGAGCCAAGCAATCCCGGCAATCCGAAAATATGGTCGCCATGTAAATGGGTGATGAAGATTTTCTCGATTTTCCGGGGTTTCAAGGTCGTATGAAGGATTTGATGCTGAGTAGCTTCTCCAACGTCGAAAAGCCAGATGGTGCCGCGTTCTTCGAGCAATTTAAGTGCAAGCGAACTGGTATTTCGCTGTTTGGACGGCATGCCCGCTCCTGTCCCAAGAAATAATAATTGCATAATTCCCCTACTTTCTTTCGTGGTCATCCAAGAAGTCTTTGCTGAAGCTCGTTTTGGAATCATATGAGGGTTTTTTAAGTTTAACCCCTTTGCTCAGCACATTTTTGCCGAATTTGGTTTCAAGCTGCGAAATCAAATTCAGAATTGGCTCTTCTTTGGCATGTTCTTGAAAATTAAAAATGGATAATTGCTCGGTCATGTCTTCTTTTGCCGCTACATTCGATACGGTTACACCGACTAAGCGCAAAGGCTCCCCGTTCCAATTCTTGATGAACAACTGCCAAGCGTTGCGAAAGATATCATCGGCTTTCCATACCGTATTCCGTAAAGTCACACTGCGTGTCCGGTTTTTCCATTCTGAGCTGCGCGTCTGAATGCTGACAGTTGGTCCAGCCAATTCCTTTGCTTCCAACCGGTTTGCCACTTTTGCACTGAGTTTCCGGAAGATAGCTTTTAAATTTTCTTCATCCGTTTCATCAATCGGCAAGGTAGTGGAAGTTCCAACGCTTTTTGTATCGTATATGGATTCAGGATCCACAGCCCGGTCGTCGATTCCGTTCGCCCGATTTTGCAGCCTCAAGCCGTTCTTGCCCATTTTTTCTTTGATTAATCCGGCATTTGCCTGAGCTAAATCGCCGATTGTCGCAATGCTTAAGTTTTTCAGTTTGTCTGCTGTACTTTCGCCGATGCCATGCATTTCAATGACTGGAAGCGGCCACAGCTTCTCTCGGATTTCCCGTTTCCTCAAAATGGTGATGCCCATCGGTTTCTTCATATCCGAAGCTGTTTTTGCCAGAAATTTATTCGGCGCTATGCCAATCGAACAAGGAAGGTCCAGTTCCGCCAAAATCCGTTGCTGAATTTCTTCTGCCAGCGAAACGGCATTCCGTTCCTGGGCTAATTCCGTCATATCGATATAGCCTTCGTCTATCGACACCGGCTCGACCAGATCGGTATAGGAACGCAGAATTTCGAACATGGCTTTTGAGGCAATGCGATACCGTTCAAAATTAGGAGGCAAAAGAATCAATTCCGGAAACTTGCGCTTCGCTTCAAAAACTTGCATGGTCGTGTAAATGCCGTGCGCCCGTGCTTCGTAAGAACATGTCACGATGATGCCGCGCCGTTCTTTCGGGTTCCCGGCAATCGCAATAGCTTTCCCTTTTAAGGACGGGTCATGAGATTGCTCGACTGATGCATAAAAACTATTCATATCAATATGGAATATCACTCGCCCGCTCATGGAAATCGCTTCACTTTCGCTTTTTCTTTCATTCTAACAAAAAAAGAGAGAACAAACAGCTTGTTCTCTCATTGTACAACTTATTCGATTATTAGTAGGCTTTAGTTGATTCTTTAACGATTTCAATCAGCAACTCAGCTAATTTCTCTAATTCTTCCACCGGAATGCGTTCTTTTGTCGTATGGATTTCTTCATAGCCCACACAAAGATTTGCGGTCGGAATGCCAAAGCCATTGAAGATATTCGCATCGCTTCCTCCACCGCTCGTCAAAACAGGCGATGGCCGGCCTATTTTTTCCGCTGCTCTCTTCGCAATCTGAACAACGCGTTCCGTTTCTTCAAAATGGAAGCCTGGATACATCAATTTAACTTCGGTTACAGCCTTCCCGCCCATTTGTTTCGCGACTGTTTCAAAAACGGATTCCATATGCGCCGTCTGGGCAGCTAATTTATCTTCGCTGATTGACCGTGCTTCAGAAAGGATATGCACTTCATCGCAGACGATATTCGTTGCTTGTCCGCCTTCGAAGCGGCCGATATTGGCTGTCGTTTCCTCATCGATGCGGCCAAGGTTCATCTTCGCAATTGCTTTTGCGGCGATTGTAATTGCTGAAATCCCTTTTTCCGGTGCAACGCCCGCATGCGCCGTTTTCCCATGGATGGTCGTCCATAGTTTCGCTTGATTTGGAGCTGAAGTGACAATTCCGCCGACTTTCCCATCGCTGTCAACAGCATAGCCATATTCTGCAATCAATAGGGACGGATCCAATTCTTTCGCTCCAGCGAGTCCGCTTTCTTCTCCAGCCGTTATGACAAACTGGATATCGCCGTGTTCGACTTGCTGTTCTTGGATTGTCCGAACCATTTCAAACAAAGCGGCAATCCCTGCTTTATCATCAGCACCAAGTATGGTTGTACCATCCGAAACCACATAACCGTCGCGCACTTCCGGCTTAATGCCTTTTCCTGGCACTACCGTATCCATATGCACGGTGAAATAAATGGCAGGCACTTCCGTAAAGGCACCGCGCAATGTCGCAATTAAATTATTCGCACCATGTCCGTTGCGGACAGATGAATCGTCTTCCGCCACATGGAAGCCGATATCCTCTAATTTTCGTTTTAAAACCGAAGCGATTTCCGCTTCATTTTTTGTTTCCGAATCAATCTGGACCAATTCCAGAAACTCATTTAATAATCTATCCTTGTTCATCTGGCACCCCTCTTTTATAAAATCTATGAAAGTAAAGACATTCCAGTTTGAAAAGGAATGGAAAGGAACTTGTCTTATTCGGACAACTGTTTCTCTTTTCTTTAATTCTTGCAGCGTGAAGGGCCTTCAGAAATACGATGGCCGCTTCCGCTTTTCTTATGCCTGTCGAACCTGAACGGCCGTTTACGCTTTTCTTATTGTCTAGACTCCAACGGCCAGGGTCTCGGACATAAGCCATTCTGGCTGTGCGGCAAAAAGCGCCGCTTCGCCAGCTCGCCTTATGCCTGTCGAACCTGAACGGCCGTTTACGCTTTTCTTATTGTCTAGACTCCAACGGCCAGGGTCTCGGACATAAGCCATTCTGGCTGTGCGGCAAAAAACGCCGCTTCGCCAGCCCGTCTTATGCCTGTCGAACCTGAACGGCCGTTTACGCTTTTCTTATTACAAAGGCATATTTCCGTGTTTTTTCGCTGGTCGTGTATCTTTTTTATTGCGCATCATTTCAAGTGCCTGGATCAGTTTGATGCGGGTTTCACGCGGGTCGATGACGTCATCAACCATTCCCCGGGCAGCTGCCACGTAAGGATTCGCGAATTTCTCGCGGTATTCCTCGATTTTAGCAGCTCGTGTTTCTTCCGGATTATCGCTTGCCGCAATTTCGCGGGCGAAGATGATATTCGCTGCTCCTTGAGGCCCCATCACTGCAATTTCAGCATTTGGCCATGAATAAACAAGATCAGCACCGATTGACTTCGAGTTAAGCGCTACATATGCACCGCCGTATGCTTTTCGAAGAATAACCGTCATTTTCGGAACTGTCGCTTCTGAATAAGCGTAAAGGATTTTCGCGCCGTGGCGGATAATGCCCCCGTGCTCTTGTTTAATGCCCGGGAAGAAACCCGTCACATCTTCAAATGTGATCAACGGAATATTAAATGAATCACAGAAACGGATAAAGCGCGCTGCTTTATCGGATGAATCGATATCCAGGCCTCCAGCCATCACTTTCGGCTGGTTGCAGACCAACCCGACTGTTTCGCCTTTAATGCGCGCAAGTCCAATGACGATATTGCGGGCAAACTCCGGCTGTACTTCCATGAAGCTATCCGTATCCACCACTTGTTCCGCCACTTTGCGGACGTCATAGGGACGGATTGCTTCAAATGGAACGATATCTGCAAGATCCGGACGGTAATCGTCTTTTTCATCCACTTCCAATCGCGGCGGCATTTCCTGATTATTTTGCGGTAAGTAGCTGATCAAGCGGCGCACCATCTTCAGCACTTCCTGTTCGGAATCCGAACGGAAATGTGCATTTCCGCTTATTGCTGTATGTACACGAGATCCACCAAGGTCTTCAGAAGAAATCTTTTCTCCTGTCACTGTTTCAATTACTTTCGGTCCTGTAATGAACATCTGGCTCGTTTTATCGACCATGAACACAAAATCCGTGATAGCTGGCGAATAAACTGCACCCCCTGCAGAAGGCCCCATAATGACCGAGATTTGAGGGATAACGCCTGAATAGATGGAATTCCGGTAGAAAATATGGCCATAACCATCCAGCGACAAGACGCCTTCCTGGATGCGGGCTCCGCCTGAATCGTTCAACCCGATGAACGGCGCTCCATTTTTAGCAGCTAAGTCCATGACGTTGGCGATTTTTTGGGCATGCATTTCGCCGAGTGCCCCGCCGAACACTGTGAAGTCTTGCGAAAACAAATAGATTGGACGTCCGTTCACTTTCCCGTATCCCGTAACAACTCCTTCGCCTGGCCCTTTTGCCATGCCGAAATCAGTCGTGCGATGTTCCACAAACGGGCTAAGTTCGACAAAGGAACCTTCATCGACAAGCAATTCGATGCGCTCCCGGGCAGTCAATTTCCCTTTTTCGTGCTGTTTGTCTATCCGTTCTTCCCCGCCTCCGAGTTCAATCTCCCGTTTGCGATCGTATAATTCATTGATTCTTTCGTAAATGTCCATTTCCCCACTCCTCAATCATTGCTTTTCACAAAGTTCGTATAATACGCCATTTGAAGATTTCGGATGCAAGAAAGCCACTAAAGCGCCGCCTGCCCCTGGATTTGCATGTTCACTTAACAATTGTACCCCATTTTCACGAAGTTCTTTCATACGGGATTCGATGTCATCCACTCCGAAAGCGATGTGGTGGATGCCTTCGCCTCTTTTTTCGATAAATTTATAAACTGCTCCAGCACTATCCATTGGCTCGAGCAATTCCAGTTTAATATTGCCGGCATCGATAAAAGCCACACGCACCTTCTGCGATTCCACTTCTTCAATTTTCAATAAAGGACAGCCGAGCGTTTCCGTATAATAAGGAAGCACTTCGTTAATGTTTCGTACCGCAATTCCGATATGGTCGACTTTCTTCATTAAATTCACTTCCTTTTTTTATGTTCTCTTTTATTGTACAGATTCAGATAGGAAAACTCTAGTTCTTCTTGAATATTTGGATAATGCCAGAGCTCCGCCTATAAAATGCGCTCGAACTATGCTATTATAGAAACAAAGTTCAACTATCTATAAAGGAGTTTCGATGGATGAGAAATAGTGCTTTCCGAAAAGTGATCGTCTACACAATGGTCGGTTTAATGCTGCTTTCAAGTTTGCTAATGGGCATCAGCTTCATCATTTAATGACTGCAAAATAGAAAAAGACGGAAAATCGCACATGCCGATTTTCCGTCTTTTCTTTTGTCAGCGCAGCCGCTCCACACAAAATTGATAAATGGATGCTGTCGCGAGGCAATCCCCTAAAGCATCATGCGCATCATGCTCCAATTTCAAAAAAGCGGTCAGCGTCGTCAGCTTATGGTTCGGCGTTTCCGTAATGGCTCTTCTGGCAAGTTTGACCGTATCGATGACTGTGTATTCCGGAATCGGCGTAATGTCTTCTAACGCATAAAGAAAACCCATATCAAACGGGGCATTATGTGCGACAATCGGCAGTCCGCCAATGAAGGCAATCAGTTCATGTGCCACTTCTTCAATTACGGGTGCATTTTCAACATCCTTATTCGTAATGCCGGTGATCCGGGTGATGGTTCCAGAAATTGGACATTCCGGATTCACCATTAAATACATCGTTTCTTTGCGTTCATGCTGAATGTATTTAACCGCTCCGATCTGGATGATTTTATCACTGCCGGAACGGAGCCCGGTCGTTTCAAAATCCAGTACCACATAATCTTCAGGTGTTTGCGTAGTCGATCTATATTTTTTAGGGCGCGCAGATTGGTTTCTTGTCCACTTCGGCCGCGTCTCTTTCATTTTTTGTTCAAGAATTTGCCTGGCATCGCGTTTTTCCATGCTTTCCCTCCTCGGTTTCATGCTTTTATTATACGCGAGTTTGTTTTAAATTTCCGTTTTAAGGCTATACAAAGAGTAAGACAACATCGAGGAGGAACACAAAATGGCAGAAAACAATGGTTTGGGTGACAAACTTAAAGGCACGGTCAGCAAAGCAAAAGGCGAAATGAAAGACCAGATCGGCAATGCGACTGACGACCCTAAAATGCAGCGTGACGGAAAAGCAGACAAATTAAAAGGCAAAGCACAAGATGCCATCGGCGATCTTAAAAACAAAAAATAAAACATAAGACCGGTGAAAGCTTTTCTTTCACCGGTCTTGTGTTTTTATAAGGATGCCGCAGGTTTCGCGCTTTTAAATCCCTTATAGGAAGATTTGATTTCCAAATAAGCTTCCATCTCTTCAATTACTTGATATAAAGCGGCCATGGCCAGGAATTTGTCATGGCTGTCCGGCAGCGGCATATCCGCAAACTCGTCTTTGACGGCTTCCAGCTTTCCAATATAACGGTAGGCGGTATTTCCCGAATGGACGTGGTTTGCAAGATCTTCCAAGAAATCAGCAATGAGATGAGAATGCCCAACAATTACCGGCAAAGCTGTAATTTTAGGCAAGATGCGTTCAATGATTTCCAGTTGCTGCTCCCTCATGTCGAAGTAATGATAATACTTATTTTCAAGGCGGGTCACATGATTTTCAACATCCTGATAGGCGAGTGCTTTTGCATTTTTCAGCAGCTCTGTGCTTTCCATCAATTCTTTTCCTGTCCAGGCTGATTCCCCTTGCCGGAGATAATTTGCGATTTCCGAGAAAATTGAGGAATACAATACCTCAATCTGGTAGCGGTAATCGTCTAATTTCTTCTCGATGCTCGGCATATACATATTGACTGCAAGAGCGGTTCCGAAACCTACAGCCATCAGCGTCAATTCATTGAAAAATAAATCCAGCGTCAAGTTCTGGGAATCATAAATATGCAAAAGGATAACCGAACTCGAGACAAAACCATCCGCAAATCGGAACGTCACCAATGTCGGAATGAATAGCAAAATCATGACGCCAATGGTCAAAGGATGATACGCAATCCCTTCAAAAAATATAAAGGCATACGTAATTGCGATCAAACTCGCGACCAGGCGGGAAAAAGCAGCGCGTATCGATTTCTTTTTTGTCGGCTGAATGCAAAGAATCGTCAAGATTCCAGCAGAAACGTAATAATCAAGCTGAAGCAACTGGGCTAACGAAATGGCGATCGCCACCCCAGCAGCCGTTTTCATCGTACGGTAGCCAATCCTGTATTTCTTAAGTTTCATAGGCATCCCCTTATTAGAAAAGCGTAGGCAGCCGTCTAGATTCGACAGATAAATAACGAACCTTACAACCTACACATTCTTCTCAATAAAAAAATGCCCCTTTTTGAGGGGCATTCTCTTTAGATTTCTTCGCAATGCTCTTCAAAGATTTCTTGAATATGCGTGATAACAGACATTGGGTCATGCCCTTCGATTTCATGTCTGCCGATTTCATCGACCATTTTGCCGTCTTTCATGAAGACGAAAGATGGAGATGAAGGCAAGTGGTCGTCGCCGAAAATCGCACGTGCTTGAGCTGTTGCTTCTTTGTCCTGGCCAGCAAATACAGTTACAAGGCGGTCAGGGCGTTTGTCATAATGCACAGCATGCGTTGCTGCTGGACGGGCAATCCCGCCTGCACAGCCGCATACAGAGTTGATCATCACAAGGCTAGTGCCTGGCTGAGCTAAAACATCCGTCACTTCTTCCGGCGTCTGCAATTGTGTATACCCAGCATCGGTCATTTCTTGTCGAGCTTGAGTCACTATATCATTCATAAGAAAATTAAAATCCATTGCCATATCGAACACTCCTTATTTATTACTCCATTTATCATAGCAGGACTTGAAAAGAGTTGCAAAAAAGCTTACTCGAACAAATCCGCAATTGCCTGGGAAACCGTCAATTTTTCTTGAAGGACTTCATGTTCCAGCATTTTCACTTGCTTGCTGCGGCTAGGGTCTTCGTAAAAGCGGCTCAGCAATTCATCCGTAATCATCGAACGGAACCAGTCCTTCGTTTGGTTTTGGCGCCGTTTTTGCCAATAGCCGCTCGACTTGATCTGTTCTTCAAATTCTCTGATCATGGCCCACGTTTCCTGAATTCCGGTTTTTTCAAATGAGGATGCCGGAAGCGCTTGCGTTTTCCAGCCTTCTGTTGCACGCTGCATGAAATGAAGGATTTGCTTGTATTCGCGTACCGTTTTTTGGGCCAACGCTAGATTATGCTGGTCTGCTTTATGGACAATAATGGCATCAGCAAGTTCGAGGATGCCTTTTTTCATGCCTTGCAATTCATCGCCTGCCCCGGTTAAGACAAGCAGCAGGAACATATCGACCATGCCCCTCACCAAGGTTTCGCTTTGCCCTACGCCGACCGTCTCAACCAATATGATATCGTAGCCTGCCGCTTCGCATAGAAGCATCGTTTCCCTTGTTTTTTTATGGACACCGCCGAGCGTACCGGCTGTTGGAGAAGGCCGGATGAAGGCATTTGGATTTTTGGCCAATTGCTCCATCCGTGTTTTATCTCCTAAAATACTGCCCCCGGTAATCGAAGAACTTGGATCGATGGCAAGAACCGCTACACGATGGCCACCTTTCGTCAGCATTTCGCCGAAAGTTTCGATAAACGTGCTTTTGCCGGCACCCGGTACACCAGTGATGCCAAGTCGAATGCTTTTGCCGGTATAGGGCAGAAGCCGGTTCAACAGCTCTTGCCCATTATTCTTATCCTGAGGATTCGCACTTTCCAATAAAGTGATGGCTTTTCCGAGATGCAGACGGGAGCCGCTGCGAACGCCTTCAGCCATTGCGGCTGCATCAAACGGTTTGGATTCCGGCTTCTTGAATTTTTTCCGCGGAGAAGACTTCATGCCGTCATGTGTTGCTTTAACACCTTCCATGACACGACGCGATCCTTTTTGGCGGTCCATCAGTCTGCCACTTCCTCATATCCAAGGCGCACATAAATTTCCTCAATGACTTTTTGGGCAGCGACAGGAATGACCGTTCCCGGTCCGAAAATCGCACTCGCCCCATTATTGCGAAGGAACTCGTAATCTTGCGCTGGAATTACACCGCCGACCACAATCAGGATATCTTCACGGCCGATTTTTTTCAGTTCCGCTGCAAGATCTGGCACTAAGGTCATATGGCCTGCTGCTAGCGAACTGACCCCTATGACATGGACGTCATTTTCTGCTGCTTGCTGGGCTGTTTCTGCCGGCGTTTGGAATAAGGGCCCGATATCCACATCAAATCCAAGATCGGCAAATGCCGTGGCGATGACTTTCGCTCCGCGGTCATGGCCATCTTGTCCCATTTTCGCAACCAAAATACGGGGGCGCCGTCCTTCATTTTCAATAAAGTCCTCCGTCATTTCTTTGACTGTCTCCATTTCCTGCTGATTGGAGAAATTCGAACTGTAGACGCCGCTTACAGAACGGATCACCGCTTTATGTCTGCCGGACGCGACTTCGATCGCATCTGAAATTTCCCCAAGTGTTGCACGGTATCGTGCTGCTTCAACTGCGCATTCCAGAATATTCGCATCGCCGGTTTTTGCAGCTTCCGTCAGTTTAGCCAAGGCTTCCTGCACTTTTGCATCATCGCGATCCGCTTTCATCCGTTCGATCCGCTCAATCTGCTTTTTGCGGACCATTGTATTGTCGATATTCAAAATATCGATCGGATCTTCCTCGTCCAGACGATAACGGTTGACTCCGATGATCACTTCTTCATTGGAATCGATCTGCGCTTGTTTTTTAGCTGCGGCTTCTTCGATTCTCATTTTTGGGAGGCCGGTTTCAATCGCTTTTGCCATTCCGCCGAGTTCTTCCACTTCCTCGATCAACTGCCATGCTTTTTCCGTCAATTCTTTTGTCAAAGATTCCACGTAGTAAGAGCCGCCCCAAGGGTCGATCACTTTTGTCATCATGGTTTCTTCCTGCAAAAATAATTGCGTATTGCGGGCAATGCGCGCAGAAAAATCAGTTGGAAGTGCAATTGCTTCATCTAGCGCATTCGTGTGCAGCGATTGGGTATGGCCCATAGCCGCTGCGTTTGCTTCAATCAATGTCCGGGTTACGTTATTAAACGGATCCTGTTCCGTTAAACTCCAACCGGAAGTTTGGGAATGCGTCCGCAAAGCCAATGATTTTTCGTTTTTCGGATCAAAGCTTTTCATCATTTTCGCCCAAATCTCGCGGGCAGCACGCATTTTAGCGATTTCCATGAAATAATTCATGCCGATGCCCCAGAAAAATGACAAACGCGGCGCAAATGAATCAATGCCGATTCCAGCTGCGAGGCCGGTACGGACATATTCCAATCCATCGGCTAATGTATAAGCAAGTTCGATATCCGCGGTAGCTCCTGCTTCCTGGATATGATAGCCCGAGATCGATATGGAATTGAATTTCGGCATTTTAGTTGATGTGTATTTGAAAATGTCCGCAATGATTTGCATCGACATTGCCGGCGGATAAATATACGTATTGCGGACCATGTATTCTTTCAAAATATCATTTTGAATGGTCCCTGCCAATTGTTCAGGCGTGACTCCTTGTTCTTCAGCGGCAACGATGAAAAATGCCATAATCGGCACAACTGCCCCGTTCATTGTCATCGACACGGACATTTGGTCAAGCGGAATCCCGTCAAATAAGATCTTCATGTCTTCCACACTGTCGATCGCAACTCCCGCTTTTCCTACATCCCCCACTACGCGCGGGTGGTCAGAGTCATAGCCTCGATGTGTTGCGAGGTCAAATGCGACCGATAACCCTTTTTGCCCCATTGCCAAGTTTCTGCGGTAAAAGGCATTGCTTTCTTCTGCAGTAGAGAATCCCGCATATTGGCGGACTGTCCAGGGACGCGAAACATACATGGTCGAATACGGCCCGCGGACATTTGGTGCAAATCCAGGCAGGCTGTCTTCGGTACTTGCCGCGTCTTTGGAAGTGTAAAAAGGTTTCACGGCAATGCCTTCATTCGTTTCAAATGCCTCTTGCTGATATTCTTCTGTTTGAGAAGCTTTAATCCCATTCAGATCAACTTTTGTAAAATCCGGCTTTCTCATTCTTGAACAGCCTCCTTTCCTAACTTCAAAATTTGCTCGAGCTTCGAAGTAATGTGTTTGCCAGTATAAATAGCGTCATCGATACGGAAAACTTTCCATTCAGCCATTTGCTGTTCCGGATACTTGCCTGCCACGTCAATTACTGCATCCGTAGTCATACCAGTGGCAACTTCATCAATTTTTTCTTTCCCGCCGCATAATACTGCATACTGGATTTGATTTTCTGCAAGGAACTGATTTAATTCTTGCGCCGTCTGGATTTCAGGGCTGATCATCGGCTCGATTCCGCCAACGGCTAAAAATCCTTGGACAAAATCAGACTGTGCTTTCACGGCTTTTAATGGGCCGAGATGGACAATCGCTGTCTTCAGCATCACTTCTTTGCTGCGCGCCCGTAATTTCTCAAACGGTGCAGCTAAACGCTTAGCTGTCATATACTCCAGATGCGTCTCATCAATTTGCCCGTCCTTAACCAGCTCTTGTGGATTTGCATAAACATTCGTACCGATCAGCGACATGTCGCGGACTGCCGCTTTTTCCTTGCGCTCGATCCACTTCGCTTGAATATCATCGGTCAGCCAGCCAGAATTCATCGCTTCCGAATAGCCGCCAGCTCCTTCAATCTCCAAGAAATAGCGCCACGCTGCATCGACATATTCATTCGTCAATGTTTCAATAAAGTAAGATCCTGCGCTTGCGTCCATGACATGATTGACATGCGTTTCTTCTTTAATAACCAACTGGACATTGCGTGCAATCCGGCGGCTTTGGGCGTCCGAAACGGTCAAGAAATCATGTGGATGGACAGTATGCGCATTCGTGCCTCCAAGGACTGCCGAAAAAGTGGCATTGCCTGCGCGAAGCAAGTTTACGTATGGATCCAATTTCGAATAAGAACGGACCGATGTTTCGGTGAAAATCGGAATTGGGGGAGCTTCTTCTCCGTAAGCTGAACAAAAAGCCGTCCAAAGTACGCGAAAAGCGCGCAATTTCGCAATTTCCTGGAAAAATGCCGTATCGACTGCAAAACGCACCCACATGTTTTCAGCTTGTTTTTGAAAATCCTCTTTAGTGACCGTCTCCGCTAAAATGCTGAGTGCCACGCCAAGTTCGTGGATGATGGTGCCTCCTGCATGATGTACCGGTATCGTATCAATTAGCTGGGTGCGTACTTTTGCAGGCGCTTTCACAAATTCTTCCGAATAAATCACACCTTGGACATTCGTCAGCTTTGTCTCTTCCACAAAATCGAAAACCCGCAGAATTTGTGTGTCATCTGAAGTTAGTCGGAAGTATAATGGGAAACGCTCAATCAGCGATGCCAATTCCTTTAGCTCGCTGTCATTCCATTCCAAGCGCTGATAACTTGTGTAGACAATCATTTCATTGCCGCGCGCTAAGTCCTCTTTAACAGCCGTTAAATAATCCGTTGCAGTCGCCGCTGCTGTTTCCTGCGCGATAAACCATCCAGGCAATTGCTTTCCACTGCGGACGGCTTGGATCTGCTGTTCGATCATTTCACCGGATTGCCCCAGCATTTCTTTCGTGTAAAGAGGTTCAAGGGTTATCCCTTCAAGAGTTTTGGTTTTTAAAGTTTCATTGAACGGTTTGCCTTTCAACGCTTTTTCAGCGGCAGCTTGCCATTCTTCATATGTACGCTCCGAAAATTTGGTCTGTTTCATGGACTCGATTGTCACTAGGTTCCCTCCTCAAAGGCGATCTATCTTCATTTTACCCGAGTAAGCACCGACATTAAAGAAAAAAAAGCCCGAAGTCCTAAGACTCCGAGCTTTTCTCTCTATTTTCAAAGGATGCAAATCCTCCTGCTCAACTAAATTAATAAACAGAAGTATTGCCTTTGTTCATATTTTCAAGAATTTCTTTCACGCGTCCCATGAATTGGCCGCAAATGAGTCCATCCAATACGCGGTGGTCAAGAGACAAACATAAATTGACCATATCGCGTGCCGCAATCATGCCATTGTCCATGATAACTGGACGTTTAACGATTGACTCGACTTGCAGAATCGCCGCTTGCGGATGGTTGATGATGCCCATGGATTGCACTGAACCAAACGATCCTGTGCTGTTCACAGTAAATGTTCCGCCTTGCATATCAGCTGATTTCAATTTGCCGGAACGGGCTTTAACAGCCAATTCATTGATTTCCTTGCCAATGCCTTTAATTGATTTTTCATCCGAGTTTTTGATGACCGGGACAAATAACGCATTGTCAGAAGCGACAGCAATTGAAATATTGATGTCTTTCTTCTGGATGATTTTATCTCCCGCCCACATTGAGTTCATCATTGGGAATTCTTTCAATGCCTGAGAAACCGCTTTGACGAAAAATGCGAAATATGTGAGGTTAAAGCCTTCTTTGCTCTTGAATTCCGTTTTCAGGGAATCACGGTAAGAAACCAATTCCGTCACATCGACTTCGATCATCATCCACGCATGCGGCGCTTCATGTTTGCTCTTCAGCATATTGGCTGCAATCGCGCGGCGAACACCCGTGACAGGAATTTCAATGTCGCCAGGCGCACTTTCGATCGGTACAGATTTCTGTGCTGGCGCAGATGACGTTTGAGCTGGCGCAGACTCACTTGCAGCTGGACGGCTTTCTTCTTTCGCAGGAGCTGCTTGTACATCTCCGGCTTTTGGAATATTGCCGCCTTCGATTAATGCAAGCAAATCTTTGCGCGTGATGCGCCCTTCGTTTCCAGTTCCCTGCACTTGTGTCAAGTCGATATCATTATCTTGGGCCAAACGCAGAACTGCAGGCGAGTAGCGGGCTTTTGAGCCTTCCGGACGTACAGGCTGCGATGAACCTTTCGTTCCTTGCAAGCCTTTTGTCACTTCCGTATCTGCAGCTGGCATAACATTTTCTTTTCCGGTTTCAGCCGGTTTTGCTTCTTCAGCAGGCTCAGAACCTCCGCCTTCAGTTTCGATTGTACAGACAATCGCTCCGACTTCCAGCGTATCACCTTCATTTGCAATCAATTCTTTGATGGTACCAGTGAACGAAGAAGGTACTTCAGCCGTTACCTTATCCGTATTGACCTCAGCCAAAGGATCGTATTTATTAACGTGGTCTCCTGGCTGAACCAACCATTTTTCAATGGTTCCTTCAGTCACACTTTCGCCAAGCTGCGGCATTTTAATGTTTTCTATAGCCAAAAGGGATTCCTCCTTTATTGAGTGCATCTTTTACTATTCTTTGTCCAGACTCCAGCGCCCAGATTCTAGTGTCATAAGCCAGTCCAGCTGTGCGGCTGAAAAAATGCCGCTTCGCCAGCCTGTCTTATGCCCGTCGAATCTACATGGGCGCTTGCGCTTTCCTTTGTCCAGACTCCAGCGCCCAGATTCTAGTGTCATAAGCCAGTCCAGCTGTGCGGCTGAAAAAATGCCGCTTCGCCAGCCTGTCTTATGCCCGTCGAATCTACATGGGCGCTTGCGCTTTCCTTTTTTAAAATTCCGCTAGTTCCCGCATCGCTTTTTCCACTTTATCCGGGTTGATCATGAAATACTTTTCCATTGTCGGCGCATAAGCCATTGCTGGAACGTCAGGACCTGCTAGGCGTTTGATTGGCGCATCAAGGTCGAAAAGGCAGTTTTCAGCGATGATCGCCGCCACTTCTCCGATAATGCTTCCTTCTTTATTGTCTTCTGTGACAAGCAATACTTTGCCTGTTTTCTTCACAGCTTCAATGATGCCTTCTTTATCCAATGGATAAATTGTCCGAAGATCAAGAACATGTGCAGAAATGCCGTCTTCTGCCAAACGTTCAGCAGCTTGCAACGCGAAATGGACAGCCAAGCCGTAAGTGATGACGGTAATATCTTCGCCTTCTCGTTTTACATCAGCTTTTCCGATTTCAACTGTATAATCGTCTTCTGGAACTTCACCTTTGATCAAACGGTAAGCGCGTTTATGTTCAAAGAACATGACCGGATCTTCATCGCGGATAGCCGCTTTCAACAATCCTTTTGCATCGTATGGTGTTGACGGAATGACAATTTTCAAACCTGGCTGGTTCGCAAATACCGCTTCTACAGATTGCGAATGGTAAAGAGCACCGTGTACTCCTCCGCCAAATGGTGCACGGAAAACGATCGGGCATGACCAGTCGTTGTTCGAACGGTAACGGATGCGTGAAGCTTCCGAAATGATCTGGTTGACAGCTGGCATGATGAAATCAGCAAATTGGAATTCTGCGATTGGGCGCATGCCGTACATAGCCGCTCCGATCCCGACGCCGGCAATCGCCGATTCAGCCAGCGGCGTATCGACAACGCGGTCTTCTCCGAATTGATCGTATAGTCCTTGCGTCGCTTTGAACACGCCGCCTTTTTTACCCACATCTTCACCAAGGACAAAAACGTTTTCGTCACGTTCCATTTCTTCTTTCATGGCAAGCGTGATGGCGTCAATATAATTCATTACTGCCATTATTCGTTTCCTCCTTTTTCCGCATAGACATATTTAAGCGCATGTTCCGGTTCTGCGTATGGCGCATTTTCAGCATAATCTGTCGCTTCATTGACAATAACCATGATGCGGTCGTTGATTTCTTTCTCTAATTCGTCATCCATGATGCCATTTTCTTTCAAATAAGCACCGAAAGTCAGAATCGGATCTTTTTCCTTTTGCGCAGCCAATTCATCAGCTGAGCGATATTGGCGGTGATCATCATCCGATGAATGGGCTGTCATCCGTTCTGAAACGGTTTCAATCAAGCTCGGGCCTTCACCGCGGCGTGCACGGTCAGCTGCTTCTTTAACGTGTTTGTAAACTTCGATTGGGTCATTTCCGTCAATCGTCACGCCTGGCATGCCATAGCTCGCCGCGCGGTCCGAAACGTTTTTGCTCGCCACTTGGCGATCAAATGGTACAGAAATGGCGTATTTATTGTTTTCGACCATTGTGATGACCGGCAATTTATGGACGCCGGCAAAGTTTAAGCCTTCATGGAAATCGCCTTGGTTGGAAGAGCCTTCACCAAGCGTATTGAATGTAATGAAATCCTGTTTCTTCATTTTCCCGGCAAGCGCTACGCCTACTGCATGCGGCAATTGCGTCGTTACAGGTGAAGATCCAGTCAAAATACGGTTTTTCTTCTGACCAAAATGTCCTGGCATTTGGCGTCCGCCGGAGTTCGGGTCTTCCGCTTTCGCAAAAGCAGAAAGCATAATGTCTTTAGGCGTCATGCCGAAATGCAAAACAACCCCTAAATCGCGGTAATAAGGTGCAATGTAATCTTTAGTGTTATCCAGTGCATAAGCCGCTCCGACTTGAGCCGCCTCTTGCCCTTGGCATGAAATGACGAATGGGATTTTGCCAGCACGGTTCAAGAGCCACATGCGCTCATCGACACGGCGGGCCGTCATCATCGTTTCATAGATCTTCAATAAATCTTCTGTTGTCAAACCTACTTCTTCATGTTTTGAAGCCATTTGAATTCCTCCTTTAACTATGGATCGCTTTTCCGTCTACAGCAAGTGCCGCTTCGCCCATTACTTCAGACAAAGTCGGGTGCGGATGAATCGTCTCTGCAATTTCCCACGGCGTTGCATCAAGCACCATCGCAAGGCCAGCTTCAGAAATCATATCCGTTACATGCGGCCCGATCATATGGACACCAAGAATATCGTTAGTTGCCTTGTCAGCGATGATTTTCACAAAGCCATCTGACTCGCCGTAAACAAGCGCTTTGCCGATTGCTTTAAACGAAAATTTGCCGACTTTGACGTCAAAGCCTTTTTCTTTTGCCTGGTCTTCTGTGATACCGACGCTTGCAGCTTCCGGATTTGAATAGATGCAGCGTGATACTAGATCGTAATTGATGGCGTGCGGGTTATTCCCTTTAATATGTTCAATCGCCGTAATTCCTTCGTGTGAAGCCACATGCGCGAGTTGAAGGCCGCCAATAACGTCTCCAATTGCGTAAATATGGGATTCTTTTGTCTGGAACGTATTTTTTACTTGAATAAACCCTTTTTCAACAATAATGTCTGTATTTTCAAGGCCGATGTTTTCAACATTTGCCTGGCGTCCTACAGAAACCAGCATTCTTTCAGCTGAGAAAGATTCAGTGCCGTTTTTCGTTTCTGCCTGGATCGTCACACCGTTGTCGCCTGTTTCAAGGGTTTCAGCCATCACTTTAGCGCTCGTTGCGAACTTGATTCCTTTTTTCGCCAGAAGCTTCTGCATTTCTTTTGAAATATCTTTATCTTCTGTTGGAATGATGCGATCTGCATACTCGATAACCGTAACCTCTACACCGAAATCATTGAGCATGGATGCCCATTCGATGCCGATAACGCCGCCGCCGACAATCAGAATCGATTTTGGAAGTTCTTCCATTGCAAGGGCCTCGTCTGAACTCATGACGAATTTCCCGTCAATTGTAAGACCCGGGAGCGTTCGCGGACGAGATCCGGTAGCGATGATTACATTATTTGGAATCAGCATTTCATTTTCTTCTCCGTTGTTCATTTCAACTGAAATGGTACCCGGATTCGGTGAAAAGATAGATGGCCCTAAAATACGGCCGATGCCTTCATATACATCGATCTTGCCTTTTTTCATCAAGCCTTTGACGCCTGCGTGCAATTGATCAACGATGCCTTGTTTGCGCTGCTGGACACGTGAGAAGTCCAATGAAACTTCGCCTGTGTTCACACCGAAGTCTGCCGCATGGTTTTTCGTCGTCGAGTAGACTTCTGCACTGCGAAGAAGCGCTTTGCTTGGAATACAGCCTTTATGCAAACATGTACCGCCTAAATTTCCTTTTTCAACAATTGCCGTTTTCAACCCTAATTGTGCCGAACGGATAGCAGCTACATAACCGCCCGTCCCGCCTCCAAGGATAACTACATCATAATTTTGTGCCATGAGTGAAGATGACCTCCTTATTCTGATAATGCTGGGTAAACTTTTGCGTCTTCTTCATTTTTTAAAACCCGGACAGCTCCTTCAGCCAATGCCTGAAGCTCGTTTTCACCCGGTTCAATAATTACATCTGAAATCCAGTGGATGCGCTTCGTGATTTCTTCGGTTAAGGCTTTGCCGTGCACTAACGCCCCGGTCAAGATGATGGCATCTATCCGGCCTTCAAGAACTGCGCTCGCCGCCCCGATTTCTTTTGCTACTTGATAAGCCATCGCGTCATAAACCGTTTTCGCTGCCAGATCGCCGTTCTTAATCCGCCGTTCGATCCGGACACTGTCGCTCGTTCCTAAATATCCTGCAACTCCAGAATTTCGGACAAGCTTCAGCAGCATATCCCGCCGGCTATAGCGCCCGGAATAACACAATTCCACCAAATCACCGGAAGGGATCGTACCTGCACGTTCCATACTGAAAGGGCCGTCGCCGTGAAGGCCATTATTGACATCGACTACTTTGCCTCCCTGATGGACGCCTACGGTAATCCCTCTGCCTAAATGGGCGACAATCAGTCGAACATCTTCATAGCTTCGCCCACGTTCTTTGGCATATCTGCGGGCAACCGCTTTCTGATTTAACGCATGAAAAATCGATTTTCGTTCGATGCCGTCAAAGCCCGAGATTCTGGCCAGCGGAGATAACTCATCAACCACTACCGGATCGACAATGAAAGAAGGGATATTCAAGCCGTTTGCGATTTCATACGCAACAATGCCCCCTAAATTGGAGGCATGCTGACCTAATATCCCTTTTTTCAAATCTTCGAGCATTGCTTCATTCACCAAGTAAGTCCCGCCTTCTATCGGACGAAGCAATCCTCCTCTTCCACATACTGCCGCCAGATTCGAGACATTCATGCCTTCTTCATCCAACGCTTCAAGAATCGCTTGTTTTCGAACGGCACTTTGACCTGCTAATGAAGCAAATTCATCAAATTCGCCTGAAGAATGATGGAGCGTTTTCTCCATAATCAAGATGTCGTTGTCAAAAACGCCGATTTTAGTCGCATCTGAAGCGGGATTCAGGACCAAAATACGATGATGCTGTTCTTGCACAAGCGGACCCTCCATTTCTCTATTATCTTCTGCTTAGGATGTCATGTCCGTTGCGCAAAAATTGTGATCTTGAATTTCTCACGCGGTTGATGCGTTCTTCTGCCATGCGCTCTGCAGCGATATAGCTAGGAATGCCATCACGTTTTGAGATTTCAAAAATGCGTGTGATGCTGTCATAGATTGTTTCAACGCGTTTCATCGCACGTTCGTTGTTGTAGCCGTATAATTCATCAGCAACGTTGATTACGCCGCCTGAGTTGATTACGAAGTCAGGAGCATAAACGATGCCTCTCGCTTCCAATTCATCGCCGTGGCGCTCTTCTTTCAATTGGTTGTTTGCAGACCCTGCAACAACTTTTACTTTCAATTGAGGAATCGTATCGTCGTTGATGATTGCGCCCATCGCACATGGAGCGAAAATATCCGCTTCTTGTGAATAGATATCATTTGGTGCAACAGCTACTGCGCCGAAATCATTTACTGCACGTTGTACCGCTTCTTGGTTGATATCCGTAACGATCAATTTTGCGCCTTCTTCGTGAAGGTGTTTGCAAAGTGTGTAGGCAACGTTCCCTACGCCTTGGACCGTAATCGTTTTGCCTTCAAGCGAATCGTCGCCGAACGCTTCAAGAGCAGCGGCTTTCATGCCGATGTAAATTCCGTAAGCTGTTACCGGTGAAGGGTTGCCTGAAGAACCGAATGCAGGTGAGATTCCAGTGACGAAATCTGTTTCTTCATGGATCAAGTCCATATCTGCAACTGTCGTACCCACATCTTCAGCTGTTATATAGCGGCCATTCAAGCCTTGGATGAAACGTCCGAAAGCACGGAACATTTCTTCGTTTTTGTCTTTTAACGGATCGCCGATAATAACTGTTTTACCGCCGCCAAGGTTTAATCCGGCAGCTGCGTTTTTATAAGTCATTCCGCGGCCAAGGCGGATTGCATCTTCGATTGCTTCTTCTTCTGTTTCATAATTCCACATGCGTGTACCGCCTAGAGCTGGTCCAAGCGTCGTATCGTGAATGCAGATGATTGCTTTCAAACCTGAGTTCTTATCTTGGCAAAATACTAATTGCTCGTAGTCGTGCTGTTCCATTCTTTTGAAAATTTCCATTGTAAATTCCTCCTAGTGGGTCTCATTAAATGCTCGATGAGCGAATGGCTAGAGCAAGCGAGAACAATTTCGTTTCTGCGCTGTCTGCCCGGGAAGTCAAGACGATGGGCGCTTTCGCCCCCACAATGACGCCTCCCACTTTCGCTTTTGAAAAAAAGACTAATGATTTATACAAGATGTTGCCTGATTCAATATTGGGGACCAGCAAAATATCAGCTAATCCAGCTGACTTCGTGGCAATCCCTTTGTGTTTGGCTGCTTTTAATGAAATCGCGTTATCGAGGGCAAGCGGCCCGTCTACAATGCAGCCCGTTATCTGACCGCGCTTATTCATCGCAGTGAGAGCAGCGGCATCTACTGTCGCTTGCATAACGGGATTGACGACTTCAATTGCAGCGAGCGGCGCAACGACCGGCATGCAGATTCCAAGTGAATGCGCGAAAAAAACTGCATTCTGGAGTATCTCAGCTTTTCTTTGCAGATCCGGGTTGATGTTCATCCCCGCATCCGTCACAAACAGCAGCCGTTCAAAACCTTCGATTTCAAAGGCGGCAACATGTGATAAAATCTGATGGGTCCGCAAGCCAAATTCCGATTGTAAAACCGCTTTCATTAATACAGCTGTTGGTATATGCCCTTTCATCAATACGTCAGACTCTTTTTTGGAAACTGACTTCACAGCTTCTTCAGCTGCAGATTGAGGATCGGCTGCATGGTGAATTTGTATTTTAGGATGATTGCTCAGATATGGATGGCTTTGTTCAATTGCATACCGCAATTTTCCCATATCATCGAAAAGCCTGAAACTGGCAAGATTTCGTTCGAGCGAGCGATGGACTGCTTCAAGTACCTCTGAATCAGCTGCAGCCGCAACGGCTACAATCGTTTCTTCGCTGCTCGCCGTACTTTCCAGGATTTCAGTTAATGTGGCCATCAAAATCACCCCGTTCCTTCTTTATTAAAACAGATTAAAAGCTAATATATAAGAGATGAAAGCGCTTTATTTCCTTTTTAAGGCTATTTACCGTGCAAATTATTGCAAAACCCTGCAATAACTTGCACAGATTCATGATAAGCCATATTTTTCGAGTTTGTAATATAAGGTGCGAAGCGAGATTTCCAATTGCTTGGCAGTCTTAGATTTGTTTCCTTTGAATTGAGTAAGCGCATGATGCAAAATGCCGCGTTCTACTGCATCCAACTGTTCCTGAAGCGGTACAGAAGATTCAACTACCACTTCGTGCTTTGCTTCAGCCGCCTTCAGCATATTCCGCGGAATGTGTTCTTCGGTTAAAGTCTTGTCATTCATCTGCATGAAAATCATCGAACGGCTGATGACGTTCTCCAGTTCCCGAACATTTCCCGGCCAATCGTATACTTTTAACAATTGCGTCGCTTTTTCCGTGACCGCCTCTACATTCCGGCCGTATTCCTGATTCAATTTCAGCAAAAGCCGTTCCACGATTTGCGGGATGTCCTGCTTTCGTTTGCGCAGCGGCGGAATTAAAATTGGCATACGGTTCAGCCTGTAATAAAGATCTTCACGGAAGGTGCCGTCAAGAAGCGCTTTTTCCATATTCGCATTTGTCGAAGCGATGACACGGACATTGACGGGAATGGGCGTTGTACCTCCGATGCGCAGCGTCTCATGTTCCTGCAGCACACGAAGGAGCTTGCTTTGGAGAGCGGGAGACAATTCCCCGATTTCGTCAAGGAAAATACTGCCGTTGTTCGCTTCTTCGAACAAACCGCGTTTGGCTCCGCTGTTGACGCCAGGAAGTGCCCCTTCTTCGTAGCCGAACAATTCACTGTCGAGCAGCGATTCCGATAAAGCCGCACAATTGACCCGTACGAATTTATTGAATTTCCGCTCGCTGGCACTGTGGATGGCGTGTGCAAACAATTCCTTGCCGGTTCCGGATTCTCCGCGGAGCAATACGGTCACCAAGGTCTGTGCGGCAAGCTTAGCCTGCTGAAGGCTCAATTGCATTTCAGAAGAATAGCCGATAATGTCATCGAAAGTGTATTTCGATTCAAGCGTCCGGATGATGCTCCGTGCCCGGTCCAATTCTTTCATCAGCGACCGGATTTCTGTCGTATCGTGGATAACGCCGACACTGCCTTTTAATTGATTGTCTACGATAATCGGCGCCACGTTGACAATGACTTCCCGGTTCGCAGGGCCGACTTTCAAATTAACCCCCCGGTAAGGCTTGCGTGTTTGCAGCGCTTTTAAGTGCATGCTTTCCCCTTCCGATATATCTGCAGAGGCCGGCTGCCCGATTACATCTGCCATCTGCAAACCGGTAATGCGTGTATAAGCCGGATTCACCAACAATCCATTGCCTTTTTCATCGACTACGGAAATGGCATCATCACTGGACTGGATAATCGCTTGCAGCATCGTTTGGACTTCTTTTAAATCCGTAATCTGCTCCGCTAAAGAAACGACTTCACTGATGTCTTTAAAAACAGCAAAAGCGCCGATGGTATCCCCGTTCTCATCAATCATCGGAAAACGGGAAGTGACAATTTTAGTGCCGTTTTTTAACACCAGTTCCCGGTTCAACTCAGTGCGCGCAGTTTCATAAATGCGCGAAAGTTCACTCGAAGAAATGATTTCATTGACGGGCCGGCCAATGGCAGATTCGATATCCACATTGACCATGCGGGCAGCGCTTCGATTCATGAAATTGACATGTCCGTCTTTATCGATTCCGATCATGCCTTCTTCTATGGAATTAAAAATGATATTCTGCTTATGGCTTTCTTCACTCAGCAACGAAATCAAATGTTCTTTTTCAATCAACAGGCGGACAAGGGCATTGGCGATGCTGCCGGGTATGATTACCGTATTTTCCGAAAAAAATTGCGGCAATTCCTTTTGCACATTTTCACTTCCCGTTACGTTAAAGACCATATCCACTTGTTCTTTGTTAAAGTCCCGGTAATTATCCGTGACAAATATTCCTTCGATACGCGCAGTATGAATCGCCGGCGCATCCAAATTCGTGTCTGCAATGCCGATGACCTGCATATAATCCGATTCCAATAAAATCTGTAAAATGGCAGAGCCGCCAGCGCCGCCGCCGATAATCACTACGTTTTGCAAATGGATTCATACCTTTCTCATACATCTTGCAATAAATTGCAGTCTCTTTTTAAAGGGTACATCAGGAACGAATTCTTGACAACTTAATCAGAATTGGAAACAATGGATGAAAGGAGTGAAAAGATGGGCCGTTTAATCGCATTTATTATTTTGCTGATTCCAGGTATCTTGGCTGCTTATGGCATTAAGCTTATGCGCGATACTTTGTTCAATAAATTATTGGAGCCGTACCCTGCATTATGGCTGCAATTTACACTAGGAACACTGTTTGTTGTTATCGGAATTGGATTTTTTGCCGGCTTCTTATTGAACCGGGACCGCAAAAAAGGGACCGTCGCTGAGAAATTTCAAAAGCGCCCCCAAAAATAAGAATTTACACCTCAAAAAAATTGCGTCTTACCTTTCATAGGCAAGACGCAATTTTTCTTTTATCCGATCCGGGTAATCCGTAATTACGCCAACCAGTTCTGGCGCAAGCTCTCTTAAAGCAGCTTCTCGTCCGAGCAGGCCATAGACGCGGATATTCTTTTTCATTTTAAGCAAGTTCTTCAAAAATTCCATGGAATACAGCCGTTTATGGAGATGGATGCTATCGATCCAAACCATTTTTTCAATCTTTTCAAGCGGCATTCCTTTTTTAATGATCAAAGCCATCTCAGTGCCAGGCATCAAGTCTTTCATCTTGCGCAGCAATTCTGCGTCGAATGACGAAAGATGAAAGTCTCCCGCCCCTTCAAGCATCGCCGCCAAAATTTCAGGTCCTTTCGGATGGGTAGATACCGATTTTTTCATTTCTATATTCAAAGGCACATTTTTTTCTTTCGCCCATTGAAACACTTCGTAAGCAAGCGGAATGGAATGGCTAGTGAACCGCCGTTTCCAGCGTTTGCCGATTTTAATATCCTTCAGTGATTCGTAGTTATGCTCTTCTATTAAGCAGTTCTTTCCGCTGAGCCGCTTTAAATTGTCGTCGTGATAGACCACTACAACTCCATCTTTCGTTATTTGTACATCCAACTCGATGCCCACTCCGAATTCACATGCTTTTTGGAAAGCGCTCCATGTATTTTCCAACATGTAGCCGGAGGCGCCGCGGTGAGCGTACACTTTAACTTCAGACACGTTTTATCATCCTCTTTCTAATATAAAAAAAGCCAGGCTTGTTTCCCCGGCTTTTCTTTCTATTTTTACTCCGATGAACAGACATTAGCTGAGTTTTTAAGTCCAACGATTAAATAGAATCAATCGCATATTCTTATTATAAATGATGATCGTGGCGAATGCTATCGGCAACCATTGCAATGAATTGCGAGTTGGAAGGCTTCGACTGCAGATGCTCTTCGCTATAGCCGAAAATCTTGGAAATGTGGGTGGTCTCGCTTTTATTCCACACCAATTCAATCGCATGGCGGATCGAGCGCTCCACTCTGGCAGGGGTCGTATCGAAAATATCGGCGATTCCCGGATAAAGGGCTTTTGTGATCCGGTTTAAGATATCCGGATTTTCAAGCACCAACGAAACTGCTTCTTTCAGATAAACATAGCCTTTAATATGCGGAGGAACGCCGATATCTTTCATCATCGTACTGATGCGTTCTTCTTTTAAGGTTTCCCCGCTCGCTGTCTGCTGCGGAATCGACCGATTTTGCATGATGTGGTTGATCTGCACAGCAAGGCGCTCGGTTTCAAACGGCTTCATGATAAAGTAAGAAGCACCGTATTGGGCAGCTTGGCTCATAATCGATTCCTGCCCGAATGCCGAAAGCATAATTACGTCGATTCCCCGTAAGTTATCATCTTCTTTGATCGCGTCTAAAACAGCTATTCCGTCTAGATAAGGCATGATGATGTCCAATACCAATATATCGATTTTCTGTTTTTTCAGCATTTCAATACACGTTTTTCCGTTGTATGCGATTGCGACAACTTCCATATTCGGTTCTTTGCTTAAATAATCGCTCATCAGCCTGACAAGTTCACGATTATCGTCCGCAATTGCAATTTTTATCTTATCCATCAACTTTTCCCCCTGTTGACTGCTTTTTGCATACTACCTCATGGTAAGTTTTCTGTCGCGCGCAAGCGTCAGTAATTCTTCGGCATGCTGTAAAGTCAAATCAGTAATTTCTGCTCCTGAAAGCATTCTGCTCATTTCTTCTGTCCGTTCATAGCCCTCTAGTTCATGGACCGCTGTAGTGGTACGCTGTTTCTCCACTTTCTTTTCGATGAATAAATGCTGGTCGGCCATAGCTGCCACTTGCGGCAAATGCGAAATGCACAGAACCTGGGAATGAACCGAGATGGCAGCGATTTTTTCGGCGATCGCTTGTGCCACTCTGCCGCTGACTCCCGTGTCCACTTCATCGAAAATAATGGAAGTAATGCCTTGGTGTTTTGAAAAAATCGTTTTCAGCGCAAGCATCATCCGCGACAATTCCCCGCCGGAAGCCACTTTCGTCAATGGCTTTAACGGCTCGCCAAGATTGGTTGAAATGTAGAACGCAATCGCATCACGGCCATTGCGGTCAAACCGCCCACTCGGCAGCGAGGCAAAATTCACTTCGAAAGAAGCTTTCCCCATATGGAGTTCACGCAATTGTTCCATGATGGCTTTGCTGAGCTTGGCAGCTGCTTTTTTACGCAAGATCGTCAGTTCTTCCGCTTCCACGCGCAGGTCTTCCGTCAATTCCTTCAGCTTTTCCTGGTCAAGCTGAATGCGCTGGTCACGATTGATCAATTTATCCAATTCATCCACTTGCGTTTCGTGATACAAAAGGATGTCTTCCACCGAAGCTCCGTATTTCCGTTTAAGCGATTGGATCAAGACAAGACGCTGTTCGATTTCATTCAACCGGGCTGGGTCGAATTCCATATCATCCAGTATCCGTTTAATATCAGTCGATACGTCTTGGATCAGATAAAAGGCGCTCGAAAGCGTTTCAGAATGGCTATTCAGCTGTTCATCCACTGAAGCAGCATGCTCGAGTTCCGACATCGCCGAACCCACCCAATCAAGTCCCTTAGACTCTCCCTGGATAGCTTCATGGGCGGCCGATACCGATTCGAAGATTTTATTGAAGTTTTGAAGTTTCTTGCGCTCTTGCTGAAGCTCTTCCTCTTCCCCTGCTACCAGTTCGGCAGCTTCAATTTCCCGCAATTGGAACGTCAACAAATCGATGCGCTGTGCAATTTGCTGCTCATTTTCATTATAAGAGGCAAATTCCCGTTTCAGCTTCATGTATTTATCATACGTATGGGAATAGCTTTCTCTCGCTTTGGTCAAGGTTTTTCCGGCAAACTGATCCAGCAGATAAAGATGCTGCTTTTCATCCATCAATTCCTGGGTCTCGTGCTGACCGTGTATGTCAATGAGGGCAGCGCCCACTTCGCGCAAAATAGAGATCGTGACAAGCTTGCCATTGATCCGGCAAACATTTTTTCCCCGGTCATTCAATTCCCGGCGCAGAAGAATATCCCCATCACTCGAATCGATGCCGAATTCCTCTAATTTGCGAAACACCGGATGCTTTTCATTATCCAGTGTGAACAATCCTTCGATTTCCGCTTTTTTAGCGCCATGGCGAATAAACTCTTGGCTGCCTCTTCCCCCAGCCAATAAATGAACCGCATCGATGATAATCGATTTGCCGGCCCCAGTTTCTCCAGTCAAAACCGTCAACCCTTCTGTAAAGCTCACTGTTAAGGAGTCGATAATAGCAAAATTGCGTATATCCAATTCCCGAAGCATACCCATCCACCTCTTTTTTAAAGCATTTCAATTAAACGCTGTTTTAAGATTTCGCGCTGTTCCACGTCACGGCAAATAATCAAGCACGTGTCGTCCCCGCAAATGGTCCCTAAAATTTCTTCCCAGTCCAAATGGTCAATCAAGGAACCGATAGCATGGGCATTTCCCGGCAAGGTTTTCATGATTAGGAAATGGCTAGCCCCGTCGATGCTGACAAACGCATCTGTCAACGCACGATGCAATTTTTGCATCGGGTTAAATCGCTGGTCTGCCGGAAGGCTATATTTATAACGGCCGTCTTGCAGCGGCACTTTCACTAAATGCAATTCTTTAATATCTCTTGAAACGGTCGCTTGTGTCACTTCATAGCCTGCTGATTTCAATAAGTCGACTAGTTCATCCTGCGTCTCGATTTCACGGTTCGAAATCAGATCACGGATTTTGATATGGCGTTGGCCTTTGTTCACGGTTTATCCTCCTAGAATGAATAAATATTCTATTTCCTTAATATCGTACCTTTAAACAGAGGCGCTGACAAGTCAATTAGAAAAACACGAAATTTACTGGTTAAATTGGCAGTTCTGAAATACGACCAATGAAATTTTCATTTGCCAAACAGGCCCATTTTCACAAAAAGAAAACACATTCCAAATGGAATGTGTTATAGACGCTCGTGTGCTTCCTGCACGGTAGCTTGAACAGTTTGTTCTGAGACCGCTGCAATTTCCTCGCCGTCCAAAGCGGACTGAAGATGGAAAAGAAATTCAATATTCCCTTCTCCCCCAGTAATAGGGGAAAAAGACATATTTCGCAGGTGGAATCCGGCATCCACCGCAAAGCCGCCGACTTTCATCAGCACATCGCGGTGAGTTTTCGGTTCACGTACAATCCCTTTCTTTCCAACAGCTTCACGTCCAGCTTCAAACTGCGGTTTCACTAAAGCGATGACATCTCCGCCTGGGACGATGATTTCTTTGAGTACCGGCAAAATGATGCGCAAGGAAATGAAACTCACATCAATCGTTGCAAACTCTGGCAAACCTTCTGTAAAATCTTCCGGTTTCGAATTGCGGAAATTGGTGCGTTCCATAACGGTGACACGTTCATCCTGCCGAATTTTCCAAGCCAGCTGGTTATAGCCGACATCCAGTGCATAGCAATGCTTCGCGCCATTTTGCAAAGCACAATCCGTAAAGCCGCCAGTCGAAGAACCGATATCGAGCATCAACTTACCCTCGACGGACAAATCAAACTCTGCTATGGCTTTTTCAAGCTTCAATCCGCCTCGACTGACATATTTCAAATCATTGCCTTTCATCTGCAGCGGTGCATCTTCCGGAATTTTTTCGCCAGGTTTGTTCATGCGCTCTTCATTGGAATAAATGATGCCAGCCATGATGGCGCGTTTTGCTTTTTCCCGGGTTTCACAAATTCCCCGTTCCACGAGGAGAATATCCACCCGTTCTTTTTTCACTTTATTGGTCATACGTTCGTTTCCGCTTTCGCAGACGCATTTACACGGTTTTTGATGACTTTAACAACTTCATCGCTGTTCAAATGGATTTCATCCATCAATTCTGCCACATCGCCGTGTTCGATAAATTGATCCGGAATACCAAGGCGGTCGATGACTGCGCCGCGGTAATCATTTTCTTCAGCAAATTCAAGAACGCCGCTGCCGAAGCCGCCTTGCAGCACTGCTTCTTCAATCGTTACGATCGGCACATTGCGTCCGAAAATTTTATGGAGCATGGCAGTATCCATCGGTTTGATGAATCGTGCATTGACCACTTCTGCCTGAATGCCTTGTTCACGCAATTGTTCCGCTGCATGGAGCGCCATTGGAATCGTCGTTCCGAAAGTCAAGATTACAGCATCTTTGCCTTCTTCTAACACTTCCCACGAACCGATCGGCAATGTCGTCAAATCAGCATCCATCTCAACGCCTAAACCATTTCCGCGTGGGTAGCGGAGTGCGATTGGGCCGTCATTGTATTCGATGGCAGTTTTCACCATGTGCTGTCCTTCGTTTTCATCTTTAGGCATCATGATCACCATATTCGGCAAATGGCGCAAGAACGCAATGTCGAATACGCCTTGATGCGTTTCGCCATCCGCTCCAACTAATCCCGAACGGTCGATGCCGATGAAAACATTCAAGTTTTGGCGGCAAATGTCATGGACAACCTGGTCATAGGCACGCTGAAGGAACGTAGAGTAAATCGCCAAAAATGGTTTCATGTCTTGCGTCGCAAGCCCTGCAGCCATCGTTGTTGCATGCTGTTCCGCGATGCCGACATCAAACATGCGGTTAGGGAACTCAGAGGCAAATCCTTCAAGCTTCGAACCGACAGGCATTGCTGGTGTAATGGCTACAATGCGATCATCTGTTCTTGCGAGTTTCCGTACTGTTTCTGCAATCAAGCCGCTCCAAGAAGGCGCTTTTGAAGATGATTTCACAAGATCTCCTGTTTCCATCTTATAAGGCCCGATGCCGTGCCATGTTCCGATGCGGTCTTGTTCAGCAGGCAAATAACCTTTGCCTTTTTTCGTAATCACGTGCAAAAGCACTGGCCCGTCCATCTTTTTCGCATATCGAAGATTTTCTTCCAGCTCTTCCAGATCATGGCCATTGATCGGCCCAAGATACGTAAAGCCTAACTCTTCAAAGAACATGCCAGATACTAGCAAATACTTCAAACTATCTTTGACGCGTTCTGCTGTAGAAGCCAATTTCCCGCCGACAGCCGGAATTTTCTTCAACAGATATTCCAAATCGTCTTTGACTTTATTGTATTTGCCAGCTGTCCGCATTCTTCCGAGAACGCTGTGCATCGCGCCGACATTCGGTGCAATCGACATCTCGTTGTCATTTAAAATGACAATCATATTCGTTTTAGCATGCCCGATGTGATTGAGTGCTTCAAAAGCCATTCCGCCGGTAAGCGCACCATCTCCGATAATAGGAACAACATGGTTTTTAGCTTTTTTGATATCGCGCGCAGCTGCCATTCCCATAGCAGCGGACAAGGAAGTGGAGCTATGTCCGGTCTCCCAAACATCATGCTCACTTTCGTTGCGTTTCGGGAATCCGCACAAGCCTTTGAATTGGCGCAATGTATCAAATTGGCTAGCGCGTCCTGTCAAAATCTTGTGGACGTATGACTGATGCCCTACATCCCAAATGAATTTGTCTGCTGGACTGTTGAAGACTCGGTGCAAAGCGATAGTCAGTTCAACTACACCTAAATTCGGACCGATATGCCCACCTGTTTTTGATAAATTTTCAATAAGAAATTTCCGGATATCTTCGCTTAATTCAACGAGCTGTTTATGATCCAGCTCTTTTAAGAAAGATGGACTAGTAATCGTATGCAGATCCATTCCATCACACACCTTTTTCTATATTTTTCACCGTAAAATTACCTTTACCTATTATAACAATCTATTCCAAATGTACAAACTTGAGCGCATCGCTTAATTTTTTCGTTTTACGATCAAAGCGGTCAATTCCTCAAGCAACTGCATATTCCCGCCAAGTGAACGAATGGCCGATAATGCTTCAGAAGCATGGTAATCCAGCTTTTCTTTCGCTTTCGGCAAAGTTAAGAGACCTGGATATGTGCTTTTTTCGCTCGATTCGTCTTTTCCTGCTGTTTTGCCCAGCTCCTGCGATGTTCCCGTAACATCCAAGATATCATCCTGAATTTGGAAAGCGAGCCCGATATGTTCCCCGAATTTTGAAAATGCCAGGATTTGTTCAGGCGTCGCCCCGCCTAATATAGCGCCAGCTAAAATGCTGTACGTCAGTAAAGCCCCTGTTTTCAAACGATGGACTTGCTCCAGTTCTTCCAAACTCAATTTCTTTTCTTCGCCTTCAATATCCAGCACTTGGCCACCGACCATGCCTTCAGCCCCTGCTGATACACTCATCAAATCGATCAGACGGATTTTGTCATCGCTTGAAACATGCTGCAGACGTGCCACAACACCGAAACTATAAGTCAATAAGGCATCCCCAGCTAGAATCGCGACCGCTTCGCCGTATACTTTGTGATTCGTCGGCATTCCCCGTCTCAAATCATCATTATCCATGCTTGGTAGATCATCGTGGATCAGCGAATACGTATGGATCATTTCAATGGCTGCTGCCACTTTTAAAGCATCCGGATGGCTGCCGCCAAGTTCATGGACCACTGCCAGCAATAAAATCGGCCGGATCCGTTTGCCGCCGGCTTGCAAGGAATAATCCATGGAATCTTTTAATGAAGCCGGAATTTCCAATTGCTTGATTAATGACGCTAATTCATTTTGGATTAACGGTTCGTTCACTTCTCGGAATGTAGTCAGATTCATTTGGACGTCCCATCCATTTCTACATCAATTGAAACTTCTTTGCCGTCATTCATCATCGTGACCAGCTGCTTCTCCGCACTCTGCAATTTATCGTGGCACACTTTGGAAAGCTCCATCCCTTTTTGATAAAGCGTCAAAGCTTCTTCAAGCGGTACATCCCCTTGCTCTAACTGACGGACTATCTCTTCTAATTGTTCCATCGCTTGGTTAAACATGATCTCTTTTTCAGCCATTTTCTTTATCTCCTTCACTCGTAAGATTTCGTTCAGTCACTAATGCCTTTAATGTGCCATCTTGTAAGGAAACGGTTAATTCGTCGCCCTTTTCAACTTGTTTGACGCTTTTTACGACTTGCCCTTCTTTATAGGAAATCGAATAGCCGCGATCCATAATTTTCAAAGGACTCAAAGCATCCAAGGTCCGCATCGCAGATGAGAATTGCTGCTGATTCGAACGCAGCTGGGCAGAAAGCAGATGATCGAGCCTCCGCTCCAATTGGCCAATATCGATTGCAGACTGCTTGATGCGCTGAACAGGTGTGCGATTTGCCAATTGATTATGCAAATAATTATGTCGCTCCTTCGCCCGTATAATCAGCTGATCCGTTTCGCGCTGCAACGAATCCGTCGCTCGTTCGACCCGTTCAATAAATGGGCGGTATAGACGGTCCGGATATGCAAAAGGCATTGAATTCATCAACCGGTTTAATGCAGTTTTATCTTTTGTAATCATATTGGATGTCATGCGGTACATGGCTGACCGGTAACCGAGCAGCCGGTCTATCAATTCGGCTTTGCTTGGCACTGCCAGTTCCGCAGCGGCAGTCGGTGTAGGAGCCCGAAGGTCAGCAACAAAATCGGAAATGGTCGTATCCGTTTCGTGGCCAACTGCGCTAATGATCGGAATTTGCGACTGAAAAATCGCTCGTGCAACCGCTTCTTCATTAAATGCCCATAAATCTTCGATCGAGCCGCCGCCGCGGCCAACGATCATCACATCAAAATCACTTTTTCCAGCCGCTTGAATGGACTGGACAATCGACTGTGTTGCTTGGGCACCTTGCACCAGAGTTGGGAAAATAACCACTTTAGCCAGCGGATAACGCCGGTTCAACGTGGTGACGATATCCCTAACCGCTGCGCCGGTTGGAGCTGTCACCACTGCAATCCGCTTTGGAAAACGTGGGAACGGCTTTTTATGCGCAGCATTGAACAAGCCTTCTTTTGCCAGTTTTTCTTTCAACTGTTCGAAAGCCAGATAATAATCCCCTATTCCGTCTGCTTGCATCGATTGGGCATATAATTGATATTGCCCAGAAGCTTCGTAGACATTGACATCTCCCCGAATCAAGACCGTCATTCCACTTTCCGGCTTGAATTTAACGGATTTTGCATTAGCTGAAAACATGACTGCAGCGAGACGTGCAGATTTGTCTTTCAAGGTAAAATAAATATGGCCACTTGTGTGGATTTTGACATTCGACAATTCCCCTTTAACGTAAACATCGCGCAAATGGGGATCTGCGTCAAATTTCTTTTTTATGTATTTGGTTAATGCTTTTACTGATAAGTACGGGTCGGCCGACAACAAATTTCAACCCCTGTCTAAGAAATTAAAAAGCTGTCTTTCTTTCGAAAAACAGCTTCATTTCTATCCATTTTACATCGTTTTACCGGTTTTGTCTTTCGCCAAACCGTTTTCAGCCGATTGAAGCGTATTTCCCATTAGCATCGCGATGGTCATCGGACCGACGCCGCCGGGAACAGGTGTGATATAAGAAGCTGTTTCGAAGACATCGTCAAAATCCACATCCCCGCATAATTTCCCGTTTTCATCACGGTTCATGCCGACATCAATAATGACAGCACCTGGTTTGATATAACGATGGTCGATAAACTTAGCTCTCCCGATTGCAGAAATCAAGATATCCGCCTGTTTTGTATAAGAAGGAAGATCGTTTGTTCTTGAATGGCAATACGTAACTGTCGCATTTTCCTGCAGCATCAATTGGCCCACTGGTTTGCCGACGATATTGCTGCGCCCGATCACCACTACATGTTTTCCGGCTGGATCGATTTGGTAATGCTCGAGCAATTTTACAATGCCATGCGGTGTGCATGGAAGGAATGCTTCGCGTCCGATCATCATATTGCCGACAGAGACGGGATGAAAGCCGTCTACATCTTTTGATGGATCAATTGTCAGAATTACTCCAAACTCATCGATATGGGCTGGCAGCGGCAATTGCACAAGGATACCATGAATTTCAGGATCGTTGTTCAGCCCTCTAATTGTTTCAAGCAATTCGTTTTCACTGATTGTATCCGGATATTGATAAAGATCGGATCGCATTCCCAGCGCTTCACAGGTTTTTTTCTTGTTTTTCACATATGTAAGAGATGCAGGATCTTCGCCAACAATAACGACTGCTAGACCAGGCACCACACCTTGTTGTTTTAAATTTTCCACTCGCGTTTGCACTTGCTCTTTAATTTTTCGGCTTACTGCTTTACCATCAATGATTGTTGCAGCCATTTAAAACCCTCCAATTAGTTTGCCAGTTCGTCAGTGAATTTCGATAAAACCCCGTTTACAAATCGGTTGGATTTATCGTCTCCAAATGTTTTGCTCAATTCGATTGCTTCGTTCATCACAACATTTGAAGGTGCATCTTCCATAAAGGAAAGTTCAAATACAGCCATTCTTAGAATAGTGCGTTCGACTTTCGGAAGGCGCTCAAGCGACCAATTCTCCAAATGCCCTTTTAATTTATCATCGATTGACGGCATATTTTGGAAGGTTCCTTGGACAAGTAAACTATAGAAATTGTCTTGCTCTGTCCCCATCACATGCTCAATCGCTTCTTCGATCGTCAATTCGGTACCGTCCAGCTGAAATAAAGTCTGGAGTGCCTTTTCACGTGCTTCATGTCTTTTCATATCTATTCCCGATCTCCTTTTCACAACTAATTACCCCTCATTATACAGGTATTCAGCCTGAACTTCCATGTTTGAAATCTTTAGACAAATTCCTCTAATTCTAGAATTCGCGCTGATTTCAACCACCAAATGAACCGGGTACGGCCACATTTCACACAGAACAGCCAGCGAAAAGCAAAACAAAAAGCCATACCTTTTCCCCATTTCCGGAAAAGGTATAGCTTAACATTATTCGCCTGCTGGTGTATCGAACTGGATTCCAGTTATATGCACATTCACTTCTTGAGTTTGAAGAGATGTCATATTTTCAAGTGTTTGGCGCACTTGTTCTTGTATTTTCAATGCTGTTTTCGGAATGGAAACTCCGTAATTGACCACACAATACACGTCAATCATCAAGCCTTCTTCTGATAAATCGGTTTTAATGCCTTTGCCGTGAACTTTTTTCCCAAGACGCTCAACCACATCAGAAGCAAAGTTTCCGCGCATGCTGGCAACTCCTTCAATATCTGTTGCAGCAATGCTTGCAATAATCTCCAATACTTCAGGAGCTACTTCGATATTGCCAAGGTCTTGAGCGCCTTTTGATTGCATGCGTACATAAGGTGCAGTTTTTTCAGCCATCGGTTGGTATCCTCCTTTTAGGATTCCAATACATCATATTTCTCTAGGAATTTTGTATTGAAGTCTCCAGATTTAAATACTTCGTGATCCATTAATTTCGAATGGAACGGAATGGTCGTATGAACGCCTTCGATTACAAACTCGCCAAGCGCACGCTTCATTTTTGCAATTGCTTCTTCGCGTGTATCTGCAAATGTGATCAATTTCGCGACCATTGAATCGTAGTATGGCGGGATGCTATACCCTGGGTACATCGCTGAATCGATACGGACTCCAAGTCCGCCTGGCGGAAGGTACATATTGACTTTCCCTGCTGATGGCATAAAATTCTTAGCCGGGTTCTCAGCATTGATGCGGCATTCAATTGCCCACCCTTTGAATGTCACGTCTTCTTGCTTATAAGCCAAGGTCTCACCGGAAGCTACCTTTAGTTGCTGCTGGATCAAATCAATTCCCGTAATCATTTCAGTGACGGGATGCTCAACTTGAATTCGCGTATTCATTTCCATGAAATAGAACTTTTGATTGACTGCGTCAAAGATAAATTCGACTGTGCCTGCACCACGGTATTGAACAGCTAAAGCAGCTTTAACTGCAGCATCGCCCATTTGTGCACGGATTTCAGGCGTCAATGCCGGTGATGGTGCTTCTTCGACCAATTTCTGCATACGACGCTGAATCGAACAGTCGCGCTCTCCAAGATGAATTGCATTTCCATGCGAATCTGCCAGCACTTGGATTTCCACATGGCGGAAATCTTCGATGAATTTTTCGATATAGACGCCCGGATTGCCAAAAGCAGCGGCCGCCTCTTTTTGCGTCATGCGAAGTCCAGTGACAAAGTCTTCACGATTGCGAGCTACACGGATGCCTTTTCCGCCTCCGCCTGCAGTTGCTTTGATGATGACTGGGAAGCCAATTTTTTCAGCGATTTCCAAACCTTCTTTTTCGCTTCCGACAATGCCTGTAGATCCAGGTACGACCGGCACGCCGGCTTTTCTCATCGTTTCACGGGCAACGTCTTTTGTCCCCATTTTAGAAATGGCATCAGAAGTTGGGCCGATGAACATGATATCGCATGCTTCGCAAAGTTCAGCAAAACTCGCATTTTCTGCAAGGAAGCCATATCCTGGGTGAATGCCGTCGCAATTCGTCAGTTTAGCGACACTCATGATATTTGAAAAGTTCAAATAACTGTCTTTTGAAAGTTTCGGACCGATGCAATAAGCTTCATCGGCGAGTTCCACATGCAAAGCTTCTTTATCTGCTTCAGAATAGACCGCTACGGTTTCAATGCCCATTTCTTTGCAGGCACGAATAATCCGGACGGCAATTTCCCCACGGTTTGCTATTAAAACTTTTTTCATGGCCATTCCCCTCCTCACTTCGTTTTGACGAGGAATAAAGGTTGGCCGTATTCGACTAGCTGGCCGTCTTTGACAAGAATCTCAGCAATTTCCCCATCCACTTCCGCTTCAATTTCATTGAATAATTTCATCGCTTCTACGATGCACACGACTTGATCAGCAGATACTTTTGTACCCGGCTGGACGTATGCTTCTTCTTCAGGAGATGGCGACTGATAGAATGTACCAACCATCGGAGAAAGGATTTTGTGCAGATTCTCGTCTTGGGCTGCTGGAACTTCAGGAGTTTCCTCAGAAATCAATTCCTCCGCTTTTGCTGCAGGTGCAGGAGTTGAAACTGGCGCGGTTGCTGTTTGAGCCGCCGGTTCAGCTGCAGGTGCCGACACTTGGGCAGGCGCTGAAGAGCTTACTGTGCCGCCGCTTTTCTTCAACTTCACTTTCGTGCCTTCAGATTCATATGTGAATTCATCAATTGAAGAATTATCCACTAATTTAATGATTTCTCGGATTTCTTGAATTTTCAATGTATCCAACTCCCTTTTATGTATGTAATGAACTACTCTACCATTTTAGACTTTTTTGAATGGTTTGGAAATAGCCTGATGGACATTTAAAAAAAGGCCTCTATAGGAAGAGGCCGGATTTTTTTAGTAAGAATAGCTCCATTGCGCCATTGCTTAATATTTCTAGTGCATAAATGGAACTAGAGACCTTGCTAGTGTCGCAACACGGGTCGCCACACATTTTTCAAGCTTATTGTGCGCGTGATACGTATGAAGAGTCTGTTGTGTTGATGATCAAATGATCGCCTTCGTTGATGAAGAATGGTACTTGTACAATCAATCCAGTAGTAAGCTTAGCTGGTTTTGATCCGCCGCTAGCTGTATCGCCTTTGATGCCAGGATCAGTTTCAGCAACTTCCAATACGACCGTGTTCGGCAATTCAACGCCCAAAACTTCTCCTTGGAACTGGATAACTTGAACTTCCATGTTTTCCTGCAAGAATTTCAATTCATACTCGATGTTTTTTTCGTTCAATTCGATTTGATCATAAGTTTCTGTATCCATGAAAGCATGCTCATCGCCATTTGCATATAGATATTGCATTTTGCGGTTATCAATCTGGGCTTTTGCCACTTTTTCGCCGGCACGGAACGTTTTTTCCGTTACGCTGCCTGTACGTAAATTACGCAGTTTCGAGCGGACAAATGCTGCACCTTTACCAGGTTTTACATGCTGGAATTCCATAACGCGCCAAATTCCGCCATCCACTTCAATTGTTACTCCTGTTTTAAAATCGTTTACTGAAATCATTTGAGTTCCTCCGTTTGTTATAAAATGCGTAGCTCTTTTGTGGAGTTAGTTAATCGTACGTTTCCTGACTCGGTAATTAGTATATCATCTTCGATGCGTACTCCGCCAATTCCCGGAAGATAAATTCCCGGTTCCACTGTTACAGCCATGCCTGGCTCAAGCACCGTCTGTGATTTAAATGATAACCCAGGACCTTCATGGACTTCAAGCCCGATGCCATGTCCCGTAGAATGGCCAAATGCTTCGCCGTAGCCTTTGGACTTGATGTAGTCACGCGCAATTGCATCCGCTTCAATTCCAGTCATTCCCGGCCCGATTTTTTCAACGCCAAGCACTTGTGCATCCAAGACGATTTGGTAGATTTCCTTCATTTTTTCAGAAGGTTCTCCTACCGCAACTGTACGGGTGATGTCAGAAATATAGCCGTTATAGAGCGCTCCGTAATCAAGCGTAATCATATCTCCTTGTTCGACGACTTTGTCTGTCGCAACACCGTGCGGCAATGCAGAACGAAGGCCTGAGGCGACAATCGTATCAAATGATGAAGACGTCGCGCCTTGTTTGCGCATGAAGAATTCCAGTTCATTTGAAATTTCAAGTTCCGTTTGTCCTGCTTTGATAAAACCGCAAATATGTTCAAAAGCATCATCCGCAATTTTTGCTGCAGCTTTTAAGATCTCGACTTCTTCCGGCGTTTTGATCATGCGGATTTTTTCAATCAAGCCACTGACTGGCTTTAATTCTGCAGCCATTTTTTCCTGATATTGAAGATAAGAAGAATAAGTCACGTAATCTTGTTCAAAAGCCAGCGATTTGATGCCGAGCTCTTTCGCTTTTCCAGCTGCTTCTTCGAGTAGATTCGTTTTTGCTTGAACAACTTCAAATTCCGTCACTTGTTCGGATGCTTGCTCCGTATAGCGGAAGTCTGTGATAAAAAATGCCTGTTCCTTCGTCACAAGCGCCAATCCTGCAGATCCCGTAAAGTTTGTTATGTACCGTAAGTTATAAGAACTGGTGACCAATAATGCTTCGATGTTTTGCTTTGCCATTTCATTGCGCAATTTTTGTAATTTCAATTTCGCCATTCCCCTCTAGTTTCGAAATAATAAAGCCTGCAAGCCAAGTCTATATACGTCTTTTCCAAATCCTGTGATCTGTCCGGCAGCTACCGGTGCAATATAGGAGTGGTGCCGGAATTCTTCCCGTTTATAAACATTTGAAATATGTACTTCGATTACTGGTACTTCTATTGATGCAATTGCATCCCGGATTGCAACGCTTGTGTGCGTATATGCCCCTGCGTTTAAGACGATTCCTTCTGTCCCGTCATCCGCCGCATCGTGGATCCAATCGATTAGAATCCCTTCATGGTTCGATTGCCGGCAATCCAACGTTATGCCGTTTCGGACGGAAAATTCCATTAATTCAGCTTCCAGCTCGGCCAGTGTAAATGTCCCGTAAGCTTCTTTTTCACGTTTGCCTAAGCGGTTTAAGTTCGGACCGTTCAAACATAAAACTTTCATTCCAAGCACTCCTCTCCTGCCTCACCCTTTTTATTTTATCACAAGCCTCCATTCGAGCAACTTCTTCCCATTTTCGTTCCTTTCTTGTTTCGTTTTTTGATTTTTTAAATACCCTTATGTAATAAGTTACATTTATAATTGCAAATGCCATTCTATCTGTTTTTATTTTTTAAATGAAATTCGGCAAAAAAAAAAAAGCGGTGGCATGAGCCACCGCTTCTGAAAATTTATGAATTGAACTTACAATCCGCATTTCAGCTGCGCATTGCAGTTTGTGCAGGTATTGCAGCCACCCATTTCTTCAACAGTCCCTTTTCGGCAGACAGGGCAAGTGTCGCCTACTTCAGAACCGATTGTCACGTTTGTTGAACGCAAATCTTGAATGGTATCAATAAGGACGATTGGACGTTTCCCTTTAACATCTTCCTGGTGATCTTCTTCAAATGTGTTTTCTTCCGCTTTCAAAGTCAGAACTTGTGAATCACGGCTTCCGTCTACATACACCGTTCCGCCTTTAGCACCGCCTTTATAGAGACGCTCATAAACGCCTTCCACTTGCTCGACTGTATAGCCGCGTGGTGCATTGACCGTTTTCGAGATGGACGAATCGATCCAGCGCTGGATGATGCACTGGACATCCGCATGCGCTTCCGGAGCTAGATCCATCGACGTAACAAATGCTTTCGGAAGATTTTCTTCATCTGCATCCGGATTGTTTTTCAAGTATTCACGGACAATATCCGCTTTTACTTCAATAAACTTGCCGAGACGGCCGCTGCGGTAGTATGTGAATGAATAATAAGGTTCCAGACCAGTTGAAACACCCACCATTGTTCCGGTAGACCCTGTCGGCGCAACCGTCAATAAATGAGAATTCCGGATTCCGTTTTCCAAGATGCCTTGGCGGACTTCTTCCGGCATGCCTTGCATAAAGCCAGTTTCAGTAAAGGCTTTGCGAAGCGCAGCTGTTTCTTCATCTGTGTTGCCGACTAGGAACGGGAAGCTTCCGCGTTCTGCTGCAAGCTCAGTTGATTGTTCATAGGCTGCGATGGCAATCGTCTTGAAGATTTCATCGACTAATTCATTGCCTTCCGGAGAACCATATTCCTTATCGCAGTAGATCAGTAAATCAGCAAGTCCCATGACGCCAAGGCCAACACGGCGTTCGCCTAAAGCCTGCACCCGGTTTTCTTCAAGGAAATAAGGCGTTGCGTCGATTACGTTGTCTTGCATGCGAACGCCGACGCGTACTGTTTCTTTCAACGCTTCAAAATCCACTTGCTTTGTTTTCGGATCCGCAAATTGCGCCAAGTTCACAGCTGCCAAGTTGCAGACTGAATACGGAGCAAGCGGCTGTTCGCCGCATGGATTTGTAGCTACGACTTTTTGTCCGTATGCACGGGCATTCGTTTTTTCGTTGGCATTATCGATAAAGAAAATGCCCGGTTCTGCTGAATAAGTTGCACAGACGTTGATCAGGTTCCAAAGGTCGCGGGCTTTCATTGTCCGGTAAGTACGGACTTTATGGCCCAAGCGTTCCCATTCGCGGACATCTCCAACTTCGTGCCATTGTTCGTTGTAAACGGCCATTTCTTCTTTCGAATAAGACTCGACTGCTGGGAAGCGAAGTTCAAAATCAGCATCTTCTTCGACTGCCTTCATGAAATCGTCCGTCAGCGTCACTGAAATATTTGCACCTGTCAAAAATTCTTCGTTATGGACAGAGTAGGTTCCGCCGTCGCGCAGCTTCGTTTCAGCATCGCGCATGATTTTTTCATTGAACCCGCCCATTCCAGGAATTGCACGGTAATTCAAGATGCCTTGATACATCGCTTCTTCCTGCTGGCTAAGCGGTTTGAATTTTAATTTTTCGTGAGCCAATTTTTTAATCGTTTCATCATTTGTATTTTCGATCAAATAGCGCAGAATGCGAGGATTCTGCATTTTTGAGATGATGAACTCTGCAATATCCGGATGCCAATCAGCAAGCATGATCATTTGCGCTCCGCGGCGAGATCCGCCTTGCTCCACCAAATGCGTCAATTTCGCAATATCATCAAGCCATGAAACCGATCCGGACGATTTGCCGTTAACTCCGCGCGCCAAGGTATTGCGAGGCCGCAAAGTCGAACCGTTTGTTCCGACGCCTCCGCCTCTCGACATGATTTCCATCACTTGTTTGCGGTGGTCGGAAATGCCTTCACGCGAATCTGCCACGAATGGCATTACGTAGCAGTTGAAATACGTAACATCCGTATCAGCGCCTGCGCCGTAAAGTACGCGGCCTGCTGGGATGAACTTCAGATCCACTAATTGTTTGTAGAATTTCTCAAACCATTCCTGGCGTTTTTCAGCTGTTTGTTCAACAGAAGCGAGTCCAGTCGCATTGCGTTTCGCGATTTGCTCGTAGTAAACCTCTAAAGGTTTTTCAATCACATCCAACGAGCGATTGACGATGCCGCTAGTGATTTCGTCTTCTTTGTCGATAGCACTCCGGTAATCTTCCTCAATCCACACTTTGGCGGTATTCGCTTGCTTATCGACTGAAACGATATAGCCTAGGCCGCGCGCAGGGAATTTTGGATCTTCCTTAACGGTAAGCACGACAAAATCGCCTGCTTTGAGTGTTGTCTTAGCAGTATCCTTAAAAGAATAGCGGTCAATCATGACCAGGCGGGAAACCCCTTTATGAGTTGTTTTCATGTCCGACGTAATTTCATGAACTTGCGGAAAAAGCTGAATGTCCTTGTTTAATAGATTTGGATCAAGTGTATATTGGGATTGTGCAACGGAAACCATTTGACAATTCCTCCTTTATATTATATGGGGTCAAACACTATATATAGTATTATTACATTTCCCATCATACTAGATATTGAAACTTTTTTAAATGACAAAATTATAGTTAAAAGATTAAGAAACGCGCAAAGCTGAATGCAGCAAGGTTTCCATTTTGAAAATGAGTCAAAAGTCTCCTCACACTCTGAAATTCCACGAATCAGATGCGTATTTTTCTTTCTCTAAGCCCTTGACATATTCCATTTGCTCCAAAGTCAATATGTATGGTTCCAATTCAATTTCGAGAGATGACCGAAAGCCTTCTTTAAATGCTTCGATGCACTCGTCCATCGTCGCTTCATGGCTGCGCAAGGAATTGATCGATACGGCCTTTTGCGGTATTTTAAGCCGCATTTTTTCCTTGGCTTCAGCGTCTGAGAAGCGGAATAAAGACAATAACTTCTCAGCATCCAGATCGATTAAAATGGCGCCATGCTGTAAAATCACGCCTTTTTGGCGAGTTTGAGCGCTGCCTGCCACTTTCTTCCCTTCGACGACCATCTCATACCAGCTCGGTGCATCAAAACAAACCGCGGATTTCGGCTTTTTCAGGTCTGCCAGTTTTTCTGCGGTATCCGGGACTGAAAAATATGCATCGAGGTCCAAATTTTTAAAACCCTCCAGCAATCCGCCGCTTAAAATCCGGTAAGCTTCCGTGACGCTTTCAGGCATATCGGGATGGTCCTCGCTAACGATAATGCTATAAGTCAGTTCATGTTCATGCAGAACTCCCCTGCCTCCTGTCGGCCGCCTGACAAATCCAAGGCCAAGCTCTTTCACCCGCTCTAAGTCAATTTCCGTTTCCGCTTTTTGAAAATAACCGATCGACAAGGCGGCCGGCTGCCATCCATAGAACCGGATGACCGGCGGAATCAACCCTTCACTATGCCAATTCAATAAGGCCTCATCAAGCGCCATATTATAAGAAGGGCTGCAATACCCTGAATTTATAAAAAACCATCGTCCATATTTCACAAGATCGCCTCCTAAATCCATTAATAAGTGTAACATTGCCATTGAATAAGAGTCACTCCTTCTTTTATAATAGAAGTAGAAGAGAAAGGGGCAAGACAATGGATTTTCTGTATGTTATTTTAGCAGTATTATTGATCGTCATTATCTTTGCGGTTATTTCCTATTACCGCATCAAGAAAGCTGTCACTACATTGACTCAAGAGCAATTTATCGAGGGGTACCGGAAAGCGCAGCTGATTGATGTCCGTGAACCGAAAGAATTCGCAGGCGGCCATATTCTAGGGGCACGCAACTTGCCGCAATCCCAATTGCGCCAGCGCTACAAAGAAATCCGCGCTGATAAGCCTGTATACCTTTACGACCAAAATGGCGCACGCAGCGGCCGTGTAGCTTTATTTCTAAAAAAACAAGGCTATACACAATTATATCAATTGCAAGGCGGTTTCAAGCAATGGACCGGCAAGATCAAGTCTAAATCATAATCCAAAAGCCTTTCCATCCCGGAAAGGCTTTTTTTCTACCGAATCAGCTTGACATCATTTGATCACAGGAGGCTACATATGAAAATACCCATCCTATTTCCCAATACGATTGAAGTTCAGGAAGTTCTTCCTTATTACGCCGCTTTTTCCATTGTTTCAGAAAAGATCTTTTCTATACTAAACGATCGTTCGAATGGACCATGGAAGCAGATCGATATCTCAGATCCCATTAACCAGCTTAGCACGCATCTTCTCGATATGATGGAAAATGGCGATCTGCCTCACGAGACGCTCTCTTATATATATGAAGCCAAACCTCTCGGCAAAATTACTAACGTGTCTGATGCCACTGATAAAGGCCATATTAAAATACAGAAGACTTTTGAAAACCGCTTAATTTATTTTCCTAGCCACGAGGTCGCTCTCGCCCAGATACCTTTTTTCACATCTTCTGAAAACAGCTGGCCAGAATTTCAATGCTTTGCCAAGTCCGTAGAAGATGCCTTTTCATTTCTTGAACACGCCAACGAAATGGTGCGCCAAGCCCTAATGAACAATATCACTTTCCTTGTCGATACGGAAGAAGGAGTGAAGCGCCGGAATTACGGAGAGATGGCGATTGTCTCCCGAGAAGACGTCATACTTGAACAAAAGGTGAAAACGGATATTTTCCGCTCGATTGACGAATTTTTCAAAGACGGCGGCCAGTTTTTCAAAGAGTACGGCGTTCCTTATAAACGGGGAATCTTATTGTACGGGGCTCCAGGCAACGGTAAAACGACGCTGGTCAAATCCATCACAGGCTCTACCAACGCACCCGTCATCTATTGGCAAATCACGGAATATACGAATAGCTATACGATTCAGGAAGTTTTCGGCATTGTATCCCGATTAGCCCCTGCCGTCCTGGTCATTGAAGATATCGATTCCATGCCCGAATTCACCCGATCCGTGTTCCTGAATACCTTAGACGGCACACAATCACGCGAAGGCTTGTTTATCATCGGGACGACCAATTATCCGGAGAAAATCGACCCGGCCTTGATCAACCGTGCAGGACGCTTTGACAGGGCCTATGAAATCCCGTCGCCGAATAAACAATTGCGAAAGTCCTACCTGGAAAAACTTGATGTCAAATCGATTTTCACCGATACCCAGCTGGAGCATATGGCTGAACTGAGCAAAGGGCTTTCCATTTCACAGATGAATGAATTGTATATGTCTTCTGCATTGAACTGGCATTACGAAGGCGATTCCAACTACGAAAACAGCATCCGTGAACTGCAAAAGCAAAACAAGCGCACCAAGCAGAATGATTGGGTTGAACAAGATACCACAATCGGTTTTTGAACAGAGAAAAGCCCGATGGTAAGATACCATCGGGCTTTTTTTGCGTTTTGTTTTTATTCTATTCTGGTTTAGTGTAGCGGAGCACCGGCTTGCGGGCTGCTTGTGTTTCATCCAAACGTTTGATGACCGTCGTATGCGGTGCATCTTGGACGATTTCCGGATTTTCTTCCACTTCTTTCGCGATTTGGACCATCGCGTCGATAAAAGCATCCAAGGTTTCTTTGGATTCTGTTTCAGTCGGTTCAATCATCATGCCTTCTTCCACATTCAATGGGAAGTAGATTGTTGGTGGATGATAGCCGAAATCGAGCAGGCGTTTTGCCATATCCAATGTACGAACACCAAGTTTTTTCTGACGGCGGCCGCTCAACACGAATTCGTGTTTACAATGGCGGTCATATGGCAAATCGAAATGCGGCTGCAATTTCCGCATCATGTAATTCGCATTCAAGACCGCGTATTCCGTAACAGCTTTTAAGCCGTCTGGTCCCATTGAACGGATATATGTGTAAGCCCGGACATTGATGCCGAAGTTGCCATAGAACGGTTTCACGCGTCCGATGGATTCGGGACGGTTATAGTCGAATGTCAAGCCTTGTTCCGTTTTAACAAGTACTGGTTTAGGCAAGTACGGAATCAAGTCTTTCTTCACGCCAACAGGACCAGATCCCGGGCCGCCGCCGCCGTGAGGGCCAGTGAACGTCTTATGCAAGTTTAAGTGGACGACATCAAAGCCCATGTCTCCTGGACGTGCTTTTGACATAACTGCGTTTAAGTTAGCGCCGTCATAATACAATTTCCCGCCGACTTCATGGATGATGGCAGCCATTTCAAGAATCTGCTCTTCAAATAAACCAAGCGTGTTCGGGTTCGTCAACATCAAAGCAGCCGTGTCTTCACCGACTACACGTTTAAGGTCTTCCAAATCAACGAGACCATGTTCATTCGATTTTACCGTTACGGTTTCAAATCCGGCAACTGTTGCAGAAGCGGGATTTGTACCATGTGCTGAATCGGGAACAATGACTTTCGTGCGTTTCATGTCGCCTCTTGACTCATGGTATGCCCGGATCATCATCAAGCCTGTCCATTCGCCGTGTGCTCCTGCAGCAGGCTGAAGCGTCACTTCATCCATTCCGGTAATTTCTTTTAAATGTTCCTGAAGATCAAACAATAATTCCAATGCACCTTGAACTGTCGATTCATCTTGCAATGGGTGGATATTTGCGAATCCAGGGAACCGTGCAACCGATTCATTGATTTTCGGATTGTATTTCATTGTGCATGAACCGAGCGGATAGAATCCAGAGTCCACACCGTGATTGCGTTTAGATAATGCAGTGTAATGGCGCATGATATCCAGTTCGGAAACTTCGGGAAGATCCGCTGCTTCATCGCGCATTAATTCTTCCGGAAATAGCTCGGCAAGATCGATTTCCGGCACGTCTAAGTCCGGCAGGCTATAGCCGATGCGGCCTTCTTTTGTCATTTCAAAAATGAGCGGTTGATTGTCCTTATGCATGAGTAGCCCCCACTTCTTGCACTTTCGCAGTCAATTCCTGCACAAATGCATCGATTTCTTCTTTTGTCCGCTGTTCCGTAACACATACGAGCATATGGCCTTCCAATTCGTCGTAGCTGCGGCCAAGATCGTATCCGCCAATAATTCCTTTAGCTAATAAGCCCGCATTCAATTCTTTGATCGGCGCATTGACTTTAACAACGACTTCATTGAAATGAGCGCCCCTAAATGGAATTTCGAAACCGGCTCCTTTAAGTTGCTGTTTCATATAATGTGTTTTCGTAATATTTTGGACTGCCATTTCTTTTGTTCCGACTTTCCCAAGAGCTGTCATCGCAACAGAAGCGGCGAGTGCATTCAAGGCTTGGTTTGAACAGATATTGGATGTCGCTTTATCGCGGCGGATGTGCTGCTCGCGCGCTTGCAAAGTCAACACAAATCCGCGGCGACCATCTTCATCGACCGTTTCACCAACTAAACGGCCAGGTACTTTACGCATTAATTTCTTGGTCACTGCGAAATAACCGCAATGCGGGCCGCCGAATGCTTCAGCGATTCCAAAAGGCTGTGCGTCGCCGACTGTAATATCAGCGCCTAATTTCCCAGGAGCCGTTAAAGCGCCGAGTGAAAGCGGATTTGCCGATACTGCAAATAGCGCTCCTGCCTCGTGGATGATCGGCTCCAATTCCTTCAAGTTTTCAACTTGGCCGAAGAAGTTCGGATACTGGATCATCACCGCTGCGACATTATCGTCGATCATGTTTTTCAAAGCTTCCAAATCGGTATGGCCGTCTTTCAACGGAATTTCTTCTACTTCGATGGATTGTCCAAGCGCATAAGTGCGGACAACATCACGGGATTCCGGATGGACAGCACGCGATACGAGAATTTTCTTGCGGCGTGTATGGCCAGCTGCAAGCATTCCCGCTTCCGCTAAAGCCGTTCCGCCGTCATACATGGAAGAATTGGCAATATCCATGCCTGTCAATTCGCTGATCATTGTTTGGAATTCGAAAATCGCCTGCAACTCACCTTGGGAAATTTCAGGCTGGTATGGTGTGTAAGCCGTATAAAATTCAGAACGTGAAATGACGTGGTCGACGATGATCGGTTTATAGTGATCATATACACCGGCACCGAGGAAAGAAGCAAACCGGTTGGAATCCGCATTCTTAGCAGCGAGTGCGGCTAATTCTTTTGTCAAAGAAGACTCGGATTTAGCCGGTTTGATATTGTATTCGCCTTTAAAGCGGACTTTCTCAGGAATATCTGCAAACAATTCATCGATTGATTCGATTCCGATAGCTTCCAGCATTTCTTTTTCGTCTTGAGACGTCATTGGTAAATAGCGATGTTTCATTGAGTGCTGACCCCTTTTCAAATTGAATTATTTTGAGCGTTTATAAAACGGCGTTTCGACAATTTTGGCTTTCAGGCGCTTGTTGCGGATTTCGATTTCAACTTCTGTTCCAAGCTCCGCATGTTCTTTGGAAATCAGGGCTAAACCAATATTTTTCTTCAAGCTCGGCGATTGCGTACCGGTTGTGACTTCGCCGATTTTTTCATCATTCAAGTAAACCGCATAGCCGTGGCGCGGAATTCCTTTATCGATCATTTCGATTCCGACGGATTTTCTTGGTATGCCGTTTTCTTTTTGTGAAGCTAGTGCTTCTTTGCCCATAAACTCTTCTTTGTTCAATTTCACGACAAAATTCAATCCAGCTTCCAAAGGTGTAATATCTTCGGAAAGCTCTTGTCCGTAAAGCGCTAAGCATGCCTCAAAACGCAGCGTATCGCGTGCACCGAGACCACACGGAACAAGGCCGTCTTCTGCGCCTTCAGCCAATAATGCATCCCAAAGTGCAACTACAGCTTCCGGGTTCCCGTAAATTTCAAAACCGTCTTCACCGGTATAGCCTGTCCGTGACACAATGACAGAATGTCCATCGATTGAAACATCCGTCTTAAAGCGGAACGCTTTGATTTCAGCCAAATTTTCTTCGGTCAGCCGTTGAAGGATTTTCTCTGCGAGCGGACCTTGCAAAGCAAGTAAGCCATAATCAGCTGAATGGTTTTCCAATTTCACGTCACCAAAAACCGTTTTTTGCATCCATTCAAAATCTTTTTCAATATTTGAAGCGTTGACAACCAACATATAATGGGCATCTTCAATTTTGTATATCAATAAATCGTCGACTGTGCCGCCATCTTCATAGCACATAGCTGTGTATTGGGCTTGCCCGTTTTGGATTTTGGAAACGTCATTGGTAACGAGCTGCTGCAAATAAGCCAAACTGTCATTTCCTGTTACGAAAATTTCGCCCATATGGGAAACGTCGAAAAGTCCGGCTTTTGTTCTCACCGCTTCATGTTCCTCTTTAATGCTTGAGAATTGTACCGGCAGTTCCCATCCGCCAAAATCGATGGTTTTTCCGCCATGCTTTGCATAAGATTCAAAAAGTGGTGTTCGCTGTAATTGGTTTGTAAGTTCTGCCATTCAACTTCCTCCTTATTTGTCAGATCCTTTACATGGCTAATCCGCCAAAATTCACTTTTGACTAGCATTTCACCACGAAAAAAGGACAGAGATTCCCCTTTAATAAGGGAAATCTCTGTCCTGGAACCTGAAAGTTTACCTTTACGGCTTTCCTCTTTGGTAGCTGCATGCAGCATTCTCCAGAGATGCGTCCCGTACGAGTCTTTTTGCCTGAGAGATTCACGACATATTGTCATTTGCTCCTTCGGCGACGCTTTCGCGTTCTCTCCCCGTACAATCATCCGCCCAAATCAATTTGATTGGTCCAAAACGTTATACTGAATAGTACAACTTTGACTATATCCTAACATTGAAATGGCGTAAGCGCAAACTTTTTTCCATTGAGTTGTTAAAAACGAACATTTTAGATATAAACATTCGAATTATTCGCCTTTCAAGCGATTTGCTTGAAAGGCTGCATATTGCGTAATTTGCCGCAACGTACGAAATTCTGTGCGGATGGTGATGTGGGCAGCGGCTTTGTATGTCCGGTAACGCGATTTGAACATCGCTTCAATTTCTTCTCTTGTGGAATCCCTGACAACCGGACGGTTCGGATCTTTGTGAATCCGCCGCCAGATTTCCCGAAAAGGGGCATCCAAAAACAAGACGAGGCCGGTTTCCCGCATGATCTTGCGATTGCGTTCTCTCATAGCCACACCGCCGCCCGTCGAAATGATGCATCTGTTATGGTTGAAGTTCTGCAAAAACTCTGTTTCCAAATCCCTAAAATGCTCTTCTCCGTACTGGTCGAAGATTTCAGGAATCGTTTTTCCTGTTTGCCGTACAATTTCTTTATCCATGTCGTAGAAAGGCAGCTTCATTAAAAAGCTGAGCCTTCTGCCAACAGCGCTTTTGCCGCAGCCCATGAATCCGATCAAATAAATTCTTTTCATCCTACCACCCAATGCCACCCTACTGTTCAGGTATTTTATTTTTCTGAATTTCCATTAGTAGTTGTATAGTAGCATGTCTATGCATATTTTCCAATCCGTCATATGTTTTATAATGGACGGTATATAAAGAAAGACCATGGGAAAGCAGGATTAAAGCCGACATAAAAAACACAAGTGAAATCGGATACAATGCCCCTTTTTCATTTTTCAGCGTACGTGTAAACATATTCTACCTCCATCGAACGGCCATTTGCGAATTCTGCAAAAATCGTTAAGATTGTGCCTTCAATTTGAAAAGAGCAGGAATCCAATTTAGTAGCCATCACTTCATGCCCTTGCTTAAATTTCTGCTTTCGGATTAAATTCCCGTACAGTTCGATATCGTATTCCACTTCTTCCTGCATCACTCTTATTCCGCTGCCATTGTTGATCACTTTAATTGAATCGACTTTTGTTAAATAACTCTGCAGTTCGTAAGAAAACAAATGCCATTCCGCATTGCCGGCATCGGTTTCTTTTTCAAAAGCGATCATCAAACTGAAAAAAATGACGATCAATGGAAGAAACACCATCAGAATAACGAGCTCGAAAAGCGATCCGAGAAAAGTAAAGCCGTTTTCATTGAACCAATTTAATTTAAGCATACGGTCTGCTGTTGTTCTTTGTAATTTTCATAGCTGACGCATAAATCTCCTGAGAACTCCCATCGATAAAGGGTGCCGTCCACTTTTCTTTGGCCCGACACTGCCCCATTAGCTAGTTGTTTCGCCCCTTCATGCATCGTCTCATAAGCGATCATCTTTTCTTTTTTCAAATGCATGGCTTGCTGTGTGTATTGGAATGTCGGCAAGAGCGTTCCAAATACGATAAAAAACAGGAACAGGCTGAGCATCGTCTCCGCCCAGGAGACCCCTTTTTCATTCAGAAAAAACCACCCTCCCTTTGCCCAAATGGACGACTATGGATTTATCTCCCGCACTCGTTTCAAAATTCAACGTACCGGACCCGGAAATCGAACCGTTTCCGGTAAAGTGAATTTCTTTAAGGTTGCTGGATTTTTTCAATTGGATGCTTTTCGGCATTTTTCTCGACGAAAGCGCCCCTCTAAAAGTTTGCACAACTTCGCTTGAATGGCTGACTTCCCTGAAAACGACCGTGATCGGCATTTGGGAGCGGTAGCTTTCACTCTGGGCAAAGTAAATATCCTGCTGCAGCAATTCGAAATAACGCTGTTCATCCCTCTCTGTTTCAAACGCCCGGTAACTTGGAATCGCAATGCCTGTTACAGTCATTAGCACGAGCAGCACCAACAGCATTTCAATCAACGTAAAGCCCTGTTCGCCTTTGATTATGGCGTTCCTTTTTTAGATGTCGTCACGACGCCAGCCGTTGAAATGGAAACCGGGTCGCCGTTCGGGCAGCTTGTCTCGTTTTCTTTTAAATAGCCTTTTTCCACAAGGTTCGGCATTGTCGGCACCGCCTTCTCATCCATGCGGTAAGACTCGACTTGGCCTTGGACCATATGCACGTAAGCTTTGCAGCCTTTATCTTCAACCGCAGAAGTCTGCTTCGTTACATTCGGTATGGCAATTGCGATTAATACAGTGATGATCAGCATAACAATCAGCATTTCAATTAATGTAAACCCTTTTTGATTTTTTAATCGTTTCATTATTCTCCCCCTCAGATTGTATGGACTAAATTGTACATGGGCAGTAAAATCGCCAAATAAGCGCCGACAATGCAGCAAGCGATAATGACAAAAAAGGCAGGCTGAATAATTTTCAGCATTGCTTGGGATTTCTTCTCGATCCGCTCCATCAGCACTTCGCTATATAAAATCAATTCTTTCCCGAGATGTCCAGTCAATTCCCCGTGCTGGACGAATGACGCCATGTCGCCTGCAAAAAAGGACTGGCGGGAAAGCGCAACCGATAGATTTTGGCCGCTGATGATTTCTTCGCGGCAAGCATTGGCCATAAACTGGATGATCGAGTGGTAGGTCTGTTCTTGGAGCAATTGCAAGGATTGCTGCAAAGAGATGCCGCTATGCAATAAGGTTCCGAGTTCCCGGGCAAAGAGATGGGACCAGTAAAGCCTCATATAGCTTCGCAGCACAGGGAGTTTTAAGATCCAATGGATTTGGATCGGGACTTTCTGTTTGTTTAAGATCAGCCAAAAGCTGGCTGCCGCTAAACTAAACAAGGCAAAGATGCCGATGAAAACATCCGGCAAATTCAATAAATAAGTAGGCACTCCGGACGTTTCTTCGCCGGATTGCAGCGATTCCATGAGTTCCGTTAAATTTGGCACGTAGTTTGTCCGAAAAAACAAAAACAGCATAGAAGTGAAAAGCAGCAAAGACACCGGATAAATCAAGATATTCTTTAATTTTTTCTGAACTTGTTCCGTCCGTGAAAAACTTTTGGCGATGCTTTCAATCGACTCGGGCAAGCGGCCATGGAATTCAGCGATTTCCACCGGAAACAACACTTGATCTTTAAAGCCAAGAAATTTCAAAATTTCCGCCGCTGTACCTCCGCCTTTCAAAATGATGGTGATGCCAGATAGCGCCTCTTCCAGTTTTTTCGTATGCACCGGAAGCAGCAGCTGCAATGCCGTCGGCAGCAAATAGCCTTCTTTCATTAGCATGGACAGCCGGCTTAGGAAATGCTCCCGGTCATGAATAGGGATTGCTTTCGGCTTCAAGACCCGCTTCAATCGCACCGATCCTCACTCCTTCCCGGATCTGTCCGCCAAACGACAAATGTTCCGGTAGCCTATACAGTTTCTTTTCTTTTGCCGAATCCACGGCTTCGATCAGCCGTTCCCCATGTAAAATTTCATATAATGCACGATAGGACGTTTCTAGTTGATCCATTTCGCTGTAGACGGGAATGATTTTCTGCGCTGATATGGCAATCAGGGTCTGTGCCATATCTTCATAGGAAACGCCAAGGTCATAAAGGCGATGGAGGCATCCGACAGAGTGCCGGGCATGGATCGTCGATAGCACCAAATGGCCCGTCAAAGCCGCGCGAACGGCAATTTGCGCAGTTTCGGCATCGCGGATTTCGCCTATCATAATGATATCGGGATCATGCCTCAAAATTGCTTTCAGTCCTGCCGCATAACTTAGCCCCGCTTTTTCATTGACCTGGATTTGCAGAATCGACTGGTTTTTCCGCTCTACTGGATCTTCCAGCGTAATGATATTGCGGTTTAACTGCTCTGCACAGTGTTTCAAGAGCGAATACAAGGTGGTTGATTTTCCGCATCCGGTGGGACCCGTAAACAACAATAAGCCTTGGGGTGCGCCCGATAATTTCTCCAACAAATAAGCGGAGTCTCGAAATGCGGCAAGTGAATGGATTGAATCTGCTACATCATCTGCCATAATCCGGATCACAATGCTTTCTTTTGTTAAAACGGATGGTAAAGTTGATATTCTAAAATAATAAGGATGGTTTTCAATTGGAAGTTGGAATGAGCCTGTTTGAGGTTTTCGCTTTTCACTCATATCCAGAAGGGAAAGGTATTTAAAATACGCAATCATGCGATTGCCTAATTCAAGGGGGATTTTGGTTACTTGCTTTAAAGCTTGAAATGAACGGAATGAAATGGAATAACTATCTTGCTCAGGTTTTATATGGATATCGGTTGTGGCGCATTCCACTGCCTGGCTCAGCAGATCTGCACACCTGCGTTCGATTATCTCCTGCATAGCCACCTCCTATTAGTAGTTGAATAAAGGACGCCTCTCTATTCCCCCACAGTATAACCGCCTCAATTTGCTTTGGGAATACTTTCATTCAAAATAAATATTTGATCGCCCTATAGAGGTGAAATCTCATTTTTGAACATAGTTTAGCCGGTCTGGTTTTAGCAGTTTTCCTCTTTCCTTTTCCTCAGCAATTGCAATAAACCATTTCTTAAGGTAAGCTCACTTTCATAGCGACCAGGAAAAACATCGATTGTTTAGTCTGCTTGGCAACAATACACCTGTTTGTCACAAAGAAAGAACAACTCGCTGTTTACACAATCGCTTTGTTTCCTATATAATAAATAGGAGATTATTGTGTTGTGGCAAAGGAGGGATTACCCATGGATAAGATGTTCAAATTAATGGGATGGTGGACTGGGATATTCGCAGTTCTTTTTTACGTAGGTGATATGGTAGAAGTATCATTAATAATGGTAGCTAATACTGGATTTTTCGTTCTTCTTGGATTCTTAAACATTTCCGAACGCATGTACTTGTACATTTTCGGAGCTTACTTAACCGTATTCTTCGTAGGCTTCACTTACTACACAACGTTCATCCATATTCCCGGAGCTGGACATTAATCAAGAAATCAAAAAAGAAAAGCGGCCCATTGCGGCCGCTTTTTTAATCTCCTCTTTTCAACGCTGCTGTTGCAAAAAAGGATTCGACTTTTTTTCTTCAGATGGCGTCGTTTCCGGCCCATGTCCCGGATATAAGATCATATGCTCGGGCATCGTCAGTAAAGATTCTTTAATCGATTGCAGCAATTTCGCTTCAGAGCCATCGATTAAATCCGTTCTTCCGATGCTTCCCCGAAACAGCGTATCCCCCACAATCGCAAACCCTTCTTTTCCAAAAGAAAAAACGACACTTCCAGGCGAGTGGCCCGGTGTATGGAACAATTCCATTTTGAAGCTGCTGATTTCAAGCGACTTTTCCTGATCCAGTAATCTATCCGCTTCCCGCATCCGATAATCCGGCAAGGAAGGGTACTTTCCAGAGCCATTGAGATTTGGACGGCCAAGCCAGTCTTTTTCCAAGCGATGCAAGTAAACCGGAATGTCGAACTGGTCCCGCAAATCGTCAATCGCCCCAATATGGTCGAAATGGGCATGCGTTAATAAAATCGCAAGCGGCTTCAACTTTTTCTTTTTCAGGAATTCAACCACTCTTTTGCTTTCTTCCCCAGGATCAAAAATCAAGCACTCAGCCAAATCGTTGGAAATGATATAGCAATTCGTTTGTACTGGCCCTAATTCCATTTGATTGATTTTCAACATGTATATTTCACCTCTTTCAAATTATAGCATCTCAAGTGTTCAACGGAATGACAATATTATCTCTCGACAAACATCTTGTTATTCATTACAATAATAAGAGAACACGGCGGCACTGGCTGTTAATGTTGAAGGGAGTGTCATAGATGAACTTGCTTATGGTTATATTTGGGCTGATTGCTATTTTAGCAGCAGTAGGCACTGTACAAACCTTGAAAAACAAACAATTTTTAGGATTAATTTTCAACTTCGGTACGTTTGTAATTTTCGGCGGTTTCACGATCGCGACGATCATTACACAAGGATATCCACCAAGCCTACATTAATCCAAAAAAGCTGATGCCTTCATGGCATCAGCTTTTTTTATTGCTTTAAGAATAAAAGCGGATGCTCTAATAGCATCCGCTTTTCCTTATTGCTGGGGCACAGCTTCAATTGCTTCTTTTTCTTGCTGCTCTTTTTCTAATTTTTCCAGTTCTTTTTCTGAAAGGATCAATTGGCCATTGTCCTCATCGTAAAATCTAAGAAGATCTCCGTTGATAATCGACTCGGAATATTCAAGCTCAGTAAATGCAGGCTCGATATACGGTTCACAAGCTGCCTGGCCGATTTCTACGCCGGTTTCGCTATCATAACAAGTATTTCCTGCAAAAACGCTGTCTTTGGTAATGAAGCGTCCGTCGCGGAACACAACAAACTCTTCATGTTCTTCCGAGAATAGATCGCCGCCGAACTGGATGTCTTCCTTCGTTTCCACACCCATCAAATGCATAATGGTTGGGCGGATATCCACTTGTCCGCCGATTTCTTCATCGACATGCCCCTGACCATATCCTGGGATATGGATAAAGAAAGGCACTTTCTGCAGCTGCGCCGTCTCATATGGTGTAATTTCTTTTCCAAGATACTGCTCCATCGCGGCATTATGGTTTTCTGAAATTCCATAATGGTCACCGTACATCACAATAACCGAATTTTCATAGAGCCCTTGCTGTTTCAATTCATCGAATAATACTTTAACCGATTCATCTAAATAACGGGCCGTTTGGAAATATCGGTTTAAGGTGCCCGAATTGGAATCAAATTCATCAATCATTTTGTCTTCCTCATCCAAATAGAAAGGATGGTGGTTCGTCAAGGTCAATAAACGGGTGTAAAACGGCTCAGGCAATTTCGTCATATGCTCTACAGACTGCTCCATGAACGGGATGTCTTTCATCCCCCAGTTCACAGCTTCACCCTCACCGATTTCATAGCTGTCGATATCCAGGAATTCATCGATGTTCAATGATTCATACATCATATCGCGGTTCCAGAAACTCTTTGTGTTCGCGTGCTGGACGGAAGTATGATAGCCATTCTTTCCAAGGCTCTCCGCCATCGAATTATAGGAATTGCCGCTATGCGTAAAAAATACGGCTCCACCGCTTAGTGGGTAAAGCGAATTTTCAAGCAGGAATTCAGAATCGGAAGTTTTCCCAAGCCCTGTTTGGTGATAGAAATTCGGGAAGTAAATAGTATCTTCATCTTCTGTCAACTCATTCAGGAAAGGAGTAATCGTCTCTCCGTTCATTTCATTATTGATCGTAAATGACTGAAGCGACTCCAACGTTACGACGATAAGATTCCGGCCTTCAGCGAGCCCAAACATTTCCGGATTGGGCTCTGATTGGTTTGAACTTACATAGTTATTGATTTCAACGAGCTGCGATCCATCTGCGAGAGCGCGCTGCGCTTGTGATTTTGATTGGATATAAACATCGTAAATGTGGTAATTGTACATCCCGATATTTTTCACTAACATTTCACGGTCAAAACTGCGTGTCAATAATTGCGGCCGTTCTGCTTCCGCAAGGCCTAAATTGAAAAACATCACTGCAGCGGAAAGGATGAAATAGGCTTTTCGCTGTCCTTTGCGGAATGCAGCTGATTCCGATTTGATTTTTAAGAACTTGATCGCAAGTAAAATGACGATAACATCGATAAAATAACCAATGTCCGTCCAATAAACACTTTCTGCTGCACTCGCTCCTAAATCACCAAAATTATCTTTTTGGAATAAGACCGGAAGCGTGATGAAATCACTGAAAAACCGGTAGAAGGCAACATTGGCGTATAAGACGATAGACGAAATGACAGCGATTGCAAGAATGTACCGATTTTTGGCTTTATCGCTTTTAAAGAATAGCGATATCCCATATACAAACAGGAGCCAGCTAAGCGGATTGATAAAAAGGATAAATTCTTGCAAAGCATTATCGATTGTAATTGAAAAACTGGTTTTATAGATAATGTAGGTTTTTAGCCAAGTAACGATAATTGCGATTGCCAGGATCGAATGTCTGGGCCACTCTTTTTCCATCATCCCGCGCATCCTCCTTTTCACAGGGGTAATTTACATATTCTTAACCCTCCGTCCACCTCTACTTTAACATAAGAAGGTAAACTGGAAGTTTGCAGATTATAGCTTCAACATATTGAGTACCCTTATTCAGACGGATAAAACCTCAAATTGTTTCATTCTATGAACTATTTTCCCTCACTGCGCTTTTGCCGAAGGATCATCAAAGCCGTGGTATATTCTTTTGCAGTGATGAATTGCATGCGGTAAAGTTCCCGCACTTCGTCTTCCATCAACGCCAGATCCGCTTGAAAGTCAGCGGTGTAGATGATTGTGCCGTATCGCTTCAATAATTGCATCACATCGTATAAATTTTTCATTTTCTCCACCCTATCGTTTCGATCCATTCATTTTCCGTAATAATATGCTGCACAGGAATGTCATGGTTTTCTACAGGCATCGATTCCACCAATTGCATGTCGAAAACAAGTGAAGCCGTTTTACCTTCGTAAACAGAGAGATAACGGTCATAATAGCCGCCGCCAAAACCGATGCGATATCCGGATTTACTGAATACCACACCAGGGACAATCATTAAATCGATTTCATTCGGTGAAGCGTAGCGGCTTTTGTCAATCCGAGGCTCCAGCAATTTCATGTAGACATTTTCCAGTTCACTATAATCCGTCAAAATGTAAAAGTCCATTCCCCTCGTACTCGGAATGCATTTAGGAGCGGCCACTTTTTTGCCGATGCTCCAGCAATAATCGATCAATTGCGTTGTATCGACTTCCGGAAATGCCGAGATGGTCATTCCAATAGTTGCTGCATTCACAAAAATAGGGTCTTCAGCTAATCGCTGAATGATTTTTTCCGTTTTTTCTGTATGTACTTCTTCTGGCATCGCATTTAATTTTGCGAGCATTTCTTTTCTGCTGGTGGATTTGTCCATATCAAAACATCTCCTTATATAAAGAAAAAAGCCAAAACCCGTGTAGGTTTTGGCAGTCAATGAATTACTTCGTTTCACGGTGTAGAGTCATTTTCTTTTCACGTGAGCAATATTTTTTCATTTCAAGACGCTCAGGGTTGTTGCGCTTATTTTTAACAGTGCTGTAGTTACGTTCGCTACATTCTGTACAAGCTAAAGTGATGTTAACACGCATCGGTATCCCTCCTAATTCTTTCAAAGATCATTTGTTAATAAGCGGTTGATCTATACGACTTAACTATTATAGCATATTTAGGGGCAAAGTCTACTGAAAAAATTCATTATTTCTTCCGGAAATACAAGAAACTTCCCGGCAGTGAATGCTGCCGGGAAGCGGTTAGCTATTTAAGTCATAATGACGGCCTTTCACCAGATAAAATAATTGTTCTGCGATATTGGTCGCATGATCAGCTGAACGTTCCATATACCGGCTGACGAATGCCAATTGTGTGATTTGGCTGAGCTTTTCAGGATGCTCCCCGCCTGCATGCATCAATTTCCGGATGACATCGCCGTATAATTCATCGACTTGGTCGTCCAGTTCCGCAATCTCTTTTGCCTTCAAGACGTCTTCTTCCACAAAAGCATCGATTACTTGATAAAGCATAGCAACTGCCAAATCGTGCATCTGCTCGATCTGGCGAATCTGCGGAAGCAAATCCTCTTTGCCGATCCGGATGGTTTCTTTTGCAATATTCACCGCATAATCACCCACCCGCTCCATATCACTAGCCACTTTGATGGTTACAATCAGCCTACGCAAGTCGGTTGCTACCGGCGATTGTTTGGCAATCATCAAAATTACTTGATCGTTGATTTCTTCTTCTAATTTATTGATCTCGATATCATCTTCGATGACTTCAAGCGCCGCATCCACATCATGAGTCAATAGGGCTCTTACCGATTTGCTCAGTGCTTCAACTGCCATTTTGCTGATTCCAATCAGTTGGTCTTGTGCAGAATTTAATTCATAATCAAATTTTTCGCGTACTGACATATTCTATCCCCGCTCCTTTATCCGAATCGCCCTGAAATATAATCTTCCGTCCGTTTATCGGAAGGATTTGAGAAAATGACATCTGTATCATCATATTCGATTACTTCCCCGTTCAAGAAGAAAGCTGTCTTATCGGAAATACGCGCAGCCTGCTGCATATTATGTGTAACGATGATGATGCTATAGTCTTTTTTCAATTCCTGGACCAATTCCTCGATTTTCAATGTCGAGATCGGATCCAGTGCCGAAGTCGGTTCGTCCATCAGGATAACATCCGGTTCGATCGCAAGTGCCCGGGCGATGCAAATCCGCTGCTGCTGTCCGCCTGAAATACTGTAGGCATTTTCAGTTAGCCTGTCTTTCACCTCATCCCAAATGGCAGCTCCGCGCAAACTTTTCTCAACAATCTCATCAAGGATTTTTTTATTTTTAATGCCATGGATGCGAGGTCCATAAGCCACATTGTCATAGATCGATTTCGGGAAAGGATTCGGCTTCTGAAACACCATGCCTACTTTCGTGCGCAATTCTTCGACAGCGTAATTGGAATCGAAAATGTTCCGATCGCGGTAAAGGATCTCCCCGGATGTTTTTACAGTCGGCACCAACTCCACCATGCGGTTCAAGGTTTTGATGTACGTTGATTTTCCGCAGCCGGATGGCCCAATTATGGCTGTTACTTCATGTTCTTTAATATCGAGATCAATATTTTTCAAAGCATGCTTATCGCCGTACCAAAGATTCAGTTGCTTCGTTAAATACACCGATTTTTTTACATCCTGCTGTTCTTTAGGTTGCTGTTGTTTTTTGATTTTTACCGGACTGATAGTTGTCATTTGTGAAACCCCTCTCACATAAATAGCATTAATAGCGCTTCTGGAATTTGTTGCGGATAAGTGCAGCGATTGAATTCATCGTTAAAAGTACGGCCATCAGCACAATGATTCCAGCTGCGGCAACTGCTTGGAATTCTTGCTGCGGGCGGCTTGACCAATCATAGATTTGCATCGGCAAAGCTGTGAACGTATCCATTACACCGGAAGGCAAGAACTGGATGATCACCGGCACCCCGATAACAATCAATGGCGCTGTTTCGCCGATCGCTCGGGACAAAGCCAAAATGCTTCCCGTCAAGATTCCCGGGATGGCTGCGGGCAAAATGATTCTCACAATCGTTTGCCATTTGGTTGCGCCCATTCCAAGCGACGCGTCCCGGAGTTCATTTGGAACCGCACGGATCGCTTCTTGTGCAGCTACGATAATGACTGGCAATATCAGCAAGCTCATGGTGAATCCAGCTGCCAATACACTATTTCCAAGCGACAGAGCTCGGACAAAGATGGTTAAACCGAGCAACCCGAACACGACTGATGGCACTCCTGCCAAATTCGAGATATTGGTGCGGATAAATGCAGTCATCCGGTTTTTCTTTGCATACTCCTCTAAATAGATAGCTGAACCAACACCTAAAATGATGGAAGTCGGAGCCACTACAGCCATTAGCCAAAGTGAACCGATCAAAGCGGCTTTGATCCCCGCTTTTTCCGGGAACCGGGAAGCGAAGTTGTTCAAAAATTCCCACGAGAGATTGCCTGCGCCTTGGGTAATAATGCGATAAAGCAATATCGCCAATGCGAGCAAGGCAATTGTTGTCGCGAGCATGAAAAGGCCTTTAAACAGATAATTGACGATTTTTCTGCCGCCCATCCGTTTCACTACTAAGTCGTGGTCTACATATCTCATCTTAATACTCCTCCTTGAAACGTTTTGAAACATAAGTGGCAAGGATATTCATAAGCATCGTAAAGATGAATAAAGTAAAGCCGACGGCATAGATGGAGTAATAAATCGTCGTGCCATATCCTGCATCGCCTTTAGAAACTTGGACGATGTATGAGGTCATGGTTTGGATGGAACCCGTGAAATCCCCGTCAAACCTTGGCGTAGATCCTGCCGCTAGTGACACAATCATCGTTTCGCCGATTGCACGTGAAACGGCAAGCACCACGGATGCGACAATGCCGGATAAGGCTGCAGGCAAAATGACCTTGGTCGCCACTTCAAATTTTGTCGAACCCATTGCGAGAGCCCCGTCCCGGATCTGTCTTGGCACCGATGACATCGCGTCTTCAGATAAAGAAGCGATCATTGGGATGATCATGATGCCTACAACGATTCCCGGTGAAATCGCGTTGAAGATTTTGATTTCCGGAAATAAGCCTTGCAAGACAGGTGTCACAAATGTCAAAGCGAAGAATCCGTAGACAATGGTCGGAACTCCAGCTAGGATTTCCAGTACCGGCTTAACGATTCTTCTGACCGTTTCGCTTGCATATTCACTTAAATAGATAGCAGCCCCGATACCGATCGGCACCGCTACAATCACAGCAATCGCCGTGATTTTCAGCGTACCGACGATCAACGGCAAAATGCCGTACTGCGCTTCTTTATTCGAAAACGGCAGCCACGTTGTGCCGGTGATAAAATCGAAGAACGAAACACGCGAGAAGAACGTGAAGGTTTCTACAATCAAAGTCAGAACAATGCCGATTGTCGTCAGTACAGATACTGAAGCAATCAGGAATAATAGAATTGGAATGATTTTTTCAATGATCTTTTTACTTTTCTTGCCTTTCGACTGCGCGATCATTTCTTGCACAGATGGACGCATATGAAATCCCCTTTCAACCGCAAAAGGCGAGCAGTGGCTGCTCACCCTAAGACTAAATCTCAACCCGTATTATTTAAGTGCTTCCAGGTCAGCAAGGCCTTTATCGTATTCTTCTTGCGGAAGAGCTACATAGCCGACCGCTTCAGCCATAGCACCTGCATTTTCCAAAGTGTATTCCATGAAGTCATAAACAGCTGGATCTTCTGAAATGGCTTTATTGCTCGCATATGTGAACAACGGACGCGATAATGGTTCATACTCGCCTGATTCAATCGTTTCATTCGTTGGCTCTACTCCACCGATTTTCACGACTTTCAATGTATCTTTATTGGCTACATAATAAGCATATCCAAAGAATCCAATCGCATTCGGATCGCCTTGGATCCCCTGCACCAATACGTTGTCATCTTCTGAAAGCGTTGCAGCACTTACGATATCTTCATCTTCCAAAATGACTTCATTGAAATAATCAAATGTTCCTGAATCAGTTCCCGGGGCATAGAAGACCACTTCTTCATCCGGCCATTCAGGGTTGATATCCGACCATTTTTTCGTAGAGCCATCTTCAACCCACAGCTTTTTCAAGTCTTCTACAGTCAAATCTTCGACCCAGTCGTTATCTTGGCTGACAACTACTGATAAGCCGTCGTAAGCGAGTAGGAATTCAGTGTATTCAATGCCTGCTTCTTCTAAGCTGGCCGCTTCTTCTTCTTTAATCGGACGTGATGCATTTGAGAAATCCGTTTCACCTTGGATGAACTTTTCAAATCCGCCGCCAGTACCGGAAACTCCAACTGTTACTTGGACCTTCGGCTGGTCTCCTGCATATTCTTCAACAATTCCTTCCATGATAGGTGCAACTGTCGACGATCCATCACCCGAAACAGCGCCTTCTACTTCTGCTGACTCTTCACCTGCTGTATCAGATGTTGTTTCTTCAACGTCAGAACTTGAATCCGCAGATCCTTCTTCTCCGCCGCATGCCCCTAAAATTAACGCTGAACCTAGAATTGTCGATGCCATTGCGAACTTCCAATTTCTCATTTCTCATTTCCTCCTAAGGTTTGTGTTATTTACATTCTTAACTATAAAGACCGATTGTTGAGGAAGTATAAAGCGAATGTTAAGAAAATGTAAATCGGGTTTATTTCTATGCATGTTGGCTTACACATTGATTTAATGCAAAAAAAAAAAGCGATAGTCACAGGCTTAAAGCCCGTATCCATCGCTTTTGATCAATTTTCTTCCCCTTCTTCAACTGCTGTATCAGTGGCAGGTGATTTGATGACGGAAGGTGATTCATTTACTTCTTTGTTTTTCAGTTCGTAGTATTTATCCAGAGCGGCACGCGCAATCTCATTGCTCGCTGGCGGAACGTTGCGCGGATCGGTCGTAATATAAGGAATTACGACCGCGTATGCTACTTCAGGATTTTCAAAAGGTGCAAACCCGACATGCGTCGTATTGACCGAAGCTTTTGTATAGAACGGGCTTTCTTTGTCATCGTAATAATTAATTTCCGCTGTACCTGTCTTGCCGGCAGCAGAATATTTAAGGTCGTTAAAGTAACTGCGGGCAGTTCCGTTGCTACCTGTATAAACTTGGCGCATCCCTTGTTTCACCCGGTCGATTTCGGCCTGGCTATTGTTGATGCGATTTAAGATTTTCGGTTCAACCACAGTTTCGACTGCACCTAAGGTTTTGCCGTCGCTTGAAGGCTGGCGGATTTCTTTGACAACATGCGGCTGCATGCGGTAGCCGTCATTGGCGATTGTTGATACGTATTGAAGCAATTGGAGCGGCGTATAGGTATCATATTGTCCGATGGCAAAGTCAAGGAAAGTACCAGGCTCAGTCCGAATGAAACGGCCAGTAACCCCTTTTCCTTCATTCGGCAAATCAATGCCTGTGCGGACGCCAAGACCGAATTCCGCAAAGGAATTGCGCATCGTATCCCAATCTTCTTGCGCTACACTGAAGCCTCTATAGCGTTCATAGGCATTTCCGGAAATCGCCAGTGCAATTTTGAACATATAAACGTTGGACGAACGTTCCAGTGCAGTCTGGTCATTGACCGCTACCCTGTTGCCGATCGTTCTGTTGAAAAGGGAAGCTTTCATCAAGCCGCCAGGAAGCAGCATCGGCTCATCGATCATCGTTTGGCCCATTGCAATTGCATCATTGCTATAGCCAGCAAGCACGGTCGCCCCTTTGACGACCGAACCTGTCGGATAAGCTGCCGTAATGGTTCCGAATGAGTAATCGCGGACGATCCGTTTGCCGTCTTCATCCCGGTCCAATTGTTTGCCGACCAACGAAATGATTTCCCCTGTCCGCGGATCCATCATGACTAAGTAAGCGTCTTTCACCAATTGGGAGTTGGGGCCTGCTTTCAGCTCCAATAATTTCTTTTCAACAATATCTTCCATTGCATTCTGAATTTCCGAATCGATGGTAAGAACCACATCTTTCCCTGGCTCCCCTTCATCGACAGTCACCGTCTCAACAACACGCCCCCGGCCATCCGTCACGTTTTTCACGATGGATTTCTGGCCTTGCAACACATCTTCGTATTCCGCTTCCAGGAAACTGATGCCGACGCGGTCATTGCGGGAATAATCCCGTGCCAAATAGTAATCGATTTTATCTGCAGGCAGCCCTTGTTCAGGCGTTGTCGTATTACCTAAAATGGTCAAATCCGATGTTTTTACCCGTTTCCAGTCCGTAATCGTGTTGACTCCTTTTAAATCCGGATCGGTCAATCGTTCAGAGACTCGGGCAAACTCTTCATCGGTTACGCCTTCGTTTTTAATGATTTGAGGAGAAAGTGCATAGCCAGAAGTCATTTCACGATAGATCGCCAGTACTTCGAGTTGCTGGTCGGTCAGGCTTGCCAGCTCTTCGTCAGTGATTCTTTCGCGGATCAACGTGTCGATTTCACGCTGCTTTTCTTTTTCCTGAATGTCTTTATTGTTGATCTCAAGGCGTTCTTCATCCGTGACTTTTGCTGTCGCTTCTTCGGTATTCAATGAAATATAGAAATCCTGTTTATCGCGCAGCGTCACTTTTTTGGTGTCTTTTTCAATCAAAGATGCCAGTTTTTCTGCCACTCGCATCATTTCTTCTCTTTTGGTCGTCTGCATAGCCGTGTATGTAATGGCGTTGACAGGATTATTATCAACTTGAACGCGGCCTTCGCTATCAAAAATCCGTCCCCGCGGTACGCTGGTATTGACTGGAACTTCTTCTGTCCGGGCCAAAGCACGCGCGAAATCTTCGCCTTTAACAATCTGCAAATAGCCTAGCCGAAGAATCAATACAGAAAACAGCAAGAAAATGGAGAAAAAGAGGATATTCATCCGAAAGACGGTATGCGACTTCAGTTTCGCTTTCGCAAGCGATACACGCCTTTTCTGAGGGGTATTCATTTTTGTGCACTCCTTTCACCAAAATAGGCAATTGCTAGTATAGCATTTTACATAAAAAAACACACACTTTTTCTGACGAAAAAGTGTGTGTAAAGTTTCATTCGTTTTGAATTATTTTGCTGCTTCGTAGCGTTTTGAAACTTCATCCCAGTTTACTACGTTCCAGAATGCCGCCAAATAGTCAGGGCGTTTGTTCTGGTATTTCAAGTAGTAAGCATGCTCCCAAACGTCCACTCCAAGGATCGGCGTTTTGCCTTCCATCAATGGAGAGTCTTGGTTAGGAGTTGAAGTCACTTCCAACTCGCCGTTTGAAACTGCTAGCCAAGCCCAGCCTGAACCAAAGCGTGTTTTACCAGCATTTTCGAATTTTGTTTTGAACTCGTCAAAGCTGCCGAATTTAGCATCGATTGCTTCAGCAAGAGCACCTGATGGAGCGCCTGTGCCATTTGGCGTAAGCAATTGCCAGAACAATGAGTGGTTAGCGTGTCCGCCGCCATTGTTGCGCACTGCTGTACGGATGTCTTCAGGAACTGCGTTCAAGTCAGAGATCAATTCTTCCACTGATTTTGAAGCAAGGTCTTCGTGGCCTTCTAAAGCCGCATTTACGTTTGTTACATAAGTGTTATGGTGTTTCGTGTGGTGAATGTTCATCGTTTCTTTGTCGATGTGTGGTTCAAGTGCGTCATACGCGTAAGGTAATTCTGGTAATTCATAAGCCATGATTAAATTCCTCCTTGAGTCTATTGTTCTACTTTCTTAGCGTATCAAAGTTTTTCGAGCGATACAATTAAAATGCCCAGACAATTCATTTAATCAGTCTTTTGGCTGAATCAAATTACGATAAAGAACAGGATGACCATAATAATCTGGATGATCCCTTTAGTGAAGACCGACGTGATAAACCCGACGACCGAACCGATGCCCGACCTAACCGATTGTTTGATTGTCGATTTATTGAAAATCAATTCTGCAAGGATCGCCCCAAGGAAAGGACCGATTAAAATACCAGCAATCGGGATGACAAATGGGCCGATGATCAACCCGATTGTGCTGCCCCATAAGCCTGCTTTCGAACCGCCGAATTTCTTAACGCCAAAAGCATTGGCCAGCGCATCCGCACCGAAGAGCAAAATAACAAACAGGCTTTCAATCAGCCAGAACCACCACGGCAAATCGCTGAACTCGAAGAACAGCCCATAAACGACAAATCCGCCGAAGATAAATAGGACCGCTGGAATGATCGGATAAATCAAGCCGACGAATCCGACAGCGAAAAATAGCAAAATGACAATCCAAGCGAAAACTTCCATCTCTTCATCCTCCTAGTAAAAAACTCCTTTTCATCGTGCCCTACATTTTTTGAAATGTAAAGTAATGAAAAGGAGCCGTTTTATCTATTCTACTGTAATTAGCAGCAAGAGTTCCAGTTTAACTCCCAGGTTCTTGCTGCTTCCGGTTAAAGAGAAACGAATATCCGTTTCTCCGTCGCGTATTATCTTTTATGCACGATTCCCAAGGATGGCTTCAGCAATGTTTACCGAGTGATCGCCTACCCGCTCTAAATTGCTGACGATATCGACAAAGACGATTCCCGCTTGAGCTGAACATTTGCCTTCATTTAGGCGCATAATGTGCTTTTTGCGGAATTTTCGTTCCATCTTGTCAATCAGATCTTCTTGCTCAGCTACTTCACGCGCCAATTCATGGCTCGTTGTATCAAGAGCATCCAAGGCTTTTTTCACAGTGGCAATCGTTAATGTGAACATTTCACGCAAATCTTCCATTGCATCTTCCGTGATTTTCACTCGGTTATTTTCCTGATAATCGACCAATTCAATGATATTTTCAAAATGGTCGCCAATCCGTTCAATATCCCGGACCGTTTCCATCAGCATTGTATGGCGTGTCGAATCTGTAGCGGAAATCGATTCGGCAGAAATCAACACAAGGTAATCCGTAATTTTGCTGTCAAGATTATTGATGGCATCTTCAAGCTGATAAGCCATCTCCGCACTTTTCTTGCTTTTCGTTTTTAAGTATTCGTAAGTTTCTTCAAGACCCTGCACCGCATATCCGCCCATTCGCAAAACTTCTTCTTTCGCTTGGCCTAACGCAATCGAAGGAGATTGTTCGATAAAATGGACATCCAAATGCTTCGGCTTGAATTCGATCAAAACTTCTTCGCCCGGTATAAATTTCGTTACCAGATAAGCCCAGAAGCCGATCAATGGAAACTGAATAATTGTATTTGCGACGTTGAATGAACCGTGTGCAAAAGCAATCTGCATTTTCGCTTCCAAATTAAGTATGCCGGCTATCCATTCGACATATGCCGTAAATGGCACCAATAAAATCATGAAAATAACAGTACCGACAATATTGAACAAAACGTGAACCGCTGCCGCTCTTCTTGCAGCAATTGAAGTTCCCAATGCCGCGAGTACAGCCGTAATCGTCGTACCGATATTATCCCCGAACAAGACTGGCAGTGAGGCACCTAATGACAAGACGTTCTCTGCGTAGAGACCTTGCAAAATTGCAACAGTCGCACTTGAACTTTGTACGATCAAAGTAAATACCGTTCCGACAACTACTCCTAGAATCGGCAGATCACTTAAACTGATCGTCAAATCGATGAAAGCGGCAGATTCGCGCAAAGGCTTCATCCCGTCGCTCATCAATTCGAGACCGAAGAACAGCCCACCGAAACCAAAGACCACTTGGCCGAAATTCTGGATTTGATTTTTCTTAAAGAAAAAAATCAGTGCAGCACCGACCGCCATAATCGGCAATGCATATGCGCCTACATCCAGCCCGATGATGAAGGCCGTTACGGTTGTCCCGATATTGGCACCCATGATAACTCCGATAGCCTGTCTTAAAGTCATAAATCCTGCACTTACTAATCCGACAACAATAACGGTTGTACCCGAACTCGATTGAATCAGCACAGTAACGATAATCCCTACGAGGACTCCCATGAAAGGGTTAGTCGTAAAGCGGTCTAAAATTCCCCGCAATCTGTCGCCCGCAGCTTTTTGCAAGGCATCCCCCATATACTTAATAGAAAATAGGAATATTCCCAAACCGCCAAAGAAAGTAAAAAGCATTTCTTGCCAATTCGTTTCCACGATGTACATTCAACTCCTAAATTTACGATTTCACACCTAGTCTATTATGAAGAGTTCGATAAGGCATTGTAAATACCTTTAATTAAAATTTACATTCCCGTAACAAAGCACCCCAATTTCTACCTGCTCTCCATGTTAGGATATAATTATTAGCTGAAAGGAAGATGGATGTGAATCTTTATCAATTATTTAAAGCCAGTTTAATGGAACCAAAAAAGCAGGCAGCCGTCCGTATTATGACAATAGGAAAGATTATGCGCTTTGTTTTCTTGTTCATCCTGTTTATGACGGTGATTTCCTTCATTGAATTATCACTCGGCTTGAGCGATACGACCAGTGATGTGGATGGCCTTCTCCAGTTTGTCGAAGAAATCGAATTTCTGCTCTATCCTTTTGCTTTCGTATTTTTATTTGTTTCGACGACACTCTATCATTTTTTGAAAATCAGTTTTTTCGCTTTAGTAGGCTTGTTATTTATTAAAATGAAAAAACGCAAAGGCGAATATCGCCATCTTTGGCGCACCACTGCTTTAGCAGTCACAATTCCGACACTTGTGTCCTTTGCCTTCAGTTTTATCGGAGCTGATTTATGGGTTTCAGCCGGAACAAGTTTGTTGACGGTCCTCTATTTGTATTTGGCCACGAATTATTATCCAAAACAACCGGTTAAAAAAGCTTGAGATATGCTTTAAACCGAAATCTGCACAAGAACAGATCCCGATCTCGCAATGGAGTCTTGCCATTATTCAAAAAAATGGCAGCATAACCGTTCTTTCTTGTCTTTTCGGTTGTCAGACTGCTAAAATGGCAATAGGTAACTGAAACAAACTAGTCAACTAGTTGGAAAAAGCGGTAGGCCGAGTGAAGCCTATCCTGCTAAAAAGGAGAGAATTTTAATGAGTGAAAGCATTCACCGTACGAAAACACGCCCCGTTAAAGTTGGTGATCTGACGGTTGGCGGAAGCAATGAATTATTCATTCAAAGTATGGCAACAACAAAAACCCACGATGTGGAAGCGACAGTTGCAGAAATTCTGCGCCTTGAAGAAGCAGGCTGCCAAATTGTCCGCGTCGCTTGTCCTGATGAACGCGCAGCTTATTCAATCGGTGCAATCAAAGCACGCATCAATATCCCGCTTGTTGTTGATATTCATTTTGACTATAAATTGGCTTTGATCGCTATTGAACAAGGCGCTGACAAAATCCGCATCAACCCAGGCAATATCGGACGCCGCGAAAAAGTGGAAGCTGTTGTAAACGCAGCAAAAGCGAAAGGCATTCCGATCCGCATCGGGGTTAACGCCGGTTCTTTGGAACGCAAAATCCTTGAAAAATACGGCTACCCAACTGCAGATGGCATGGTTGAAAGTGCACTTCACCACATTAAGATCCTGGAAGACTTGGATTTCCATGACATTATCGTTTCGATGAAGGCATCAGATGTAAGTTTGGCGATTGAAGCTTATGAAAAAGCTTCGAAAGCTTTCGACTATCCGCTTCACCTCGGCATCACAGAATCCGGTACTTTGTTCTCTGGAACTGTGAAAAGTGCTGCCGGCATCGGGGCATTGCTTGCAAAAGGCATCGGCAATACTTTGCGCATCTCGCTAAGTGCTGACCCGGTTGAAGAAGTAAAAGTGGCCCGTGAATTATTGAAAGTCTTTGGCTTGTCTTCAAACGCTGCGACATTGATTTCTTGCCCGACTTGCGGACGCATTGAAATCGATTTGATCAAAATCGCAAATGAAGTGGAAGAATACATCTCCCACATCAAAGCTCCACTTAAAGTAGCAGTCCTTGGCTGTGCGGTAAACGGCCCAGGTGAAGCTCGTGAAGCCGATATCGGCATCGCTGGTGCCCGCGGCGAAGGTTTGCTGTTCATGAAAGGCAAAACGGTCCGTAAAGTACCGGAAGAAACAATGGTTGAAGAATTAAAAGTTGAAATCGACAAGCTCGCACAGGAATACTTTGAAAAGCAAGCTGCTGAAAAAGCGGAATTGGAACAACAACAAGTATAAGGTCGTGAAGCTATGAGAAGCCGTTTTGGCATTGACATCGATGGTACGGTGACATCACCTACCTCATTGATTCCACATATTAATGAAGCATTCAACAGCAACCTGACTTTGGATGATATAAAGGAATACGATTTGACTGCAGCTCTTCCCCACCTTCCAAAAGGTGAATTTTTTGACTGGTTCCGGGAAGCTGAACCGAAAATTTATGCCACTTCCCCTATTTCGGAAAACGCAAAGAATATTTTGGATAAATGGAAAGAGCAATACGAATTGTATTTCATCTCAGCACGCGGTGAAAATGTCCGCGATGTTACGTACGATTGGTTTGCAGAGCACGCCATTTCCTATGATCATATCGAATTGATCGGAACCCATAAGAAAATCGAAACAGCAAAACGCCATCAAGTGGATCTCTTCTTTGAAGACAAGCATGATAACGCTGTTGAAATTTCTGAGGAACTGGACATTCCCGTCATCTTATTCGACACCCCTTATAACCGATTGCCGACACCTAAAAATGTGGTCCGCGTTTATAACTGGCTAGAAGCCGAGCAATGGGTAGAAAAAGAATTTGCTCTTCAACAAACCATTCGCTCAAAATAAATGATAACCATCAGCGGTTCAGTTCCGCTGATGGTTTTTTATTTGGTCCTTTGCAGCCGAAGGAAGTTTATTTGCGCTTGGCGGCGGTTTATTTGCGCTTAAATTTTTTTATTTGCGTTCGGCGCCATGTTATTTGCATTCGTTGAATAAATGCATAAAAAAACGCAAGCGTCATCAGACCGCTTGCGTTTTCTTATTGTCCTGTTAGCAACAGCTCGTCCTTAAGCCTTTCGGAACTAGCAGGCCGTTTCCGCTTTTCTTCTTGTCCAGACTCCAGCGCCTAGCTTCTCGGGTCATAAGCCGTCTTGCCTGTGCGGCAAGAAGCGCCGCTTCGGCAATCCGTCTTATGCCTTTCGAAGCTGGACAGGCGCTTCCGCTTTTCTTACTGTCCGGACTCCAGCGCCTAGCTTCTCGGGTCATAAGCCATCTTGCCTGTGCGGCAAAAAGCGCCGCTTCGGCAATCCGTCTTATGCCTTTCGAAGCTGGACAGGCACTTCCGCTTTTCTTACTGGCATTCTGGGCATTTGCCGTAGATTTCGAATTTGTGGTTGGCAATTTCATAGGCCGGCAATGCCGCACCCAGCATATCCATCGGACAAACTGGAATTTCTTTGATCTTGCCGCAACCCATGCAAATGAAATGATGATGATGGTGCTCGCTTTCGCACTGCATGCGGAAATGGCGCTCCCCCGACAACTCTGTCTCTTCCAATATGCCAAGCGACACAAATGTCGCCAAGTTGCGGTACACAGTATCATAGCTCATGCTCGGATAATCTTTTTGCATGACGTCAAGCAAATCACGAGCCGTCAAATAGCGGTCATCGTCTGCAAATAACTCAAGGATTTGCGAACGTTTTGTCGTTTCCTTATAGCCGTTTTCTTTTAAAATGTCCCACGCTTTTGAGATGTTCATGCGACAGCCCCCTTCTTCATTGAAACAGAGATCTTTTTGAAGCCAATGACCAGCAATAACAAGAAAATTGAAGTGACAACAATAGTGCCTCCCGGCGCTAAATTAAAGTAAAATGCGGTGACCAACCCCGTAATGACGGAGAATTCACCGAAAAAGATGGACAGCAGAATGGTCTGTTTGAAGCTTTTCGCCACCCGCATTGCTGCAGCTACCGGAATCGTCATCAATGATGACACCAATAAAATCCCGACAATCCGCATCGAGCCCGCGATAACAAGCGCTGTGACAATCATAAATAGGAAATGAATCCACTTGGCCGGCAACCCGGAAGCTTTGGCGTATTCATCATCAAACGACAAAACAAATAATTCTTTGAAGAATAATAAGATAAATACCAAGACAACAATGGCAATTGCAGCCACAATCATCAGGTCTTCCCGGCTGACTGCCGAAACGGAACCGAATAGATAGCCGAATAAATCATTGGAAAAGCCTTGCGCCAGCGAAATGAAAATGGCCCCGAAGCCAATCCCCGCTGACATGATAATCGGAATCGCGAGTTCTTCGTAATGCTTATAGAGGCTTCTCAGACGTTCGATTAGAATCGATCCACCGACAGATGCGGCTATGCCCAGAAATAGCGGATTCAACAAAGCAAATGCGGCTACACTTTGGCTCAAAAACAAGCTTCCGGCTATTCCCGCTAAGGTTACGTGGCTCAGGGCATCCGCTATTAGCGAAAGACGGCGAACTACGATAAACACGCCTAGAAGCGGCGCAATCACGCCGATAATCAACCCAGCTGCAAAGGCGCTTTGCAGAAATTCATACGTTAATATAGCATCAATCATGGCTATGGCTTCCTCCGATATGGTGAATTTTACGGACAGAATGGCCGTACCAAGCTTCGCGCTGGGCGTCGCTCATTGTATGAAGCTGTTCTTTAAATCCGTGGAAATGGATGGTCTGGTTTAGACAAGCCACATGCGTGATGCGGTCCGTCACCGTATCCACATCATGGGTCACCAGCACCAACGTGATGTTTTGATCGCGGTTAAGCGAGGCCAGCATATTATAGAAAGACTGGACATTCTGGTGGTCGATGCCGACCGTCGGTTCATCCAGGATGAGCACTTTCGGCTTTGCAACCAAAGCTCTCGCGATAAAAACGCGCTGCTGCTGTCCGCCTGATAATTCACTGACGCTGCGGCCGCTAAAAGCTTCCATCCCGACCGACAGGAGCGCTTCTTTTACATCTTGTTTGTAATTTTTCGGAAGCCGGTGAAACAAGCCTGCTTTTTTTGCCAGCCCCCCAGCGACCACTTCTTCAACTGTTGCCGGAAAACCGGAATTGAAGGAATTGGATTTCTGGGAAACATAGCCGATCCACTCACGGTGCTTGAAGTTTTTTGAATCGACTCCGAAAAGTTCAATCTTCCCTTTTGTCGGCTTGATCAAGCCGAGCATGACTTTCAGCAAAGTGGATTTACCCGACCCATTCGGTCCGAGTATGGCCAGAAAATCGCCTTCTTCCACTTTCAAGGAGATATTCTCAAGTGCTTTTGTCTGTTCATACTCATAACTGATTTCTTTAATGTTGATTAATGGCGCGTCCATAGAGCCGCCTCTTTTCTAATTAATAATGATTACGATTTACATCATTAAATCAGTATAGATGACTCCAGCTCCCTTGTAAATAGATTGGGCTCAGAAAACCCCTCGCTTTCAACCATTTCAGTAAAAATAAAAACCGCAGGCTTGCCGGAACTTCCGGTTTTGCCTGCGGTTTCTAATTCATCTTTTAAAGCGGTGTTTTCATTTCTTCGATGACGCCGGGAGTGAAAATCCCATTTTTGAACATTTCGATTTCAAAAGCGTACGGCGGCTTTTTATTTTTTGCATCGCTTCCGACATACGGCGTTTCAAGAATTTTCGGCACATGCTTCAAGTCGCGGTGGTGCACAATGCCATTTAAAGCTTCAAATCCGATTTCTCCAAACCCAATGTTTTCATGGCGGTCTTTGCCGGCACCACGGACATTTTTGCTGTCATTGATATGAAGCACTTGCAAACGGTCGATTCCGACAATCCGATCGAATTTCTCAAGCACTCCGTCAAAATCTTCTTTAATGTTGTAGCCGGCATCATGCGTATGGCAAGTGTCGAAGCAAACCGACAAACGCTCATTATGGGTTACCCCGTTAATGATCGCCGCGATTTCTTCAAAACTGCGCCCGCATTCCGTCCCTTTGCCCGCCATCGTTTCAAGCGCGATATTGACAGCATAGTCTTCTGTCAGCACTTCGTTCAACCCTTCAATGATTTTCGCGATTCCCGCTTCTGCACCAGCTCCCACGTGAGCTCCGGGGTGAAGGACGATCTGCTTTGCGCCAAGCGCTGCCGTCCGCTCGATTTCTTTTTGGAGAAATTCAACACCCAGTTCAAAAGTTTCAGGTTTTACAGTATTCGCCAAATTAATAATATAAGGTGCATGAACCACGATATTGCTCAAATTATGGGCAGCCATATGGGCTTGTCCCGCTTCAATATTCAGATCTTCAATCGGTTTGCGCCGCGTATTCTGCGGTGCCCCTGTATAGATCATGAATGTGCTCGCTCCGTAGGAAGCCGCTTCTTCACTTGCTGCAAGAAGCATTTTCTTTCCGCTCATGGATACGTGTGAACCTATTAACATCTAAAAAATCTCCTTACTTTTTGCGGTTTTTGCGGCGTTCGACTTTCTTGATTTCGTCCATTTTCCATTTCATTTTCTTTTTGTACATCGGTTTCACAGCTTTTGGTTTATGGACCATGGTCTTCGCTTTCGCATCCGCTTCATTTGTCTGTCTAACCCGCGTTTTGCGGCTATGGCGGTCTTTCAAATCAACAAACTCGCCTTTTACGATATCTTTTTGCTGGAATGGAATGCCCATTTTCTCGACGCGGTTGATCGCATCTTCCTCTTCAGGATTAAAGATCGTGATGGCAATTCCTTTTAACCCGGCACGTGCCGTACGGCCGACGCGGTGAATAAAGAACTCTAGGTCTTCCGGCAGCTCATAATTGATGACATGGCTGACGCCTTGGATGTCAATTCCGCGCGCAGCGAGATCCGTTGCAACGATGTATTGATATTCCAAATCGCGGATTTGCTTCATCATTTTCACGCGTTCGCGAGGAGCCAAATCACCATGGACACGGCCAACACGGATGCCCGCTTTTGCCAGTTCATCCGCCACATAATCTGCATTCGTTTTCGTATTAACGAAAATAATGGCTAAATACGGATTGATGATGCCCATGATTTCTTTCAGGCGCTCCACTTTCCGTTTGCTTCGTGCAGGCACCAAGTAGAAGTCCAAGCCTTCAGCAGTCGGGCGTTTGTCGCCAATTTTAATATGGACAGGCGATTCCATGTATTTTTTAAGGAATGGCTTTAATTTTTCCGGAATGGTCGCAGAAAATACATACATCTCCAGTTTGTCTTGCATTTTGCCCGCCACTTGGTCGATTTCTTCGATAAAGCCAAGGTCGAAAGCCAGATCCGCTTCGTCGACTACAAGAATTTTTCCTGTATGGACCAGAAGCGCATTTTCATTCACCAAGTCTTTTAATCGTCCCGGTGTGCCGATGACGATATGCGGTTGAGTCTTCAGCTTATTAATCGAACGCTTTTTGTCCGTACCGCCGATAAAGCTTTTCACTTCGATATCGGAACCTTCTACCAGTTTCATCATTTCTGCATAGATTTGAGTGCCGAGTTCACGTGTTGGTGCACAGATGACTGCCTGGACTTCTTGGCGGCTTGTGTCGATGCGCTCTGCAATCGGAATGATGAAGCTATGGGTCTTCCCTGTTCCTGTATGGGATTGTCCGATGGCTGAGTTGCCTTTCAATATGTGGGGCATCATCTCTTTTTGGATCGGGGTCGGCTCTTTAAAACCGAGTTTTTCTACCGCTTCTAATAGGAACGGCTTGAATGGATAATCATTAAATTTTGTCATGGGATCATATTCCCTCCTTACGCTCTTGACATTATAGCATGAATTCGCTTTTTTCGTATTGCAACTTTTGTAAACGCAGGCCGTCTCGTTTATAATGAAGGTATGATTTTGAAAGGAGTGCGGTTATGAAGGTAATGAAAATATCGCCAAGAGGGTATTGTTACGGCGTAGTGGATGCAATGGTCATTGCGAAAAATGCTGCAATGGACGAAACTTTGCCCCGCCCTATTTATATATTAGGCATGATTGTCCACAATAAACATGTTACAGACGCATTTGAAGAAGACGGGATCATCACTTTGGATGGCAAAAACCGACTTGAAATTTTGGAGAAAGTAGAATCCGGCACAGTTATTTTTACCGCACACGGCGTTTCTCCACAAGTCCGTGAACTTGCCAGAAGAAAAGGCTTGGTGTCTATCGACGCAACTTGCCCTGATGTAACAGTTACGCACGATTTGATCCGGGAAAAGACGGCAGAAGGCTACCATATCATCTACATCGGGAAAAATGGCCATCCGGAACCTGAAGGGGCAATCGGTGTGGCGCCTGACTTGGTTCACTTGGTTGAAAGTGTTGAAGATGTCGACCAATTGCAATTAACAGCAGACAAAATCATCGTGACCAACCAGACGACGATGAGCCAGTGGGATGTCGTAGACATGATGAAGCGCCTGAAAGAGAAATACCCGCATTCAGAAGTCCATAAAGAAATATGCTTGGCTACACAAGTTCGCCAGGAAGCTGTAGCAACCCAAGCAGGCGAAGCGGATTTGCTGATTGTCATCGGCGATCCGATGAGCAACAACTCGAACCGCTTGGCTCAAGTTTCACAAGACATCGCTGGAACTCCGGCTTACCGCATTTCAGATCTTTCAGAACTGAAATTGGAATGGCTCGATGGTGTTGAAACAGTCGGCATCACTGCCGGTGCATCTACTCCGACTCCGATCGTCAAAGAAGTGATGAACTTCCTTGATAAATATGATCCGGAAAATCCGGAAACGCATGAATTGACACGCAGCGTACCATTAAATAAAATCTTGCCGAAGATCAAACATCCGAAACCTTCGGAACGCATTGAACCTTATCCAGTTGAATAGTTTGAAATGTCCTGTGGGCCATTAAAATAAACCGTGAGCTTTCTACAAAGTCTCACGGTTTTGCTTTACGTATGATTAAAGTGAGGTGAAACAACATGAAAAGAATTGCAATCATCGGCTCGGGAGGGTCTGGAAAATCCACTTTTGCACGCCACTTGGGTGAAAAATTGCAGCTAAACGTTTATCATCTTGACGCCATCCTTTGGAAACCGGACTGGACAGCCGTCTCTCGGGAGCAACAAGAAGCGATTCAGCTTCAAATGGTCAGTAAAGAGAATTGGATCATCGATGGCAATTACAATGGCACGCTGGATCTTCGCTTAAAAGCTGCTGATTGCATCATTTTTATGGATATGCCGCGGAAATTATGTGTTTACCGGATACTGAAGCGCAACTTCCTTTACCGGAACAAGCAGCGCCCTGATATGGCTGCAGGCTGCAAAGAACGCTTTGATTTGAATTTTTTGAAGTGGGTGTGGAATTATCCGCGTGATAAACGCCCGAACGTCTTGCTGAAATTGCAAAAACTTTCAAGTGAAAAAGAAATTGTTATTTTGACTTCCCCAAAAGAAGCAAAAGACTTTATCGAACAACTAAAAACAGAGAATCCAGTTACCGTTAAGTAAACTGGATTCTCTGTTTATTTGAATGTAAACGGTTCTGTGCTGACTTCGGATGGCAGGAATTCACATTGCCAGTTCTGCGTTTTTGACATGTGGTTGACCACGCCTTTGATCATCACTTTTTCAACATGGTGTCCAGGATCTACAACAGCAAGGCCTATTGCATCAGCGTCCTGCGCCACGTGGAAATAAAGATCCCCCGTGACATAGACATCGGCCCCTGCACGTTTTGCTGCATGGATGTATTTATTGCCATCGCCACCGAGTACCGCTACTTTTTTGACAGGTTTTGTGAGGTCGCCGACAATTCGTACAGCCGGAACATCGAGCCGCCCTTTTACGTGTTCCGCAAAATCCTCGAGGCTCATTTCTGCGTCAAGCAAGCCGACACGCCCTAAGCCCATTGGCAACTCTTTATTTTCCAATGTAAAAACATCGTATGCCACTTCTTCGTAGGGATGTGCCGCAATCATCGCTTTGATCGCACGGTCTTTTTCGTTTTTCCGGATGACCACTTCAATTTTCGATTCTGCCGTCATCTCCATTTTTCCCGCTTCGCCGATAAACGGATCTGCATCATCGGTTGGCCTGAAACGTCCCGTGCCGCTCAATGTATAGCTGCAATATTCATAGTCTCCGATAGCTCCGGCTCCTGCCTTTCCGAGTGCCACGCGAACTTCTTCTTCGTGGGTTTCCGGTACAAAAACGGCAATTTTAACTAACTCCGCTTCGTATGTAGGAACAAGAATTTTCGTATTCGTGAGCCCTAGCGCGTCCGCAAGCAAATCATTGACGCCGCCTTCTGCCACATCCAAATTGGTATGGGCCGCATACACGGCGATGTCATGTTTAATGAGCTTTTCCATTAAGCGCCCTTGCGGAAAATCGGTCTGCAGATTCTTGAGCGGTCGGAAAATCGGCGGGTGATGGGCAATGATCAACTCTGCACCTTTTGCAATCGCTTCATCCACGACTTCTTCGTTGACATCCAAAGTCACCAATACCCGTTCGATTTTCTTATTTAACGTTCCCACATGAAGCCCGATCGGGTCATCTTCCATCGCCAAGTATTTCGGCGACCATTTCTCAAACTCCTCGATGATCTGCTGTCCATTCGGTATTTTCACTGTTCAGCACCTCTTCTACTAGTTGGATTTTATGCACTAAATCATTTTTCCGCGAAAGGATCTCTACCGTTTGTTCAGTAGATTCCATAGAAGCCACAATTTTTTTCCATTGGGTACTTTCGCGCTGCCATTTTTCAATGAATATCGGAGAACGTTGTGTCATCAAATAAGGTCCCATCAAGAGTTCCGTTTCCGACAAGCCAGAAACTGCATCGGCAGGTTCCAACACTAAAATCTCATAAATTTTATCGTTTTCTTTTAAAATTTCTTCTGTTTGGATGATCCAGCTGTTTTGCTGAGCCCAGACGCGGATGGCTTTGGCATGGACATTCGGCTGAAGAATCAATCGTTCGACTCCTTCTAGCCGATCCATTCCTTCATTTAAAATGGAGGTAATCAACGGACCGCCCATTCCTGCGATGGTGACTGCTGTCACACCGTCTTCAGGATGGATGGCCAAAAGCCCGCTCGCTAACCTTACCGTAATCTGTCCATCAAGCTGCTCCAGGCGAACTTGTTTTTTTGCCGATTCAAAAGGACCTTTTACTACTTCCCCTGCAACCGCTTTTTTAACCATCCCATTTAATACCAAGAAACATGGCAAATAGGCATGGTCGCTGCCGATATCCGCAACGATGGCGCCTTTTGGTACATGGCTTGCCACCCGTTCTAAACGCAGCGATAATTGTTGAGCATTCATCCGTTATCCTCCTATCAACAAAAACCCCTTAGCTCAAGTAGAACTAAGGGGGTTTTCAAACTATTCGAGAGATAAAATCCACTCAGCCATAGCTGGAATATTCTCTTCTTCGATGAGTCCGCCTGGCATTGCGCCTTTACCATTTGCAATAATATCTTCGATTCCTGCTTGATCCAATTCAGTATCAATCAATGATGGACCTACTCCGCCTTCATAGCTTGAACCGTGGCATGATACACAGCTTTGCTGTGCTTGTGCTTCTGGATCGAATTCAGCAGAATCCGTGCTGCCGCCGTCGTTGCCTTGCTCTTCGCCGCCTGTGCCGCCTTCTTCTTCTGCGTGTTCTGCAGCAATCTCTTCTTGGTTATTGGCGCCTTCTAAAGATAAGAAGAAAATCAGACCAATACCGAACGCCATGATTAAGATATAAGGTACAATTGCATTTTTTTGCATCCGTTACCCCTCCCTCTATAAAGTTCTGCTTGATGATAGTGTTCGTATCATTCATTATTGTACTGTATTATTTGCAAAACGAAAAGTCTTATGGGAGAAGTTTTAAGTTATTGTGACAAATTCAGTAATTTAACAGCCGATTTGTCGTGCAATCACCATTTTTTGCACTTCAGATGTTCCTTCCCCGATTTCCAGCAATTTCGCATCGCGCATATAGCGCTCCACTTCATACTCTTTCATATAGCCGTAGCCGCCGTGGATTTGTATGGCTTCATCCGCCACTTCCATTGAAATTTCCGAAGCATAAAGCTTCGCCATCGAAGCTTCTTTCGTGAACGGGCGCCCTTGGTCTTTCAGCCATGCTGCTTTATATACCATATTCCGCGCCAATTCAATTTTGAGTGCCATATCAGCCAGCTTGAACTGAGTGATTTGAAATTCGGATAGACTCTTGCCGAATTGCTTGCGCTCTTTGGAATAATTTAATGCACGGTTAAACGCTGCCTGAGCGATTCCAACAGCCATTGCAGCGATGCCAATGCGCCCGCCATCCAAAGTCACCAGGAATTGCTTAAAGCCTTCTCCGCGCTTGCCAAGCAGGTTTTCTTTCGGTACGCGGACATTTTCCAGTACCAATTCCGTCGTGTTCGATGCATGAAGCCCCATTTTTTCATAATTGTCGATGATCGTGAAGCCTTCGGCATCAGTCGGTACGATGATGGCACTGATTTCTTTCTTGCCATTTTCCATTCCTGTAATCGCGGTAATTGCCAAATGCTTTGCATAGCTTGCATTCGTGATATAAACTTTCGAACCGTTGATGACCCAGTCATCACCGTCTTCAACTGCACGTGTTTCCGTGCCGCCTGCATCCGATCCTGCGTTCGGTTCCGTCAATCCGAAAGCACCGAACGATTCGCCTGAACAAATCGGAGCCAAGTATTTTTCTTTTTGTTCATCCGTTCCGAAAAGGTTCAGCGGTGCACCGCCAAGTGAAATATGCGCCGAGTACGTAATGCCTGTAGAAGCACAAGCACGGCTCAATTCTTCTGTTACAATAGCGAAACTTGTCGTATCTGCTCCTGCCCCGCCGTATTTCTCATCAAACGGCAATCCCATCATCCCCATGTCGGAAAGCTGTTTGAAAATTTCTTTCGGAAACTCATTTGTGCGGTCACGGTCGATTGCTCCAGGCGCCACCACTTTATCCGCAAATTCTTTAATCGTTTTCTTAATCATTTGCTGTTCTTGCGTCAGATCAAAATTCATCTCATTACATCCCCTTTGTTATGAATACGCTTACAACTTTCATTATATAGGAAAAATTTAGACAAACTCAACTCTAAAGGGGAAATTCATAAAAAAACAGACTGCCGAAAATTTCAGCAGTCTGCATTTTTTTATTCGAGGAAATCTTTCAAACGCTTGCTCCGTGATGGATGGCGCAGTTTGCGAAGCGCTTTAGCTTCGATTTGGCGAATCCGTTCACGTGTGACGCCGAAGACCTTTCCTACTTCTTCCAAAGTGCGCGTACGCCCGTCATCTAAGCCGAAGCGAAGGCGCAATACATTTTCTTCACGGTCAGTCAATGTATCCAAAACGTCTTCCAACTGCTCTTTCAACAATTCGTAGGCAGCATGGTCAGATGGTGATTGCGCATCCGAATCTTCGATGAAATCGCCCAAATGTGAATCATCTTCTTCACCAATCGGTGTTTCCAATGATACCGGCTCTTGAGCAATTTTCAGGATTTCACGGACTTTTTCTGGCAATAGGTCCATTTCTTCCCCGATTTCTTCCGGTGAAGGTTCACGGCCAAGATCCTGCAGCAGCTGGCGCTGAACGCGAATCAATTTATTGATGGTTTCCACCATATGCACCGGGATACGGATCGTACGCGCTTGGTCGGCAATCGCACGAGTGATCGCTTGGCGAATCCACCAAGTTGCATACGTACTGAATTTAAAGCCTTTCGAGTAGTCGAATTTCTCAACCGCTTTGATCAAGCCCATATTCCCTTCCTGGATCAAATCAAGGAAAAGCATGCCTCGTCCAACATAGCGTTTGGCAATACTGACAACAAGACGCAAGTTCGCTTCAGCTAATCGCTTTTTCGCTTCTTCGTCGCCTTGTTCGATCAATTTGGCCAACCTTACTTCTTCCTCCGCTTTTAAGAGGTCCACCCGGCCGATTTCTTTCAAGTACATTCTGACAGGGTCATTGATTTTGACGCCTGGCGGGACACTTAAATCATTCAAATCGAATTTCTCTTCAGTCGGCTTCATGAGACGGTCCAAATGCTCTTCATCATCTGATTTCCGTTCCAATTCAATGCCATGCCCCTCAAGTTGATCGATGAATTCTTCAACGGCATCCGATTCCATTTCAAAAACAGCTAATTTATCGGCAATCTGTTCATAGTTCAGTTCTCCCGTTTTTTTACCTGTTTCGATCAATTGTTTTTTCGCTTCTTCTACAGTCGCTTCAGGACCTTCTGTAGTGCTTAATGAGACATTGCTTGCTTCAACTTCGTTTGGACGTTCTGATTTCTCAGCCATACGATTTTCCTCCTTTAAAAAAACGGGATTAACCTATAATGATTTCTTCAAAGCAATCACTTCTTGTGCCAAAACCAAGGCACGCTTCATGTCATGCTGTTTTTCAGCTTCTTTTGACTGCTGAATTTTCAGCTTGATCTGCTGTTCAATCCGATGCTTCTGCAAATGTGTCAAGCAGTCGGCAATTTCTTCATCCGCATGTTCGGGATCGCGTTCAGTCAATGCTGTTTCCATAACGAGCTTCCGAAGTTCCGGGTCACGCAGCGTTTCCAAAAATTTATGGAAATCCGCTTTTTCCCATTCTTCATAAAATCCGAGCAATTGAACGTACAGCGCCGTAAATTCTTCGCTGACAAACGGCATGCCGCCGGGTGCCTGCGCTAACTTTTCCATGGTTCTGGCATTTGCTAGAGCATGGGAAAACAGCAGCCTTTCAGCACGGTGGAGAGAAGTCACCCGTTTTGGCTCCCGCTTCGGCGCTTTTTCTTGAACTGGCGCGCTTGGACGGCTGCGTTCAATTGTCTTGTTTTCAATTTTCCGGTATTGCTGAAGAATCGCTTCCTCTGACAGGCCGGTTTCATTAGACAATTGCTTGATGTAAAGATCACGTTCAATCGGCGACGACCGCCCTGCTAAGAGCTGCAGCACTTCTTGAATGTATTGCAGAAGGTCATTTTCGTATTGAAAACTTTTATGTCTGCGAGCATGCATCATCGCAAATGCAATAAATGCATGCGGTTTGCCGATGATTTGCTCTTTAAAAGCTTCATTGCCGTGTTCCCGGACAAAATCATCAGGATCCATCTTGCCTGGGAGTACAGCGACTTCCACTTTGAACTTTTCTTCATTTAATGCAATGGCTGCTCTTTTAGCAGCTTCCCATCCGGCATCATCCCCATCAAAACAGATGACAATTTCCTGGGCGAAACGCTTCATCGCTTTGATGTGCTGCGACGTAAGAGAAGTTCCCATTGTTGCAAGCGCATTATCCACGCCTGCTTTGCCGGCAGCAATAACATCCATAAACCCTTCAAACAAAACGATTTTCCGGTTTTTTCGGATTGCATTTCGGGCTAGATGCACATTATAAAGCACTTGGCTTTTCTGGAAAATCGGCGACTCAGGACTATTAAGGTACTTTGCCTCTTCCTTGCTCTTCACTAAAATCCTGCCGGAAAAAGCAATGACTTTACCTGATTCGTTCATAATTGGAAACATGATTCTACCGCGGAAACGATCAAAAAATCCATTTTTCTGCTCACGCTGGATACCGAGTCCGCTAGAGACCAATTCCTCTTCACTAAAGCCTTTTCGCTGCAATGCGGTGGCCATGTAATTCCATTCGGGCAATGACCAGCCAATCCGGTATTTTTCAATCATTTCCTTTGTGAATCCCCTGTTTTCCAGATAGTCGAGCGCTTCTTGCCCTTCTTCTGTATTGAGGAGGATATGGTGGTACATGTCTGCTGCAAATTCATGCATCAAAATAAGCTGATGGTCTGTTTTTGTAGGTGCTGGGCCGGAGTCGTTCGGGACCGTAATGTCTACGTCGATTCCTGCCCGGCTGCCGAGGCGAGCCAATGCGTCTTGGAATGTAATGTTTTCAATGTCCATTAGGAAAGTGATGACATTTCCGCCCGCTCCGCAGCCGAAGCAATGGAAAATCTGCTTGTCGGATGTTACCGAGAACGATGGCGTGCTTTCACCATGAAATGGACAGAGCCCGAACCAATTGCGCCCTCTTTTTGTTAATTGAACATATTCACCGACGACGTCTACAATATCCGTGGAAGTACGGATTTGTTCGATCACTTCTTCTGGAACTCGATTTGACACATTATCACCATCTTTTTTTGCTTAACATACTTAATTCGTGATATTTTAAGGAATTCCTTCATCTTTCATCAAAAAGATCGAGACAATTTATTGGCCATTATATTTGTTTTAGCCACAATTCTTCATTATAAAACGTTTTGGGCAAAAAATCCACAATTTAAATAGAAAAACCACCTGATAAGGAGGTTTTTCTTTAAAGTCCACTATTTCCCACTCAAATGGGCTCGATCGCCTACATGTGAATGGTCGCTATTATTTGCGTTTGCTCAAAATTAAATTAGCTGTTTCTTCTACAGCGCGGTTTGTGACATCGATCACTTCACAGCCGATTCTGCTGACAACTTTCTCGAAATGGGCAATCTCTTCGTGGATCCGATTGATTTTCGCATAATTTGCATCATCGCTTAATCCTAATGCAATCAACCGCTCTTTCCGGATGGAATTCAACTTCTCGGGAGAAATCACCAGTCCGTAGCATTTGGATGGATCGACTTTATAAAGTTCTTCAGGAGGATCCACTTCCGGCACGAGCGGTACGTTCGCCACTTTCAAGCGCTTATGCGCCAGATATTGCGATAACGGCGTTTTGGACGTTCTCGAAATTCCAACCAAAACGATATCGGCCATCAAGATCCCGCGCGGGTCACGTCCATCGTCGTATTTAACAGCAAATTCGATGGCTTCCACTTTTTTGAAATAATCATCATCCAACTTGCGGACCAAGCCCGCTTCTTCTAAAGGAATAGAATCCAGTTCATTTTCCAGCGCGTCCATCAGCGGACCCATTAAATCAACAGACGTTACATTGAATTTCGGCGTTTCCGATTGGATATACCGCCGCAATTCTTTCGACACTAATGTGTAGACGATAAATGCCTTCTGCTGCGCTGCCAATTTGATGATTTCCTCAAGATGCTCAACAGAATCAATATAGGGAAACCGCTTTAATACTGCATTTTGATCGGCATATAAATACTGGCTAATAGCCGCTTTAGCAACCAGTTCGCCTGTCTCTCCTACAGAATCAGAGACAATGAACATACGGAGTTGTTTCATTTCGTGCACCTCACAATTCGTGGTTTTCCGACAATGATAAAAACGCCCGGGTGATATTCGTTTTTGTCAACCGCCCGACGACTTTAAAGCCTTCCGGCTGTTCCTCTACGACCGGCAAAGCATCAATCTGCTGATTGATCAACCGGTGAGCTGCCTGGATCAGCGACTCATTTTTTACGCAATAGGTAATATTCGGCATTCTAGTCATAATAATATGTACCGGGATTGCAGTTAAATTTTGGCTGCCAAGGCTAGTCCGCAGCAAATCCTTGCGGGACAAGACACCCGTCAGAAACGAATTCTTGTCGACGACGAACAGGGTCCCGACATCGTCAAGGAACATTTGGCTGATCGCGTCATAAACACTGACATCTTCTCTGACCACAACCGGAATCGACTGAAAGTCTTTCACTTTCATATTGTTCATCGTATCCGTGATATCCTGGCCAGGTTTTTTTCCGGAATAGAAATAGCCGACACGCGGACGGGCATCTAAAAATCCAGCCATCGTCAAAATCGCCAAATCCGGCCTTAATGTAGCTCTTGTCAAATGCAGGCGTTCAGCAATTTGTTCGCCCGTTATCGGACCATTGCCTTTTACGATCTGCAGGATTTCCTCTTGTCTCTTATTGAGTTCGATCGGACTCACCGCCTCAAAATATGTTATACTCAATGATGATTATTATATACTAATGGATGCGATATTGCGAAGAAAACTTTCCCATGATACAATACTAAAGAATCGAATATTAGGCAATGATGGAGTTATAAGTACTGTCGCAATCAGCGAGCGGGGATAGTGGAAGCCTGCATAGATGGGAAAAGGCACTCTGGAGCCAGTTTCTTTTAAGAGGGCTGCTTTATTGCAGCCAATCGAGGTGGAACCGCGGGTCTTAACGTACTCGTCCTCGGACATTATGTCCGGGACGTGTACGATTTTTTATTTTATGGAGGTTTTTTTATGTCAATGGAAGAAATAGTATCATTAGCAAAACACAGAGGCTTTGTATTTCCGGGTTCTGAAATTTACGGTGGCCTTGCCAACACATGGGATTACGGTCCCCTTGGCGTAGAACTTAAAAACAATATCAAAAAAGCATGGTGGAAAAAATTCGTTCAGGAATCGGCGCACAACGTCGGCCTTGACGCTGCGATTTTGATGAACCCGAAAACTTGGGTGGCATCAGGGCATGTCGGCAACTTCAACGATCCGATGATCGATTGCAAGAGCTGCAAAACACGCCACCGTGCAGATAAATTGATTGAAGATGCTTTAGATGCAAAAGGCATCGAAATGATCGTAGACGGTCTGTCTTTTGAAAGAATGGCCGAATTGATCAAAGAACACGAAATCAAATGCCCGACTTGCGGCAAAGAAGATTTCACAGACATCCGCCAATTCAACTTGATGTTCAAAACTTTCCAAGGCGTAACGGAATCCTCAACGAATGAGATTTTCCTTCGTCCTGAAACAGCGCAAGGAATTTTTGTGAACTATAAAAATGTCCAGCGCTCCATGCGCAAAAAAATGCCGTTCGGTATTGCCCAAATCGGTAAAAGTTTCCGTAATGAAATCACACCCGGGAACTTCACATTCCGCACACGTGAATTTGAACAAATGGAGCTTGAATTCTTCTGCAAGCCTGGCGAAGACTTGGAATGGTACGCTTACTGGCGCGATTTCTGCAAAAACTGGCTGCTGAACCTGGATATGTCGGAAGACAATATGCGTCTTCGTGAGCACGACGAAGACGAATTGTCGCATTACTCCAATGCAACCGTCGACATCGAATACAAATTCCCATTCGGCTGGGGTGAGCTATGGGGCATCGCTGACCGTACAGATTTCGATTTGAAGCGCCATATGGAACATTCAGGCGAAGACTTCAATTACATCGATCCGATTACGAACGAGCGCTATGTGCCTTATTGCATCGAGCCATCCCTGGGTGCCGACCGCGTCACTTTGGCTTTCCTAGTAGATGCATTCCACGAAGAAGCGCTTGAAAACGACGACAAACGTACTGTCTTGAAGTTCCACCCGGCTCTTGCACCGTATAAAGCAGCCGTTCTTCCGCTATCGAAGAAATTGGCTGAAGGCGCAACGGAAGTATTTGCTGATTTGGCGAAGCATTTCATGGTCGACTACGACGAATCCCAATCAATCGGTAAACGCTACCGCCGCCAAGACGAAATCGGTACACCATTCTGTATCACTTACGACTTTGATTCAGTAGAAGACGGCCAAGTGACTGTCCGCCACCGCGATTCTATGGAACAAGTTCGTATGCCGATTGCCGAAGTACAGGCTTATATCGAAAAACACATTCAATTTTAATTAAGACCTTACAAAAAGGGAGACCCGCATTTCGATGCGGGTCTCCCTTTTTAGGTTCGGAAAGTAAATAAAAATAGAAATAAAGCTTTCCGATTCTGCAAAGAACCTACTTCCCCTTCAGTAAAAACATCAAAAAAAGACCTGCTCAGGTGATTTCATCCTGCTGCGGGTCTTGTTCTTCTTTTCGGGGTAAAAATTCAGGTGTCCGTTCCAACTGTTCCAAAAATTTACGTGATTTCAGGCGTATTCCCGCCTGTTCTTCGTAAATGGTGCGGACAATCCCTTTTAAAAGCGATTTCGATTCTTTTTTCAGTTTCAAGGATCCGACGCGTTCAATCGGGACAAAATAAAAAGTGCGGATCAATTTCACGAGTGCCGGGCTTAGCCGGATGATGTAACGGTCGACGTCAAAACAGCGATGGCACAGGAAGCCGAGTTCCTGGAACGAAAACGCGAACTCTCCTTCAGTCGCCCCGCAATTCGCACATTCGTGCAAAGTCGGCGTGAGTCCAGCTAGCGGAAGCATCTTCCATTCGACAAACAGCGAAATCGCTTCCGGATCATATCCTTCTTCAATTGCGTGAAGGGCCTGGTAAAGCATATCGTAGATCGACGGCTGCGGTTCATCTTGTTCCGTCAGCCGGTCGATCAATTCTGTAATATAACTGGCGTAGGCCGTTTTCATGATGTCTTCACGGATGTGGCGAAGCGACTCGAGCGGATCCCCGCTTTGAAGTGTGCCCATTCCACGCCCTTTGAAGACGGAATAGCTGCCATGGGTAAACTGTTGGGTCACGGCAGCTAAGCGGCTCGAAGGCTTTTTAGCCCCTCTGGCCATGCAGGTGATTTTGCCGGCTTCGCGGGTGAAAAGCGTAACGATTTTATTGTTTTCGCCATACGCCTGTGTCCGGATCACAATTCCCTCTAATTGATTCAGCATGGAACCGACTCCTTAATATTCGTCGTCTCTAAAACCGAAGTCGCGCAAATGCATTGCTTTGTTGCGCCAATCTTTTTGCACTTTCACCCAAAGTTCCAGATAGACTTTTGAGCCAAGGAGATTTTCGATATCCTTGCGAGCGCGTGAACCGATTTCCTTTAAAAGTACACCTTTTTTGCCGATGACAATCCCTTTTTGAGAATCGCGCTCGACCATGATTGTTGCCTCGACGCGGATCATGTTCTCATTTTCACTGTCCGGTGCAATTTTCTCGATGACCACAGCAATCGAATGCGGAATTTCTTCACGCGTCAAATGCAAGGCCTTCTCCCGGATCAATTCCGAAATGATGAAGCGTTCCGGGTGGTCTGTCACTTGGTCCGCCGGATAGTACTGCGGGCCTTCCGGAAGGTATTCGCTGATTTTCGAAAGCAGGTTTTCAACATTATTGCCCTGCAGCGCCGAAATCGGAATCGCTTCTTTAAAATCGAATTCCTTTTTAAAGGATTCGATCAACTTCGGCAATTCATCCGGGTGTACTTGATCAATTTTATTCAACACTAAAAAGACCGGTACATCGAGGCCTTTGATCATTTCAAGGACGAAGCGATCCTGTTTGCCAATCCGCTCATCTGCACTGGCAACGAATAGCAGCACATCCACTTCACGGAATGTGTTTTTCGCCACTTTCAGCATGAAATCCCCCAGCTTATGGCGCGGTTCGTTGATCCCTGGTGTATCGATGAAGATCATCTGACTGTCCGTGTTCGTCACGACGCCTTGCACTTTGTTGCGCGTCGTTTGAGGCTTGTCGCTCATGATCGCGATCTTCTGGCCGACAACCCGGTTTAAAAATGTTGATTTCCCGACATTCGGACGTCCGATGATTGAGATAAAGCCTGATTTGAATCCATTATTTCCCTGATGCATACTCTAAATCCTCCGTTGAAAATGCTCCGGGCAACAGTTCACTGACTGTTGTTTCCTGGACATCTCCATTTAAATTTGTTAAATAAACCGGCATGTTTGGCGAGCAGAATTCTGCAATCACTTGGCGGCATGCACCGCACGGCGACACCGGGCCTTTCGTATCTGCCACAACAGCCAGTGCAGTGAAGTTTCTTTCACCCTCGGATACCGCTTTGAACATCGCTGTGCGTTCTGCGCAATTTGTCATGGAATAGCCGGCATTTTCAATATTGCAGCCGTGGTAAACTTTGCCGTCAGCCGTAAGAAGCGCCGCCCCGACCTTAAACTTGGAATACGGCACATATGCCCGTTCGCGTGCAGTTTTTGATTCTGTCATCAATTGTTCTTTCTCCATTGCGAATCACCTCTATAAGTTATAGCCATTTGGGCAAGAATATTAGTAATCCAATTATAGCACTAGCTGCTGCAAATACCAAAACTGCACCTGCTGCCATATCTTTCGCTTGTTTAGCGAGGGGATGGACCTCAGGAGAAGCAAGATCCACGACGCGTTCCATTGCCGTATTGAGGAGCTCTAATGCCAGCATGCCGCCAATCAGCAAGATCACAATGAGCCATTCCGTTTTGGAGAGGCCGGTCAGCCATCCGGAAACGCCTACGACAACCGCTGCCATCAAATGAAAGCGGATATTCTGTTCTTTTCGGACAGCCGCAACAATCCCTTGTGCCGCAAAACTGAAAGATCGGAAAAACCTACTCAGCTTCATGTGAGTCACGGGTAATGCCAAGCGAAGATAAAATCGCTTCCTGTTTTCCGAACATTTCCTTTTCGTCCGTTTCGTTCATGTGGTCATATCCTAGGAGATGCAAGAATCCATGAACGGCAAGAAAGCCCAATTCGCGTTCAAACGAATGCCCGTAATCGGCAGCCTGTTCTTTTGTCCGGTCCAGTGAAATGATGATATCCCCTAGAACCCTCGTTTCAGGTGAACCGACGATTTCAAGTTCCCCTTCGCCCAATTCTTCCATCGCAAAAGAGATAACATCGGTTGGCGTGTCTTTGCCGCGGTATTCCTTATTGATCGCTTGGATCATATCGTTCGTCACAAAAGTCACCGATACTTCCGAATCCCCCACTTTTTCCTCTTCTGCTGCATGTTTCAGGATTTTCTCTACAAATTGCAGCTCCTGTTCTTTTAAAGTCGCTGTTTCATCAATTAAATCAATGGCTAACATATTTTTTCCTCCTCTCATTTTGGATCTTGCGGATACTCGATCCGTGAATGGAAAATCCCATTCAATGTTTCACACATTACGTGTTTAACGGTCTTCAACTCTTTCATCGTCAAATCACATTCATCAAATTGCCCATCTTTAAGTTTATCCTCAACTATTGCATCAACCAATTTTTTTATTTTTTCTGATGTTGGCTCTTTCATCGAACGGACTGCCGCTTCGATGCTGTCTGCCACGCTGATGATCGCAATTTCTTTTGTCTGTGGTTTTGGCCCGACATACCGGTAGTCCTCTTCACGGATCTCCGGATTTTCTTCTTTCGCTTTATAATAAAAAAACTTCAGTAAGCTAGTGCCGTGATGCTGTTCAGCGACATCGATGATTTCTTTCGGCATTTTATGCTTTCTCAAAAGATCCGCTCCTTGCGTGCCATGCGCCAAAATGATGTCGCGGCTCTTTTCAGGCGGAAGGGAATCGTGTGGATTTTTAATGCTCACTTGATTTTCGATAAAATACTGCGGACGGTTGGTTTTGCCGATATCGTGGTAATAGCAGCCCACTCTCGCCAAAAGTCCATTTGCACCGATCGCTTCACACGATGCATCCGCCAGATTCGCCACCATGACGCTGTGATGATAAGTCCCTGGCGTTTCAGTTAAAATTTTCTTCAATAACGGATGGTTCGGATTCGACAATTCGATCAAGCGCATGGTCGATAACAAGCCGAAAATCGACTCGAAAAACGGCAATAGTCCAATCGTCAAAGCCCCAGATAACAATCCCGAGATGACTGCGGCTGCAAAATAGAAGCCGATTTCGGTCCAATCATACTGGCTTTGGCCTACCAGCAGGTAGAAGCCAATAAAGAAGGCATTCACTACAGCTACAGTTAAGCTCGTCTGCAGCAAATGAGAACGGCGGTCTTGCTGTGCAATCAAATAAACGCCGGCAAGCCCTCCAAAAATGATATACAACGCAATATCCATCTGCAGCGTAGAGGCATTCTCTCCTTGCAGCATCATGCCTCCGACCGCGCCGATCAACAAGGTAACGTAGACAGCAATTCGTTCATTCAACAGCATACGAACGAGCATACCTGCTAAGGCAGTCGGGAAAAGAAAGGCAATCGTTACGTCAAAATTACCGCTGACCAGGCTCAATAGCTGCATTAAAGTCAACGAAATAAGAACAACCGCTAGAATAACAGAGAATTTGATAAGCTTCTGCTGCTTCGATGATTTCGAGCGAATCGTTAAAATGATGAGAATTCCCATCGTGATTACGACAAACAACAGCAACCCTGCTAGAGGCTTAAAATCTTCCTTTTCTTGCGTCATTCCTGCAAGTTCCAGTTGACGGTAAACTTCACGGTCAATCATTTGCCCTTCCTGCACCAATACTTGGCCTTGTAAAATACGAGTAGGCTCGACACTTGCCCGCGCAGATTCTGCTTGGGCTTCCGTTAATTCCTCGTCAATGACTTCGTTCGGCCCAATCGCAAAACGTCCAATTACGATGGCTGCCTGCAAAGCGGAAGCAGGAATTCTTGTACTTCCCCGGATTTCCTGTTCGATTTCATTTTGAACTCCAGCGACGTCTTCCTCTCTTAGCGGTTCGCTTAACCTGGATTTCACAAGTTCTGTCAGTTCTTGCTCCATTTTCGCTAAATTTTCATCCGGAACTAGAAGCAGAGCACGGAGCATTTCATCGGTTAAACGCAGACTGCTTTCAGTCGTATCCAATAATTGGATATTCCTTCTTACTTCTTCAATCATCTTGTTGATAGCTTGCGGCTTGAGCGTCTCTTCATTCTCAGGAATTTCTTTTACATCGGTTATATACCCGAAAATCGACTTGATCAGAGCAGCTTGGTTGTCAGCATTTTCTGCTGAAAATTGATAGCTCGGCCCTAGTTCAGCCGCAGCCCTTTGGCGTTCCAACTCTGTTTTCACTGGATCTTCCACGGTTTTAGCGGATCGTATAGTTTCTTCAGATAGCTGGAAAAGTTCAACTTTATATGTATCGCCGTTCACTGACGTGTATAGGAAAGCGTAAATAATTGCACCGATTAGAAAAATCAATGTGCCCGCAATTACTCGGTAGCCCATCATGTCATAGACTTGTTTCGCCCAACTGCGCATTGAAACACCTCTCTTCTTGTACTCTCATCATATCAATTTAAAGAAAGTATTTCATTGTCTATTTGTAATTTTTTGAAATTCGCTATGTATTATTACTACCCTTCTGAATTTATTATTCGCCTGCCTCTCCTCAAAAATACGAAAAACCGATGAGGAAAAGTTTGGCTTTTCCCCACCGGCTGTAAATAAAAACTTATTGAATGGCAATCAGGAAGGCTGATCTTCATAAGCTGCAATGATTTTTGCAACAAGCGGATGGCGCACGACATCTCCGCGTTCTAAGTACTGGAAATGGAGACCCCGGACTTTAGATAAAGTCGTTTCTGCCGCTATTAATCCAGATTCTGCCCCTCTCGGCAAATCAATCTGGGTTTTGTCGCCTGTAATGATCATTTTTGAACCAAATCCGAGGCGGGTCAGGAACATCTTCATTTGGGCTTTTGTCGTATTCTGTGCTTCATCGAGGATGACGAATGCCTCGTCAAGCGTCCGCCCTCTCATGTAGGCGAGAGGAGCGATTTCAATGGTCCCTCGCTCGATAAAACGGTTTGTCTGTTCCAGTCCGAGAACATCGTGAAGTGCATCGTATAAAGGACGCAAATAAGGATCCACTTTTTCCTTTAAATCGCCCGGCAGAAACCCGAGGCTTTCTCCAGCTTCCACAGCTGGACGGGTGAGAATGATTTTTTTGACATGGCCATTTTTTAATGCCTGGACCGCCATAACCACGGCCAGGTAAGTTTTGCCTGTTCCTGCAGGGCCGATGCCAAAAACTAGGTCATTGCTCCGCACGGCTTGGATGTAATGCCGTTGTCCGATTGTTTTTGCACGTATCGCTTTTCCGCCGGCATTCCTCGCAACTTCTTCATCATATAGTTCTGCAAAATATTCAATCGTGCCAGCGCGGGCCATCTCAATTGCTGAGACAATATCGCGTTGGTCAATATTGATATTTTTGCGGATGACTTTCAATAATTGTTCGATCAGTAATTTCCCTATCTGCTTGCCTTCTTCAGAGCCTGATAATTTAATAACGTCTCCACGCGTGATGATTTGAATTTGAAATGCTTCTTCGATTAAAGTCATGTGACTATCAGAAATCCCGAGCAGCTGCACCGCTTCATTTGGATCTTTCACATGCAGTTCTAATAGTTGGTTTTCTGTCATGTAGACGCTCCTTGGAATCGAATATTTAGTACAATTTCACTGTATCATTATTCATTTGGAATTGTAAAACATTTTAATCATTTTTGTTTACATAATAATATTATAAGTAAAATTAAACCGATCAGAAGAATCTGATCGGTTTAAAATCATCTTTTCGATTTAGGCGGCATTAGCACTTCCGCTAAAATGATGCCTTTTCGGATATCGTCGGCATCCAGCGGGAAGATGTCTTCCTCTTGTTTTGCTTTCGCAACAATGCTTGGACGAGCATTTTGATGTGCAGAAAGCCTGCCGGTAGGCTGCCGTCCTTGAATTTCACGCTGTATTTCTTGGCGAGTTTCGCGAAGAGGCGTCCGGTCTATTGCTTTTTCGACTCTCTGCTGCACCTGTTTCGCTTTTTCCGGCTGTTCTTTCATTTGAGTCTGCAAATCGCCATAGATTTCCCTGGCATAATCTTCAACTCGCTTAAATGCTTTCTGTCCGGTTTCACGCGTTTGGGTTTGCCGAGTTTGACGGGTCTGAGGGCTCTTTGGAACCGGCGGGCTTGCCGGATCCTTGTCTTCGCCGCCTTTTTTATTGCCAAATATCGCTCCGAGCGCCATCACCACAAGTGCGAAGATAAAACCTTCCATTCAATAACCTCCCTTGCTATCGACGGTTATTGTTTATCGTCGGATTTTTCCATGCCGGTTTTGGCAATCGAATCACGCATGCCAGTATCCGCTTGGACGTTCTTATAATTTACATAATCCATGACGCCGATATTGCCAGTACGAAGCGCTTCAGACATTGCAAGCGGCACTTCCGCTTCCGCTTCGACAACTTTCGATCTCATTTCAACAACTTTCGCTTTCATTTCCTGTTCGCTTGCTACAGCCATTGCGCGGCGTTCTTCCGCTTTTGCCTGTGCAATTTTCTTATCTGCTTCCGCTTGTTCCGTTTGAAGTTCGGCACCAATGTTCTTGCCGATATCAACGTCCGCGATATCAATGGATAAGATTTCAAATGCCGTACCAGAATCCAAACCTTTCGCTAAAACAGTCTGCGAAATCAAATCAGGATTTTCCAATACCTTTTTATGGCTTGTGCTTGAACCGAGTGTCGAGACAATCCCTTCACCTACACGGGCAACGATCGTTTCTTCACCTGCACCACCGACTAAGCGATCGATGTTGGCACGAACTGTAATACGCGCTTTTGCTTTTACTTCGATCCCGTCCATTGCCACACCTGCAATAAATGGTGTTTCAATAACTTTCGGGTTAACGGACATTTGAACCGCTTCTAAAACGTCACGGCCTGCCAAGTCAATGGCTGCTGCACGTTCAAATGGAAGTTCGATGTTAGCACGGTGTGCTGCAATCAATGCATTTACGACGCGGTCAACGTTACCGCCTGCTAAGTAATGGCTTTCCAATTGGTTGATTGATACAGTCAATCCCGCTTTTGAGGCTTTAATCAATGGATTAACGATGCGCGACGGAATAACGCGGCGCAATCTCATTCCGATTAACGTAAAAATGCTGACTTTAACGCCTGCTGCCAGCGCAGAAATCCATAATGTAATCGGAACAAACGTGAAGAATATTGCCAAAACGATGATGACACCGATTATTGCTGCGGCTAAACCTATAAGACCTAATTCCATGCTTTTATTCCTCCTCCTCTTTTTCCACTTCTCGAACTACGATCCGTGAACCTTCGACTTTGATGATTTTCACTTCTTTTCCCGCATCGATAAACCGCCCGTCAGAAACGGCGTCTATACGCTCATCCATCAACTTAATCGTACCCGACGGACGCAATGCAGTGGCAGTCTTGGCAGTTTGGCCAACCAATTCATAGCGGTTCACATTCGATACATATCCGCTTTCCGTATTGGTTGAATCCGTCAAGACCACTCGTTTGAACAAATGAAGCCTCTTGCCAAAAAATTTCACAATAATCACCATCCCTGCAGTTGCTACAATCAATGCGATCAAAATGGCGATGGCAGTGGTTTTAAGGTCTCCACCTGCCAATAATATACTGCCAAGAATAGCTAACAACCCGAGAAAACCAATCAGCCCGATCGGTATTATCAGTTCAACTAAAAGGAGAGTGACGCCAAGAATCAACAGAAACAAAGTATCCCAGCCGGCCAGATCAGCTGCCCAGTGGCCGTAAAAGTAAACGGCCAACGCGGTAAACCCGATCAATCCCGGTACGCCCATACCCGGAGTAAACATTTCCAGAAGAATGCCAAGCGCTGCAATAGACAACAGGACCGGCACCACAATCGGATGAGTGATGAATTCTATCAATTGGCTGCCGAATGTTCCGCTCGCTTCAGCAGATTCTGCCGCCAATGCATTAGGCATGAGAAGTACTGACAACGCAAATAGAATCATAAGTGCAGAAAAAATCCTAAACGGATGCAAACGAATCTCTCCTTTCGTTTTACTGCTACCTTTTATACGGACCAAAAGAGAAAAGGTTTCATTTTTTGTAGCTAATTACATTATAAATGAATAATTTTGAAACACGAAGGAATGCGCTTACAAATATAGAAAAGCGGAAGCGGACGGTTAACTTCGGCAGGCATACCTCTGGCACTGTTAAAAAGGTTCTCCGTCAAATGTTGGGGTGAGATGAATTTCTCCTCACCCTAACCTACGTGAACTCCCAACTTCTTGTACTTGTGTGTCAGTAATATTTTCGCGCGGGCACGTCCGAAGTTTTGGAAACCGAACGAAACCGTCTTTCCGTGAAGCCTCAGGAGAGGCCTCAAACTATTCGGTATTAGCACCGGTTTCCCGGAGTTATCCCGATCTGCAGGGCAGGTTGCCCACGTGTTACTCACCCGTCCGCCGCTAAACGCTTGGAGCAAGCTCCAAGTGTTCCGCTCGACTTGCATGTATTAGGCACGCCGCCAGCGTTCGTCCTGAGCCAGGATCAAACTCTCCATTATAGAGTAGTATTGATTGCTCAATGCTGGCGTATCGCCGTCTCCGAAAAGACGCACGATTCGCTTTGATCTGGCTAAGCCTGATCAGTAGTTTGTGGCGCGGGACCCGAAGGTCCGTTGCCGATATTGTTGACGTTTTGCTGTTCAGTTTTCAAGGTTCATGTTGTCGTTGCTTTTTCTCAGCAACTTTATTAGTATAGCTCAATTCAAATTCGATGTCAACAGTTTTATAAAATTTATAATTCCGTTTCAATCAAGTTGTTTTGAGGACGCTTATTAATATACCAAGTAAACCAGCAATAGTCAATAGTTTTGAGAAAAAACTTCTGCAAAGAGTAAAATCTTTTTCTCCAAGGAAACTTCTACTAATAGAACCCGCTCTAGTTACCGATCAGCAAGCAACAAATTGTTCGCCCACTCTTTATTAAGAACAAACTTATGAATGCCTCTTTTCATTTCTTCATTATCTTGCAGCTGCTAAACAGTTTCATTGGTTTAATTTTAGCCAAGAAAAAATCCCACTGGCAATCCAGTGGGATAAAAATTACTCTTCGTCTTCTTCTATTACTTCTTCAACTTCAATATTCTCATCAGCTACTACATCGTCCGCTTCTGTATACACATCCGCTTCAGCGCTTTCTTCAATCAAAGTTGCCTCGATATTTTCATCTGGATTCTCGGATTCTTCGGGCAGATCGATATCTTTCTTCACTTTAGCAACAGTAGCAACGGTTTCGTCTTCAGACAAGCGAATCAACCGGACGCCTTGAGTGCTTCTTCCAGTGGTAGAGATATCATTCACATCCATACGGATCAAAATGCCGTTGATCGTAATAAGCATGATATCTTCCGTGCCATTCACGGTACGAACAGCAACCAATGGGCCATTCTTATCGGTGATTTGGCAAGTTTTGATTCCCATGCCGCCTCTGGATTGAACACGGTACTCCGCTTCTTTCGTTTGTTTCCCGTATCCTTTTTCCGTAATGACAAGAATGTTATCGCCTGGCTCAAGAATCTCCATGCCGACTACATTGTCGCCTTCGCGTAAACGGATGCCCCGTACGCCGCTTGCAGTCCGTCCCATGCTGCGAATATCTGTTTCAGGGAATCGGATTAAGGCGCCATCGCGCGTACCAATGACAATCTCTTTGGATCCGTCTGTCAGTTTAACCGAAATCAACTCATCTTCTTCACGCAAGCTGATGGCAATCAAACCGTTTTGACGGATGTTTGCGTAATTCGAAACCGGCGTCCGTTTGCTCACGCCTTCACGTGTAGTAAAGAAGAAGAATGCATCTTCCTTAAATTCTTCTACTCGGATCACCGCTGTAACTTTCTCGTTCTTCTCGATTTCCAACAAGTTTACTAGAGGAAGGCCTTTAGCTGTCCGTCCGTATTCTGGAATATGATATCCCTTCTTACGATAAACTTTCCCTTTATTGGTAAAGAATAAGATGGTGTCGTGGGTAGATGTATATAGAAGGTGTTCAACAAAGTCATCTTCGTTGGTTCCCATTCCTTGTACGCCGCGGCCGCCGCGTTTTTGGCTGCGGTAGGTGTTCGCAGGCAACCGTTTAATATACCCATTGTGAGTCAGTGTTAAAACGGAATCTTCCCGAGGGATCAAATCTTCATCTTCAAACATTTCTGTTCCGCCTGAAGTGATTTCGGTTCTGCGTTTATCGCTGAAGCGCTCTTTCACTTCGAGCAATTCTTCGCGGATGATTTCAAGGATGCGATGTTCATTCGCCAAGATTTCACGAAGCTCATCGATCAGTTTTACCAATCCTAGATATTCTTCTTCAATTTTATCGCGCTCGAGTCCCGTTAAACGCTGCAAACGCATGTCTAAGATCGCTTGAGATTGGCGCTCAGATAAATTGAAGTTGCTCATCAAGCCATTGCGGGCTTCTTCCGTAGTTTGTGATCCACGGATCAATGCAATGATGGCGTCGATATGGTCTAACGCAATACGCAAACCTTCAAGGATATGTGCGCGGTCTTCCGCTTTCGTCAAATCAAATTGAGTTCTGCGGCGGATGACGACTTTCTGATGTTCTAAGTAATGATAAAGAACTTCTTTCAATCCAAGAACTTTCGGATGGCCATCGACAAGGGCCAGCATATTGATCCCGAAGCTTGTTTGCATCGCAGTCTGTTTGTACAGATTGTTCAATAGCACACTTGCACTTGCATCTCGGCGGACTTCGATGACGATGCGCATTCCGTTGCGGTCAGATTCATCGCGTAAATCCGTAATGCCGTCAATTTTCTTGTCACGCACAAGTTCTGCAATTTTTTCGATTAAGCGGGCTTTATTCACCTGGTAAGGAAGTTCGTTTACAATAATGACTTCTTTGCCGTTCGCTTTTGTTTCAATATCGATAACAGAACGGATCATGATCGAGCCGCGGCCTGTTTCATAAGCTCGGCGGATTCCGCTTCGCCCTAGAATAATCCCGCCAGTCGGGAAATCCGGCCCTGGGATGAATTCCATCAATTCTTCCGTTGTAACGGCTGGATTTTCAGCCAATGCCAACACGCCATCAATAGTTTCGCCCAAGTGATGCGGCGGAATATTGGTTGCCATCCCGACGGCAATCCCCGAAGTTCCGTTCACCAATAAATTCGGGAATCGGCTCGGTAAAACAATCGGTTCTTTTTCTTGACCGTCGTAGTTGTCGCGATAATCAATCGTATTCTTATTCAAGTCACGCAATAATTCCATGGAAATTTTTGACATCTTTGACTCAGTGTAACGCATGGCTGCTGCTGCATCCCCGTCCACCGATCCGAAGTTTCCGTGGCCGTCTACCAGCATATAACGATAACTGAAATCCTGCGCCATCCGTACCATGGTTTCGTAAACAGCCGTATCCCCATGGGGATGGTATTTACCAATAACATCTCCGACGATACGCGCTGATTTTTTATAGGCTTTGTCTGATGTAATCCCTAAATCATGCATTGCATAAAGGATGCGGCGATGAACAGGTTTTAGCCCATCTCGCACATCCGGTAAAGCGCGGGAAACGATGACACTCATTGCATAATCCAAGAATGAAGTCCGCATTTCCGTGCTTATATTTATTTCTTCAACACCACTGCTAGGCCGTTCAGCCATATCCGCAGCCTCCTCTCAACTCTACATCACTTAAACGTCCAGATTTTTAACGTATTTCGCGTTTTCTTCGATAAAGTTCCGGCGTGGTTCAACATCATCGCCCATTAGAATATGGAAAGTTTCATCTGCCACCATTGCATCCGTCAACGTAACTTGAAGCAATGTACGGACATCCGGATCCATTGTGGTATCCCATAGCTGGGTTGCATTCATTTCCCCAAGTCCTTTATAGCGCTGGACATTCGGTTTCGGTGTGCTCGATAGATTCTCAAGCGCCGTCTTCAACTGGGCATCGGTATAAACGTATTCCACATGCTTGCCTTGCTTAATTTGGAATAAAGGCGGCTGCGCGATATAAATATAGCCAGCTTCAAGCAATGGGCGCATATAACGGAAGAAGAACGTCAGCAGCAATGTGCGGATATGGGCCCCATCAACATCGGCATCTGTCATGATGACGACTTTGTGGTAGCGGGCTTTATCCAAATTGAACTCTTCGCCGATTCCTGTCCCAAGTGCTGTGATGATATTGCGAATTTCAGCATTTGTCAGGATTCTGTCGAGGCGTGCTTTTTCAACGTTAAGAATCTTTCCGCGCAGAGGCAAAATCGCTTGGAAATGACGGTCGCGTCCTGATTTTGCCGATCCGCCTGCCGAATCGCCCTCTACGATATAGATTTCACTGATTTTTGGATCGCGTGAAGAACAGTCAGCCAATTTACCCGGCAAGCTGGATACTTCAAGGACCGATTTGCGGCGCGTGAATTCACGTGCTTTTTTAGCCGCCATGCGGGCATGGGAAGCCATGATCCCTTTTTCCACGATTTTGCGTGAAACAGATGGATTTTCCAAAAGGAAGCGCTCAAAACCAGCTGAGAACAAGTTATTGACGATTGGACTGACTTCCGTATTGCCAAGTTTTGTTTTCGTTTGCCCTTCAAATTGCGGATCTGGGTGTTTAACAGAAATGATCGCTGTCAGTCCTTCACGTACGTCATCTCCTGTTAAATTCGGATCCTGTTCTTTCAACATGCCATTTTTGCGGCCGTAATCGTTGATCACACGCGTCAAAGCAGTTTTAAAACCGGATTCATGCGTTCCGCCTTCATGTGTATTGATGTTATTAGCGAATGAAAAGATATTCGCTGCGTATCCGGCGTTGTATTGCATCGCTACTTCAATAGAAATGCCGTCTTTTTCAGACTCCACAAAAATCGCTTCTTCATGAAGCGGATCTTTTGTTTTGTTCAGATGTTCGACATACGATTTGATACCGCCTTCGAAATGATAAACCTTTTCTTTTTCTTCGCCTTCGCGCTCGTCCCGGATTACAATCCGTAAACCGCGATTCAAATAGGCAAGTTCGCGCAAACGATGATCCAGAATATCAAATTCATAGACAGTCGTTTCCTTGAAAATTTCTGCATCTGCTTTAAAGCGGATTGTTGTTCCAGTATGGGTAGATTCGCCGATTACTTTTAGTTCTTCCGTAACCGCGCCTCGTTCAAACTTTATATAATGCTTTTTTTGGTCAAGGTTGACATAAACCTCAGTAACTTCAGATAAAGCGTTGACGACTGAAGCCCCAACACCATGAAGTCCGCCGGATACCTTGTATCCGCCGCCGCCGAATTTACCGCCTGCGTGCAAGACCGTCATAATGACTTCTACTGCCGGACGGCCCATTTTTTCTTGCATACCGACAGGGATTCCGCGCCCATTGTCTTCTACACGGATCCAGTTGTCCTTTTCGATTGTCACTTGGATTTCGTCGCAATAGCCAGCCAGTGCTTCGTCTATACTATTGTCCACGATCTCCCAAACCAAATGGTGAAGCCCTTTTGAACTTGTCGAACCGATATACATTCCGGGTCTTTTGCGGACAGCTTCTAATCCTTCAAGAACTTGAATCTGATTTGCATCATAAGATTGTTTAAGTTCATTTTCTTCCATTGCCATTCCGTTCACCTGCTCTTCCCTACAACATTCTATTTCCAAATTGGCTTGCTATAAATTTGTTCATTAAGATGCTTAACAATTGCTTGCGCCTTCAAAGGCGAACCATAGACGAATTCGTCGGTAACCACATAAGACTTTACATGTTCTATAGGCACGAGCAGCCGCACAAAAGCAGCCGGCACGTAATTTTCATAATGAATGACAGCGATGATTTCCTTCATACGGATGCTTTGCTCTTTACTGATTGAAATGTAAATGAGCGTTCACTCCTTAACGGTTCCTTTCGATACTTCAAAAAGCAAGGCATTCTGGATCGTTTCATGATGGATGCCTTCAACGCTGGTAGTGGTTACAAAAGTTTGGACCGACCCTTTGATGGTATTCAATAAATGGGATTGCCGATAATCATCGAGCTCCGATAACACATCATCCAATAAAAGGACAGGAGCCTCGCCGACTTCTTGTTTAATCAATTCGATTTCTGCAAGTTTCAGCGACAACGCTGTTGTGCGCTGTTGGCCTTGAGAACCGTAGGTCTGGACATCATAGCCATTTACAAAAAACTGCAATTCATCCCGGTGCGGACCGACAAGCGTTGAACCGCGTTCGATTTCCCGTTTCCGTAATTCTGCCAGTTTCTGCTCTAAAAAAGACGCCATCTCTTCAGGCGTCCATTCGGGCTTTAAACCGCTGATCGGTTGATAGCGGATTTGAAGTTGTTCCAACCCGCGGGAAATGCCGTGATGGATCGGTTCTGCCCATTTTTGCAATAAATCCATGAACTGATACCTTTTTCGGATGATTTTAACGGCAGCTTCAATAAACTGCTCTGTATAAACGTCAAACATCACATCGTTAATCGATTGTTTGCCGTAATGCTGCTTTAAAATATGATTTCTTTGCTTTAAAAGCTTTTGATAAATCAATAGATCATGCAAATAGACAGGAGAAATCTGGCCAATTTCCATATCGATGAATCGCCGCCGTACTTGAGGGCTGCCTTTGACCAAATTGAGATCTTCAGGAGCAAACATGACCACATTCAACTGACCGATATAATCACTAAGCCGCCGCTGCTCTAAATGATTGACTTTCGCCTTTTTGCCTTTTTTTGACAAAGTTATTTCTAAAGGCAATTTACCGTATTTACGGTGCACATCAGCCTTTATTTTACCATATTCGGCGTCCCAGCGTATCAATTCTTTGTCATTTGACGTACGGTGAGATTTTGCCATGGATAAAACATACAGCGATTCCATAATATTGGTTTTGCCTTGGGCGTTTTCACCGATGAATACATTGATCTCCGGTGAAAACGACAAATCCAGGCTTTCATAGTTGCGGTAATTTAACAGTTCGAGACGGTCAATCCGCATCGAAGCTCATGCCTTCAGCAACAACGATACGAAACTCCCCAACTTCCGGAATTGCCACAGTATCTTCTGGACGAAGTTTCCGGCCTCTGCGATCTTCCGCTTCGCCGTTCACAAACACTTCATGTTCACTTAAAAACCATTTCGCCATTCCACCCGAACTGATTGTATCGGTCATTTTCAATAATTGGCCTAATGTGATGTATTCTGTTTCGATTCCTATTTCCTTCAAAATGCACTCATCCTTCGATTCGTAGTCTATCCCTCTATTTTACCCTAAATAGGGTAAAAAGTAAAAAGGATAGCCTATATGGCTATCCTCGAGGGTGCTTTTCAATTTTAGTAGGTCCGGACAGGAAGAATCAGCTGCAAAATTGAGTCGTCTAATGCCGACTTCAAAATAAATGGACGCATTGCTCCAGTGAATTGGATCAAGACATCTTGTCCATCGATCGCTTTCAAGGCATCCATCATGAATTTCGCACTGAATGAGATTTTCAACTCTTCCCCTTCAATGCTTTGCGCTTGAAGCTGCTCTTCAACTTTCCCTACTTCTGGTGAATTAGAAGAAACTTCCACTTCATTGCCAGCGTTGGTAGAGAAACGGACCACATTATTGCGCTCTTCGCGTGCCAATAAAGAAGCACGGTCAATCGCTTGCAATAGCGAACGTCCATTTACGACAACTTCCGTTTTGTATTCAGAAGGAATCAGGCGTGAAGTATCCGGATAATTTCCTTCTAATAAACGTGAGAAAAATAAAATATGTTTGGATTTGAACAGGACTTGCTGGTTTGTCATAACGATCTCAACCGGTTCTGACGTATCATCAAGAATTTTGTTCAACTCATTTAAGCTCTTGCCGGGAATGACGACACTGTATTCACCTTCCGGAAGCGTTTCTAATTTGGTTTTGCGGCGTGCCAAACGGTGGCTGTCAGTTGCTACACATACCAATTCTCCGTCTTTCACTTCCCAATGGACACCAGTTAACACTGGGCGAGTTTCAGAACTTGAAACTGCAAAAACGGTTTCTCTGTTGATGGTTTTCAACAGATCTGCAGGAATTGAAAACAGACGGTCGTCTTGAATATCCGGTAATTGTGGATAATCCATCGCATCCAAGCCGATTAAGTGGAATTCGGATTTACCAGAACGGATATGCGTTTGGAAATTTCCTGTAATCTCCACTTCTACTTCATTCGTTGGCAGCTTCCGGATGATTTCACCGAATACCTTCGCTTGAAGAACAATGCTTCCTCCTTGAGAAACTCCAATGATCTGCTCGCCATCTTCTTCTGCTGGAATAAACGTTTGGATCGTGATGTCTGAATCACTTCCTGTCAAACGCATTCCTTCTGATGAGACATCCATTTTGATCCCTGTCAAAATCGGAATCGTTGTTTTTGAACTGACTGCTTTCATTACATCATTTAAACCTTCGACTAAACGTTCACGCTTTATCTCAAATTTCATTATGGAACCTCGCTTATATATATATTTTATTTAGATCTTTAAAGTAATAATAGTAGTAGGGGCTGTGAATATGTGGATAACCCTGAAATAGTGAATAAAAGCAGTTTATCCACATGTAGATAGAATGTGCATAAACTGCTTTGTAACTTATCGGGTTATCCACAAGCGAATCACCCTTTGCCTAGCGCGCTTCTGATATCTTTTACATCTTGCTGGAGCTGCTGATTGTCTTTCAGCATTGTTGAAATCTTTTCATGTGCATGAATCACCGTTGTATGATCTCGTCCACCGAATTCTTCTCCGATTTTAGGCAGAGAAAAATCTGTCATTTCCCTTGATAAATACATGGCGACTTGACGTGGATAGGCAATATCTTTTGTCCGGCGCTTCGTTTTAAAATCTTCTAATTTCACATTGAACTGGCTGCCGACAGCATTCTGGATGTCCAAAATCGTGATGACTTTCGGTTTCGAATTCGGCATGATGTCTTTTAATGCTTCAGCCGCAAGTTCAGCACTCATATCCCGATTGATCAAGGAAGAGTAAGCGACTACGCGGATTAAAGCCCCTTCAAGTTCACGGATATTCGAGTCGATCGAATTAGCGATATACGTCATGACGTCGTTTGGAATGTCCAAACCGTCGGCTTTCGCTTTTTTGCGAAGAATCGCAATCCGCGTCTCCAGATCCGGAGGTGTGATATCTGTAATAAGTCCCCATTCAAAGCGGGATCTCAGGCGATCTTCCAAAGTTGGAATTTCTTTTGGAGGCCGGTCACTTGAGATGATAATTTGCTTCGATTCTTCGTGGAGCGTGTTGAAAGTATGGAAGAATTCTTCTTGTGTTTGCTCTTTGCCTGCCAAGAATTGAATATCATCGATCAAAAGAATATCGACGCTCCGGTATTTATTGCGGAAATCTACGGTCTGGTTATCACGGATCGAGTTGATGAACTCATTCGTGAATTTTTCAGATGACAAATAAACCACTTTGGCATCCGGGTTGTGTTCGAGGACGTAATGTCCGATTGCATGCATTAAATGTGTCTTGCCTAGACCTACTCCCCCATAGATAAACAGCGGATTATACGCTTTCGCCGGCGCTTCGGCCACGGCGAGTGATGCAGCATGAGCAAAGCGGTTGCCGGATCCAATGACAAACGTATCGAATGTGTATTTTGGATTCAACATACCAGGAAGAAATTCCTGATGCTCATTCTGACCGGGTTTAACGCGAGGTGCAGGAAGTTGAAAATCATCCATATCTTGATCTTTGGGCACGACAAATTTTATCAGCAGATCGTCACCAGTAAGGTCTGATAATATTCCAGTAATTAAATGCACGTAATGGTTTTCCAACCAATCACGTGCAAACGAATTAGGCGCTGAAATTGTGACTGTCTCATTCTGATAAGATAAAAGTTTTGTCGATTTCAACCAAGTTTCAAAACTCGGTTTGGAGATTTTAGTTTCAACTTGGGCTAAGACACTTGACCATAATTCGTCTAAGTGTTCCAATAGCTCTTCTCCTTTATATGTAAAATATTTTTTAAGTATATCATACACAAAACCACAGCCTGTGGATAAAGTTTGCAAACAAGCTGTGAAATAACTGTCC